>NC_011891.1:3082500-4282500 GCF_000022145.1 Anaeromyxobacter dehalogenans 2CP-1
CGGCCTGCTGCGGCCACGCCGCCTTGATCTGCGCGCCGCCCTGCACGTCGATGTCGAACAGCGCGAGCTTCCCGGCGGCGAGCGCCTGCTCCACCGTGGCGCGCAGCGTGCCGTAGCGCTGGCCGTGCACCTCGGCCCACTCCGCGAACGCGCCCTGCGCCACCAGATCGGCAAACCGCTCCGCGGTGACGAAGTGGTAGTCCACGCCCTCGCGCTCGGCGCCGCGCGGGGCGCGGGTGGTGGCCGAGATCGAGAACACGGCGTCGGGCGAGGCGTCCCGCAGCCGGTGCGCGAGCGTGGTCTTCCCCGCCCCCGACGGCGCCGAGAGCACCAGCAGCAGCCCCGGGAGCCGCTCGTGCGCGGCGTCACTCGACATTCTGCACCTGCTCGCGCATGCGCTCGATCTCCGCCTTGAGCGCCACCACGATGCCGGCTACCTCGGCGCTCTGCGACTTCGAGCCGATGGTGTTCGTCTCGCGGTGCATCTCCTGGACGAGGAAGTCGAGCTTGCGGCCGGCCGGCTCCGCCGAGGCGAGCAGCGCGCGCACCTGGGCGAGGTGGCTGTGCAGCCGCGTGATCTCCTCGGCCACGTCGGTCCGGTCGGCGAAGAGCGCCACCTCCTGCGCCAGCCGCCCCGGGTCGAGCGCGATCCCCTGCGTCAGCTCGGCGATCCGCTCCTGCAGGCGCGTCCGGTACTGCTCCACCACGCGCGGCGACAGCTCGGCCACGCGCGCCACCATCTGCTCGACCGCGTCGAGCCGGGCGCCGAGGTCGCGCGCCAGCGCGGCGCCCTCCCGCGCGCGCATCTCCACCAGCGCGTCGAGCGCGTGGGCGAGCGCCGCCCGGGCCGCCGTGCCCCCCGCGGCGGCGTCCACGGTGCGCTCCTCCAACCGGACGACGCCGTCCGCCGCCAGCACGTCCGCGAGCGTGATCGCGCCCGGGAGCCCGAGGCGCGCCTGGATCTCCCCGAACGCACGCGCGTACGACTCGGCCAGCGCCACGTCAACGCGAGCCGCCAGGCCGCCGCCGGCCGTGGCGCGCCGGACCGCGACCTCCACGCCGCCGCGCGCCAGCCGCTCCTTCACGGCCTTCGCGATCTCGTGCTCGAGCGCGGCGAGCTCGCGGGGGAGGCGGACCTTCACCTCGCAGTACTTGTGGTTGACGGAGCGGACCTCGACGTCCACCTCCTCGCCCGAGGCGGCGCCGTGGCCGGCCCCGAACCCCGTCATGCTGCGGATCATCGGCGACTCCCGGGGGTTGGACGCATCGGTCCCGGACCGTAGTCCCGGGCCCGGGGAGCGTCAAGGCGGGCGCGGCGGGGCCGCCCCCGGCTCAAAGGAGCGGGCGCGCCTCGTCGAGGAGCATCACCGGGATGTCGTCCTCGATGCGGAACGCGAGCCGGCAGCGGTTGCAGCGGATCTCGTGATCCGCCTCGCGGAACTCCAGCTCGCCCTTGCACTTCGGGCAGGCCAGGATGTCCTTCAGCTCGGGCGACAGCGCCATGCGTGCTCCTCCGCGCGGAGCTTAGTCCGCGCCGCGGGCCGGCGGCAAGGCGAGCACCTGCGCGAGGAACCGCTCCACCGCCTCGCCGCGCGCCGCCTCGGTGAACAGCGCCGCCATCCGCTCGCGCGCGGCCGCGCCCAGCGCCCGGGCCCGCGCCGGCGCGCCGAGCAGCTCGATCAGCGCGGCGCCGAGCGCGGGAACGTCGCCCTCCGCCGCGAGCAGCCCGGTGGTGCCATCCACGATCGCCTCGGCGGGCGCGCCGAAGCGGTAGGCGACGCCGGCCCGCCCCGCCGCCATGCCCTCCAGGAGCGCGCGGCACGTCCCGTCGTTGCCCTCCGCCAGCAGCACGTTCGCGTCGAACGTCCGGTACGCCGCGGCCAGCTCCGGACCGGTGCGATACCCCGCGAACACGACCTGGCGCTGCAGCCCGCGGTGCGCAACGCGCACCCGGATCGCCTCCTCGCCCTCCCCGCGGCCGACGATCACCAGGCGCGCCTCGGGCAGCCGGTCGGCCACGAGCCGGAACGCCTCCACCAGGTCCTCGTGGCGGCGCCCCGGCTTGATGCGCGAGACGATGCCCGCCACCGGCGCGCCCGGCTCGATCCCGAGCGCCGCGCGCAGGTCCGGCCCGTCCGGCCGGAACGCGTCGGCGTCCACCGCGCCCCGCGTCGCGAGCACCCGATCCTCGGGCACGCCGAACCGCTCCACCAGCGCGCGCGCGTGCGCCTCGCACACGGCGATCAGCCCGTCGGTGGCCCGGTGCACCAGCCGCTGGAGCGGGTTGGTGCGGAGCGACCGGGACGAGTGGACCGTGCGGACCACCCGACGCGCGCCGCGGCGGCGCAGCGCCAGGAGCGCGAGCGTGTGGTCGTGCGAGAAGTTCGCGTGCAGCACGTCGAGGTCGCGCGCCGCGGCGGCCAGGTGGCGCACGTCGCGCAGGTACGCGACCGGCCCGGCCTTGGTGGACAGCGCCAGGTCCTCCCGCGGCGGGAACCCGCGCGCGCGGAGCGCCTCCCGGAGGTTGCCCTCCCGCAGCGCGTCCACCGCCACCTCCACGTGGTGCCCGCGGGCGCGCAGCTCGCGCGCGACCGAGGCCATGCGCTCGGCGGGGCCGGTCCACCACGCGGACGAGAGCAGCTCCAGCACGCGCATGGGGACGCCGCTCCCGCGCACGGCCGCGCTCATCCCTTCCGCGTGGCGTCGAGCTTCGCGATGAGCTCGGTGGTGGAGTGGTCCTTCGGATCTCCGGCCACCGCCACCCGGCCGCCGTAGGCGCGCACCTCGGCGGCCTCCGGGATGGTGTCGGGCGTGTAGTCGGTCCCCTTCACCTGCACGTCCGGCCGCAGGGCCCGGATGACCGGGACCACGTCCTTCGAGTCGAACAGCACCACGTGGTCCACGCACTCGAGCGCCGCCACGATCTCGGCCCGCTCGGCCTCGGGCACCACCGGGCGGCCGTCGCCCTTGTTCGCGCGCGTGGACGCGTCGGAGTTCACCGCCACCACCAGCAGGTCGGCCTCGGCCCGGGCGCCCTCCAGGTAGCGGAGGTGACCGACGTGGAACAGGTCGAACACGCCGTTCGCGAGCGCCACCGTGCGCCCGGCCGCGGAGGCGCGGGCGCGCACCGCGGCGAGATCCTCGAGCGCGACGCGCTTGCGGGCGAGGCGGCTCACGGCCGGAGCAGCTCCGCCGCGAGCTCCTCGCGCGAGACGGTGGCGGTGCCCGCCTTCTGCACCACCAGCGAGCCGGCCACGTTCGCGAGCCGGGCCGCCGCGACCGGATCACCCCCGGCGGCGAGGCCGGCGCTGAAGGTGGCCGCCACCGTGTCCCCCGCGCCGGTCACGTCCACCGCGTCCTGGCTGCCGTGCGCCGGCACGTGGACCGGCGGGGCGCCGCGGCGGAACACCGACATCCCGTTCCGCCCGCGCGTCACCAGCAGCACGTCGCAGTCCACGCGCTTCAGCAGCGTCCGCGCGGCCTTCTCCAGGCCGCCGGGCTGCGCCAGCGACACGCCCGACGCGGTCTCGAGCTCGACCTCGTTCGGCTTCACCATCGTGAGGCCGGTGAACGCGCGCAGGCTGTACCGGGAGTCCACGCACACCGGCACACCGCCGCGCTTCAGCAGGCGGAGCGCCTCGATGGCGGCCGCGCCCAGCGCGCCCGATCCGTAGTCGCTCGCCAGCACCGTCCCCGCGCGGCGCCCGGCCCGCTCCAGGTCCTTCACGAGCCGCCGCTCGGCGGTGGCCGGGAGCGGCGCCCGCGGCGCGCGGTCCAGGCGGATCATCTGCTGGCGCCGGGTGGAGCGCCCGCCCGCGAGGATGCGGGTCTTGGCCTCGGTCTCTCGTCCGGGCACCCGCTGGATGCCCGCCACGTCCACGCCCAGTCCGGTCAGCTCCTCGAGGAGCGCGTTGCCCAGCCCGTCGTCGCCCACCACGCCGACGGCGCGGACCTTCACGCCGAGCGCGGCCAGGTTCGCGGCGGCGTTGCCCGCCCCGCCCGCCTTCAGCTCGGACGACTCGTACCGGACGATGAGCACCGGCGCCTCGCGGCTGATGCGCTCGGTCTCGCCGTACACGTACTCGTCGGCCACGAAGTCGCCGACGACGACCACCTCGCTCTCCGCGAAGCGGGGCAGGAGGCTGGCGAGCGAGGGCAGCTCGGGTTCCCTGGGGCGGCGCACGCGCGTTTCCTACCGCGCGCGGGTTTCGCCCGTCAATCGCGCACCTCGCCGCCGCGCCGCCCGCGCCGGGTGCCCGCGTGCCCTACACGCGCGCGCCGGCGGCGCGACGATGCGTCAGGCCACCGCGCCCGCGCTCCCGGCCCCCTCGCCGTCCGGCCGCGTCTTCCACCGTCGGTGCAGCCAGTACCAGCGATCCGGGTGCAGGCGGACGTACCGCTCCAACCGGTCGTTCAGGTCCTGCAGGAACGCGAGCACGTCCCGGTCGCGATCGCCGGTGTCGGGCGGGTCGATGGGGCCCTCGATGATCACCTTGTGCCGGCCGTCGCCGAGCGGCAGCGACACCGTGAACACCACCGCCGCCCCGGTGCGCATGGCCAGCACCGCCGGCGTGGGCGCGGTGGCCGCCGGCACGCCGAAGAAGGTGGGGAAGACGGCGCGCCGGCGCGGCTGGTTCTGGTCGATGACGTAGCCGAGCACGCGGCCCGCCTTGAGCGAGCGGGTGGCGGCCTGGAGCGTCTGGCCGCGCCGGACCACCAGGTCCTCCACCCCGGCCCGCTCGCGCGCCTTGCGCCAGGCGTCGTTGGCGCCCGACTTGCCCATGGGGCGCGTGATCATGGTGATGGGCACGCCGCGCAGGGTCATGGCGGCGGCGAGCACCTCGAAGTTGCCGAAGTGCCCGGTGCAGGCGATGACGCCCTTCCCCCGCGCGCGGGCCGCCTCGAAGCGGTCCCAGCCCTCGACCTCGAAGATCCGCTCCAGGTCCGCCGGCGCCAGCGCCGGGACCCGCAGGAACTCCGGGATCATCTGCCCCAGGTTGCGGTACGTGGTGCGCGCGATGGCGCGCCGCTCCGCCTCGGGGCGGTCGGGGAAGGCGAGGCGCAGGTTCTCCAGCACCACGCGCCGGCGGATGCCGAGCCCCCAGACCAGCGCGCCCAGCGCGGCGCCGAGCGCCATGATCCAGCGGTACGGGAGGCGGGCGAAGATCCAGCCGAGCAGGCGCATGATCAGGACACCGGGGCGCGCGGCGCCGGTCGGGGTTGAGGGGCGGCGGCGGCGAGCGCCGCGTCGAGCGCGGCCTCGAGGACGTCGGCGCCGCGCAGGAGCTCCGCGTCCACGCGGACCACGCGGAGCCGGCCGGCCGCTCCCGCGGCCAGCGCGGGGTCGAGGCGGACCGCGTCCTTCTCCGTGGTGACCACCCAGGCGCAGCCCGCGGCGTCGCCGTCGCGGAGGACCGCCTCGAGCTCGCCGGCGGTGAAGCGGTGGTGGTCGGGGAAGGCGCGCGCGAGCGCGACCTCGGCGCCGAGCGCCTCGAGCGTGCGCAGGAACCCTGCCGGCCGGGCGAGGCCGGACAGCGCGGCGACCCGGCGGCCCCGGAGCGCCTCCAGCGATCCCGCCTCCCGCAGGGCGCCGTCGAGCAGCGCGGTGGCCGCGTGGCGCGACTCCACCGGCGCGCGGCCGGTGGCGTCGCGGGCGAGCGCGCGGAGCGCCTCCAGCCGCTCCGGCGCGGCCCGGTCCGCGTGCGAGAGCCAGACCAGCCCGGCGCGGCGCAGCGCGGTCCGCGGCTCGCGGTTGGGCCCGCGCGGCAGGAGGTGGCCGTTGCCGAACGGGTTCGACGCGTCGAGCACCACCACGTCGAGGTCGCGCGCGAGCGCGCGGTGCTGGAAGCCGTCGTCGAGCACCAGGGCGTCGGCGCCGAGCGCCTCCACCGCGGTGCGGGCCAGCTCGGCGCGGCGCGGCCCGCACAGCACCGCCACGCCGGGCAGGCGGCGCGCGAGCAGCGCCGGCTCGTCGCCGGCCTCGGCCGCGGGCAGCAGCGCGCCCGCGCCGTCGGAGGCGACCCGGGCGTCCGCGCGCGCGGCGCCGTAGCCGCGGGAGAGGATCGCGACCCGGCGGCCGCGCCCGGCCAGGCGCGCCGCCACCGCCAGCGCCGCCGGCGTCTTTCCGGCCCCGCCCACCGCGAGGTTCCCGATGGAGACGACCGGCGCGCCCGCCCGGACGGCCGGCAGGACCCCGCGATCGTACAGCGCGCCCCGGAGCGCCGCGGCGGCGCGGAACGGCGCCTCGGCGAGCAGCAGCGGCGCGCCCGCCAGCGCCCCCAGGGGCCCCGGGCGCTCGCGCCACCAGATCGCCTCGAGCCCGCTCATCGCCGCAGCATCTCTCGCGCGCTGGCCAGCACCGCCTGCGGCGCCAGGTCCGCGAGGCAGCGGTGGTGGCCCTCGGGGCAGTAGTCGCCGCCGTGGTTCGAGCAGGGCGAGCAGGAGAGGCCGAGCGAGAGCGCGCGCCCGGGGGGCGGCGGCCCCCAGCGCGCGACCGAGGTCGGCCCGAACAGCGCCAGCACCGGCGTGCCCACCGCGGTGGCGAGGTGCACCGGGCCCGAGTCGCAGGCGATGAGGAGCTGCACGCGGGCGATGGCGGCGGCGAGCGCGTCGAGCGGCAGGAAAGACAGATCGGCGGCGACCTTCGCGCGGGTGGCGGCGCGGAACGCCGCGAACGCGTCGCGGTCGCCGGGGCCGCCGCACAGGACGATGCGCACGCCCTCGGCGTGCAGCGCGTCGGCGACCGCCGCGAACCGCTCGGCGGGCCAGCGCTTGGTGGCCCAGCGCGCGCCGGGGGCGAGCGCGACCGCCGGCGCCTCCACGCCCTGCAGCGCGTCGGCGGCGAGCGCGCGCGCCTGCGGCGAGAGCGAGATCTCGAGCGGGCCGGGGCCGCTCACGCCCAGGGCCGCGAGCGCCTCGCCGTAGAGCTGGGTCTGGTGCGCGCGGACCAGCGGCGGGTCCGAGCCGAACACCGACAGGAGCGCCCGGAGCGCGCTGCGCCGCTTGAACGCGGTGCGCAGCGGGGCCGCGGCGCGGGCCACCACCGCGCTCCGCACCTTGTTCTGGAGGTCGATGACCAGGTCGAACCGCCCGCGCAGCCGCGCCGCCAGCGGCAGCGCGGAGCTCGGGCCCTCGCGCGACAGCCGGTGCACCGCCGCGAGCCCGGGCAGCCCCTCCAGCAGCGGCGCGTACAGCGCGTCGGTCACCCACTCGATGCGCGCGCCCGGAAACCGCGCGCGGAGCGGCTCCAGCACGCTGGTGGCGAGCACCACGTCGCCCATCGCGCTGTAGCGGATGACGAGGATGCTGGAGGGATCGCTCACGCTGCGGCCACCTTCCCGCGCGGCAGGATGGACAGCATGTGGTCCACGTTGCGCGCGCTCGCGCCGCGGATGGCGCCGACCGAGCGCCGCGCCAGCACGCCCAGCTCCTGGAGCTGATCGGGTCGCGAGAGCAGCTCGTCCGCCACCTTGAGCAGCTTCTCGGGCGTCGCGACCTGGATCCCTCCCCTCCCCTGCAGCACCTGGACCGAGTCCTTGAAGTTCTCCATGTGCGGCCCGAACAGCACCGGGCGCCCCTGCGCGGCCGGCTCGAGCACGTTCTGGCCGCCGCGGGTGACGAAGCTCCCGCCCACGAACACGAGCGTGGCCAGCCCGTACGCGGCCGCCAGCTCGCCGATCGTGTCGAGCACGGTGACCTGCGCGTGCCCCGCCGCCGCGCCGCCGCTGCGCAGGCGCACCGAGAGCCCCGCCTCGGCGGCGAGCGCCATGATGCGCCCGGAGCGCTCCACGTAGCGCGGCGCGACGACGAGCTGCAGGCGAGGGTGGCGCGCCAGCAGCTTGCGGTACGCGCCCAGGATCAGCTCCTCCTCGCCCTCGTGCGTGGAGCCGGCCATGAGCACCGGCGCGCCCGCCTGCAACCCCATCTCCGCGCGCAGCGCCTCGGCCTTGCCGCCCTCGGCCGCGTCCAGCACCAGCGCGTCGAACTTGGTGTTGCCCGTCACCCAGACCCGGTCCGGCGCCGCGCCGAGCGCGAGCACGCGCTCGGCCTCCTCGTCGGAGCGCATCAGGAAGCAGTCGACGCGGCGCAGCGGGTTGCCGATGGCGAGGAACAGCGCGCGGTAGCGCGAGAGGTTCTCCGGGTTGAAGCGGCCGTTGGTGAGCGCGATGCGCACGCCCGCCTTGTGGGCGGAGCGGATCAGGTTCGGCCAGATCTCGGTGTACTCGAGCACGAGCAGGTCCGGCTCGAGCGCCCGCACCGCCCGCCGGGTGGCGCCGGGGAGGTCGTACGGTGCGTACACCACCACGTCCGCCACCCCGCCCAGCTTCTTGCGGGCCATGGCGAGCCCGCTGTTCGTCATGGTGCTGACGATCACGCAGCAGCCCGGCATGCGGGCCTTCAGCTCCGCCATCATGGGCTGGAGCGAGAGCAGGTCCCCGGCGCTCGCCCCGTGCAGCCAGATGCGCGGGCTGCCGCGGCCCCGGTCCAGCGAGCGCCCGTACAGCCCGAGCCGCTGGGCGATCCCGTGGCGCAGCTTGGGGTGCGTGAGCAGGAACGGCAGCCCGATCACGAACAGCAGGTAGGTGGCGATGGCGTAGACGAGGTGCACGGCTGGCCGCTTCTTACTCGATGCGGACCGGGTTCGTGAAGATCCAGCGACGCCCTTCGAGCGCGACCTCGGCGCGGTAGTCGCCCGGCGGGCACCGTCCGCCGCAGCGGAACGTGCCGCCGGCGCTCCCGTCGCGCGCGGCCTCGAAGCGCCCGGTCGGCGCCCCGTCGTGGAGGAGGGTGTACGTCCGGGTCCCCGCCACGGCGGCGTGGAGCGACAGCGACAGCGCGCCCTCCGCCGTGGGGGTCAGGCGCACGCCGGCGGCCGGCGCGAGGCCGTCGAGCACGCACGTGGCCCGGCCGTCCAGGAGGGCGGCGCGGACCGCGGCCGCGTCGCGCGAGGCGTCGCCGCCCAGGGTCACCGGCACGTGCATCGAGAACGCGCCGAACGCCGCCGCGTACCCGGGGTAGCCGTGCGCGTCGGCGGCGCAGAGCAGCACGTGCGCCGGCGCGCGGCCGCCGGCCGCCCGGGCGCCGCGCAGCTCGGCGTCGAGCCGGACCAGCTCGTCGGCGGGGTCGTCCTGGAGCTCGAGCACCGCGCGCGGCGGGTCCCAGGGCAGCACCGCCAGCGCCGCGAGCACGCGGCGCACGTCGCGGTCCGCCAGCGCGCGGTACCAGGCGGTGTCGTTCGAGACCACCTCCAGCCCGCGCCACGGCCCGCCGCCCCAGCCGGTGAACGCGCGCCGCGGGTGGAGCGGGTGCGCGATCACGGCCTGGCCGCCCAGCGCGCGGATGGCGGCGAGCGCGTCGCCGTCGCGCTCGGCGCGGGTGAGGGCGCGCGAGACGCCCAGCGCCACCACGTGCCCCTGGCGCGTCGACACCTCGGTGGCGGGGACGAGCAGGATGCCGTCCTGGTAGCGGGGCTCGGGCGGCGCCAGCACGTCGTGGTCCGAGATCACCACGAAGCGCAGCCCGGCGGCCCGCGCCGCGCGGGCCACCTCGTCGAGCGTCCCGCGCCCGTCGCTCGCGGTGGTGTGCACGTGCCAGGCGCCGCGCGCCTCGGCCGCGGCCAGCGCCGGGCTGGCCTGCGCCTCCCGCAGCCCGCGGCGCTGCCAGGCCACCGCGCCGAACGCGAGGTAGCCGACCACCGCCGCGGCCAGCGCGAGCGCGAGGAGGCGCCGCATCGGCTACACCGCGCCGGCGCGCGCCCCCTGCCGCTCCGCGCCCTCGGCGATGCGGTGGAGCCGCGCGTACTCGCCGCCGCGCGCGACCAGGGTGGCGTGGTCGCCGGCCTCCACCACCCTGCCGCCGGCGATCACCACGATCCGGTCGGCGTTGCGGATGGTCGAGAGCCGGTGGGCGATCACCAGCGTGGTCCGGCGGCTCGCGCCGTCGATGGCCATGAGCGAGTCGAGCGCACGCTGCACCTCGCGCTCGCTCTCCGCGTCGAGCGCGCTGGTGGCCTCGTCGAGGATGAGGATGGGCGCGTCCTTCAGGAACGCGCGCGCGATCGCGATCCGCTGGCGCTGGCCGCCGGACAGCAGCACGCCGCGCTCGCCCACCACCGTGTCGTACCCCTCCGGCATCGCGCGGATGAAGTCGTGCGCCTGCGCCAGGCGGGCCGCCTGCTCCACGTCCGCCTGCGACACCTCGGGCCGGCCGTAGGCGATGTTCGCGCGGATGCTGTCGTTGAACAGCACCGTCTCCTGCGTCACCAGCGCGAGCTGCGCGCGCAGGCTCGCGAGCGTGAGGTCGCGCAGGTCCACGCCGTCGACCGTGATCCGCCCGCCGGTCGGGTCCCAGAACCGCGGCAGCAGGTTCGCGACCGTGGTCTTGCCGCCGCCGGAGGCGCCCACCAGCGCCACCACCTCGCCCTTGCGGAGCTCGAGCGAGAAGCCGGTCAGCACCGGCCGATCGCCGTAGGAGAAGGAGACGTCCTCGTAGCGGATGGCCGCGCGGAACGGGGCCAGCGTGGCGCGGCCCGCGTCCGGCACCGCGCTGGGCGTGTCGAGGATCTCGAAGATGCGGTCGCCCGCCGCGGCCCCCTGCATCGCGATCTGCCCCATGCGCCCGAGCTGCTTCACCGGCGTGTAGAGCAGCAGCACCGCCGCCACGAACGAGAAGAACTTGGCCGCCTCGAGCTCGCCCGCCAGGATCCGGCCGCCCACCCACCAGATGGCCGCGGCCAGGCCGGCCGCGCCCATGATCTCCATGAGCGGCGAGGAGAACGCTCGGACGAGGTAGCTGCGCCGGAGGATTCGGACCAGCTTCGCGTTCGCGTCGGCGAAGCGGCGGGACTCCCACCGCTCCATCCCGTAGGCCTGCACCACCCGCATCCCGCTCACCGCCTCCTGCACCATCTCGGAGAGCTCGCCGCCGGTCTTCTGCGCGTGGCCGGTGACCCGCTTCAGCCGCTTCGCCAGCCGGATCACCGGGAACAGCGTGGCCGGGACCGCGCCGAACGCGATGAGCGACATGCGCCAGTCGAGCACGAAGCAGTTCACCAGCATCACCACCACGGTGAGCCCGTCGCGCACGTAGCTGGGCACCGCGTTCGACACCGCCACGTCCACCGCCAGCACGTCGGCGGAGAAGCGCTGCAGGATGTCGCCGGAGTGGCGCCGCGTGTAGAAGCCGGGGGAGAGCTTCAGCAGGTGGTCGAACAGCGCCTTGCGGATGTCGGCGATGACCCGCTGGCCGACCATGCCGATGAGGTAGAACTGGCCGAAGTAGGCGAAGCCCTTCACCACCGAGACCGCCACGATGACCAGGGGCAGCGCCGCCAGGATGGAGGCGCGGTCGGCGCCGGCCAGCAGGCCCGCGAGGTCCACCGAGTCGGGGAGGAACTTGCCCAGCGTGGCCACCGCGCCCGTGTCCCCGGTGAACAGGAACTGGAGCGCGGGGCCCAGCAGGTTGACGTAGATCGCGGTCGTGATGGACAGCACCGCCATGCAGGCGATGGCTGCCACGAGCCGTCCCTTGTACGGCAGGACGAAGCGGAAGAGGCGAAGGTAGGCGCGCAAGGAGGGGCCATCCTAGTCCAGATCGCCCCCCGGCGCAGCGCCGCGGACGCCCCCGCCCGGCCGGCCGCTACTTCTCCTCCTCGACGCCCTTCACCTTCCCCTCCGCGCGCCGCTTCTCGATGATCTTCTGGGCGATGTGCGGCGGCACCGGGTCGTGGTGCGACGGCTCCATGGTGAAGTAGCCGACGCCCTGCGTGAGCGAGCGCAGGTCGGCGTCGTAGCTCATCGCCTCGGCGTGCGGGCAGGTGGCGCGGATGAGCACCCCGCGCGCCAGCGGCTCCAGGCCCTGCACCTTGGCGCGCCGGCTGTTCAGGTCGCCCATCACCGCGCCCACGTACTCCTCGGGGACCCGCACCTCGAGCTTCATGATGGGCTCGAGCAGGATGGGCCTGGCCTCCAGCACCGCCTTCTTGAACGCCATCGAGCCCGCGACCTGGAACGCCATGTCGGAGCTGTCCACGTCGTGGTAGCTGCCGAACACCAGCCGGGCCCGGAAGTCCACCACCGGGTAGCCCGCCAGCGGGCCCGAGGAGAGCGCGCCGCGGATGCCCTTCTCCACCGACGGGATGAACTGGCGGGGGATGACGCCGCCGACGATCGCGTCCTCGAACTCGAAGCCCTCGCCGCGGGCCCTGGGCTGCAGCTCGACGTGCGCGTCGCCGTACTGGCCGTGGCCGCCGGTCTGCCGCTTGAACTTGCCCTGCGCCTTGGCGGCCGCGGTGATCGTCTCGAGGTAGGCCGGGCTGGGCGGGGTGAGCGTGATCTCCACGCCGTGCTTGCGCTTGGCGCGCTCCACCGTGACGTCGAGGTGCGCCTGGCCCATGCCCTGGAGGAGCATCTCGCCGGTCTCGGTCGAGCGCGTCAGCTCGAGCGACGGGTCCTCCTCGATGATCTTCTGGAGCGCCGCGGCCGCCTTGTCGTCACCGGCCTTGGCGTGCACCGCGTAGGACACCGGCCGCACGTGCTGCGCGAACGGCGGCAGCGCGAGGGGCACGTCGCGATCGCAGAGCGTGTCGCCCGTGTGCGCGTCCTTGAGCTTCACCAGCACCACGAAGTCGCCCGGCTCCGCCTCGTTCACCTCGACCGTCTGCGCGCCGTCGGTCCGGTACAGGTGGCCGATGCGCTCCTCGGTGCGCGTCCGCGGGTTCACCACGGTGGCGTCGGCCCGGAGCGTGCCGGAGAACACCCGCAGGTAGTCGATGCGCCCGGCGAAGTGGTCGATGGTGGTCTTGAACACCTGGCCCGAGAACGGCGCGTCGGGCGCGGCGCTGCGCACGGTCTCCTTGCCGGCGGGGTCCCTGCCCTTCACGGCCCGCGCCTCGGGCCCCGGCAGGATCCGCACGGCCAGGTCGAGCAGCTCGCGCACGCCCACGCCGGACTTCGCGCCGGCGCAGGCCACCGGCAGGAAGCGCTGCGCCGCCGCGCCGGCGGCCAGGCCGCGCAGGATCTCCTCCTCCGCGAGCGGCGCGCCGTCCAGGTACTTCCCGAGCAGCTCGTCGTCCGACTCGGCCGCCGCCTCCACCATCGCGGTGCGCAGGCGCTCCGCCTCCTCGCGCGCCTCGGCGGGGATCTCCGCCTCGGTCCACTGACCGAAGCCCTTCCCGTCCCAGGCGTGGAGCTTCATCGAGACGAGATCGGCGAGCCCCTTGACCCGCTCCGGCCCGAACACCGGCAGCTGCAGCGGGATGGCCTTCACCTTCAGCGAGCTCTCGATGTCCTCGAGCGCCTCGTGGAAGTCGGCCTGCTCGTGGTCGAGCCGGGTGATCACCGCGAACGCGGGGCGACCGGACTCGGCCAGCACGTCGTAGGTCCGCTCGGCGCGGTTGTGCGCGCCGTCCGCCGCGGAGATGGCCAGGATGGCGCCGTCGGTGACCTGCAGCGCCCACTCCACCTCGGTGAGGAACGCGGCGAAGCCGGGGCAGTCGAGCACGTGGAACGACCGGCCGTCCTCCTCGAAGCTCTCCGGGTGGAGCGACAGCGTGAAGTTGCGCTTCTTCTCCTCGGGCTCGGCGTCCAGGCGGGCCGTCGAGCCGTCGGGCGCGGCGCGCTTCGCGTCGGCGACGCGCAGCAGCGCCTCGACGAGCGCGGTCTTCCCGGCGCCGTCGGCGCCGAGCATCGAGAAGGTGCGGATCACGCGGGGGTTCGCCATGGCGTCGGTCTCCATCAGCCCGTCGCGCCGGAGCGTGCGGGGCGTGAGGTTCGCTGCCCGGAAGCCGGCACCTGGAGGCGCCGGCGGCGTCGGCCTAGCATGCTACGGGTCCCCCCGCCCGCGCCACGGCTTCTTTCGCAGCGCGCGGGCGCGCGCGGCCGGCCCGCCCGGACCCGCCCCGCGCGGCCGTCGCCGCGCGCCCCGCCCGCGGCCGGACGCCGCAGCGCGGCGGCGATCAGCGCCCCTCGCCCGCCGCGAGCTCCGGGAAGTCCTCCTGCCAGAACTCGAGCGGGCCCCGGGGCGCCGAGGGCGCCCGCGCCTGCTCGCGGCGCCGCAGCTCGACGCGCCGGATCTTGCCCGACACCGTCTTGGGCAGCTCGGAGAACTCGACGCGGCGGATGCGCTTGTACGGGGCCAGGCGGCGCCGCAGGAACCGGAAGATCTCGAGCGCCAGCTCGCGGTCCGGGGTGCGCCCCGGCTTCAGGATGATGAACGCCTTGGGCAGGAGCCCGCGCACCGCGTCCGGGCTCGGCACCACCGCCGCCTCGGCCACCGCGTCGTGCTCGATGAGCGCGCTCTCCAGCTCGAACGGGCTGATCCGGTAGTCCGAGCTCTTGAAGACGTCGTCGGAGCGCCCGACGTAGGTGATGTAGCCCTCCTCGTCGCGCGTGGCGACGTCGCCGGTGTGGTAGTGCCCGTGCCGGGTGACGAAGTCGTTCAGGTTCGCGTCGCCCTCGTAGCCCGCCATGAGCGAGGCCGGCCGGGCCTCGAGGTCGATGCAGATCTCGCCCTCCTCCGGCGCGGGGCGCCCCTCCTCGTCGAGCAGCGCGATCCTGTAGCCGGGGAGCGGCCGGCCCATGGACCCGGGCTTCAGCGGCTGGCCGGGCGAGTTGCCGATCTGGCAGGTGGTCTCGGTCTGTCCGTAGCCGTCGCGGATGGTGATGCCCCAGGCCTGGCGCACCTTCTCGATCACCTCGGGGTTGAGCGGCTCGCCGGCGCTGAGCAGCTCGCGGAGCTTCACCGGGTGCTTCGCCAGGTCCTCGAGGATCAGCATGCGCCACACGGTGGGCGGCGCGCACAGGGTGGTGATCTGGTGGCGCGCCAGCACCTCCAGCGTGCGGGCGGCGCTGAACCGGGCGTAGTTGTAGACGCAGACCGTCGCGCCCGCGTTGAACGGCGCGAAGAAGCTCGACCAGGCGTGCTTCGCCCAGCCCGGGGACGAGACGTTGAGGTGCTTGTCGCCCTCGCGGAGGCCGATCCAGTACATCGTGGAGAGGTGGCCGACCGGGTAGCTCTTGTGCGTGTGCACCACCAGCTTCGGCTTCGCGGTGGTGCCGCTCGTGAAGTAGAGCAGCACCGGGTCGGAGGCCAGCGTCTCGCCGTGGGGCAGGAAGAACGAGCCCTCGTCGTAGGCGTCCTCGTACTGCATCCAGCCCGGCACCGCCTCGCCCACCACGTGCCGCGTGAAGCTCCCGTTCACCACCCGGAACTTCTCGGTGCCGGCCGCGTCGGTGATGACGTGCCCCACCCGCCCCCGCTCGATGCGGTCCTGGACGTCCTCGGGCGTGAGCAGCGACGTGGCGGGGATGACGCACGCCCCCAGCTTCATCGAGGCGAGCATCACCTCCCAGATCTGCACGCAGTTCGGCAGCATCATCAGCACGCGGTGCCCGCGCTCCACGCCGTGGCGGCGCAGGTAGGTCGCCACGCGGTTGGAGCGCTCGGCCAGCTCGACGTAGGAGAGCCGGAGCTCGGCGCCGTAGTCCTCGATGATGTGCAGCGCGGTGCGGCCGTTGCCGTCCGCGATCATGTCGAACCAGTCCAGCGCCCAGTTGAACCGGTCGAGCACCGGCCAGCGGAACTCGCGGTACGCGGTCTCGTAATCCTCGCGGTGGGTGACCAGGAAGTCGCGGGCGCGGCGGAAGACGTCGGTCGACGACATGCGGGCTCCTCGCTGTGGGGTCGATCGAGTGTGCCAGCGACCCGCGAGGTGCGCGCGAGGGCGCAGCGCCGCCGCCCCGAGCGGGATCCTGGCGCAGTGCGGCACGGATCACTCCTTGGGGTTGACCTCCCGGGCGCTCGACGGTGGATCTTGCGGACGGTGCAGGGCGGTTCTTACGGAGCGTGACCATGACCGCTCGTCCGCTCGCCGCCTCCCTGACCGCCGCGCTGCTCCTCGCCTGTGGCTCCGACTCGAACCCGAAGCCCGCCGATCCCTGCGCCGGGGTCACCGCCCCGTGCACCGCGTTCCCCGCCGGGACCACCGAGGATCGCATCCAGGGCGCCGTCGCGCTCGCCCCCGACGGCGCCACGTTCGTGTTCGGCGCGGGCACGTTCCGGTTCGCGAACGCGCTCGAGGTGACCGCGAACGGGGTCACGATCCGCGGCGCCGGGCGCGACGCCACCGTCCTCGACTTCGCGGGCCAGGTGGGCGCGGAGGGCGTGGGCGCGAGCGGCGACGCGTTCACCCTGAGCGATCTCTCGATCCGCGACACCGCCGGCAACGGCGTGAAGGTGGTGGGCGCGGCCGGGGTGACCATCCGCAACGTGGGCGTGTCCTGGACGCGCCCCGATCTCTCGACCCACGGCGGCTACGGCATCTACCCGGTGCAGTCCACGGACGTGCTGGTGGAGGGCTGCTTCACCTCCGGCGCCACCGACACCGGCATCTACGTGGGCCAGTCGCAGAACATCGTCGTCCGGGACAACGAGGCCACCGGCAACGTCGCCGGCGTCGAGATCGAGAACAGCTGGGACGCCGACGTCCACGGCAACCACCTGCACGGCAACACCGCCGGCGTGCTGGTGTTCGACCTGCCCGGCCTGCCGCAGCAGGGCGGGCACTCGGTCCGGGTGTTCGACAACCGCATCCTCGACAACGACCACCCGAACTTCGCCCCGGCGGGCGGCATCGTGGCGATCGTGCCGGCCGGCTCCGGCGTGGTGGTGATGGCGAACCACGACGTGGAGGTGTTCGGGAACACCATCCAGGGGAACCAGACCGCCGCGGTGGGCGTGATCAGCTACCTGCTCACCGGCCAGGCGCCGCCCGACGGCTACGATCCGTTCCCGCGCCGCGTGCACGTGCACGGCAACACCATCTCCGGGAACGGCACCGCGCCGGACGCGGCCACCCCGCTCGGCGCCGCGCTCGGCCAGGTCCGGACCGCCCTCGGCGCCGACCTGCCCGACGTGATGTGGGACGGCATCCCGGACCCGACCGGCTCGGGCGCGAACCCGCAGGAGATCTGCGTCGCCGCGGGCGCGTCCTGGCTCAGCCTGGGCGCGGCGAGCGACCCGTGGACCCCGGATCCGGACGACACCGCGTTCCGCTGCGCGCTCGACCCGCTGCCGGCGGTCGTCCTGCCGTGAGGCGCTCCGCGGCGGCGCTGGCGCTCGCGGCCGGGCTGGCCGGGTGCGGCGGCGGCTCCTCCGGC
Organism: Anaeromyxobacter dehalogenans 2CP-1; assembly: GCF_000022145.1. Taxonomy (NCBI): domain Bacteria; kingdom Pseudomonadati; phylum Myxococcota; class Myxococcia; order Myxococcales; family Anaeromyxobacteraceae; genus Anaeromyxobacter; species Anaeromyxobacter dehalogenans. Next base: position 3,099,657 of record NC_011891.1, read on the forward strand.
GCGCCCGCCGGCCCGTGCAGCCCGCCCGGCGCCGGGGTCGATCCCGACCGCCCCGCGCAGCGGCTGTCGGAGCTCTGCCTGGTGGAGGCCGCGGGCGGCGGCACCGTCGCGCCGCGGCCCGGGGTCGTGCCCTACGACCTGAACACGCCGCTGTTCTCCGACTACGCGCTCAAGACCCGCACCGTGTGGCTGCCGCCCGGCACGCGCGCCGCGTACGACGCGGAGGCTCCGCTCGATCTGCCGGTCGGCGCGATCGTCACGAAGACGTTCGCGCTCCCGCCCGACCTGCGGACCCCGACGGCTGCGCTCCGGCTGCTCGAGACCCGGCTGCTCGTGCGCACCGCGCAGGGCTGGCGCGGGTACCCGTACCTGTGGAACGCCGCGCAGACGGACGCGACGTTCCAGCCCGGCGGCGCGGTGCTCCAGCTCCCGCTGGTCACGCCCTCGGGCGCGGCGGTGACCGCGAGCTACCTCGTCCCGAGCGTCACCCAGTGCGCGCGCTGCCACGCCGACACGCCCGATGGCGCGCTCCACCTGCTCGGCCCGACGGCCCGGAACCTGAACCGCACCCTGGGCTATCCCTCGGGCCCGGAGAACCAGCTCGCGCACTGGAGCGCGGCCGGGATCCTGGTGGGTGCGCCCGCGCCCGCGGACGCCCCCCGCCTGCCCGTCTGGAACGATCCCGGCACCGGGAGCGTGGCGGCGCGCGCCCGCGCCTGGCTCGAGGTGAACTGCGCGTTCTGCCACTCTCCCGGCGGCCTGGCGCGGACGACCGGCCTGTACCTCGGCACCGGGGTGACCGACCCGTACCAGCTCGGCGTCTGCAAGCCGCCCGTCGCGGCCGGGCCCGGGTCGGGCGGGCTCGCCTACGACGTCGTCCCGGGCGATCCCGACGCGTCGATCCTCGTGTACCGCGTGGCCGCGACCGATCCGGTGGCGGTCATGCCGCAGCTCGGGCGCAGCGTGGTGAGCGACGAGGGGCTGGCGCTGGTTCGCCAGTGGATCGCCGAGCTGCCTTCGCAGCCCTGCCCCTGAACGACGGCGGGCCCGGCCCTCGCGCGGAGGGACCGGGCCCGGCGGGCGCGGCGGGCGGGCTCGGCGCTAGCCGCGCTTCGCGAAGTCCTGCATGAACGCGCAGAGCTCGTCGAGCCAGGCCGGCTCGACCGCGTTGTAGGTGGACACGCGGATGCCGCCCACCGAGCGGTGGCCCTTCAGGCCCACCATGCCCTTCGCCTTGGCCTCCTTCACGAAGCGCTCCTCGTCGGCCTCGGCGGGCAGCCGGAACACCACGTTCATCACCGACCGGCTCTCACGCTCCACCGGGCAGCGATAGAAGCCCGGGTTCGCGTCGATGACGCCGTACAGCTTCCCGGCCTTGGCCCGGTTCCGCTGCTCCATGGCGCCCAGGCCGCCGAGCCCCTTCAGCCACGCGAGCACGTTGCGGATCATGTAGATGCCGAAGGTGGGCGGCGTGTTGTAGAGCGACTTGTTCTCGGCCGGCGTGCGGAGCTGGAAGATCTTCGGGATGTCCTTGCGGCCGGCGGCCACCAGGTCCTTGCGGACGATCACCACCACCACGCCCGAGGGCCCGATGTTCTTCTGCGCGCCCGCGTAGATCAGCCCGAACCGCGAGACGTCCACCGGCTTCCACAGGAAGTCGGAGGACATGTCGGCGACCAGCGGGACCTTGCCCGCGTCCGGGAACGGCCGGGCCGGGTCCACCGCGAACTGCACGCCGTGGATGGTCTCGTTCGAGGTCAGGTGCAGGTACGCCGCGTCGGGCGAGACCTGGAGGTCGGCGGCGGTGGCCGCGCGGACGTAGCGCTTCTCCTTGCCCTCGCCCTCGCCGGTGGTGCCGGCCAGGCGCGCCGACGCGCCCAGCATCGCGGTGGCGGCCTTCGCCTCGGAGAACGCCTTCTCGCCCCAGGCGCCGGTCACCAGGTAGTCGGCGCCGCGGCCCTTCTCGACGAGGTTCATCGGGATCTGCGCGAAGAGCTGCGACGCGCCGCCCTGCACGAACAGCACGTCGTAGGCGTCGGGCACGCCCAGCAGCTCGCGGAGCAGCGCCAGCGCCTCGTCGTGGACCGCCTCGTACTCCTTGCCGCGGTGCGAGTGCTCCATCACCGACATGCCGCTGCCGGCGAAGTCGAGGAACTCGTCGCGGGCGCGCTCCAGCGCGGGCAGAGGGAGGGCGGCGGGGCCGGCATTGAAGTTCTTCACGCGGGGCATGGTCTCCTCGGGGGTAGGTGGGGGACCGGGGATTTATTGGAGCCGGAAGGTCCGCGGCAACCCTTCCGCGAGCCCGTCCATCATGAACTGGACGGCGATGGCCACCAGCAGCAGGCCGGCGACGCGCTCCAGGATGGCGAGGCCGGTGCGCCCGAGCACCTTCTCGGTCCGGGCCGCACCCGCAAGGATGAGGTAGCTGGCCAAGCAGGTGAGCGCGATGGCGAGCAGGACCGGCAGCGGGTGCCACCAGTCCTCGCTGCGCGCGCGCACCATCAGCACGATGGCGGTGGCGATGGAGCCGGGGCCGGCCAGCAGCGGCATGGCCAGCGGCACGATGGCCACGTCCTCCTTGTCGGCGCTGGCGTCCACTTCACCCTGCGTGATCCGGGTCCGGGACGGCTGGGTGCGCACCATGTCCAGGGCGAGCAGCAGCAGCACCACGCCGCCCGCCACCTTGAACGCGGGCAGGCCGATGCCGAGGAGGCGGAAGATCCACTCGCCGGTGAGCGCGAACGCGGCGAGCACGGCGAACGCGGTCACCGACGCGCGCAGCGCGATCTCGCGGCGCCGGCGCGGGTCGTCGTTGCGGGTCAGCGCCAGGAAGAACGGCACCGCCGAGAACGGGTCGACCACGAAGAACAGGGCCGAGAAGGAGACGAAGCAGAGGGTCGCGAGCTGCAGGGCCATCGGGCGCGCAGCCTACCTCGCCCACGGTGGGCGGGAAAGCGCGGAGCGGCGAGCGGCGCGGCGATCACACCGCCGGCGGCAGGCCGGGGCGCGCCTCCGAGCGCGCGAACGCGGAGAAGCGGATCGCCCACACCTTGCGGATGGCCTCGAGCACGATGCGCCGGGACATCTTGGACTGCCCCACCCGGCGGTCGGCGAACACGATGGGGATCTCCGCGACCCGGAACCCGCGCCGGATGGCCCGGTACGTCAGCTCGATCTGGAACGCGTAGCCGGAGCACTCCACCGAGGGCAGGTCGATGGCCTCCAGCACCTCGCGGCGGAAGCACTTGAAGCCGCCGGTGAGGTCGCGGACGCGGACGCCCAGGATGGTGCGGGCGTAGAGGCTCCCGCCGCGCGAGATGAGCTTCCGCCCGAGCCCCCAGTTCACCGTCCCGCCCCCCGGCACGTAGCGCGAGCCGAGCACCAGGTCGGCGTCGGCGGCGCGGGCCAGCAGCGCGGGCAGGTACCTCGGGTCGTGCGAGAAGTCGGCGTCCATCTCGAGCACGAGGTCGTAGCCGCGCTCCAGCGCCCAGGCGAAGCCGGCCAGGTACGCCCGGCCCAGCCCCTCCTTGCCGGCGCGGTGGAGCACGTGCACGCGCGGCTCGCGCGCGGCGAAGGCGTCGGCGAGCCGGCCGGTCCCGTCGGGCGAGTTGTCGTCGATGACCAGCACCTCGACGGACGGTGCGGCCTCCAGGATCGCGCGGAGGATCGGCTCGAGGTTGTCCCGCTCCTCGTACGTCGGCAGGCACACCAGCGCGCGCCCAGGCGTCATCGCATCACCCCCAGCACCTCTTCCGCGACCCGGAGCGGCGCGCCCGGCTCGCCCAGCGACGCCCGCACCTCCCGCAGCGCCGCGATCTGCGCCTCCCGCGCGGCGCGATCGCCGAGCAGGCGCTCCACCTCCGCCGCCATCCGCTCGGGGCTCGCGTCCCCCTGGAGCAGCTCGGGAACGATCCCCCTCCCTGCCAGGATGTTCACCAGCGCCACGTGCGCAATCTTCACCAGCATCCGCGCGACCGCGTAGGAGAGCCACGACAGCTTGTAGACCACCACCATGGGCCGGAGCATGAGCCCCGCCTCCAGGGTGGAGGTCCCGCTCTTCACCAGCGCCGCGTCGCTCGCGCCGACCACCTCCTCGGTGCGGCCGTCCACCAGTCGCACCTCCAGCGTGCGGTGGGCCGCGAGGTACGGCTCGAGCGCGGCGCGGTCCAGCGTGGGCGCCACCGGGACCACGAACTGCGCATCCGGGTGGGCCGCGCGCAGCCGCTCGGCGGCCTGGAGCATCGGCGGGAGCAGGCGCTTCAGCTCGGACGGGCGGCTGCCCGGGACCATGGCGATGGTGGTCCGGGAGGCGGGGAGGCCCAGCGCCGATCGGTAGGCCTCGGCCGGCCCGGGCGGCGGGCGCTCGGCGAACGGGTGGCCGACGAAGCGGGCCGACACCCCGGTGCCTTCGTAGAAGCGCTCCTCGAAGGGGAGGATGCACAGCATCCGGTCCACCACCCGCGCGATCTTCTTCGCGCGGCCCTGGCGCCAGGCCCAGATGGTCGGCGACACGTAGTAGACCACCGGGATCCCGAGCTTCTTGAGGCGCGCCGCGAGCCGGAGGTTGAAGTCCGGCAGGTCCACCAGGAGCGCGGCCCTGGGGCGGCGCTCGGCGGCGGCGCGGCCGAGCATCCGCAGGATCCCGAGGATCCGCGGGATGCGGGGGAGGACCTCGGCGAGGCCCATCACCGAGATGTCCTCGGCCGGCGCGAGCGCCTCGAGCCCCGCCTCGCGCAGCCGCGGCCCGCCCACGCCGAAGGCGGTGATCCCGGGGCGGAGCCGCTGCAGCTCGTGGAGGGTCCGGGCCGCGTGAAGGTCCGCGCTGGCCTCGCCCGCCACGATCAGGATCTGGTCCGTCAAGCGCGGGCTATATAGCACGCCGCCCCCGGGCGGTCTGGCTCCGGAGGCCGATCCGTGATGTGCTGTCGCACATGGATGGGGGAACCGCGGGCGCGCGGGCGCGCGAGGTGGGATGGCTCGCGGCCACGCTGGCGGCGCTGCTGCTCGCGCTCGTGCTCGAGCACTACGTCATCCACGAGCAGATGATCCTGCCGTGGATCGCGGTGTCGCCCGAGGTGCCGCCCTGGATGATCGGCGCCCAGGTGGTCCCGGAGATCATCGTCTGCTTCCTGTTCGGCTGGCGCCTGCGCGGCCTGGGCTGGATCGTGATCTACGGGGCGGCCGCCGCGGCGCTCCGGCAAGGGTTCTACGCGCTCCTCACCCGCATCGGCGCGAGCGGGCACCCGGAGACGCTGTTCGGCCCCCCGTCCGAGTTCGCGCGCACCGCGCCGCTCGTGGCGGTGATGTACTTCCTGGCGTTCGGGCTCGCCTCGATGGGCGCCCGCGAGCCCGGTCCCCTCCCCGGCGCGCGCTCCCGGCCCTGAGCCGGCGTCCCTCGCCCGCGGCCCGGCCCGATCGCGGGCCGCCCGCGCTCGGAGCGCGTGAATCCATCCCCGGACCGAGCCAGGCGGTCGAGCCGCGAGCAGCGCGAGGCGCGACGACCGAGCATGCCCGTCGGCATGTGAGGGAGGAGCAACGACGCGATGCGACGCGGATCGGCCGCCGCGGCGACGGGAGGGGATGGGTTCACGTGCTCTCAGCGCCGGCAGCGCTCCATGCAGTGCACCAGGCCGCGCAGGTTCTCCTCGGCGATCCGGTAGCGCGCGAACCCGTCCTCGCGCGCGGCCGCCACCAGGCCGTGCTCGCGCAGCACCCGGAGCTGCTGCGAGACGATGACCGGGTCGGCGCCGAGCCGACCTGCCAGGCCGCCGACGGTCTCGTCGCCCTGGCAGAGCAGGGCCACGAGCCGCAGGCGGAGCGGATGGGCGACGGCCTTCAGGACCGCGGCGACGCGCTCGGCGCGCTCGGGGTCGGCGTAGACGGGCGGCGGGGGTGCGGACACGGGCGGACTCTAGCGGTAGCGCCGCCCGCGAGAGGCGCGGCGAGGTGCCGCGCCGAGGGGCCCGGGACGCGCCGGGCTACCCGCAGCCGCCGGAGATCTTCTTCTTCGCGCCGCCGGCCTTCGCCTTGCCTCCGGCCTTCAGCAGGTCCGGCCGGAAGTCGAGCCGCGCCAGCGTCTGGAGCGCCTCGACGCCCGAGGCCACGCGGTCGGGCGAGGGCGCCGAGAGCGCGGCCTGCGCCGCCGCCAGCGCCTCGGCGTAGCCCGCCGGCGGCGCCGCCTCGGCGAACAGCGGCACCGGCAGCGCCAGCGCCAGGTACCAGGCGCGCGCGCCGTCCACGAGGTAGTGGACCCGCGCGCCCGGGTCGGCGCGCCGCGCCTCCTGCACCAGCCGGAGCGCGACCTCGTCCTTCCCGGCGTAGACGAGCGTGAACGGCCGGCCGCGGGCGCGCGCCAGCACGTCGTCGGCGGACGCGCCCGGCAGGCTCTCCGCGCCGGGCAGGTGGTAGCGGGCGTAGGCGTCGGCGGGACGGACGTCCAGCACCGCGGCCCGGCCCGCCGCCTGGACCACCCCGGCGGCGGCCTTCCACACGTCGAGCGCGGCGTCCGCCGGCGGCGGCGTCAGGTCGGCCGGGAGCTCGGCGCGGGCCGAGTGCCCGGTGGCGAGCGCCAGCACGAGGTAGGCGGCGGCCGCGGCGACGAGCGCGGCGGCCCCGGTCCGGTTCGTGATCCTCACGGCGCCCTCCTCTCCGCGGCGGCGGCGCCGGACGGCACCGACTGCGGCCCCTGCCCCGCCGGCGCGGCGCGGCGGTTCACCCACCGCTCGATGCGGCCCACCGCCCAGAACGCGCCCACCGCGAGCAGCGCCACCGCGAACACGACCACGCCGGACGGGAGGCGCAGCCACTCGTGCAGCAGGACCCGGCCGCGGCCGCCGGCGTCGGCGAGCGGCGCGAACGTGTCGGCGCCGAGCGTGTACACGAGCGTGCCGACGAGCAGCCCGCCGATGAACAGGAGCGCGTCGAGCTTGCCGGAGACCGCCCCCACCAGCGAGGTGCCCGGGCAGTAGCCGCCCACGATGAAGCCGGCCCCGACCAGGAGCCCGCCCACCGCCTGGGCGGCCGGGAAGGTGTCGAGGATGCCGAGCGTGGAGAGCGGCACGACGCCGGCGAGGTCGAGGAAGTAGACGCCGACCATGGCCGTGACGATGGCGGTGAACATCACCCGCAGCACGCGGAAGTCGCGCCCGTAGAAGACGGCGGCGAGGTTGCGGGCGGTGCCGAAGCCGGCGCGCTCCAGCGCGAAGCCGAAGCCCATGCCCACCAGCACCGAGACGATCATCTCGACGGGGTGCGAGAACCGGAGGACGACGGAGAGAGGGCCTTCCACGGCGTGCCTCCTAGATCCACTGACGGCGCACGAACCACGCGAGGGCGTACGCGCCGCCGAAGACGCAGAGCATGAACAGCCAGCTCCCCAGCGCGAGCTGCGCGCCGCCGGTGAGCGCCTGACCGCTGGTGCAGCCGCGCGCGAGCTGCGCGCCGAAGCCCGCCAGCGCCCCGCCCGCGCCCGCCAGCACCCACCGCCAGCGCCGGTCCGCGCGCGGGCCCATCACCGTCTCGGCCCTGAAGCGCCGCGCGGTGAGCACCGCGATCCCGCCGCCGAGCAGCGTGCCGGCGGTGAGCCACACGATCCAGTCGTCCATCGAGGCGCGCGCCGGGTCGGCGAAGAACCGGCCCACGCTGACGTTCTCCTCCGTCCAGGTGGGGGAGGCGGCGTGCAGCCCGGCCGCCACCACGTGCTTGAACGACCCGCTCGCGCCCAGGCCGCGCCCGGTCAGCACGAAGCTGGCGAGGAGCACCAGGCCCAGCAGGAAGCCGGCCTTGTACGGGTTCCAGTACGGTCGCTGCTCCACGTCACTCCTCCTTCGCGTCCGGGGCGCCGGGCGCCCCGGGGTGCGGCTCGTTCGCGGCCCTCGCCACCCACTTCGCGCTGTGGCGGGCCGCGTGCGCGAGGTCGATCCGGCCGGTGATCATCGAGCGGAGCGCGGGCCGCTCGTCGGCGATGACCACCGCCATGGTGAGGTGGACCGCCAGGCCGGCGACCACGAGCGCGATGGCGAGCCCGTGCACCACGACGGCCGCCGAGACCACCTCCGCGGGTCCGAGGTGGAACGTCATCACCAGCCCGCTCGCGACGATGGTCGCGGTGGCGACCAGCACCAGCACCGCGAACAGCTTCTGGCCGGCGTTGTACTTGTCCTGCGGCGGGAGCGGGCCGCGCCACGCGCCCGCCATGGCGAGCGGCTTCCGGACCAGCCAGGCGAGGTCGTCGCGCGTCACCCGCACGTCGTCCCGGACGTGCCGGAGGCCGCCCTTGAACAGCAGGAACAGCGGGATCACCACCGCGGCCCAGGCCAGCCCCCAGCCGACGTGGAGCCTGAGGAGCGCGGCCCGCCCGCCCAGCGCGCCGGCGACGGCGCCCGCGACCTCGGGGCCGAGCAGCGCGAAGCGCGCCGCGGAGAGCAGGCCCACGCCGCTGACGACCAGCGCGATCCAGGAGAGCGCGTTCAGCCAGTGGAGCGCGCGCAGGCCGGCCGGGTGGCGGTGCAGCGTGCGCGGCGGCGCCGCCGGCAGCGCGCAGGCGCCCTCGGCCTCCTCGCGACGCACGCGGTCCATCCTCGCCTTCAGGTTCACGAGCAGCCCGCCGCCGATCGAGAGCGCGCCGAGCCCCGGGACCACCGCGCGCGTGAGCGGTCGGGCCGCGCCGTCCCAGGCCGAGGTGAGCCAGGCGGTCCGCGGTGGGCGGGCGATGCCCTGGGCGAGCACGACGTCGCGGGCACGGTCGCCGGCGTAGAGCGTGCGCGGCCGGACGTCGATCCCGGGCACCGCCAGCGGGCGCGCGACGCGCGCCGCGGCGGCGACGGAGATGGCCGACCCGGGGTCGTCGAGGTCGCCGAACACGCGGCACTCGGCCGGGCAGGTCTCGACGCACGCCGGCCGCTCGCCGCGCGCGACGAACGGCGCGCACAGGTTGCACTTCTCGACCACGTGCTTCACCGGGTCCACGTGGCGCGCGCCGTACGGGCACGCGGCGACGCAGGTGCCGCAGCCGATGCACACGTCCGCGTCCACCACCACCACGCCGTTCGCGTCCACGTACGTCGCGCCGGACGGGCAGTCCACCGTGCACGGGTGCGCCTCGCACTGCATGCACAGGCCCGGGAAGAACGTGACGGCGAGGTCGCCCCCGGCGCGCGTCCCGGTCTCGAAGGTGTGGACCCAGTCGCGCGCCGCGCCGGGGCCGGAGTCCCACTGCTCCTTGCAGGCCGACACGCAGGCCTTGCAGCCCACGCACAGGTCGAGGTCGATCAGCATCGCGTGGCGCACGGCGCCTCCCGTTCGTGTGGGGCCCGTTGCGAGGCACACGATGGCGTCGCCGAGCCGGGCACACGAGGACCGAGCAGCGCAGGCGTGCCCGTCGGCACGTCGAGCAGCGCAGGGACGAGCCTGCCCGGCGCAGGCGGCCAGCGTGCGCCGCAGCAGGGCTCTACGCGGACGGGCGGCGCCATCATCAGGCAACCTCCGCCCGGCGCACCGTGACGAGCTGGGTGCGCATGCCGGTCGAGCCGCTGATGGGGTCGACCACGTAGTCGTCGATCACCGCGCCGTCGTCGCCGCCGCGCCCGCGCGCCCGGTGGAGCCGGTGGGCCCAGTGGCCGAAGCCGTGGACCATGTACACGGCGCCGTCCGGGATCCGCTCGGTGACGTGCAGCGCGAGCGGTCCGGTCTCGCTGCCGTGGGCGTTGCCCACCATGACCCGCTCCCCGGCCGCGAGGCCGAGCGCGGTCGCGTCCGCCGGGCTCATCCAGAGCGTGTTCTCGGGCTCGAGGTCGAACAGGATGGGGTTGTTCTGGGTGCGGCCGAACGTGTGGAGCGGGCTGCGGCCGTAGAGCAGCCGGAAGCGCCCGGGCGGCGGCGGCGGGGGTCCCTTCCACACCGGGAGCGGGTCGAAGCCCGCGTCGGCGAGCCGCTGCGACCAGAGCTCGATCCTGCCGGACGGCGTGTGGAAGCGGTACGCCTCGCCGTCGCCCAGGTAGAGCGGCGTCTTGCGGGGGACGAGCGCGATCCCGTCGCGCCTCAGCTGGTCGAGCGACAGGCCGGCGGAGGCGAGACGGACCTCGAGGTACTCCTCGAACGTCGCCCACGGGAAGAAGTCGCCCACGCCGAGCGCGGTCCCGAGCTCCTTCGCGATCCGCCACGCGGGCCGCGTGTCGTGCGGCGAGGCCACCGCCGGCTGGCGCAGGCCCACGTACGGCGTGCGCGTGAAGCCGAGCGAGAGGTCGTCGTAGCGCTCGAGGTAGGTATCCTCCGGGAGCAGCACGTCGGCGTACTGGGTGATCTCGGTGGGCGCGACGTCGCAGACCACCAGCAGGTCGAGGTTCGCGATCGCCTCGCGCGTCTCGCGCACGTTGGGCATCGCCTGCACCAGGTTCGTGCCGTGCACGAACCAGCCCTTCACCGGGTACGGCTTGCCGGTGCGGGTGGCGTCGCGAAGGCCGTTGGTGGTGACCTCCTCCGCGAACGGGAAGCGGCCGGCGGCCTGGTCCACGTTCCGGGGCAGGTCCGGGAAGTCCGGCGTGGGGTAGTCGTCGACGGTCGCGCGCTCGGTCCGGTAGGTCGACCCGGGTCGCCACCAGGCGCCGAGCAGCGCGGAGAGGATCGCCTGGGCGCGCGCGCGCTGCGTGTCCTCCTCGCCGTACCAGGCGGTGTGCCGGCCGGGGTGGACGACCACCGCCGGCATCGCGTTCACCATCAGGCGATACGCGTCCACGATCCGCTGCGCCGGCACGCCGGCGCGCTCGGCCGCCCAGGCCGGGTCGAACGGCGCCACGTGGGCCGCCAGCCGGTCGAAGCCGGTGGTGCGGGCCTCCACGAAGGCGCGATCGTAGGTGCGCTCCGCGACGAGCAGGTGGAGCCAGGCCAGGATCACCGCGGTGTCGGCGCCCGGGCGGATGGGCAGCCAGACGTCGGCCTTCGAGGCCACGGTGGAGAGGCGCGGATCCAGCACCACCAGGGACGCGCCGCGGACCCGCGCCCGCACCAGCTCCTGCACCTGGCCGTTGTGCGCGTTCTCGCCGAGATGCGACCCGAACAGCACGACCGCGCGCGCGTTCTCCAGGTCGATCGGCTCGGGCGAGACCAGCTTCTCGCCGAACGTGAGCTGGTAGCCGACGTTGCGGGCGCCCTTGCACTGCGCGTACGAGGGGCCCGCGTAGTTGGGCGAGCCGTACGCCACCAGCATCTGCCGGAGCAGGGGCCCGCCGCTGCCGTGATAGAAGAGCGCGAGCGCCTCGGCGCCGTGGCGCGCCTTGATGTCGCCGAAGCCCCGCGCGACGATCTGGTAGGCCTCGTTCCACCCGGCGCGGCGGAACTTCCCCTCGCCGCGTGCGCCGGTCCGGATCAGCGGGTGCGTGAGCCGGTCCGCGTCCACGACCGACGCCGCGCCGGCCTGCCCGCGCCCGCACAGCTTCCCGTTCGCGTTCGGATACCGCGGGTGGCCGCGCAGCGAGTGCACGCGGTTCTTCCGCACGCGCGCCACCGCCCCGCAGTTCCAGAAGCACAGCTCGCAGAAGGTGGGGACCTCGCGCTCCGGCGGCAGGGCGTCGTCCGCCTGCGCGAGGCCGAACGCCTCCGCGCGATCGGGCGCCGCCGCGGCGCCCGCGGCCGCGCCCGCCGCCGCCAGCTCCAGGAACGTCCTCCGCCCGATGCGCACGCCGTCCTCCGCCATCTCGCGCTCCCCGCCGGCGGCACCGCCGACCACCGCGATGGAGCCGCGAACGGCCGCGGTGGATTCTCGCCCGGATCCGATTTTCGCGTGTGATTTCAGCGACACGCAGCGCTTGCGCCGGCGGCCGCTGCGCCGCAGCGCTTGCGCCCGCCCCCGCGAAAAGCTCGCGCCCACCGGGGCCTTGAGCCTGAACGTCCGTTCCGGTACGCATCCGGCATGACCCCGCGCGCCGCCTGGAACCCGCCCAACCCGTGGGCCGCCGCCGAGATCGAGTGGGACGACGGCCCGCCCCCCGCGCGGATCACGCTGCTCGAGGACGCGACCCGCGACGTCCTCTCCCGCAACGACAGCCCCGACATCCCGTTCCGCTGGAGCGTGAACCCGTACCGCGGGTGCATGCACGCGTGCGCGTACTGCTACGCGCGGCCGACGCACGAGTACCTGGGCATGGGCGCGGGCACCGACTTCGACACCCGCATCGTGGTGAAGCGGCGCGCGCCGGAGCTGCTCCGCGCCGCGTTCGACCGGCCCGGCTGGAAGGGCGAGGAGGTGGCGTTCTCCGGCGGGACCGACGCGTGGCAGCCGATCGAGGCGGAGCTGAGGCTCACCCGCGGCTGCCTCGAGGTGTGCGCCGCCTACCGGAACCCGATCCGCGTCGTCACCAAGTCGGCGCTGCTGGAGCGCGACCTCGACCTGCTGCAGGAGCTGGCGCGGTCCTCCCGCGTGCTGATCTCGGTGAGCCTCCCGTTCCTCGATCCGGCGCTGGCGCGCGCGCTGGAGCCCTGGGCGCCCTCCCCTGCGCGGCGGCTCCGCCTCATCGAGCGGCTGGCGCGCGCCGGGCTCTCGCCCGGCGTCCTCGTCGCGCCGGCGATCCCCGGGCTCGACGACCAGGTCCCGCGGGTGCTGGCGGCGGCGGGTGCGGCGGGCGCCGAGCGCGCCGCGTGGGTCCTGCTGCGCCTTCCCGGATCGGTGGCGCCCGTGTTCGAGCAGCGGCTGCGCGCGGCGCTCCCCGACGCCGCCGCGCGCGTGATGCACCTGGTGCGCGAGACGCGCGAGGGCCGGACGTACGACCCGGCCTTCCCCACCCGGCGGCGCGGGACCGGGGCGTACGCCGCCGTGATCGCCCAGGTGTTCGCGCGCCACGCCTCCCGCCTCGGGCTGGACCGGTCCGAGCCCCCACTCGACGGGCCGTCCCCATTCCGGCGTCCCGGCGCCGGGGGACAGCTGGGGCTGTTTGACCCAACGTGAAGACGCGGCCCTCCCAGGCGGGTGACTTTCGCGGGATCTCCCGCTAGACAGGGCTCGTGCGGATCGGGATCCAGGCCGGTGGTGACAGGCCCCTCGCCTCCCTGCCGGGGACGGAGCCCGCGCGAGCCTCGCGGTGGTGGCGCGGCCGGAGCGCCTGGTCGCCGGGCCGCATCGTGGCCGCCTACGCCCTGGTCAGCCTGCTCTGGATCGCGTTCTCCGACGCGCTGCTGTTCCACCTCGTGCCCGATCCGGTCCTGCGGGGCCGGGCGCAGACCGTGAAGGGCGCGTTCTTCGTGGTGGTCACCTCCGCGCTGCTGCTCGAGCTGATCCGGCGCGGCGACCTGGGCCTGCGCACGCTGGGCGCCGAGGTGCGCGCCACCGTGGACAGCATGGTGGACGCGGTGCTCCTGGTGGACGAGGAAGGTCGCATCGTGGAGACGAACCGCGCGGCCGTCGAGCTGCTCGGGGTCGCCTCGAAGGAGGACCTGCTCGTCCCGCTCCGCGACTGGGGGCGACGCTTCGACCTGCGGTACCTGGACGGCACGCCGGTGCCCTACGAGCGCTACGCGGCGGTGCGGGCGCTCTCCGGCGAGCGCATCAAGGCGTACGACGCGATGGCCCGGCGGGCCGACGGCGCCGACGTCTACTTCAGCGTCTCGGCCGCGCCGGTGGAGGGCGCCGGGCACCGCGTGCTGGCGGTGGCGGTGCTGCGCGACGTCACCGCCGCCCGCCGGCTCGACGAGATGCGCGAGGAGTTCCTCTCGACCGCCGCGCACGAGTTCAAGACCCCGCTCGCGGTCGTGAAGGCCTACGCGCAGCTCATGCAGAAGCGCGCGCCCGGCGATCCGGGCCTGGCGGTGATCCAGCGGCAGGTGGACCGGCTCAACCGCCTGGTGCAGCACCTGCTCGACACGTCGCGCCTGCGCCTCCAGGGTGGCGAGGGCCGCCGCGACACGTTCGACGTGTCCTCCCTCGTCGCCGAGGCCATCGAGGAGGCGCGCCCGTCCACGCCCGGCCACGCGCTCGAGGCGGACGCGCCCGCGCCCGCGGTGGTCCACGCGGATCGCGAGCGGATCCTGCGCGTGCTCACCAGCCTGCTCGACAACGCCATCCGGTTCTCGCCGGCGGGCGGCCCGGTGCAGGTGCGGGTGGAGACGCTGAGCGGCGAGGTGGTCGTCTCGGTGGCGGACCACGGGCTGGGGATCCCACCCGAGCGGCAGCCGCGCATCTTCGAGCGCTACTACCGCGCGCACGCCGGCACCGACCAGGACTACGGCGGCCTCGGCCTGGGGCTCGACATGAGCCGCGAGATCGTCACCCGCCACGGCGGCCGGATGTGGTTCGAGAGCGTCCCGGGTCAGGGCTCCACCTTCCACTTCAGCCTGCCGCTCGCGGCGCAGGAGGCCTCGTGAGGCGCAGCGTGCTCGTGGTGGAGGACGACCAGGACCTGTCGTCGCTCCTCGAGATGGTCCTCGCCGACGCGGGCCACCGGGTGCGCACCGCCCCGGACGGCCGGGCCGCGCTGGCGGCCGTGGCCGCGGAGATGCCGGGCGTCATCCTGCTCGACATGCGCATGCCGGTCATGAACGGGTGGGAGTTCGCGCGCGAGTTCCGCAGCCGCTACGGCCGGGCCTGCCCGATCGTGGTGGTCACCGCGGCGGAGAACGCCCGCCTGCGGGCGGAGGAGATCGGCGCGGAGGACTGGCTGGCCAAGCCGTTCGACCTCGACGACGTGCTGTACACGGTCGAGCGCCAGCTCGGCGGCGGGGACGAGGGCGGCGCGCCCACGCGGTCGCTGCACTGACGCCCGGCCGTCGGCCGTCGCCGGACCGCGCGGGCGTCGGGGCCCCGGCCATCCGGTTGGGTCGTCGCCGCCCCGCGCACCCGATCCCACCGTCTGAGCGCGTGGCCGCCGAGACCAGACCGATCGCACGCCCGGTGCCGCGGCCCTCGCGCGTCGCGGCGCTGTGGACCTCGTCGATCGGCAAGAAGGCGCTGATGGCGGCGACCGGCCTGGTGCTGTTCGCGTACGTGGTCGGGCACCTGCTCGGCAACCTGCAGGTGTTCGCGGGGGCGGCGCGGCTCGACCGCTACGCGGAGCTGCTCCGGGTCTCGCCGGCGCTGCTCTGGTCGGTCCGCGCGGTGCTGCTGATCGCGTTCCTGGTGCACGTGGCGGCCGGCCTCCAGCTCTCGGTGCTGCGGCGCGAGGCGCGGCCGGTGGACTACGCCACCTACCGGCCGGTGGCCTCCTCCCCGGCGGCGCGCGGCATGATCTGGAGCGGCCTGCTCATCCTCGGGTTCGTCGTGTACCACCTGCTCGATCTCACGATCGGCGTGGTGAACCCGGACTTCCGACCGGGGCAGGTCTACCACAACGTCCTCGCCACGTTCGGCCGCGGGCTGGGCGTCGCCATCTACGTCGTGGCGATGATCGCGCTCGGCTTCCACCTCTGGCACGGCATGTGGTCGCTGTTCCAGTCGCTGGGCGTGTCCACGCGGCGGAGCCTGCCCGGCCTGCAGCGCTTCGCGGTGACGGTGGCGTGGATCCTGGCGATCGGGTTCACCGCCATCCCGCTCGCGGTCGTCGTGGGCGTGGTGAGGTAGCGCGCATGCCGCTCGACGCGAAGATCCCGGCGGGGCCGATCGAGCAGAAGTGGGCGCAGCGCAAGTACGAGCTGAAGCTGGTGAACCCCGCCAACAAGCGCCGGCACCGGATCCTGGTGGTGGGCACCGGCCTGGCCGGCGCGTCCGCGGCGGCCTCGCTGGCCGAGCTGGGCTACGAGGTCGAGACGTTCTGCTACCAGGACAGCCCGCGGCGCGCGCACTCGATCGCCGCGCAGGGCGGCATCAACGCGGCGAAGAACTACCAGAACGACGGCGACTCGGTGGCGCGGCTCTTCTACGACACCGTGAAGGGCGGCGACTTCCGCTCGCGCGAGGCCAACGTCCACCGGCTCGCCGAGCTGTCGGTGAACATCATCGACCAGTGCGCGGCGCAGGGCGTGCCGTTCGCGCGCGAGTACGGCGGCCTGCTCGCGAACCGCTCCTTCGGCGGCGCGCTCGTCTCCCGGACG
Organism: Anaeromyxobacter dehalogenans 2CP-1; assembly: GCF_000022145.1. Taxonomy (NCBI): domain Bacteria; kingdom Pseudomonadati; phylum Myxococcota; class Myxococcia; order Myxococcales; family Anaeromyxobacteraceae; genus Anaeromyxobacter; species Anaeromyxobacter dehalogenans. The sequence goes on from NC_011891.1 coordinate 3,115,668, forward strand.
TTCTACGCCCGCGGCCAGACCGGCCAGCAGCTCCTGCTCGGCGCCTACCAGGCGCTGCAACGCCAGGTGGCGGCGGGCAAGGTGGTGAGCCACCCGCGCTGCGAGATGCTCGAGCTGGTGCTGGTGGACGGGCGGGCGCGCGGCGTGGTCACCCGCGACCTCGTCACCGGCGAGGTGCGCTCGCATGCCGGCGACGCGGTGGTGCTCGCGACCGGCGGCTACGGCAACGTGTTCTACCTCTCCACGAACGCGCGCGGCTGCAACGCCACCGCGGTCTGGCGCGCGCACCGCAAGGGCGCGCTGTTCGCGAACCCCTGCTACACGCAGATCCACCCGACCTGCATCCCGCGCTCCGGCGAGTACCAGTCGAAGCTCACGCTCATGAGCGAGTCGCTCCGCAACGACGGGCGGGTCTGGGTGCCCGCCCGCCGCGGCGACGGGCGCCCGCCCGCCGAGATCCCCGACCCGGAGCGCGACTACTACCTGGAGCGGATGTACCCGACCTACGGCAACCTCGCGCCGCGCGACATCGCCTCGCGGGCGGCCAAGACCGTCTGCGACGAGGGGCGCGGCGTCGGGCCCGGCGGGCTGGGCGTCTACCTCGACTTCCGCGACGCGTTCGCGCGGCTGGGCCGGCGCGTGCTCGACGAGCGGTACGGCAACCTGTTCGAGATGTACGAGCGCATCACCGGCGACGATCCGCACGACGTGCCGATGCGGATCTACCCCGCGGTGCACTACACGATGGGCGGGCTGTGGGTGGACTACGACCTGCAGAGCACCCTCCCCGGCCTGTTCGTGCTCGGCGAGGCGAACTTCTCCGACCACGGGGCGAACCGGCTCGGCGCGAGCGCGCTCATGCAGGGGCTCGCCGACGGCTACTTCGTCGTCCCCTACACGGTGGGCGACCACGTGGCCCGCGCGCAGGCGAAGGTGGACACCTCGCACGCCGCCTTCCGGGACGCGGAGCGCGAGGTGGCGTCGCGCACCGCGCGGCTGCTGTCCATCGGCGGCCGGCGCACCGCCGACGACCTGCACCGCGAGCTGGGCACGCTCCTCTGGACCGACGCGGGGATGGCGCGCTCGCGGGCGTCGCTGGAGCACGCGCTCGCCGAGATCCCGCGCATCCGGGAGGCGTTCTGGAGCGACCTGCGGGTACCGGGCACCGGCGAGGAGCTGAACCAGGAGCTGGAGCGCGCCGGCCGCGTGGCCGACTTCCTGGAGCTGGCGGAGCTCCTGTGCCGCGACGCGCTGCACCGCGAGGAGTCCTGCGGCGGGCACTTCCGGGTCGAGCACCAGACGCCCGACGGCGAGGCGCTTCGCGACGACGAGCGGTTCGCCTACGTGGCGGCGTGGGAGTGGACGGGGCCGGGCGAGGCCCCGGCGCTGCACCGGGAGCCGCTCGCGTTCGAGTACGTCCCGCTCCAGCAGCGCAGCTACAAGTGAGGGGCGCGTGCGCATCGTCCTCGAGATCTGGCGGCAGCGGGACCCGCGGGCGGAGGGCCGGTTCGTCCGGTACGAGGTCACCGACGTCAGCGAGCACATGTCCTTCCTGGAGATGCTCGACGTCCTGAACCAGGCGCTGGTGCAGCGCGGCGAGATGCCGGTCGCGTTCGACTCCGACTGCCGCGAGGGGATCTGCGGGACCTGCGGGTTCCTCGTGAACGGCGAGGCGCACGGGCCGCTCCGGAACGCCACCATCTGCCAGACGCACATGCGCCACTTCCACGACGGCGACGTCCTGCGCCTCGAGCCCTGGCGCGCCGCCGCGTTCCCGGTGGTGCGCGACCTGGTGGTGGACCGGGGCGCGCTCGACCGGATCGTCGCCGCGGGCGGCTACGTCTCGGTGCGGACCGGCGGCGCCCCCGACGCGAACGCCCTGCCCGTCCCGAAGACCGACGCCGACCGCGCCATGGAGGCGGCCGCGTGCATCGGGTGCGGCGCCTGCGTGGCGGCCTGCCCCAACGCCTCGGCGGCGCTGTTCACCGGCGCCAAGATCACGCACCTGTCGCTGCTGCCGCAGGGCCAGCCCGAGCGCCCGCTGCGCGTGCGCTCCATGGCCGAGCAGGCGCGCGCCGAGGGCTTCGGCCACTGCACCTCGATCGGCGAGTGCGCGGCGGTGTGTCCGGCGGGGATCCAGCTCGAGGTGATCGCGCGCATGAACCGCGACTTCCTGCGCGCGGCGTTCTCGCGCGCCGCCGGGGAGCCGCTCACCGTGCTGCCCGTCACGTCGCCGATGCGCCGCTACGAGTCGCAGCCCCCGGACAAGCGCGAGACGGCGGTCCCCGCGGAGGAGCCGGCGAAGCCCTGACCGCGCGCCCCGCTCACCCCAGCCCGGCCACGATCCGCGGCGAGGGATCCTCGGTCAGCTCCTGGTACAGCGCGTCGTAGGAGAGGCGCATCTGCGCCAGCCCGAACTCCTCCTCCACGATCCGCCGGCCCCGCTCGCCCATGCGGCGCCGCAGCGCCGGGTCGCGCAGCAGGTCGAGGATCCGGCGCGCCAGCGCCGCCGGCGCGCCGGGCGGCACGAGGAAGCCGTTCTGTCCCTCGCGCACCACCTCCGGCGTCCCGCCGACGCGCGTCGCCACCACCGGGAGCCGCATCGCCATGCTCTCCAGGATCGCGTTGGAGATCCCCTCCGCGTAGCTCGCGGACACGCCCGCCACCGCCTGCGCCAGCAGCGCCGGCGCGTCCAGCCGGTGGCCCAGGAAGTAACACCGGTCGGAGATGCCGAGGCGCCGCGCCAGGCGCTCCAGCAGCGGGCGCCGCACGCCCTCGCCCACCAGCACCAGACGCGCGTCCGGCCGGGTGCGCAGCACCTCGCGCATCGCGACCAGCAGGTCGGACTGCCCCTTCACCGGATGGTGCATGTTCGCGATGCACACCACCGCCCCGGGCTCCGGCACCGGGTGGTCCGGCGCGCGGCGCGCCTCGAGGTCCAGCGCCTCCAGGTCCACCCCGTTGCGCACCACCGCCACCCGGTCCGCCTCCACCCCCTCCCGCACGGCGAGATCGCGGATGCAGAGCGCGTTCACCAGCACGCGGTCGGCCACCCGGGAAGCCGCCTGCAGCAGCGGTCGCCGGTAGCCCTCCAGGTGATGGCCCAGGTCCACCCGCGTGAGGATGACCGGGACCCGCGCCAGCCGGGCCGCCAGCACCCCCAGCACGTTCGTGTACACGTCCTGGGCGTGGATGACCGCGATCCGCTCGGTGTGGACGAAGCGGACGATGCGCGCGAGCTGCCAGGCGGTGTTGGGGCGGATCATGCGCCCGCCCACGTCGAACACCACCGGCCGCACGCCCGCGACCTCCAGGTCCTGCAGGTGGTCGCCGTCGAGGTGCAGCACCGCAACCACCGGCTCGAAGCGGGCGCGGTCCATCGACCGGACGTTCAGGACCGTCTGCCGCTCCTGCCCGCCGATGCGGAAGCGGTTCTGGAAGATCAGGATCCGCCGCGGCTCGGGCACGGCGTCACCAGCCCGGCGCCGGGGCGGGGGCCGCCCGCTCCCCGGCCGCGGCCCGCACCCGGGCCAGGCGGACGGCGGCGACCGCGCAGGCGAACAGGAAGTAGAGGAACCACGAGAGCGAGTAGCCGTTCGCCATCTCGCACACGAGGTACCCGGCGAGCCCGGCGAACACGGCGCGCGCCTCCGGCCCGACCAGCGGATCGTCGCCGGCGCGCCACGTCTGCCAGAGCAGCCACGCCACGAACGCCGCGAACAGGCCGAACGCGATGATCCCGAGGTCGCCCACGATCTCGAGCAGGAGGTTGTGGGCCACGTAGCGGCGGCCCCCCGCCTCCAGCGGCGCGTACCGCGCCCAGCTGGCCAGGAACGCGCCCGCCCCGACGCCGGAGAGCGGCCGCTCGTCCACGATGTTCCCGAGCACCTTCCAGGCGTGCTCGCGGCCGGCCACCGAGGCGTCGTCGCGGTAGTCGGCGATGGTGCGCGACCGCTCCCAGAACGACTGCGGCGCGAGCGCCACCACGCCCGCGAGCAGCGCCCCGGCCGCCAGCGGCCCGCGCAGCCTGGCGCCGCGCCCGCGCAGGAGGAACAGGAGCGCCGCCAGCGCCGCCGCCACCGCGCCCGAGCGCGAGTGGGTGAGCACGATGGCCGCGACCTGCGCCGCCACCACGCCGGCGAACCCCACCCGCGCGGCCGGCCGGCGCGCGCGCATCGCCCCGAGCAGCGCGAACGGCAGCACCGCCACCAGGCTCATCGCCAGGCGGTTCGGATCGCCGTACAGGCCGCGCCAGTGCGTGCGGAAGCCCTCCACCAGGTGGTCGTCGTTGGCCCAGACCCAGACGCCGCCGAGGGCCGGGCCGAGCGAGGCGAGCGCCGCCACCCGCAGGAACCGCCCGAGGCGCGAGGGCGCGTCGAGCGCGTTCTGGATCGCGACGAAGACCACCGCCATCTTGGCGCCGTCCACCACGGCATGGAGCGTGTCCGGGCGCGACAGCGTCCAGGTGAGCGAGAGCGGGATGAAGGCGAGGTAGGCGAGCAGCAGCAGGCTCCCGCCGCCGCCCAGCCGGATGCGCTCGCCCGAGGAGAGCCGGTGCGCGACCACCGCCGCCGCGCACAGGGCCATCGTGACGAAGCCCAGGCGCAGCCGCTCCAGCTCCGGCCACCAGTACATCGGGCTCGCGTACAGCATCGCCACGAACCCGAGCGCCGCCGCGTGCGCGGTCCGGCTCCACCGCCGCGACGCGCGCTCCAGCCCCGCCTCCCGCGCCAGGAGCGCCACGTCCAGCGACGCCGCTTCCGCCCGTGCCCGCATCCAGCCCCCTAGCCCGGCACGGCCTGGATGCGCGCGGGCACCGCGCCGCGCTCGGCCGCCTCGACGTGCGCCCTCAGCTCGTCCACCTTCGCCTCCCAGCCCTCGGCACGGACCAGCGCCGAGCGCGCCGGGTCCGGCCCGCCCGCGCGCAGCGCGCGGCCCACCGCGGCCAGGAACTCCTCCGGCGTGCGGGTCACGGTGCAGCCGGGCACCTGGCGCAGCTCCGGCAGGTCGGTGCAGACGTTGGGCAGCCCCGCCGCCACGTACTCCCGCGCCTTGAGCGGGTTCGCCGCGAGCGCCAGCTCGTTGCGCCGGAACGGGGTGATGGCGACGTCGAAGCCGCGGCACCAGGCCGGCAGCTCCTGGTAGGGCCGGCGCCCGAGGAGGTGGACGTTGCGGGCGCCGTCCAGCGCGGCGGTGGAGGTGATCACCTTGCCGAGCAGCACCACCGACGCCTGCGGGTACGCGTCCGCCACCTGGCGCACCAGCGGCAGGTCGATCCAGTCCGCCACCAGCCCGAAGAACCCGATCACCGGCCGCGGCAGCGCAGCGAGCGGCGCGGGCACCTCGAGCGACGGGTCGAGCGCGCGAGCGAAGTGCGCGTGGTCCACGCCGTGGCGCACCAGCACGGCCCGCGGGTTCACGAGCCGCTTCGCCGCCAGCAGCCGCTCCGACGACGCGATCACCAGGTCGGCGCGCCGGAGCAGGCGCGCCTCGAGCTCGGCCACGTGGGCGCTCGCGTCGCTGAACGCCGAGAACTCGTCCACCACGTGGTAGACCACCAGCGCCTCGCCGAGCGTGCCGGCCACCGCGGCGGCGCTGGGCAGGAAGCTCCAGGAGATGGGCCGGCCGAAGCCCAGCCGCTGCATGGCCGTCCTGACCTGGAGGCGCAGCAGCGCGCGGTTCAGGCGGCGCACCGCGCCGAGGCCGTAGGCCGGGACGTACAGCGGCGCGAGCACGTGCAGGTTGCGCTCCGGCTCGGTGAGCCCGCGGGCCGCGTCGCGCAGCTTCTTCCAGATGCGCGCGGCGTCGGCGGCGCTGGCGCGCGGGGCGCGGTTGCCGAGCGAGTTGACCCACAGCACCCGGTTGTCCCGGGCCAGGATCCGCATGATGTGCGTCTTGGAGAGCGGATCGCCGTCCCAGTCGTTCGAGAAGCAGACGATGTCCCTGCCCTGGAGCGCGGCCACGGAGACAAGCTGGGTCCGCGGGGCCCCCGGCGGCGAGCATTTGAACGGGGCGGCGCCCCGCGCGACCCTGGCGGCGCCCTCACCCCGCCGCGGCGCGCGAGCGGCGCGGACCCGGCGAGCGGCCGGGCGGCCGGGCGCGCTCCTCCTCGGCGGCGGCGAGCGCGCGCCATTCGCCCGGCACGGGGCGCACCAGCCCGAGCGCGGTGAACACGCCCTCGAGGTTGCAGGTGGCCAGCGCGGGGCTGTAGCCGGCCGGGCCGAGCGTGGTGTTCTCCCAGACCATCTTGCGGCGGAGCGCGAGCGGGTCGCCGCCGCGCACGTTCTCCGCGTCCTCCGTGGTGACCGCCACCTGGAACCCGAGGTCGGCCACCAGCCGCCGCACCGCCGGCGTGTGGTAGCCGTTCGGGTACGCGAACGCGCGCGGCGGCCGCCCCAGCCGCTCCGCCAGCGCATCGCGGCACCCGGCGATCTCGCGGCGCGCGCGGCCGGCCGGCAGGTGCGGCAGCACCGCGTGGGTCACCGTGTGGCCGCCCACCTCCACCCCGCCCGCCTGGAGCGCCCGGACCTCGTCCCAGTCGAGCAGCCGCGTCCCCGCCGGCAGGTCGGGATCGGAGAGGCCGACGCGCGCGGCGAGCGCGTCCGCCACCTCGAGCAGGCGCGGCTGCGGCAGGCGGGCGATGAGCCGGTCCAGCGTGGCGGCCGGCCCGGCGCGCGCGCACGCGTCCAGCAGCGCCTGCGCGCCGCGCGGCAGCCCGGCCCGCTCCGGTGGGATCCCGCGCGCCGTCAGCTCGGCGAGCGCCGCGTAGATCCGGTCGTGCGGGAGCCGCCGCGCCGTGCCCACCAGGCCGGTGACGACGAACGCGGTCGCCGGCGCGCCGAGCGCCCGCAGGATGGGCAGCGCCACCCCGTGGACGTCGGCGTAGCCGTCGTCGAACGTGACGGTGACGACGTCGCGGGCGCGCGCCGTCCCGGGCGGCTCGGCCAGGATCCGTCGCGCGTCGGCCAGGCTGACGAGGTCGCGGGTCCGCCCGAGCTGCTCGAGCTGCCGGCGGAGCGTGCCGGCGGAGACGAGCAGCGAGGCGAGCCCCTCGCGCGCGCTGGCCCGGTAGTCGTGCGTGACCCGGTGGTACGAGACCACCAGCACCCGCGCGCCCCCCGCCTGCCGGCGGCGCAGCGTCCCCACCGCGCGGTGCGCGCCGGCCGCGCGCAGCGCGCCCGCCACCGCGACCTTCAGGGCGCGGCGGACGATCCAGCGCGGGCTCCCGTCGGCTCGCTCGGGCATCGCGCTCCCCGGGGACGCCTACGGCGCCGCCCCCGCGTTCACCTCGCGCGCGCGGCGCGCCCGCTGCAGGGCGCCCCAGAGCCGCTCCGGCGCCACGCGCCGCGCCAGCCGGCGCGCGGCCCGGTACGCCTCCTCGGCCGCGGCGGCGGTCCCCGCCCGCAGCGAGGGCGCGCGCAGGCGCACCGCGCACGTCTCGCGACGGTCGGCCGCCCAGTCCAGCTTGTACGGCTCCTCGCCGCGCAGGAAGTCGTAGTCGACGAGGCCGCGCGCGTACGCGTCCTCCACCGTGCGCCCGACCAGCACCATGCCCGGGCTGCGCGCCGACCAGCGCGGATCGTAGCCGGACTGGTAGTAGAGGAAGCGCCGCCCGGCCTCGAGGCCGTAGACCGCGGCGATGGCCTCGCCGTCCACGAGCAGCCGGTACAGGCGCAGCCACCCGCGCGCGGCCAGCAGCGGCGCCACCTCGAGGTGAAACGCCTCCGGGGCGCCGGGGGGGATGCCGTAGGAGCCGCCCTCCCCGGCCCAGCGGAGCCGGTGCAGGCGCAGGAAGTCCGCCATGGCGGCGGCCGCCTCCTCCGGGCGCGTGGCGACCTCGATCCGGAAGCCCGGCTGCCGCGCCAGCCAGCGCGCGCGCCGGCCGAACGTCTCGCGCCGCCGGATGCCGCGCAGGTGCGCCTCCCAGCTCCCCGCCACCGCGAACCCGGGGCAGGCGAAGCGCCGCTCCACCCGCGCCCGCACGCCGCGCGCCGCCGCGGCGGCCCGGAGCGCCGCGACCGTGGGCGAGCCGCAGGGGAGGTCCTCGAGCTCGAGCGCGTCCCAGCCTTCCAGCTCGAGCGCGGCGGCCGCGATCGCCGCCCGCACCGCGGACGCCTCGGCGGGACGCGCCAGCACGTCGAGCCCGTCGGCGCCGGTGATCCCGTTGCCGAGCAGCTGCCACCGGCGCGCGCCGAGGCCCGGCCGGCCGCACAGCACCAGCAGGCCGGCCAGCGCGCCGCTCGCGTCGCGCGCCTCGAGGATCCGGAGCGGCCGCCGCGCCCCGAAGTGCCGCCGCCAGGTCGCGAGCCACTCCCAGGACAGGAACGGGCTCGGCACGCCCGCCTGATCGAGCAGCGCCGACCACTCGGGCCGCAGCGCGTCGAGCCGCGCCGGGGCCGTCGAGCACCGGACCTCCAGGAGCGACGACCGCGCGGGCGCCGTCACTCGAGCGCCTCGCGGACGCAGGCCGCCAGGTAGGCCATGTCCTCCGGCTGGAGGTCCTGGTGGACCGGCAGCTCCAGCACGCGCCGGCGCAGCGCCGCCACCTCGGGGAACGCCTCGGGCGGGCAGAGCGGGTGGCCGGTGCGCCAGAAGTCCACCGTCTCGATGCCGCGCGCGGCCAGGCGCGAGCGCACCGCCGCCTTGTCGTCGCAGGGCAGCGGGTAGAACAGCGGCGCGGCGCCCGCGGGCACCTCGGTGAACGGCGGCGGCGCGAGATCGCGGAGGCGCCCCAGCAGCAGGAAGTAGTTCCGGCGCCGCGCGTCCACGATGGCGCGCGCGTCCAGTCGCCGGGCGATGGCGGCGGAGAGCCCGCTCATGCCCAGCCCCACCGCGCCCGGGTCGAACGTGCTCGTGCCGGTGGAGACGGGGCGGAGCCGGCCGGAGGTGCCGCGCGCCGCGCGAACCACGCCGCGCGCGGCGGCCCGGAGCGCCACGCCCGTCTCCCCGAGCCGGAACGCCGCGTTCGCGAGCAGCGCGCCGGCCGCGTGGGACAGCGTCGAGGCGAGCGGTGCGGCCTCGGGCTCGGGCAGCTCGGCGGCGATGCCGGGCGCGTTCACCACCAGGGCCCCGCCGTTCGGCACCGGGAGCGCCTTGTAGAAGCAGAAGATCGAGAGGTCGCCGGTGGAGCCGAGCGGGCGGGTCCCCTCCGCGGACAGCAGCGAGAGCGCGCAGTCCTCGATGACCGGCAGCCCCGCCCGCCGCGCCAGCGTCCGGATCTCGTCCATGGGCTGCGGGAACCCGGCGTAGTGGATGACGTAGATCGCGCCGGCGCGCGGCCCCCGGCGCGCCTCGAGGTCTTCGAGATCGAGCCGCATGCGGCCGTCCACGCGCACGAACACCGGGATGGCCCCGGCGGCGGCCAGGGCCGAGATCTCCACGCCGTGGTGGTACGCGGGCACCAGCACCTCGCGCCCCGCCAGCCCGAGCAGCCGCACCGCGTGGAACACCGCGTTCCGCGCGAAGTAGAAGGGCACCATGCGCGGGGCGCCGAACGGGAAGGGAGGCGGCCGGTCGGCCGCCAGCGGCGAGAGCATCCCGGGCCAGAGCGTGGGCAGCGCCGGGATGTAGCGCCGCCGCGCGGGCCCGGCCGCCGTCCCGCCGCGCAGCGCCATCGCTCGGCTCACCGCCACCACGAGAGGGCCTCCTTCACCGCCGGGCGCACCCGGTGCTTCAACGTGTGCATGGCCCGGCCGGCGATCGACGGGCGGTACACGTAGAGCCAGTCATGGGGCCTGTGCCGGGGCTCCCAGTCGCGCTTCCACGGCATGTCCGGTCCGAGGAAGTCCAGCTCGGCCAGGCCCTGCGCCTCGCACTCCGCCACCACCTCGCGGTGAAGGAGCTGGCCGGGCGACACCTGCGCGAGCGACTCGTCGTAGGCGATCTTGGGCAGCGCGTAGACGCCGCGGTGCACCAGCCCGAGCTGGGCCGCCACCGCGCGGCCGTCGAGGGTGAGCGCGCGCATCGCGAGCGCCCCGCGGCGGGCCGCGTCCCCGGCCACCCGGCGGTAGAACGCCACCGTGCGCGGGTCGGCGGCGATGGCCGTGCCGCGCGCGCCCTTCCACCCGGCGGCCTCCAGCGCGAACAGCTCGCGCAGCGCGCCCTCCAGGTCGCCGCGGCCGTCCTCGCGCCGCACCGCCACCGCGCCCATCTCGCCGAGCCGCCGCGCGCGCCGCCGCAGGTTGGCTCGGAACTTCGACGAGGTGCGCGCCTCCGCGCCCTCGCCGCCCAGCGCGATCCACGGCGTGCGCAGCGACTCCCAGCGCCCGGTGAGGTGGCCGTCCGCGCGCGCGAGCGGCTCGAGCAGCGCCGAGGTCGGGCCGTCGCGCGGCAGGTCCCGGAGCAGGAGCGCGTCCCAGCGCAGCCGGTCGCGCAGGTGGCCCCACAGCGCCGCCGCCGCGCCGGAGGCGTCCGGGCCGAGCGCCCACTCCACGCGGCAGGAGTGGTCGTTCGCGGGCGCCACCAGCCAGATCGCGCCGCTGCGCCGCTCCTCCAGGAGCGGCGCGAAGCCGGCCGCGGCGCCGCGCGGATCCCGCGCCACCAGCACCCGGAGCCGCGCGCGCGGCGCGAACGCGTCGAGCCAGGCGGCGAGCCACTCGTGGCGCACGTACGGGAGGTCCACCGGGCCGCGCGCGAGCAGCGCGTTCCACTCGGCCTCGAGCGCGTCGAACGCGGCGCGCCCCTCCAGCGCCTCGACGCGATACGGGAGGCGGCGGGGCGCGGGCGCGACGGGGAGCGTGGCGGTGCCGGGCATGGGATCGGGGGTCCTCTAGCGGGCGCGCGCGAGCGCGAGCAGCGCTCCGGCGAGCTTCTGGGAATCGTGGCGGCCGGGCTCGGAGGCCGAGGCGAGGTCCGCCGCCACCGGCACCGCCCCGAGCGCCTCGAGCGCGGCGCGGTCCACCTCCACCGGCCGGGCGCCGCGGGCCTGGAGCGCCGCGCGGTGGGCCGCCGGCTGCGGCCCGCGGTGCACCAGCGCCACGTCCACCACCTCGCCCGCCTGACGCTGCACCGCCCGCAGGTGTGCGGCCGCGTCCAGCCCGTCGGTCTCGCCAGGCTCGGTCACCAGGTTCACGCAGAGGACGCGCGTGGCGGCGGTGGCGCGGAGCGCCTCGGCCACGCCGTCGGGGAGCAGGCTCGCGAGCACGCTCGAGTACAGGCTGCCGGGGCCGAGCACCACCAGGTCGGCCTCGAGGATGGCCTCGAGCGCCTCGCGCGGCGCCGGGACGGGCCGCGCCAGCCGGACCCCGGCCACCCGCCCGCCGGCGGCGGCGATGGCCGACTCCCCCAGCACCTCGCGCCCGTCGTCCAGCGAGGCGATCAGCTCCACCGGGCCGTCCGCCGCCGGCACCACCCGGCCCCGAGCGCCCAGCATCGCGGCGGCGGCCTCCACCGCCCGGGCGAAGTCGCCGTGCTGCTGCGCCAGCGCGGTGAGGACCACGTTGCCGACCGTGTGGCCGGCCAGGGCGCCGGCGCCGTCGAAGCGGTGCTGGAACAGCGCCGCGAGCGGGCTGAGGCCGCCGGCCAGCGCCACCAGGCAGCGGCGCACGTCGCCGGTGGCAGGGACCCCGTACCGGCGCCGCAGCTCGCCCGAGCTCCCGCCGTCGTCGGCGGTGGTCACGAGCGCGGTCACCGCCAGCCGGCGGCCGTCCTCGTCCACGCCCCCGGCCAGCCCGGCCAGCACCCGCGGCAGCCCGGTGCCGCCGCCCGCCGCCACCACGCGCAGCGGCCGCGCCGCCGGCACCGCGGCGAGGCGGTCCACCGTGTCCTCGAGCACCCTCATCGCGCCCCCCGTCCCAGCAGCACCACCTTCGCCGTGGCGAGCAGGCACACCAGGTCGAGGAACAGGGTGGTGTTCTTGATGTAGTACAGGTCGTACTCGAGCTTCTTCGCCTGCTCCTCCATGGTCGAGCCGTAGCCGTAGCGGAGCTGGGCCCACCCGGTCAGGCCGGGCTTCACCAGCTCGCGCAGCGCGAACAGCGGCCACCGCGCCTTCAGCTCGGACAGGAACACGGCGCGCTCGGGCCGCGGGCCGACCAGGCTCATCTGCCCGCCGAGCACGTTCCAGAGCTGCGGGAGCTCGTCCAGCCGGGCGCGCCGCAGGAAGCGTCCCACCGGCAGGACGCGCGGGTCGTCGTCGGTCGCCCAGGCGGCGCCGAGCTTCTCGGCGTCGCGGCGCATGGTGCGGAACTTCCAGATCCGGTACGCGCGGCCGCCGCGGCCGGTGCGCTCCTGCGAGTACAGCACCGGCCGGCCGTCGGAGAGCCAGATCGCGGCGGCCACCGCGGCCATCACCGGCGCGCCCACCAGCAGGCCCACCGCGGACACGCCCAGGTCGAGCGCCCGCTTCACGGTGCGGGTCAGGCGCGAGACCCGGAAGCCCTCGTCGAAGATGAGCGCGCTGGGCCGGACCAGCGCCAGCGGGATGCGCTGCAGGGTGGCCTCCGCGAAGCCCACGTCGTCCACCACCCGCAGGCCGCGGGTGCGCAGCGCCAGCAGCGCGTCCACCGGCAGCCCCTCGCGCCGGTCCTCCATGGCCACCACCACCACCTGTGCCCGCGCCTGCCGGACCACGTCCAGCACCGCCCCCTGCCGCAGCGCCTCCGGCGGCACCACCGCCGGCGCGCGGCTGGCCTCCGGCACCACGAACCCGGCCACCGCCCACAGGCCGTCCGCCTCGCGCTCCACCGCCCGCGCCAGGTCGCGCGCACGGGGGCCCGGCCCCCAGGAACAGCACGCGGGTGGGCGCCCCCACCACCGCCGGCATCAGCGCGCGGGCGCCGATGACGCCGAGGGCGCCGCCCGCCGCGGCGAGCACCACCGAGCGGTGCAGCATCCAGCCCGGGAGCACGAGGTGGAGCGAGAGGTCGGCGACCGCCAGCGCGATGGTCGCGACCCCGAGGGCCCGGAGCAGCCGCCGCCCATCGGCCCGGTCGCGCACCGCCGCGTGCAGGTCGTAGAGATCGCCGAGGTAGAGCGCGCCCGCGAAGAACAGCGAGGCGAGGCCGGCGCGCAGCACCGCCGGCGCGATCGGCGCGGTGGCGCCGGTGGCCTGCGCCGCGACCGGTCCCAGCGACGCGCCCGCGAGCAGCGCCAGCACGAGGACGGTCTCCTCCGCGAAGAAGTAGAACGCCTTCCGCGGCGAGAACCAGTGATTGAAGACCCGGACCACCCACCCTCCCCCCGACCGCCCCCGCGGCCCCACGGAAAGCTGGGATCTGCCCGCGTTCCGCACATCACCCGCGAGAAGCCCTCCTCATCGCCGCTGCGCCCCGGGGCGACGACCGCCGCCGCGCGAGCAGGCGCGCGACGGCCACGACGGCGACCGCCAGCGCGACCGCGAGCGCGAAGCCGCCCGCGAACGCCGGGCCGGCGCCGCCCCCCACCTCGCGATCCACCCCGACCAGCGCGGCGGCGGTCACAGCGGCTCTGCGCGCCGGACCTCGGGCACCGGCACGGGCGGCGGCGCGACCGCGGACGCGTCCCCGTAGATCCAGCGCCCGTGCGCCACCGCGCCGGCGTCCACGGCGTTCAGCACCACGCCGGCGGCGCGCTCGCCCAGCGCGTCGAGCGCGAGCCGCACCACCTGGCGCGGCGTGGCCCCCGAGCGCACCACCAGCAGGGCCGCGTCGGCCGCCTGCACCAGGCGGTCGCCGTCCGCGCCGGCCAGCGCCGGCGGCGCGTCGAGGATGACGTGCTCGTAGGCGGCGCGGAGCTGCTCCATGATCGCGACGGCGCGCGGGCTCCGCAGCGCCTGGGCCGGATCCCGCGGATCGCCGGCGCACAGCACCGCCAGCGGGCCGACCCGCACCACCGCCTGCGCCAGCTCGGCGGCGCCCTCCAGGACCTCGGCCAGCCCGGCCCGCGGCGCCAGCCCGAACCGCGCCGCCAGCACCGGCCGGCGCAGGTCGGCCTCGACCAGCACCGTCGCGCGCCCCTCCTGCGCGGCGGTGAGCGCCAGGTTGGCGGCGGTGGTGGTCCGCCCCTCGCCGCGGCCGGCGGAGGTGATCGCCAGCACGCGCATCGGCCGGCGCGCGGCCAGGCGGAGCAGGCGCTGGTACAGGACGCGGTACTGCTCCGCGGCCGCCGAGGCGGGCGCGTCGAGCGCGACCAGGCGGCTCTCCGGCGCGAGGGTCGGAAAGGCGGCGTTCAGCGTCTCGGCGGGGATCATGGCGTTCGCTCCGGTGAGGGGTTCACGACGCGTGGCTGCGGGGACCGATGCGCGGGATGGCGGCGAGGACCGGCACGCCCAGCGCGGCCGCGTCCTCCGGACCGCGCATGGAGCCGTCGAGCCACTCCGCCAGGCCGGCCGCGGCCAGGCCGGCGGCGACGCTGGCGAGCAGCGCCAGCAGCAGCATCCGCCCGCGATCCGGCGCCGACGGGCGGGTCGGCGCGAGCGCCGGCTCGATGACGCGGAACAGCGCCTGGCCGTCCGCCGCGAGCAGCTGCTCGGCGGCCGCCGCGTCGGCGCGCCGGGAGACGGTCGAGACGTACTTCGCGCGCAGCACCTCGTAGTCGCGCGAGCGCGCCGCCAGCTCCTGGCCCCAGCGCGGCGCGGCCTCGACGCGCTTCTGGTACGAGGCCAGCTCGGCCTGGAGCCCGGTCAGCGCCTGCTGGTGCTCCGAGACCTCCTCGTCGAGGCGGGCCAGCTGCTCCGCGACGCGGCCCTTGCGGTAGCCCTCGACCTCCTCGTCGCGCCGCCCCTTCGCCTCGTCCAGCTCGCGCCGCGCGCGGCGCACGTCGGGGTGCTGCGGCCCGTAGGCCGCCTCGGCCGCCTGCACGCGCCGCTGCGCGGCGTCCAGCGCGGCCTCGCTCATGCCGGGCGCGCTCGGGCCTTCCGGGATCGACGCCAGCACCGTGTTGCGCCGGCGCCGGGCGTCGGCGATCGCGGACAGGTGCATCTCCACCAGCGCCTGGGCCCGCGCGGCGGCGCGCGCGTTCGTGTCGATCATCTCCGGCAGCTCGGCGGCGTGCTCCAGCTTGAAGCCGAGGATCTTGCGCTCGTGGTCGGCGAGCGCCTTCGACATCTCGGTGGTCTGCGCGTCGAGCGTCTCGCGCAGCGCGCGCGCCTGGCTGGCCAGCACCTCGCGGGTCATCTGCTCGTAGAAGCGCGGGAGCAGCTCCGCCGCCGCCTTCACCTTGCGTGGATCGGCGCCCCGCACCTCCACCACGAACAGCAGCGCGGGCGGACCGCCGGGCACCTCGCCCTCGAGCCGGACCTCGACCTGCCGCCGCAGCTTCTCGACCGCCTGGTCGAGATCGCCGCGCAGGTCCGGGAAGAAGTCGGTCTCCTTCACGACCTTCTCCAGGACCGGCCGCGCCAGGATGCCGTGCTTGATCGTCCGCATCCGGTCCTCGAAGGGCGCGACGCCCTGGGCCGGGAAGAAGTCCACCGGGAGCCGCCGCGGCTCGATCTGCACGGTGGAGGACGCCGTGTACTCGGCCGGCGTGAGCAGCGCGATCGCCGCCCCGGTGGCGAGCACGATGACCGACACCACCAGCGCGATCACCTTCCGCCGCCGGAGCGCCGCGAACAGGTCGTGAATCGTGTAGGTCCGCTCCATGTCCCGTATCCCCTCACCGCGCCGGCAGCGTCCACCCGAGCCGGATGCCCACGGTGGTCCTCCGGAGGTCCGCCGACGGATCGTCGATCCGCGCGAAGTGCGTCACGCCGAGGGCGACGCGGACCCCGCCCCCCACCATCATCCCGGCCTCACCGGCCGCCGCGTACCCGAGCGTCGAGTTCCTCCCGCTCGGGACCTCGCCGGAGTGCCAGATCCCGCCGTCGCCTCGCACGTCGAAGCGCAGACCGAACCTGCGCACCACGCCGACCTCCGCCGAGTCCACCAGGCCGGGGCGCGCGGTGGAGCCGATCCCCAAGCCGTGCGCGACCGCCACGCGCAGGTCCATCTCGCGCCGCGCCAGCCGGAGCTCCGCCCCCGCCTCGGGCACCAGCGCCTGATCGCGGTTCCCGATCCACATGGCAGGCCCCGCGTACCCGTCCACCTCCAGCATGCGGGTGATCCGGTAGCGGGCCCTGGCGCGGAGCCCCTGCGACCACGCCAGCGAGTCGCCGGTCGGATCGAAGCCCTGGAAGACGCCCGCGGCGTACGCCGCGCCCACCGCGAGCCGCTCGCTCGCGTGCCACAGCGCCTCCGCGCCGGGGGCGTGCATCGCGCCGCCGCTCCGGTCGGAGAAGACCACCGTCCGCTCCGTCGCGGTCACGGCCAGCTCGAGCCGTCGCGAGGCGTCCCACTCCGCGCGTCCGCGCCCCTGGACCGTCCAGGCGGAGCGCTGGCCCGTGCGGAAGATGCCCATCTGCGCCAGGCCGACCGGGTCGAACGCGTAGCCGCCGCGCGCCGACGCGGTGACCCGCGTCCGCTGGGTGGGGGCCGCGTCCAGATCGAGCGCGCCGCGGTGGTTCCAGATCCCGTGCGACGCGAGGCGCTCGTACACCAGCCAGTCCCCGCCGTACGTCGCGGTGAGCTTGAAGAGGTGGTCGAGGAGACGGAAGCCCACGTCGGGCGAGATCCGCCCCGTGCGATCGCCGCCCTGCCCGAGGTAGAGCGCGTTCGTGTCGTAGCCGCCCTCCAGGGAGAGACGGGCGATCGGCTCCGCCACCGTCACCGCCGCCACCCGCGCGGCCGGCGCCAGGAGCGCGGCCCACAGCACCGCGATCCCGAGCCCGCGCCTCGCACCCATCGCCCGTCCTCGCCCGCGCTCCGCCGGAGACCGCGCCGCCCTACGGCACGTACAGGACGTCGCCGCCCTTGAGCCAGAGCGCACCCGCCGCCTCCCCCTTCACCAGATCGTCGAAGGACAGCCGCACGCGATCCGCGCCGCCGTCCGGCTTCTGCCGGAGCCACACCACCTCGTCGCCGCCGTAGGGCGTGCGGCCCCCCGCCAGCGCGATGGCCTGGACCACCGACACCGGGCCGCGCAGCGGGAACCCGCCCGGCCGCGCCACCTCGCCCAGCACGAACACGCGGGATGCGTTGATCTCGCGCACCAGCACCGCCACCGCCGGGTCCTTGATGTACGTCCCGAGCGCCTTGCTGAGGCCGGTCTGGAGCTCCGCGGGCGTCTTCCCCGCCGCCTCCACCTCGCCGGCGAGCGGGAGCGAGATGCGCCCGTCGGGGCGCACCGGCACCACGCGGGTCAGCTCCGGCTCGTGCCACACCACCACCTCGAGCACGTCCTCGCGCCCGATGCGGTACTCGCCCGCGTCGGGGCGCGTGCCGGCCCGTTCGGAGGCGCTCTTCCCCGCGCACGCCGCAGACAGGAGCAGGACCGCCGTCATCGCCACGTTGCCACGCGCCATTCCGTTCCCCCGGTGCGGCTCTCCGCCAATCGGACGCGCTCGCACCGAGCACGGCGCATGCCATGCGCCCCGCCGCGGCACCGGCTGCCCGGGGAAACGCCGCTCGGCGGGCGGTCCGGGCCTGGCCGCGCGGCCGGGCGCACGGCGTCGCGGAACCGCGCGGGCGGCGCAGGCGAATGTTTTTCCTCGCGCGCGGAACCGGCGTGCCCGCGTTGCCGCGCGCGCCTGGGCGCCCGAACGTTCGGGAGGACGCGGCGGCGGCGGTTGGCCAGCGCGCGCCGGAAGGGGACCGATGCTGAGGGCGGCGGCGTGGACGATCGGCCTGTTCGGGGCCGGGATGATCATCTGCAGGCTGTTCCCGCTGCCCTGGATCGAGCCGGCGGTGCTGCTCGGGCTGGGCTTCGGGTTCCTGGCGGTGAGCGCGCGGACCGGGCCTCGGCCGCGGCGTGCCCGCACCATCGCCACCAAGGAGGCGGCCGCATAGCGTCACCGTGCGAGGACGCACCGCCGCGCCCGCGCAGGCCGCGCGCTCCCGGCGCCGGCGTCAGGCCTCGTCGACGGTCGCGGCGTCGCGCGGATCCACGATCCCGCAGTCCTTGATCTTGTAGAGCAGCGCCTTGTAGCTCACCTGCAGCCGCTTCGCGGCCTTGCGCTTGTTCCAGCCGGTGCGCATGAGCGCGCGCAGGATGGCCTCGCGCTCGGCGATCCGCGCCGCGCGGCGCGCCACGTCCTTCAGCGGCGCGTCCTCCGGGAGCGCCGCGTGGAGCGCGGGGGCGCCCGGCCGCACGTGGTTCGCGGCCACGTTCACCGGCGCCGGTCCGGCCGCGGCGCGGGGCGCGCCCAGCTCGCCGAGCACCATGGCCGGGTCGCGCAGCACCACCAGCCGCCGCACCAGGTTCTCCAGCTCGCGGACGTTCCCGGGCCAGTCGTACGCGTGGAAGCGCTCCATCACCTCCGGCGGCACCTCCTCCAGCCCACCCTGGTAGCGCTCGCGGTACTTGCGCACGAAGTGCCGGACCAGCGGCCCGATCTCCTCCTTGCGCTCGCGCAGCGGCGGCACGCGGACGGTGACCACGTTCAGCCGGTAGAACAGGTCCTCGCGGAAGCTGCCCTGCCGGATGGCCAGCTCGAGGTTCCGGTTGGTCGCGACCACCACGCGCGCGTCCACCCGCACCGGCCGCTTCCCGCCCACCCGGTAGAACTCCTCGTCCTGGAGGACCTGGAGCAGCTTGGCCTGCAGGCGCGGGTCCATCTCGCCGATCTCGTCGAGGAAGATGGTGCCCTGGTGCGCCAGCTCGAACTTGCCCGGCTTCTCCGCGTGCGCGCCGGTGAACGCGCCCTTCTCGTGGCCGAACAGCTCGCTCTCGAGCAGCTCGCCCGGCAGCGCGGCGCAGTTGATCTTCACGAACGGCCGCGCGGCGCGCCGGCTCTCCGCGTGGATGCGCCGGGCGATGACGTCCTTGCCCACGCCGCTCTCGCCCACCAGCAGCACCGGCACGTCGGTGTCCGCGATCCGCTCGACCAGCTCGCGGACGCGGTCCATCGCGCCGGAGAGCAGCGGCAGCGTGCCGGGATCCGGCGCGGTCTCGGAGCGCGTCCGCGCGCGCCCGTCGAGCGCGCGGCGCAGTACCAGCTCCAGCTCCGCGGGATCGAACGGCTTCGGCAGGTAGTCGGTCGCGCCGAGCTTCATGGCGCGCACCACGTCCTCGGTCTGCGACAGCGCCGAGAGCACGATGACCGGGAGCGCCGGATCCCGCTCGCGCACCCGGCGCAGCACCTCGAAGCCGTCCGGCTCGGGCATCACTAGATCCAGCAGCACCGCCCCCGCCGGCGCACTGCCCAGGTCGGCCAGCGCCTCGTTGCCGCCGCGGGCGGCGCGCACGCGGTAGCCGGCCGCGCCGAGGAACTCGCACAGGGGTGCCCGGGCCTCGTCGTCGTCCTCGATGACGAGCACGGTGCAGTCGTTGTCCATCCGGTTTCCGTTCCAGGGCGGCGGAGTGCCGCCGAGGAGAAGCTGGCGCCACCTCCGACGGCCGGCACCGGCCCGATCGCGGCGGCGGGCGAGCGAGCGTGCGCGCGCGCGCCTTCCGTGCGATACCTCTCGCCGTGCGACTGTCGCGATCGCGAGTCCTGCTGCGCGCCGCGCTGCTCCTCGTGGGCGGGGCGTTCATGCTGGTGCGGGCGTGGCAGGCATGGGAAGGCGCCCGCACGCCGGGCGGCGATCCCGTGCTGCTCCAGCGCATCGCGCTGGTGGAGGCCCTGGTGGGCGTGCTCGCGCTGGTGGCGGCGGGCATCGCGCTGCTGTCGGTGCGCCGCCGCCGCCGCACCCACACGCTCCGCCTCGACGACCTCGATCGCCGCTGAGCGGCCCCTCCGGTGGCGCGGCGAACCTCCGCGCCCCGCCGCGGCTCTCCTCCTGAGACACGCCACCATCGGAGCCCCACCCATGCCCAGCGCCCGCCTCGCCCTCGCCGCGGTCGTCGTCCTTCAGGCCCTGGTCGCATGCAGCCGCGCGCCCGCCGGCCCGCCCGCCGCCCCGGTGGTGGACGGCCCCACCGCGAAGGCGCTGGTGGACGGGGGCGCCCGGCTCGTGGACGTGCGCACGCCGCAGGAGTTCGCGGCCGGCCACGCGCCGGGGGCGATCAACATCCCGTACGACGAGATCGCGCGCCGCGCGCCCGGCGAGCTCCCGGACCGCGACGCCAGCATCGTGCTCTATTGCCGGAGCGGCCGGCGGAGCGCCATCGCGGCGAAGGCGCTCCGCGAGCTGGGCTACGCGCGGCTGCACGACCTGCAGCGCGCCGACGCGTGGCCGGGGCCGCTCGAGTCCACCCGATAGCTTCCACTCAGTAGATGGACGAGACCTCGGCGCCCGAGTAGTAGGCGCGGAGGATCTCGCGGTGGTCCTGCCCGGCCTCCGCGCGCCCCACCGCGCCCCACTGGCACATCCCGGCGCCGTGGCCCCAGCCGCCCCCGCGGAGCGCCAGCGCGCCGCCCGGCTCCGGCTCGACCAGGAACATCGCCGACGGGAGCCCGCCGAGCAGCCGGCGGATGCGCAGCTCGCCGCGGACCTCGGCTCGGCCCGCCGCGCCCGTCACCTCCAGCTCCCGCGCGCGGCCGGACACCCCGCGCGCCGTCACGCGCAGCGCCGTCGCCGGGCCGATCCCGAGCTCGGCGCCCACCCGCGCCAGCGCCGCCGCGTCCAGGCGGCGCGTCCAGCGGAAGCGGCTGCGGCTCGCGCCCGCGGCCCGCGCGCAGTAGGCCTCGGAGCCCGCCACCAGGAACCTGCGCACCAGCGCGTCCGTCCCCACGCCCACCGGCCAGCGCGCCGCCGCGGCGGGCGGGAGGTCGGGCCGCCCGCGCAGGCTCGGATCCGGCGTCCCGTCCCACACCGCGTCGTTGTGCTCGCCGTGGCCGCCGCACATCGCCGAGTAGACCGCGTTCACCAGCGTGCGGTCGGCGCGACCGAACAGCGCCTCGCCCCGCGTCGCGAGCACCGCCGCGTCGGTGCGGCCGGTGCGGGCCGCGTCGCCGCGGTACGCCTGGCAGTGCACCTCGGCGCAGAGCATGAACGGGTCCGTCAGGTGGCGCGTGCCGATCTGCGCGAGCACGTTGGAGCGGGCGGTCACCGCCTGCGCCTCCAGCGCCGCGCGCGGCGACGACGCCGGCATCTCGCTCGGCACCAGCCCCCGCAGCAGCTCCTCGAGCGGCACGCCGTGCACCGCCGCGAGCGCGCCGCCGGCGTCGAGCGTCAGGTAGAGCCGGCCGCGGTAGGTGCGGTCCTCGCGGGCCCGCCCGCCGCGCCCGTGCTCGTGCTCGACGCCCTCCACCAGGAAGCCCGCCTCGCCCTCCACGGCGAGCGTGAGCGCGGCGTCCGCCTCGCCCAGCGGCGCCCCGCCGTCGCCGAGCAGCTCGAGCCGCCCGGACGGGCGGCCCACCAGCGTCGCGTGCAGCGTGGCCCGTGCGCCGTGCGCGGCCCGGAGCGTCTCCACGGTCGCGCGCGCCCCCGCCTCCGTCCCGTCGCCGTCCACCAGCAGCAGCGCGCGGCGGTTGTCCACCACCCGCCCGGCGATGCCGTACACCGCACCCACCACCCGCGGCTCGGCGCGGACGCCGCGCACGCGCCAGGCCCGCGCCTCCGCCTCGAGCCGGGCGCGATCTGCGAGCGGCGCCTCCTCGAGCAGGGCGCGCCAGGCCAGCACCGCGGGGACGGCCTCTCGCGCGCGCACCCGCAGGCGCGTGCCGGCCTCCACGCGGAGCTCGCCTCCGCCGCGCAGGAGCACGCGCGCCCGCGCGAGCGGGCGGAACGCGATCTCGCGCTGGCCCTCCATGAGCCGGATGGTGACGAGCGGCTCGCCACCGGGCGCGAACTCCAGCCGGTGCCCCCAGAGCAGGTCCAGCGGGTCGGCGAGGTCGGCGGCCGGCGGCGGCGCGAGCACCGCGGCGTCGGGCGGCGGCAGGGGGAGCGGGAGCGGCGTGGCCGGCTCCGGTGCGGCGTCGGGCGTCGACGCGACCGGCGTCGAGGCGGCGGGCTCCGCGGGCGGCGCCGCGGCCGGGAGCGCGGGCGCGGCCGGCTCAGGCGGCGGGATCGCGGGCAGCTCCGCCGGCGCGGCGGGCTCGGGGACGGCTCCCGGCGCCGTCGGGGCCGCTTCCGCGGCGAGCGCGACGGCGAGGAGCACGGCGAGGAGTCGGCCCATGAGCGCGCCAGCTTACGACGAGCCGGCCGCCGCGCGCGAACCCCTCGGCGGCGGGACGTTCACGGCGGGCCGAGGCCCGGCGGCCCGCCCGCGAGGCGGCGGAAGGCCCGGTGCAGCCGCTCGGTGACCGCGCCGGGCCGCCCGGTCCCGATCGGCCGCGCGCCCACCCGCACCACCGGCAGGATCTCGCGCATGGTCGAGGTGAGGAAGGCCTCGGCGGCCGACTCCAGCGCGTCCACGCCGAGCGGCGCCTCCTCCACCGGCACGCCCGCCTCGCGCGCGAGCCGGAGCACCACCCCCCGCGTCACGCCCTCCAGGATCCCGGCCGCCAGCGGCGGCGTCCGGAGGCGCCCGCCGACGACGGCGAACACGTTGGAGGACGAGCCCTCGGTGACCATCCCCGCGTCGTCGAGCAGGAGCGCCTCGTGCGCGCCCGCGGCGCGCGCCTCGCGCACCGCGAGCACGTGCGAGAGGTGCGCGCCGGTCTTGGCGGCCGGGTCCACCGCGGCGGGTGAGGCGCGCCGCACGCTCGCGATCGCCACCGTCACGCCCTCGGCGTACGCGCGCGCCGGCGGCGCCGCGAGCGGCGCGACGATGACCACGGCCCGAGGATCCACGGCGAGCGCGGGGTCGAGCCCGATCTCCCCCGCGCCGCGCGTCATCACCACGCGCACGTACCACTCGCCCGCGTTCCACGGCGCAGCATCGGCGGGCGCGGGCGGCGCGCCCAGCGACTGCGCGGCCTCCAGCGTGCGCGCGATCTCGCGCGCGGTGCGCGGCCCGTCCCATCGCGGCGCGAGCCCGGTGCGCTCCGCCGAGCGCGCCAGCCGCGCGAGGTGCGCGTCGAGCTCGAACGGCCGTCCACCGTACGTGCGCACCACCTCGTACACGCTGTCGCCGTACAGGAAGCCGCGGTCGAGCACCGAGACCTTCGCGTCCGCCGGCGCGACCAGCGCGCCGTCCAGGTTCACCAGCGTCGCCATGCCCTCACCATACCGCCCCGTCGCCGCCGCGCGCGCGGCCGACGCGCCGCGTCCGGGTCGCGGACGCACCGTGAAAAGCCCGCGTGATCGTGGACGTTTTCTTGACCGCCCGGGCGGGGATGATATCTCCCGACATCGATGGAAACCGCGGTCGAGTGCACGCACTGCAAGGTGGTGATGACGAGCTGGTCGGCCCCCGGGAGCCCGATCCGCTACTACCAGTGCCCGTTCTGCGCGCGGACCCACTCCTCGCTGTACGGCGAGGTGTTCCAGCGCCGCGCCGGCGCACGCCTGGTCGGCGCCCCGGCCGCGACCACCGCCGGCATCCCCATGGCAAGCCCGGAGGACGTCCGCTGGGCGCGCGTGAAGGCCACCGCGGCCCGCTGGTTCGCGCGGCTCGAGGCCGAGCAGCGCCCGACGGCGCCGTCCGCGGCGTTCCCCCGGCGCGCCCGCACCGCGGGCCCCTCCGACGACGTGCCCGAGGCGGATCCCGCCGACGTGGTCGAGGTCGGCGGCCGCCGGCACGGGCGGGTCTGAGCGGCCCGGAGCATCCCCTCCGCCCTCACGCACCGTTCACCACCGCTTCGGTGCGGCCGCGCTGCGCGTGCTGCGCTCGGCGGTGCGCACGCGGCGGGGCCGACGCCGGCCGCGTGCCGACGCGCGCCGGGCGCCTGGCGGCCTGCGGACGCGGCGCGCACGCGTCCGCGGCACCCCGCTTTCGTCTCCCCCGCCGGACCGTGGAGGGGCGACGCTGTGCACCGGGCGTGCGCGGCGCGGTGACCCCGCGCGCCCGCCGTGCGGGGGGGACATGGCGAGCCCGGCGCGAGCGGACGGCGAGCGGATCCCCGCGTTCGAGGCGCGCGGCCTGGAGAAGGTCTACCGGATGGGCGAGGTGGACGTCCCCGCGCTCCGCGGCGTGGACCTCGAGCTGTACGACGGCGAGCTGGTGGTGATCCTCGGCCCCTCCGGCAGCGGGAAGTCCACGCTCCTCAACATCCTCGGCGGCCTGGACGTGCCCACCGGCGGACGCGTCCGTTACCGCGAGCACGACCTCGTCGGCGCCTCCGCGCGCGCGCTCACCCGCTACCGGCGCGAGCACGTCGGGTTCGTGTTCCAGCTCTACAACCTCGTCCCGAGCCTCACCGCGCGCGAGAACGTGGCGCTCGCCTGCGAGATCGCGCCCGACCCGATGCCCGCGGACGAGGCGCTGCGGCGGGTCGGCCTGGGCGAGCGGCTCGACCACTTCCCCTCCCAGCTCTCCGGCGGCGAGCAGCAGCGCGTCGCCATCGCCCGCGCGGTGGCGAAGCGCCCGGACGTGCTGCTCTGCGACGAGCCGACCGGCGCGCTCGACGCCGCCACCGGCCGCGTGGTGCTGGAGGTGCTCGAGCAGGTGAACCGGGAGCTCGGCACGACCGTGGTGGTCATCACCCACAACGCCGCCATCGCCGCGCTGGCAGACCGGGTGGTGCACGTGCGCGACGGCCGCATCGCGCGCGTCGACCACAACGCGCGGCGCGCGCCGGCCGCGGAGATCGCCTGGTGAGCGCGCTCGACCACAAGGCCTGGCACGACCTCGGGCGCATGCGCGGCCAGGCGGTGGCGGTGGGCGCGCTGATCGCGAGCGCCATGGCGGTGTGGGTGACCACGGTGCTCACCGAGCGCGCCATGCTGCGGACCCGCGACGCGTACTACGCGCGCCAGCGGTTCGCCGACGCGTTCGCCTCGGTGCGGCGCGCGCCCGAGCCGGTGGGCGCGCGCCTCGCCGCCGTCGCCGGCGTGGCCGAGGTGGAGACGCGGGTGATCTGGCCCGGTCGCCTGGACCTGCCCGACGCGCGCCGGGCGCGGGCGACGTTCGTGTCCCTGCCCGACCGCGCGGCGCCGCGGCTCAACGTGCTCGCGCTGCGGGCCGGTCGCCTCCCGCTGCCCGGCGAGCGCGGCGTGGCGGTCCTCACCGAGGGCTTCGCCGTCGCGAACCGGCTCGGCCCCGGCGACGACCTCGCTGCGGTGCTGAACGGCCGCCGCACGCGGCTGCGCGTCGTCGGCGTGGCGCTCTCGCCCGAGTACGTCTACGCCGTCGGGCCCGGCATGCTGTTCCCGGACGACCGGAGCTTCGGGGTGGTCTGGGCGCCGCGCACCGACCTGGCGGAGGCGGCGGGGCTGGACGGCGCGTTCAACGCGGTGGCGCTGCGCCTCGGCCCGGGCGCGGCCGAGCCGGACGTCCTCGCCGCGGTGGACCGGGTGCTCGAGCCCTGGGGCGGCGTCGGCGCCCACGCCCGCCGGGACCAGGCCTCGCACCGCTACCTCTCCGACGAGCTGACGCAGCTCCGGGCGCTGGCGCTGGTGATGCCCGCCATCTTCCTCGGCGTCGCCGCGTTCCTGCTGTCCGTGATCGTGTCGCGGCTCGTGGCGCAGCAGCGGCCGCAGGTGGGCATGCTGAAGGCGCTGGGCTACTCCGACCTCGCGCTGGCGATCCACTACGCGAAGCTGGTGGGCGTGGTGGTGGCGGCCGGCGCCGCCGCGGGCGCGGCCGGCGGCGCGCTGCTCGGCCGCGGGCTCGCCCGCATGTACGCGGAGTTCTACCGGTTCCCGTTCCTCGTCTACGCCGATGCCCCGGCGGTGGTCGCCTCCGGCGCGGCCCTGTGCGCGCTCGCGGCGCTGGTGGGCGTGGCCGCCGCGGTGGCCCGCGCCGCCCGGCTCCCGCCCGCCGAGGCGATGCGCCCCGAGCCGCCGCCCGCGTTCCGCGCCACGCGCCTCGACCGCCTGCTGGCCCAGCCCGGCGTCCCGCCCGCCTGGCGGATGGTGCTGCGCAACCTGTCCCGCCGTCCGGTGCGGGCCGGCCTGTCCGCGCTCGGCGTGGCCTGCGGGATCGCGGTGATCGTCCTCGCCGGCGCCATGCAGGACGCGCTCCATCACCTGCTCGGCGTCCAGTTCCGGGAGGCGCGCCGCGAGGACGCGATCGTGGTGTTCACCGAGGCGGTCGGCGCCGACGCGCTGGCGGAGCTGCGCGCCCTGCCCGGCGTGCGCGCGGCGGAGCCGTTCCGCGGCGTGCCCGCGACGCTGCGGAGCGGGCCGCGCAGCCACCGGACGGAGATCGCCGGCCTCGACCCCGGCGCGCGCCTGTGGCGCCTGGTGGACGCGAGCGGGCGCGAGGTGCCGGTGCCGCCGGCCGGCGTGGTGCTCTCGTCGCAGCTCGCGCGCATGCTCGCCGTCGGCCCGGGCGACACGGTGCTCGCCGAGGTCCACGAGGGGCGGCGCCCGGTGCTGGCGCTGCCGGTGGCCGCGCTGGTGGACGACTTCGTGGGCGTGAGCGCGACGCTGAGCCGGGCGCGCCTCGACGCCGCCCTCGGCGACGGCCCGCGCGCCAGCGGCGCGCTGCTCGCGCTCGCGACCGGCGCGGGCCCGCAGGTGGAGGCTCGGCTGGCGGAGCGGCCCCGGGTGGCGGCGGTCACGCTCGGGGACGAGCTGCGGCGCTCGATGGAGACGGTGATCGGGCGCTTCATGGGCGGCGTGGTCGCGGTGCTGGCCGGGTTCGCGCTCGTGCTCGCCGGCGGCGTCATCTACAACGCGGCCCGGGTCGCGCACGCCGAGCGGCAGCGCGAGCTCGCCACGCTGCAGGTGCTCGGGTTCACGCCGGGCGAGGCGTGGCGCATCCTGGCCGGCGAGCTGGCGGTGCTGGTCCTCCTGGCCATCCCGGCCGGCTGCGCCCTCGGGCTCGGGCTGGCCACGCTCACCTCGCGGCTGGTGTCGTCCGACCTGTTCCGGCTGCCGGTGGTCATCTCGCCCGGCACGTGGGCGCGGGCGGTGGGCGTGGTCTGCGCCGCGAGCGGGCTGCTCGTGGCGCTGGCGCGGCGCTGGGTCGGGAAGGTGGATCTGGTGGAGGTGCTGAAGGCGCGGGAGTGAGCGATGCGGCGCTGGATGGTGCTCGGAGCGATGGTGGCGCTCGCGCTGGCGGGCGCGGCGGCGGTCCTCGGCAGGGGTGCGGCCGAGGTGGAGGTCCGGCGCGCGACCCGCGGCCCCATCGCCGAGTGGGTGGAGGGCACCGGGAAGGCGCGGGTGCGAGAGCGGCATGCCGTCTCCGCCCCGGTGACCGGCGCGCTCGAGCGAGTCGAGGTCCACGCCGGGGACACGGTGCGCGCCGGCGCGGTGGTGGCCCGGGTGCTCCCGCTCACGCCGACGCCGCTCGACCCGCGCGCGCGCTCCGAGGCCCGGGCGCGCGCGGCGGCGGCGACGGCCGCCGAGGCGCAGGCGGAGGCGGCGCTGCGAAGGGCCCGGGTGGTGGAGGCCGACGCGGCGCGGACCCTGGCGCGGGCCCGCGCCCTCCTCGCCGCCTCGGCCATGGCGGCGAGCGAGCACGACGCCGCGGAGGCCACTGCGCGCGCTGCGCGCGAGGAGGTGGACGCCGCGCAGGCCACGGTCGGGCGGGTGCGGGCGGAGCGCATCGCGGCCGAGGCCGTGCTCGCCGCGCCCCGCGGCGCGGCCGGCGGCGCCGTCCCGGTCGCCTCGCCGGTGGCCGGCGTGGTGCTGCGCGTCGCGCAGGAGAGCCCGGGTCCCGTGCTCGCCGGCACGCCCGTGCTCGAGCTGGGCGACCCGCGCGATCTCGAGGTCGCGCTCGAGCTCCTCACCGAGCAGGCCTCGCGGGTGCGCCCCGGCGCGGAGGTGGAGCTGACGGCCTGGGGCGGCGACGCGCCGCTCGCGGGCCGGGTCCGCCGCGTCGAGCCGAGCGCGTTCACGAAGGTGAGCGCGCTCGGCGTCGAGGAGCAGCGCGTGAACGTGCTGGTCGATCCGGCCGGCGCGGCGGGCGCGTGGGCGCCGCTCGGCGACGGCTGGCGCGTCGAGGGCCGCGTGGAGGTGGCGCGCCGGCCGGACGCGCTGCTCGTGCCCGCGAGCAGCGTGTTCCGGGGCGACCGCGGCTGGGCGGTGTACGCGGTCGAGGGCGGGCGGGCGCGGCTGTGCCCGGTCCGGCTGGGCGCGATGGCCGCCACCGAGGTGGAGATCGCCGAGGGGCTCGCAGAGGGAGCGCCGGTGGTGCTCCGGCCCACCGGCGCGCTCCGCGACGGCGTGCGGGTGCGGGCGCGGGAGCCGTGAGCCGGCGGCCTATGCGGGGGCGTTCGCCCCGTCGTCCGGGGTCCCGGTCACGCCCAGGTAGCGCAGCAGGCGCCGGTGGTGCTGGCGCAGGCCGCGCACCGACACGCGGGCCGGGCAGGCGGCCAGCGCCCGGGCCAGCACGGCCACGCCGAAGTCGTGGAACTCGCGCACGTGGGTGAGATCGACGCGGACCTGCGCGTCGGGCGCGGCGGACGCGAGGCAGCGCGCCACGTCCTCCGCCGCCGACGCGTCGAACACGCCATCCCGGTGGATGGTGTGGCCCTCCCCCGGCTCCTGCCGCGTCATCGGTGCTTCCCCCCGGCGACCGCTGGGATCGCCGCCCGAGATCGAAGATAGCCGGGGCCGATCTCGGGCCCAAACCGACGGTCCGAGGCATGTGGCCGCGGGCGGAAGATGTAGGGCGGAGGCCGCTGGCGCGCGCCGCCGGGCCGATCGCCTCGGTGCGAGCGGGATCGGGACCCCCGACGCGCTCCGGCGAGGCCGGGGCGGCGGGGCGAGGGCGCAGCCCTCGGGAGTGGGGCGCCAGGGACTCGAACCCTGAGCCAACGGCTTAAAAGGCCGCTGCTCTACCATTGAGCTAGCGCCCCGTTCGGCGGAGCCGACCGGCGCTACATACCACGCGGACCGGCCCGGGGCTGCCAGCGCGGCGCCGAAAAGCGGCCGCGCCAGCATGCAGGTGCATGCTGGCGCGGGTCCTGCTCCCCCCTGGAGCTTGGCTGAGGAGCGGGAACCCCCCCGTCCCGGACGTCCGCTCCCGCTCCTCAGCCTCGGCGAGGAACATACCGGTGGAACCGGCGCGCAGGTATCGCGTGACCCGGCGACCCACGGCCATGAGACGACCTCGCAGCGCGGTGCGCACGAGCGCCCCATCCGAGCGCCGGCGCGTCCCCGCTTCAGGTGGCCCCACGCACGCTTCGTGAAGCCCACACCGCCCCCGCGGCCAGGAGCACCGCCCCCGCGGCCAGGCTTCGGCGGTGGAGCGTGAGCCAGAGCGATGCGCTGCGGCGCCGGGCCTCCGCCGAGAACTCGCCGTGTGCGCCGTGATCTCCCGGCACCGGCCGATCGAGATCGTCCGGCCGCCCCGGCTCGGGCGGGCGATCGGCCTGCTGCGCGCGGTAGCCGATCCGGCCCAGGTAGCGATCGAGCAGCCCCGGGATCGTCCGCTGACCGAGGATCGCACGCACCGTGCTCCACGTGACCCACAGCTCGCGGCGCGGCCGCCGCACCACCGCCAGCACCGCGCGCGCGATCACCTCGGGCTGGTAGATGGGCGGCACCGGCTTCGGGTGGCCGGGCAAGCGCGTCCGGACCAGCTCGAACTGCGGCGTGTTGACCGCCGGCAGGTGCACCATCGAGAGCCGCACGCGGCTGCGATCGTGCGCGAGCTCGCAGCGGAGCGCGTCGGTGAAGCCGCGGACCGCTGCCTTCGCGGCGCAGTAGGCGCTCTGCAGCGGGATGGAGCGGTAGCAGAGGGCGGACCCGACCTGGACGACGTGCCCCCGGTTGCGCGGCAGCATGTGGCGGAGCGCCGCCCGCGTGCCGTGGACGTAGCCGAGGTACGTCACCTCGGTGACGCGCCGGTACTCCTCCGCCGTCGTCTCCATCACCGGCGCGAACACGCTCACCATCGCGTCGTTCACCCACACGTCGATGCCGCCCCACGCGCGCACCACCGCGTCCGCGGCCGCGTCCACCGCGCCGGCGTCCGAGACGTCGGCCACCACGGCGATGGCCTCGCCGCCCGCGCCGCGGATCTCGCGGGCGGCGTTCTCG
Source organism: Anaeromyxobacter dehalogenans 2CP-1 (assembly GCF_000022145.1). Taxonomy (NCBI): domain Bacteria; kingdom Pseudomonadati; phylum Myxococcota; class Myxococcia; order Myxococcales; family Anaeromyxobacteraceae; genus Anaeromyxobacter; species Anaeromyxobacter dehalogenans. The sequence continues at coordinate 3,145,544 of NC_011891.1, forward strand.
AGGGCCTCGGCGTTGCGCGCGATCAGCGCCACGCGCATCCGCGCCCGCCCCAGCTCGCGCGCCACCGCGCGCGCCCCACGCCCGCCGACGCCCCCGTCACCACCGCGACCTTCCCCGCCAGGTCCCGCCTCACCGCCGCGTGCCTCCCCCGCCCTCGCGCTCGCCCGCGCCGCGCGGCGCCTGCGGCTCGTGCGCCGGCTCGCCGCCCTCGCCCTTGTCGCCCTTCTCTCCCTCGCGCGCCTGATGGGCGCGCCGCGCCTCGTCGACGTGCGCCTTCCGCGTGCCGGCGCTCCGCTCCGCGGCATCGGTCACGGTTCGCTGCGCGTCCGGCTCGGGCGCCCGCCCGGGCGGTTCGGCCCCGGGGTGCGGCGTCCCATCGTCCACGCCGGGCGGAGCCGGCCCGGGCCCGCCGGCGAGCCCCTCCACCACCTCCGGAACCCTCGGATCGTCCGGACGCCGATCGCTGGCCATGCGCCACCCCCCGCCGAAATGTCTGGACCCAGGCGACACGGTGGAACCCCTGCGTCTCCCGGCCCTACTGCAGCCACAGGTCCAGCACCACCGGCCGGTGATCCGAGGCCGCCTGCACGTCCGGCCCTCCCGCGATCGCCGCCTGTACCACCGAGCCTGCGTCCGCCCGCGGGATGGCCAGGTGATCGAGCGCGGCGCGGGCCGCTCCGCCGGACCAGGTCCACCGCGCCTCCGGCGGCAACGCCGCGGCCGGATCGATCCAGCCGCCGTCGCCGAGCAGCGGGGCGAGCGCGGTCGACCCGGCCTCGTCGTTCAGGTCGCCGCCCGCGACCACCCGCGCGCCGGCGCGGAGCAGCCCGTCCGCGACCTCGCGCAGGCGGGCCGCCTGCTCCGCGCGGCGCGTCCCGTCGTCGGAGAGCGCCGAGCTGAGGTGGCTGCCCACCAGCGCCAGCGTCCCGCCGTCCGGGAGCGCCGCGTGCGCCTCCACGCAGTCGCGCGGGAACAGCGGCCGGCCCGAGGCGTCCCGCTCGTCCCGGTGGCTGACGTAGGCGCGCAGCGGCAGCCGCGAGAGGACCGCGACGTCGATGCCGCGCGGATCGTTCCCCTCCACCAGCCGCGCCTCCGCGTACCCCGCCCGCGCCGCCAGCGCCCCGGCCAGCGCGGCGGTCTCGACCTCCTGGAGCAGCACCAGGTCGGCGTCCAGCCGCGCCAGCACCGCCGTGACCCGCGCCAGCTTCGCCTCGACCTCGTCCGCGGTCGCGACGGTGTCGAGCGCGCCGGGCGGCTCGAGCCGATCGACATCGTCGAACAGGTCGTGGACGTTCCAGCTGACGATCCGGACCCGCTCGCCCGCCGTCCCCGGCGGCGCAGCGTCGAGCGGGGGCGGCGCGCAGCCCGGCGCGAGGGCGAGCGCGGCGAGGACGGCGGCGGGACGCGTGCGGGCGGATCGGCGCATGCCACGGCGCGCTGCAAGGCCGGCGCCGCGCGCGCCGGCGGTCAGTACGCGGCGAAGATCGTCGCGAACCCCGTCATCCCGTAGGGCATGCTCCCGCCCTCCTCCGCGGCCGGATCGAACGCGCCGCGGCCCGCCAGGCTGATCCGCAGCCCGAGGTGGCGGCCCAGGTCCGCGGTCGCGCTGGCGAGCACGCCGACCTCGTCGCGGTCGACGCCGAACGCCGCGTCGTGCGACCAGCTCGCGCGCCCCACCAGCCGGAGCGCCTGGAGCGGCCGCCACAGCAGCTGCGCGTACGCGCTCCGGCCGTCCAGCCAGCCCGACTCCTCCAGGTATCCCAGCGTCAGGCCGCCGCTCGCGCCCAGGAGCCGGGGCAGGCCCAGCTCCGGCCCGACCCAGCGCCGCTCCAGCCCGCTCGACCGGTCGCGCGAGAAGCCCCCGGTGCCGCCCACCCGCAGCCAGCGCACCGGGTCCCAGCTCACGAACCCGTCCGCCGCGCGCGCGCGCCCGGGGAACGCCGCCGGGTCGAACGTCTGCGGCCAGGCGAGCCCGGCGTGCCGGAAGCTCCCGCCGAGGAGCAGCCCGTCCACCGGCCGGAGGCTCGCGTCCACCCGGGCCGCGTCCAGGTCGGTGCCGCCGCGGTTGCCGCCGCCGCCCACGTGCGCCTCGGCCGAGAGGTCCAGGCGGCGCAGGAACACGCGGCCGGTGAGCGAGCCCTCCGCGCGCGTCCCCAGCTCCGGCGTGCGCACCATGGCGATGCGCCCCTCCTGCCGCCAGGAGGCGCCGCGGCCGAGCGCGCCGTCCAGGATCCAGTACGCGCCGCCGGTGGCGCGGCGCGTGGTGGGCCCGGTGGTGTCGGGCTCGGGCACCGCCCCGCCGAACACGCCGCCCTCGGCGCGCGCGCCGAGCAGCCGCCCGCGCACGCCGGCCAGGCCGCCGTCGAACACGGTCGCCCCGGGGATGGCCCAGGGCAGCACGCGCCCGGCGGAGAGGCGCAGCGCGTCGCCGGGGGTGGCGGTGAGCTGCGCCTGCCAGAGGTAGAGCTGGGTGTCGTCCCGCGGACGGAACCGCGGCGCGTCGCGGCGCAGCCAGCGCTCCGCGCGGGCGTCCACGTCGAGCGTCAGCCAGGGCGCGAGCTCCGCCTCCCGGATGGCGAGGTCGATGGCGGCGCGGTCCGAGGTGCCGGCGGTGGAGGCGGTCCACGCCTGGTACGACGCGCCCACCTCCGCCGTGCGGCTGCGAGGCACCGGGGCCGACGCGGCGCCGGGCGCGGCGCGGAACTCGACCTGCGGGACCGCCGCGGCGGTGACGACCGCCAGGCGCCGGGCCAGCTCCGCATCGCCGGGCGGCGGCGGGAGCTGTTTCGCCTCGGCGGCGAGCGCCGCGGGCTCGAACCGGAACGTGTCCCCGGCGCGCAGCCCGGTGCCGGCGCACGCCGCGTGGTGCGGCGCGAGCGACTCGACCGTGCACCGCCCGGCCGGCGCGCCGCTGCGCCGGAGCTCGAGCACCGCGCCCGCCGCGAGCCCGTCCTCGGCGCCCGCGTCGAGGTAGGCGCGCGAGGCGGTGGCGTAGGCGACCTGCCCGGTGCCGCGGGGGCGATCCGCCCGGCGCGCCGGCGCGGGGGGCCCGTCCTCGGCGGACGGCGAGCGGGCCACCGGCGCCGCCGGCGTCGAGACGGCGCGCACCGGCCGCCGCGGGCGCTGCTTCGCGGGAGCGGCCGCGGGGGCCGCGGCGAGCGCAGCGAGCGCGGCGAGCGCGACGGCGAGGGCGCCGGGCATCAGTTCACCCCCGTCGGATGGCAGCGGATGCACGCCTCGGTGGCCCAGGCGTAGCCGGAGATCTGGGTGTGGTGGGACGTCGTCTCCGTGTCGCCGTGGCACACCAGGCAGTCCTTCACCGCGAAGTCCGCCGCCCAGGCCTTGTCCGCGCGGGTGGCCGGGTGGCAGGTGAGGCAGGCGGCGCGGCTCCCCGAGTGCTTCAGGCCGGGCGCGATCCCGAACGGCAGGTGCGCCGCCACGCGGTCCACCTGCGCCTCGGCGTGGCAGCGGACGCAGCGCGCCGAGTCGAACGCGTAGTCCGGCACCGCCGCGTGCGCGGTCGCCATGGCGGCCTGCTCGTGATCGTGGCAGCCGGCGCACCCGAGGGTCCTCCGGTTCGCCGGGTCCACGTGGCACTCGGCGCAGCCCGCGGTGGCGTGGGCCGTCCCGGCGACGATCGGGAACAGCTTCGCGTGATCCACGCCCACCCCGGACTGGTGGCAGCCGTAGCAGGCCTCGCTCGCGAACTGGAAGCCCGGCACGGCGCCGTGCCGGGTGGTCAGCGCCGCCTCGTCGGCATGGTCGCCGGTGTGGCAGTGGATGCAGTCGAACTTCGCGAACGTGTCGAACGCGCCGTGGCAGTCGTCGCAGGTGGCCGTCGCGTGCGGCGTGCCCGCCACGATCGGGAACCAGCGCTGGGCGTGGCCCGCGCGCGACGGCATGGTGAGGGACGGCGCGGCGTCGCCGCCCTGGCTGCACGCGAGGGCCAGCGAAGCGGCCGCGGCGGCGATGGTCGGAAGGCTCCTCATCTCGGCACCCCGGTTCCGTGCAGGCCCCCGAACGCCGCCGAGAAGCGGTGGCACTCGTAGCACTTGCGGTTCACGAGCTGGAAGCCCGCCACGCCGTCGTGCTCGCCCGCGACGTTCCCGTGGCAGCGCAGGCAGTCGGCGGTGTCGGTCGCGCAGGTGAACGGCTGCGCGTAGTCCACCGCCGGGAAGCTGGCGTGGCAGTCCTTGCAGCGGATGCCGGCGTGCGGCCCCGACTTGATCGAGAAGCAGGTCTCGTGCGCGGGCAGCCCGGCGGGCGAGAACCGCCAGGCGCCGTGGCAGCCGCGGCAGTCCTGCGGGAAGCCGGCCAGGTCGTGGTTCACGGCGGCCGCGGCGGAGCCGGCGCGGGCCCAGTCGGCCTCGTGGCAGGCGATGCAGCGCGACGTGGGCCGGGCGAAGGCGCGGTCGCGGCGGTCGCCGTGACAGGACTCGCACGCCACCAGCGCGTGGCGGCCCGTGAGCGGGAACGCGGTGCGGCGGTGCGCCTCGGGCCCGAACGTCGGGGTGGACCAGGCGGTCGGGTCGTGGCAGCTCGCGCAGCGCGGCCCGAGCCGGCCGCCGTGGACGTCGCGGTGGCAGGCGGCGCAGGCGCGCGGCACCGGGTCGGCGAAGGTGCCGCCCGCGTGGCAGGCGCGGCACTGCGCGTCGCGGTGCCGCCCGTCGAGCGGGAACCCGGTGCGCTCGTGCGCGAACGTCACCGCCTTCCAGCCGTCCGCGGTGTGGCAGGCGCCGCAGTCGGTGTCCCCGCCGTGGGCGCCGGGGCCGGGCCGCGGCGCGGCGAGGTCGGCGCGCGCCGGGGGCGCGGTCGGGGGCGCGCCCGGAGGCGCCGCCGTGGCGCGGGCGGCGGCGCCCGCGAGGGCCGCCGAGGCGGCGAGGGCGAGCGCGAGGCGCGGAGCGGTGGCGATCACGGCACGTACCCCCGGAATGCGCCCTGGTGGAAGTCGGCGTGGCAGCCCTGGCACTTCACGGGGAGCGGGCGGTAGCGGCGCACCGCCGTCCCGTCCACCTGCACCGCGGGGTGGCACTTCTCGCAGGCGAGCGCGCGGTGCTTGCCGTCGAGCGTGAACGCGGTGAACGGCTTCTGGTGCACGAAGCGGAGCGGCGCCGGCGCCTTCCAGCCGGCCGTCTCGTGGCAGCGGGCGCAGTCGGTCCCCTGCCCCTTCACCGCGAGCTGGCCGGCGTGCGCGTCGGCGTGGCAGCCGGCGCACGCCTGCGGCACGCCGCGCCAGCGCACCACGCCCGCGGCGTCCGGCGCGTGGCACGAGCCGCAGGCGGTCCGCTCGTGCTTGCCCGTGAGCGGGAACCGGGCGTCGCGGGCGTGGTCGAAGCGCACCTTGCGGAAGGAGTCGAGCCCGTGGCAGGCGGTGCAGCCCTCGGCGCGCGTGCGCGCCTCGAACTGGCGGCCGTGCGGGTCCTTGTGGCAGCTGCGGCAGTCGGAGGGGCGCTGCAGATCCAGCGCCGCGAGGCTCACCGTCACCGGCCGGCGGTGGCGTCCGAGCTCCTCCCGGACCCGCGCCGGCACCTTCGCGGCGAGGCGCGCGTCCTTCGGGTGGCACAGCGCGCACGCCACCGCGCGGTGGGCGCCCTCCAGCCGGTAGGCGGTGCGATCGTGGTCCTCCGGCTCGAACCGTGCCGGGAGGAACCGGTCCACGCCGTGGCAGCGGTCGCAGGCGCGCGGATCGGCCGCCCCGGCCGCGGCGCCGGCCGTCGAGGCGGGCCGCGGGGCCCCGCCGCCGGGCGGCGCGGCGCGGGCGAGCTGGCCCACGTGCGCGTCGGCGTGGCAGTCGGTGCAGCGCGCGAACGCGATCCCCTTGTACCGCGCCTTCTCGCCCGGCCACGGGCCGTGGCACGCCTCGCACGCCACCGTCGCGTGCGCGCCGCGCAGCGGGTAGCGCGTCTTCTCGTGGAAGGCGCGCTTCGCGCCGAGCCCGGTCACCTGCTTCCAGTCGGCGGTGACGTGGCAGCTCGCGCAGGCCTGGCCGAGCCGGTCCTGGTGTGGATCCTTGTGGCAGTCGGTGCACGCCTGGAACGGCACGCCCTTGTAGCGCGCGGTCGCCGCCGACCGGACCGGCGGCGTCATGCCGGGGCCGGGCGCGCCGGCGGCCTCCACCACGTCCGCGTGGCACTTCGCGCAGGCCACCCGCACGTGCTTGCCGTCGAGCCGGTAGGCGGTGCGCGCGTGGTCGAAGCGCGCCGCCGGCTTCCAGGCGTCCTCGCCGTGGCAGCGCGCGCAGTCGGGACCGAGCTGGCCCCGGTGCTCGTCGAAGTGGCAGGCGGCGCAGCGCTGCGGCGCGCCCAGGCTGGTCCGGCGCTCCGGCTGCTTGCGCAGCATCTCGGCCACCGCCGGGTCCGCCACGAGGCGCGGGTCGTGGCAGCGGGCGCAGTCCACCCGCCGGTGCTTGCCGCGCAGCTCGAGCCCGGCGCGGGCGTGGTCGAAGCCCTTCTTCCCGCCCGGCCCCCAGTCCACCAGCGCGAAGTCGCGGCCCTGGTGCTCGTGGTGGCACTTCTCGCAGGCGCGCTCCGCCGCGGGGATCCGGCCGTGGAACCCCTGGCCGCGCGCGACGCGGTCCTTCAGCTCGGTGTGGCAGGCGAGGCAGGTGTCCGCCGAGAGCTGCTGCCCGGCGAGGTGGCACTTCGTGCAGCTCTGGAGGCCCTCCAGGTCGCGGTGGGGGCGGGAGAGCGGGCCGGGCGAGAACACGTCGGCGGCCGCCGGGGTGGCCAGCGCGAGCGACGCGAGGAGCGCTGCGGTCGAGGGTTTCACCGGTGGAGGAGCCCGTAGCCGAGGTAGAGGGAGACGCCGATGTGCGCGGCGATGACGAGGACCAGGAACCCGGCCAGGGAGGCGTGGAACACGCGCCAGCCGCGGAGCAGTCGCTTCAGCGAGGCGTAGAAGCGGATCTGCCAGCGCAGCCGGGCCAGCGCGACCAGCGTCGCCCGGAACTCGGCGTGGTGGCCGGTGCCGCGGAAGCTTCCGCGCACCCGCAGCAGCCGCAGCCGGAGCAGGAGCGACTCCGCCGGCATGCGCACGAACAGCAGCGCCAGCGAGCCGGCGCGGACCGGCGCGGTGGCGCGGTCGAGGAGCGCGCGGGCCGGCGCACCGGCCTCCTGCAGCAGCGGGCCGAGCGCGGCGCGGGAGCGCTCGAAGCGCGCCAGCAGGTCGGCCAGCTCCACCGCCTTCCCCCCGTCCGACGGGACCGCGCCGTAGATGAACCGGCCGACGATCCCGGTGCCCACCACGATGCAGAGCGCGCCCGCCGTGCCGGTGGCGAGCAGGTTGTTCGACTGGAACGCGGCGTGGAACGCGATGACGAGCGGGCTCATGAAGCCCACGAACACGTGGAAGTCGAGCCAGCCGCGGATGCTCCCCAGCGGCGCGAAGCGCTTCCAGCGCTTGCGGACCGCGTAGAGGAAGTTCGAGAGCATGAACAGCGTCGCCGCGATGCCGACGCCGTGGCCCCATGGCCCGGCGGGCTTCATCGAGGGGTGGAGCGGCGATCGGAGGCGCTCCACCCGCGCCAGCGGGTAGTACTCGCGCCCCTTCCACGCCAGCACCGCCAGGATCACCAGGCCGGCGAGCGCGTAGGCGGCGTGGAAGGCGCGGCGGCGGCGCCGTCCGGCCGCGGTGCGCGACGCGCCGGCGGCGGGCCGGGCGCCGGCGGCGCCGGGTGCGGCGGGCCGCGGGCGCGCGGGCCGGTGGACCTGTCCGGGCGCCTCGCCGTGGTAGCGCCGCAGCGCCACGCCCGCCTTCGAGAGCAGCTCCACCGGCAGCTCGCCCCCGACGTTCACCACCACGAAGTCGTTCTCCAGCGTGGCGGCGCGCCCGCCCACTTCGAGGACCACCTGGCGCGGGCGGATGGCCGTCACCTGCGAGCCGAGCAGCACGCGCACGCGGCGCGCCGCGGCGAGCTCCTGGAGCCGCGCGCGGTTCGCCTCGCGGCAGCGCGCCAGCTCGGCGCCGCGGTACGAGAGCGTCACCTCCGCGCTCGACTCGGTGGCGAGCTGGATGGCCGCCTCGAGCGCCGAGTCTCCGCCACCCACCACCAGCACGCGGTTGCCGTCGAACGCCTCCGGGTCGAGCAGGCCGTACAGGACCTTCTCCTGCTCCTCCCCGGGCACGCCCAGCCGCCGCGGCGTGCCGCGGCGCCCGACCGCCAGCACCACCTTCGACGCCTGCACCGTGCCGCGCTCGGTGCGAAGCTCGAAGCGGCCGTCCTCGCCGTCGAGGCCGGTGACCTTGACGCCCTCCTCCACCGGGATGCCGGCCTTCGCGAGCACGCGCTGCCACGACGCGAGCAGCTCCTCCTTGCTGATGAGGCGCTTCCCGAACCGGCCCACCAGCGGCAGCTCCACCGGCTCGGTCATCGCCACCTTCTTGCGCGGATAATGGGCGATCGACCCGCCCATGGTGCCCTGCTCGAGGAGGCGGAACGGGACGCCGCGCGCCTTCAGGCCGAGCGCGGTCGCGATGCCGGCCGGACCGGCGCCCACCACCGCGACCGGCGCCTGCCGCGACGCGGTCTCGGCCAGCCGCTCCGCCACCTGGAGCCCCTGCTGGATCGCGTTCTTGATGAGCCCCATCCCGCCCAGCTCGCCGACGACGTGCACGCCGGGCCGGGAGGACTCGAAGAACGCGTCGACCTCGGGCAGGTCCACGCCGCGCTCGGCGGTGCCGAACACCAGCCGGATCGCGCCGACCGGGCACTCGGCGGCGCAGCGCCCGTGGCCGATGCAGTGGTCGGCGTGCACCAGCTTCGCGGCGCCGTCCACGATGCCGAGGATGTCGCCCTCCGGGCACGCGCGCAGGCAGGAGAGGCTGCCGATGCAGACGTTCGGATCGATGATCGGGTGGAGCGAGCGGGCCAGGTGCTGGCCGCGGGCGCGCTTCGCCTCGAGCTCGGCCGCGTCGCGGCGCTCGCGGGCCCAGCGCCGGCCGAGGTGGCCGCCCGCGAGCAGGCCGACGCTGGCGAGGGAGCCGGAGACGATCCAGAGGGTGGCGAGGTCCATGAGGTTCGGGCGCGGCGGCAGCCCTGTCGCACGCTCGCGGGATTGACCTCGATCAGCAAGGCCCGGCCACGCGGGTCCCCGTCAGGGAGCGTTTGACCGTGCGTGAGGTGCGCACCCGCGCTCGCGACCGCGTCTCAACGGCGCGCAGGCGTCCGGCCGCCCCTCCCGGCGGCGACCGCCGTCGCGTCCGCTTGACAGGAGGCGCGTCCGCTTCTAAGGATGTCCGCTATAACGGAATCCGCCGGACGTCCGGCGGGAGCGAGGGCGCATGCGGATCGCGGACGACGTCACGAAGCTCATCGGAAACACGCCGCTGGTGCGGCTCAACCGGATCACCGACGGCGCCCGGGCGACCGTGGTGGCGAAGCTGGAGAGCTTCAACCCCGCCTCCAGCGTGAAGGACCGCATCGGCGTGGCGATGATCGAGGCGGCCGAGCGCGACGGGAAGATCAAGCCGGACACCATCCTGCTCGAGCCGACCAGCGGCAACACCGGCGTCGGCCTGGCGTTCGCGGCCGCGGCCAAGGGCTACAAGCTCGTCCTGACGATGCCCGACAGCATGAGCCTGGAGCGGCGGCGGCTGCTGGCCGCGTTCGGCGCGAAGCTGGTGCTCACGCCGGGCGCCGAGGGCATGAAGGGCGCCATCGCGAAGGCGCAGGCGCTCGCGGCCGAGGATCCGCGGCACCTCATCCTCCAGCAGTTCGAGAACCCGGCCAACCCCGAGATCCACCGCCGCACCACCGCGGAGGAGATCTGGCGCGACACCGACGGCAAGGTGGACATCGTCGTCGCCGGGACCGGCACCGGCGGGACGCTCACCGGCGTCGCCCAGGTGCTGAAGGCACGCAAGCCGTCGCTCCGCATCGTGGCCGCCGAGCCTGCCGACTCGCCGGTGATCTCCGGCGGCAAGCCGGGGCCGCACAAGATCCAGGGCTGGGGGCCGGGCTTCGTGCCGAAGGTGCTCGACACCTCGCTCATCGACGAGGTGATCACGGTCCAGAACGCCGACGCCGGCGACTTCGGGCGCCGGCTCACGCGCGAGGAAGGCATCCTGTCCGGCATCTCCTGCGGCGGCGCGGCCTGGGCGGCGCGCGAGCTGGCACGGCGGCCCGAGAACGCGGGCAAGCTCATCGTGGTGGTGCTGCCCGACACCGGCGAGCGGTACCTGACGACGTGGCTGTTCGAGGAGGCGCCCGCGGCCTAGCATCGGGCGCAGACGGACGATCCAGCGCGGCGGCGCTCCCGGCCCGGGACACCGCCGCGCTGCGTCATGACCGCGCGTGACAGACGGGCTCCTTGCGGGGCGCCAGCGTTCAGTTGCGACTCGGGCGCCCGCGCCCCTAACTTTTCGCGGCCCTGCCGGCGCCGCCGGCGACCCGGAGACGCGGATCATGACCCAGGCCTCTCGTTCGGAGCTCCGCGCCGAGCTGCTCTCCCGGATCCCGCGGCATTACTCGCCCTGGGTGCACCTGCTCTTCCCGACGGTGGCGGGCCTCGCCATCGCCGCGTTCGCGCTCTCGCGCATCGCGGGCCTCGGGGCGTGGCAGGTCGCCGCCGTTCCGGCCTTCCTCGTGTTCGGCAACGCCGTCGAGTGGACCGCGCACCGCGGGATGCTGCACCGGCGGCTGCGCTTCGCCGAGGTGTTCTACGTTCGCCACACGCCGCAGCACCACGCGGTGTACGTCGCCGACGACATGGCCCTGCGCGACTGGCGAGAGCTGAAGCTGGTGCTGCTCCCGGCCTACGGCCTGCTCGCCATCCTCGCCGTCACCTCGCCGCTCACGCTCGCCTTCGTCTGGCTCCGCCAGCCCAACCTGGCCGCGCTGTGGGTCGCGAGCGTGGTGCTCTACGTGCTCTCCTACGAGTGGCTCCACCTCGCCTACCACCTGCCCCAGGACCGGTGGCTGGCGCGGACCGCGCTCGTCCGCACGCTGCGGCGGCACCACCAGCTCCACCACGCGCCGCACCTCATGCACCGCTGGAACTTCAACGTGACCGTGCCGCTCTGGGACTGGGTCCGCGGGACGGTGTACCAGGCGCCCGCGCCCGGTCCACGCGCCGCGCCGCAGCCCACCGGCGCGGCCGGCCGCGCGCCTTGATCCCGCGCAGTCGGCCGCCGCCCCGTCCGGGAAACGCGACCCTTTACATGAGCCCAAGGGTCGGGTACTAGACCGCGCGACCCCATCGTCTAGAGGCCCAGGACACGGCCCTTTCAAGGCTGTAACCGGGGTTCGAATCCCCGTGGGGTCACTCAGTAATCTCGCAGTCACCCGCTGGACTTGGCCTCCTCCAGCGCCCGTCTCCCGCAGCGCTCCGCGCGTGTCACCGCGCCATGGGCGAACACGCGAGCACCTCCTCTCGAAGCCGGGGGCCGTGGGGGCGGGTCCTCGTGTGCGCTCCCGCCCTCGCCCGCTCTCGCGACGTGGCGAAGGAATGCTCGGCGCGCGACTTCGATCGCAGGACGCGCGCGGATGGCGTCCGATGCACCTGGCGCGCTCGCAAACGAGGCCGCACGTATCGCTGACGCGACGTGCGGCCTCGGACATGCTCGCCGCGCGCACCGGCTGGTTCCGCGCGCGAGAGGTGATCGTCGCGTGCTGCGCCTGCGCTGACCGTCGCGGTCGCGGGCGAGGGCGTCCGCGCTGCGAACCGGGTCCGTGGGAGGCGGCTTCGAGGCACCACGGCGAGGCCTTCGTCCGGGAGCGCCGCCCCCGCGGCCCGCCTCCAGGACAGGGCCCGCAGGAGGCGGCGGCGCGAGGCCCCTTCACGGAGCGCGCCGCGGCCGGCGCCGTGATCCCCGCGCGCGCGCCGCTGATGGCGAACCCACACGTGTCGTGAAGTTGGCGTGCGCGAGCGGCGCGCCGGGGTTATCGGGTCGCTCCGTTCCGCCGATCGCCGGCCCTCGCATCACGCGGGCGGCCTGGACGACCCGGAGGGGGAGACGATGCACCCGCTCACGCATGCACGGGCCAGGCTGATCGCGTTCGGACTGGCGGCCGTCGCTCCTTCCCTCCCGGCCATCGCCGAGACCGGCCGCGCTCCGCCTGCCGCCGCCGCGCGCGCACCCACGGCGGAGCGGGACGGGTCGCACGACTTCGACTTCGAGATCGGGACCTGGAAGACGCGGGTGAAGCGCCTGAAGGCCCCGCTCACCGGCTCGACCACGTGGCTCGAGTACGAGGGCACCACCGCCGTCAGGAAGGTGTGGGGCGGCCGCGCCAACCTGGTCGAGCTGGACGTCACCGGCCCCGCGGGCCGGATCGAGCTCCTCAGCCTGCGCCTGTACAACCCCGAGGCGCGCCAGTGGAGCCTGAGCGTCGCGAGCGTCCGCGGCGGGACGCTCGGCCCGCCCGCGGTGGGCGAGTTCCGGAACGGACGCGGCGAGTTCTACTCGATGGAGACGATGGACGGCCGGTCCGTCCTGGTCCGGTTCGTGATCTCCGACGTCACCGCGGACTCGTGCCGCTTCGAGCAGGCCTTCTCCGTGGACGGCGGCAAGACCTGGGAGGTGAACTGGGTCGCGGTGGACACGCGAACGAAGGACGGCGCCGGCTCGGGCGCGGTGCGCTAGCAGGGAAGCGCCGAGGCAGCGGGGAACGGTACCGATCCGTCGACCCCCGGTCGCCCCGCGGCTCACAGCGGACCACCGCCTCTTGCCCTCGAGGACCACCGCGCCCCGCGGGTCGTCCCGGCCGCGCCGGCGTGAGACGCGGTGACCGTGGCGTCGAGGCCGACCCGCGTCGTTCGACCCGGTAGGCCCCCTTCGTCTCCCGGTGGCACGCTCGGGCCCGGTCTCCCGGGGCTGGCGCGACCGGGTCCCGCCGCCTCCACGAGCACCGCGTCACAGGTCCGCGACGCCCCGGTGGCTGCCGCTCGCCCCAGACGCACCGTCCGCGCGCGCGAACCGTGCGTCCGCAAAACGTACGCCGGGGCGGCACACGGCGGCACACGGGCCCACGCCGTCGCTTGATCGGGCACATCGACACCATGCGAGGGTGTCCCGCGAACATGGGACGCGATATCGCGGAGGTGAAGATGCGACACGGATGGTGCGGGCTTGCGGCAGCGCTGCTGATCGTCACGGGATGTGGTGGGCCGACCGACATGACGGACAGCGACGGTGACGGCGTGGCGGCCGACCCCGCCGCGGCGACCGCCGCCACCCTGGCGGTACAGCCCGGCTTCCCGATCGGGGCCAAGACGAACGGCACCCGCACCGCCACGACGCCTACCTACGCCGTCGCCGCCGGCGACGTGGTCCTCGCCTTCGTCGCCTCCGACGCGCCCGCCGGCAACGCCGGCTTCTCCGTGGCCAACCGCTCCGTCACCGGCGGCACCCTCGCCTGGACCCGCGTCGGCTCCATCGCCAATACCCGGAACGGCGCAGTCGCCGTCTACCGCGGCACCCCGTCGGCCGCCCTCACCGGCGTCACCACCACCGTCACCGAGACCGGCGGCAACCAGGCCTACATCTCCGTCGTCGCCATCGCCGGCGCCAGCCAGACCCTCGGCGCCGTCACCGCCGGCGGCGGCTCGGGCACCGCCGCCTCCCTCACCGTGAACGCCACCGCCGCCGGCTCCTGGATCCTCGCCGTCGGCGAGGACTGGTACAGCACCACCCGCCGCACCCTCGCCGCCACCACCACCCCCACCCTCGTCGACGAGCGCTCCGACCCCGCCCTCAACGACTACTGGGTCGAGCGCGCCACCACCGCCGCCGCCGGTTCCTTCCGCATCGGCACCTCCGCCCCTTCCACCGCGGACTGGAACATGATCGCCGTCGAGGTCCTGCCCGCGACCGCGACCTCCACCCCGACGCCGCCCCCGCCCGCGCCCACCGGCGTGAAGGCGGGCTTCCCGGTCGCAACGGAGACGAACGGCACCCGCACCGCCACGACGCCCACCTACGCCCTCGCCGCCAGCGACGTGGTCCTCGCCTTCGTCGCCTCCGACGCGCCCGCCGGCAACGCCGGCTTCTCCGTGGCCAACCGCTCCGTCACCGGCGGCACCCTCGCCTGGACCCGCGTCGGCTCCATCGCCAATACCCGGAACGGCGCAGTCGCCGTCTACCGCGGCACCCCGTCGGCCGCCCTCACCGGCGTCACCACCACCGTCACCGAGACCGGCGGCAACCAGGCCTACATCTCCGTCGTCGCCATCGCCGGCGCCAGCCAGACCCTCGGCGCCGTCACCGCCGGCGGCGGCTCGGGCACCGCCGCCTCCCTCACCGTGAACGCCACCGCCGCCGGCTCCTGGATCCTCGCCGTCGGCGAGGACTGGTACAGCACCACCCGCCGCACCCTCGCCGCCACCACCACCCCCACCCTCGTCGACGAGCGCTCCGACCCCGCCCTCAACGACTACTGGGTCGAGCGCGCCACCACCGCCGCCGCCGGTTCCTTCCGCATCGGCACCTCCGCCCCTTCCACCGCGGACTGGAACATGATCGCCGTCGAGGTCCTGCCCGCGACCGCGACCTCCACCCCGACGCCGCCCCCGCCCGCGCCGGTCGCCGCGCAGCCGTCCATCAACCCGGCAGCGGGCACCTACGCGAGCAGCGTCACGGCCACCATCACCTGCCCGACCGCGGGCACCGTCCCGTACCGCACCACCGACGGGAGCGCGCCCACCACCTCCTCGCCCCAGAGCGCCACCGCCACGTTCAGCGCCACCGGCACGCTCAACGCGATCTGCTCCGGGACCGGGTACTCGCCCAGCACGGTCGCGTCCGCCGCGTACACGATCACGACGAGCACCGGCGGGACCGGCGGCACCCCCACCGGCACGCCGATGACCACCGCGCACCGGACGTCGGGCGTCGCGCCGCTGGCGGTCTTCTTCGACGCCGTGAACACCAGCGCCTCCGGCACCGCCGCGCCGTTCGCCTGGAGCAGCGGCGTGTACCAGCCGTCCGACCTCGAGGGGACCCAGTACAGCTGGAGCTTCGGGGATCCGGGCTCCGGGACCTGGAACGCGACCGGCGCCTCGAAGGACCAGGCCACCGGCTACACCGCCGCCCACGTGTACGAGACGCCCGGGACGTACACGGTCTCGCTGAGCCAGGCCGACACCACCGGGACGGTCCGCACCTACGTCCAGACCATCACCGTGACCGCGTTCGCCGGCACCACCTACTACGTGGCCGCGAGCGGCAACGACTCCGCGGCGGGCACCTCCGAGGCGACCCCGCTCCGCACCGTCGCGCGCGCCATGTCGGTCGCCCTGGCGACCTCCGGGCCGGTGAGGGTGCTGTTCCGCCGCGGGGACACCTTCCCCGTGTCCGCCGCGTATGCCATCACCAAGCCGGGCCCCGGCATCATCGGCGCGTACGGGAGCGGCAACCGCCCGATCTTCACGGTGGCCGAGCTCGGGGACGTGAACGTCTTCAGCCCGCGGGGCACCGGCGCCGACTGGCGCATCATGGACCTCGACATGCGCGGGCCGAGCCTCTCGACCGGAACCGGTCCGGTCGGTCCGGACGTCTCTCACCAGGGCGTGAACCTGCTCGTGCTGCGCCTGCGCGCGTCCAACTGGTACGTGGGGATCGGCTGGGGTGACTGGACGCCGATCTACGCGACGCCGCACGACGGCATGTTCGTCGTGGACAGCGAGTCCCCCGGCAACGGCGGCTACGGCATGTACCTCGGCGGACGCAGGATCGCCCTGCTCGGCAACGTCGTGAGCGACCCCGTCCAGACCCACGTCTGCCGCGTGTGGCAGGCGCACAAGGGCGTGATCTCCAACAACGCGCTGCTGCGGCCGGGCGGGCAGCGTCACGCCCTGAAGCTGCACGGGCCGGTCGTCAACGACGGCCGCCCGGAGACGCGCTGGGTGTCCATCAGCGACAACTTCTTCCAGGCGAGCGGCACGTCGCAGTGGACCGTCTCGATGGGCTCGCCGAGCTCGGCCCTGTCCGAGAGCAGCCCGGTGTCGCACGTCGTCTTCGAGCGCAACCGCTTCGGCGGCTCGGCGTCGCTGGTCGCGGACATCGAGAGCGAGGCGAGCCACGTCATGGTGCGGAACAACGTGTTCGACGACACGGCCGCCTCGGCGGTGTCGGTGCTCTGGGCGCAGCGCAACACCGGCGTCCCCGCCCCGGACGACGTCCGCATCTACAACAACACCGTGTACGACGGCACCGCCGGCTCGGGCTCCGGGCTGCTGCAGACGAACTCGAGCGTCACGAACCTGCGCGTCCGCAACAACCTGTACGGCGCGGCCACGCTCTCGAGCGTCTCCCTGATCCAGGGCGCGGGCGGCGCCGGGTGGGCGGCCGACCACAACCTCGCCACCTCCTCGCCAGGGTTCGCGAACGCCGCCGGGGGCGACTTCTCGCTCGGCTCCGGCTCGCCGGCCGTGGACGCCGGCGCGGCCCTCCGCGACGCCGGGCTCGACTACCAGCTGTCGGCGCGCCCGCGCGGCGCCGGGTACGACCTGGGCGCGTACGAGTCGCGCTGAGGCCCGAGCGCGCCGGCGGCGGATCACCGTCCCGCCGTCGGCGCCGCCCCGGCCAGCGCGCCGGGCCCCAGGAACGCCTCGACCGTGCGCGCCAGCCGCTCGCCGGTGAGGTCGCCGCGTCGCACCGCGTCCACCAGGAACGCCGGGACCACCACCGGGCCGCCCGCGGCCGCCTCGGCGCGCCGGAGCTCGACGTAGAGCGCGGCGGCGAGCACGTGCATGCCGCCGTCGTGCTCGCGCCAGTAGCCAGCCTGATCCGGGCGCCCGACGCCGAGCTGCTCCGCGACCACGCCCTCCATGGCCTCCACCACGTCCTCCTCCACGTAGCCCTCGACGGTGTTGTAGCCGAACGAGGGATCGTGGTGGTCCACGCGCGCCCGGATGACCGGATCGGCCCCGAGCGCCGCCACCGCCTGCGCGATCTCGGGGCGCGTGGCCTCGTACGGTGGGTGCATCATCTCGTGGATCGCGTTGCGGACCATCACGTCGGAGGGGAACGTCACGTCGGCGAGGAACCGGGTCCCGACGATGCGGATCCCGTGCGGCCTCGCGAACGCGAGCACGTGGACGGTGATGCGGCGCGATGGAAGCGCCTTCCCGAGCCGCGCCTCGACGGCCGGGACGACGTCGTGGGGGCGGAGGAACGGAGCCAGCTCGGCGATGCGCCGCTCGATCCGCGGGCGCGCCCGGCGCTCCCAGAAGTCCTCGAACCCGGCGCGGCCGAGCGCCTGGAGCGCGCGGATCAGGTGCGGCCGGGCGCGCTCGTACGTGGCCCAACCCTCCTCGCTCCAGTACGGGGTGCGCTCGAGCGCGGCCCGCGCCCGCGCCGGAACGCGCGCCACCCGCAGCAGCCACGCGATCGCGCCGCGCGCGCGGGGCGGCGCGGCGCCGAGCCCGCCCGCCTCGGCGGCCGAGAACACGAGGCCGAGGCGCGCCGAGACGATGCCCGCCGCCTCGTCCTTCAGGATCCGCTTCACGGCTCGGAAGGCGTCGCGCTCGGCGGGGGTGAGCCGCGCGTCGAAGTGGCGGTACTCCTCCTCGAAGAACCGCACGTAGAACGGATCGCCGCCCAGCACGCCGATCAGGCAGAGCGCGTCGTAGGCGGGCGCGGCGGTGACCTCCCACTCGGTGACGCGAGGGGCGGGCGAAGCCTGGACGGGCAGCGCGGGCGTCACGGCCGGCGCCGCGGCGACGAGCGCGAGGGCGGAGAGGAAGGCGAGGCGGTCGGTGGCGCGAGGTGCGATCATGAGCGCCGGCATAGCAGGCCGGCGGCGCCGCCGGCTTGTACCGGCTTAACCTCGGCGCGACGGCGCCCGCGCACGCCCCATCCGCGCGGCGCGGTACTGGCTGGGCGTCAGCCCGGTCGCCTCCCGGAAGCGGCGCGCCAGGTGCGGGTGATCCGCGAACCCGCACGCGGCGGCGGCCTCGGTCACCGTCCGCCCGGGCTCGGCGAGCAGGTCGAAGGCGCGCCGGAGCCGCACGCCCGCCAGGAACTGGCCCATCGTGCACCCCAGCACGCGCCGGAACGTGCGCGCCACGTGCACCGGGTGGACGCCTGCCTCCCGCGCCACGTCGGCGAGCCCGAGCGGCTCGTCGGACCGGTCGTGCAGGAGCTCCACCGCCCGCCGGAGCCAGGCGGGCCGCCCCGCCTCCGAGGCGGCCGGCGCGAGCGCGGCGAGCTGCAGCGCCGCGTCCTCGGCGGCCGGACCGGCGCCGGACAGCGCGCGGAACAGCCCCAGCGCGGCCGCGTACGGCACCCCCCCGCGCGCCACGCGTCCGGCGCCACCGGGCGCGGGCCGCACCCCCGCGTCCTCGAGCAGGCCGGGCGGCAGCTCCACGTTGAGGAGGTGCCCGCCCGAGGGCGAGAACCGGTCCTCGTGGGCCTCGCCCGGCGGGTGCCAGATCACGGTCCCGAGCGCGCAGTCGCGCTCGCCGGCGGCGGTCCGCTCCCGGTACGTGCCCGAGAGCAGGCACGAGACGTAGGCGCGCTCGTGCCGGTGCGGAGGCAGCGCCTCCCCGCCCGCGAACAGCGCCTCGGTCACCTCGAAACGGCCCGCGCGCCGGCGGCGGACGATGTCGCCCAGGTACGCCACGGCCGGATCCATACGGCGAATGGCCCCGAGGCGCACGCGCACGGGTGGGCTGCCGCGCCGCGCTCAGGCGCCGGATGCGCCGCCGGCCTGCTTCGCTTCCTCCCGCGCGGTGGCCCGGGCCCGCACCTTCCGGAACTCGGCCTCGAGCTCGGTCAGCTCCTCGTCGGTGGCGTGCTCGAGGTCGGCGAAGATGTTCCGCGCCCGTCGCTGCGCGCGGATGAGCTCGTCGATCTTCAAGTGCAGCGCGCGGGTCTCGCGGTTCTGCGTCGCCTGGATGAGGAACACCATCAGGAACGTCACCACCGTGGTGCCGGTGTTCACCACCAGCTGCCAGCTGTCGCTGAAGCCGAACAGCGGCCCGGTGGCGGCCCAGACCACCACCGCCCCGAGCGCCACCAGGAACGCGCGGTGCGTCCCGACCACCTCGGAGATGAAGAAGGCCAGGCGATGGAACGCGTCCTTCACCCGGTAAAGGTGAGCACCGGACGGGCCGAGCGGCGCGAGGCGCTGCGCTGCGGGCGCCCGCGCGGCCACCCGCCGCCCTAGGGCACGGTCGTCCCGTAGCCGCCGCGCTCCACGGCGATCACCCTCCCGCCCTCCAGCCGGGCGACGAGCGTGAAGCGCTGCGGCCCGAAGTCGAAGGTCCACAGATCCACCGGCACCCGCACCTCGCCCGCCGCGTCGCCCTGCCCACCCGCGGGCAGCGCGCGCGGCTCGACGACCACGTCCTTCGCGAGCGGCTCCCCGCACCGGACGAGGAGATCGAGCTTGCTCTCGCCGGCCCTCACCGCAGACGGATCGCAGCTCGCCCGCCCGGGGGGCCGCACCGCGGCCACGCGCTCCGGCGCATACCCGTACCCGCCGCGCTCGATCGCCGTCACCTTGCCTCCCTCGACGGTGACGAGGTCGATGAAGCGCTGCGGGCCGTGGTTGTAGATCCATTGCTCGACGACCGCGATCGATTCCTGGGACGCCCGGCCGGCGATCACGAGCACGCTGCGCTGGATCTCGCGCGCCTCGCGCAGCGCCGGCTCGCCGCACCGGGCGAGCAGGTCGAGCCTCGAGGCACCGAGCTCCACCGTGCCGCCGTCGCACCGGAGCGACGACTCGCCCGCGCGGGCGGCGGGCGCGAGCAGCGCGAGGAGCAGGAGCAGGAGCAGGAGCAGGAGCACGAGCGGGCGGGCGTGCATGGGGGGCCTCCGGGAGCGGGAGCACAGCGTACCACGTTCGGTGAACGCCCGGGGGCGCGGCGGGCGTGCGCGCGCCCCGCCGCCGCCCCGCTGCGCGCGGCGCCGGCGCGACCGCATCCTTCCGGCAGAGGCCGGCATGATCGAGATCCCCTGGAAGACGGTGTGCTGCCCGGTGGACCTGTCCGATGCGTCGCGCGCGGCGCTGCGCGTCGCGAGCGACGTCTGCCGGCGGCTCGACGCCTCGCTCACGCTGCTGCACGTGCAGGAGGGCGCGCCGGCGGCGGAGCGGCTGGCCGAGTGGCGCGCCGCGGCCGAGGCCGCCGGGGTGAAGCGCGTCTCCGCGGAGGAGACCGGCGGCGATCCCGAGACCGCCATCGCGGAATGGGTGGACGCGCACGGGGTCGACCTGGTGGTGATGGGCACGCACGGCCGCACCGGGCGGACGCACGCGCTGGTGGGCTCGGTGGCGGAGAGCACGGTCCGGCGGGCGCGCTGCCCGGTGATGGTGGTCCACGACGAGTGGACCGGCACGCTGCACTGATCAGCCGCGCCAGGGCTCGCAGGCCCGGAGCGCCGCCACGATGGCACGCGTCGAGGGCGAGCGGTTCAGCGTGTAGAAGTGGATCCCGGGGGCGCCGCGGCGCAGCAGGTCCGCGCACTGCAGCGTCGCGTAGGCCACGCCCAGCTCGCGGGCGCTCTCCGGGTCCGCGCGCCGGACCTCCATCGCCGCGCGGAGCGGCGGCGGGATGGCGGCGCCGCACATGGCGGTGAAGCGCTCCACCTGCTCGACGTTGGTGAACGGCATGATCCCGGGCACCACCGGCACCTCGACGCCGCCGGCGCGCGCGCGCTCGACGAAGCGGAAGTAGTGCGCGTTCTCGAAGAACAGCTGCGTCACCAGGAAGTCGCTGCCGGCGTCGACCTTGAGCTTCAGGTGGCGGAGGTCCTGCGCCAGGTCCCGGGTCTCGGGGTGGCCCTCGGGGTACGCGGCGGCGCCCACGCAGAAGCGCCAGCGCTCCGGCTGCGACCGGATGAACGCGACGAGCTCGCTCGCGTGCGTGAAGCCGTCCGGGTGCGGGACGAACCCGCCCTGCCCGCGCGGCGGATCGCCGCGCAGCGCCAGCACGTTCTGGATCCCGGCCTCCGCCACCTCGTCGAGCACGGCCGCGATCTCGTCGCGCGACGCGCCCACGCAGGTGACGTGCGCCATCGCCTCGACCTCGGCGTCGCGCTTGAGCCGCTTCACCAGCTCGATGGTCTTCGCCCGGGTGGACCCGCCGGCGCCGTACGTCACCGACACGTAGGCGGGGCCGAGCGGGCGCAGCGCCTCGACCGTCTCGAACAGGCCTCGCACCCCGTCGTCGGTCTTGGGCGGGAAGAACTCGAAGGAGAAGATGGGCTCGCCCCGCTCTCGGGCGAAGCGCAGGAGGTCGGTGATCCGCACAGGCCCGCGAGAGTAGCCCGGCCCGGCCGCGCGGCGCCAGCTTCCTGCGGTTGACAGCGGCGCCGCTCCGCGGGAATCGTTCGTCGCACCACCATGTCCAGGACGCCCCGATACATCACGCCCGAAGGGTTCCGGCGCCTCGCCGCCGAGCACGCCCGCATCTGGACCGAGCTGCGGCCGCGCATCGTGGCCGAGGTCGAGGCCGCCGCCGCGCTGGGCGACCGCAGCGAGAACGCCGAGTACATCTACGGCAAGAAGAAGCTGCGGGAGCTGGATCGCCGCCTGCGCTTCCTCTCGGAGAAGATGGACTCGCTCTCGGTGGTCGAGCCGCGGGCCCACCCGGACGGCCGGGCGTTCTTCGGCGCCTGGGTGACCGTCGAGCAGGAGGACGGCCAGGCGCGGAGGGTCCGCCTGGTCGGGCCGGACGAGTTCGACGTCGCCGCCGGGCTCATCAGCGTGGACGCGCCGCTCGGCCGGGCGCTGCTCGGCAAGCGCGAGGGCGACGTGGTGGTGGTGCACCGGCCCGCCGGCATGGTGGAATTGACCGTGGTGGAGGTCTCCTGGTCGGACCCGGAGGGCGGATGACGATCGAGACGGATCGGGCGGCGCAGCGCGAGCGCGTCGAGCGCTTCGCCCGCGAGCACCCCGGCAGCGTGATGTACGACGGCGCCACCCTGCTCGACGTCTACTCGGGCAAGCCGCTGCACCTCGACTGGATGCGGGTGGCGCGCCTGGAGGAGCGCTCCGACGCGGAGACCGGGCGCCCGTACCTGGCGCTGGCGCGCGACGACGGGAGCGAGGTCGCGATGGCCGAGCAGGGCGTGGTGTTCCCGCCGTGCACCACCGGGACCGGGCCGCTGGACGGCCTCCCGCGCGCGGTCTGCTTCCGCGACCTGGCCCAGGCCGAGGGCCGGCTCACCCACTTCCTGCTCGACCACCCGGACGAGCGCCCGAGCGCCACGCACGTCTCGCTGTTCCTGTTCTGCCTGGCGGTGGTGGACGGCGCGCGCGCCGCGGGGTTCGACGTCGGGCGCGAGGAGCGGCGCCTCGAGGCCGTCCTGAACGAGCTCGAGGCGCGCAAGCGCGGCTGAGAGCACGTGAACCCATCCCCTCCCGTCGCCGCCGGCGGCCGATCCGCGTCGGATCGCGTCGTTGCTCCTCCCTCACATGCCTCGGGGCATGCTCGGTCGTCGCGCCTCGCGCTGCTCGCGTCTCGACCGCCTGGCTCGGTCCGGGGATGGATTCACGCGCTCCGAGCGCGCCCCCTCCGTCCGCGGGTGCGCCGCCGGCGCGCGCGCCCCACCTTGCGCCCGTGGCGCGCGGCCGGCGTGCCCGGCCCCGGGCCGGGCGCCGCGCGGAGGGAGGGCGGGCGGGGGTGCGCTTCCGCGTGGTCACCTGGAACGTGCACGGCCTGCGCGGCGCGGGCCGCCGCCCCGATCCCGAGCGCATCGCCCGCGTGCTCGACGACATCGGCGCCGACGTGGCGGGGCTGCAGGAGGTCGGCGCGAGGCTCCCGGGCGCCGACGCGCACGCCGCCGAGGCGCTCGCGCGCCTCACCGGCCTGAACGGCGCGTTCGGCCCGACGCTCCAGCACGCGCGCGGCTTCGCGTACGGCAACGCCATCCTCTCCCGCCACCCCATCGACGCGACGCGCACCTACGACCTGTCGGTGCCCGGACGCGAGCCACGCGGCTGCCTGCGCGCCGATCTCGACCTCGGCCCGATGCGCGTCCACGTGTTCGCCGCCCACCTCGGCCTGCACTGGCGCGAGCGGCGGCGCCAGGCGGCCGCCCTGCTGTCGGCGGACATCCTGCGCGACGCCGCGCTCTCCCATCCCCTGGTGCTGGTGGGGGACTTCAACTCGCCCTCCGACCGCTCGGCGGTCCCGCGCTGGCTGCGCCGCACGCTCACCGACTGCGCCGTCGCGGCCGGCCGCCCCGCCGCCACGTTCCCGTCCGCCTGGCCGCTCCTGCGGCTCGACCGCGCCTACGTGGACGCCGCGCTGCGCGTCCTCGCCTGCGAGGTGATCCGGACGCCGCTCGCCCGCCGGGCCTCGGACCACCTGCCGCTCGTCGTCGAGCTGGAGCTCACCGAGGCCGCGCGCCGTCCGCCCGCCCCGCGGCCGGTCGAGGCGCCTGGCGTCCGGACGCGGACCGGGTGATCGCGCCGGCGACGGCGCGCGACCGCGTGTCCGGCCTCGGGGCCTCGATCGCGCCCCGCTCGATGCGCAGGCTGTGACGCGGGCCCGGGAGCGGGCGGGAGGGATACGACATGGCGATGTCCTGGAAGGCGATGAAGGGGATGCTCGACCGCGAGCTGCTCTTGAAGCGGATGGGGCTCGAGGAGCGCAGCCCGGCCGGCGACTTCTTCACCGGCCTCGGCCTGTTCTCGGTCGGCGTGCTGGTGGGCGCCGGGCTGGGCATGATGTTCGCGCCCCGCCGCGGCGAGGATCTGCGCGCGATGATGACGGACGCGTGGCGGCAGCGGACCGGCAAGCCGACCCAGGGGCCCGACTACCAGGCCATGGGCGCCGAGACGGCGATGCCGCCCCCGCAGCACTGACGCCTAGGCCGGCGGCTCCGCCTCGGCGGTCTGCGGCTCCTCGGCGGCGAGCGCCGCGAGCCGCGCCCAGAGCGCGTCGGTGCCGGTGCCCTCCACTGCGGAGAACGGCACCGCGTCACCGCGCGCCAGGCCGAGCGCGCGCTCGACCTGCTGGAGCGCGAGCACGCGGCGCGCCTTGGGCAGCTTGTCGGTCTTCGTCGCCGCGACCACGAGGCGCCGCCCCGCCGACACCAGGAACGCGGCGGCGTCCTCGTCGCTCTCCGAGGGCGGGTGGCGCGCGTCCACGATGAGCACCACCGCGCGCAGCACGTCGCGGTCGCGCAGGTAGTCCTCGATCATCGCCGTCCAGCGGTCGCGCTCGGCCCGCGCCACCTTCGCGTAGCCGTAGCCGGGCAGGTCGCAGAAGCGGATGGCGCGCGGCCGCGCCGCCGGCGTCGGCCGGTACGAGAGATCGAAGAACTGGAGCGCGCGGGTGCGGCCGGGGGTGGACGAGACGCGCGCCAGCCCCTTGCGCCGGGCGAGCGCGTTCAGCATCGACGACTTCCCCACGTTCGAGCGGCCCACGAACGCGATCTCGGGCGTGGCGCCGCGCGGCCACTCCTCGGGGCGGGTGGCGGTCTTGGCGAAGTCGGCGGAGACGACCTGGATCGGCACGTCGGGCTCCTAGCGGCCGCCGGGGCGGCGGGCGGGGGCCGGGGCTGGCCGCGCCGGCGCGCGGGGACCGGCCGGCGCCGCGGCATCGCCGGGCGCGGGGGTCCAGTGCGGGGACCAATGATCAATGAGCGGCAGCTTCCGCTTCGGGTCGAAGCGCAGCAGGCTCGGCGTCGAGTCGGTGTGGCAGGCGAGGCAGGTCTTCGGGCCCGGGTCCGCCAGGCCCACGGCGCGCGCCAGCTCGCGGTCGCGCATGACGTAGTCGGCCGCGTAGGCGCGCCCCGGGCCGTGGCAGGTCTCGCAGGAGACGCCGGCGAGCCCGTCCTCGCGATCGGGCGCGTGGCACGAGAGGCAGCGCGGGTCGTCCCGGCGCTCCGCCGGCAACACCTCGAGCGCGCGCGCGTGCGGGCTCACCCGCCACCGCTCGTACGCCGACGGGTGACACGCCTTGCACGCCTCGGGTCCCACCTTGTCGCCTGCGGCACGCGCGGCGGGAGCCAGGGCGACGAGGACGGCGGCGAGGAGCGGGAGGCGGAGGTCGGGGAGCACGGGCGCCGGAGTATAATGCGCCATGCGCCTCGTCTGGCTCTCCACCGCGTTCCTGCTCGCCCTCGGCCCCGTTTCCGCCACCGCACGCCCGTGGAAGGGGGTCACCCCGGGCGTCACGGCGCAGGCGGAGGTGGTCGGGAAGTTCGGCGAGCCCACCGCCCGCACCCGCCGCGGGGCGCGCACCGTGCTCGCGTACTACGGGGACCAGGCGCTGGAGGGGACCAAGCAGGCGCAGTTCCACCTCGATCCGGCCGGGACCGTCCAGGAGATCACGATCTTCCTCACCGTGCCGCTCGACGCGGACACCATCGAGGGGACCTACGGCAAGCCCACGCAGAAGACGTTCGTGGAGGACACGTTCCAGAAGGTCTGGCTCTACCCGGCGCAGGGCGTGACCGTGTACTTCGCGAAGGACGGGAGCGTCGAGGCGCTCTCGTTCGCGGCGGGGCGGCAGAAGGCCGCGCCGGCAGCCGCCAGGCCGGCCGCGGCCGAGGCCGCCGCGGCGCGCTGAGGGGGCGTGCGCGTCATCGGCCTGACCGGCGGGATCGCCACCGGCAAGAGCACCTTCGCCGCGCTCCTGCGCGCGCGGGGCGCGCCGGTGGTGGACGCGGACGCGCTGGCGCGGGCCGCGGTCGAGCCGGGGACGCCGGCGTTGGCGGAGATCGCCCGCACCTTCGGCGCGGAGGTGCTGCGCGAGGACGGCGCGCTCGATCGGAAGGCGCTCGCCGCCCGCGTGTTCGCGGACCCGGAGGCGCGGCGGCGGCTCGAGGCCATCACCCACCCCGCGGTCCGCCGCGCCATGCGCGAGGCGACCGATCGCCTGGCCGCGCAGGGCCACCCGCTCGCGTTCTACGACACGCCGCTGCTCTACGAGGTCGGGCTGGAGGCCCTGCTCGACGCGGTGGTGGTGGTGTGGGCGCCGCGCGACGTGCAGCGCGAGCGCCTGATCCGCCGCGACCGGCTCGACGCCGCCGACGTCGACGCGCGCCTGGCCGCGCAGCTCCCCGTGGACGAGAAGGCGGCCCGCGCGGACTTCGTGATCGACAACGCCGGCGCCCCCGAGGCGCTGGCCGGCAAGGCCGACCGCCTGCTCGCGGACCTCCGCGCGGGCCGGGGGCGCAGGCTTCCCAACGCGCCCCCCGTGCGCTATTGACCGCGGCATGGGCGCGCGCGTCCACTTCGTCACGGGGTACCCGGGCTTCATCGGGAAGCGGCTGGTGCGCCGCCTCCTCGAGGACGCGCTGCGGGCCGACGACCGCGTGGTGCTGCTGGTCCAGCCGCGCAACGCCGCCGCCGCGCGGGCCGACCTGGGCGCGCTCGGCGCGGAGCGGGCCGAGGTCCTGGAGGGCGACGTCGAGCAGATGCACCTCGGCCTCTCCGGCGCCGAGTGGAAGGCGCTCGCCCGCGAGGTGACCGACGTCTGGCACCTGGCGGCGCGCACCTGGCTGGGCGCCTCGCGCCCGGAGTTCCGCCGGGTCAACCTCGAGGGCACGCGCAACGTGCTGGAGCTGGGCCGCGCGGCCCGCCGGCTGCGCCGCCTCAACCACTTCTCCACCGCGTTCGTCTCCGGCGACCGGGTGGGCGTCATCCTCGAGGACGAGCTGGCCATGGGCCAGCGCTTCCACAACGCGTACGAGGAGACGAAGTACCAGGGCGAGCTGCTGGTCCGCGCGGCGCAGTCGGAGCTGCCCGCGACCATCTACCGCCCGAGCATCGTGGTGGGCGACTCCCGCACCGGCGAGATCGACCGGTTCGAGGGGCCCTACGCGCTCGCGATCCTGCTGGTGGCGTCGCCGCTGGCGGTCCCGCTGCCGCTCCCGGGCGACGCGGTGGCGCCGCTCAACGTGGTCCCGGTGGACTTCGTGGTGAACGCGGCGGTGGCCATCGGCGAGGCGCCCGCCGCGGCCGGGCGCACGGTGCACCTGGTGGACCCGGCGCCGCTCTCGGCGCGGCGCGTGTACGAGCTCATCGCCGCGCACGCGGGCAAGCGCCTGCCCTCGGTGTCGGTGCCGGCGCGCGTGCTCCAGGCGCTGCTGCAGCTCCCGCTGCTGGAGCGGCTCTCGCGCGTGCACCGGCCCGCCATCGAGTACGTGAACCACCTCGCGATCTACAACTGCCGCAACCTGCTCGAGCTGCTCGACGGCACCGGCGTCCGCTGCCCGCCCATCTCCAGCTACCTCGACCGGCTCATCGAGTTCGTGCAGGGGACGTTCGAGAAGCGGCGCGAGGCCGAGCTGGCGCAGCTCGCGGGCGAGCCCGACGATCCGCTCGACCCGCCTGCCCCGCCCGCGACCGGCGCCGCCTGAGCTCGCCCCGGGGCGCCGGCGCGGTGACGCCGCGCGTCGTGATTCCGAGGGGGTGCGCGGGCTTGTGCTCCGCCCGGACCTCCCTTACACGGGAGGGATGAAACGCCTCCAGGACTTCACCGTGGGCGACACCTTCGAAGCGTTCCGGGAGGTGGACTCGTACCGGCCGATCTACTACGCGGCCGCCTCCGGCGACTTCAACCCGATCCACATCGACCCGCTGGTGGGCCGCGCCGCCGGCTACTCCGGCGCCATCCTCCAGGGCATGTGCACCTTCTCGTGGCTGTCCGACGCGTGCGTCGCGTACCTGGGCGACCCGGCGCGGCTGCGCCGGATCCGGGCCCGCTTCACGAAGCCGGTGCAGGTGGGCGACGTGATCCGGTTCCAGGGCCGGTGCGTCGCGCTCGAGGGCCCGCGGATCGCGCTCGAGCTGGAGGCGACGAACCAGCGCGGCGAGGAGGTCCTGAAGGGCGCGGTGGCCGAGGGCCACCTCGGGGATGGGTGACCGCGTGCCGATCGACCGCAAGCACCTCGGCCGGCGCTACGGCCCGTACCGCTTCACGGTGGGTCTCGAGCAGATCCGCGACTTCGCCGCGGCGACCGGCGGCGGCGTGCCCGGCCGGGTCTTCGCGGTGCCGCCGGAGCGCGCCCACCCGTGGACCTGGGACGAGGCCGCGGCCGCCGCCTCGCCGCACGGCGGGCTGGTGGCGCCGCCCACCTTCGCGGCCGCGTTCGCCATCCAGCCGTTCGCGAACGCCTGCGCCGACCCGGCGCTGGGCGTGAACGTGCTCCGCCTCGTCCACGCGGAGCAGTCGTTCGAGCTGGAGGCGCCGGTGCGCCCCGGGGACGTGCTCGAGACCGAGGGCGAGATCACCCGGATCCAGGACCGGGGCAGCCTCGACTTCCTCGAGGTCACCACCGAGACCCGCAACCAGCGCGGCGAGCGCGTGGTGCGCGGGGTCTGGACCGCGATCATCCGGAACTGAGGCCCGCTCGTGGTGGGCCGGTCGAGCCGCGGGCGGGGCGCGCGAAGGACCGTCAGGTCGTGATGACCCCGTCCGCGATCAGGTTCGCCAGGATGCGCGCGGTGTCGAGGCGCGGCAGGCCGGAGAGCGCGAAGAGCGCCTCGTAGTCCACGAAGCCGTCGATCTGCGCGAGCAGGAAGCCGGCCCGGTGGTCGAGGTTCAGCCACATGATCTCCTCCGGCTTGATCGCGAGCCGGGGGACGCCGCCGAGCGGGCCGAGCTTCGACTCGTACATGGCGATGAGCGTGGCCTCGTTCTGGCGCAGGTACTCGCGCGCCTCGCGGTGATCCGGGTCGACCTGCAGGATCTTCTCGATCAGCTCCAGCGATCCGGTGAAGTCGCCGAGCGCGAACAGCTCGCGGGCGGCCTGCATCCAGACCTCCACGTCGCGTCCACCCGGGGAGCCGGCGGGCGCGGCCTTCGCCGGCACCAGCGGGCGGATGTCCGACTTCTCGGCCACCGCGTCGAGATCCAGGCCGCCCTCCGGCTCCAGCTGCAGCTCGATGATCTCCGCCGCCGACGGCAGCGCGTCCCACGGCGAGTCGCCGGGCGCCGGCGCGGGCCGGGCGGCCGGCGGAGGCAACGGGATCGGGTCCGCCGTGGCGCCGCCGGGCATGCCGCCGCCGAGCAGCGACAGGTACGAGCGCGCCTTCGGGTTGCCCGGGTCGCGCTCCAGCGCCTGCTGGAACGAGCGGAGCGCCTCGCCCACCCGCCCCGCCACGTAGGCCTTGATGCCGCGGTCGATGAGCTCGCTCACGTCCGCCACGGCTCACCTCGTGCCGGGCCGCGCGGTGGCGGCCAGGCCCTTGAACAGCTGCAGCGTGCGCTCGAGCGGCTCCTCCTCGGCGGCGAGCGCCGCGAGATCGCGCGCCTCGACCGCGGTGCGGGCCCGGGCGAGCACCCCCTCCGCCTTCAGCACCGCGTCCTTGCCGAACCGGGTCCGCTCCAGCGCGTCGTGCACCTCCGGGCCGAGCGCCTCGATCTCGCGGACCAGCGCCAGCACCCGGTCGCGCCGCGTCTCGAACTCGCGCGCGGTCTGCTTGCGCTCGAGCAGCTCGTCGATCTGCTCGTCGAGGATGTGCCGCATCTCGTCCTCGGTGAGGCCGGAGGTGGCGGTCACCGAGATCGACTGCTGCAGGCCGGTGGCCACGTCGCGGGCCGACACCCCCACGATGCCGTCGGCGCTGATCTCGAAGGTGACCTCGATCTCCACCTCGCCGCGGCGCGCCGGCCGGATGCCGTCGAGCACGAACTCGCCCAGCAGCTCGTTGTCGATGGCGCGCTCGCTCTCGCCCTGGAGGACGGCGATGCGCACCGAGGTCTGGTCGTCCTGCACGGTGGTGAACAGGTGCGTCTGGCTGGTCGGGACGGTGGTGTTCCGCGGGATGACCGTCTGGAAGTAGCCGCCCACCACCATGAGCCCGAGGTTCTGCGGGGTGACGTCGAGCAGCAGCATCTCGGCGCCCGCGTGCGGCGTGGACAGCGCCTGCGCCTGGATGGCGGCGCCGAGCGCCACCACCTCCTCCGGGTGGACGCCGCGGCACGGCTCGCGCCCGAAGAACTCGCGCACCGCCTGCTGCACCCACGGCATGCGCGTCATCCCGCCGACGAGCAGCACCTCGCCCACCTGCGACGGCCGCACGCCCGCGTCGCGCAGCGTGCGCTCGGTGACGGCGATGCACCGGTCCACCAGGTCCTTGGTGAGCTCCTCCAGCTTCTCCCGCGAGAGCTGGCGATCCAGGTGGAGCGCGCCCTTGCCCTCCCCGCCCCCGACCAGGAACGGCAGGTGGAGGGCGGTGGACGGGAGCGAGGACAGCTCGCACTTGGCCCGCTCCGCGGCGTCGCGCAGGCGCTGGAGCGCCATCTTGTCCTGGCGCAGGTCGATGCCGCCGTTCTCCTTCGCGAAGCCGAAGGTGAGCCAGTCCATCACCCGGCGATCGAAGTCCTCGCCGCCGAGGTAGGTGTCGCCGCCCACCGCCACCACGTCGTAGACGCTCTTGCCGATGTCGAGCACCGACACGTCGAACGTCCCGCCGCCCAGGTCGAAGACCACCACCTTGCGCTCGATCTGCTTGCCGAAGCCGTACGCGAGCGCGGCGCTGGTGGGCTCGTTGATGATGCGGAGCACCTCGAGCCCGGCGATCCGCCCGGCGTCCTTGGTGGCGTGGCGCTGTCCGTCGTTGAAGTAGGCAGGCACGGTGATCACCGCGCGGCTCACCGGCTGCCCGAGCCACGCCTCGGCGTCCGCCCTCAGCTCGGCCAGCACCATGGCCGAGATCTCCTGCACCGTGAGCGTCCGCCCGCCCAGCTCCACGCGGACGTCGTGGCCCTCCGGCCCGGCCACCAGCCGGTAGGGCAGCACCTGGCGCGCGTCCTCGATCTCCTTCGAGCCCCACCGGCGGCCGATGAGCCGCTTCGCCGCGAAGACGGTGTCCTCGGCGTTGGTGATGGCCTGGCGCTTCGCGAGCGCGCCCACCAGTCGCTTCCCGTTGCGGGCGAACGCCACCACCGAGGGCGTGAGGAGCTGGCCGCTCCGGCCCGGGATGACGCGCGGGACGCCGTCCTGCACGGTGGCGACCACCGAGTTGGTGGTGCCGAGGTCGATGCCGATGACGGGCTCGCTCGCGCTCATCCGAGGAAGCTCCAGCGCAGCCGCTTCAGCCGCTCGCGCGCCTGCTCCAGCTTCGGGTCCAGCTCCACGGCGCGCTCCAGCGCGCGGCGCGCCTCCTTGCGCGCACCCTGCGCCTCCAGCGCCAGGCCGAGCGCCTCGTGCGCGAACCCGGCCGTCGGCTGGGCGCGCACCGCCGCCTCGGCCAGCGCGCGCGCGGCGACCGCGTCGCCGGCCGTGAGCGCCGCCCGGGCGCCACCTGCGGCCGCCCGCGCGTGGCGGGGGTCGGCCTCGAGCGCCTCCCGGAACGCCGCGAGCGCCTTGACGGGCGCGCCCATGGCCTCGGCGGCCAGCCCGCGCTCGTAGGCGTCGCCGGCGCGCTGCACCGCCGCGCGCCGCCGCGCCTCGGCCGCGAGCGCGGCCACCTCGGCGTTCTGCGGGTCCATCCCCTGCGCGAGCACCAGATCGTTCGCGGCCTGGACCACCTGCCCGGCGCGCAGGGACTCCTTGCCCCGCCGCACCAGGTCGGCCACGCGGGCGGCGCGGGCCACGAGCGGGCTCTGGCGGGCGAGCCGCGCGCGGCGCTCCTCCGAGCGGCGCTCGTCCTCCAGCTTGCGCAGCTCCATCCGCGCGAACTCGTCGGCGGGCGCGGTCTCGCGCACGTAGGCGGCGCGCCTCGCCTCGTCGGCGAGCACGTCGCGCGCCTCGGTGAGGCGGCGGAACACCTTCTCCAGCCGGGCGCGGTAGCTCCCCAGCCGCTTCCCCGGATAGCGATCCGGGTGGAAGACCTTCACCTTCTCGAGGTAGGCGGCGCGCGCGGCCTCCACCGGCGCGTTCCAGGGCAGGCCCAGCACGTCCCAGTGCGTCCAGCGCGGCAGGCTCCCCTCGGCGAACAGGATCTCGCGCCGCCGCTCGGCGCCGAGGTCCACGTCCTCCTGGAGATCCGCCGGATCGAACGCGAAGCCGCTGTATCGATCCACGCTCAACCGTCTCCCCCCGCCCGTACGTCGGCGGCCCCGAGATTAACGACCGGGACCGCAGGGGGTCAAATCCGCTCCGTGCGCGCCCGCCCCACGGGCCCCGGACACGCGCCGGGGCCCGTCCGGGCGGCCAGTCACCGGCCGGCGAGCAGCAGCTCGAGCAGGGCCTTCTGGGCGTGCAGCCGGTTCTCGGCCTCGTCGAAGACCGCAGACTGCGGGCCCTCCAGCACCTCGTCGGTGATCTCCTCGCCGCGGTGCGCCGGCAGGCAGTGGAGCACCACCGCGTTCGGCCGCGCCCGCGCCATCAGCGGCCCGTCCACGATGAACCCCTCGAAGCGGCGGCGGCGCTCCTCCGCCTCCTGCTCCTGGCCCATGCTGGCCCAGACGTCGGTGTTCACCACGTGCGCGCCCGCCACCGCCTCGGCCGGCGAGCGGAACACCTTCGCCCGCCCGGCCGCGCGGGCGAGCAGCGCCGGGTCCGGGTCGTAGCCCGCCGGGCAGGCGAGGTGCAGCTCGAACCCGAGCAGCACGCAGGCCTCCAGCCAGCTGTTGGCCATGTTGTTGCCGTCGCCCACCCACGCCACCCGCAGGCCGGGCTTGGTGAGCGCGTCCGAGCCGAAGCGCTCGGTGACCGTGAGCAGGTCGGCCAGCACCTGGCACGGGTGCGACGCGTCGGTGAGCGCGTTCACCACCGGCACGCCGGCGTAGCGCGCCATCTCCTCGATCTTCTCGTGCCCGTACGTGCGCACCACCAGGCAGTCCAGGTAGCGCGACAGCACGCGGGCCGTGTCGCGGATCGGCTCTCCTCGCCCGAGCTGCGTGTCGCGCGGCGACAGCATGATCGACCCCGCGCCGAGCTGGTGCGCCGCCACCTCGAACGAGACGCGGGTGCGGGTGGAGGCCTTCTCGAACACCAGGCCGACGGTGCGCCGCTCCAGCGGCCGCGGGCCGCCCTTGCCGAGGAGCTTCCACTCCGCGGCGCGCTCCACCAGCTCGAGCAGCTCCGAGCGATCCAGGTCGGTGATGCGGAGGAAGTCGCGCTTCTCGCGGGGCGAGGTGGCCATGGGGTCCTCTCAGGGCTTCGCGGGCGCCGCCGCCAGGGCCGCGCCGAGCCGCTCCACGGCCAGGTCGGCCTCGGCGGCGGTCAGGGTGAGCGGCGGGGCCAGGCGCAGCACGTCGTCGCCGATGGCGTTCACGAGGAGCCCCTGCGCGCGGGCGGCCTTCATCACCTCGGCGGCCGCGACCCCCTGCACGATCACGCCGAGCAGCATGCCCCTGCCGCGGACCCGTGCCACCCGGCCGCCGGAGGCGAGCGCCTCCAGCCCCGCGCGGAGCCGCGCCGCGACCTCGCGCGAGCGCTCCAGCACGCCGCCCCGCAGCTCGGCCAGCACGGCCAGGGCCACCGCGCAGGCGAGCGGGTTGCCGCCGTAGGTGGTGCCGTGGCTGCCGGGGGTGAGGTGCTGGCCGACCTCCTCGGTGGCGAGCATCGCGCCGATGGGGAACCCGCCGCCGAGCGCCTTGGCGCTGGACATGAGGTCGGGCGTGATCCCCTCCCACTCGTGCGCCCAGAACTTGCCGGTGCGGCCCATGCCGGTCTGCACCTCGTCGAGGCACAGCAGCACGCCCTTCTTCCGCGTCAGCTCGCGCACGGCGCGCAGGTAGCCCTCCGGCGGCGGGACCACGCCGGACTCGCCCATGATCGGCTCGACCATGAACGCCGCCACGGTGTCGTCGAGCGCCGCCTCGAGCGCGGCGAGGTCGCCGTACTTCACGTGGCGGACGCCGGGGACGAGCGGCGCGAAGCCGGCCTGGTACTTCGGCTGGCCGCCCACGGTGACCGTGAAGAGCGACCGACCGTGGAACGAGTCGTGGCAGGAGACGATGACGTTCCGCTCGGGGTGGCCGCGGTCGTGGTGGAACTTGCGCGCGAGCTTCAGCACCGCCTCGTTCGCCTCGCCGCCGCTGTTGCAGAAGAACGCCCGCGACGCCCAGGGCGTGACCGCCAGCAGCGCCTCGGCGAGCTCGACCTGGCGCGGGATGTAGTAGTGGTTCGACACGTGCCAGACGGTGCGGGCCTGCTCCTCGAGCGCCTTCACCAGCGCGGGGTGGCAGTGGCCGAGCGCGTCCACCGCCACGCCGCCGAGGAAGTCCAGGTACTCGTTGCCGTCGGCGTCCCAGACGCGGACGCCCTCGCCGCGCGCGATGGCCACCGGCTGCTGCCGGTAGTTGGGCGTGAGCACCTGCTGCGCGCGCTGGGCGATCGACTCGTTGCGTGTCATTCCGCGCTTATAGCAGCCGGGCGGCGGAGAGTTCCAGATCCGCGAGCGCCCGGTCGGGCGCGCCCGGGCGTGCGCCTCACAGGATGTAGCGCGACAGGTCCTCGTCCTGCGCGATGCCCTGGAGGCGGTCGCGCACGTAGGCCGCGTCCACCACGATCCGCTGCCCGCGCAGCTCCGAGCCCTCGAACGAGAGCTGGTCGAGCAGCCGCTCCATCACGGTGTGGAGGCGGCGCGCGCCGATGTTCTCCATGCGCTCGTTCACCTCGGCGGCGATGCGCGCGATCTCGTCCACGGCCTCGTCGCGGATCTGCACGTCCACGCCCTCGGTCGCGAGCAGCGCGGTGTACTGCCGCACCAGGCTGTTGCGCGGCTCCTTGAGGATGCGCACCAGGTCCTCGCGCGTGAGCGGCTCCAGCTCCACGCGGATGGGGAAGCGCCCCTGCAGCTCCGGGATGAGGTCGGAGACCTTGGCCACGTGGAAGGCGCCGGCGGCCACGAACAGCATGTGGTCGGTCTTCACCACGCCGTACTTGGTGTTGACGTTGGAGCCCTCGACGATGGGCAGGAGATCGCGTTGCACGCCGCCCCGCGAGACGTCGGGCCCGCGCACGCCGCCGCCGTCGCCGCCCGCGATCTTGTCGATCTCGTCGATGAACACGATCCCGGCGTTCTGCGCGCGGTCGAGCGCCTCGCGCGTCACGCGCTCCATGTCCACCATCCGCGCGGCCTCCTCGTCGGTGAGCAGCTCGAGCGCCTCCTTCACGTTCACCTTGCGCTTCCGCTTCCGGCCGCCGCCGCCCAGCATCCCGAGCAGCGGGTTGTTGCCCAGGTTCTGGACCATGTCCTGGAGGCCCTGCGCCATGTCCTCCATGCCCGGCCCCATGAACGGCATCACCGGCATGGCGCGCTCCGAGAGCTCCACCTCCACCAGGTCGTCGTCGAGCGTGCCGGCGCGGAGCTGGGCGCGCGCCTTCTCGCGGGCGCCGGCGGCGGAGCCGGCCGGGTGCGAGGCGGGCGCGGCCTGCGGCTCGTCGGGCTGCGCGCCGCGGCCGCCGAACGGGTTCCGGAAGCCGAGGCCGAAGCCGGAGCCGAAGCCGAGCGCGTCGAGGACCTTCTCCTCGGCCGCCTCGCGCGCGCGCTCGCGCAGCTTCGCGATCTCCTCCTCCTTCACGAGCTTGACCGCCGCCTCGACCAGGTCGCGGATCATCGAGTCCACGTCGCGGCCCACGTAGCCGACCTCGGTGAACTTGGACGCCTCGACCTTGACGAACGGCGCGCCGGCGAGCCGTGCCAGCCGGCGCGCGATCTCGGTCTTCCCCACGCCGGTGGGGCCGATCATGACGATGTTCTTGGGCAGGATCTCGTCGCGCAGCTCGGGCCCGACGCGCTGCCGGCGCCAGCGGTTGCGCAGCGCGATCGCGACCGCGCGCTTCGCCTGCGCCTGGCCGACCACGTAGCGGTCCAGCTCCGCCACGATCTCCCGCGGGGTGAGGTCCTGCGGCTTCGGGCTCGGCGCCATCACAGCTCCTCGATGGTGAGGTTGCCATTCGTGTAGATGCAGATCTCGGCGGCGAGCTTCATGGCCTCCTCGGCCACCTGGCGGGCGTCCAGCGCCGAGTGGGCGAGCAGCGCCCGCGCCGCGGCCAGCGCGTAGGGGCCCCCGGACCCGATCGCCGCGGCCGCGCCGTTCGCCACCGGATCCGGCTCGATGACGTCACCGGCGCCGGACAGCACCAGCAGGTGCTCGCGGTCGGCCACCAGCAGCAGCGCCTCGAGCCGGCGCAGCATCCGGTCGGTGCGCCACTGCTTCGCGAGCTCCACCGCGGCCCGCGGGAGCGAGCGCGCGTGCTCCTTCAGCTTCTTCTCGAACAGCTCGAAGAGCTGGAACGCGTCGGCGGTCGCGCCGGCGAACCCCGCCACCACCTGGCCCTCGCCCAGCCGCCGCACCTTGCGGGCAGTGGCCTTCATGACGGTCTTGTCCAGGGTGACCTGGCCGTCGCCGGCGATCACCACCCTGCCCTCTCGGCGCACGCAGAGGACGGTCGTTCCGTGCATGGGGCGCATGCCCGAGAGGTAGCGCGGCCGCGCCCGGGGGGCAACGATTCACGGCGGCCCGCCCCGCGCCGAGCGTCAGCGCGGGCCGCGGCCGCCGCGGGCGCTGCGGCCGGGCGCCGCGCCGGGCACGTCGCCTCCGGGTCCGCCGGCGCCCGCGCCGCCCGCCGCCCCGGCCCGCGCGCGCGGGTGGGCCGCGTCGTAGACCGCCGCGAGCCGCTTCCAGTCGAGGTGCGTGTACCGCTGCGTGGTGGAGAGCGACGCGTGCCCGAGCAGCTCCTGGATGCCGCGCAGGTCGGCGCCGTTGCCGAGCAGGTGCGTCGCGAAGCAGTGGCGCAGCACGTGCGGGTGCACGTGGCGCGGCAGGCCGGAGGCGAGCACCCAGCCGTCCAGCCGGCGCGCCACCGAGCGGCTGGTGAGCCGGCCCCCGCGGAAGTTCAGGAACACCGCGTCCCCGGCGCGGGCGTGGTCCGGCCCCGCGGCCAGCACCGGGCGCGCGCCGTCGAGGTAGCGCCGGAGCGCGTCGGCGGCCGGTGCGCCGAACGGCACGATGCGCTCCTTGTTCCGCTTGCCGAGCACGCGCACCAGCCCGCCCGCGAGGTCGAGGTCCTCGAGGTCCAGGCCCGTCAGCTCCGAGACGCGCAGCCCGCTCCCGTAGAGCAGCTCCAGGAACGCGCGGTCGCGCAGCGCGAGCGGCGCCTCCGTGGCGGCGTCGGGCGTCTCCACCAGCGCCGCGACCTCCTCCTCGGGCAGCACCTCCGGCAGGCGCTTCGGCCGCTTCGGGCTCGCCACGGCGCGGGCCGGGTTCCCGGGCGCGAGCCCCTCGCGCACCAGGAAGCGGTACAGCGAGCGGAGCGCGGAGAGCTTGCGGCCGAGGCTCACCGCCCCGGCGGCCCCGGCCTGGCGCGCCAGGAAGCCGCGCACCAGCGCGGGCGAGGACGGCACGAGCGGCTGGCCCTGGTCGGCGAGGTAGGCCGCGTACTGGGCCAGGTCCACCTGGTACGCCTTGCGCGTGTGCGGCGAGGCCCGCTTCTCCGAGGCGAGGTACGCGTCGAAGCGCCGGATCTCCTCCGGCACCTCGGGCGGCAGCGCGGACGCGTCGGGCGTCATCGGGGATCGCGTACCACCGCGCCGGCCCGGGCGACAGTTCCTGGCGCCGCCGGCCCCGCGCTAGCGCGGCAGCTCGGCCACGTAGGCGCCCTGGCGCTTCTCGTGGAGCACGGCGTAGACGAGGCGGCGCGAGTCCGGGCCGAGGAGCTGGGCGGAGCCGGGCAGCACGTAGGTGTCGACCCGCGTCAGCTTGCCGTCCTTCCAGACCCCGACGTCGAGCGCGTCGCGGTCCATGCGCTGCCAGGTGACGAGCAGCCGCCCGGGATCGCGCGGGTCGTACTCGAAGCTCTTGGCTCCGTCCGCCACCCGCTCCGGCTTCGCGCCGGGGGCGAGCCCCTCGGCCGGCACGCGCTCGACGTCGCAGCCCTCGCCGTTCCGGACGCAGCGGGTCCGGTAGTAGAGCCACCGCGCGTCCGGCGAGAAGGAGAACCCGAACGCGCCCTGCGCCACCTGGACGGCGGCCGTACCGGGCGGCGCATCGAGCTGCGCCAGCATCAGGTCCACCGAGTAGCCGCCGCGCGTGGTGTGCTGAAGGAACGCGAGGCGCTTGCCGTCGGCGGAGAGCTCGAGGTCGGTCACGTTCGCGCCGTAGGTGCGCGACGGCAGGTCGAGCCCGCCTGCGCCGGCGGTGCCGGAGCGGACCCGGGCGTCGAACCGCTCCAGCCAGGCGAGCCGCGGCGCCCGCTGCGCCCAGCACAGCTCGCCCACCTCGCGCGCGAGCACCGCGTCGCCGGGCTTCGCCACCAGCGCCAGGTGCAGGTCGCCCTGCTTCCCGGGGGTCGCGTCCGCCAGGAACGCGAGGGCGCGGCCGTCGCGCGAGAACGCGAACGCCTGCACCTCCTTGCCGAGCACCGCCTGGCGCGGTCCGGCCAGGTGGAGCGCGTAGCCGCCCCCGTCCTGCACGGTGTACGCGTACGCGCCGCCCGGCGCGATCGCGTAGTCGCCGCTCCGCTCCGCCACGCGGCGGGCCCGCCCGTCGGCCCCGACCACCGACAGCGCCGCGCCCGCCGACGCGCCCTGGCGCACCAGCAGGGCGGGCCCCTCTCCGCCGGACCAGCCCGGCCCCGGCTCGAGCGAGCCCACCCGGTCCAGGCCCGCCACCGGCTCGGGCTCGCCGCCGCCGCGCGACACGAGCAGCCGGCCGTCGGCGACGAACAGCAGGTCCTCGGTCCCGGGCGCGAAGCCCGCGAACGACACCGCCGTCCCGAGCGTTCGCGGCGCGCCGCCCGCCCGCACCACCACCAGCGTGCCCCGCGCGGTCGGGTAGTCGTACTCGCCCAGCGCCGCGAGCGTGGCGCCCGCCGGGCTCCAGAGCAGGCCGTGCGGGAGCGTGGTGACCGCCCCGGCCACCCGGCGCGCGTCACCGCCCGCGCTCGGCACGAGCCGCACGTCGCAGCTCGCGGTGCGTGGCGGCAGGAACTGCCCGCGCGCCTCGTTGCAGCCCTCGAGCACCGCCAGCCAGGCGCCGTCCGCCGACGCCTTCACGGCGCGCACCGGACCGCGCAGCACGGCGCGCCCCGCGGCGCTCCCGGCGGCGGCGCCCGGCTC
The DNA here is from genome assembly GCF_000022145.1 of Anaeromyxobacter dehalogenans 2CP-1. NCBI lineage: Bacteria > Pseudomonadati > Myxococcota > Myxococcia > Myxococcales > Anaeromyxobacteraceae > Anaeromyxobacter > Anaeromyxobacter dehalogenans. Next base: position 3,184,410 of record NC_011891.1, read on the forward strand.
CTGCTTCGCGGGGCAGCCGGCGGCGGCGAGCGCGAGCGCCAGCGCGGCGGCGCGGGTCAGCCCGCGGCGGGAGCCGCGGGGACGGCGGTGGGCGGGGCGGAGTCGATCCACGGTGCCAGCTCCTTGCGCGCCCGCTCCACGTGGGCCTCCTTGCGGCCGGCCTTGCCGCGGTGGCGCCCGGTGAGCGGAGGGAACAGCGCGAAGACCACGTTGCTCGGCTGGTAATCGTACCCCGGCGGATGCGCCTCGCCGGTGAGATGTCGATGGAGGGCGCCGAGGGCGGTCGCCGGCGGGGGCGGCCGGAAGGCGCGCCCCGCCAGCCGGTCCAGCACCGCCCGCGCCGCCATCAGCCCGCAGGCGGCCGACTCCACGTACCCTTCCACCCCGGTGATCTGCCCGGCCAGGAACAGGTGCGGGGCGGCGCGAACCGACAGGTCCGGCGCGAGGACGCGCGGGGCGTCCACGAACGTGTTGCGGTGGATCTGGCCGAGCCGGACGAACTCGGCGTTCGCGAGGCCGGGGAGGAAGGCGCGGAAGATCCGGCGCTGCTCCGGCCAGGTGAGGCGGGTCTGGAAACCGACCAGGTTCCAGGCGGTGCCGTCCACGTCCTCGCGGCGGAGCTGCACCACGGCGTGCGGCCGGCGCCCGGTGCGCGGGTCCTCGAGCCCCACCGGCTTCAGCGGGCCATGGGCGAGGACCTCCAGCCCGCGCTCCGCCATGACCTCGATCGGCAGGCAGCCCTCGAAGTAGCGCGGCTCCTCGAACCCGTGCGCAGCGACCTTCTCGCCCTGGAGCAGCGCCTCCACGAACGCGTGGTACTGCGCCTCGTCGAGCGGCAGGTTCAGGTAGTCGTCGCCGCTCCCCTTGCCGTAGCGGGAGCGCGCGTACGCGATGCTCCGGTCGATCGACTCCGCCGCCACGATGGGCGCGATGGCGTCGTAGAAGTGCAGGCGCCCGCCGGTGGTCTCGGCGAGGCGCGCCGCGAGCGCGTCGGCGGTGAGCGGCCCGGTGGCGATCACCGCCAGCGCGGGCGGCGGCGGCAGCTCCTCCAACTCGCGGTGGACGATCCGCACGCCGGCGTGACCCGTGAGCCGCGCGGTGACCGCCTCGCTGAACCGCTCGCGGTCGACCGCGAGCGCGTCACCGGCCGGCACGCGCGTCTCGTCGGCGCAGCCGAGCACGAGGCTGCCGAGGCGGCGCAGCTCCTCGTGGAGCAGGCCGACCGCGTTGAGCGGGTTGTCGGACCGGAGCGAGTTGGAGCAGACCAGCTCGGCGAGGCCGGGCAGGACGTGCGCCGGCGAGCGGCGCTCGGGCTTCATCTCCACGAGCTCGACGGCGACGCCAGCGCGCGCGAGCTGCCACGCCGCCTCGGTCCCCGCCAGCCCTCCCCCGATCACGGTCACCCGCGTGTCGCCCATGCGCCCCTTTCCGTCTCCGTCCGCCCCGGCCGGTCGCCCGCCCTGCAGGCGCTCTCCGTCGCCTCGTCCGGGCGACCGTCCTGGCCGCGCGCCCGCAGGGTGCGCAACGTCACGAGGGAGCGCGCACGGCCCGGGACGAGGCGGCGACGGAGGGGATGGCCGGGCCGGGCGCGCTCCATCTATCGCCGCTGCGAAAGGAACGCAACGTGAGCGACAACGACCTCGGGCCCCTGCGAGCCCAGCTGCTCCGCCGGCGCGGCACGCTCCTCGAGACCTCGCGCCGGGCCAGCGCCGAGCTCGACGCGCTGCGGTCGGCCGATCGCGACCCGGAGTTCGAGGAGGGTGCGCAGGCCGAGCACGAGCAGTACACGCTCGCGCGCCTCGGCGAGAACCAGCGCCGCGAGCTGGTCCAGATCGACGCGGCCATCGCGCGCATCGACGCCGGGGAGTACGGCATCTGCCGCGACTGCGAGCAGGACATCGACCCGCGCCGCCTCGCCGCCCTCCCGTACGCGGTGCTCTGCACCGAGTGCGCGCAGCGCCGGGAGCGGGCGCAGTTCGCGCTCCAGGGCGAGCCGCCCACGATGTAGCCCGTGTCCCGGGCGCGACGAAGGCCGGCCCGGGGAGCCCCGGCGCCGGCCTTCGCCTGTCCGCGGCGGTCGCGGATCGCTACGCCTTGACCGGCTCCGCCCGGGCCGCCTCCGCGCCGCCCTCGCGCGGCTCGGCCTCGCGCCGGTAGCCGCACTCCTTGTTCGGGCACGCGACGAACGGGCCGGTCTTCTTCGAGTACTTGTCCAGCAGGTAGGCGCTGCCGCACTGCGGGCAGGTCTCGTTGCGCGGGCGGTCCCAGGCCACGAAGTCGCACTTGGGATACGACGAGCAGCCGTAGAACGTCTTGCCGCGGCGGGAGCGCTTCTCGCTGATGTAGCCGCCGCAGCCCTTCGGGCAGGTCACGCCGATCGAGACGGGCTTGGTGCCCTTGCAGTCCGGGTAGCGCGTGCAGGCGAGGAACCGGCCGAAGCGGCCGCGCTTCATCACCATGTCCGCGCCGCACTCCGGGCACTTGTCCTCGACCGGAACGTCCTCCTCCTTCTCCGGGACGATGTTCCCGTCCTCGCGCCGGAAGTTCATGGTGTTCCGGCACTCCGGGTACCCGGGGCAGGCGAGGAACTCGCCGTTGCGGCCCCACTTGATGACCATCTTGTGCTGGCCGCACTTCTCGCAGGTGATGTCGGTCTCGATGGCCTGCGCCTTCACGTTGCGCATGGCCTCGTCCGCCTTGGCGAGGTCCTCCTTGAACTTCGAGTAGAACTCCTCCAGCACCTGCTGCCAGCCGGCGGCGCCCTCCTCGATGCCGTCGAGCTTCTCCTCCATCCCGGCGGTGAACGCGATGTCCATCTCGCGCGGGAACGCCCGCACCAGCTCGTCGGTCACCAGGACGCCGAGGTGGGTCGGCTTGAACTGCTTCTCGAGCTTCTCGACGTAGCCCTTCTCCTGGATCGTGTCGAGGATGGCCGCGTACGTGGAGGGCCGGCCGATGCCGCGCTCCTCCATCTCCTTCACCAGCGACGACTCGTTGAACCGCGGCGGCGGCTGCGTGAAGTGCTGCTCGGGCAGCAGCTTCAGCAGGCGCAGCTCCATCCCGGCCTCGAGCGGCGGGAGCTGGCGGTCCTCGGCGCGGGCCACCGGCTCGGCGGCGTCGCCGTTCGTCTTCTCCTCCTCGGCCCCGGCCTCCTCCTCGGGCGGCTTCGCCCCGTAGACGGCGAGGTAGCCGGGGAACTTGAGGATCGACCCGGTGGCCCGGAACACCGCGCGGCCGGCGGCGATGTCGGCCGAGGTCTGGTCGTAGATCGCCGGCACCATCTGGCACGCCACGAACCGGTTCCAGATGAGCTCGTAGAGCCGGTACATGTCGCGCTCGCCCATCTGGTCGAAGAACGGCGCCACGCGGTCCGGCGTCCAGTCCATCGAGGTGGGGCGCACCGCCTCGTGCGCCTCCTGGGCGGCCTTCGCCTTCGTCTTGTAGACGTTGGCCTGCTCCGGCAGGTGGTCCGTCCCGTACGCCTGCTGGATGTGGGCGCGCACCGCGTCCACCGCCTCGGTGGCGAGCCGCACCGAGTCGGTGCGCATGTACGTGATGAGGCCGATGGCCCCCTCGTCGCCGAGCTCGACGCCCTCGTAGAGCTTCTGCGCGAGCGTCATGGTCTTCTTCGGGCTGAAGCCGAGGCGGTTCGCCGCCTCCTGCTGCAGCTTCGCGGTGGTGAAGGGCGGCGGCGGGTTGCGCTTGCGCTCCTTGCGGTCCACCGACGCGACCAGGTAGCGCGCGCCCTCCAGGTCCTTCACCAGCGCCTGGGTCTCCTCGCCCTGCTTCAGGTCGGCCTTCTGGCCGTCCACCTTGAAGATCTTGGCGCGGAAGTCGGGCGGGACGCGCGCGGCGAGGTCGGCGTCGAGCGACCAGTACTCCACCGGCACGAACGCCTCGATCTCGCGCTCGCGCTCCACCACCAGCCGCACCGCCACCGACTGCACCCGGCCGGCGGACAGGCCGCGGCGGACCTTCTTCCAGAGGATGGGGCTGATCTGGTAGCCGACCAGGCGATCGAGGATCCGGCGGGCCTGCTGCGAGTCGAACTTCTTGCGGTCGAGGTCGAGCGGCTTCTCGATGGCCTTCTGGATGGCCGTCTTGGTGATCTCGTTGAAGAGCACCCGGCGCACCCGGGCGTCGCCGCCCTCGGCGCCGAGCTCCTCGGAGATGTGCCAGGCGATGGCCTCGCCCTCGCGATCGGGGTCGGTCGCGAGGAAGACGTGGTCGGCGGTCCGCGCCGCGCGCTTGATCTCCGAGAGGACCTTCGCCTTCCCCTTGATGACGTCGTACTCGGGGAGGAAGCCCTTCTCGACGTCCACGCCGATCTTCGACTTGGGCAGATCCTTCACGTGACCGACCGACGCCTTCACGTCGAACGACCGCCCCAGGTACTTCTTGATGGTCTTCGCCTTCGCGGGCGACTCCACCACCACCAGGCTGGTCCCGGTGGAGGTCTTCCGCGCTGGGCGGCGGGGGGTCTTCGGGGCTTCCGCCTCGGCGACGGCCGTCGCTTCCTTCGGGGCCGCCGCGGCCTTCTTCTTCTTGACCGCGACCGCGCCCGTCTTCGGCTCTCTCGCCATCCTCTAGATCCCCTCTCGACTGCGGCGCAGAAAGTAATGGCCCGGCCGCTGCTCGCACAGACCTTCCAGCTCGAGCGTCAGGAGCCCCGCCAGCGCGGCTCCCACCGGGATGCCCGCCTCGCGGGCGAGCTCGTCGGCGTGGCGCGGCCGCCGGCCCAGCGCCCGGAGCAGCGCCGTGCCCCGGTCGTCGAGCGCCGGCAGCGGCGCCTGGACCGGCGCGGCGGCCGCGAGGCCCAGCCCCGCCAGCACGTCCGCCGCGCTCGACGCCACCCCGGCGCCCTCGCGCAGCAGCGCGAGCGGCCCCGCCGACAGCGCGTCGCGCACGTCGCCCGGCACCGCGAACACCTTCACGCCCTGCGCGCGGGCCCAGGAGGCGGTGATGAGCGAGCCGCTCCCGGGGCGCGCCCGCACCACCACCACCGCGTCGGCCAGCGCCGCGATGATCCGGTTGCGGGCCGGGAAGTGGCGCGGAAGCCCGGGGCTCCCGTCGGGCAGCTCGGACACGAGCGCGCCGCCCGTCTCGAGGATGCCCTCGAACAGCGCGCGGTGCTGGCGCGGGTACACCACGTCCACGCCGGTGCCCAGCACCGCGACCGTGTGGCCCCCGGCCTCGAGCGCGCCGCGGTGGGCCGCGGCGTCCACCCCCACGGCGCCGCCGGAGACCACGGAGACCCCTGCACGCGCCAGCCCGGCCGCCAGGTCGCGGGCCAGCAGCTCGCCGTACTCGTCCGTCGCCCGGGCGCCGACCAGCGCGACGCTGCAGGCCGCCGTCCCCAGCTCGCCGCGCACGCGGAGCTGCCCCGGCGCCTCCGCGAGGCGCGCCAGGCGCTCAGGATAGTGGCCGTCTCCGGGCCGGAGGGTGCGCGCGTCGAGGGACAAGGGATTACCGCGGTTCGAGGCGGTGAAGGCGGGCCATATACCCGCGGGGTCCCACAGCGTCAAGCGAGGCGCCAGTGACGCATGCATGGGGCGTGCACGGAAACGCCCCGGGAAGACGGGGCAATCCCCCGCCCGCCCGGCCGCCGCACGGCCTCGCCCGCCGGGCCGCCTACTGGGGAAGCCCGCGCGCGGTCCGCATCTCGAAGCGGTCGCCCACGAGCAGCTCGACGCGGCTGCGCGTCACCAGCGCGGCCGAGGCGTGCTCGCGCGCGTCGATGACCAGCAGGTCGCCCACGTCCTCCTGGGGGAGGGCCGGGTCGTTCGGGACCGCGTTGGGCTCCAGGCCGTACAGGTCGCCCGAACGGACCACCTTGAGGCTGTTGCCGGTCTGGACGCCGTCGGCGCTGCCGCGGTCCACGAACACCACCTGGTGCTCGGCGAACTGGGTCACGACCGACACCGGGGAGGCGATGATCACGCCCTGCAGGGCGCGCTGGTTGGCGCGCGGGTTCACCGGGCGGAACACCTTGTCGGTCCAGGGGGCGAGCAGCGCGCCGCGCTCGATGGCGTCGTTCGCGGTCGCGATCACCAGCGTGGCGGCCTTGTCGTCCACCGCCACCACCTTGGCCGAGCCGAGGATGCGGGTCTGGTAGCCGAACAGCTCCTTCGTGATCGGGTGCCGGATCGGCCGCTCGGTCTTGTAGACCACGTACGTCTCGCCGGGCTTCACGCCGGCCGCGCGCTTGAAGTGCGCGTAGCCGCGGTCGAGCGCGGAGAGCATGAGCTTCTCCTCGAACGCGGCCTCGATGGCGCCGGACTCGTCCAGCTCGCGCGGCGTCACGAAGCTCTCGTGCAGCGCGTAGCGCTGCTTCGCGGGGACGAAGCCGATCTTGTAGGGGCCGGAGACCGCCACCGCGTCCTGCTCCTCGGCCGAGGCCGGGGCGTTCATGTCGGCGCGGGAGAAGTCCTCCAGCTCGCGCACCGGCGCGGGCTCCTCCTCCACCTCGTCCACGCCGGCCACCGCCTCGACGCGCGCGGGCGCCTCGTCGGCGAACGGGTAGAAGCGCAGCAGGTTGCCCGGGAAGATCCAGTGCGGGTTCGTGATCTCCGGGTTGTAGGACCAGATCTTGGGCCAGTACCACGGGTTGGAGAGGAAGCGCCCGGAGATGTCCCAGAGCGTGTCGCCCTCGCGGACCGTGTACGTCTCCGGGGTGCCGGCGCCGCCGGCGGCAGGGACCGCCTCGGGCGCCGCGCCGAGCTCGATGGGCGGGGTGCCCTCGGCCTCGGCCGCGATCGGCACGGCATCGCCGGCGGGCGGCGCGTCGGCCGGCGCGGCGGTCGCGCCGGTGGCGGCGTCGATGGCCTGCTCCACGCGCGCGTTCCCCTGGTCCGAGGTGGCCTGGGCGCCGCGGGCCGCGCCGAGCGCGCCGGCCTGGGCGAGCGCGGCGGCCGGGACGAGGGCCAGCAGGGCGACGACGTGCTTGCGGATCATGGAGCGCTCCTTGTGGCCGCGGCGGCCGGCGACGCATCGCCCGCCCGCGCGGAGGGTTGGCCGAGGCGTCCGCCGGCGCGCTGCGCGGCCGGGGTCCCCGGGTAATCGCTGACGAGCCGCTGGAGCAGGGTGCGCTCCTCGTCGGCGTGGCCGAGCCGGGCGGCGCACGCGGCGAGCCGCTCCAGGGCGGCGCTCATGGCGTCGCCGGCCGGATACTCGTCGGCGGTCCGCCGCACCAGCGCGCACGCGGCCTCGCCGCGTCCGGCCGCGGCGTACGCCTCCGCCGACTCGAGCAGCGCGTTGTCGGCGGCGGGGTGCCGCGGGTAGCGCGCGGTGAAGTCCTCGAGCGCGTGCGCCCGGTCCAGGCCGCCCTTCCGGCGCGCCGCGCGCAGCTCCCCGTCGGCCTCCGCCGCGATCCCGCGACCGCCCGGCGCGGCGAGCGCGTCGAGGCGCCCGGGATCCGGCTCGGCGATGCGGACGGCGGTGGGCACCGGCGGCGCCGCGCGGGCCGAGCGCGCCGCGGCGGCGCGCGGCGGCGCGAGCTTCACCACCTGGAGATCCGGCGGCACCACCGGCGCCGCGGACACGAAGCCCGAGATCTCGGGGCCGACCGGACGCGGCTCGGGCGCAGCGCGCGGGGGCACCGGGGCCGAGACCGGGCGCGCCGGGGCCGCGCGGGCGCGGGCGGCCAGCGCGTCCACCTGGCCGGAGAGCGCCTCGACGCGCCGGGACAGCTCCTCGTTCTCGCGCCGGAGCGCGCGCAGCTCGCCGCGGAGCCCGTCCACGTCCTCGCGCGAGACGGCGCCGCCGGCGCAGCCGGCGACGAGCAGCAAGGCCGCCGAGGCCTCTCGCACGAAGGGTCTCAAGATCCGGGAAATTCTAGGTGACTCCGCCGCCCCGTCAAGGAAGGGGGGCCGACCCCGGCATCGGGCCGGGTGGGGCGATGAAGGCGATCTGCCGACCCGTGCGCCCGGCGTCGCGCCGGTGCGAGAAGAACCGCCCCGGCTCGCAGGCGGTGCAGCGGTCCAGCCGCTCGACGTGCTCGGGGCGCACCCCGGCCTCGAGCAGTACGGTCCGGTTCGCCTCCCAGAGGTCGAGGCGCGGGGCCGGCCCGTCGCGGACCACGCCCGGCCCGAGCGCGGCGGCGAAGCGCGCGGCCAGCTCCGGCGAGACCTCGTAGCAGCAGGGGCCGATGGACGGGCCGATGGCGGCGAGCAGCCGCTCCGGGCGCGCCCCGGCTTCCCGGCACAGCGCCCGCACCCCCTCCCGCGCGGCGCCGGCGAGCGTGCCGCGCCAGCCGGCGTGCACCGCGGCCACGGCCCCGCCGTCCGGGTCCGCCAGCAGCACCGGCACGCAGTCGGCCACCGAGACGCAGGCGGCCACGCCGGCGCGGAGCGACACCACCGCGTCCGCCTCGTCCTCCGGCGCGCACGGAGCGTCGAGCCGCACCACCCGCGCGCCGTGGACCTGCCGGACGCGGGCGAAGCCGAGCCCGGTGGCCGCCTCGAGCCGCCGCCAGTTCTCGGCCACGCGCGCCGGATCGTCGCCCACCGCGCCGCCCAGGTTCAGCGCGTCCCAGGGCGGTGGGGAGCCGCCGCCGGCGCGGGTGGTGAAGCCGTGCGGCCAGGCCGCCAGGAGCGCCGAGCGCACGAGGTCCATCCCGCTCTCATACCAGAGGGCGCCGGGCCGGGGGTGAGGGGGTCCTTGATCGCCTCCCGCGCGGGCACTACGCTTGCCGGTCCTGCCCATGCTCCGCTCGATCCGACGCTCCCTCGGCCGCAAGCTGCTCGTCGCGGTGGGGCTCCCCTCGCTGGCGTTCACGCTGGCCCTCGTGCTCTGGCTGCGGCACCGGACCCGCTTCGCCGCGCCCGACCTCGAGCCGGTCTACGGCATCGCGGTGATCGCGATCCTGCTGTTCGGCGCGCTGATGGGGGTGACGTTCGCGCTGGCCATGCGCTGGGTGATCGAGCAGCCGCTCCAGCGGCTGGCCGCCGGCCTGCGCCACGTGCGCGAGGGCGACTATCTCTACCGCCTGCCGGTGGAGGGGCCGGACGAGCTGGGGATGGTGGCGGAGACGTTCAACACCACCCTGGCGGCGCTCACCGATCTGCACGCCCGGCGCATCGAGGACGAGCGCGAGCGCGTCCTCACGGCGCAGCTGGAGGCGCGCGTGAAGGAGCTGACGCTCCTGTTCGACCTGGCGCGCCGGCTCGGCGGCACGCTCGAGCTGGACCGGCTGGTGGCGACGCTGACCGAGCTGGTGGGCCGGGGGCTCGGCGACCACGCGTTCGCGCTGCTCCTCGCCGAGGAGGGCACCGGCGACCTGGTGGTCCGGAGCGTGTCCGGGCTGCCCGAGTCCGCGAACGGCGTCCGCATCCGGGCGGGCGAGGGCCCGGCCGGCTGGGCGGTGCGCGAGCGCGCGACCGTCCTCGTGAAGGACACCGGCGCCGACCCGCGCCGGCCGGTGCTGGCCTGGCAGGGCGAGGCGCAGGGCTCGATCCTGGCCGTCCCCATGATCCACCGCGAGGACTGCGCCGGCGTGCTCGCGTTCTTCCGGCCCGCCACCGACGCGTTCCCGCCCGACGAGGTCCGGCTGCTCGAGTCGGTCGCGGGCCAGGCCGCGCTCGCCATCGAGAACGCCCGGCTGCACCAGAAGATGGTCCGGCTCTCGCAAAGCGACGCGCTCACCGGCGTCCACAACCGGCGCAGCCTGTTCGCGCGACTCGACATGGAGCGGGAGCGCTGCGAGCGGTTCGACCACACCATGGCGCTGGCCCTGGTGGACGTGGACCGCTTCAAGCAGTTCAACGAGGCGTTCGGGCACGCGGCCGGCGATGGCATCCTTCGCCGCGTCGCGGAGCTGCTCGCGGGGGCGGTGCGCAAGGTGGACCTGGTGGCCCGCTACGGCGGCGAGGAGTTCGCGGTGATCTTCCCGCGCGCCGACCGCGCGGCGGCGCTGCTCGCGGCCGAGAAGCTGCGGCAGGCGGTGGAGGCCGCGGCCCTCCCGCACGACGCCTCGGAGCGCGGCCGCGTGACCATCTCGGTGGGCGTGGCGGTGTGGCCCGACGACGCCCGGGACCTGGGCGCGCTCATCGACGCCGCCGACGCCGCGCTGTACGCGGCGAAGCGCGCCGGGCGCGACGCCGTCCGCGCCCACGAGGCGGGGATGCGCGTCCACCCCGGCCGGCGCCGCGACGTGCGGACGACCGCCGACGCCGAGGCGGACGCCTAGAGCGGCGCTGCGCCCCGCCCCGCCCTGCTCGCCGGTCCCCTGCGCCGCCGCGGGCGGCTGCGCCGCGCGCGCGCCGGCGCCCGGCGGCTCGCTCCGCTCGCCCTGCGCGCCGGGCTGCGTCCGCTACTTGACCGGATCCTTCACCGCGGCGGCCGGCCCGGCCTCCGCGGTCGCGACGCCGGGGGCCGCCGGGGAGGCCACGTTCCGGCCGCCGCGCAGCCGCGCGACCTCGAGCTCCAGCGCCTTCTCCCGCCGCGCCCGCTCCTGCAGCGCCGCCTGCAGGCGCGACAGCTCCTGGGCGCGCGCCTGGTCGCGCCGCTGCAGCTCCTCGCGGAAGCGCGCCTGCGCCTCCTCGACCGCGCGCGCGGCGCGCCCCTCCGCCTCGCGCCGCTCGGCGCCGAGCTGATCCAGCCTCCGGGCCGCCTCCGCCGCCCGCGCCTCCGCCGCGGCCGCCCGCGCCGCCAGGTCCTTCTCGGCCCGCGCCCGCGCCTGGCCCGCGGCGGCGAGCGCCGCCTCCAGCTCCAGCACCCGCGCGCGCCCGGCCTGGGCGCCGGCGGCCTCGCGCGCCGCCTGCTCGGCCCGGACCTTCAGCTCGGCCGCCCGGGCCTCGGTGCGCGTGAGCCGGCCGAGCAGCTCGGCCTCGACGCGCTGCCGCTCGCGCAGCGCCGCGGCCAGCGACTGGTCCAGCTCGCCCGCGCGCCGCTCCGCGCGCTCGGCCCGCTCCGCCGCGGCGGCGCGCTCGGCGGCGCCCTGCTCTGCCCGCCGCTCCGCCTCCTCCAGCGCCCGCTCCGCCGCGTCGCGCCCGGCCGCGGCCGAGGTCGCGCGCTCGTCGGCCTCCGCGATCCGCCGCCGGTCCTCCTCGGCCCGCGCCGTGGCCTCCTCGGCCGCGGCGCGCTCCCGCCGCTCGGCGGCGCGGAGCCCCTCGGCCCGCGCGGTCAGCTCGGCCTGCAGGTCCTCCTCGCGGCGGGCGCGCTCGCGCGACAGCTCCTCGAAGCGCGCGTGCAGCGCCTCGGCGGCCTCGGTCTTGCGCGCCAGCTCGGAGAGCAGCTCGTCCTCGCGGCGCGCGTGCTCGGCCTCCAGCGCCGCCGCCCGCGCCCGGGACCGCTCCTCGCCCTCGGCGCGCTCGGCCGCCGCGCGCGTCAGCTCCGCCTCCAGGCGCACCCGCTCGACGTCGGCCGCCTGCCGCGCCGCCTCCGCCCGCCGCAGGTCCTCCCGCAGGCCCCCGCGCTCGGCGCCCGCGGCCTCCAGCTCCGCGGCGAGCGCGTCGCGCTGCGTCCTCGCCTCGTCGCGCTCCCGCGACGCGTCCGCGAGCAGCGCGGCCAGCTCCTCGGCGCGTGCCGCGGCGCGCCCGGCCTCGCCGGCCAGCTCGGCCTCGCGCGCCGCCGCGGCCTGCCGCGCCGCCGAGAGCTCGCCCTGCAGCCGGTCCGCCTCGCTCGACGCGGCCGCGAGCAGGCCGCCCTGCGCCTCCAGCCCGGCGCCCAGCTCGGCGACCTTCCGCTCCATCTCGCGGGAGAGCGCCTCGCGCACCTCGCGCGCCTCGGCCAGCTCGCGCTGCAGCGCCGCCGCGCGATCGGCGCGCGCCGCGGCCTCGGCCTCGGCGGCCTCCGCGCGCGCCTCCGCCCTCCGGCTCGCCTCCGCGCGCGCAGCCAGCTCCGTGCCCAGCTCGCCCTCGCGCCGCTGCGCCTGCCGGCGCGCCTCGTCGCGCGCGGCCTCCGCCTGCGCCGCGGCGGCCCGGAGCGCGTCGGCCTCGCGGGCCGACTCCGCCCGCCCGGCCTCGAACGCCGCCCGCGCCTCGGCCAGCTCGGCCTCGAGCGCCTCGCCGCGGGCGCGCGCCTCCGCCTCGCGGGCCGTGAGCGCCGCCTCGCGGGCCGCGGCGGCCGACGCCTCACCGGCGGCGCTCGCCGTGGCGCGGGCGATCTCCTCCCGCGCCGCGACCACCGTGTCCTCGGCGCTGCGCGCCCGGGCCTCGGTCTCCGCCAGCGCCGCCGCGAGCTCCGCGCGCCGCTCCTCCAGCGCGCGCGCCTCGGCGCGGGCGGCGTCGCGCGCCGCGGCCGCCTCGCGCGCCCGCCCGGCCTCGGCCGCGAGCGCCTCCTCGCGCGCCGACAGCGCCGCCCGGAGCGCGTCCCGCTCGCGGCCCGCGCCCTCCGCCAGTCCGCGCTGGCGCTCCGCCTCGGACCGCAGCGCGTCGCGCTCCTCGGTGAGCGCCGCCTCCCGGGCCGCCGCCTCCTCGCGCGTCGCCGCCAGCGCGCGGCCGACGGCCGCCGCCTCCTCCCTGGCCCGGTCGCGCTCGCGCGCCGCGGCGGCGCCGGCAGCCTCGGCGGCCTCCAGGCGCTCCGCCGCCTCCCGCGCAGCCTCGGCGGCGGCGGCCCGGGCCGCGGCGCGCTCCGCCTCGAGGTCGGCCCGCAGCGCCTCGGCCTCGGCGCGCGCCTCCTCCTCGCGCTCGGCCAGCTCGCGCGCCAGCCCCTCGATCTCGCCCTCCAGCGACCCGATCTGCTGCAGGTGGTCCTGGATCTCCCGGCCGAGGTCCTCCTCGCGGCCGCGGGCGGTGTCCCGGAAGCGCTTGTACTCCTCGTCGAGCAGGCGCAGCCGCTGCTCGCGCTCGCGGATCGCGTCCTCGCGCTCGTCGATGCGCGCCTGCAGCGCCGCCTCGCTGTCGCGCGCGGCCTCCTGGGCGCGGTCGCGCTCCGCCTCGACCTCGGCGGTGGCGGCCTCCGCCGCCTGCAGCCGCGCCTCCAGCGCCGCCCGGTCGCGCTCCGAGTCGGTGCGGAGCCGATCGCGCTCGGCGCCGAGCGCCGCCTCGCGCGCCGCAGCCTCGGCGTGCCGACGCTCGTGGTCGCCCTCGCTCGCGGCGGCCTCCTGCTGCACCCGCGCCAGCTCCTCCTCCAGCGCGCGGCGCGCCGCGGTCTGCTCCTCCAGCCGCGCCGCGGCCTCGCGCGCCGCGTCCTCCGCCGCGCGCCGCGCCTGCGCGAGCGCCTCGTCGGCGGCCGCGACCTCCTCGGTCCGGCGGGAGATCTCGTCCTGCAGCTCGCGCTCGCGCGCCTCGGCCCGGGCCGCCTCCGCGCGCGCCGCCCGGTCCATCCGGACGATCTCCTCCTGCGCGCGGTCCAGCGCGACCTTGCGGTGCGCCAGGTCGTCGTCCCGGCGCCGCACCTCGCGCTCCAGCTCGTGGATGCGCCGCTCGCTGCCGGCGACGACCTCGATGAGCTCCTTCTCCTGCCCGAACTTCTCCAGCAGCAACCCGTCGATGGAGGCGCCGAACTCGCGCTCCTTCTCCACGAACAGGTCGCGCGCCTCGGCGAGCCGCCGCAGCAGGTCCTCGACCTGCAGCTTCGCGGCCTGCACCTCCACATCGCGCTCGTGCATGCGGGCGTCGAACGAGGCCAGCTCGCGCTCGCGCACCGCCCAGATCTCGCCCAGCCGGGCCAGCTGCGCCTCGCGCCAGCGCAGGTCCTCGCGCAGCAGCTCGGCCCTGCCCTCCGGCGTCTGCAGCAGCTCGCGCCGCGGCGGGGGCCGGCGCCGGTGCGCGTCGGCCAGCAGGTCCTCCCGGCGCTCCGAGATCGACTGGAAGACGCGGTCCACGAACAGCCGGTCCTCGTCCGTCACCGTGGAGCGCAGCGGCTTCCGCGGCACCGGCGGCGGGGCCTCCGCGGTCGGCGGGGGCGGCGGCGCGGCGGCGGCGTCGGGGGCCGCGTCGGCGCCGCCCTCGGGCGCGGGACCGGCGGCGCGCGCCTCCGGATCGAGGGCCGCCTCCAGCTCGGCGTCGAGCGCCTGCACCTCGTCGTCCGGCAGCACCGCGTCGTCGGCGCTCTCCGGCTCGGGCTCGGCGGCCGCCAGGATCCCGCCGGCGAGCTTGCGGAGCGCCTCGGTGTCGAGCGGCATCGCCAGGTAGCCGTTCGCGGCCCACGGCGTGCGCGCGTGCTCGGCCAGCGCCTCGGGCGCCGTCTCCGACGCGTACAGGATCACCGGCAGGCGCGCGGTGGCGCGGTCGTGCCGGAGCTGCGCGCAGAGCGAGAAGCCCGACAGGTCGGGGAGCTCGGCGCGCACCACGCACAGGTCGGGCCGGTGCGACGCGACCTCCAGCTCCGCCTCGGCGGCGCTGGCCGCGAGGCGGGTGATGCACCCGTCCTCGTGGAAGAGCGACGCCAGGGACAGCGCGAACGCGTGGTCGGGCTCGACGATGAGGACGCGCTTCGTGGGTTCCATGGTGGACCGCGGGAGGGCTCCCGCTCCGGGCGGCCGAGTGTAACCTGCCCCCGCGTCAATCTAGGCATCGGTCTTCCCGCGGAATCCGCGCACATCGGAGCCACGCCGGCCGGGTCGGCCGCGGCGGGGAGCGGGATTGCCGCCGCCCTGGGGTGGACCGAACGTGTCGGCGCCGGCGCTGCTGCGCCCGCTCCCGCCGATGCCCCTCCTCCCGCTGCTCCTCGCCGCCGCCGCCGCCGCGGGCCCCGCCGCGCCCGCCCCGGACGCGCCCCCGGAGAACCTCCTGCGCGGGCCGGCCCGCTGCGTGCTCCGATATCTCGATGCGGTGCGCCTGGCCGGGCCCCGCGCCCCGGCCGTCCGCGGGCGCGCCGGCGCGCCGCCCCCGGGCAGCTACGCCCGGGCGCGCGCGCTCACCGCCCCGCGCGCCCTCGACGACGCCGACCGCGCCACCGCGGCGGGAGGGTCTCACCCGCTCGCACCGTGGGCCGACGCCGCGCGCGGCACGGTGCTCGAGTCCTTCCAGCTCCTGGCGGTGCGGCGGGCCCCGCGCGGCACGGCGGTGGTGACGGTCCGGGAGCGCTGGTGGCGCGGCGCGAGCGCCCGCTCGCTCGCGAGCTCGGTGAGCGAGTACCTGGTCGCCCGCGTGGCGGGCGAGTGGCGGATCGCCGCCCGCAGCGCGGGGGGCACCCTCGACGACGAGGTCATCGACGTCCGCTACGGCGGCTGGTTCGATCCCCCGCCGTCCCCGGGCAGCTTCGACCCCCGCCCCGCACGCGCCACCTCGGTCCAGGGCCGGGCCGGGCCGCAGCGCTGATGGCGCCTCGTTCGCGTGGAGTCCTTTCGCGGCACCGCCCTTCCGCGGGGTACACTGCGCCCGCCATGGCCCCCTCGCGCACTCTCGTCGTCGGCGACGTGCACGGCTGCCTGGGGGAGCTCGAGGACCTGCTCGCGGCCGCGCGGTACGAGCCGATGCGCGATCGGCTGGTGTTCCTCGGCGACCTGGTGGACCGCGGCCCGGACCCGGTGGGCGTGGTCCGGCGCGTCCGCGCGCTCGGCGCCGACTGCCTGCTCGGCAACCACGAGGAGAAGCACCTCCGCTACGCGGCGCACGAGGCACGGCGCCGCGAGGACCCGCGCCACCGGAACCCCGTCCGGCTCGACCCCCGGCGCACCGAGGAGCACCTGCGGCTCTCGCCCGACGACCTGGCCTGGATGGCCGCGCTGCCGCGCGCGCTCCGGCTCGACGGCGGATGGGTCGCGGTCCACGGCGGGCTGCTGCCGGGCCGCCCGCTTTCGCGCCAGCCGCCGGACTGGCTCATCCGGCTGCGCTTCCTCGACGCCACCGGCAAGCCGGTGTCGCGGGAGCACGGCGGCGAGCCGGGCGTGGTGCGCTGGGCGGAGCGGTGGACCGGGCCGAGCTCGGTGGTCTACGGGCACCACGCGCGCGACGAGGTGGTGGTGGACGAGCCGGCCCCCGGCGTCCGGTGCGTCGGCATCGACACCGGGTGCGTGTACGGCGGGAGGCTCACCGCGCTCGCGCTGCCGGGCGGCGAGCGCATCCAGGTGCCCTCGCGCCAGCGGAAGGCGACGCCCGAGCAGGATGATTGAGGCTAGCCCAGCTGCGCCGCGGCGGCGAGCTCGCCCTTGCGCTCGCGCGCGACCGCCACGTCGGCCTCGTACTTGAGCGCGAGGTTGAGCGTCTGGTCGAGCAGCGCGGCGTCGAGCCGCTCCGCGTTCAGGATCGCGAGCGCCCGCACCCAGTCCAGCGTCTCCGAGATCGACGGCGCCTTCTTCAGGTCCAGCGTGCGGAGCTTCTGGACGGTCGCCACCACGGAGCGCGCCAGCGCCTCGGAGGCCTCCGGCGCGCGGGCGCGCACGATGGCCAGCTCGCGCTCGCGCGTCGGGAAGTCGATGAACAGGTGGAGGCAGCGCCGCTTCAGCGCGTCGGAGAGATCGCGGGCCGCGTTGGAGGTGAGCACCACCCGCGGGACCTGGCGCGCGCGGACGGTCCCGAGCTCCGGCACGGTCACCGCCCAGTCCGACAGCACCTCCAGCAGGAAGGCCTCGAACTCCGGATCGGCCTTGTCGATCTCGTCCACCAGGAGCAGCGCCGGGCGGTCGCTCGTGAGCGCGCGCAGCACCGGGCGCGGCACGAGGAACCGCTCGCTGAAGAACACGTTCCCCTCTCCGGCGATCCGGTCGGCCGCCTCGGCGAGGCTGCCGGCGCCGTCCACCGCGGCGCCGATCCGGTCCTTGAGGAGCTGCGTGTACAGGAGCTGCTTCGCGTACTCCCACTCGTACAGCGCCTTGGACTCGTCCAGCCCCTCGTAGCACTGCAGCCGGATCACGATGCGGCCGGCCGCCCGCGCGAACGCGTGCGCCAGCTCGGTCTTGCCCACGCCGGCGGGGCCCTCGACCAGGACGGGCTTCTCGAGCCGGTCGGCCAGGTAGACCGCCGTCGCGATCTCGCGCGAGGGCAGGTACCCCGCCTCGGCCAGCTTCGCGGACACCTCGTCGACCGATCCGAACATCGCCCCTCCGCCGCCGCGCCCGGGCGGCCCGCCAAGCCTAACCCCGCGGCGGGGGCGGGGCGAGCCGAACGCCTTCCTGCCTTCGGCGCCGGACCCTCCTGTCGCCTGCGACGCACCGAATTACAGCCCCGTCCCGGCCCGGGCGTGCGCAATCGCCGGATTTCACGGACGCGGCCGCCCGGCGAGCCGCGGCACGCGGATTGTAGCTGGGAAGCGCGAGTCCCGCCGGAGGCCGGCCATGGACCCCGCCATCACGCAGCTCCCGCCAAACGCTCGAAGCGCGGGGCCCGCCTCCCGTCGCACGTCCTGATCGAAGCGAGGCCGGCCGCTCGATCCTCTCCACCGCCGCAGCCGTCCTGCGGGACGCGCGGCGGACATTGCTGGGGTGGTGCCCGGCGCGGGTGCGCCGGCGGGGCCGCGCGCGAGCGCGGCCCGCTTCATGTCCCCGACCCTGCGGCGATGCGGACCGGCCGGCTCATAGCGCCGCCCATTCGCGTGGAGCCCTGCTGCGGCGCACGCTGGCTGCCTGCGCCGGGCAGACTCGTCCCTGCGCTGCTCGACGTGCCGACGGGCACGCCTGCGCTGCTCGGTCCTCGTGTGCCCGGCTCGGCGATGCCATCGTGTGCCTCGCGACGGGCCCCACGCGAACGGGAGGCGCTGTCAGACCTCGATCCGCACCTTCAGGTCGCCCCCCTGGATCTCCAGCACCTCGGCGAACGCGTTCGCCTTGCCTCGGGTGAAGCGCAGGCTCACCCGGGCGGGTCCGACGCGGAGCCCGTGCAGCACCAGCTCGTCCAGCCAGGGCGGCAGCCAGGGCTGCACCACGCGCAGCGTCCGGCGCGGCGCGTCCGCCTGCAGGCCGAGCACGGCCCGCACGAGCAGGAACCACGCCGCCGAGGACCACGCCTGCGGCGAGCAGGCCACCGGGTAGCTCACCGGGAACTGCCCCGCCGAGCGCGACAGGCCGCAGAACAGCTCGGGCATGCGGAGCTGGCGGAAGTGCTGCGCCGCGTCCCAGAGCCCGGTCAGCACCTGCCCCGCCTGCCGCGTCATGCCGTAGGCGGCCATGCCCATGGCGCAGAGCGCGTTGTCATGGGGCCACACGGTGCCGTCGTGGTAGCTGAGCGGGTTGTAGGCGCGCTGGCCGGCCGCGAGCGTCCGGATGCCCCACCCGCTCCACGACTCGCGCCCGAGCAGCGACGCCGCCACCTGGTGCGCGCGCGCGTCGGAGATGGCGCCCGAGAACAGCAGGTGCCCCGGGTTGGAGGTCACCGCGTCCACCTGGCGCTCGTCGCGGTCGAGCGCGATCGCGTAGGTGCCCTTGCGCTCCATCCAGAAGCGCTCCTCCAGCCGCTCCGCGTGCAGCCGCGCCGCCGTCACCAGCGCCTGCGCCTCGGAGCGCCGCCCCCGGCGCCGGAGCAGCGCCGCCATGCGCCGGCGCGCGTCGATGCAGTAGCCCTGCACCTCCACCAGCGCGATGGGGGGCTCGGCCGGCGTGCCGTCCGCGAACGGCACGCCGTCGTGGCTGTCCTTCCAGCCCTGGTTGCGCAGCCCCTGCTGCGTGCGCCGCTGGTACTCCACCAGCCCGTCGTCGTCGGGGTCCGCCCAGCGATCCATCCACGCGAGCGCGCGCTCCGCCGCGGGGAGCAGCGCCTCCACCGTCTCGTGGTCGTCGGTCCACAGGTCGTACTCGGAGAGCAGCACCAGGAACAGCGGCGTCGCGTCCACCGAGCCGTAGTACGGCGTGTGCGGCACCTCGCCGGCCGCGGCCATCTCGCCGAAGCGGATCTCGTGCGGGATCTTGCCGGGCTCCTCGTCGCGGCTCGGGTCGTCGCGCTCGCCCTGCAGCCGCGCCAGGAACCGGAGCGCGTCGCGCGCCACCTCGGGCTGCGCGGCGAGCGCCTCGTACCCCGCGATGAGCGCGTCGCGGCCGAACGGGCAGGTGTACCAGGGGATGCCCGCGGAGATGACCGGCGCGCCGAAGTGGTAGACCGTGAGCGCCTTCAGGTCCGCGACCGCCTGCTCGAGCGCCGAGGTGAAGAGGTCGTTCGAGGCGACGAACCGGGTGGCCTGCGCGGCGTACGCCGAGTACGCCTCGCGCGTGCACGACGCCCGGGCGCCGAACGACCGCGGCGCCGGCGGCGGCACCGGCCGCTCCTCGTCGAGCCCGCGGGCCCGCCCCGGCGCCCCGCGCTCGATGCCGGCCGCCACCGCGAAGTGGACCTCGACGTGCTCGGCCGGCTCGAGGTGCAGCCTCACGCGGGCGCCCCGGGCGTCCAGGGAGGCGAGCGCCGCCGGCGCCCCGTCCGCCCCCACGCCGCGGATCCGCACCTCGGTGGCGTAGCGCCGGCCGTCGCGGCCGTCGTAGCGCAGCACCACCTGGTCCCGCTCCACCCGCGGCGCGTGGTAGGTGCCGCGCTCGCGGCGGCGGGCGCCCCGGATCTCGAACACGTCCGCGAAGTCGGCCGCCCACTCCAGCGCGATCCACGCGTCCACCGCCTTGCCCTGGAAGTTGGTGAGCACCAGGCGGTCCACCAGCACGTCGTCGATGAGCATGTCCCGGCGCAGGTGGACGTAGTTGAGCGGCTCGCGGCCGAGCAGGTCGCCCTCGTGCAGGCTGGTGACGGTGAAGTCCACCTGGGCCACGTAGTCCGACGAGACCTGCGACGACAGGCAGAGCAGCGGCCCGCCGGACACCGACATGCGCCAGGCGGACAGGTGCCGGGTGTCGGTGAGGAACAGGCCGAGGTCCCGCGCGCCGGCGGGCATCACGTCCCCGAGCCGGTTGGCGACCAGGAACAGGTTGCCGCGCTTCAGCACGAGCTTGTCGACGCCGGTCGCCTCCGGGCGGTCGGACGGGTCGGCGTAGCCGAGCAGCTCCTCCGGGCGTGCCATCACGGTGCGACCGTCGTCCACTCTCCCCCCTCGCCCACGGCGGGCACCGCCGGCTCCGCGCGCGCCGCGGCGGCCCGGTACGCCGCGACGTAGTCCGCCGCCATCCGGTCCGCCGAGAACCGCTCGCGCGCCCGCCGCTGGATCTCCCGCCGATCGAGCCGCGCCGCGCGCCCGAGCGCCGCCGCCATCTCCGCCGCGCTGCGCACCAGGAACCCGTCGGCCCCGTCCACCACGATCTCCGGCGCGGCACCGAGCGGGAACGCCACCACCGGGCAGCCCGCCAGCAGCGCCTCGATCATCACCAGCCCGAACGGCTCCTCCCATCGCAGCGGCACGAGCAGCGCGCGGGCCCGGGCCAGCAGGCGCCGCTTGTCGGCGAGGCCGGCGCGCCGCGTCCAGGAGACGTGCGGCGCCGCCAGCGACGGCGAGAGCACCTCCTCGTCCCAGGCCTCCGGGTGATCGTCCTCCCCGTGCACGTCGCCGGCCACGTCGATGCGCAGGCCCGCCCGCCGCGCCGCCTCGACCGCCACCTCGGGCGCCTTGCACCAGGAGAGCCGTCCCAGGAAGAACGCGCCGCCGCCGCCGTCGCCCTCGCGCACGTCGGGGTAGAGGACCGGGTCGAGCCCGTGGTGGATCACGCGGTGCGCCGGCGGCGAGGACAGCTCGGCCTGCCGCCGCGAGATGGCGACGCGCAGCACCGCCGGGACGCGCGCGTAGAAGCGCGCGAGCGCCGGGTCGGGCGCGTGGTGCAGGGTGTAGACGACCGGCGCGGGCAGCGCCCCGGCGAACGCGAGCATGGCCGGGAGGTGCGCGTGCACCACGTCGAAGCCGCCGCGGGCGATCTCCGCCGCGGCGAAGCGGCAGTGGAGCAGCTCGGCGTAGGGCTCGGGCGGCCAGACCGGCGCCTCGAAGGTCGCGCGGAGCCCGGGAACCCGGGAGTCGCCGGTCGCGAACACCGCCACCCGGTGCCCCGCCCGCACCAGCGCGCGGGCCAGCGCGTCCACCACCAGCTCGGTCCCACCGTAGGCCGGGGGAGGCACCGCCACGAAGGGAGTCGAGACGATCGCGACGTGCACGATGTCAAAGCTAGGACCGGCGCCCGGCGCGGACCACCGCCGAGCGCCCGGGCGCGTGCGCCGGCGCCGGCCCGGCGCTAGGTATGGACGCTCGCGGCCCGGAGGCCGCGCGGAGGCCGCATGGCGCTCATCGGGAAGGACGACGCGGAGCAGATCCGCGCGGAGCTGGAAGGCGCGCTGCAGGGCGACGTCAAGCTGACGCTCGTCGGCCCGAGCGCCCTCGCCCCGCCGGCGCGGGATCTCACCCCGCAGATCCGCCAGCTGCTGGAGGAGGTGGCGGCGCTGTCGCCCAAGCTCGCGTTCGAGTACCTCGACCTGCCCACCCCCGAACAGCGCGAGGCGCTCGGGCTGGCGACGGACGAGGCCGGTCCGCTCACGCTCCTCTCCGGCGCGGCGCGCGGGCGCGTGCGCTACCTCGGGGCGCCCGCCGGCCACGAGTTCCCGAACCTCGTGAACGGCATCATCGACGTGTCGCGCGGCGAGTCCGGGCTGTCGCCCGCCTCGCGCGAGGCGCTCGCCCGGATCTCACGGCCGGTGCACATCAAGGTGTTCTTCACGCCCACTTGACCGTACTGCCCCCAGGCGGCCGGTCTGGCCCATGCCATCGCGGTGGAGAGCGCCCACGTCGTCGCCGACGCCATCGAGGCCCAGGAGTTCCCCGACCTCGCGGCGCGGTACCAGGTCATGGGCGTGCCCAAGACGATCGTGAACGACGTCGAGGAGTTCGTCGGCGCCGTCCCGGAGGACGAGTTCGTGGCGCACGTGCTCCGGGCGGCCGGCGTGCCGGCCTGACCGGCCGAGGACGGCGCCCGCGGCGCGACGCTCGCGCACCCTCGCGCGTGCCGCCTTGGTGCGTGCCGCGATCGCGCGTCGCGCGGTCGCGCGGGTGGCCAGGCGATCGCCCCCCTGGCAGCATCCCCTGCACGCCTCGTCGCGCCGGGTCGGGGGACCCGGGCGCCGGGCGCACGGATCGGGGGATCCATGCAGCCGAAGTCCGCCTTCCGGCGCGCGCACGTCGCGCGCCTCGCCACGCTCGCGCTCGCCGCCGCGGCCCTCGCGGCCTGCTCGTCCGGCGGCGGCGCGACCGCGCCGTCCGCGCCGTCCGCGCCGCAGGAGCCCGCCGGTGGCACGCCGGTCCCGCGGTCGCTCTCGGTGTCGCCGGCGGCCGCCACGCTCGCGACCGGCTTCACCGAGAGGCTCATCGCGATCGCCACCTTCTCCGACGGCTCGAAGCGGGACGTCACCGCCACCGCCGCCTGGGAGTCCTCGGCGCCGGCCACGGCCTCGGTGGTGGCCGGCGAGGTCACCGGCGTCGCGCCCGGCGCGGCGACGCTGAGGGCGCGCTGGTCCGGGCTGCACGGCGCCAGCGAGGTGACGGTCACCTCGGCCGTCCTCCGGTCGATCGTCGTGACCCCGCCGTTCCCGAGCCTGCCGCTCGGCGCCGACCTGCAGCTCGCCGCGACCGGCCTGTTCTCGGACGGCAGCGCGCGCGACGTGACCGCGGAGGCGGCCTGGGAGAGCGCCGCCCCGGCGGTCGCGGCCGTGCCGTCGCCCGGCCTGGTGCAGCCGGTCGCCACCGGCGACGCGTCCGTCTCGGCCACGCTGGCGGGGGTGAGCGGCGCCACCACGGTCAGCGTGACCGCCGCCACGCTCGAGTCGCTCGACGTGTACCCGGGCGCCGCCACCCTGGCCCGCGGCACCTCGACCGCGTTCACCGCGCTCGGGACCTACTCCGACGGCACGTCCGCGGACCTCACCGCGCAGGCGGCCTGGGACACGAGCGGGCCGGAGGTGACGCTCTCCGCGCCCGGCCTCGAGGGCGTGGTGGTCACCGGGGCCGCCGAGGGCACCGCGACCGTCACGGCGGCGTTCGGCGGCCTCACCAGCGCGGCGGCGGTGACGGTCACCGCGGCCGGGCTGACCGGGCTCGCGGTGTCCCCGGCCGCGCTCGACCTGCCGGTGGGCCTCTCCGGACCGCTCACCGCGACCGGCACGTTCTCCGACGGCTCGACCCAGGACCTGACGGCGCAGGTGGCGTGGGTGTCCTCCGCCGCGGCGGTGGCGGCGCCATCCAACGCGCCCGGGAGCGAGGGGCTCGTCAGCGCGCTCTCGGCCGGCGACGCCACCGTCAGCGCGACGCTGTTCGGCCGGACCGCCTCGGCCGCGGTGACCGTCCGCGCGGCGGCGCTGCGGTCCATCGCGGTGACGCCCGGCGCCGCGTCGGTGCCCGCGGGCTACCAGGTCCGGTTCCAGGCGACCGGCACCTACAGCGACGGCTCGTCGCACGAGCTCACAGGCAGCGCCGTCTGGATCAGCGCCGACCCGGCGGTCGCGACGGTGGTGGCCACCGGGACCGGCGCGGGCGCGGCCAGCGGCGTGGCGCCCGGGACCGCCCGGATCTCGGCGGCGCTCGGCGGCGTGACCGGCGAGGCGACGCTGACGGTGGGCTCGGCCCGGCTCGTCTCGGTGGCGGTGTCACCCTCCCCGTTCGACGTGGGGGTGGGCGGAACGGCGCAGCTCACCGCCACCGGCACGTTCAGCGACGGGAGCACGCTCGACGTCACGCGGCAGAGCGTCTGGAGCTCCGGCACGAAGTCGATCGCGACCGTCTCCCGGGCCGGCGTGGTGACCGGGCTGCGGGCCGGGGCGGTGACCGTCCAGGCGAACCGCGCCGGCAGGAAGGGCCGCGTCGACGGCACCGTCCGGTGAGGAAGCGGGGGCGCGGCCCGCGACCTTGCTGGCCGCGCCCTCCGGTTGACGCTAGACTCACCGTCTTATGGAAGGACAGGGTCCGCTCAGCGAGGAGCTGTTCCACTCGTTCCTGCAGCTCGCCGTGAAGCGCCAGGCGAGCGACGTGCACTTCGAGGTGGGCTACCCCCCCACCTACCGGGTGTTCGGGGAGCTGCTGGCCGCGAAGTACCCGCCGCTGACGCACGCGGACACGGAGGCGATCGCGAACTTCGTCCTCCAGGCCCCGGGTTCGGGGTTCACGCCGCTCGACTTCCGCGAGGTGGACCGCAGCTACTCGCTGCCCGGGGTGTCGCGCTTCCGCGCGTCCATCTTCAAGCAGCGCGGGAGCTGGGGCGCGGTGATGCGCACCATCCCGTTCCAGATCCCGGACTTCGACACGCTGAACCTGCCGCCCGTCATCCGCACCATCGCCGAGGCGCGCCGCGGGCTCATCTGCGTGACCGGCGCCACGGGCAACGGCAAGTCCACCACCATCGCCAGCATCATCAACACGATCATCCAGCAGGAGCGGCTGCACGTCGTCACGGTCGAGGATCCGATCGAGTTCATCTTCGCCGGCGGCAAGGGCCTCGTGATCCAGCGCGAGGTCGGATCGGACACGGCCAGCTACAGCGACGCGCTGCGCGCCGCGCTCCGGCAGGACCCCGACATCATCATGGTGGGCGAGCTGCGCGACCGCGAGGCCGCCGACATCTGCCTGAAGGCGGCGGAGACCGGCCACCTCGTCATCACCTCGCTGCACACGCCCGACGTGCCCCGCGCGGTCGGGCGCATCGTGGGCCTGTTCCCGGCCGACGAGCAGGACAGCGTCCGGGCGCGGCTCGCCGACAACCTGCAGGCGGTCATCGCGCTCCGGCTGCTCATGCGCGCCGACGCCACCGGGCTCATCCCCGGGGTCGAGTCGCTGCTCGCCACCACCAGCGTGCGCGAGCTGATCCGCGACGGCTCCAAGGTCAACGAGCTGCGCACGTACATGGACACCGCCGGCGCCGACCTGGGCATGCACAGCTTCGATCAGTACCTGTACCGGCTGCACGAGGCGAAGCGCATCGGGCTCGACACCGCGCTCGCGAACGCGACGCACCGGGCCGACCTGGAGCGGCGGATCATGATGGAGACCGGAGGCCGCCCCGCGTGATCGCCGCCGGCGCCCCAGCGGCGTCGCGCGTTCTGGTGGTGGGCTCGGACGCCGACGTCTCCATCGCGCTGCACCTGCACCTCGAGCGTGCGGGGCACGCGGTCTATTGCCTCCCCGGCCCCGGGGAGCTCGAGTCGTTCGTGCGCGCCGCCGCGCCGCACACCGTGGTGCTGCTGCTCCCGGCGGTGCCGGACGGCACCTGGGGAGCCGCGCTCACCACCGCCGCCAGCGCCGCCCGCGTCGGGGTGCGGGTGGTGATGGTCGCGCCGTCGCGCGAGATCGTGGAGCCGCTCGCGGCGGTCGCGGGCGCGGAGCGCGCGCTGGCGCGCGCCGAGGTGCTCTCGCGCCCGCTCGTCGTCATGGAGCGGCCGCCGGGCAGCGCCCCGCCCCCTGCCCCGCCGCACCCGCCGCCCGCCGGGGCGACGCCTGCCGACGTGCTGCGCGCGGCCTCGTCCGTGCTCGTCCCGGATCCACCCCTGTCCCGGCCGCGCGCGCCGTCGGTGGACCTGATGGCCCTCATCGACGAGGAGCTGGAGGACGAGCCGAAGGCCCGCCCCACCGTCACCCGGGTCGAGGTGAACGTCAGCCTGGTCTCGGAGCACAACTTCTACGTGGGCGCGACGCGCCGGGTGGACTCCGGCGGGGTGTTCATCGCCACGGCGCTGCCCCCGGCGGTCGGCACCCGGCTGCAGGTGCGGCTCGGCCTGGCCGACGGGCGCAAGCTGGACCTCGAGGGCGAGGTCGCGTTCGTGCGCGAGAAGAGCGCCACCACCGGCCGGCAGCCCTCCGGCTGCGGCGTGAAGCTGCTCGCGCTGCCGGGCTGGGCGATGGACGCCATCGACCGCTTCACGCTCGCGCGCCAGCCCATCGTCTACACGCCGCGGTAGCGGCGCGCCGCCCGGGTCACTCGTCCACGGCGCGGTCGGTGCGCCGCACGCCCATCAGGTAGGGCTGGATGAACGGGTCGAGGTCGCCGTCCAGGACGTCGTCCACCTTGCCCGTCTCCACCCCGGTGCGCAGGTCCTTCACCATCTGGTAGGGCTGCAGCACGTAGCTGCGGATCTGCGAGCCGAAGTCGATGTCCTTCTTCAGCGCCTCGGCGGCGTCGCGGGCCGCCGCGCGCTTCTTCTCCTCGAGGTCGTAGAGCTTGGCGCGCAGGATCTTCCAGGCCACGCTGCGGTTCTTCTGCTGGCTGCGCTCGTTCTGCACCGCCACCACGATGCCGGTGGGCAGGTGCGTCATGCGCACCGCGGAGTCGGTCTTGTTCACCTTCTGGCCGCCGGCGCCCGACGACCGGTACGTGTCGATGCGGACGTCGGCCTCCTTGATGTCGATGACGATGTCGTCCTCGATCTCCGGGGTCACGTCCACCGCCGCGAAGCTGGTCTGGCGGCGCGCGTTCTGGTCGAACGGGCTGATGCGGACCAGCCGGTGCACGCCCTTCTCGGCCTTCAGCCAGCCGTAGGGGTGATCGCCGCGGACGATGAACGAGGCGGAGCTGATCCCGGCCTCCTCGCCCGCGACCAGGTCGGCCGGCTCGACCTCCCAGCCGCGCCGCTCGCAGTAGCGCACGTACATCCGGTACAGCATGGCGGCCCAGTCCATCGCCTCCACGCCGCCCGCGCCGCTCTTCACCTCGACGATGGCGCCGGCCGCGTCGTGCGGGCCGGAGAGCATCTTCTGCAGCTCGAGCCCCTCGAGCTGGCGGCCCACCGCCTCGGCGGCCTCGGCCGCCTCGGCGCGGGTGGCCTCGTCGCGCGCCTCCTCGGCGAGCTCGCACAGCGCCTGCGCGTCGTCGAGCGCGCGGCGGACCGCGGCGCAGGCCTGGGTCACCTGCTCGAGCTGGGCCTTCTCCTTCAGCAGCGCCTGGGCCTTGACGTTGTCGGTCCAGAACGCCGGGTCCTCGGAGAGCTTCGAGATCTCCGCGACCCTCAGCTCCTTCCGCTCGACGTCAAAGCGACCCCCGGAGCGCCTCCAGGCGGCGGGAGAGCTCGGCGATGCGCTCGGCGGTGGGGGAAGCCATGGCTCGGGTCCTCCGGGTTCCTTCGCTACGCGGCGGCGCTCCGGCCGTCCCGGCCCTCCCGGCGCACGCGACGGGCGAGCGCGGGGTGGGTGGCCGCCAGGGCGGCGGCGGCGACGAGCGCGCTGGCCCAGGCGAAGAGGTCGCCGACTGTAGTGTAGAGCGTGCGCCCCCGCAACCGCGGGACGCGGGCGAGCAGCAGCCGCGCCGGCTCCTGCGGGTCCGGCGCGAGATCGGGATCCACCGGACCGACGTCGAGCGCGCCCGGCGCCAGCTCGCCGGTGGGCAGGATCACCGCCGACACGCCGGCATAGGCGGGTCGGACCACCGCGCGGCGCGCCTCGACCGCGCGCATGCGAACGATGGCGAGGAACTGGTACGGGCCGGACGAGTAGCCGTACCAGGCGTCGTTGGTGGGGTTCACCAGGAGCTCGGGCTCCGGCTCGCCGCGCGCGAACGCCACGTTGATCTCCGGGAAGATCGCGTCGTAGCAGATCATGGGCGCGACGCGGACCGGCCCGGCGGACGCGGGAGGCGGCGCGTCGTCCCCCTCGGCGGGCGCGCCCGGGACGGCCGAGGCGAGCGCGGGCCCGGCGGCCGGCGCGGTGGCGAGCGGGAACTCGAGCACGGTGAGCTCGCGGCCCGGCTCGGCCGGCGCGAGGCTCGGCACGAGGTGACCCACGAACGGCAGCCAGCGCTGCAGCGGCACGTACTCGCCGAACGGCACGAGGTGGTGCTTCAGGTACTTCCCCAGGACCTGCCGCCCGGGCGAGACCATGAACTGCGCGTTGCCGACCCGCGGGACGCGTTCGCCGTTCGCCCCGCGGGTCCACTCCACCGTGGTCGCCCCGAGCAGCACGTGCGCGCGCTCGAGCGGCGGCAGCCCGGCGGCGGGCGTCGCGAAGCTCCGGACGTCGGGCGCCACGTACAGTGGGTAGGCCGCCTCGGGCCACGCCACCAGGTCGGCGCCGGCGCGGTCTGCCTCCAGCGTGGGCGGCACCAGCCGCGCCAGGATCTGCGCGCGGTGGTTGCGCGCCGCGTTCTTCACCGACTGGTCCACGTTCGGCTGGACCACGCCGACCGTGATCGACGGCGCCGCGGCGGCCTCGGCGCGCACCGCGCGCACCCGCAGCGCGCCGCCCGCCACCACCGCCGCGACCAGCGCCGCGGTCCCGGCCAGCGCCCGCCGCGGGAGCGGCCGCCGCTCGCGCCGGGCCTCGAGCGCCTCCGCCAGCACCGCGTTCACCAGCACCACCAGCGCCGCGATCCCGTACACGCCGGTCGCGGCCGCGAGCTGCGCCACCGCCGGCGTGCGCGCCTGGGTGTAGCCCACGTTCGCCCACGGGAACCCGGAGAACAGGTAGTTGCGCGACAGCTCGAACGCGACCCACACCGGCGGGAGCACCGCCCAGGCCGGCCAGCCCAGCCGCGCGCGGATGCGCTGCGCGACCGCGAACGCCGCGGCCCAGTGCGCCGCCATGTACAGCACCAGCAGCGACAGCGCGAACACCGAGAAGGCGAGCGACAGGCCGCCGAACGCGGTCATCGCGTGCGAGACCCAGTAGATGGCGGCGAAGAAGTAGGCGAGGCCGCCCGCGAGGCCGAGGCGCGCCGCCTGCCACGCCCCCCGCGCGCGCCGCAGCGCCACGAACGCGGGCACGAGCGCCACCCAGGCGAGGAGCTCCAGCCAGCCGGCCGGGTCCACCTCCCGGATCGAGAGGAACGGCACCACCAGCGGCAGCGCCAGCGCGAGCGCGAGCCCGGAGGCGATCGCGAGGAGGTAGGGGACGAGGCGCGTCATCGAGCGTTCCTGCGGCGGCACGGCGCCGCGGCACCGGGGAGCCTGGCGCCGGCCGACCGGGCGCGTCCGGTCAGCGGACCTTCCCGCCGGCCCCGCCCTCCGGGCCGTCCGGCGCCTCCGCCTGCTGCGCCTGCGCGGCGCCGTAGGCCTCGGCGGCGGCGAGGTAGTACGCCACCGCCTCGCGCACCAGGTGGCCGACCGGCCGGCCGAGCCGCGACGCGGTGGCGGTCATGGCCTCGGCGAGGTCGGCGGGCATGCGGACCGGCACCACCCGCGCCTGGGCCAGCGCCGCCTCCAGCCGCTCCAGCGCCTGGCTGGGGCGCGACACGCGGAAGTCGCCCGCCTCGATCATGTCCTTGATCCGGCGCGCGAGGTCCTCGCGCGTGAACCACGCGCCGTCGAGCCAGACCGACTCGGAGTCGAGATCGATGTCGGCGAACGGGTCCATCGGTCCTTTGCCCTGCCGGCGCGCCCCTCGCGCCGGCCTTCGCGGAGCGCCGCCCCGACGAGCCCCTCCGCCCGCGCGAGCTCCGCTTCCTTCTCCGCCATCGCCCGGGCGTCCGCGGGCCGCTCGTGGTCGTAGCCGAGCAGGTGCAGGATCCCGTGCGCGAGGTAGCGGTCCAGCTCGGCGCCCACCCGCCGACCCTCGGACCGCGCCCTCCGCGCGGCGGTGTCGAGCGAGATTACCACGTCCCCCAGCAGCGCCCCAGCGCCCGGCGGCTCCGATATCGGGAACGACAGCACGTCGGTGGCCTGGTCCTTGTCCCGCCACTCGCGGTTGAGCGCGCGGATGCGCCGGTCGGTCACGAGCAGGATGGAGAGCTCGGCATCGTCGCGCCCCAGGGCGGCGAGGAACGCGGCCGCGCGAGCGCGGAGGCGCCGGGCGGCGCGGGCGCCGTCGCGGTGCTCGGAGGTCAGGCGGACGATCACGGCTTGGCCACCAGGTGCACCGCCGGCCCCTCGTCGCGGCGCCGGTCCGGGTACTCGGGGCGCGTGTGGTAGATGGCCTCGAGCGCCCGCACCATCGCGCCGGAGATGGCGTTCAGGTCGCGCAGCGTCAGCGCGCACTCGTCGAGCTGCCCCTCCCCGAACACCTCGTTGATCCGCTTGGCGACCAGCGCGCGGAGCGAGTCGGCGGTGGGGTCCTCCAGCGCGCGCGCCGAGGCCTCGCACGCGTCGGCGATCATGACGAGCGCCGCCTCGCGCGTCTGCGGCCTCGGGCCGGGGTAGCGGAACAGGGCCTCGTCGAGCGCGCCACGGCCCCCGCCCTCCTCGGCCAGGCGCTGCGCCTTTCCCCAGAAGTAGCCGACGTGCCGCGTCCCGTGGTGCTGCGCGATGGCGTCCTGGACCACCCGCGGCAGGCGCCAGTGCCGCGCCAGCTCCAGGCCGTCGGTCACGTGGCGCTTCACGATCAGCGCGCTCATGGAGGGCGCGAGCGCGTCGTGGCGGTTCTCGCCCCCGCGCTGGTTCTCCGCGAAGTAGAGCGGGTTCCGGATCTTCCCGAGGTCGTGGTAGTAGGCGCACACCCGCGCCAGCAGCGGGTTCGCGCCGATCGCCTGCGCCCCGGCCTCCACCAGCGAGCCCATAAGGATGGAGTGGTGGTACGTGCCGGGCGACTGGACGATGAGCTCCTTCAGCGCCGGGTGGTTCAGGTTGGCGAGCTCGAGCAGCTTCACGTCGGTGACGTAGCCGAAGACGCCCTCCACCACCGGCAGCAGCCCCACCACCGCGACCGGCAGCAGCACCGCGCCGCCCACCAGCGCCCCGACGGCCGAGAGCAGCACCTCGGCGCCGGCGCGGCCGGCGTAGAGCCCGAGCGCCGCGACCACCGCGGCGCCGACCAGCCCCACCCCCAGGCCGGCGCGGAACAGCCCGGCCCGATCGCGGTTGTTGCGCACCAGGCCCGCCGCCGCGACCGAGGTGAGCGTCGCGAACAGCGCGAAGGCGAGCGACTGCCCGGCGAGCAGCCCGGCCGCGAGCCCCATGGCCAGCGCGAACAGGAGCGCGGTCTCCGCCGCCAGCACCTGCCGGACGATCATCGCGCCCGCCGCGAACGGCACCAGGTACTGCAGCGCGGCGGCAGGGACGTAGGGGAAGCGCTCGTGGAGCGCGTCCATCACCGCGAAGCCCAGGAAGCCCGCCGCCAGCGAGCCCAGGTACAGGAGCGAGAGCAGCAGCGCGTCGCGGCGCGCCGGCCGGAAGCGCGCCACGTTCCGGCGCGCGAAGCGCCAGAGCAGCGACACGAGCAGCGCCACCACGGCGGCGCCGCCCGCCCGGACGCTGCCCAGGTCCTCGCCCTTGCGCTGCGCGCGGATGCCGTCGAACACCAGCAGGTGGCGCTTCTCGATCCGCTCGCCGTCCCCGATGATCTTCTCGCCGCGCTTCACCGGGATGGCCACCGGCTTCACCCGCGCGGCCGCGTCGTAGCGCCGGCGCTCGGTCTCGGCCTGGTCGTAGACCAGCGTCGGGCGCACCATCGCCTCCGCGGTGCGCGCCAGCGCCGCGCGCACCGCCGCGGGCTCCTTCTCCAGCCGCGCGGCCGCGGTGCGGGCCACCTCCTCGCGCGCCTCGGCCACGTCGCGGACCTGGGCGGCGTCCGCGAACGGCTGCTCGCCCTCCGGGCGGCCGCCGCGGAAGGTGCGGACCACGAAGCCGGCGTCGGGGGCGGCCGGGAGGAGCTTGCGGTCCTCGATCACCATCCCGGCCAGCGCGCCCCGCGCCAGCTCGGCGAGCTGGCGCTCCACCGCCTCGGTGAACCGGGTCGTGCCGAGGGCGGCCAGATCGCCGTCGCGCACGAGCACCTGGAGCCGCGCGACGAACGCGGCGCGCTGCGCGGCGTAGCGCCGCTCCAGGACGGCCGCCTCCCGCGGGCCGCGGCCGTCCTCCCGCAGCGCCCGCTCCTCGTCGCGCATCAGCTCGAAGGCGGCGTGCACCCGCGCGACCGCCTCGTCGGCGGCCCCCGCGTCCTGGTGGTAGACCGGGCGCTCCGCCGCGGCGGTCTCGGCGCGGCGCCGGGCGGTCGCCTCCTCGTCCACGATGTCGTAGTCGCGATCGGCCTTGATGGTCGCGGGGGCGGGCGTACCGAGCGCGTCCGGGCCGGGGAGCCGGTGCGCGGCCGACGGGGCGAGCAGCCAGCCGGCCGCCGCGGCGACCGCGGCGACGAGCAGCGCGCGCATCAGCCGGCCGGGCCAGTCGACGCGGTCGGCGGCGGGAGGGCCGCCGGCGGCGGGTGTGTCAGAGGGGGGACCGGACACGGCGTGCGAGAGTCGCACCGGGGTGGGAGGAGCGCAACGGAGAACCGGGGCTTCCCCCTGAACACGCGGCGAGGTGCCGCCCCTCCGCGGATCGATGGCGGACGCTTCCGGGGCTACCCTTCCGCGCCGGGCTCCCCTCCCCCGGCGTCGGTCCCCCCGGCGTCCGTGCCCCCGCCCGGCCGGCCCTTCTCCGTCCGGGCGGACTCGGTGCGGGCGCGCCGCTCCGCCTCGAAGGCGT
The DNA here is from genome assembly GCF_000022145.1 of Anaeromyxobacter dehalogenans 2CP-1. NCBI lineage: Bacteria > Pseudomonadati > Myxococcota > Myxococcia > Myxococcales > Anaeromyxobacteraceae > Anaeromyxobacter > Anaeromyxobacter dehalogenans. Next base: position 3,216,503 of record NC_011891.1, read on the forward strand.
CGTAGGCCCGCACCACCTCCTGGACCAGCGGGTGCCGGACCACGTCGACCTCGGAGAACATGCAGAACGAGACGCCCTCCACGCCGCGGAGGACCTTCTGCACCTCCACCAGGCCGGAGCCGCGGCCGCTCGGCAGGTCCACCTGCGTCACGTCGCCGGTGATGACCGCCTTCGAGCCGTAGCCGAGGCGTGTCAGGAACATCTTCATCTGCTCGGCGGTGGTGTTCTGGGCCTCGTCGAGGATGATGAACGCGTCGTTCAGCGTGCGGCCGCGCATGAACGCGAGCGGCGCCACCTCCACGGTGCCGCGCTCGATGAAGGCGGTCGCCTTCTCGTAGTCCACCATGTCGAACAGCGCGTCGTGCAGCGGCCGCAGGTACGGGTTCACCTTCTCGGCGATGTCGCCGGGCAGGAACCCGAGCCGCTCGCCGGCCTCCACCGCGGGCCGCGTCAGCACGATCCGCTTCACCCGCCGCTCGACCAGGTACGCCACCGCCATCGCCATGGCGAGGTACGTCTTGCCGGTGCCGGCCGGCCCCACCCCGAACACGATGTCGTCGTCGCGGATGGCCTGGATGTAGCGCTTCTGCGCGAGCCCCTTGGGCGTGATGATGCGGTGGCGCGAGGAGACGAAGACCGTGTCGCCGAAGATCTCCTTCAGCGGGACGCCCTGAACCGCGAGCTTCGTCGCCTGGTCGACGTCCTCGAGGTACAGCGGATACCCCGCCTCGACGAGCTCGTAGAGCTCCTTCACCAGCGACTCGGCCAGGTGCACCCGCGCCTCCTCGGGCGCGGCGATCACCACCTGGCCGCCGCGCAGCCCGAGCTGGACCCCGAGCCGGCGCTCCACGAGCTTGAGGTGCTCGTTGTGCGCGCCGCACAGGGCGCGGACCTTGTCGTTGTCGGGAAACTCGAGCCTGGCCGTCTTGAGGGGTTCCGCCGCGCTTTGACCCAAGGATGCTCCTTACGTCGGTTGTCCGTGCCGCCGTCCGCCTGGACGGCGCTCGCCCCGCGGGGGCACCCATAATCTACGCCCCGTCGCGCGGCAGCGGAGGATGGGCGCGCCCTACTCCACGGGAGGCAGGAGCACGAAGCGCCCCGCTTGCGTGCGCCGGTAGTGGTAGGGCTCCGCCCACGGGTGGCGCAGGTCGCGCGCGTCCACCAGGCCGGCCTCGACCAGCGTCCCGAGCGCCGCCGGGTACTCACCCTTCTCGAGGCGGTACACCTCCAGCGCGCCGCGCAGCCGCTCGAGCTGGTAGCGCGCGAGGAACCGCTCCGCGGCGTTGTCCCGCACGCGCGCCGCGCCGGCGGGCTCGCCCCACGCCAGGCCGCGCTCGTCCACCCAGTACGCGATCCCGGCCAGCGCCGCCGCGATCGCGACCGTGGCCAGCACGCTCAGCGCGCCGGCCCGGAGCCGGGCCTGCCAGTCCTGCGCGTAGGCGCCGACCGCCGCCTTGGCCCGGCTGGCGGGGGCGACCGCCTCGAGGTAGCCGAGGTTGAGCAGGTTCGTGAGCGCCTTGCAGGTCTCGAACTCGCCCAGGCGCGAGAGATCCACGAGCCGCTCGACGGTGCGGCCCGGGATGGCGAGCGCGAACACCCGCCGCTCGTTCGCACCGAGCGAGGCGAACTCGCCGCGGCGCTCGGTGGGCTCCTCTCCGAGCGCGTCGAACGCGTCGTCCACGTCGTCGCCGCCGCGCCTCGGCGCGGCGGGCGCGTCCGGGTCGAGCGCCCGGCGGCGCTCGAACGTCATGGCCGTGGACGGGATCCGCTTGCGGATCATCGGCCACTCGTCCACCCGGCGGAACCCCTCCATCAGCACCGACTCGGCGCGCAGCGGCGAGACGGTCTCGCGATCCCACTCCACCTCGCCCGGCTCGAACGCGTAGGTGCCGCTCTTCCAGCGGAACAGCTGGTAGACGGTCTCGGTGGTCTGCAGCGCCGTCATCTCGCGCAGGTCCTGCTGCGAGACGAAGCCCAGCTCCACCAGGATGTCTCCCAGGCGTCGCAGCGTGCGCTTCTGGACCTCCAGGCCCTGCTCCAGCTCCTCCTTGGAGATGACCTCGGCGCGCACCAGCATGTTGCCGAGCCGCTCGCGCGCCTTGCGCCCGGCCGACTCGGCCCGGACCACGTTCCCGTCGGCGAGCGCGATGTGGATCTCGTCGTCGCGGGACTCGAGGTGGAGCACGCCGCTCTTGGCCTGCTGGCCGATGAGCTGGAGGATCTCGGCGATCCCGAAGTCCTTGAGCGTGCCGGTGAGCGCCATCGGTCAGCTCCGGGTCCGGCGGAACGCGTCGCGCACCGCGAGCGTCCAGGCGATCACGCCCAGGGGAACGGCGACGGCGAGCTTGCCCGCGAGCACGTAGGGCGAGGGGTACGGGGGCGGCATGACCCCGCGCCAGAGCCCGATCACGAACACCGGGAACAGCACCGCCGCGAGCAGGAGCGCGCCCCGCACCGGCGCGCCGGCGACGACCTGCGCCGCGCCGGCGCCGGCCACCGAGAGCGCGCGGGTGACGAACCGCGCCAGCCGCTCGTGGCGCCGGACCTGCGCCTCCTTCCGCAGCCGGTCGCGCGCGTCCACCACGCCCTTGCGCGCGAACACGTTCACGCACTGGCCGCACTCCTCGCCGTCGCCGCCGTCGCAGCGGCGGCAGGCCGGCCGCCCGCAGCGGGCGCAGGCGCGCGACGGCCCCAGGCGGCGGAGCAGCAGCGCGAGCGCCCAGAGCGCCGCGAGGAAGCCCGCGCCGCCCCAGGGCCAGGCCGCCGCCGGCAGCGCGCCCATCAGCCGCGCGCGCACCCAGCGCCGCACCGCCTCGGGCGTCCCGTCGCTGGTGGCGAGCGCCGCGATGCGCGCCGGCGGGACCGGGACGTCCACCAGGTAGTGGTTGGCGGTGAACTCGTCGTCGGAGCCGTGGCGGCGCAGGTACTCGCCGGCCTCGTGCTCGGCCTTGTCGCGGGCGGCCGCGCTCTTGTCCATCTCGGAGGTGCGCAGGTAGAGCTTGGAGAGGCCGTAGTGCGCCGCGCCGAGCACCACCAGGTCGCCGCCGGCCTGATCCTGCGCCGCGAGGTAGGCGGCCTTGGCGCCGTCCAGGTCGCCTTGCAGGAACAGCACGTTCCCCACGTTCACCGAGAGCTCCGGCGCGCGCGGGTCGGCCGCGGCCGCCTCGCGGTACAGCCGCAGCGCCCGGTCGAGATCGCCGCGCCGCTTGGCGTGCCGGCCCAGCGCCGCCAGCACCGGCCCGGGCGCGGGCGACTCCGGGGCCCACGCCTCCAGCTGCGCGGCCTCGGCGTCGCTCACCGCGCCGTGCTCGAGCTCGTACACGCGCTCGGCCACGCTCCCGGTCCAGGCGGTGAGCCGCGCCACCTCGCCGGCGGCCCACGGCATGGCGAGCACCGCGCCGAGCGCGGCGGTCACCACCAGCCGCTCGCGGTTCGCGAGGTACGGCCAGGCCACCAGCGCCGCGGCCGCGAGCACCGCCGCGGCGCCCAGCCCGAACGCCGCGGGCATGGCGATCAGCACCAGCGCCAGGAACCCGGTCTGCACCGGCGCGGAGCCGCGCAGGAGCGGCAGGTGGTGGAAGTCGTGCAGGAAGAGGCGGAGCGACCGGGCGAGCAGCACCAGCACCACCGCGGCCGCGGCGGCGAGCACCGCCGCGAACGCCGCGGCGAACAGGTCCCCCTCGAACGCGCGCGCGGTGTGCGGCTCGCGGGCGGCGGCCGCGAGCGCGTCGCCGAGCGCCGCCAGCACCGGGCCGGGCCGCCCCGGCTCGCGCGCGAACAGCGCCCGGGCGCGGGCGAGGTGGCCGTCGGGCAGGTCCGGCGCGAGCGCGCTGGCGGCCTCGGCGCGCGCGAGCGCCTCGGCGGGCAGGTTCGCGGCGAGCGCGCGCCGCGACTCGCGCACCTCGGCGACGGCCATGGGGACCAGGTTCTCGATCGCGAGGTCGCGCTGGGCGGCGAGCAGCGCCCGCTGCGCGGCGTCGGCCCGCGCCGGGTCGGCCTCGCGGAGCGCGCCGCGCCGGTCGGACCAGGCCGCGAGCAGGCCGTCCCAGGTGGCGCGGACCGGCGCGATGGGCCGCGCCAGCGCGGGCGATGCGGGAGCCGATGCGGAGGCCGACGCGGACGCCGGCGCGGGGGCGGGCACGGTGGAGGGGGCGGCGGCGACGGGCTCGCCGCCGGGAGGCGCGGCGGCGGGCGAGGGCGCGGCCTGGCGCGCGGCAGGGGCGGCCTCGCGCACGGAGGCGGCGGACGTGGGTGCAGGTGCGGGCGCCGGCGCGGCGGGCGCCTGCGCGGGCGGCGCCGGCTCGGGCGCGGCGTCGTCGCCGTCCTCCACCATCCGCGGCGCCGCCACCTGCGCGCGTGGGCACGCCGGCGCGGCCGCGGCCAGCGCGGCCAGCACGGCGAACAGGGTCGGGAGGGCGGTACCGCGGGTGGACACGCGAGAACGGGATGCTAGCACGCCCGGTCCCGCGCTAAGAAGACGAACCATGTCGCGCGCCGCCGAGGCCATCGATCGCCTGCTCTCCATCATGGAGCGCCTGCGCGGCCCGGGGGGCTGCCCCTGGGACCGCGAGCAGACGCTCCACACGCTGCGCCCGTACGTGCTGGAGGAGACGTACGAGGTCCTCGAGGCCATCGACGCGGGCGACGTCCGCGAGCACCGCGAGGAGCTGGGCGACCTGCTGCTGCAGGTCGTCTTCCAGGCGCAGCTCCGTCGCGAGGAGGGCGCGTTCGAGTTCGCGGACGTGGCGGACGCCATCTCGGACAAGCTCGTCTCGCGCCACCCGCACGTGTTCGGCGACGCGCAGGTGAAGGACGCCGAGGGCGTGCTGCGGCAGTGGGCGGCGCTGAAGCGCGAGGAGAAGAAGGCGAAGGGCGCCGGCCACAGCGTGCTGGAGGGCGTGCCGCGCGAGATGCCGGCGCTGGCGCGGGCCGACCGGCTCACCGAGAAGGCGAGCCGCATCGGGTTCGACTGGCCCGACGCGGGCGGCGCGCGCGAGAAGGTGCGCGAGGAGCTCGCCGAGCTGGACCAGGCGGTGGCGGGCGGCGACCGCGCGGCCGTCGAGCACGAGCTGGGCGACGCGCTGTTCGCGCTCGCGAACTACGCCCGCAAGCTCGGCGTCCCGCCGGAGGAGGCGCTCCGCGGGAGCCTGGGCCGATTCGTCGCACGCTTCGAGCACGTCGAGCGCGAGCTGGAGCGCCGCGGCGTGCCCCACGGCAGCGCCACGCTGGCGGAGATGGACGCGCTCTGGGACGAGGCGAAGGAGCTCGAGCGTCAAGCGAAATCGCCCGGCACCGCCCCTTCGGCTGGTTCTCAACGGGGTTTGGGGAAAGATGGTGGATAAGTCGGTGGGCGGGGCGCCTCGACGCAGGGAATTCACCCCATCGGCACGTGGCGCCGCGTTCCGCAGCACCAGAAATCTCGTGTGATTTCAGCGTGCTCACCTTCCCCTTCCCCCGAGATGTCCACACCGCGGCCGGCGCCCCTCCGCACTCCACGTCTCCCCGCCCCCGCCGGTGGATAACTCCGGGACCCACCCCGGATTCGGAGCCGCGCGCCGCGCGGCCGTCCGCGGCACGGGGCGCGCGAACCCTTGAGCCAGAAGGCCCTCCGGGGGGCATACACGGCAGGGCCGCTCCGCTCTAGGGCACGCCGAGCACGTGGCTCGCGCGACCGCACGCCGTGGGCGCGAGCGAGGCACCGCGCGCGAGGGCACGCGGGACCCCAGGACCGCACCGGGCTCATAACCCCTTGACGCGGCTCGCGTTGGGCGATAGAAGCGCGCCCTCTTATTCAACCCGACGGAGAAGTCACTTGGCGAACACCGCATCGGCCGAGAAGCGCAACCGCCAGGCGCAGAAGCGCCGGGCCCGCAACGTCCAGGTTCGCACCGGCGTGAAGTCCGCAGTGAAGAAGCTGCGGGAGGCGATCGCGAAGGGCGATCCGGCCGCCACGCAGGTCGCGCTGAAGTCTGCCGAGAAGACCATCGGCAAGGCCGCCTCGAAGGGCGTGCTGCACAAGAACGCCGCCTCGCGGAAGATCTCCCGCCTGGCGAAGGCCGCGGCGAAGCCGGCCGCCGCCGCGAAGTAGGCTCCCTCCCCGCCCCGGTCGTCAGCGCCCCGCCGCGCCCTGCGCGGCCGGGGCGCGCTCGTCCCGGTCCTCGAACCCCTCGAGGATCTGGCGCGCCGCGTCCGCCGCCAGCCGGCGCAGCTCGAGCGCGCGCCGGCCCTCGGTCTCGAGCGGATCCGCGCCGCCCAGGTGATCGCCGTCGCGGCGGACGGCGAGCGAGGCGATCACCTTCCCCTCGGACACCAGGCGCGCGCGCGCGTTCAGCACCACGTGGAAGGTCGAGCCGGTCACCGACGACGGCAGGCCCTCCCCGGCGCCCACCTCGCCCTCGATCGCCACCGGCGCGTCCGGGCCGGCCGACGCCCCGCGCCGCGCCAGCTCCTCGCGCAGCGCGGCGGTGAGGGCGGCGCCCAGCTCCGGATCGCTCGAGAGGTTCTGGAACGCGCGCACGTGCACGCGCTCCGCGCCGCCGCGCGCGCGGTACGCGTGGGAGAAGCCGTAGCCGCAGCCGGCGGCGAGCGCCGCCAGGCCTGCGAGCAGCACGGCGATCGACCTGCGGGCGTCGCGCGGGCGCCGCACGTCAGGCCACCACGAAGTTGACGAGGCGCTTCGGCACGAAGACCACCTTGCGGACGGTCTTGCCCGCGAGGTGGACCTTCACCTTCTCGTCGGCCTCGGCGAGCGCGCGGACCTCCGCCTCGCCGGCCGCGGCGGGCGCCTGCACCTCGCCGCGGAGCTTCCCGTTCACCTGGACCGCGATGGTCACGGTGTCGGCCACGATCAGCGCCGGATCGAACGGCGGCCAGGGCGCGTCCGCCACCAGGCGCTCGCGCGCGACCGGCCCCATCACCTCGTGCCACAGCTCCTCGGCCACGTGCGGCGCGAACGGCGCCAGCAGCGTCGCGAGCGCGAGCAGCGCCTCGCGCACCGCCGCCCGGTCCGGCTCGGAGGCCGGCTCGAACGCGTAGAGCGCGTTCACCAGCTCCATGAGCGCCGCGATGCTGGTGTTGAACTTGAGATCCGCCTCGAGCCCCTCGGTGACGCGCTTGATGGTCCGGTGGGTGCGCCGCCGCAGCTCGAGCGCCTCGCCGGCCGCCTGGGCGAGCGCGGCCTCCGACGCGTCGAAGCAGGCCTGGCGCGCGAAGTAGATGCGCCACACGCGCGCCAGGAAGCGGAACAGGCCGTCCACCTGCTCGTCGGACCAGTCGATGTCCTTCTCCGGCGGCGCCGCGAACAGCATGAACATGCGCACGGTGTCGGCGCCGAACCTCGACACCATGCCGCCCGGCGCCACCACGTTGCCCCAGCGCTTCGACATCTTGCGCCCGTCGGGCCCGTTCACGATGCCCTGCGTGACCAGCCGCCGCACCGGCTCGTCCTCGTGCACCAGCCCGAGCTCGTGCATGACCCGGTGCCAGAACCGGAAGTAGAGCAGGTGCATCACCGCGTGCTCGGGGCCGCCCACGTACACGTCCACCGGCAGCCAGCGCCGGGCGACCTCCGGGTCGAACGGCCGCGCGTCGTCCCTCGGCGAGAGGTAGCGGGCGTAGTACCAGGACGAGTCCACGAACGTGTCCATGGTCTCCACCTCGCGCCGCGCCGGCTTGCCGCAGCGCGGGCAGGTGGTGTTCACGAACGACGCCACCTTGGCGAGCGGCGGCTCGCCGGTGCCGGTGATGATCGCCTCGGCCGGCAGCACCACCGGCAGGTCCTGCTCCGGCACCGGCACCATCCCGTGCTCGTCGCAGTAGATGATGGGGATGGGCGTGCCCCAGTAGCGCTGGCGCGAGAAGCCCCAGTCGCGCAGGTGCCACCGCACCGTGCCCTGGCCGAAGCCCTTCTCGGCGGCGTGCGCGGACATGCGCGCCCGCGCCTCCGCGGAGGCGAGCCCCGTGAACGGGCCGGAGCCCTCGAGCACGCCGTCCTCGGTGGCGGCCCGGTCGAGCGCGTCGCCGGCCGGGAGCCGCGCGCCCTGCGCCGGCTGGATGACCACGCGCACCGGCAGCCCGTACTTCCGCGCGAACTCGAAGTCGCGCTGGTCGTGCGCCGGGACGCTCATCACCGCGCCGGTGCCGTACTCGGCCAGCACGAAGTTCGCGATCCAGATCGGCACCTGCTCGCCGGTGAACGGGTTCACCGCGAACGCGCCGGTGAACACGCCCTCCTTCGGCGCGCCCTCGCCCGTGCGCTCCACCGCGTCGGTCTTGCGCATGCGCGCGACGAACGCGTCCACCTCGGCGCGGCGCTCCGGCGCGGTGACCTGCGCGACCAGCGGGTGCTCCGGCGCCAGCACCACGTACGTGCAGCCGTAGATCGTGTCGACCCGGGTGGTGAACACCTTCACCGCGGCGCCGCCGGCGGCGAGCGCGAAGTCCACCTCGGCGCCCTCGCTCTTGCCGATCCAGTTGCGCTGCATGGTCGTGACGCGGTCCGGCCAGTCCTTCAGGCCGTCCAGCCCGTCCAGCAGCTGCTGGGCGTAGGCGGTGATGCGGAACGCCCACTCCGGGTGGATCTTCTCGACCACCGGCGAGCCGCAGCGCTCGCACCGGTTGTCGTCCACCACCTGCTCGTTCGCGATGACCGTCTGGCAGCCGGTGCACCAGTTCACCTTGCCCTGGCGCCGGTAGGCGATGCCCTTCTCCAGCAGCTTCAGGAAGAACCACTGGTTCCAGCGGTAGTAGGACGCGTCGGCGGTGACCAGCTCGCGCTCCCAGTCGAAGCTGTAGCCGAGCCGCTTCATCTCGGCGCGGAACGAGACCACGTTCTCGCGCGTCCGCTCCGCCGGGTGGCGGCCGTCCTTGATGGCGGCGTTCTCGGCCGGCAGGCCGAGGGCGTCGAAGCCGATCGGGTGGAGGACGTCGAACCCGCGCATGCGCAGGTGGCGCGCCAGCGCGTCGCCGATGGTGTACACGCGGGCGTGGCCCATGTGCATGGCGCCCGACGGATACGGGAACATCTCGAGGACGTAGCGGGTGTCGGCGTCGGGACGGCGACCCGCCTTGAAGGCGCCCGCCTCCTCCCACCGGCGCTGCCAGCGCGGCTCGATCGACTGGGGCTCGTAACGCTCGTTCATCGACATAGGGGTGCGGATTCTAGCGGACGTCGCGCGTTTCGTCTGCTCAGGTATATTGCCCGCGAAACCACGTCCACCGCCCATCCAGCACGGGGTCCCGCATGTACCCGCCCGTCCACGTCGCCGACATCGCCCAGCACGAGGGGAAGGAGATCACGCTCCACGGCTGGCTCCACAACCGCCGCTCGTCGGGCAAGCTCCACTTCCTCCAGCTGCGCGACGGCACCGGCACGATCCAGTGCGTGGTGTTCAAGGGGAACGTGACGCCGGAGGTGTTCCAGGCCTCGGACCACCTCCCGCAGGAGACCAGCCTCACGGTGACGGGCCTCGTGAAGAAGGACGAGCGCTCGCCCATCGGCTTCGAGCTGGACGTGCGCGACCTGCAGGTGGTGTCGCGCCCGGCCCAGGAGTTCCCCATCGGGCACAAGGAGCACGGGGTCGCGTTCCTGATGGAGCAGCGGCACCTGTGGCTCCGCTCGCAGCGGCAGCAGGTGATCCTGCGCGTCCGCCACACCGTCGAGAAGGCGATCCGCGACTTCTTCGACCAGCGCGGCTTCACGCTGGTGGACGCGCCCATCTTCACGCCGTCCGCCTGCGAGGGCACCTCCACGCTGTTCGAGGTCCCCTACTTCGACCTGGGCAAGGCCTACCTGACGCAGTCCGGCCAGCTCTACATGGAGGCCGCGGCCATGGCGCTCGGGAAGGTCTACTGCTTCGGCCCGACCTTCCGCGCCGAGAAGTCCAAGACGCGCCGCCACCTCACCGAGTTCTGGATGGTCGAGCCGGAGGTCGCGTACATGGACCTCGACGGCGACATGGAGCTGATGGAGCAGTTCGTCTCCTACGTGGTCCAGACCGCGCTGGAGAAGCACCGCGTCGAGCTCGCCACGGTGCTGGAGCGCGACGTCTCGAAGCTCGAGAACGTGAAGGCGCCGTTCCCGCGCATCACCTATACCGAGGCGGTGGAGGTCATCCAGAAGGCCGGCCACCCGATGAAGTGGGGCGACGACATCGGCGGCGACGAGGAGACGGTGGTCGCGAGGCAGTTCGACCGTCCGGTGATGGTGCACCGCTACCCCGCCGAGATGAAGGCGTTCTACTTCAAGAAGGACCCCGCCGATCCCAAGGTCGCGCTCGGCTGCGACGTGCTCGCGCCGGAGGGCTATGGCGAGATCATCGGCGGCGGCCAGCGCGAGGACGACCTCGCCACCCTCGAGGCCGCCATCGATCACCACCAGCTGCCGAAGCAGGCGTTCGAGTGGTACCTCGACCTGCGCCGCTACGGCACCGTCCCGCACGCCGGCTTCGGCATGGGGGTGGAGCGCTGCGTGGCCTGGATCTGCGGCCTCCACCACGTCCGCGAGACCATCCCGTTCGCGCGCATGATGGAGAGGATCACGCCGTGAGTGATCTGACGGGGCTGCCGCCCCGCCCCATGGAGCGGAGCTCCATGGGGCCCCACCCCGCGCGCGGGGCCCGTGACCTCGCGCGCCCGCTGACGCGGGTGCGCGCGAGGTCCCCGCGGGGAGGGGTTGCACCCCTCCCCAGCCTGCGGCCGGGGCCCCTCCCTGCTGACGTGTCCGGCTGCGCCTGAACGGCGCTGCGCGCCGGGCCCGCGCTCACGCGGCGCCGAGCAGGCGGCGCACCGCCTCGACCACCTGGTGGGCCTGCACCGGCTTCACCAGGTAGTCGTTCGCGCCGAGGCCGAGCGCGCGGCGGCGATCCACCTCGCCGGCCTCGGTGGTGACCACGAGGATCGGCATGGCGCGGTGCGCCCCGCCGGAGCGGATCAGCGACACCAGCTTCAGCCCGTCGAGCACCGGCATGTTGATGTCGGTGACCAGCAGGTCGAAGCGGGCCGCGGCCAGGTGGCGCCAGGCGTCGGCGCCGTCCACGGCCTCGGTGGTGCGGATGCCGCCGGCGCCCTGCAGCGCGCGGCAGAGCTGGCGGCGCATGGCGCTGCTGTCGTCGACCACCAGGGCGTGGCGCGGCGGGCACGGGGTCACGGCGCGCGGGCCTCGCGTGCGAGCTCGATGAGGCGCGCCGCCAGGGCGTCCAGCCCGAGCAGCGCGTCCACGGCGCCGCGCTCGACCGCCGCCTGCGGCATCCCGTAGACCACGGCGGTCTCCTCGGACTCGGCGAGCGTGAGCCCGCCGGCGGCCTTCACCGCCGCCATCCCGGCGCACCCGTCGGTGCCCATCCCGGTGAGGAGCGCGGCGCAGGCGCGCGCGCCGAGGACCCGCGCCGCCGAGCGGAAGAGCCGGTCGATCGACGGGCAGTGGCGCGCGCCCGGCCCCGGCGCGCCGGGCGGCAGCACCGCCGCCCGCAGCACGCCGTCGGCGCGGCGCGCCAGCTCCAGGTGGTGCCCGCCGGGCGCGACCAGCGCGCGCCCCGCGACCACCAGGTCGCCGTCCACGGCCTCCACCACGCTGAAGTGCGAGCCGCGGGCGAGCCGCTCCGCGAACGCGCCGGTGAACCGCTCGGGCATGTGCTGCGCCACCAGCACCGCGAGCGGGAGATCGCCGGGCAGCGCCGCGAGCAGGCGCTGCAGCGCGGAGGGGCCGCCGGTGGAGGCCCCCACCACCGCGATCCGGGCCGGCTCGAGCTCGCGGGCGTCGAGGGCCCGGACGCCGGCGGAGAGGTTCTGGATGCGCAGCGCGCGCACCGTGGCGCACTTCTCCAGCAGCGCCTCGCGGACCGCCCCGAGCCCACCGCGGTCCGGCCGCGCCACGAAGTCGAGCGCCCCGAGCTCGAGCGCCTTGAACACGTCCGCGCGCCGCGACTGCGACGACAGCACCACCACCGGCGTGGGGCGGCGTGCCATCAACAGGCGCAGGAAGCTGAACCCGTCCATCCGCGGCATCTGCAGGTCCAGCACCACCACGTCGGGCGCGAGGCGGAGCGCCTCGGCCAGCCCCTGCTCTCCGTCCGCCGCGGTGCCGGCCACCACCAGCCCGTCAGCGCCGTGGAGCATGCGCACCAGCTCGTCCCGGCTGGCAGCCGAGTCGTCCACCACCAGCACCCGCAGGGTGCGCCGGCGCCCGTCGCCGCTCACGGCGCGCCCCCGCCCGCCGGCTTGCGGTAGACGAGGTCCGCCCGGAGCTGGACCAGCTCGAAGTCGGCGGTCACGTTGAGCAGCGACTCGGAGTGGCCGAGCAGCAGCCAGCCCCCGCCGCGCAGCTTCGCGTGGAGCGCGCGCAGCGCGCGGCGGCGCGCATCCAGGTCGAAGTAGATCATCACGTTCCGGCAGAACACCGCGTCCTGCGGCGGCACCGCCGCGAGCGCGTCCGGCGCCACCAGGTTGTCGCGGTGGAACCGGACCATCCCCCGGAGCCCCTCGTCCACCACCCACTTCCCGCCGCGCAGGTGGAACCAGCGCCGCATCGGCGACGACTCGGGCGCGCGGAACGCGTGCTCCCCGTAGCTCCCGGCCCGGCCCTGTGCGACGCACCGGCGGGAGAGATCGCAGGCCGCGATCTCGACGTCCCACCCGGCGAACAGCCCCGAGTCGCGCACCAGCACCGCGACGGTCCAGGCCTCCTCGCCGGTGCTGCAGCCGGCCGACAGGATGCGCAGCCGGCGCTCCCGGGCCAGCGAGGACGCCAGCGCCGGCAGGATCTCGTCCGCGAACGCCCGGAGCTGGCGCGCCTCGCGGAAGAAGTAGGTCTCGTTCGTGGTGAGGAGGTCGAGCGCCTCGGCCAGCTCCGCGCCGCCCCGCGGATCGAACCGGAGGTGGCGGTGGTAGGCGGAGAAGTCGCGGAGCCCGAGCGCCTCCAGCCGCGGCGCGAGGCGGCGCTCCAGCAGGCGGCGGTGGTCCTCGCGGAAGGCGATCCCGCAATGCGCCTGGATGAGCTCGCGGAGCAGCCGGAACTGCTCCTCGCTCATGGCCGGCGGCGGGGGCCCGTGGCTCCACATGCGCGCCTACCCGGCCCCGAGCGCGCGCGCCGCGTCGGCGAACGCGCGCGCGACCAGCGGATCGGCGTCTCCGGCGGCGAGCCGGACGGCGTCCGGTCCCAGCGCGGGATCGCCGCGCACGGCCATGGCGCCGGCCGCGGCGCGCCGCACGTCCCAGCGCGCGCTCGCCGCCGCCTCCCGCAGCAGCCGGGCGCCCTCCGGCCCCTCCAGCCGCGCGGCCGCCGCCACGCCCTCCTTCGCGACCTCCGGATCCGCGTGCCCGACCGCGGCCGCGACCAGGTCGGCCGGCGGCACGCCCAGGCCCGCCAGCGCGTGCAGCGCGGCCACGATCACCGCGGGCGGGCTGGCCGGATCGCGCCCCAGCGCCGCCAGCGCCGGCGCCTGCTCCACCGCGCCCGCCGCGCCCAGCGCCTCCGCGGCCGCGGCCCGCACCGCCGGCTCCGGGTCGCCGAGCGCCGCCGCGAGCGCGGCGCGCACCGCGGGCGGCGGGGCGCCGGGCGCCGCCGGGGCCGCGCGCACCACCTCCGCGCACCCCGAGGCCGCCGCGGCGCGGACCTGCCAGTCGGGATCCCGGAGCGCCGCCGCGAGCTCGGCCAGCGCGGCCGCGGCCGGCGCCGCGCCACGGCGCCCGAGCTCCGCCAGCGCGCCCGCCGCGGCGGCGCGGCCCGCCGGTGCGGCCGCGCGGAGCCCCTCGCAGATCCTGGGCAGGTCCTCCGCCTCGCCCAGCGCGCCCAGGATGCGGTACAGCGCCGGCCAGGCGCCCACCGCCGCCCGCGCGCGCGCCATCGCGCGCACCGCCGCCGCGGCGGCGGACGACTGGAGCCCGATGCGGGCGAGCGCGTTCGCCGCCATGCCCGCCACCGCGGGGTCCTCGTCGCCGAGGAGCCCCGCCAGCGGCGCCACCGCGCGCGCGTCGCCCAGGCGGCCCAGCGCGGCCACGGCCTCCGCCTGCAGGAAGCCGCCCGCGTCGCTGGCCTCGCGCACCAGGGTCTCGAGCGCCGCCGGGCTGCCGAGGCGCGCCAGCACCGCGAGCGCCGTGAGCCGGCCCACCGGCCCCTGGCTGCCGAGCGCGGCGGCCAGCGCGGCGCGGAGCTCGGCGCCCGCGGGGAGCCGCTCGAGCGCGTCCTCGACCAGCGGCCGCAGGCGCTCGTCCTCGGCGGCGCGCAGCAGCGCGCCCACGTGCCGCGCCCCGCCCAGCCACCCCAGCGCCGCGATCGCGCCCAGGGTCGCGTGCGGATCGTCCCCGCCGATCGCGGCCGCGCACGCGTCCGCCACCCCGGAGTCGCGCGCGCCCACCTCCGCCACGGCCCCGGCGAGCACGCCCAGGGCGTCCGCCGCGTCGCGGGCCACCTGCAGGCCCACCCCGGCCAGCGCCGCCTGCCGCGTGCCGCGCGCCGGCTCCGCCAGCCCCTGCGCCAGGAGGCGCAGCCCCTCCGGCTCGCCGCACGCGCCCAGCGCGCGGTACGCCGGGCGTCGCAGCGCCGGGTCGGCGAGGATCCGGGCCACCAGCGCCGCGGGCGGGCACGCGCGGAGGTCGCCGAGCGCCTCCAGCGCGGCGAGCCGCAGCGTCCCGTCGTCGGACGCGAGCGCCGCGGTGAGGGCCCCCGCCGCCTCGGGCCCGCCGACGCGGCCGAGCGCCTCCGCCGCCGCGGCGCGCACGTTCGGATCGGCGTCGGCGAGGCGCGCCGCCAGCGCGGGCACCGCGCGGCGATCGCCGATCGCGCCGAGCACGCCTGCCGCCGCCTGCCGGAGGTCGCCGTCGCCGCCGCCGAGCCGCTCCAGGACCGCGGGAACCGCCGCGGCGCCCAGCCGCTGGAGCGCCGCCGCCGCCGCCTCGCGCGCGCCCACCGTGGCCCCGCCGCCCAGCGCCTCGAGGAGGCCGCGCAGCGCGGGCGCGGGGTCGCGGAGCGCGCCGAGCCGCTCCACCGCCGCGGCCCGGACCCGCCAGCTCGCGTCCGCGAGCGCCTCCAGCAGCACCGCCAGCTCGGCCGGCGCGGCCGGATCCAGCTCGCAGGTGGCGCGGTAGCGGAGCTCCTCGTCGCCGGAGCGTGCCCGGCCGTGCGGGTCGGGAGCGGTCATGCGCGCCTCGAGGCCTCGGCCTGGGCCCTGGCTGCGGCCGCCTCGCCCGGCACCACCGGGTCGAGCAGCGCCTTCACGTCGAGCAGGAGCCGGAGCCGCGCCGGCCCCCCGCGGCGGCCGCCGGGCCTCCCGTCGCCGCCGCACACGCCCAGGAAGAAGCGCGGCCCCCCATCCGCCACCAGCGCCGGGGCCGGGCGGAGCGCGTGCCGGGGCAGGCGCAGGACCTCGCACACCTCGTCCACCACCAGCCCGATGCGCCGCCGGGCCACGTTCACCACCAGGAAGCGCGTGCGCCGGGTGGGCGGCCCGATGGGCAGCCCGAAGCGGCGCCGGACGTCCACCACCGGGATCACCTCGTCGCGCAGGTGGAACACGCCCTCCACGAACGCGGGCGCGCGCGGCACCGGCGTGACGGGCTGCGGGGGAATGATCTCGCGGACCCGCATGATGTCGATGGCGTAGTCCTCGCCGCCGACGCGGAACGTGCAGAGCTGGACCCGCGCGCCCTCCGGCGCGGCCGCCTCAGGCGCCGCCACCCTGGCCCCCCTCGGCGCGGCGCGGCGCCGCCAGCGAGCGGCGCACCAGCGCGGCCGGATCGATCACGGTGAACAGCCGGTCGCGCTCCCGCCCGATCCCGAGCAGGCACTCGGCCGCGTCGCCGCCGATGCCCTGCGGGGACGGCTCCAGGCTGCCGGCGGGCAGGCGGACCACGCTGGAGATCGCGTCCACGCGGAAGCCGCAGGGCCCATCGCCGGCGTCCACGATGACGAGGCGCCAGTCCTCGCCCGTGTCGCGGGGCGCCGGCAGGCCGAGCCGCGCGCGGGGGTCGATCACCGCCACCACGCGGCCGCGCACGGTCACCACGCCCAGCACCGGCGCCGGCGCGCGCGGCACCTCGGTGAGCGGCGGGGGGCGGAGCACCTCCTGCACGCGCTCCACCGGCACCGCGTACTCCTCGGCCCCGAGGGCGAAGGTGAGGAACTCGTCGAGCGACACCTGGCCAGGCTCGAGCGGCGCCGGCGCGCCGCCCGCCGCCCAGCCCAGCTCGGGCAGCTCCGGCGCCTCCTCGTCCGGCCGGTAGAAGAACGCGTCGAGCGGATCGCGCGCGGCCGGCGCCGCCGGGGGGCGGACCTCGACGGCGGGCGCGGGGAGCGGCGGCGGCGAGGCCGGCCCGGGGCGCGCGGCGGGCAGCGCGGACGGATCGATGGGCACCGGGGGCGGCTCGCCGGGTCGCCAGGTCGTGAAGCGCGCCGGGTCCGGCTCCGGCATGGCCTGCACGCGTCCGGCGAGCACGGCCGCGGCGCTGGCCACGCCCCCGGGCGCGTCCGCGGGCGGCTCCGGCGCCGGCGCGGCGGCGGAGGTCGGCCCGGCCGCGGCGCGCGCGGCGGCCCGCTCCCTCGCCTTCTTCCGGATCGCCAGAAAGTCCATCGCCGGAGGGGACTCTACCCCGGCCGTCCCGGCGTTCCCAGATAGGCGGCGATATCGGCCGCCGCCGCCTCGACCACCTCGGCGCCGATCGTCTCCACCTCGCGCGCGAACCCCTCCAGGAGCGCGCTGGCCGCCACCTGGTTCACGCGCCGCGGGACCCCGCCACTCAGCCGGTGGACCGCCGCCACCGCCGCCGGCTCGAACAGCGCCTCGGTCCGGCCGGCCACCGCCAGCCGGTGCTCCAGGTAGCGGCCGGTCTCGGGCCCGTCGAGGGCGCCGAGGTGGTAGGCCACCCCGACGCGCTGCAGGAACGCCTCACCACCCCGGGCGCGCAGCCGCTCGCGCAGCTCCGGCTGACCCACCAGCACCAGCCCGACCAGCGCGCGATCGTCGGCGCACAGGTTGGTGAGGAGCCGCAGCTCGTCGAACGCGGCGCGGGCCGGGAGGAGCTGCGCCTCGTCCACCACCACCACCGCGAACTGGCCCTCGGCGTCGAGCCGCGCCACGTGGTCGGCGAGCGCCGAGAACGCGTCCGCCTTCCGCCGCGCCGGCGGCAGCCCGAACCCCTCCGCGATGGTCCCGAGGAGCTGCGCGGCCGGCAGCGCCGGGTGCACCACGAAGCTGAACCGGCAGCGGTCCGCGAACGCGTCCACCAGCGCGCGCGACAGCGTGGTCTTGCCGGCGCCCACCTCGCCGGTGAGCACCGCCACCTCCCGCTCCTCCAGCGCGTGCGAGAGCCGCGCCAGCGCCTCGGCGTGCTGGCGCGAGGGGAACAGGAACGCCGGGTCCGGCGTCTTGGAGAACGGCTTGCGGGCGAGGCCGAAGTGCTCGAGGTACATCCCGGCTACCCCGCCGCCTCGCGGGGCTCCCCCGACACCACGTCCTCGATGATGGCGCCCACGTCCAGCACCAGCACCGTGCGGCGGCTGCCCAGGTCGGTGGCGCCGGCGATGCCGCGCACGCCCTGCAGCACCGAGCCGAGCGGCTTCACCACCACGTCCTGCTGCCCGACCACCGCGTCCACCGCCACGCCCAGCCGCTCCTGCGCCAGCCCGACCACCACCACGAACAGCCGCTCCGGCGCGCCGGCGCCGGGCAGCCCGAAGAAGGTGGACAGGCGCACCAGCGGCAGCGTCGCGCCGCGCACGGTGACCACCTCGCGCGTGGAGAGCGTGCGCACCTCGGCGGCGCGGACCTCCAGGATCTCCAGCACGCTGTTGAGCGGCACCGCGTAGGTCCGGCCCGCCACCCACACCACCAGCGCGCGCACGATCGCGAGCGTCACCGGCAGGGTGATCTCGAAGCGGGTGCCGCGCCCGCGCTCGGTGTGCAGGTCGATGATCCCGGACAGCGCGGCGACGTTGCTCTTCACCACGTCCATGCCCACGCCGCGGCCGGAGAGGCTGGTGACCTGGCGCGCGGTGGAGAACCCGGGCACGAAGATGAGGTTCATGAGCTCGCGGCGGGACAGCGCGCCGACGTCGCCCGCGGTCGCCAGCCCGCGCTGGACCGCCACCTCCCGGATGCGATCCTCGTCGATGCCGCCGCCGTCGTCCTCGACCACGATCCGGACCTTGTTGCCCTGCGGAGCCGCCTCCAGCCGCACGGTGCCGAGCGGCGGCTTGCCGGCCCGGGCGCGCCGCTCGGGCGCCTCGATCCCGTGGTCGATGGCGTTGCGGATGAGGTGCATGAGCGGATCGGAGAGGTCCTCGACGATGAGCTTGTCGAGCTCCACCTCGCCGCCCGAGACCCGGAGGTCGATCTCCTTGCCGACCTCGCGCGCCAGCTTGCGCACCATCCGCGAGAGCTTGTCGAACACCTGCTCCAGCGGGACCATGCGCACCTCGAGGATGCCGGCCTGCAGCTCCTCCAGGCGGCGCTCCAGCGTGCGGTTGATGCGCTGCAGCTCGGCCGCCGCGGCCGGGTCGCGCCCCTCGGCGCGGAGCCGCTCCGCGAGCGCGACGAGGCTCGTCTTGACCAGCACCAGCTCGCCGACGGCGTTCATGAGCCGGTCGAGCTCGTGGATGTCCACCCGCACCGCCTGCGAGGCGGAGCGCAGCGACGCGGCGTCGTCCGATGGGGCCTCGGGCGCGGGGGAGAGCGCGCCGCCGGCGCGCCGGGGCGCGTCGGCGCGCGGCGCGGGCGGCGGCGCCTCGACCCGCGGCACCGCCTCGACCGCCGCGGCCGGGCCCGCCTCGCGGCGGATCGCGTCCACCGGCTCCTTCGAGGCGAACAGCAGCTCGAACGCGATCGCCTGGGGATCGCGCAGGTCCGAGGACGGCAGCGTCGAGACCACCTCGCCGAGCCGCTTCAGCCGCCCGTTCAGCGCGGCCAGCTCGCGGTCGAACCCGTCCAGGTCGAAGCTCACCTTCACCCGGTGCAGCCCCAGCCCCTTGTCGAGGTTGGCGCGGAGCCGGTGCTCCTCGTACTCGGTGAGGATGCCGAGGACCTCGGGCCCCAGCGCCACGGTCGCGAGCGAGTCGGCCGCGCGGGCCGGCGGCGGCGCCTCGCCGGCGCGGAGCCGGTCGGTGAGCCGGGCGGCGGCGTCGGTGCTCGCCGGCGCCGCGCCGGAGGCCTCCTCCGCCACGATGCGCGACAGCACCTCCGGCGCCTCGAGCAGCAGGTCGAGCGCGGGGCGGTCCAGCCGGCGCCGGCCCAGCCGCACCTCGTCGAGCAGGTCCTCGAGCGCGTGGGCGAGGCGCGTGAGGCGCTCCACCCCGGACATCGAGGACAGGCCCTTCAGCGTGTGGGCGGCGCGGAAGACGCCGTTCAGGACGTCCGGGTCCGGATCCTCGTGCCCGCCCGCCTCGAGCTGCATGAGCCCGTGGCCGAGCGCGTCGATCGTCTCCTGCGCTTCGGAGACGAACTCGGCGAGCGCCTTCTGGGATCGGTCGGCCGGCATGGGGCGGCGCGGAGGCGCGGGCCCCGCGGCCGGGTCAGCGTACCACGCCGCCGACGTGCGGCAAGGCGCGGCCCCGGGACGGCATCTCCACGCGCGACGGGGGCGCCACCACCTCGACGTCCAGCCCCATGGCGTTGCGGGCGGCGGTCAGGTCTCGCTGCAGCGCGCGCGGCTCACCGAGCAGCACCTGCCGGCGCACCGGCCGGAGCGTGCTGGCCTCGAGCCAGAGCCGGGCCGCCAGCCCCGGCTCGCCGGCGAACGGGGGAAGGGACGAGGCGAACGCGTCGCTCCCGGCGCGGGCCATGGCGGTGCAGGCGCGGCGGGCGGCGCCGAGGAACGCGTCCGGCGCGAGCGGCACCGCGGGGAGGCCGAAGCAGAACACGCGCGCGGGGCGGATGCGGCCGCCGGAAGGCACGAGCAGCGCCTCCTCCGGCGCCGCCTCGAACAGCCCGCCGCGGATCACGCGCGAGACCGCGCCGCACATCCGCCAGTCCACGAAGCCGGCCAGCCCCTGCAGCGGCCGCTCCGGCCCGACGAAGACGCACAGCGCGTCCACGTCGAGCGCGTCGATGGCCTGCAGGCCCAGCTCTGCCACCTCGATCTTGAGCGTCACGCCTCGCCCCTCACCGCTCGCCGCGGCGCGCGGGCGGCAGGCCGCTCGCCACCTTGTCGAGGACGCCGTTCACGAACGCGCCCGAGCTCTCGGAGCCGTACTTCTTCCCGAGCTCGATGGCCTCGTTGATCACCACCTTCACTGGCACGTCGGTGCGCAGCAGCTCGAAGACCGCCAGCCGCAGCACGTTCCGGTCCACCTTGGCCATCCGGTCGAGGCGCCAGTTGGTGGAGACCGCCTCGATGGCCTCGTCCACCGCGCGCCGGTGCTGGGCCACGCCGCGCACCAGCCCCTCGGCGAGGTCCATCACCTCGCGCTCGACCGGCTCGAAGCTCTTCCAGAAGCGGGAGAGGGCGTCGTCGATGCCCTCGGCCGCGACGTCGATCTGGTAGAGCGCCTGCAGCGCGCGCTCCCGGGCCCTGGTCCGCCGCGACGTCACCGTCACTCCGCCTTCCGCGCGGGGGCGCGCGCGATCGCGCGCAGCACGTTGGCCTGCTCCACCGCCGCGGCCGCGGCGTCGGCGCCCTTGTTGCCCGCCTTCACGCCGGCGCGCTCCAGCGCCTGCTCCATGCTGTCGCAGGTGAGGACGCCCATCGTCACCGCGCAGCCGGCCTCCATGGCGACGTGGGCCACGCCCTTCGTGACCTCGGCCGACACGTACTCGAAGTGCGGCGTGCCGCCCCGGATCACCGCGCCGAGCGCGACGACCGCGTCGTACCGGCCGGTCGCGACCACCCGCCGGAGGACCGCCGGCAGCTCGAACGTGCCCGGGCAGCGGAACACGTCGACGTCGCCGTCGGCGACGCCGTGCCGCCGGAGCGCGTCGGCCGCGCCCACCAGGAGCTGCTCGGTGACGAGCGAGTTGAAGCGCGCCACCACCAGCGCGGCCTTGAGGCCGGTGCCGACCAGCGAGCCTTCGTAGACGTTCATCGCCTTCCCTTTCCCTTCCTGGACGCGGGGGCCGGGCGCCGCCGCTTGGCGGCCCGCGCCGGGGCCGCCGGCGCCCGTGCCGCCGCCGCCGCCGCGACCGGCGCCAGCGTGAGCAGGTGGCCCATCTTGTCCCGCTTGGTGATGAGGTACGCGCGGTTGCGGCGCGTCGCAGGCATCTCGATCGCCACCCGCTCCACCACCTCGAGGCCGTAGCCCTCGAGCCCGATGATCTTCTTCGGGTTGTTGGTGAGGAGCCGCATCTTGCGCACGCCCAGATCGCGGAGGATCTGGGCACCGATGCCGTAGTCCCGCAGGTCCGGCTTGAAGCCGAGGCGCACGTTCGCCTCGGCGGTGTCGTAGCCCTCGTCCTGCAGGTTGTACGCCTTCAGCTTGTTCGCCAGGCCGATGCCCCTGCCCTCCTGGTCGAGGTAGAGCAGGACGCCCTTGCCGGCGCGGTCGATCTGGTCCAGCGCCGCGTGGAGCTGCGGGCCGCAGTCGCAGCGCTCGCTCCCGAACACGTCGCCCGTGAGGCACTTCGAGTGCACCCGCACCAGCACCGCCTCGTTCGGCCGCCACTTGCCCTTCACCAGCGCCACGTGCTGGTGCCGGTCCACGTCGTTCTCGTAGGCGACGGCGCGGTACTCGCCGTGCTCGGTGGGCAGCGGCGCCTCCGCCGCGCGGCGCACGAGCGTGTCCTTCATCATCCGGTAGGAGATGAGGTCGGCGACGGAGACGATGGGCAGGTCGTGCGCCCGGGAGAGCTTCTCCAGCTCGGGCATGCGCGCCATGGTGCCGTCGTCGTTCATCACCTCGCAGATCACGCCGGCGGGCTTCAGGCCGGCGAGGCGGGCCAGGTCGACCGAGCCCTCGGTCTGGCCGGCGCGCACCAGCACGCCGCCCTTCCGGGCGCGCAGCGGGAACACGTGGCCCGGTCGCGCCAGGTCCTCGGGGCGGCAGCCGTCGGCGACCGCGGTGAGGATGGTGTGGGCGCGGTCCTTGGCGCTGATGCCGGTGCTCACGCCCTGGCGCGCCTCGATCGACACGGTGAACGCGGTGCCGAAGCCCGACGTGTTCGCCGTCTCGTCCACCATGAGCGGGAGGCGCAGCTGCCGCACCTTCTCCTCGGTGAGCGACAGGCAGACCAGGCCGCGCCCGTAGCGGGCCATGAAGTTCACCGCCGCCGGGGTGACCTTCTCCGCGGCGAGGCACAGGTCGCCCTCGTTCTCGCGGTCCTCGTCGTCGGTCAGGATCACCATCTTGCCGGCGCGGAGGTAGGCGATGGCCTTCTCCACCGAGTCGACGGCGTGCTGCGCGTGCTCCGTCACGGCTTCTCCTCTGCTGCGTATCCCCAGCGGGCGAGATCGCCCGCCCCGAGCCCCTCGAAGGCCCGCAGGCGCGCCACGTGGCGCGCCAGCACGTCGGCCTCGAGGTTCACCTTCGTGCCCGCGGCGGCCTGGCCCAGCGTGGTGCGGGCCAGCGTCTCCGGGATGAGCGCGAGCTCGAACCGGTCCCGTCCGGCCGTCGCCACGGTGAGCGACACCCCGTCCACCGCGATCGAGCCCTTCTCCGCCACGAGCGGCGCGATCGAGGGCGGCAGCGAGATCGTGAGGCGCGCGCCCTGCCCCTCCGGCACGCGGCGCAGCACCTCGCCCACCGCGTCCACGTGGCCCTGCACCAGGTGCCCCCCGAGCCGCTCGCCCACGGCGAGGGCGCGCTCCAGGTTCACCTTCGCGCCCGGCCTCCAGCCGCCGACGGTGGTGCGCGCGAGCGTCTCCGGGACCGCGTCGAACGACACCAGGCCGCCGCCGCGCTCGACCACCGTGAGGCACGCGCCGGAGCAGGCGATGCTCTCGCCCAGCACCAGCTCGTCCACCGGCAGCCGCGCCGGGCGGAGCGTCAGGCGAGCGCCTCCCTGCCGGGGGACGATCCGCTCCACCACGCCGACGTCGGCGACGAGTCCGGTGAACATTTCGCGCGAATCCTAGCCTCGTTGGGGGTTTTTGGCCAACGCGGCGCGGCGCGCGGGGACGCCCGTGACGAGCAGGTCGTCGCCCACCCGCTCGAACGCCACCTGCTCCAGGCGCAGCGCGTCCGCCATCCGCGCCGGCCCGCGGCCCGCCACGAGCGGCACGCCGTCCCCGCCCGCGATCTTCGGCGCGACGAAGACGGCCACCCGGTCCACCAGGCCGGCCTCGAGGAAGCGCGCGTGGACGTGCGCGCCGCCCTCCACGAGCAGGTGCGCGACGCCGCGCGCGGCGAGCTTCGCGAGCAGGTCCCGCAGGTCCACCCCGCCCTTCCCGCGGCGGCAGCGCACGAGCTCCACGCCGGGCCCGTACCGGCGCGCCGGCGCGGCAGACGCGTGCGCCACGAGCGTCGGGGCCGGCGAGCCGCCGCGGAACAGCGCCAGCGTCCGCGGCAGCGAGAGATCGCTGTCGAGCACGACGCGGATCGGGTCGCGGCCGCCGCGCGGCAGGCGCGTGGTGAGCCGCGGGTCGTCGGCCCGGGCCGTCCCGGCGCCCACCAGCACCGCGTCCACCCGGTCGCGGAGCCGGTGCACCCAGGCGCGCGCCGCCTCGCCGCTCACCCAGCGCGCGTCGCCGGTGCGGGTGGCGATGCGGCCGTCGAGCGTCACCGCCGCCTTCAGCGTCACGAACGGCCGACCCTCGGTGATGAACGTGAACCAGGGCGCGTTGAGGCGGTCGCACGCGTCGCGCAGCACGCCCTTCACCACCGCCACGCCGTGCCGGCGGAGCCGGGCCATCCCGCGCCCGTTCACCAGCGGGTTCGGGTCGCTCGAGCCCACGAACACCCGCCGCACCCCGGCCTCGAGCAGCGCCACCGAGCAGGGCGGCGTCTTGCCGAAGTGATCGCAGGGCTCGAGCGTGGTGTACACGTCCGCCCCGCGCGCCAGCGCCCCGGCGGCCCGGAGCGCCACCACCTCGGCGTGCGGCCCGCCGGCGCGCGCGTGGTGGCCTCGCCCGACCACGCGCCCGTCGCGGACCACCACCGCGCCCACCGCGGGGTTCGGGCTGGTGCGCCCCAGCCCGCGCGCCGCCTCGCGCACGGCCAGGCGCATGAAGCGCTCCGCCTCCGCGCCGGCGACGGGCGCGGGCGCGCGGGCGCTCGCCCGCCACCCCGACGGCGCCGCGCGTGCGGTCACCGCTCCTCCCCGTCCTTCCGCGCCAGCCCGGCCAGCTCGGTCATGAACTCGCCCACGTCGCGAAAGGCCCGGTACACCGAGGCGAAGCGCACGTAGGCGACCTCGTCGAGCGTGCGGAGCCGCTGCATCACCGCCTCGCCGATGACGGCGGTGCGGATCTCGCGCTCGCCCAGCTCCTGGACCTGCCGCTCCACCGCCGAGACGAGCGCCTCCACCTGCTCGGTGGAGACCGGCCGCTTCTGGCAGGCGGTGGCGACGCCCTCGACGATCTTGGCGCGGTCGAACGCCTCGCGCCGGCCGTCCTTCTTCACCACCTGCGGGAGCACGTCCTCGATGCGCTCGTACGTCGTGAACCGCCGCTCGCAGGACAGGCACGCCCGGCGCCGGCGCGTGGCCTGGCCGTCCTGCGTCTCGCGCGAGTCCACCACCCGGTCCTCGAGGTGTCCGCAGTACGGACAGCGCATGGTCCACTCACCCCGGCCCGCCGCCCGGCGCGGGGCCCCGGCCGGCCCCGGCCCGCGGCACGGCCGTCAGACGCGATCCGCGTACATCGGGAAGTGCGCGCAGAGGTCCTTCACCTCGCCGCGCACGCGCGCCAGCACCTGCTCGTCGGCCGGCGCGTCGAGCACGCGCCCGATGAGCGCGGCCACCAGCGTCATCTCGCGGCTGCCCATCCCGCGGGTGGTGAGCGCCGGCGTCCCGACCCGGATCCCGGAGGTGGTCATCGGCTTCTCCGGGTCCCACGGGATCATGTTCTTGTTCACGGTGATGCCGGCCTTGCCGAGCGCCTCCTCGGCGATCTTGCCGGTGAGCTTCTTCGGGCGGAGGTCCACCAGCATCAGGTGGTTGTCGGTGCCGCCGGAGACGAGCCGCAGCCCGGCCGACTTCAGCCCCTCCGCCAGCACCTGCGCGTTCTCCACGATGCGCCGCTGGTACGCCTTGAACTCGGGGCGGAGCGCCTCGCCGAACGCCACCGCCTTCGCGGCGATCACGTGCTCGAGCGGGCCACCCTGGATGCCGGGGAAGATCTGCGAGTTGAGCGTCTTCGCGTGCGCCTCGCGGCAGAGGATCATGCCGCCGCGCGGGCCGCGGAGCGTCTTGTGCGTGGTGGTGGTGACGATCTCCGAGTGCGGCACCGGCGACGGGTGCAGCCCGGCCGCGACCAGGCCGGCGATGTGCGCCATGTCCACCACCATGGCCGCGCCGACCTCGTTCGCGATCTCGGCGAAGCGATCGAAGTGCAGCGTCCGCGAGTAGGCGCTCGCGCCGACCATCAGGATGCGCGGCTTGTGCTCGCGGGCGAGGCGCGCCACCTCGTCCATGTCGATGGTCTCGTCGGACTGGCGGAGGCCGTACGGGACGATCTTGAAGAGCTTGCCGGAGAAGTTCACCGGCGAGCCGTGGGTGAGGTGCCCACCGAAGTTCAGGCTCATCGCGAGCACCGTGTCGCCCGGCTTCGCGAGCGCGAAGTACGCGGCCATGTTGGCCTGCGAGCCGGCGTGCGGCTGCACGTTCGCGTGGTCGGCGCCGAACAGCTGCTTGGCCCGGTCGATGGCGAGCTGCTCGACCTGGTCCACCACCTCGCAGCCGCCGTAGTAGCGCTTGCCCGGGTAGCCCTCGGCGTACTTGTTGGTGAGGGTCGAGCCGAGGGCCTCGAGCACCGCCGGCGAGACGAAGTTCTCGCTGGCGATGAGCTCGAGCCCCTCCGCCTGGCGCCGCGTCTCCTCGCGGATGAGCTTCGCGATCTGCGGATCGGCCTCGGCGAGGCGCTGCGTGGGCATCATCTTCGTTCTCTCCTCGGGAGCGTGGCGGGAGGGCGGTTCTATCGCGCCCCGCCGGGTCAGGCAACGGGGCGGTTCAGCGCTCCAGGGCGCCGATCTTGTCGACGCGCCGCTGGTGCCGCCCGCCCTCGAACGGCGTCTCCAGGAACGCCTTCACGACGGCCGCGCCCAGGCCGAGCCCGAGCACCCGCTCGCCGATGCAGAGCACGTTCGCGTCGTTGTGGGCGCGGGCCATCCGCGCGTCGAACTCGGTGACGCAGTGGGCCGCCCGGACGCCGTGGACCTTGTTGGCGGAGATCGACATGCCGATGCCGGTCCCGCACACCAGGATGCCCAGGCGCGCGCGCCCGGCAGCCACCGCCTCGGCCACCTGCCGCGCGTAGTCGGGGTAGTCCACGCTCTCGCCCGAGAACGGCCCCAGGTCCTCGACCTCGAACCCGGCCGCCCGCGCCACCTTCACCGCCTCGGCCCGCAGGTTCAGCCCTGCGTGGTCGGAGCCCGCGATCACCCGTTCGGCCATCACCGCCTCCTCTTGCGAAGGGGGCGCATTGTTCCACAGGACGCGCCCCCGCGCATCCGCCCCGCGGTGCGCCGGCCGCCCGCCGCCTCGCCCTTCCGGGCGATGGGCCGCCACCGGCCGGCGGCTCCCCCGGAACGCGAGAGGCGCCGACCCCGCGCGGCGGGGCGGCGCCTCGGGGGGTCGCGGCCGGCCGGGCCGCTACACGCGCTTGAAGAGCACCACGGCGTTCGTGCCGCCGAACCCGAAGGAGTTCGAGACCGCCACGTCGACGCGCACCTCGCGCGCCGTGTTCGGGACGACGTCGAGGTCGCACTGCGGGTCCTGGTCCTCGACGTTGATGGTCGGCGGCAGCACGCCGCGCGAGATGGCGAGGACCGTCACCACCGCCTCGAGCCCGCCGGCGCCGCCCAGCAGGTGGCCGGTCATGGACTTGGTCGAGGAGACCATCAGGCCGTGCTTCGCGTGCTCCCCGAAGACGCGCTTGATGCCCTGGCACTCGGCCACGTCGCCGACCGGCGTCGAGGTGCCGTGGGTGTTCACGTAGCCGACCTGCTCGGGCGCGACGCCGGCGTCCTGCAGCGCCATGCGGACCGCGCGCGCGCCGCCCTCGCCGCCCTCGGCCGGCGCGGTGATGTGGTACGCGTCGGCGCTGGCGCCGTAGCCGGCCAGCTCCGCGTAGATGCGCGCGCCGCGCTTGCGGGCGTGCTCGTACTCCTCGAGCACCACCAGGCCAGCGCCCTCGCCGGCCACGAAGCCGTCGCGGCCCTTGTCGAACGGGCGGCTCGCCTTCTCGGGCGCGTCGTTGCGCTCGGAGAGCGCCCGGGCCGCGCAGAAGCCGCCGATGCCGAGCGGCGTGATGGTGGCCTCGCAGCCGCCCGCGATGATCACGTCGGCGAGGCCGCGCTCGATGTAGAGCATCGCGTCGCCGATGGAGTGGTTGCCGGTGGCGCAGGCCGAGACCGGCGAGAAGTTCGGGCCCTGCATCCCGTACTTCATGCTGATCTGGCCCGGGGCCAGGTTGATGATGAGCGACGGGATGAAGAACGGGCCGATCTTGCGGACGCCCTTCTCCAGCAACGTCTTGTGCTCGTCCTCGATCGTGCCGAGGCCGCCGATGCCCGCGCCGACGATGGCGCCGACGCGCACGGGGTCCTCCTTCGACATGTCGAGGCCCGAGTCCTTCATGGCCATGTCGGCGGCGGCGAGCGCGAACTGGATGAAGCGGTCGTTCCGCCGGGCCTCCTTGCGATCCATGAAGCGGGTGGGATCGAAGGCCTTCACCTCGCCGGCGATGCGCGTCGGGTAGGTGGAGGCGTCGAAGAGGGTGATGGGCCCGATGCCGCTCTTGCCGGCCACGAGCGCGCTCCAGGACTCCTCCACCCCGATGCCCACGGGCGAGACGAGCCCCAGTCCTGTGACGACGACACGGCGCCTGCTCATCTGGTTCACCTCTCCTCGGAAAGAGCGCGTGCGGCGGCGGCGAGGCCCCCCGGCCTCGCCCCCGCGCGCGGTACCGACTCCGGAGCCGCGGCTACTTCTTGTGCGTGGTGATGTAGTTCACCGCGTCCTGCACCGTCTTGATGTTCTCGGCCTCCTCGTCGGGGATCTCGACCTCGAACTCCTCCTCCATGGCCATGACCAGCTCGACGATGTCGAGCGAGTCGGCGCCGAGGTCCTCGATGAAGCTGGCGGCGGGCTTGATCTCGTCCTCGCCCACTCCCAGCTGATCCGCGATGATGTTCTTCACCTTCTGCTCGATCGTTGCCGACATGGTGCTTCCTCCGTTGTGCTCGGGGTTGGTGCCGCCGCAGGGAGCCTGCAGCTACATGTACATGCCGCCGTTGACCCGCAGGGTCTCGCCGGTCACGTACGATGCCAGGTCGCTCGCGAGGAACGCCACCGCGTTCGCCACGTCCTCCGCGCTGCCGAGCCGCGCGAGCGGGATCATGTCCTTCATCTTCGTCTTCGCGGCCTCGGGGAGCGCCGCGGTCATGTCCGTGTCGATGAAGCCGGGCGCCACCGCGTTCACGCGCACGTTGCGCGACGCGAGCTCGCGGGCCACCGACCGGGTGAGCCCCTCCAGCCCCGCCTTCGTCGCGGCGTAGGCGGCCTGGCCGGCGTTGCCCATCTCGCCCACCACCGAGGTGAGGTTCACGATGGCGCCGGAGCGCTGCTTCATCATGGGCCGGGTGGAGGCGCGGATCAGGTTGAACGCGCCGGTGAGGTTCACCTGGAGCTGCCGGTTCCAGTCCTCGTCCTTGAGCCGCATGACGAGCTGGTCGATGGCGATGCCGGCGTTGTTCACGAGCACGTGCAGCCCGCCGAACGTGGCCACCACCTGCTCCACCGCGGCGGTGCAGGCGGCCGGGTCGGCCACGTCGAACTTGTACAGCTCGGCGCGCGGCGCGCCCGCCTGCCGCACGAGGGCGATGGCCTCGGCCGCCGCCGCGTCGTTGCCGGCGTAGTTCAGCGCCACGCTGGCCCCGCCGCGCGCCAGCGCCACCGCCACCGCGCGGCCGATGCCGCGCGAGGCGCCGGTGACGAGCGCGGTCTTCCCGGTGAAGTCGAAGGTCATCTCGGTCCTCTAGCCCTTCAGCGCGGCGAGCGTCTTCTCCAGCGACGCGCGATCCTCGACGTTGAACGCCTCGACCGAGCGGTCGATGCGGCGCAGCAGCCCCGAGAGCACCTTGCCCGGGCCGACCTCGACCACCCGGGTCACGCCCAGCCGGACCAGCTCCTCGACGCACTCGATCCAGCGCACCGGCGCGGTCACCTGCTCGACGAGCAGCGGGACCACCCGCGACGCGTCCTGGTTCGGCTTCGCCTCGACGTTCGTCACCACCGGCCGCAGCGGCGCCCTCCAGGGCATCGCGCGCAGCACCGGCTCGAGCCGGGCCTTCACCGGCGCCATGAGCGCCGAGTGGAAGGGGGCGGACACCGGCAGCGGCAGCACGCGCTTCGCGCCGGCCTCCTTGAGCCGCGCGCCGGCCTGCTCCACGGCGCCGGCCGCGCCCGCGATCACCGTCTGGGCGGGCTCGTTGTAGTTCGCGGGCGAGACCACCTGCCCGGTCTCCGCCGCCACCGCGGCGCAGATCTCGCGGACGCGCGCCGGATCGAGCCCGAGCACCGCGCTCATGGCGCCCTGCCCCGCCGGCACCGCCTCCTGCATGAACGTGCCGCGCGCCCGCACCGCGCGCGCCGCCTCGGCGGCGCCGCACGCGCCCACCGCCACCAGCGCCGAGTACTCGCCCAGCGAGTGGCCGGCCACGTAGTCCGGGACCAGCCCCTGGTTCGCGAGCACCGCCGCCGCCGCGGACGAGACGGTCAGGATCGAGGGCTGCGTGTTGGCGGTGAGCTTGAGCTGGTCCTCGGGGCCGCCGAAGCACAGGGCCGAGAGCTTCTCGCCCAGCGCCTCGTCCACCTCCTGGAAGATCTCCCGCGCCTCCGGGAAGGCGTCGTGGAGCTCCTTGCCCATGCCGACCGCCTGCGAGCCCTGCCCCGGGAAGACGAACGCCAGCTTGCCCATGTCCGGTCTCCCCGCCTACCAGCGCACCACGCTGGCGCCCCAGGCCATGCCGCCGCCGATCGCCATCATCAGGACGGTGTCGCCGGGCTTCAGCCAGCCGGCGCGGTTCGCCTCGTCGAGCGTCATCGGGACGCTCGCCGCCGAGGTGTTGCCGTACTTCTCGAGGTTCATCCAGCACTTCGACTCGGGGATCTCCAGGCGGTGCAGCGTCGCGTCCAGGATGCGCTTGTTGGCCTGGTGCGCGATCACCCAGGTCACGTCGCCGGGCGTGAGCTTCTCGTCGGCGAGCACCTCGCGGCAGCTCTCCTCGAGCGAGCGGACCGCGACCTTGAACACCTCGCGGCCGTTCATCTTCACGTAGTGCGACTTCTCCCGGACCACCTTCTCGGAGATCGGGTCGCGCGAGCCGCCACCCGGCTGCAGCAGGATGGGCACCAGCGAGCCGTCGGTGTGGAGGCGGACGGCGCGGATGCCGCGCTGCGGGTCGTCGGTCGGCTTCAGCACCATCGCGCCGGCGCCGTCGCCGAACAGGATGCAGGTGTTCCGGTCGGTCCAGTCGGTGATCCGGGTGAGCGCGTCGGCGCCCACCACCAGCGCGTTCTTCACCGCGCCGGTCGCGACGAAGCGATCCGCGACGGAGAGCGCGTAGAGCGAGCCGGCGCAGGCGGCGGAGACGTCGAAGGCGAACGCCTTCCTGTTCCCGAGCTTCCCCTGCAGCACCGCGCCCACGCTGGGGAACGGGTAGTCCGGGGTGACCGTGCCCACCACGATCATCTCGACGTCCTTCGCGTCCAGGCCGGCCGCGTCGAGCGCGCGCCGCGAGGCCTCGAGCGCGAGGTCGCTGGTGGCCTGGTCGTCGGCGACCACGTGCCGCTCGCGGATGCCGGTGCGCTCCACGATCCACTGGTCGTTCGTGTCGACCAGCTTCTCCAGATCGGCGTTGGTGACGATCTTCTCGGGCGCGTAGGACCCGGTGCCGGCGATGAGGGAGCGCATGGATCTCCTTAGGTTCGGGGCGGCGCGATGCGCCGCGGCGTGGGGCCCTGCTCGGTGGCCGCGCCGTCGGCGGGGACCTCCAGCAGCGCGTGCGACGGCGCGACGGCCCGCGCGATCTCGTCGATGAAGTGGGTGCGCGCGGCGTCGCCCGCGCGGCGGATCGCGTTCTCGATCGCGAGCGCGTCGGAGCGCCCGTGCGAGATGAACCCGACCCCGTTCACGCCCACCAGCGGCGCGCCGCCCACCTCGCGCCAGTCGATGCGCTTCTTCATCCCCTCCAGCGCGGCCCTGGAGAGCAGCCCGCCGATCTTCGACACGGTGGTGCTGCGCAGCGCGCGCTTGAGGTACTCGCCGACCACCTTGGCCGTGCCCTCCATCGTCTTCAGGGCCACGTTGCCGGTGAAGCCGTCGGTCACGATGACGTCCACCTCGCCGGTGAGCAGGTCGCGCCCCTCGCAGTAGCCCACGAAGTCGATGGGCGCGCGCCGCAGCGCGGCGGCGGCGGCGCGGGTGAGGTCGGTGCCCTTCGTGTCCTCCTCCCCGTTGGAGAGGATGGCCACGCGCGGCCGGGTCACCCCGTGCACGCGGCGCGAGTAGACCTCGCCCATCAGCGCGAACTGCACCAGGTGGATCGGGCGGCAGTCCACCACCGCGCCCATGTCGAGCATGAGCGGGGCGCCCTTCAGCGCGGGCAGGACCGAGACGATGGCGGGGCGCTCCACGCCCTCGGGACGGCCGAGCACCAGGATCGCGCCCGCCATGACCGCGCCGGAGTTGCCCGCGGACACCATCCCCGCCGCCCGGCCCGACGCGACCAGGTCGAAGCAGACGCGGATGGAGTTGTCCTTCTTCCGCCGCATCGCCTGGCCGGGGTGGTCGTGCATCTCGACCACCTCGGTCGCAGGGTGGACCTCGAGCGGCAGGGAGCTCGCGGCGCGGTGGCGCGCGAGCTCCTCTCGCACGCGCGCCTCGGGGCCGACCAGGACGACCGGCAGCCCCTTACGCGCTGCGTTAACCGCACCCTGTACGATCGCGCCGGGGGCGTGGTCGCCCCCCATCGCATCCACGGCGATGGGCGCGATCTTCCCGACCATCGCGCCTATGACGCCTCGGTGATCTGCTCGCCCTTGTACGTCCCGCAGGACGGGCACGCGCGGTGCGGGAGCACGGGCTCCTTGCACTTCGGGCACTTCACCACGTTGACCGGCTTCAGCTTGAAGTTCGCGGCGCGGCGCCGATCGCGCCGCATGCTGCTCGTCCGCTTCTTGGGAACGCCCACGTCGTGCTCCTTCCGCGCGCCGCAGCCGCGGCGCGCTCACTACAGCTTCACGTTCTTGAGGCCCGCCCAGCGCGGGTCCGGAACGTGGCGATCGCAGCCGCACTCGCGATCGTTCAGGTTGGCCCCGCACACGGGGCAGAGTCCCTTGCAGTCGTCCTTGCACACCGGATAGCCCGGCACGGCCAGGAGCAGCTGCTCGCGGAGGATCGGGTCGAGGTCGACGACCTTGCCCGTGTAGACCTCCTCGTCCGCCCGCTCGGCCTCGAAGCTGCCGCCGATCGGGCCGGTGCTCGAGTCATGCTCGCCTCGGGGCTCGTCCACGTACTCGTCCGAGGGGACGAGCGTCAACTCGAAATCCACCGGCTGGTCCAGCGACACCGGCTGGAGGCACCGGCCGCAGGGCACCGTCAGCTCCGCCCTGCCGTGCGCATCGACCCGCACCCTTCGATCGATCTTCTCCAGCTTCGCGTCGACGTGGAGCGGACCGCGCGCGCGGTAGCCGGCCTTGTCGCCTTGCAGGATGTCGTCCACCTGCTCGCGGGCGACGTCCCAGCTCCGGCGGAGGCCTGCCTCCTTGATTTCATCAATGTTGACGCGCATTTATACAGCTTTCCGAGGCGAAAAAGGGCCTCATTATAGGGGTCGATCCCGCGAAGTCAAGGCGCGCCGGGCCGTTGCCCGCGCGCGCCGGACTTCCCAGGGATGTAAGCCTCCTCGACCCCGGGAGGGACCCGGGCCTCGAGGCGGCCCCTCGCGACCCCGCGAGGCGGCGCCGGCGCCTAGGGCTTCACGAGCCCGCGCGCGACCGCGAGCAGCGCGGCCTCGGCCTTCGTCGAGACGTCCATCTTCTCGTAGATGCGCTTCACGTACGTCTGGACGGTGCCCTCGGCGATGCCGAGGGCCGTGGCCACGTCCGCGTAGGTGTGGCCGTGCACCAGCAGCTGCAGCACCTCGAGCTCGCGCTTCGAGAGCGCCGGGCCGTCCTTCGCGCGCTGGTCCGGCGGATCGCCGCGGAACTCCTGCAGCAGGACCTTCGCCGCGCGCGGGCTGATGGGCGCGGCCTCGCCGGAGAGCACGTCCTCCACCGCCTTGGTGAGATCCGCCGCGTGGAAGGGCTTCAGGATGTAGCCCGACGCGCCGGCCCGCATCGCGTTCAGCACGCGCGCGGGGATGTCCACCGCGGTGAGCGCGATGCACGCCGTCTTGGGCAGCTCCTGCCGGATGGTGGCGATGACGTCCTCGCCGCTCATCTTCGGCAGGCCGAGGTCCACCAGGGCGACGTCCGGCCGCTCGCGCCGGGCCAGGGCCACGCCGTCCTCGCCCGTCGCCGCGGTCCCGCACACCTCGAATCCGTGCGAGGTCAAGACCTGGGCGATGAGCTTCGACACCGCCTCGTCGTCCTCGACCGCGATGGCCCGGATTGCCATGAAGCGCGCCCCCCTGGGGAGTACCTACGCACCCCCGTAAAATCGCAGCCATTCGTACCAGCCCGGGGCAGGGAGGGTCAAGGATGCGCGCCCCCCGCCGGACGGTATGTGGGCGCGCACAGTGCGCACCGGCGCGCACAGCAAACCCCTGGTAGACGCAAGGCGTTCTGGGGTAACTGCTCGCTGTCCCGCTCGTCGGGGACACGAGGAGCCAACCGACCATGCCCACCCGCCCCGCCCGCCTCCGGCTCGCGTTCACCCTCTCCCTGCTCGCCGCGGTCGCGGCGTGCTCCAGCGGAGGGGGTGGCGGATCGGGACCGATCGATCCGCCGCCGCCCGCCTGCAGGCCCCAGAACGGCGCGTGCACCACGCAGTCGGACTGCTGCACCGGCCTGACCTGCTTCGGCGCGACCGGCAGCGCGACCTGCATCCAGGAGGCGCTCTGCGCGCCGGACGGCGGGGCCTGCGGCGCCGGGAAGCCGTGCTGCACGGGCTTCTGCGAGGGCGGCACCTGCACCCAGGGCTCCACCACGTGCAAGGCCGACGGCAGCGCGTGCGGCTCCGCCGCGGAGTGCTGCTCGCCGACCTGCGCCCCGCCGGCCGGCGGCGGCCAGGCGGTGTGCGGCACGAGCGAGTTCTGCGCGCCCGCCGGCGAGGCCTGCAGCGCGGCCGCCGATTGCTGCTCGCTGAACTGCGTGGGCGGGCTCTGCCGCAACGAGCCGTGCAAGCAGATCGGCAGCGCGTGCTCGAGCGAGTCGGAGTGCTGCTCCGGCACCGGCACCTGCAACGCCCTGCAGTCCGGCAGCTGCGTGGCGGTGCCGAGCGGCGGCACCGGCGCCTCCTGCCGCACGCTCGGCGAGGCCTGCTCCCAGCCCTACGACTGCTGCTCCACCAACTGCCAGGGCGGCGCCTGCGTCCCCGCGTACTCGTGCAGCGCCTACGGCGATCTCTGCTACCAGGGCACCGACTGCTGCTCCGGCCTGTGTGACACCAGCGCCGGCGCGCCGGGCCGCTGCGTCGATCCGCCGGGTGGCTGCGTCCAGGGCGGCAACCCCTGCGCCGGGCCGTCCAACTGCTGCTCGCGCCTGTGCGTGGATCCGGGCAGCGGCGCCAAGGTCTGCCAGCCCGCCGGCGGCTGCCGCATGACCGGCGACTTCTGCGACTCCACCGACGCCTGCTGCAACATCAACGGCACGGTCGACCCGTCGAAGGCGATCCTCTGCGACGGCGCCGAGCACACCTGCGACAACGGCGGCGGCTGCAACCCGCCGGGCAACATCTGCGGCGCCTCCACCGACGTGAACGCGTCGCAGAACTGCTGCATGCCGAGCACCTGGAACGGCAGCGGCAAGCCGGCCTGCAAGCCCGACTCGAACAACATCATG
The DNA here is from genome assembly GCF_000022145.1 of Anaeromyxobacter dehalogenans 2CP-1. Classification (NCBI taxonomy): domain Bacteria; kingdom Pseudomonadati; phylum Myxococcota; class Myxococcia; order Myxococcales; family Anaeromyxobacteraceae; genus Anaeromyxobacter; species Anaeromyxobacter dehalogenans. The sequence continues at coordinate 3,251,584 of NC_011891.1, forward strand.
CGCTGCTACGGCGCGCCCCCCGGCGAGACCGGCTCCACCTGCCCGACCGGCTACGACGGCAGCGACCCGAAGTGCTGCATCCCGCAGGGCGACGTCTGCCAGTTCCGCGACCAGTGCTGCGGCCTGGCGCCGTGCGTGCCGGACGCGACCGGCGTGCTCCGCTGCGGCGGCGCGTGCGTCCCGACCACCGGGACCTGCACCAGCAACGCCGACTGCTGCACCGGGACCTGCACCTCGGGCAAGTGCGCGGCGGCCGCCTGCGGCGCGGTGGGCTCGACGTGCAGCGCCGACTCGCAGTGCTGCTCCGGCTTCTGCGACGCCGACAGCCACGCCTGCCAGCCGGTCTGCCAGCGGCAGAGCGAGGCCTGCACCGTGTCCGCCGACTGCTGCTCGGGCCTCTCCTGCGCCATCCCGCCCGGCGCCACGCACGGCGCCTGCGTCACCGACCAGAGCTCCTGCGCGGACCAGGGCCAGGCCTGCGGCACCGGCACCACCTGCTGCTCGGGGCTGACCTGCGGCGCGAACAACACCTGCCAGTCGGCCCAGACCTGCGTGGACGTCGGACAGGGCTGTGCCGTGGGCGGCACCGCGTGCTGCACCGGCCTCGCCTGCAAGACGCAGGGCGCGTCGGGCCAGGTGGACTGCGCGGCGGGCGACACCTCCTGCACCTGCGAGGTGCCGGCGGCGAGCTGCGGCCACTACGTCGAAGGCCAGCCGCTCCCGTCCTGCTCGCCCACGAACCCCTGCTGCCCGGGCGAGAACACCACCTGCCTGAACAGCGGGGTGCCGTGCACCACCGAGACCGGCTGCTTCTGCACGCCGCCGCAGAGCTGCGCCGACATCGGCGCGTCGTGCTCGCCCACGCAGACCTGCTGCACCGGGACCTGCGCCAAGGCCGGCTCGTTCGACCTCTGCGACGGGACGACGAGCTGCAGCTGCATCAACCCGGGCTAGCGGCTCGCCGGTCCCCGGACCGGACGTGAGAAGGCCCCGGCCGCCCGCGCAGGGCGCCGGGGCCTTCGGCGTTCCGGAACGACGCGCCGCCGCGCAGGGCCGCCCGGCAACGGTTGGCCCAGCGCGGCGCGGCAGGCGCGGCGCCAGCGGCGCGGGCACCGCCGCGGCGCGGCCCCACGGACATGGGCATCCGCCGCCGGGCAAGCGAAAGGCCCCGGGCGTCCTCGCCAGGACGCGCCGGGGCCTTCTCGAGCGCCGGGACGTGCGGGCCGCGCGGGGCCCCCTTCCCCTGCCCTACTGCTGCCCGCCGCCGCCGAGGCGGCTGCCCAGCTCCTCGTGCTCGCCCACGCCCTGGAGGTCGAGCGCGATGGCGAGCAGGTAGAGCGCGAGCGAGGTGGTGCCGAACAGCTGGCCGAGGCTCATCGCCGCGACGAGCAGGAACGGGTTCGGGAACACGATGCCCGCGATCATGAGCGCGAGCGAGACGAGCGACAGGACCGCCGAGACCAGCACCAGGCGGCGGATGGTGAACTTGGAGATCATCGCTACTCCCCCTTCTCGGTGGAGGCCGCGGGGCCGCGGCCGTTGCCGCCGTGCGCGAACGCGCGCGGGTGGACCTTCTCGCCGCCGTGGCAGTCCACGCACTTCGCGTCGCCCGAGCGGATCTCCTCGATCATGCCGGAGTGCTCCTCGTTCGCGAGCCACCTCGGCGCGGTGGTGGAGTGGCAGCGGGTGCACATGCCGTTCTGGAACGACTTGTACATGTGGATCTTCGGCCCGCCCTCGCCGTACGGCCCGGTGTTCGCGTACTCGGTCACGTAGAAGTACAGGTGCTTCAGGCCGTTCAGCTTCGTCGTCATCGCGCCGAACATCTGGTAGTCGGCGTGGCACGTGTAGCAGCTCTCCTCGCCGAACGCGTGGTTGCGGCTGTGGATCGCGGCGAGGCTGGTGGACGCCGGGTCCGCCGCGTCCTCGGTGTACGGCAGCATCACGTGGCACGAGCCGCAGAACGGACGCTTCAGCGTGTACTCGAAGCCGGCGATGTTGCCGGTGAGCGCGACGCCGATGGGCATGACGCCGAGCCCGAAGAGGAGCAGGACCTTGGTCGCCCGGTTGAGGGGCGGCCGGCGGACCAGGTACCAGGCGAGGATGAGGACCGCGATGGCCGCGGCGACCAGGGCGGTGGCCTTGAGCAGCTGCTCGAGCGTGTTTATCTGGGGCACGTTTGGGTGCCTAGCATGTGCGACCGGATGCCTCAACCCCTAGATGCGCGCTGGCGCACATGCGCCTGGGCGCGCAGGGGGCTTCCCGGTGGTGTCCCCGCGACCCACCGGATTCGCGCAGGGTGAACGGCGCCGGCGTGTCGCCGGCCGCGGCGCGCCCGCCGGAGCGCCGAAGGCCCGCGAACCTTCTTGCCTTTCGGGAAGGCCTGCACTAGATACCGCCCCTCGAGCGCGATTAGCTCAGATGGATAGAGCGTCGGCCTCCGGAGCCGAAGGCCACAGGTTCGAATCCTGTATCGCGCGCATCCCGAGCCCCGGTCCTGGCACTCCAGGGCCGGGGCTTTCTCGTGGCGCGGCTCACTGGGCGTCCGCCCGGGTTCGCGCTACTTTCTGGTCGCTCGCCGATCCGTCGCGGGCCGAGAGGTGGAACGAGATGCCGGTCAGCAAGAAGCGGAAGAAGGGCGGGAAGCCGGTCCAGCGGACCGCGCCGCCCGAGCAGCACCCCGAGCACGCGCACGGGCCCGAGGGCGCGCCCGCGGCCCCGCAGCCGCGAACCGCCGGCCGCCCCTCCAACCCCTTCGTCGCCCAGCAGACGCGGCGCGCCTCGCAGCGCGGCCGGTAGTGCCGACCGCGCGGCCGGGACGCGGCCGCGCCGCGGAGGCGGCGCGCTGGTGGGTCTACCTGCTGCGCTGCGGCGACGGCTCGCTCTACGCCGGCGCCACGAACGACCTCGCCGCGCGGGTGGCCCGCCACGCGGCCGGGCGCGGGGCCCGGTACACGCGCTCGCGCCTGCCGGTGGAGCTGGCCTGGCGCGAGCGCGCGGCGGATCGCGGCGCGGCGCTGCGGCGGGAGGCGGCGCTGAAGCGGCTGCGCCGGGCCGAGAAGCTCGCCCTGGTGGAGCGCGCGGCCGCGAGGCGGCGCCGGCGGCGGTAGCATCCGCGCATGGACCTCGGGCTCGACGGCAAGGTCGCGGTCGTCACCGGCGGCAGCCGCGGCATCGGCCGCGCCATCGCGCTCGCGCTGGCGCGGGAGGGCGCGCGGGTGGCGGTGGGCGCGCGCGGCGCGGAGGCGCTCGCCGACGTGCGCGCCGCGCTCCAGGAGGCGAGCCCCGGCCCGCACCTGACCGTGGCCGCCGATCTCGTCACCGCGGGAGGCGTGGACCGGCTGGTGGGCGAGGCCGTCTCCGCGCTGGGCGGCCTGGACGTGCTCGTCAACAACGTGGGCGGCTCGGGCGCGCGCAGCGTCGCCGACGCCGACGAGGCCGACCTCCGCGCGGTGCTCGACCGCAACCTGTTCCCCGCGCTCCGCGCCAGCCTCCGGGCCATCCCGGAGCTGCGGCGGCGCGGCGGCGGGTCGATCGTGATGATCACGTCGATCTGGGGGCGAGAGGCCGGCGGCGGCCCGTCGTACAACGCCGCCAAGGCGGCCGAGCAGAGCCTGGCGAAGTCGCTCGGGCGCGAGCTCGCGGCCGACGGCATCCGCGTGAACTCGGTCGCTCCGGGGTCGATCGCGTTCCCCGGCGGCGGGTGGGAGCGGCGCCGGCAGGCGGACCCGGAGGGCATCGCCGAGTTCGTGCGGCGGGAGATCCCGGGCGGACGCTTCGGCACGCCGGAGGAGGTCGCGGCGGTGGTCGCGTTCCTGGCCTCGCCGCGCGCGAGCTGGGTGAACGGGGCGTGCTGGGTCGTGGACGGCGGGCAGTCCCGCAGCTTCTGACGTCCGGTGCTGCCGCACGCGCCCCGGGCGGCAGTGCCCCCGGACGCAGCGCACCCGCCGGGACCGGCGCTCGCCATCGGAGCGCGTGCACACCTTCTCGCCGAGGAGGAGGGGGCATGCCGGAACGGGCCGACTTCAGTGCGCGCTGGATCCTGAAGCGGGCCGCGAAGGCGGCCGTGGCGGGGGCACTCACCGCGGCGGGGATCCACCACGCGGTGCGGCTGGTCCGGCGGCGCCAGGCCGGCGGCTCCCGCGTGCTCATCCTCTCGTACCACCGCGTGACCCCGGACTTCGGCGCCGAGTCCAGGCAGACGCTCGCCTCGCTGCTCGTCTCGACCGACACCCTCCGCCGCCAGCTGGAGCACGTGGGGAGGCGGAACGAGATCGTCTCGCTCGCCGACGCGCGCCGCATCCTGGCGGAGCCCGCGGGCGGGCGCCGCTCCGACGTCGTGGCGGTGACGATCGACGACGGCTACGCCGACGTGGCGCAGCACGCGCTGCCCGTGCTGCGCGCGCTGCGCGTCCCGGCGACCGTGTTCGTGCCGACCGGCTACGTCGGCACGGCGCGCCGCCTCCCGCACGACCGGCTCCACGCGGCGCTCACCGCGCTGGCGCGGCGGCGCATCCCGTTCGAGCGCGCCGGCCTCCAGCCCCCGCTCCAGACGTTGCTCTCCGCCTGCGCCGAGGGCGGGCCGGCCGCCACGCTCGACCGGCTCATCGCGCGCCTCCCGCACGAGCGGCTGGTGGCGCTGGCCGCCGCGCTGGAGCGCATGCTCGGCACCGCCGAGCAGGACCTCCCGGCCTCGACGCGCCTCATGACCTGGGACGAGGTGCGCGCGCTCGACGCCGCCGGCGTGGACGTGGGCGGCCACACCGTGAACCACGCGGTGCTCGCGAACCTGCCGCTCGCCGAGGCCCGCCGCGAGCTGGCCGGCTGCCGCGACCAGCTGGCCGAGCGGGTCGGCCGGGCGCCGCGCCACTTCGCCTACCCCAACGGCTACTACACGCCGGCGGTCCAGCGCGCCGTGGCCGAGGTGGGCTTCGAGGCGGCGGTGACCATCGAGGACGAGGAGAACCGGCACGGCGGCTCGCCGTACGGGCTGAAGCGCAAGGTGCTCTGGGAGAACACCACGCTCGGCGCGGTCGGCTGGAGCGGCGTGGTGGCGACCTGCAACCTCGGCGGCGTGTTCGCGACGCTGGGGCTGGCGCGGCCGGTCCCCGGGGAGCGGCCGGATCCCCCCGCCGAGCCCGCGGCGCGGACCGCGCGCACCCAGGCCGGGGAGGCGCCCGCAGGCGCGCGGGCGGTGAGCTGAGTGCGGCTGGCGCTCGTCGGGAACTGGCCGCGGCCGTACGGCGGCGTGGCGGTGCACGTGGCGGCGCTGGCCCGCGCGGCCCGCGCGCGCGGCGTCGACGTGCAAGTGCTCGACATCGGCCGGGGCGACCACTCCGGCGACGGCGTCCGGCCGGCGCGCGGCGCGCTCCGGTACGCCGCCGCGCTCGGCGGCGCCGCGGCGGAGGGCCGGCTGCTGCACGTGCACACCAGCGGCGCGAACGTGAAGAGCTGGCTGGTGGCCCTGGCCGCCTCGCGCGCGCGCCGCGGCGCCGCGCCGCTCGGCGTGCTCACGCTGCACTCCGGCTCGGCCCCCGCGTGGCTGCGGGGCGGCCCGGCGCGGCGCGCGCTCGCCGCGGCGGCCTGCGCCGGCTTCGGGCGGATCCTGGCGGTGAACGAGGAGATCGCGGGCGCGCTCGGCGCGAGCGGCGTGCCGCGGGCGCGCATCGCGGTCGTGCCCCCCTACTCCCCCGCGCTGCTCGAGCCGCGCCGGCCGCCGCCGGGCCTCGCCGCGTTCCGGGCCGGACACGCGCCGCTCGTCGCCGCCGCGCTCCCGCCCGGGCGGATCTACGGCGCCGACCTGCTCCTGCCCGCGTTCCGCGCGCTGCGGGCGCGGCACCCGGGCGCCGGCCTGGTCGCGTTCGGCGAGGGCACCGAGGCGCTCGGCGAGGACGCCGTGCTCGGCCTCGGCGAGCTCGACCACCCCGCCGCGCTGGCGGTGCTGGAGGCCGCGGACGTGTTCGCCCGCCCCACCCGCGCGGACGGCGACGCGGTGACGGTGCGGGAGGCGCTCGCGCTCGGCCGCATGGTGGTCGCGAGCGCCGTGGGCCACCGGCCGGCGGGCTGCCTGCTGTTTCCGGCCGGCGACGCCGCCGCCCTGGCGGCGCGGCTGGAGGACGCGGCGGGCGCCCGCCCGCCCGCCCGCCCGCCCGCCCGCCCGCCCGCCCGCCCGCGCGACGACGACCCGTTCGACGCCATCCTCGCCATCTACCGGGTGCTGTGGACGGGCGCGCGCGGCGCGCCGCGCGAGGCGGCCGCCCCGGCGCGGTGATCCCGCGCGGCGGATGCCCCGCCGCGGCGCTGGCCGGGCCGAGGCGCGGTGAGGACCTCGAAGACGGCCGCCCCGCGCGGCCAGGGGAAAGGGGACGATGGCGGAACGAGATGGGGCCGCGGTGCGGGTGGCGGTGATCGGGTGCGGGCAGATCGCCGACGCGCACCTGGCGCAGGTGCGCCGGGCCGGCGCCGAGGTGGTGGCGGTCTGCGACGCGACCCGGCACATGGCGGAGCAGGCCGCGGCGCGGTGGCGCGTGCCGGCGTTCTACGAGGGGCCCGACGCGGTGGACGCGATGCTGGCGGAGGCGCGTCCGGAGGTGGTGCACGTCACCACTCCGCCCGCGAGCCACCTCGCGCTCGCCACCCGCGCGCTCGCCGCGGGCGCGCACGTGTACGTGGAGAAGCCGGTCACGGTGGACGCGGTCGAGGCGGTCGCGCTGGAGCAGGCGGCGGCCCGGCACGGCCGCCTGGCGTGCGCCGGCCACAACCTCCTGTTCGATCCGGTGATCCAGCGGCTCCGCGCGCTGGTGGAGGCGGGCGCGCTCGGCGAGGTGGTCCACGCGGACGCGGTGATGGGCTACGACCTCGCGGGCCCGTTCGGCGCGCTGCTCACCGCGGAGCCCGGCCACTGGATCCACCGCCTCCCCGCCGGCCTGGCGCACAACAACCTCTCGCACCCGCTCTCGCTCGTGCTGCCGCTCCTCGGCCCGGGCACGCCCGCGGTCGCGCACGCGCTCGGGCGCCGGCTGCGCCCGGAGCGCTTCGGCGACGCGCGCGACGCGTTCCACGACGAGCTGCGGATCCTGCTCGAGGGCCCGCGCGCCACCGCGTCGGTGCTCTTCTCCTGCCGCATCCGGCCCGCGCAGCTCGCGCTCACCGTGTACGGCACGCGGCGGGCCGTGCACGTCTCCCTGGACGCGCGCACGCTGCGCGTGGTGGAGGGCTCCCACCTGCCCGGCCCGTTCCAGAAGGTGGACTGGGCCCGGCGCGACGCCTCGGCCGCCGGGGCGGAGCTCCTGCGGCGCAGCGCCGACCTCGCGCTCGCGCGGCTGCACTACTTCGAGGGCATGCACCGGCTCTTCGCGGCCTTCTACCGGGCGGCGCGGACCGGCGGCCCCGCCCCCGTTCCGCTCGCGGACGCGCGCGCGGTCGCCCAGGTGATCGACGCCGCGGCGGCGGCGTGCCGGCGGGCGGACGCCGCCGCGCAGGAGGCGTGCGCGTGAGGGCGGTCACCGGCGCGACCGGGTTCCTGGGGCGCGAGATCGTGCGGAGCCTGCTGCGGCAGGGGGTGGATCGGATCCGCTGCCTGGTGCGGCCCGGCACCGCGGCGGCGCGGGTGGAGGTCCCGGACGCCGAGGCGCGGGGGGCGGTCGTCGAGGTGGTCCCTTGCCGGCTCGACGACCCCGCCGCGCTCCGCCAGGCGCTCGCGGGGGTGCGGGTCCTCTACCACGCCGCCGCCGCGAAGAAGGGCGCGCCCGCGGCCCTGGTGCAGGCCACCGTGGTCGCCTCCGACCACGTGTTCCGCGCCGCGCTGGAGACGCGGGTCGAGCGGGTGGTGCTGGTGAGCTCGTTCGGCGCCATGGGCGTCGCGGCGCTGCCGAGGGGCGCGCTGGTGGATGAGGACGCGCCGCTCGAGCCCGCGCCGGAGGCGCGCGACGCGTACTCGTTCGCCAAGCAGCGGCAGGAGGCGCTGGCGTGGCGGTACGCGCGCCGCGACGGCTTGCCGCTCGCGGTGATCCGGCCCGGCGTCATCATCGGCGCCGGCCAGGAGATCCTCGGGACGCGGATCGGCCTGCCGGTGCTCGGCCTGTACCTGCACCTCGGGGGCCGCAACCCGGTCCCGCTCACGTGGGTCGAGAACTGCGCCGACGCCGTCGCGCTGGCCGGCACCGCCCTGGGGGCCGAGGGCCGCGCGCTGTGCGTGGTGGACGACGACCTCCCGACCGCGGGGGCGCTGCTCGACCGCTACCGGCGCGAGGTGGCGCCGCTGCGGGTCGTGCGGGTGCCGTACCCGCTGCTGCGCCTGCTCGCGCACGCCAACGACTGGTACGCGGAGCGGACCCGGGGGCACCTCCCCGCCCTGCTGACGCCGTACAAGGTCGCGAGCACCTGGAAGCGCCAGCGCTTCTCGAACGCACGCGCCCGCGCCGTGCTCGGCTGGTCGCCGCGCGTCCCCATGCGCGAGGCGCTCGATCGCACCTTCGCCGCGCTCGCCGCCGCGCCGGGTCGGCCGGTGCCGCTCGCGCGCCCGGGCGCGGGCGGCGCGCGCGCCGCGGCGGCGGCGGAGGTGGCGCCGTGAGCGCGGCGAAGGTGCTCGTGTTCCAGAACCGCTTCCTGATCGGCGGACAGGAGCGGCAGACGGTCCTGAACGTCCAGACCATGGACCGGGGCCGCTGGGAGCCGGTGGTCGCGTGCCTGCACCTCGAGGGCGAGCACCTCGACGACCTGGCGCGCGAGGGCATCCGGCCGGTGCTGTTCGACGTGGGGCGGCGGATGCTCCGGCCCAACACCGCCTGGCAGGTCTCGCGCATCGCCCGCTTCGTGCGCGAGCAGGGCATCGCGCTGGTGCACGCGCAGGACATCTACACGAACGTGCTGGGCTCGCTCGCCGCGCGGCTGGCCGGCGTGCCCGTGATCGTGACGCGGGTGGACCTCGGGCACCACATCACCGGTTACCGCCGCCCGCTCACCCGCCTCGCCTGCCTCCGCGCCGACCGCGTGCTCGTGAACGCGATGTGCATCCGCGACCTCGTGATCCGCGAGGGCGTCGAGCCGGACCGCGTGGCGGTGGTGCGCAACGGCGTGGACCTCCGCGCGCTCGACCGCGCCGCGCGCGAGCTGCCCGACCCCGGGCTGCCCGAGGGCGCCTGGATCGCGAACGTCGCGAACATGCACCATCCGGTGAAGGGCCAGACCGACCTGCTGGTCGCGTTCCGGGAGGTGCTCCGCGAGCACCCGACCGCGCGGCTCGCGCTGGTGGGCGACGGGGTGCGGCGGCCGCTGCTGGAGCGGCTCGCGGGCCAGCTCGGCGTCGCCGCGCGGGTCCACTTCCTCGGCTTCCGCCGCGACGCGCCCGCCGTGCTCGCGCGCTGCGCCGCCGCCGCGTCCTCCAGCCACGCCGAGGGGATCTCGAACGCGATCCTGGAGGCCATGGCCCTGCGCCTGCCGGTGGTCGCCACCGCCGTGGGCGGCTCGCCGGAGCTGGTGCGCGACGGGACGACCGGCTGGCTCGTGCCGCCCGGCTCGCCGGGCGCGCTGGCGCGCCGCCTCTGCGACGCGCTCGCGGACGGGGAGCGCGCCCGGCGGATGGGCGCGCGCGGGCGGGCGCTGGTGGAGCGCGAGTTCGAGGTCGGGCAGATGCGGCTCGGCTACGACGCGCTCTACGACGAGCTGGCCGGCTGGCGCGTCCCCCGCCTGATCGCCGGCAGCGCGTGAGCCCCGGAGCGCCGAGGGCCCGGGCGCGCCCGGCCCTGCCGGACGCCTCCGGGCCCCCCATGGCCGGCCGCGCTACTGCGCGCCGCGGGCGCCGAGCACGGCCGGGATCGTCTTCAGGCAGATGCGCACGTCGTTCCAGAGCGACCACTCGTCGATGTACTGGAGATCGAGCTCCATCCACCGATCGAAGTCGATGTCGTTCCGGCCGCTGATCTGCCAGATGCAGGTGATCCCCGGCTTCACCGAGAGGCGGCGGCGCTGCCAGCGCTTGTACTGGCGCACCTCCGAGGGCAGCGGCGGCCGCGGGCCCACCACGCTCATCTCGCCCCGCAGCACGTTCCAGAACTGCGGGAACTCGTCGAGCGAGGTCCGGCGGATGAACCGGCCGATGCGCGTCACCCGCGGATCGTTCTTCATCTTGAAGACCGGGCCGGACATCTCGTTGTGCGCGCGGAGCGCCTCGAGGCGCGCCTCCGCGTCCACGTACATGCTGCGGAACTTGAGGATGTCGAAGATGCGGCCGTGGACGCCCACCCGGCGCTGGCGGAAGAAGATGGGACCGCGCGAGTCGAGCCGGATCGCGATCATCACGCCGAGGAGCAGCGGCGAGAGGAGCAGCAGCACCGACGCGCTCACCACGATGTCGAACGCGCGCTTCGCCGCCAGCGCGAGCTGGTCGGACGGCGTGCGGGACAGCGCCAGCATGGGCAGCCCGTCCATGTCGCCGACCGACATGCGCGAGTAGCCGAACCGGAGCACGTCGAGCGAGATGAGGGCGCCGACGCCCTGCTCCTCGCAGGTGCGGACCGCGTCCTCGACCGCGCTGAGCCGCTCGCGAGGCACCGCGAACACCACGTCGTCGAGCACGTGGTCCTCGAGGATGCGGGCCAGGTTGCCCAGCCGGCCCAGGATCACGCAGTCCGGGCTGGCCGCGACCGCGCCCTCCTCGAGCACGTAGCCCGCGAGCCGCATCCCCCACTCCGGGTGCGCGCGGATCGTCTCGATGATCTCCTCCGCCACGTCGCCCGAACCGACCACCGCGTAGTAGCGGACGCGCCCGGCGCGCGTGCCGGCGGCGCGCGCCACGGCGCGATGCACGGCGCGCGCGATCGCCAGCATCGGGAACGCCAGCGCGAAGTAGAGGACCGCGAGCAGCCGCGAGACGGACTCCTGCTGCTTCGCGAGGAACACCAGCGTGAACATCACCAGCGCGACGGCCATGAGCGCGCGGGTCATGCGCCGGAGGTCGTCGGCGAGCGAGCCGGGGCCCGCCTCGTAGACCTGGTAGATCCAGGCGCCGGCCGACCACAGCAGCATCACGACGACGAGCGCGAGCCAGTAGCGATCGAGCGAGACCACCTCGAGCGCGTCGGGGCGAAAGAGCTCCCGATAGACCTCGAACGCGAGCGGCAGCGCGAGCGCCAGCGCAGCGAGATCGATGAGACGCACCGCTGCGTCTCCCGACCGTGACCGATGGTGAAACATGGAACTCCCCCCGGAACGCCTGCAGTTCGCGTTCTACATCAGCGGCACCTGTGGTTGCTCGGCCCAAAACGTGGTCGAGTGACCGTGTGACACGCACCGAGCGTCGCAGGCGCACGGCAGGTTCGTGGACGATCTCCACGATTGCGCCGTCGATCGCTGCAGGGCGCCACGCCCCCTCCATGCGCGTCCGGGCAACACGGGACGCCGCCTCGCACGTGCGCGCACCGTCGCGGTGCGTCCGCGTGACGCCGTCGAGAACGTCAGGGCACGCGCGCGTGACGGTCGCACCTGGGGCGCGTGCGGCGTGCGCACGCGGTATCACGCGCCATCGCGGCGGCCGCGCGCTCGAGGCTCCTCGGGGTCTCCGCGGAACGCGTGCGACCGCCGGCGCAGCGATCGCGTGCGGCGCCCCTCCTCACGGTCACCCGAACAGTGGATACCCGGGTACCCGCACCGGCCGTAGCATCCCGCACGCGCCGCCGCCCTCCCGGGCGGCCGCCTGGGGGAGCCGCGGCGCCGTCCGCGACGCACGTCCGACATGATCGATCCGCTCGCTGCCACCGCGCGCCGTCGCGCGGGCCTCGCGCTCGCCGCCGTCGCCGCCACCGCCCTCGCCGCCTGCGGGCCGACCGGCCGTTACGTGCGCGCCGAGGACCTGCCGCCCGCGCCGGCCGACGCCGAGTACCGCGTCGCGCGCGGCGACGTCGTCGGGATCCGGGTCTGGAACCAGGACAACATGTCGGTGGAGCGAACGCGCGTCCGCGAGGACGGGCGCGTGTCGATGCCGTTCCTCCAGGACGTCCCGGCGGCGGGGAGCACGCCGACCGAGCTCTCCCAGCGGATCCAGACGCAGCTCAAGACCTACGTCGTGAACCCCGTCGTCACCGTGACGGTGGTCGAGATGCAGCCGCTGCGCGTCTCCGTCACCGGCGAGGTGATCCGGCCCGGCGTCTACGACCTGGATCGCGGGGCGGGCGTGCTCTCCGCGCTCGCCGCGGCCGGCAGCTTCACCGAGTTCGCCCACCGGGACCGCGTCTTCGTCCTGCGCCACGGCCCGGCCCCGGGCGACGCGGTGACGCGCATCCGCTTCGAGTACGACGCGCTCGTCCGCGCCGACCGGCGATCGGCCGGGTTCCGGCTCCAGCCCGGCGACGTGGTCGTGGTGGAGTGACGGTGGTCGCCGGGGCGGCCCTCGCGCTCGCGTCGCTCCTGGCGGGCGCCGGCGAGCTCCAGCTCGAGCCAGGCCTGCGGCTCGAGGGGCGCGGGCGCCAGCTCTCGCCGCGGGACGGCGCCGACGACCGGACGCTGGAGGCCGTCGCGACCCCGCGCGCCGCGCTCAGGTGGCTCGCCGCTCCGCGCCTGCGCGTCGGCGGCTCCTACGCGCCGCGCCTCCGCGCGCCCGACCTCACCCGCTCCTCGGACGTGGTGGTGCTGCACACGGCCGAGCTCCGCGCCGAGCTCCACCCGGACGCGGCCTGGCGGCTGTCCGCCGTCGCCGGCGGCGAGCGCGGCACCACCGACCTGCTCACCGAGAGCCGGACGCTCGGGACCGAGCTCCAGACCATCACCACCACCCGGCGGCTGCGGTACCGGGCCGCGCGGGTCGAGCTCGGTTTGGAGGGCCGCGCCGGGCCTCGCACGGAGCTGCGCGCGCTCGCCGGCGCGTTCCTCGAGGGCGGCGACGGCGCGGCCGCGGAGGCGACGCTGCCGGTCCAGCGCGGCGCGCGCGCCGAGGCGAGCGTCACCTGGGCGCTCACCCGCCTGGACCGCCTCGGCCTGCGCCTCACCGGTCGCGGCGCGCGGCTGGATCGGGGTCCCACCTCCGCCATCGCCACCGCGGACGCGCTCTGGCACCGGCGCCTGGCGCGCGCGGTCGACGCATGGGCGGGCGGGGGCGTGGCCGGCGCCTACGAGGACCCGCGCGGCGACACCGCCACCCGCGAGCTGCTCCCCAGCGGCGAGCTCGGCATCGCCCACACGCCGGTCGCGCCGGCGGCCGCCGCCCCGGGCGAGGAACCGGCCCGGGCCACGCCTTCCACGGCGCTCGCCACCCGGCTCGTGGTCCGCCTCGCGCCCGCGATCGACCGGGCCACCGGCGCCGCCGACCCGCAGCTCGACGCGACGCTCGGCCTCGCCTGGCCGGTCGCCCCGCGGTGGTCGCTCTCGGGCGCCGCGGTGGGCGCCATCGCGCGCCAGTCCGGCCACGACACGCGCCGCGCGCGCCTTGAGGCCGGGCTGCAGTGGGCGGCGACGTCCGCGGTGCACCTCGGGCTCGGCGTCTACGCCAGCCGGCAACGCACGGCCATCCCCAGCGTGCCGTCGTTCGACGAGTCGGGTGCGTTCGTCTCGCTGGACCTCGGCGGTCCCACGCTGAGCCCCTGAGCCGCGCGGCGACGTCGCCGGACGTCAGGGCGTCCCGCCGGTGCGCCGGGGCGCCGCGGCGACCGCGTCGCGCGTCGGCTGCGCGCGCCGCCGCGCCTGCCGCTCGCCGGCGGGCAATCGCGCGGTCCGCGCCAGCACGCCCAGGAAGCGCGGGTCCTTCACCAGGTACCGGTGGGCGAGGCGCCGCGGCTCCTGCACCAGCCGGAACATCCACTCCAGCCCGGCGCGGGAGATCCAGCCCGGCGCGCGGCGCACGCGACCCGCCAGGAAGTCGATCGACGCCCCGAGCCCGAACGCGACCGCGGGCCGCAGCGCCTCCGCCGCGCGGTGGATGAAGCGCTCCTGCTTCGGCGCGCCCAGCCCCACCACGACGACGTGTGCGCCGGAGCGACGGACGCGCTCCAGCACGGCGGACTCGCTCGCGTCGCCGTCCACCGCGATGCGCGGCGCGTCCACGCCGACGATGCGCACCCCGAGCTCCCGCTCCAGCCGCGCCGCGGCCACCTCGGCCGCCCCCGGCCCGCCACCGAGCAGGTACACGCCCCACCGCGCCCCGGCCGCGCGCTCCATGAGCGGCCAGACCAGGTCCGAGCCCGACACCTTCTCCGGCACCGGCGTCCCGAGCAGCCGCGTCGCCCACACCAGCGCCTGGCCGTCGGCGAGCGAGAGGCTGGCCGCCGCGTACGCGGCACGGAACGCGCAGTCGTCCTCCGCCGTGACCACGTGATCCACGTTGGGCGTGAAGACGCTCCCGCCCAGGCCCGCCGCGACCAGGGCCTCGACCCGGTCGAGCGCCTCGGCCGCGGTCAGCGCGTCGAGCCAGAGCTGCCCGATCCGGACGCGGCGGACGCCGCTGCCCGCGCCGCCGTGCGCCTTCGCCTCCGCGCTCCCCGCTCCAGGCACCATCCGCGCTCCCCCTCCCCTCACGTCAACCGCCCTGGGGACAGCGCCCACGCGGCGCCGGCCGGGTCCCCGTGCTACGCTCAGCTCCTCGCGCCCGGAGGGCGCCGGGGGCGTGATGGCCGAATCGGTGCTGCCGGAGCTGGCGAAGACGATGGAGGAGCGGGTGCTCCTCCCGGAGGCGCCGCCCAGCAAGGAGTGCCAGCAGCTCTGGTTCATGCTCGCGAAGACGCGCTGGCGTTCGCTGGCCCTGGTGCCTGCCGACGAGGGCGGCTCCACCGCCGCGCTGGCCGCCTCGCTCGCCGAGGTCGGCCGGCAGCTCCGGGACGGCGCGGTGACCGCGCTGAACCTCCCGCACCTCGACTACATCACCGCGTCCGGCATCGCCGACGCGATCGCGGCGGCTGGCCGGGGCGAGGGCGTCCCGCCGAACCTGCAGATCATCGTCGCGATCCCGCCGGTGCTCGACGATCCGCTCGGCGTGGCGGTCGCGCACGCGGTGGATGCGGCGGTGCTCTGCGTCGAGATGGGCAAGGCGCGCCTGAAGTCCGCGCGCAAGACCATGGAGCTCGTCGGCCGCGAGCGCTTCGTGGGCAGCATCCTGATGCGGCCGTGACATCGCGGCGCCCCTCCCGCTAGCCGGTCGCGCCCAGCCCGCCCTGCCGCTTGCGGGCGACGAACGCCGCCATGCGCTCAACGGACTCCAGGTTCTCCGGCGTCGTCTCCTGGTCGGCGATGCGGATGTCGAACTCCTCCTCCAGGAACGCGATCACCTCGAGCATGCCGGTCGAGTCCACCAGGCCGGTGGTCACGAGCAAGGTGTCGTCCGCGACCTCCGAAGGATCGCTGACGTAGAAGTTCTCGAGGATGAACTTCCGGATGATCTGCTGGGTCGTCATGTCGCCTGCCTCTCCTGGAATCCGTTCGCAAGGCCGGGGCGCTCGCCCAGGCGGTCCACCAAGGTCGTGAGCTGGAGCCGGCCGGCCCGCTCCGGCGCCCTCCGCACCAGCCGATCGTGCAGCAGGCCCGTGGACAGCACGCCCACCACCGCCATGTTGTCCGCGTTCGAGAGCTGCTCCCCGCCCGCGGACGCCTGGCACTTCCGCCAGAGCCGGTCCACCGCACGCGGCTCGAACACGCCGGCGCGCGCGACGCCCTCCGGGCTCATCAGCTCGGCGGCCCACCCCGGCGCGCCGGGCCCGACGAAGCTGAGCGCGTCGGGCGCGCGGTAGGGCTGCTTGGGCCGGCGCACGATCTCGGGCGGCACCAGCCCTGCCGCGGCGCGCTTCAGCGCGTGCTTCTCGTCGAGCACGCGGAGCTTGTACGAGGGCGGGAGCGCGTTCGCGAGCTCGATCACGTCCGCGTCGAGGAACGGGAAGCGCCCCTCCACCGAGTGCGCCATCAGCATCCGGTCGCCCTGGGACGACAGCAGGTACCCCGAGAGCAGCGTGCGCACCTCCAGGTACTGATCCTGCGAGAGCGTGGCCCAGGCGCCGAACGAAGGCGGCAGATCGCGGAGCAGGCGCGCCACCACGTCCACCGACCGCGCCGCCTCGCGGACGCCCGGCGTGAAGATCCGCTGGAGCGCCGCCGCCGACTGCCAGCGGGTCTGGTGCGCGAAGCCGGGCACCCCCGGCGCCTCGCGGCCCCTGCCGAAGAACTCCCTCGCCATGGCCCGCTGGGCCACCGGGGACCGCGCGAGATACGGGTAGAGCCGCTCCAGCAAGCGCGGGCGGAGCACCGACGCGGGCTGCCGGCCCCAGAACCGGCGCACCTTGCCCTCGCGGAAGAGGTCGTAGCCGGCGAACATCTCGTCGGCGCCCTCGCCGGTGAGCACGACCTTGATCCCGGAGTCGCGCACCAGCCGCGAGAGCAGGAACAGCGGCGCCGGCGCGGTCCGGAGCAGGGGCCGCTCGGCGTGCGCGACGACCTGCGGGAACGCCTCGGCGATGTCGGCGCGGCGGACGACGATCTCGCGGTGATCGCTCTCGATCAGGGCCGCCACCGCGCGCTGGAACGCGGTCTCGTCGTACTCCGCGTCCTCGAAGCGGATCGAGTACGTGCAGAAGCGGTCGCCCTTCACGCGCCGGCCCAGCGCCGCCACCAGCGAGCTGTCCAGCCCGCCGGAGAGGTAGCTGCCCACCGGCACGTCGGCCCGGAGCATCCGCAGCCGGACCGCCTGCTCGAGCGACGCCCGCACGCGCTCGACGGCCTCGTCGAGCGAGCCGCGGAAGCCGCGCTCGCCTGCGGGGTACGACGGCTCCCAGAACGCGCGGTCGGTGGTGCCCTCGCGCGACACCGTGCGGACGTGGCCGGGCTCGAGCTCGGTCACGCCGGCGAACACCGACTGCGGCGGCACCACCGTCCAGAACGTGAACGTCTCCGCCAGGCCCACCGGGTCCAGCGCGCGCGGGAGGTCCGGCGCGCCCGCGAACAGCGCGCACACCTCGGAGGCGAACCACAGCCGACCGGCGTGCTCGCAGAGGTAGAGCGGCCGGACGCCGACCCGGTCGCGCGCCAGCACCAGCCGCCGGCGCGCCGAGTCCCACAGCGCCACCGCGAACTGGCCGTTGAAGCGCGCGAACGCGTCCTCGCCCCACGCCTCGAACGCGTGGACGATCACCTCGGTGTCGCTGCGCGTCCGGAACCGGTGCCCGAGCGCGACGAGCTCCTCGCGCAGCTCCAGGTAGTTGAAGATCTCGCCGTTGAACGCGATCCACAGCGTGCCGTCCTCGTTGGAGAGCGGCTGCTGCCCGGTGGCGAGGTCGATGATCGAGAGGCGCGCGTGGCCGAGGCCGGCGCGGGCGTCGCGGTACAGGCCGAACTCGTCGGGGCCGCGGTGCCGCAGCGCGCCGGTCATCGCCTGGAGCTCGTCGAGCCCCGGCGGCGGGCTCCCGTCGCGCAGCGAGACGATGCCGGCGATGCCGCACATGTCAGCCCCGCGGATCCGCCACGAGCAGCGGCGCCTGGTGCAGGTACCTGCTCACCCGGCGCTTCGCCTCGATGTCGCGGTAGACGCGCTCGACCTGCTCCGGCGTGAGGCCCAGCACCGGCGCCACCTCGGCGGCCGGCGTGTCGTGCTCGTGCGCCCACAGGCACAGGTCCATCTCGCGGTACGGCAGCGCGAAGTAGAACTCCTCCTGCGTCTGCGCCAGCGAGAACGTGTCGGTGGTGGGCGGCCGCCGGCGGATCTCCTCCGGCACGCCGAGGTGCTCGGCCAGCGCGTAGACCTGGGTCTTGTAGAGGTGCGCGATGGGCTTGAAGTCCGCGGCGCCGTCGCCCTGCTTCACGAAGAAGCCCTGGTCGTACTCGAGCCGGTTGGGCGTCCCCGCCACCGCGTAGTTCAGGCGATCGGCGTGGTAGTACTCCATCATCTTGCGCGTGCGCTGCTTGAAGTTCGTCGCCGCGACCATCTGCAGGTACGCCGCGGGCGGCATGCGCACGGTCCGCTGGGTTCCTCGGGGATCCGACACGGTGAGGCTGGTGATGTTGAGCCGCTCGCCCTCCAGGAGCGAGGGGAGCGTGAGCTTGCAGCGCCAGCCGTCTCCGTACTCCGGCACCGCCATGCGGATCGCCTCGAGCTGGCGCGCATAGCAGCCCAGCCCCTCCAGCGCCGGGGCGATGTCCTCCACCACGTGCCGGATGCCGAGGTGGGCGGCCAGCATGCGGCCCAGCCGCAGCGCGTCGCCGGACGAGTCGCGCTCCGGCATGAGCAGGCCCACCACCCGATCCGCGCCGAGCGCGCGGACGCAGAGCGAGGCGACCACCGAGCTGTCGATGCCCCCGGACATCCCGACGACCGCGCCACGGCGACGCAGGGTCCCCAGGACCTGCTCGCGGATGCTCCCCTCGATCCGCTCGGAGACGAGCGGCGCGTCGATCTTCAGGACGTCTCTGGTGAACATGTTCCCCCGACCGCGACTATCGCGCCTGCGGGGCGCGGCATGGCAGTCCCACGTTGACGGGTGCCCCCCGGCGCCGAAGTCGGGATTCTAGGCTCGATCCCCCCGCCGCTCCCGCGGGATGGCGGGGCTTCCATGAGCACGGGACGCCGCGCGGCATTGCGCGCGCGGCCGCGTGGGGGTACCGATGGTGGCGCGGTGCGGGTCTGGCGACCAGGGGTGGGCGCTGCCGTGCGATCTCCGTTCCTACACGACTGGCTGTTCGCGCACGCCGAGCGGCGCCCCGAGGCGCCGGCGGTGGCGACGCCCTCCATGCGCGTGACGTACGGCGAGCTCGCCGGGCGCGTGCGCGCGCTCGCGGGCCACCTCGCGGCCCGGGGCGTACGTCCCGGCGACCGGGTCGTGCTCGCGCTGCCGAACCTTCCGGCGACCGTCGCGGCGGGGCTCGCCGTGAACGCGCTCGGCGCCACCACCGTCGAGGTGAACCGGGAGTGGTCGCCGGAGATCCTCGGGCGCATCCTCGCGCAGACCCGGACGCGCCACGCGCTGGTCTGGGGTCGCGACGCACGGACGTGGGGTGGGCTCTGCCGGAGCCACCCGCTCGAGCGACTCTGGGTCGTGCACCCCGGCGCCCCGCCGGCGGCGCTCCTCGACGCGCTCGGCGGCACCCCTGCGACCTGGGTGATCGAGGACGGCCGGGTGGATCCGGCCGAGGGTGCGGCGCCGCCCCCGCCCTCCCCGGCGCTCTCGCCCGACCAGCCCGCGCTCGTCCTCTACACCTCCGGCAGCACCGGCCAGCCGCGCGGCGTGGTGCAGACGTTCCGGAACGTGGACGCGAACTCGCGCTCCATCGTCCAGTACCTCGAGCTCGGCGAGTCCGACCGCGCGCTGCTGATCCTCCCGCTCTACTACTGCTACGGGCGCAGCGTGCTGCAGACGCACCTGCTGGCCGGCGGCTCAATGTTCCTGGACGGCCGCTTCGCGTTCCCGCGCGTGGTCCTCGAGGCCATGACCGGCGAGGGCTGCACCGGCTTCGCCGGCGTCCCGCTCACGTTCGAGATCATCCGCCGCCAGGTGGACGTCGCGTCCATGCGCTTCCCCACCCTGCGCTACCTGACGCAGGCCGGCGGCGCGATGGCGCCGGACACGGTCGCCTGGGTGCGCAACGCGTTCCAGCCCGCGCGGCTGTTCGTCATGTACGGGCAGACCGAGGCGACCGCGCGGCTCGCCTACCTGCCGCCGGAGCGTGGCGAGGAGAAGCTCGGCTCGATGGGCGTCGCCATCCCGGGCGTCGAGCTCCGGGTGGTGGACGACGGCGGCCGGGAGCTGGCCACCGGCGAGACCGGCCACCTGGTGGCGCGCGGCGACAACGTGACGCTCGGTTACCTGGACGAGCCCGAGGAGACCGCCGCCATCCTGCACGACGGGTGGCTGTGGACGGGCGACCTCGCCTCGCGCGACGCGGACGGCTTCTTCTTCCACCGCGGCCGGTCGAAGGAGATCCTCAAGGTCGGCGGGCACCGCGTGAGCCCGATCGAGATCGAGCACGCGGTGGCCCGCCACCCCGACGTCGCCGAGGCGGCGGTCGTCGGGGTGCAGGACGCGCTGATGGGCGAGCTGCCGGTGGCGTTCGTGGTGCCGCGCCCCGGCGCGTCGCCGACCGAGGACGACCTGCGCCGCTTCTGCCGCGAGCACCTGCCGGCGTACCAGGTCCCGGTGCGCTTCACGTTCGTGGACGCGCTGCCGCGGAACGAGTCGGGGAAGCTGCTGCGTGCGGAGCTGGCGCGGAGGACGGGGCCGTGAGGCGGATCGCGATGGTCGGGCACGGAGACTACTCCGCCGCGCTCGAGCTCATCGCGCGCGGCGAGCCCGAGCCGTACTTCGGCATGGCCTACACCCTCCGGACGCTCGACGCGCTGTTCGAGGGCGATCCTCACCTGGTCGTCAGCCTGAACGCGCCCGCCTATCGAGAGCGGCGGGGAGCGGGCGAGCTCGTGGGGCTGCCGGTGCGCGCGCTGCCGCGCCCGCTGCCATCCACGATCGCGATGGCGCTCTGGGGCCGCCGGATCGTCCGGGAGCTCGAGCGCTTCCGTCCCACCCACCTCCTGCTCCGCACGGGCGGCATCCTGGCCTGGCAGGTGCTCCGGTACAGCGTCGCGCGCGGCGTCGGCACGCTCGTCGTCTTCGCCAACACCTTCGACGACCCCGACGCCAAGAACCGCTTCGTGAGCCGGAGGCTGGCCCCGCTGCTCAACGACCGCAGCGTGTTCCTCGTCGGGAACCACAAGGCCCCGGCCACCTCGTCGATGGCGCGGTTCGGCATCGACCCGCGGAAGTCGATCGCGTGGGACTGGCCGGGCACGCGCCATCCGCGAGACTCGCCGGCGAAGACCCTGAAGCCGGGCGCGCCCTGGCGCGTCGCGTACGTGGGCGCGATGACGGAGAAGAAGGGCGTCGGGGACCTGCTGGAGGGGATGCGCCTCCTGCACGCGCGAGGACGGCCCGTGCGTCTCACCGCGGTGGGCAGCGGCGCCGATCTCGAGGCGCTGCGCGCTCGCGCGAAGTCCCTGCCACCGGGTCTCGCGACGTTCCCCGGCCCAGTAGGAAACGAGGAGGCGTTCCGCCTGATGCTGGACAGCACGCTCGTGTGCGTGCCGACACGGCCGGAGTTCACCGAGGGCATGCCCCTGACGCTGACCGAGGCCCTCGCGAGCCGGACGCCGGTGGTCGCCTCGGACCACCCGGTGTTCACGCAGGCCTTCGTCGACGGCCGCGGCCTCCGCTTCTTCCGGGCCAGGTCGCCGGCCTCGCTCGCCGACGCGATCGAGACGGTGCTGTCGGATCCCGCGGAGTACGCGCGCCTCTCCCGGACCACCGCGGACGCCTATGCGACGGTCGAGTGCCCGACCTCGTTCGGCGATCTCGTCCAGCGCTGGAAGCGATCGTTCTGACGGCGATGCCGTCCCCCGAGCTGGAGGACGGCATCGGTCAGGCAGCAGCCGGCGCCCGGGTCGGGCTCAGCGTGACTCGAAGGCTCCGACGTCCAGCCCCGCACCCCGCGGCCGCGGCGCGAGCAGGTAGTCGCCCCGGACGTCGGACAGGTTCAGGCCTGCGTCCACCGCCGGAGAGCCGACCGGCAGCGTGAAGTCCCCGCCCCCGGGGTTCGCGAGCGCCGACAGGCCGACCACCAGGTTGACGTCTTCCGCCCAGCCGGCGCCGCGCGTCCCCTGGACGAGGCTGATGTTCCCGGTCGAGTCGGCGGCGTACAGGTTGTTCCGGAGCCGGAGGTTGGTCGTCGTCGAGTTGGTCCGGATGAGCCCGGAGCCGCCGCTGGCCGACCCGTTGTAGAACGTGTTGTTGTAGATGCGGATGTCCGAGGGCGCAGGGACGACGCTGTTGCGCTGCTCCCACAGGATCGAGGTCACGCCGGACGCGAGCGTGTCGTCGAAGACGTTGTTGCGGACCATGGCGTGGCTCGACTCCGTCTCGATGTCCGCGACCAGCGACGCCGACCCGCCGAACCGGTTTCGCTCGAGCACCAGGTGCGAGACGGGACCGTTCTCGTTCGCCACGCTGCTGGCCGAGCCGATCGAGACCGTCCACTGGGACGTGCCGCTCGCCTGGAACACGTTGTCGTTGATGGAGACCCACCGCGTCTCGGGGCGGCCGTCGTTCAGCTGCGGCCCGTGCAGCTTGAGCGCGTGGCGCTGTCCTCCGGGGCGCAGGAACTGGTTGTTCGAGATCACGGCCTTGTGCGCCTGCCATACCCGGCACACGTGCGTCTGGCCGGGATCGCTCGCGACGTTTCCGAGGAGTGCGATCCTCCGGCCGCCCAGGTACATCCCGTACCCGCCGTTGTTCGGGGACTCGCTGTCCACGATGAACATGCCGTCGTGGGGCGTCGCGTAGATCGGCGTCCAGTCTCCCCATCCGAGCCCGACGTAGAAGTTGCTGGCACGCAGCCGCAGGACGAGCAGGTTCACGCCCTGATGCGAGACGTCCGGCCCGATGGGCCCGGTCGCGGTCGACGGGTTCGCACCGCGCATGTCGAGATCCATGATGCGCCAGTCGGCGCCCGTTCCCCGCGGGCTGAAGACGTTCCCATCCCCCAGGTCCGCGACGTTGATGACCGGGCGGTTGCCCGAGCCATACGCACCGATGATCCCGGGGCCGGGCTTGGTGATCGCGTAGATGGAGGAGGCGGAGAACGTGTCGCCCCGCCGGAAGAGGACCTGCACCGGACCGCTGGCGGCCAGCGCGGCCGTCATCGCGCGATTGACCGTCTGGAAGGGCGTGGACTGCGACGTGCCGTTGTTCGAGTCGCTGCCGTTCGCGGCGACGAAGAACGTCGTGCCGCTGAACGCCGAGACGTTGATGGTCTGGGTGTAGGTCCGCGTGACCCCGGCGGTGTCCACGACGGTGAGCGACACGGTGTACGTGCCGGGGTTCTCGAAGACGTGGGCGGCCGTGTACCCGGTCGCCGCGTTCTTCGACTTCCCGGTCGTGCTCCAGTTTCCGGAGCCCGGGTCACCGAAGCTCCACGTGTACTGGGCGCCCTCGAGGTCGGCGGGCTGGTACACGTTGCTGGCCCAGTTGAAGGGCGAGGCGCTGCCGGTGGGCGTGGTGTCGACCGCGTCGAAGAACACCGCCAGCGGCGCGACGCCGGAGGTCCGGTGCGCCGCCGTCATCGTCGAGCCGTCCGGCGGCGGCGGGGGGGCCGTCGAGACGGTGACGGTGGCGCTGGCGCTCAGGGACGGGTTCGCGACGCTGGTCGCGACGACCCGGTACGTGCCGGTGCTCGAGGGGGCGGTGTAGAAGCCATCGGCGCTGATCGTGCCGCCGTTCGTCCCGTCCGCGATCGACCAGGTGACCCCGGGGTTCGCATATCCCGTCACGTTCGCCTGGAACGTGAGGCTCTGCTCGGGGTAGACCGTGGCCGCGCCCGGGGAGACGGTGACACCCGGCGCCTGTCCAGCAGGGTCTTCGAAGGTGGAGTTGGTGCCGGAACAGCCCAGAGCCAGCATGGAGGCGATGGCCAGCGCGGCCGCCGCCGTTCCCTTCGAGACAGGCTGGAAGTGCATCGGTGGGTCTCTCCTTGATCGGTGTCTACGAGGCTGTCCCTTATAAACACGACACCGACAGGGAGACCATTACCGGACCTGACTAGGCTAAGGGTCTTGTGAGGTTGTGGACGGACATGTAGGCATACGCTCACCGTGATGGTCCTTCAGCCTCGCGCGCCCGGAGCCCGCGGCGTCGCGGCCGCCAGCGGCGCCCCGTCCCGGAGGCGGATCTCCTTCGCTGGAACGCCCGCCACGATCGCCATCGGCCGCACGTCCTTGGTGACCACGCTGTTCGCGGCGACGACCGCACCGGCGCCGATGCTGACGCCCTTCAGCACCACCGCGCCGCGGCCGATCCAGGCGCCCTCGCCGATGTGGATCGGGCGGGATGTGTGCGGTTGTGTGCGGACGAGCCCGTCCGCGGCCAGGCCATGATCGGCGTCGCGGATGCTGACGTACTCCGCGATGAGCGCGTCACGCCCGATCGAGATCTCGGAGTACGCCACGATGAACGCTCCGGCGTTGATCCGGACGTGCGCGCCGAGCTGGATCCTCCCCCCCTCGCAGGTCTCGAGGAACACCCGGCGGCCGAGGCGGCAGTGCTCGCCGAGCTCCAGGCGCAGCCGCCCGCCCGTCTCCACCGCTCCATCGAACTGGGTGGTGACGGGTACCGTCCCGTCCACGCGCGCGCGAAGCCGCGCGAGCCGCCAGAGCCGCTGGAGCGGCGCCGCCGCGGGCTCCGCCACGCGAAGGAGCACCGCGAGCAGCGTCGCGATGCCGCCGACCATCCCGACCGCCAGATGCCTTGCCGCCATGACTCCCCCAGGCGCGAGCCGCCGCCGCGAGCGCCTCAGCGCGCCGCCGCCGGGGCCGGCTCGCGCGGCACCGACGCGATCACCGACGCGAGGGCCCGGGCCGCGCGTGCCCGCCCCTCCGCGTTCAGGTGCCCGCCGTCGTCCGTGTACGCCGGCACGAGCGACGGGACGGCCCCGCCCTGCCAGGCGGACGTCTCCGCGCTCCCGTCCGGGCGCGTGGACTCCACGCGCGCGAGGTCGAACAGCGGCGCCTTCCCGCCGTACTCCCGACGCATGAGCGCGTTGAACTCCTCGCGGCGCGCGTTGTGCTGCGTCCCCCACCGCGGCTTGCCCAGGAGCTCCTTCGCCCACCCGCGCACGCCGCCCTCGACGGTCTGGAGCGGGGCGGTCACGTGCACGAACGTCGTGGCCGGGCTCACCGCCTGGAGCTCCGCGATGGTCTTCCGGTAGGCGGCGAACAGGGACGCCACGTCGGTGTCGGCGTGGATGTCCACGTAGCAGAACTTGAGCAGCGCCACCTCGGCCCCCGCGCCCTCGCCGCCGGGGGCGAGCGCGGCGGAGAAGCTCCGCAGCTTGCGCATGGGGTCGCCGTTCTCGGCGACCGCCTCGTGCGCGAAGGTGCCCGCGCCGACGCCGGGCGCGCGGGCCTCCACGATCCGGAGCGGCACGCCCTGCTGCGCGGCGAGATCCTGGAGCCCCTGGATGACGTTTCCGCCGACCGACTGGTGTCCGAAGAACACCCGCCGCTCCGAGACCGCCTGCAGATCGCGCCGCTCGCGCGGCTCGGCGCGCACGCGCGAGGCGACCGCCATGGCCGCGAACGCGACCAGGCCGAGGAGTGCGTGGACGGCGAGCGGCGGGGTCGTCATGGTCGTCCTCGGTCCGGCAGGAGGCAGGCGCTACGAGGCCGCTCGGAACGAGTCCGGGACCTCGCCGCGTGGATTCCACACCGACGCCTGGCGCGCGTCCAGCTCGGCGGTGGCGCGCCGCTTGCCCTTGAGCAGGCACTGGAGCTGGTAGCGCCGCAGGAAGCTGCGGAACGCCGCGTCGCCGTAGCGGGGCGCGCCGGCGAGGAGGCTCCGCAGGTAACCGTAGAGGATGGCGACGCCGCCGACCACCAGGGGCGGGCGGGTCATGCGGAACGCCGCGCTCGCCAGCAGCCACAGCGGGCTCGTGCCCATGAAGTACTGGCCGGAGCCGTGCCGCGCCCGCCCGGTCCACCAGCTCTTGTGGCTGGTGCCCATCGGCCGGAGGTGCAGGAAGCGCAGCTCGGGCTCGTCCCACGAGGTCGCGATCCAGCCTCGCTGGCGGCAGCGGTGCGTGTCGATCCCGTCCCACATCACCGCGCGGACGAAGCCGCCGATCTGCCGGAAGCACGAGACCCGGTAGAACTTGCTCGCGCCCACCGAGACGTCGTCGCCGATCCGCTCCGAGACGAGGCGCGGGTCCGCGCCGAGCGGGAACGGCATGGGCGTGCCCGCGTCCCCGCGCACGTAGTACGCCTTGCCGGAGCAGGTGCCGAGGCGTGGCTGCGCCTCCATCCGGTCCATCAGCGCGGCGAAGTAGCCGGGCGGCAGGTCGAGGTCGAGATCGAGCTTGCAGACGTAGTCGAACGCGTCGAGGTCCACCGTCTCGAGGCCGGCGTCGAACGCCTCGATCACCCCGCCGCCCACCTTCCGGTCCCCCCGGTCGGCGCGGCGGAGCACCCGGATCCAGGGGACGCGCGCGGCATACTCGGCGAGGATGGCGGGGGTCTCGTCCTTCGAGCCGTCGTCCACGATCACCCAGAGCGCGGGCGGCTCGGTCTGGGCGATGACGGAGTCGAGGGTCCGGCGCGCGAACCGGGCCTCGTCGCGGCAGGGCGTGATCACACAGTACGGTCGCGGGGTCATGGCGTGGCGTCTCGACCGTGTACCGCATCGCCGCGACCGGACAAGTCCCGCGCGCGGACGGCACGACCGCCCCATCGCGTGGCCGCGTGACACCGGGCCAAGGGAGCCTCACGCGGCACGGACGCGTCTGGGCGCGGGCGCGCTCGGCATGGGATAATCGTACCGGCAATGCGCGATGCGAACATGGCGGGCCGCCCCCCGGCGGCGACGGACGAGCAGGCATTCTACTTCACCAGCGCCGGCCGGCGCCTGTTCGCGGTCCTCCATGCGCCGCCGGATCCGGCGGCGTCCCGCGGAGGGTGGCTGCTGTGCGCCCCCTTCGGCGAGGAGCGGGGGTTCGCGCAGCGCACCTGTGTCGAGTGGGCGCGCGCGCTCGCCGCCGCGGGCCACTGGGTGCTGCGCTTCGACGTGCGTGGCTACGGCGACAGCGAGGGGCTGTTCGAGGAGTTCACGGCGGACGACCACGTCGAGGACGTGCTGGCGGCGCGCCTGGAGCTGGAGCGGCGCGCGGGCGTCCGGTGCGAGGGGCTCTGGGGCCTGCGCCTGGGCGCCACGCTCGCCACGCTGGCGGCGGCACGCGGCGGGCTGGACGTGGCGCTCGCGCTGTGGGAGCCGGTGGTGAGCGGAGAGCGCTACGTGGACGGCCTGCTCCGCGCCGTGATGGTCAAGGAGATGACCAACACCGGGCGCGCACCGCGCACGCGCGACCAGCTCCGCGAGCACCTCGCCGCGGGCGGCCAGGTGATCGTGGAGGGGCATCCGGTCACCGAGGCGATCCACCGCTCCATCGCCGACATCGACCTCGGCGCGCCCGTGGCGCCCGCCCGCGGGCCGGCGTTCATCGCGCAGATCTCGGCCCGCGCCGAGCCGAGGCCGCGCCGCGACCTGGAGCGGCTCCGGACCGCGCTCGGGGACGCGCGCCTGGAGCTGATCCAGGCCCCGCCGCCCTGGCAGCAGAACGACGAGTACGCGGACACGGTTCGCCCGGCGGCGCTGTTCGAGGCGACGCTGCGCTGGATCGCGGCGCTCCCCGCCACCGCCCCCCTCCCCGTCCACGCGGCGCCCGAGCCGCCGGCCACGGAGTGGCGCGCCGCCGACGGCTGCGTGGAGCGTGCGGTCACGATCCCGGCCGCGAGCGGGACGCTCCGGGCCATCCTCCACCTCCCCGAGACCGTCGACCGCTCGCGGCCTGCGGTGCTGATGGTCACGCCTGGCTTCAACTGCCGCACCGCCCGCTACCGGCTGTACGTGCGGCTGGCGCGCGAGCTGGCCCGGCGCGGGTGGGTGGCGCTCCGGCCGGACCCGCACGGCATCGGCGACAGCGACGGCACCATCGATCACGCCAGCGTGGCGGACCTCTACAACGACATCGAGAACGGGGTGTTCGTGGAGGACACGCGGGCCGCGCTCGCCTTCCTGGAGTCTTCGATCGGCGTCGGGTCGGCGTTCCTGGTCGGCCTCTGCGGCGGCGCCAACACGTCGGTGCGCGTGGGCGCCTCCGACCCGCGCGTGGCGGGCGTCGTCGCCTCCGAGCTGCCGTTCCTGCTCACGCCGCACATCGGCGCCGACGAGGCCGCCGCGCCGGTGCCGGTGGCGCGCGCCGCGGCGGACCACTTCCTGCGGTCGTATGCCCGCAAGCTGCTCGACGCCGAGGCCTGGCGGCGCTTCTTCAGCATGAAGAGCGACTACCGGAGCCTGCTCACGTCGCTCCGGGTGGCGCTGGTGCGGCGCCTGTGGCCGCGGCGGGCGAAGGCGGACGACGCCTGGTTCCAGGCCCGCCTCGGGCCGCTGGCCAACCTCGGGCTGGTGGCGGCCTTCCGCGGTTGCCTGGCGCGGCGCATCCCCGTCCTGTGCCTGTTCGGCGCGACGCACAACTCCTGGTACTTCTCCGAGCTCTGGCCGGGGTTCCGCACGTCGGCGGGCGGCGCCGAGGCGCGCGTCTCGACGAAGAGCATCCCGAACGCCGACCCGGGGTTCTCGCTCCCCGAGCACGCCCGGGCGTTCCTCGACGCCGTGATCGGCTGGGCCGAGGCGCGCGGCGGATCGGTCGCCGAGGCCCCGCCCGCGGCCCGTCGCACCGCCTGAGCGGCGCGCCCGGACGGCCGCTAGCCGCGCCGGGCCGCCAGCGCGCCGCGAATCTTCTCGACGTACCAGCGCACGGGCTCGCGGTTCATGGCGAGCCAGGCGGCGAGCGCCGTCGCGCAAGCGACGGCGACGGCGAGGACGCTGCGCGAGCCCAGCAGCTCCAGCACGAGCATCCCCGCGCCGGCGGCCACCACGAGCTTGACCGTGCGCCCGGCGTCCCCCGCCAGGATGTGCAGGCCGTCCCTGCGGCACCCCAGCGCCAGGAACAGGTACCGTGGCAGATCCGCCACGACGACGCAGGCGAGCGCGACCTCGAACCCCCATTGCCGGAACGCGAGGGGGACGGCGCCGAGCAGCCACACCAGGCGGGCCGCGTTCGACGCCGCGAGCCACTTCACCCGGCCGCCGGCGAGCACCACCGACGCGGTGAAGTGCACGAGCGAGCTGCCCCAGATCCCGAGCGCGAGCAGGCGCACGATCCAGCTCGCCTCGGCGTAGCGGTCGTCGTACAGCACCTGGACCACCAGCGGGCCGGCCAGCATCAGCACCAGCGCGCCGGCGCCGGCGAGCAGCGCCATGGACGCGTTGGCCCGGCGGTACGCGGCCTCCAGGTCGGGATCGCTCCGGCGCATCTCCGAGAACATGGGGAAGAAGACCCGGAACGAGATGGCGGCGATGAGCGCGGTGGGGGCGTCCACCAGGGCCAGGGCGATGTTGTAGACGCCGAGGCGCTCGAGCGGGAGCACCTTCCCGAACACCAGCCGGTCGCCCTGCTGCGCCAGGAACATCACCGCCGAGCTGACGAACACCCACTTGCCGAAGTGCAGCATGCTCGCCGCTGCTTCCCGGTCCCAGCAGAAGCGGTTGCGGACGCCGCCCATCACCACGTGGCTGAGCACCGTGCGGATCGCGCTCGCGGCGATCGTGCCGGCGAGCAGCGCCCAGACGCTGCGGGTGAGCCAGGCGCCGGCGATCATGATGACCGACGCCGAGACCTGTACCGCCAGATCGAACAGCTGGAGCCGCGCCATCCGGAGGTCGCGGTTCGCGGTGTCGATCGCGGTGGAGACGAAGCCGTCCAGGCAGGCCGCCAGCCCGGCGACGGGCAGCATCCACATGAGCTGCGGCTCGCCGTACATCCAGGCGGCGGGCCACGCCACCGCGAAGGTGGCGAGCCAGAGCAGGAACCCGCGCGCCACCTGCACCGTCCAGGCGGTGTTCAAGAACGCCGCGTCGGACCGCCGGTGCTGCACGATCGAGGCGCCGATGCCCAGGTCCGAGAAGAGGTGGACCCCTTGCAGGCACACGTTGACGAGGAGCATGAGCCCGAACGCGCGCGGGAACAGGAGGCGCGTCAGGACCAGGTTCGCGCCGAAGCGAACGACCTGGCTCGCGCCGTAGCCGACCGCGACCCACGCCGAGCCCCTGGCGACGCGGCGGCCCAGCTGCTCGAGCGCCGGCGCCGGCGTCTCGTCCTCGGGCGTCAGGGGCGGCGGCGCACCGGCAGGTTGCACGTTCCGCATCAGAGCACGATCCGCTGGCCGGTCTCGCTCGAGCGGACGAGCGCGTGCTCGACCCGCATGAGCTCGAGCGCGTCGGCGCCGGTGACGGGGATCTCGCCGCTCCGGCGGTAGGCGACGTAGAACGCCTCGATCGAGCGCTGGAACGAGAGGGCGAAGCCGGCCGGCGCGTCGCCGTGGCGCATCCGGAGATCCACGCGCTTCCGCGTCGAGGCGGTGAGCGTCCCGATCGCGTCGTTGTCGAGGATGCCGCTCAGGCTGACGCACCCCTGGTCGAACACCGCGTCCAGGGTGAGGAGCAGGCCTTCGGGATCGAGGAGGCCGGAGCTGACCAGGCTCGCGCCCACCCCCTCCTCCGTCTCCAGCGTCGCCACGCAGTACGTCGAGGGGATGTACAGCATCTCGTGGGCGTACGCGTTCCACCGCTCGAGGCCGCGGGTGCCCGGCTCGTCCTGGATCGCGCCGGAGACGGCGCGGATCCGGCCGCCCAGGAAGCGCACCAGGTCGAGGACGTGGTGGTGGACGCCCGCGCTGGAGAGCGCGCGGAGCATGCGGAGCTCCCCGAGCTCGCCCGACTCGCGGAGCGCGCGGATGCGCTGGATGCCGGGCAGGAAGCGCCAGTTGTAGTTGACGCCCAGCACGCGCCCCTTCTCCCGGGCCGCGCGGACCATGTCCTCGCCGCTGGCCAGGCTCTCGGCCATGATCTTCTCGCAGAACACGTCGGCGCCCGCGTCGAAGCACATGAGCGTCGTGTCGCGGTGCGTCCACTCGCGCGTGCAGTTCACCACCAGGGTGGGGCGGACCTCGCGCAGGAGGCGGGCGGCGTCGGTGAACGAGGGGCACCCGAGGCGCGAGGCGAGCAGCTCTGCCCGCTCCGGCCGGACGTCGCACACCCCGGCGACCTTCACCCCCGGCAGGCGCAGGAAGCCCGGGCCGTGCTCGAACCGACCGGTGTAGCCGCAGCCCAGGAGCGCCACCCGGATCTCCGCCAGGTCGGCGCCCGGCAGCGCGGCCATGGGCCGCGGCGGGATCTCGCTCGCCATGCGGCCCACCTGCCACCCGGCGTGCCAGCCGGCGCGGTACTTGACCTGCCGGTACGGCACCCAGTTCGCCCGGACGTGGCGCGCGAAGCGGACCGGCGGACGCAGCACCGCCTTGAGGCGCGGGTGCGCGATCACGAACTCGCGCGGGTGGCGCGCGGTCCAGGCGGCGGTGTCGAGCGCGCGGAACCACCCCTGGCGCCGGACGCGGCTCTCCAGCGGCAGCGGCTCGCCGTGCAGGATCCGGCGAACGTGCTCGCGAGCGTAGCCGAGCTCGCGCTCCACGATGGCGCGCGACGAGGGCTCGTTCTCCAGCTCGAAGTTGAAGTCGCCCGCGTACCCGTCGCGCAGGAGCGCCTCGATCAGCGGGAGGTAGTCGCAGTCGCCCTTGCCCGGCGTGACCGTGACCTCGCCGCGCAGCGTGTCCCGCAGGTGCACGTGCGCGATCGGCACCCCGAGGCGCGCGGGCGCGTCGACGAGCGGCGCGCGGTTGCCGCGCTGGACGTGGCTCGTGTCGAGCGTGCAGGTGATGCGCGGATCCGCCACCCGCTCGAACAGGCGGGCCGCCTGCGCGACGTCCGCGGCGAGCGTGTGCGCGTGGGGAGCCTCGAGCGACAGCGTCAGCCCGGCCTGCTCGGCGAGGTCCAGGTAGCCCCGGATGCGCGCGGCGACGATGCCGGCGGTCTCCTCCCATTGCTCGGGCGGGACCAGCGGGCCGGGCGGGAGCGTGAGCACCCGCGCGCCGATGCGCCGGGCGAGGCGCATCGTGGCGCGGATGCGCCGGTCCACGAGCGCGAGGTCGTCCGACACCAGGTCCCCGGGGTGGAGGTTCACCGACGAGACCGCCAGGCCGCGGGCCGCGATCGCGGTCGCGATCGCCTCGCGCTCCGCGTCGCCCAGCGCCAGCGGGTCGACGTGGTCGCAGTGGCCCGGAACGATGCCGAGGTCCACGCGGTCGAAGCCGTGGGCGCGCGCTCGGTCGAGCGCGTCCTCCAGGCGGTCCCACGCGCGGAACGTGAGCAGCGAGCAGCCGACCCGCCCGAACGCGGCCTCGGTGCTCACGGGACCTGGTTCCTCGCGATCGACTTCGCGTGGCACGAACATGTCTTCCCCCCCGGGCATCGCCCCGGCCGCACCGCGCAGCGCCCGCCGGCAGCCGGATGCATACCCCCGGGCCGCGCTGGAATGAAGTCCTGTGATCACCGGAGCGCCGGCCGCGTCCGCCGCCCGCCCGATGCGCCGCGCCCTGACGCGCAGGCCCACCGGGGCGGAGCCTAGGGCCTACGCACCTCGTTCAGGGCGAACCCGGCGCCGAACACGCTGTGGCGGTATGCGTCCGCGAGCATGTGCGGCGGATCGAGGTCCGGTTTCCCCTGCAGGCGCCGCCGGAGCCGCCACACGGCGAACCCGGAGATGAACGCCGCGTCGGCGAGCGCCGCGTACGTCCGTCCGTAGTTCTTGAGCAGGAACCGGCGGCGCGCCTGGAACCAGTAGGCCGGACGTCGCCTCATCCGGTCGGAGATCCCGCTGGAGGCGCCCTCGAGGTGGATCACCCGGCTCTCCGGGACGAACCACGTCTCCCAGCCGGCCCGGCGCGCCCGCAGGCACAGGTCCAGGTCGTCGAAGTACGTGAACAGCCCCTCGTCGAGGAGGCCGATCTCGTCGAGCATGGTGCGGCGCAGGATCATGCTCGCGCCCGAGACCCAGTCCACCGCGCAGGCCGCCGCCGGCGTGCGCATCACCACGGCCCAGCGCGAGAGCAGGCGCGACACCGCGCCCAGGCGCAGGCCTCGATCCAGCTCGGCCGCGAGGCTGCCGAACCGGAACGGCGACGCCTGGACCGCGCCCTCGGCCGACAGCAGCGTGCTGCCGCCGATCCCCGCCGCGGGCGTCCGCTCCATGTGCTCGACGAGCGCGCCGAGCGCCCGCGGCTCCACGCGCGTGTCCGAGTTGAGCAGCAGGACGTACTCGGGCGGATCGTCCGAGGCGAGCGCCCGGCGGATCAGGAGGTTGTTCCCACCGGTGAACCCGAGGTTCGAGGGCGAGGCGGTCACCTCGGCCCAGTCCCCCCATCCATGCTCGGAGACCGCGCGCTGCAGCCGCGGGTAGGCGTCGGGCTGACCGCTGCCGTTCTCGAGCACCGCCACGCGGAAGCCGGCCGTGGCCGCCACCTCCGGCTCCAGCGAGCGCAGGCAGTCGATGGTCAGATCGGTCGTTCGGAAGTTCAGGATCGCGACCAGCAGCTTCATCCCCCGACTCGCTCCTCTCGCGCGGCGCCTGCTTCCCGGTAGCTCGTGCTTCCCACGGCCGGCCGCGGGAGCGCAACAATGCGTCGGGGCGGCGTCCCAGCGGCGAGGCTCGATGGGGCGCCCACGAACAAGTGACGCTCGCGGTGCCCCCCGACCCCACGACAGGCACCGGGAGGGCGCTCGCTCGCTGGAATCCCGGCGCGCGATGTGGCCTGATGCGGGCCGTCCCGCCGCGTGCGGCGGCCGAGGCCGCTGCCACGCCGCCCTCCGCATGGCTTCCGCGAACGCCCTCGCCACGATCGCCCTCGCGCTGTTCCTCCCGGCGATCTACCTGCTCATGCAGTCGCTCGGCCCCCGCCGAGGCGTGCTGGCGGCGCTGCTCGGCGGCTGGATGTTCCTGCCGGTCTTCGACGGCCGCCTGAACCTGCCGTTCCTCTCGAGCAAGCTGACGTTCGTGGCGGGCACGATCCTCCTCACGAGCCTGGCCTTCGACTCCCAGCGGTGGCTGCGGCTGCGCCTGCACTGGGTCGACCTCGCGGCCGCCGCCCTCTGCGCCGGCCCCTTCGCGACCGCGCTCGTGAACGGCCTCGGCGCCTACGAGGGCGCGTCGGCAGCCGTCCAGTCGTTCTTCGCCTGGACCGCTCCGTACCTCCTCGGCCGCGTCTACTTCGGCGAGCCGAGGGAGATGCGCGAGCTCGCGGTGTGGCTGGTGGGCGGCGCCCTGCTGTACCTGCCCTTGTGCCTGTGGGAGATCCGGATGAGCCCGCAGCTGCACCGGCAGCTCTACGGCTTCCACACCGTCAGCAGCTTCGCGTACGTGGTCCGCTACGGCGGCTACCGGCCCGCCGTCTTCATGCAGTTCGGCCTGATGGTCGGGACCTTCATGGCCACCGGCGCGCTCGTGGCGTACTGGCTCTGGCGCACGCGCGCGGTGACGCGGTTCGCCGGGCTGCCGGCGGGCTGGTGCACGGCGGCGCTCGCGGTGACCACGCTGCTCGTGAAATCCACCGGCGCGATCATCCTGCTCGCCGGTGGCATCGCCCTCCTGGAGGGGACGCGCAGGCTGCGCCACCCCGTCCTCATGCTCACCGTGACGCTCCTGCCGGTCGCGTTCGTCGCGGCCCGGATCAGCGGGTGGGCGGGCGCCGAGGTGATCAGCGGGGCCGCGCACATCCAGCCGGAGCGGGCCGAATCGCTCGCGTTCCGGGTGCTCAACGAGCAGATGCTCGTGGAGAAGGCCATGGAGCGGCCCGGCCTGGGATGGGGACGCTTCGGGCGCTCGCGCGTGTTCGACGACGACGGGCGCGACGTCTCCGTCACCGACAGCCTCTGGGTGATCCTGCTCGGCATGAACGGACTGCTCGGCCTCGTTTCGGTCGCGGTGCTGCTGCTCGCTCCCGTGCTGCTGCTGCTCGGGCTGGTCCCGGCGCGCCACTGGGACCACCCCGCCTTCGCCCCCGTCGCCGCGGTGTCGCTCGGGACGGTCCTGTTCGCGGTGGACTGTCTGTTCAACGCGATGACGAGCCCGGTGTTCCTGGCCATGTCAGGGGCGACGCTCACGTTCCACCAGGCGGTCCGGGCAGCGCGGCGCCGCGGCGCGCCCGCGGTCGCTCCGCGCTCCCCGGGCACGCCGCCCGCGGTCCAGACCGGCGCGTGAGGGACCCGTCGCGTGTCCCTCGCTCGCGCGGCCGTGGCCGGCCCGCGACCCGGCTATAGTCGCGGGCCGGAGCGCGGGGGGATGATGGAAGGACGAAGCGCGGAAGGCGGCCTCACGGTCGTCGTCATCGGCCTGAACGCGGCCGCGACGCTGGAGGCCTGCCTGCGCTCGGTGCACCGCGCGGTGGAGCGGTCCGGACGGATTGCCCGCATCCTCTACGTGGACGGCGGCTCGCGCGACGGCAGCGTGGCGATCGCCCGGCGCGCGTCGGCCGAGGTCATCCAGCTCCACACCGATCGGCCCACCGCGGCGAAGGGTCGCAACGCCGGGTGGCGCGCCGCCACCACGCCGCTCGTCCAGTTCGTGGATTCCGACACCGTCCTCGAGCCCGACTGGCTGGAGCGCGCCACGCTCGCCATCCAGGCCGACCCCCGCATCGCGTGCCTGTTCGGCCAGCTCCACGAGGCGAACCCTTCGGGCAGCATGTTCAACGCGGTGTGCGGCTGCGACTGGTACGTGCCGCCCGGCGACTGGCGCATGTGCGGCGGCAACGCGCTCTTCCGGCGCGAGGCGCTCCGCGAGATCGACGGGTCCGACGAGCAGCTCGCCGCCGGGGAGGAGGCGGACCTCTGCTGGCGGCTCCGGCAGCGGGGCTGGCGCATCGTGTGCGACGCCGCGGTCATGGGGCACCACGACCTCGCGATGATCGGCTTCCGTGCCTACTGGCGCCGCGCGGTCCGCAGCGGCTACGCGTACGCGCAGATCGGCGTGCGGTTCGCGCGCACCAGCGATCCCATGTGGCTCCGGGAGCTGGTCCGCAACCTCGTGGTCCTGCCGGCGGCGCTGGTCGTCGCCGTCGCGGTGGGGCTGGCGTCCGGTGGGACGGGGCTGGCGGTCCTGGCGGCGCTCGTCGCGGCGCGCCTCGCCTGGAAGTTCGGCGCGCTCCGGCGGCGCATCCCGAGCGCGCGCCTGCGCACGCTGTACCTCGCGCATCTCTCGTTCCTGCGGCTCCCGCTCTTCGTCGGCGCGGTGCAGTACCTGGCGCGCCGTCGCACCGCCGGCTGAGGGGGGATCGACGTGCCCGGGATCTTCGGCTTCGTCTCGGAACGGCCGCTCGGCGGCGCGGCCGCGCTGGCGCGCGCCATGGGCGCGCTGCTGTCGTCGCACGAGGGCCAGCGCTCGAGCGCCGTGGTCGGTGCCGGGTGGGCGCTCGGCGCCACCTGGGCACCGGGCCTCCAGCCGGACCCCGAGCCCTCCCACGCGTCCGGGACCTGGTCGGTGGCGACCGGCGAGGTGTATCCGTCGGGCGACGCGCCGACGGTCCCGCCCGCCTCGCCCCGGCCCACCATCCTGGCGGCGCTGGCGGCGGACGACGCGGCCCGGCTGGCGCGGGTGAACGGGCAGTTCGCGGGCGCCGTCGTCGACCCCGCCACCGGCGAGGCCACGCTGGTGTGTGATCGCTACGGCCTCCACCCGCTGTACTGGACGCAGCGCGACGGGGTGTTCGCGTTCGCCTCCGAGCTGAAGGCCCTGCTGGCGCTCCCTGGCGCCGGGCGGACCCTCGACCCGGAGGGCCTGGCGGCGTTCCTGCTGCTCGGCGAGCACTTCTCCGACACCACCCTCCTCTCCGGCGTGCGGATCGCGCCTGCGGCCGCCCTGCTCCGCTCCTCCGGCGGCCCGCCCCGCATCGAGCGCTGGTGGCAGGTCCGCTACGCCCGCACGGTCCGGCCCGCCGAGGAGGACGAGGCCGCCCGCGAGGCGGGACGCCGGTTCCTCCGGTCGGTGGAGCGGCAGACCGCCGGGACCGAGCGCATCGGCGTCCCGCTGTCGGGCGGCCTCGACTCGCGCCTGTGCCTGGCGGCCGTCCCCGCCGACCGCCGGCCGAAGGTGGATACGTTCACCTGGGGTGACCGCGGCTGCCTCGATCGCGCCTTCGCCGCCGGCGCCGCGCGACGGTGCGGGGTCCGCCACCTCGACTTCGACTACCGCTACGAGGCCCTCGTGGCGAGCGCGGCCCGCGGCGCGTGGATCACCGACGGGCTGGCGGGAGCCACCGACTTCCACATCCTGCCGTTCCTGGAGGAACTGGCGGCGCGCTCCGACGTCGTCCTGAACGGCTTCGCCGGCGACGCGCTGCTCGGCGGCAACTTTCACTGGCGCCGCGTCCGCGAGCTGTCGCGCGAGGGGCTCGTGGCCGGGACGTTCGCGAAGCGCAACGACGCCCTGCCGTTCCGGGAGCTGGAGGCGATCGCCGACGGGCCGGCGCGTGCAGCCGCCCGGGAGCTGCCGGCCTCGTTCGCCGCGTGCTTCGAGGCCCACCGGCAGGAGGACCCGCTCGGCACCCTGGACGCGTTCCTGCTCGACTCGCGCGTGCGCCGCTGGACGAGCTTCGGCACCCAGCTCCTGCGGGCGCGGCTCGTCTCGCGGGCACCGTTCTACGACAACGACTTCTTCGACCTCGTCGCGTCCGTGCGGCCGGAGGCCCGCACCGATCACGGCTTCTACCGGAAGGTGCTCCTCGGGACGTTCCCGGACGTGGCGAGCGTCGGCTGGCAGACCACCGGCTTCCCGGCGTCGTGGCCACCGCAGGTGTTCCGTCCGGTCGGCGTGGCCCTGCGTCGCGGGCTGGGCGCGGTCGAGCGGCTCACCCGCGGCGCGGTGCGCAGCCCGTTCCCGGTCGCCCGCCTGGCCAGGGCCTTCCGCGGCCCGCTCGCGCCGGCGCTCCATGCGGCGCTGTTCGATGGCGAGGGCCCGCACTGGGAGGTGTTCGACCGGCGCGCCGCCGAGCGGATCTGGCGGGACCTGCAGGGCGGCGCAGACGCGCGCGCGAAGCTGGTCGGCGTGCTCCTCACGCTCCGCCACTTCCTGGCCCAGTGCCGGGGCGAGCGCGGCGCCTCGCCGCTCGCGCCGGACCAGGTCGCGATCACGGCCTCGCCGGCCGCGGTGGCCGTCCGGGTGGACCCGTGACGGCATTCTCGCAACCGGACGCGCGCGGTGCGCGAGCCGGCGGCGGTGCTCGCGGCCTCCCCGTGTCGCGGCGCCGCCACATCCCTGAGGCAACATGACCCACGAGCCCACGGTGCACGTCGCAGCGTTCCTCGACCAGTTCTGCGACGGCAAGACCACGCACAGCTACGCGTCCGTGTCGGTGTGCGCGAACATGGCCGGGCCAGGCTTGTCGATCGAGCTGCACGTGCCGGCGGCCGTCCGCGGTGGCCGGCGCGAGTTCGTCCGCGCCGCCATCCCGGCCTGGCTCTGCTCCGGCTACTACCGGGCCGATCGCGAGGGACGCTTCGCCGAGCACCTTTGCACACGGAAGTTCCGCGTGGCGCTCCGGCGCGCGGACGTCGCCTACCTCTGGGCGTCGACGCCGGAGTCGGTGTACCGGGACGTGAAGGCTGCGGGGGTTCCGCTCGTGGTCGAGCGCGTCAACTGCCACCGCGCCACCTCGATACCGATCCTGGAGGAGGCATACCGTCGAGCGGGCATTCCCGCCGCCCACGGCATCACCGCGAGCTCGCTGGAGGAGGAACGGAGGAAGCTCGCGATGGCGGACTGGATCTTCGCCCCGAGTCCCCTGGTGAGGCAGTCGTTGCTGGACGAGGGCATCGCGGACGAGCGCATCCTGCCGATCAGCTATGGGTGGTCCCAGGAGCGCATCGGCAACACGCCGCGCCGCGTCGGTGCGCTGCCGGTGTTCCTGTTCGTGGGGTCCGTGTGCGTGCGGAAGGGCGCGCACCTGCTCGTGGAGGCGTGGACCGAGGCCGACGTTCAGGGGCGACTCGACATCTGCGGTCCGATCCTGCCCGAGATCCGCGCCATCGTCGGCTCGAAGCTCGGACATCCGGGCATCCGGACCCCCGGGTCGGTCTGGCCCTTCTCCCGGGCCACCGCCGAGGCGGAGGTGTTCGCGTTCCCCACCCTCGAGGAAGGCAGCTCGCTCGCGGTGCTGGAGGCCATGGCCTCGGGGCTGGCGCTCCTCACCAGCCCGATGGGCGCCGGAGACATCGTTCGCCACGGGCAGGACGGCTTCGTGCTCGACCCGTACGACAGGCCAGCGTGGGTCTCGGCGCTCCGGCAGCTCGCCTCGGATCCGGCGCTGCGAGCCCGGATGGGCGCATCGGCGCGTGCCCGCGCCCAGGAGTTCACGTGGCCGCGCGCCGGCGCGAACCGGCGCACGCGGCTGCTGGAAGCCTTCAGGACCGCGCGCCTGGCGGATCGTCGACGGGCCAGGTGATCGAGCGGGCCCGGTCCGTGCCGGTCGCGGCTCGACCGCCGCCGTGAGCGCCCGCACGTCGTCCGCCGGACGCGTCGGGCCGGGCCGGGAGCACCGCGGTTCCCGGGCGATCAGAGCGCGTCGACGAACTCCAGCGTCCGCGCGATGACCTCGTCCTGCTCCGCGTCCGTCATGTTGAAGAACAGCGGCAGGCGGACGAGGCAGTCGGTGAGCCGCTCCGCGCCGGGCAGCGCCTCGCCGCCGTGGAAGCGCTTCCCCATGGGCGAGAGGTGGAGCGCGACGTAGTGGAAGGGCGTGGTGATCCCGTGCGCCTTCATGTGCGCGATGAACCGGTCGCGCTGCTCGCGGGCGCGGAGCACGAGCCCCAGCAGGTGGTGGTTCGGGCGGTTCCGCGGGTCCGGGCGCACCAGGTACCCGCCCTTTCGCTCCACCGCACGCTCCAGCTCGCGGACGTACCGATCGTGGAGCGTCGCGCGTCGCGCCTGGATCCGCTCGAAGGCGTCGAGCTGCGCCGACAGGTAGGCGGCGTTCAGGTCCGAGAGCGCGTAGCTGGAGCCCACGTCCACCCAGGTGTACTTGTCCACGAGGCCGGTCAGGAATCGACGCCGGTTGGTGCCCTTGTCGCGCAGGTACTCGGCCCGCTCCAGCAGCGCGGGATCGGCCACGGTCAGCGCCCCGCCCTCCCCGCAGCCCACGTTCTTCGTCTCGTGGAAGCTGATCGCCCCGGCGACGCCGAACGTGCCGAGCGGCTTGCCGTCGAAGGTGGCCCCGAGCGCCTGGGCCGCGTCCTCCACCAGCGGGATCCGGCCGCAGCGGTCCAGCAGGTCGGTCATGTCGCACGAGCTGCCGGCGTAGTGGACCGCCACGACCGCGCGGGTGCGCGGCGTCCGGAGGCGCGTCACCTCCCGCGGATCCAGGTTGCCGTTCGGATCGACGTCGGCGAACACCGGGCGCGCGCCGCGCAGCACGAACGCGTTCGCGCTGGAGACGAACGTGTAGGAGGGGACGATGAACTCGTCCCCCTCCTTCACGTCGAGCAGCAGCGCCGCCATCTCGAGCGCGTGCGTGCACGAGGTGACCAGGAGCGCCGGCTGGCCGAGCATCCGCGCGAGGCTCTCCTCGCACGCGCGCGCGAAGGGCCCGCCGCCCGCGACGTGCCCGTGCGTGGTGATGGCCTCGGTGATGCGCAGGATCTCGGTGCCCAGCCACACCGGCTTGTTGAACGGAATCACTGTCCTTCCCCCCCGGCGCCGACCCACGGCGACCAAGGGCGGCATTCTCGGCGGAATGCAGGGGCCCCTCAAGTACCGTCCGTCCCGGTCTTCGGCAGGGGCGCGCCGTCCCGGCCGTGCAGCGCGGACGCGCTCAGTGGGACTCGTAGGCCCCCACGTCGGGCGCCGCACCGCGTGGCCGCGGCGCCCCGGCGAAGTCCGCGTGCACCTCGACGGTCGCCGCACCCGCATCGACGGCGGGCGACCGCGGCAGGAGCCGGTAGTCCTCGCGGGCGGGATCGACGAACGCTGCCGAGGTGGTGAGGAGGTTGTGATCCTGGAGGAGCCCCGGGATCGTCTCCCCTTGCACGAGCGTCGGGTGCCTGCTCAGCGGCGCGCTCGCGAGGTTGTTCCGGACCACCACGCCCCGAGCGCCAGGCTCCAGCCGCACGACGGCGAACGCGTCCGCGGCGTCCGTCCGGACGATCGTGTTGTTCACGACGCGCACGCCCTCGGGGTCCGGCTCGATCCCGCGGCGTCCGACGAGCACCGCGGTGTAGTACTTCGACGCCCCCGTCCCGTCGAACACGTTGTTCCGGACCATCACGTCGCGCGCCCAGATCAGGAGGTCCACCTGCACGCTCGCCTCGCCGTGCGTGCGGTTGCGCTCCAGCACCACGTGGCTCACCCGCTCGTCCTTCTCTCCATCCTGCGGGCCCACGGCCAGTGACCAAACCTTGCCGCGGACCAGATTGTCCGTCACCGTCACCCAGCGCGTCTCGGGACGCCCGTCGCCGTGCCCGGGGCCATGCAGCTTGAGCGCGTGCCGGGTCCCGCCGGGATTCCACAGCCGGTTGTGCGCGATCACCGCCTTGTGCGCCTGCCAGACCCGGAGCGCGTGCGTGCTCGACAGGTCGTGCAGGTCGTTGCCCAGGATCGCGAGGCGCCGTCCCCCCACGTACATGCCACCGGCCTTCTCAGCGGTGGCCTCGCAGTCGACCCATGCGTTGCCGTCGTGCGGGGTCGCGTAGATGGGCTTCCAGTCGCCGTTCCCGAAGCCGACGCGGAACTGCGTGGAGCGCACGCGGAGCACGAGCGCGTTCACCGTCTGGATGACGTTCGCGTACCCGATGGCCGTGTCGCGGTCGACGTTCGCTCCGGGCCCGACGAGGTCCAGATCCATCACCCGCCAGTCCGGGGCCCGGATGATGATCCCGCCATCGGCGCCGGTCGTCACCTTCAGCACCGGGCGCGCGCCCTCCCCGTACGCACCGATGATCCCGGGGCCGGGCGCCGTGAGCGTCACGCCCCCGGTGCTGAAGCTGTCTCCGCGACGGAGCAGCAGGCGCCGGTTCGGACCGCCGTTCACCGCGGCGAAGCCGCGCTCGAACGTGGCGAACGGTGCGTCCGGGCTGGTGCCGGGGTTGCGGTCGTTCCCGCTCGCCGCGACGTAGTAGGTCTTGCCGGCGAACGCCGAGACCGTGATCCGCTGCCGGTACGTCCGGCGCGCGCCCGCGGCGTCGGTCACGGTGAGCGTCGCGGTGTACACCCCCGGCGTCTCGTACACGTGCGCGGTCGTGTAGCCGGTCGCCGCGTTCCGGCTCAGCCCGGTGGTGCGCCACGCGCCCGCCCCGGCATCGCCGAAGTCCCAGACGTACTCGGCCGCCTCGGGATCGCGAGGCTGCTGGACACCGCTCCGCCAGACGAACGGCGAGGCGGGCCCCTCCTGCTGCGTGTCGACGGCGTCGAAGAACACCGCGAGCGGCGCGACGCCCGACGCGCGATTGGCCGTGGTCATGGGCGCCGGCTCGGGCGCGCCGGCGCCCGCCGGGTTCGCGGCGTGTGCCACGGACGCCGCGGCCCCCGTCGCCAGCGCAGCCAGCGCGGCCCGCCAGGCCAGGCCTCGAGCGGTCATGTCTCCCTCCCATGCGACGCGCCAACACGCGGGCGGCACGCCGCCACCGGGAGCACGCTAGCACACGGCGCTCCTGGCCCCGGGCGGCGCTCGCGCCTGCGAGGGGCCCCGTGTTCCGCTGACTCGCACCAGGCCGGCGCGCGCGATATCCTTCGCGAATCGCCACCGGAGCCGTGCTCGGGTGAGGCGGCCCCGCACCGGCCGTCGGAAGGGATTCGGAAGCGAATGACGCCCGATTTTCCACGACTGACCGACGGGTCGAGCTACGACGGCGGCTCATCGCCGGGGCCGAAGGTCACCCCGCTCGACTGGCTGAGGCTCACGGTGCGCGCGGCACGGCGCCGGAAGGTCGTCGCGATCGCGGTGTTCTCGTGCGCCTTCGCGCTCAGCCTGGCGTTCGCGGCGACGCGGAAGCCCGTATACCGCGTCTACACGACCATCCTGGCCCAGCGCTCCAGCGCGCTTCCCTCGGCCGCACGCGCGATGTTCGAGGACCTCCCCACCCGATCCGCGTGGGAGATCATCCACCGCCGCGAGAACCTGGTGGCGATCGTGAAGGAGACGCACCTCGCCGCGGGCGCGTCCGGCACCGTGGAACCCGACCTGCGCACGCGCGTCAAGCGCGCCCTGGGGATCGGACGCGCCTCGACGCCGATGGACCCGCTGGACCGGCTGGTGCTCGTGCTCGACAAGGAGCTCGAGGTCAGCACCGAGGAAGGAACCATCACGATCAAGCTCGACTGGCCCGACCCGCGACAGGCCCACGCGGTGGTCCAGGCCGCGCTGCAGAACTTCCTCGAGTCCCGTCACGTGCAGGAGGTGACGGCCATCGACGAGATCATCTCCGTCCTGCGCGGGCGCGCCGCGGTCCTCCGGAAGAACCTCGACGAGGTCATGGCCGACGTGCAGCACCGGCGCCCGCCGCCGACCCGCTCCACGGCGGCCCCGGTCGCCGCCGGCCCCAGCGAGGAGCTGGTGCGCCTGCAATCGCTGCTCGCCTCGAAGCAGCGGGCCATCGAGGATCTGGAGAACTTCCGCCGCAGGCGCATCGCCGAG
Source organism: Anaeromyxobacter dehalogenans 2CP-1 (assembly GCF_000022145.1). Lineage (NCBI taxonomy): Bacteria > Pseudomonadati > Myxococcota > Myxococcia > Myxococcales > Anaeromyxobacteraceae > Anaeromyxobacter > Anaeromyxobacter dehalogenans. The sequence goes on from NC_011891.1 coordinate 3,294,701, forward strand.
GTGGAGGCACAGCTCCAGCAGGCGCTGAACGCGCTGTCGGAGGTCCATCCCACCGTCATCGGCCTTCGCCAGGAGCTCGCCGCGGCCTCGCGCGAGTCGCCGCAGATCGGGACCCTCCGCGAAGAGGAACGGAAGCTCCGGGCGCAGGTCGTCGATCGAGCGGCGCGTGAGGGGACGACCCCGAGCGCGGCGGCGCTCTCCGCGCCGCTGGTGGCCTCGGACACCACGCGAACCGGCGACGACCCGCGGGTCGTCGAGGCCCGCGCCCAGTACGAGCAGATGAACCAGCGCCTCGGCGCGGCGCAGGTGGAGCTCGAGGCGGCGCGCGCCGCGTTCAAGTACCGGTACAACGTGGTCTGGCCGCCGCAGGTCCCGCAGTCGCCGTCCGGCAACAGCCGCCTCGAGATCGCGCTGGCCGGGCTGCTCTTCTCGCTCGCGCTCGGCCTCGCGGTGGCGGCGGCCCCGGACATCGTCCGCGGGCGCATCATGCAGCGCTGGCAGGTGGAGCGGAGCCTGGAGCTCCCCGTACTCGGCGAGATGCGTCGTGACCGTTGAACCCCTCGCCGTTGCGCACGCCGGCGCGCGCGGGCGGCCCGATCTCCTTCCCTGGAGTGTGTCCGCAGCGCGCGCGGCATGAGGACGCAGGCAGGCTCGTTGCACCGCGGGCCCGTGGAGCTGCTCGCGCGAGGTTGAGAGGATGATCGCCTTCCCCGATGCTCCGGTGCGGCGGAGATGGCGAACCCGTCAATCGCGCGACCCCCACGCGCAGGCGCTCCCGAGCACGGCGCTGGCTCGTGCTCGCTCGCGGGCGGCCTGGCCATCGGGAGGGACGCGGGGATCGAGGCGCTCCGCGGCCTGGCCGTGCTGTTGATGGTGGCGGGACACGTCATCGGCGTGGACGCCGAGTGCGGGCTGCAGGTCGAGCCCGACTCCGGATGGCGGCGCGCCTACTACACGCTGGCCCCGGTCCGGATGCCGCTGTTCACGGCCATCTCGGGGTTCGTGTACGGGCTCCATCCCGCGGTGCGGCAGCACTGGCGGCGGTTCGCGTCCGGAAAGCTCCGGAGGCTGCTCGTGCCGCTCGTCGTGGTCGGCGGTGCGTTCGTCGTCGCGCGAGCGATCGTCCCCGGCACGAACGGCGGCGACTCGGTGCCGGGCCTGCCCTGGCTGCTGATCGTGCCGTATGCGCACTTCTGGTATCTCTACGCGCTCGCCTGGGTGTTCGCGCTCGTGGGGGCGCTGGACGCCTTCGGCTGGATCGCGCGGCGCTGGCAGCTCGCGCTGCTGCTCGCGGGCGCGCTCGCGCTGAAGGCCTCGGGGCTGCTCGAGACGCCCATCCTGGGCATCTCCCACGCGCAGTACTTGCTGCCGTACTTCGTCCTGGGGCTCGGGATCCAGCGCTTCTCCCTCGGTCGCGGCTGGCGGGCGGCGGGGGCGCTGATCGCGATCGGGACGATCGCCGTGGCGGTCCATCAACGCCACTGGGCCGGCGTGCCGTGGCCGAGCGAGCTCACGCGCTATGCCGTCAGCACGACCATCGGGCTCGCGGCGGTGACGCTCGCCCTGGTCCATCGCGTCGCGTGTGCCGCCCTCGCGATGCTGGGCCCGTTCTCGTACGGCATCTACTTGATGCACGTGTTCGGCACCGCGGGGAGCCGGATCGTCCTGCAGCGCGCCGGGGTGGACGATCTCGTCGTCCTGGCCGTGGTGGGGCTGGCCGCGGGGATCGCGCTGCCGGTCGCGGTCGAGCTCGCGATCGCGCGCAACCGCTACCTCGTCCTGTTCGTGCTCGGGCGCAGGCCGGCTCGGGGCCGCCCAGCAGGCGGCCCGCTCAGGCTCGCGCCGGTGCCGGCGTGGCGCGGACCGGCGCGAGCTGCTCCAGCAACCGATCGACGTTCGCCGCCAGCCCGAACTCGTGCACCACGTGGTCGAGCGCTGCCTCGGTGAGCCGTGCACGGAGCTCCGGTTCCTCGAGCATCCGGCTGATCTCCTCGGCCAGCGCAGGGGGATCGCCCGGCGGAGCGAGCAGGCCGGTCTCCCCGCTCACCACCAGCTCGGGGATCCCGGACAGGCGAGTGGAGATCACCGGGACCCGCTGCGACATCGCCTCCATCAGCACGACCGGGATGCCATCCATGTCGCCGCGCGCGTCCGGCTTGCACGCCAGGACGAAGACGTCCAGCGATCGCAGCCAGCGCGCGACGGAGCCATGCGGGAGGGCTCCCTCGAAGCGGACCCGGTCCTGCACCCCCAGGTCCCTCGCCAGGCGCTCGAGCGACGCGCGCTCGGGGCCGTCGCCCGCGATGCTCAGCTCGAGCGTCCAGGCCCCGCCGCCGAGCCGTGCCGCCGCCCGCACGAGGTCGTCCATGCCCTTCTTGTCGACGAGCCGGCCGAGCGATCCGACGCGGTAGTGGCCGCGCCGATCGAACCGTGGGAGGTCGCGGCGCGCGGCGAGGCTCACGCCGCACCGCACGACCGCGAGGTGCTCCTCCGGCACCCCGCGGGACCGCAGGAACGCCACGTTGTGCCGGGAGATGGTCAGGACCTTCCGCGCCCGCGCGGCCTTCTCGCGGAGCAGGATCCCACGCTCGAAGATGTCGTTCGCGTGCGCCGTCACCGTGAACGGGACCTCGGCGAACGCGGACGCGTACATCCCGATCTGCGCCGGGACGTGGGCGAAGTGGACGTGCAGGTGGGTACAGCCCGAGCGTCGCAGCAAGCTCCCGAGCCGCGCCCCGGCGAGCCACTGGTAGACGAGCTTCCAGGACGCGGGGCGGAGCGGTCCCACCGCGCGAAGATCATGGAGCAGCCACCGGAGCGCCCTCAGGCCGCGGCGCCCCGATCTCAGCGCCTCGATCGTGCCGGCGCCGAGCGCCGCCCACGGGCGGCCGCCATACAGCACGTGGGTGCGCCGCGCGAGCTCCTCCTGGCCCGACGCCACGGCCGCGGGCGCGCGCACGCTCACCGGGATCACCCGGATGCCCCGCCGCTCCAGGGCGAGCAGCTCCTCGTACACGAACGTGGCGGAGAGGGCCGGGAGCTCGGGCGCGAGATAGGCGACGACGATCTCGTCCTCGGGTGGCACGGCGAGTAGCCCTGGCACAGCTCCCGTGAAAAGGAAAGGCCCCGGGGGCTGAGCCCCGGGGCCTCGTCACGGTCTCCGCCGGCGCGGAGGGCCTACAGCATTCCGGGCTTGCCCTGCTTCCACCGCTCGTACTCGGTGGTGAGCAGGTCGACGTGCTCGCGCTCCTCGGCGGCGAGCTCCTTGTAGAGCTGCTTCTCGGGAGAGCCCTCGGGCGCCGCGGCGCCGCGCTCGGTGAAGAACTTCACCGCCCGCTGCTCGAAGCCGATCGCGATCCGGAACAGGTTGCCCGGATCGTCGGGCCGGTTCTCGAGGCCGGCGAACAGCGCCGCGCGCTCGATCTTGAAGCCCTCCGTCGGCGACGGGGCCTGGGCGTGGTAGCGGCGCGTCAGCGTCGCCATGTGCTCCTGCTCCATCCCGGCGAACTTCTCGAACAGCGCCTTCAGCACCGGCTCCTTCGAGTCCTTGGCCGCCTTCGCGTAGAACGCCATGCCGCCGAGCTCGATCTCGAACGCGAGCCGAATGGCCTCGAGCGCCTTGGCCTCCTCGACCTTGCGCGGGTCGGTGACCTGGAGCTTGCCGCCGCACGCCGGGCACATGCCGTACGGGAACGCGAAGCCCTCGCTCACCTTGCCGCAGTCGTCGCAGCGCCACTGCAGCTGCGCGGTGCCGCAGCAGACGTACTCCTCGTCGCCCTCGATGGGCCGGCGGCACTTCGGGCAGGTCTTCACCGCGGTCTCCGCCCCGGCCGCGACGGCGCCGGCGTGCGTGTGGAGGCCGGCCTGCGCGGCCGGCGCGGCGGCGAGCTGCGCCATGGGCTGGAACGCGGCCACCTCCTCCTGCGTGAGCGGCCACTTCTTGCCGTTCGTCAGGTAGGTCGCGATGGAGCGCGCGGCGCGGCGGCCGGCGCCCATGGCCAGGATCACGGTGGCGCCGCCGGTCACGATGTCACCGCCGGCGAACACGCCCGGGAGCGTGGTGGCCTGGGTGGACTCGAGCTTCCCGTCGTCCGCCGCGATGTTGCCCCACTTGTTGAGGCCGAGGCCGGGGGTGGACTGCGTGATGATCGGGTTCGCCTTGGTCCCGAGCGCGTAGATGACGGTGTCGCACTCGAGGTCCTTGAACCGCCCGGTGGACATGGGCTTGCGGCGGCCCTTGTCGTCGGGCGCGCCCAGCTCCATCTCCTCCACCTTCATGCCGCGCACGCTGCCCTCGGCGTCGGTGTAGATCTCCACCGGCGTGTGGAGGAAGAAGAAGTCGATCCCCTCCTCCTTCGCGTGCCGCAGCTCCTCGATGCGGGCCGGGGCCTCCGCCTCGCTGCGGCGGTAGACGCAGCGCACGGTCGGCGCGCCGAGCCGCTTGGCGACGCGCAGGCAGTCCATGGCGGTGTTGCCGGCGCCGATCACCACCACGCTCTTGCCGAGCGAGATGGGGGTGTCGAGGAACGGGAACTTGTCGCCGCCCATCAGGTTCACGCGGGTGAGGAACTCGTTGGCCGAGTACACCTGGCCCGCGAACTCGCCCGGGATCCCGAGGAACTGCGGCGCGCCGGCGCCGACGCCCAGGAACACGGCGTCGAAGCCCTTGTCGTTCAGCAGCTGCGGGACGGTGAAGGTCTTGCCGATGACCTTGTTGGTCTCGATCTTCACGCCCATCTCGACCAGCTTGTTCACCTCGCGGTCGATGATGTCGCGCGGCAGGCGGAAGGACGGGATGCCGTAGCGGAGCACCCCGCCGACCACGTGGAGCGCCTCGTACACGGTCACGTCGCAGCCGAACTTCACCAGGTCGGCCGCGGCGGCGAGGCCGGCGGGGCCGGAGCCGCACACCGCCACCTTGCCGAGCTTCTTGTCGAAGCGGGGCGGGACCACCGGCTTCGGCCGGGCGTTGTCACCGACGAAGCGCTCGAGGCGGCCGATGCCGACCGACTCCATCTTCTTCGCGATGATGCACTGCGCCTCGCACTGCGTCTCCTGCGGGCAGACGCGGCCGCAGACCGACGGGAAGATCGAGGCCTCGTTGATCACCTCGAGGGCGCCCTCGAGGTCGCGCACCACCACGTGGCGGATGAAGCGCGGGATGTCGATCTGCACCGGGCAGCCGGCGATGCAGGTGGGCTTCGCGCACTGGATGCAGCGCTCGGCCTCCCCGAGGGCGTCCTGGAGCGAGTACCCCAGGTTGACCTCCTTGAAGTTCCGGGCGCGCTCGACGTGGTCGCGCTCCGGCATCTTCGTCTGCGTCGGGACCAGCTCCTTCAGCTTCTTGTAGTTCCGCTTCTCCTCCTCGAAGAGCTGCTTCTCGAGGTTGCAGACGTGCGCGTAGTCCTCGTTCGCGCGAGACTCCTGGCTCTTGAAGCGGCGCTGGCGCGCGAGGAGCTCCTTGAAGTCCACCTGATGGCCGTCGAAGTCCGGGCCGTCCACGCAGGCGAACTTCACGTCCTTGCCCACGGTCACGCGGCAGGAGCCGCACATGCCGGTCCCGTCCACCATGATCGCGTTCAGCGAGACCATGGTCTTCACGCCGAACGGGCGGGTGGTCTCGACGCACGCGTTCATCATCGGCAGCGGGCCGATGGCGATGGCGAGGTCGGGCTTGTCCTGCTCGCAGACCTCCTTCAGCGCCTGCGTCACGAAGCCCGGCTTCCCGTAGGAGCCGTCGTCGGTGCAGACGATGAGGTCGTCGCAGTACTTGCCGAACTTCTTCTCCCAGAACACCAGGTCCTTGTTCCGGAACCCGATGATGCCGGTGGTGCGGCAGCCGGCCTCCTTGAAGGCGCGGAGCTGCGGGTACACCGGCGCGACGCCCAGGCCGCCGCCGACGAGCACCACGTGGCCGGCGTTGTCGATGTGCTGGGGCAGGCCGAGCGGGCCGACGAAGTCGTCGAACGTGTCCCCGGCCTTGTAGTTGGTCATCATCTCGCGCGTCGTCTTGCCGAGCGCCTGGATGACCATCGTGATGGTGCCCTTCTCCCGGTCGAAGTCGGCGACCGTGAGCGGGATGCGCTCGGAGCCTTCGTGCAGCCGGAGCATGACGAAGTGCCCGGGCTGGGCGGAGGCGGCGACATCGGGGGCGTGGACCTCCCAGAGGAAGGTCACGTCGGAGAACGCTTCGCGGCGAAGGATCGAGTACATCGGGAACCAATCCCTCCGTGCAGTTGGAGTGGGGGGAGGTGCGGTTTCGGCCTGCGCTTGGTATCAGCCCCCCGTGGAGGGCGTCAAGGGAGACACCCGCGAAATCTCAAGAGAATTGCCGATTGAATCGGTCCACATTGCGACCGTTCGCCCCGCGATGCCGCCCCCCGCCGCGCCGCTGGCGCGCTGGCGCGCTGCCGCCGCGGACAGGCCGGCGGGCGCGGCGGCCAGCGGCCCCACCGGGCGAGCCCGGCGCGCGGCGGCCGGACGAGAATGCCGCGCCGCCCGCCGTCCCGGCGGGCCCAGGGGATTCCATGAACGTCCTTCGCATCGCCGCCGCCGCGGCCCTCGCCGCGGCGCTTCCCGCGCCGTCCGCCCACGCCGCCGACCGCATCCCGGTCTATCCGGGCGCTCGCCTGCTCGCGGTGCCGCTCGAGCCGGGGGAGTCGCCCGAGTGCTGCACGTTCGTCACGGCGGACCCGGCCGCGAAGGTGACGGCGTGGTACGCGACGGCGCTGTCCCTGCCGGCGCTCGACCGCGCCGCGTTCGAGCGGCGGTACCCGGAGCTGCGCGAGGCGATGGCGCTGCTGGCCGCGGCGGCGGAGCACCGCGCGCCCAGGGACCTGCGCCTGTTCGTCCTCCGGGAGGAGCCGGTCGGCGGCAAGCGGATGCCGACGCTCACGCTCGCCATCCTCTCCACCACCGAGGGCACGGTGTTCGAGATCGGCGAGGAGGAGCTCGGGAGCGAGGGGCCGCGCTGGGCGGAGACGATGCGGCGCGCGCATCGCGCCAGGCGCTGACCCGGCCCGAGGCGCGGGGCGCTCCCGCGCGCCGGGGTGCGGGCGCGGGCCGCTCAGGCGCTGCGACGGCCGTCGAACGCGAGCCGCCCGAGGACGCCCGCGATCTCCGGATCTCCGGGCGCGACCGCCAGGGCGCGCCGAAGGAGCGCGATGGCCCCGTGCACCCTGCCCTCGGCCAGCTCGCCCCGCGCGCGCTCCAGGCACTCGGCCGCCTCGGGCGGCCGGGGACGCCCGGCTGCGCCGCGCCAGCCCACCCCTGCGCCCACGAAGTCCGGCGAGCGGGCCGGCGGAGCGCCGGGGGCCGCAGCGCCGCCGGCGGCGCGCACCGCGGCGCGCGCCGGCACGCCCACCGCCGCCGGAGCGGCGGCCGCGGGTGCGGGTGCGGCCATCGCGGCCGGCGCCTCGGGCGTGAGCGCCACCTCCGCCTGCAGCAGGGTCCGCTCCCAGTCCCGCGCCCTCGTCGCGCCGCCGCGCGCGAAGGTGAGGTACTGGTGCGCGAGGAGCGAGAACAGCGCCCGGCGCGCCTGCGGCCACCGCGGCCCGAGCGCGCCCGCGACGCTGCGCAGCGAGGCGCCGTCGCCCACCGCGCGCAGGATGGCGATCTCGCTCCGGTCGAGATCCACGAACCGCGGCGGCGCGCCCAGCCAGATCGTCGCGTCGAGCGGGATGCGATCCGGCAGGCGGCGCCCCGGGCCGATCCCGGAGCTGGACGCGAGGAGCGCCTGGTACCAGCGGCCGGCCCGCTCGAGCTCCGCCACGTCGAACGCGACCCCCAGCCGCCACGGCGCCTGCGCGCTCGCCCACGCGACCCGGCCGGCGATCGCGACCGGCGCCGCGAGCAGCGGGTGCGAGAGCTCGAGCCGCACCGCCTCGCCGCGGGCCACCGCGCCGGCCGCGCGGAGCTGGCAGCCGCTCGGGCCGAGGTCCTCGGTCTCCGCGTCGAGCACGCCGGCCGGCGCGGACACCCTGCAGGCGCAGCGGACGCGGGCGCGGGGAGCGCGGCGTGGGTTGACGATGGTGTCGGCGTCGCTCATCGATCCGGACGGTATCCGAACGCGAGCGGCCGCACGAACCCGGGGTCACGGTACACTCCCGCGCCGCATGCACACGGACGCCCCACGCCCTCGGGACGGGCTCGCGGCCCGGCTGCGCGCCGCGCCCGGCACGGTGGCCCTCGCCGCCGCGGATCTCGCCGTCTTCGGGTGGGTGGCGGCCCATGGCTCCACGACCGACCCCGCGCTCCTCGCCCGAATGGGCGCGCTCGACCATGCGCGCGTGTGGGATGGCGAGCCCTGGCGCCTCCTCACCGCCGCGTTCCTGCACGTCGGCCCCGTTCACCTGGTGTGGAACCTGGCGTTCGGGGTGCCGCTCTGCGCGCTGGTGGAGCGGGCCATCGGCACCCGCCGCTTCCTCGCCGTGTACGTGGCGAGCGCGCTGGGCGGCTCCGCCGCCTCGATGCTGGCCGCGATGCCGATGTCGGCGGGCGCCTCGGGGGCGCTGTTCGGCGTCGCCGGCGCCATGCTGGCGCTGTACCGGCGCGCGGTGGGGTCCTGGCGCGCGTTCCTCGCCTCGCGCGACATCATCCTGAACGGGATCCTGCTCGTCGGGTTCGCGCTGGCGGGGCTGTTCCTGCCCATCGACGGGTGGGCGCACGCCGGCGGGCTCGCCACCGGCGCTTGGCTCGGCTGGATCGCCTCGCGCCCGGCGCCCCGTCGAGCCCGGGCCTGGCTCCCGCCCGCCGCCGCGCTCGGCCTCGCGATCGCGCTGGCGCTGCGACCCGATCCCCGGTGGGCGGCGAACCGCAGCGAGCTGGAGGCGATGCACGCCGCGCTGCGCGACGGCGACCGCACGCGGGCGCGCGCGGTGCTGGACGCCGCGCGCGCCCGCGGCAACGACGCCGCCGGGCTGCCGTACTACGAGGGGCTGCTGCTCGCGCAGGAGGGGGATCTCGACGGTGCGCTGGAGCGGCTGCGGCCGCTCGCGTCCGCCGCGCAGGGTCCGGCGGGCGAGGAGGCGCGGAGGGCGCTCGCCGCGGTGGCGAAGCGCCTGGGCGTGCTGCTCGTGGTCGGCGACGGGCGCCCGCCCGATCCGGCGCGCGGCCGGGCGCTGCTCGACGAGGCCTGTGGCGCCGGGGACGCGGACGCCTGCCGGCTCGCCGCCGACGCCGCCGCGCTGGATCGGTGAACCCCCGGCGCGGAACGGACCATCGGTCCGGCTCCCGCGTTCACCTCTCGTGCATCCTCATTGGGGCGGACCGCCGCGCCCGCGTCGGTTCCGGACCGCGCCGCGGTCCAACGGTCGAGGAGATCTCGTCATGAAGAACACGCTGACCTCGAGCCCCGCTCCGCTCACGTTCCACGTCCGCTCCCGCCTCGGCCTCCTCTGGGATCTCGCCATGGTGGGCGTCTGGATCGCCATGCTGTTCGCGTTCATGGTGCAGGTCTGGAGCGCTCCCACGCCGCGGGTCCTGCGCACGCTGGGCGCGACGAGCATCACGGCGCACGCCGCCTAGGTCGCCGGCGCGGGGTGGCCCGGTCGACCACCGCCCACGAGGGCCCGGCCGCCCGGCGCTCGGCGCCGGGCCCGCGCCGCGGTAGACGGAGGCGTGGAGCTCGACGCGCGGGTGGCGGCGCTGCTGTCGACGGGAGACGCGGCGACGGCCGCGACCGAGGTGCTGCGCGCGCTCGGCCCCGGTGTCCGGCGCTACCTGGCCTCCGTGCTCCGCGACGACGACGACGCCGCCGACGCGTACGCGCGCTTCGAGGAGTCTCTGTGGCGCGCGCTGCCGGCCTTTCGCGGCGAGGCCGCGCTGCGGACCTGGGCGCTCCGGATCGCCTGGAGCGCCGCCCGCCACGTGCGCGCCGAGGCGTGGCACCGACACCGCACGCGGCTGCGGACGCACGACGCCTCGGTCCTCCAGCAGACGCAGGGCGCCTCCGCGGCGCGCCACGAGGACCGCCGGCGGAAGCTCGAGCTGCTCCGCCGCGCGCTCAGCGACGAGGAGCAGTCGATGCTCGCGCTGCGCGTCGATCAGGAGCTCCCCTGGCCGGAGATCGCGCGCGTGCTCTCGCCCGATGGGCGCCCGCTCGACGTGGCAGTCCTGCAGAAGCGGTTCGAGCGCCTGCGCGCCCGCCTCGCACGCCTTGCCCGACGGGAGGGGCTCCTCGACTGAGGTGCCCGGTGCTAGCGTCCTGCACGACGCCGCACCGGGGGGCCCTCCATGCGCGAGCGAGGGGTGCGCGAACGCGCGGCGGTGCCGCCGGGCGCGATCTCGAGACTGCTGGTGGACCTCGCGCGCGAGCCCGCGCGGCCCCCTGCCACCGCGCTCGCCCCCGGGACCGTCGTCGGCCGCTTCCAGATCCAGCGGGAGCTCGCCCGCGGCGGCTTCGGCGTGGTGTACGTCGCGCGCGATCGCGCCCTGGGCCGCAGCGTGGCGTTCAAGCTCGTCCCGGCCCGCGCGCAGGGCGCCGCCGACGACCGCGTGCTCCGGGAGGCGGAGGCCGCCGCCCGCCTGACGCACCCGAACATCGTGACGCTGTTCGACGTGGGCCGCTGCCCGGCGGGCCCGTACCTGGTGCTCGAGCTGCTGCGCGGCGAGACGCTGGCGGCGCGGCTGCGGCGCGGGCCGCTCCCCCTGCGCGACGCGCTCCGCGTCGCCGAGGCGGTCGCCAGGGGGCTCGCGCACGCCCATGAGGCCGGCGTGTTCCACAGGGACCTGTCCCCCGGGAACGTGTTCCTCTGCGAGGACGGGCAGGTGAAGGTCCTGGACTTCGGCCTGGCGCACGCGTTCGGCCGGGCGCGCACCGCCGGCGGGACGCCGCCGTACATGGCGCCCGAGCAGCGGCGCGGCGCGCCGGAGGACGAGCGCACCGACGTGTTCGCGCTGGGCGCGATCCTGTTCGAGATGCTGACCGGCGAGCAGCCCTTCCCGGCCGCGACCCCGGGCCGGACGCCGCGCCGCGCGCCGGCGCTCCAGGTGCCGGACCTGCCCGCGCTGGCAGACCTGCTGCGGCGCATGATGGCGGAGGACCCGGTGCGGCGCCCGCGCGACGGCGGCGCGGTGCTCGCGGCGCTCGGGGCGCTGGGCGGCGAGCTCGACCGCGCCGGCGTCCGGCCCGCGCGCCGCTCCCGGCGGCGGCGGCCGGTGCCGCAGGTGGCGCTCGCGCTGCTCGCCGTGGGCGTGCTGGCCGCCGCGGTCGTCGCCACCGTGAGCCTCCGCCGCGCGCCCGCGGGGGCCGCCCGCGAGGGCGATCGCCAGCTGGTGGCGGTCGCGGACTTCGTGAACGACACGGGCGACGCGGGGCTGGACGCGCTCTCCGGGCTGCTCGTCACCTCCCTCGAGCAGTCGCAGCGCATCGGCGTGCTCCCCCGATCGCGCATGCTGGACCTCGCCCGCCAGGGAGGACGGCCCGGCGCGGCGCGCATCGACGAGGCGACCGGGGCCGACGCGGGGGCGCGGGGCGGCGTGCGCACGCTGCTCGTCCCGTCGATCCGGCGCGAGGGCGAGCTCTACGTCGCGACGCTGCGGGCGCTGAGCCTCCCCGGCCGCGACCCGGTGTTCACCGTGGAGGAGCGCGCCCGCGGCCTCGCGGCCGTGCCCGGGCTGCTGGATCGGCTCGGGGCACGGGCCCGCCGCGCGCTGCGCGAGGACGACGCCGAGGTGGAGGCGCACCGGGTGCGGCTCCAGGACGCCGTCACGTCCAACCTGGAGGCCTACGGCCACTACGTGCGCGGGCTCGAGCTGTCGTACCAGGACTTCGACGCCGCCCGCGCGCTGACCGAGTTCCGCACCGCGCTCGCGCTCGACCCGCGCTTCGCGCTGCCCAGCCTCGAGATCGCGGTCCTCGCCAGCTGGCACGAGGTGCCGGGGGAGGACGGCGCGGCCCGCATCGCCGCCGCGGCGGCAGAGGCCGATCGCCTCCCGGACAAGGAGCGCCGGACCATCCTCGCGTTCCGGAGCTTCGTCGACGGCGACCGCGCCGGCGCGGAGGTCCGGTTCCGCGCCCTGGCGAACGACTACCCGCTCGACAAGGGCATCCTCTACCTCGCCGGCGAGGCGCTGTGGCACGGCGGCACCGCCTCGGGCCCGCGCGAGGCGGCCGGGCTGCTCCGGCGCGCGCTCGACCTCGATCCCGCGTTCCTGGTCGCGGCCATCCACCTGTTCCAGTGGACCGACCGCTTCGGCCCGCCGGACGAGGCGACGGCGCGGGCCCGGCGCGCGGTGCAGGCACGACCGGGTCCGGCCGCCTTCGCGATGCTGGCGCGCGCGCTGGCGGCGCGGGGGCACCTCAAGGCCGCGCTGGCGAGCGCGCGGCGGGCCTCGTCGATGGCCGGCGGCGCCCACTTCGAGGCGTCCTACGCGCTCGCCGAGATCCTGGCGCGGGCCGGCCGGGGCGAGGAGGCCGCGCGCGAGCTGCGGCGCTGGACCGAGCCGGACGCCGAGCCGGGTGACCGGCGCATCGCCTCGGAGTTCCTGCCGGTGCTGCTCGCAGGCGAGGGCCGCCTGCGGGCTGCGCGCCGCGCCTGGCGGCGGCTGTCCGAGCAAGCCTGCGGCGTGGAGTGCGCGGCGTTCGACGCGGTGCTCGCGGCCCACCTCGCGCTGGCGGACGACGACCCGCCGGCGGCGCTCGCGGCGCTTCGAGCGGGGACGCCGCGGGCCGAGGCGGACGGGGATCCCGACGCCTGGCTGTGGGCGCTGCTCGGGGACACGACCACCGGCGCCGCGCGCGCCGCGCGGCTGGCGCCCGGGTCCATCGCCGAGCGCCGCCACGCCGCCGCCGCCGCGATCTCGGCGGCGCGCCCGGACGACGCCGTCGCCATCCTGCGTCCGCTCGCCGCGCAGGATCCCGCCATCCCGACCGCCTTCCTGCTGGGGCTCGCGCTGGCCGGCGCGGGCCACGACGCGGAGGCGGTGGACGCGTTCGCGGTGGTCGAGCGCGCCTACCCGCTCTACGCGCCTGCCTGGTCCGCCAGCCTGCGGCCGCGGGCGACGTGGGAGTCGGCGCGCGCGCTGCTCCGGCTCGGCCGGCGGGAGGGGGCCCGCGCCGAGCTGGACGCGCTCCTCGCGCGCTGGACGCGCGCGGATCGTGACCTGCCGCTGCTCCGGCGGGCGCGCGCGCTGCGCGCAAGCCTCGGCGACGCGCCGCGGAGCGGCGCGCCCGCCCGCTGACCGCGGGCCGCGTCGCTCACGACGGATCGGCGATCTCGTCGTACCCGCGCCCGCGGAACTCGAGCAGGCAGATGCCGTGACCGAACGGATCGGCGAGCCGGGCCATCCGCCCCCAGGGGCGCTCGGCGACGTCGCCCTCGCGGCGCGCGCCGGCGGCCTCGGCCCGCGCCAGCGCCGGCTCGAGCGCCGGGACGGCGACGTCGAGGTGCACCGGCGTCCAGTGCCGTCCGTACTCGCGCGGCGTCGCCGCCCCCGGGTACGGGGCGCTGCCGGCGCGGTTCTCGAGGAGGTAGATCGGCGAGGACGCGCCGAGCAGCTCCGCGGCGGCGCCGCCGAAGCGGCGCCCGACGCGCAGCCCGAACGCCTGCGTGTAGAACGCGACCGCGCGCGCCAGGTCGTCCACGTCCACGTTCACGAGCAGGTCCATGGTGGTGCCTCCGGCGCAGCGGGATAACGCGACGCCGGCCACGCCGCAGCGCCCCGCGCGCGGCACGGGCCGGCGGCCGCGTCGTCCGGCGGCCGTGCGCCCGCGCTGCCGGCGGAGCGGTGCTACGCTGCGGCGCATGAGCGATCCGGTGGTCCTGCGCGCCCCTGGCTACGGTTGAGGACCGGTGGCGGGCCTCGGCTGAGGCACCGCCCTCGCGCCCGTGCTGGCGCGACTCGACGCGATCCCCGGCGTGCGCGAGAGCCGCGCCGACGCCTCCGGCCGCCACTTCCTGCTCGAGCTCCGGCCGGGCGCCGACCGGGCCGCGGCGGTGGAGGCGGCCTGCGCCGCGCTGGGCGCGCGGGCGCGCCCGCTCGAGCCCGCCGAAGCGGCCGCGCAGCTGGAGGCGCGCGGCCGCGGCGATCCCTGGTACGCGGGCGCGGACACCCTCGCGCTCTGCTACCTCGAGGCGCGGGTGCTCGCGGCGAACGCGGGCCCGGCCGCGGCGCGCGCCGCCGGGCTCGACACCGCCGCGGGCGACGCGATCTGCGAGGCGGCGCGGGCCGTCCTGTTCCAGGTGATGGAGCGGGTGCACGGCGAGGGCGGCCGGTCGTCGTCCGGGTGGTTCTACGAGGAGTGGCCGGCGATCGCGGAGGCCATCTCCGGCCGCGCCACCCGGCTGCTCCCGGCGCTCACCGACGACGACGCCACGCGGCTGCGTCGGGCGGTCGCGGCGCTCCACGCCCGGTAGCCCCGCTCACGCGTGCGCCGGGGCGTCGGCGCCCGGCGCGAGCAGCTCGTCCACCTCGGTGCGCAGCAGCCAGTCCCCCGGGAACGCTGCCGCCGCCTCGCGGATCGCGAGCAGGCGCTCGCGCGTGCCGCGCCCGGCCTCGCGCAGGCGCCGGACCTCGTCGTACAGCGCGGCGAGCGCCGGCGGGAGCGCCTTCGCCTTCCGGGCGCGCGCCCGCGCCTCGCCCTCGCCTGCGGTGAACGTGCCGTGCTCGCCGAACCAGCGATCCCACGCGCCCGGGTCGGCGGGCCCGCCCGCGACCGAGCGCAGGTCGCGCGAGACGAACAGGAGCGCCCAGGTGGGCAGGTCGAGCGGCCGGCCCTCGCGCGAGGCGCGGAGGTCCACCACCTCGCCACCGCCCACCGCGAACCCGCGCAGCGCGAGCCCGCCGGGCAGCGCCAGGTCGAAGGGCCCGCGATCGGGGACCTCCGCGTCGCCGAACGCCACCACCACCTCGCCCGGCCACGGCTTCCCCTCGCCGCGCCCCTCCCGCGAGACGAGCACCGGCCCGTCCAGGCGCACCAGCGCGGTCGACAGGCCGGGCGCGAGCTCGGCCGCCGCCGGGATCCGCTCCGCGACCTTGCCGGTCAGCTCCCGCCCGCCGGACAGCGCCAGGTGGTTCACGCTCCGGGATCGGCGCGCCTCCTCCAGCCCGTGGTCGCCGCCGCGCCTCCAGGAGAGCCCCGCGGTGAACGCGTCCAGCACCTCGAAGAGCTGGTCGAAGTCGCGGGCCACGAACAGCTGCGGCTGCATGCGGGTGATGTCGTAGGCCACGTCGGCGCAGCCCGGATCGAGCGGCAGCTTGCGCACGGCCGGGGTGAGGCAGTGCACCGCCTCGCCGATGGAGGAGAGCAGGCCCGCGCCGTAGATCCTGGGGTCGTCGAGCGTGCCCACCAGGCCGTACTCGGCGGTCCACCAGTAGAGCCGGCTCGCGCGCGTGGACTCCGACGCGTAGCGGACGCTGGCCGACGCCGCCCGGAGCCGCGCCTCGGACAGCGCCACCTCCTCGTCGCTCGCCTCGGGGTCCTCCTTCACGACGGACAGGTTGCGGATGGCCTCGAACACCGCCTGGTCCTCCGCCGAGGCGATGGCGCGGAACCCCACCTCGCCGGCGCGCTGCAGGTACTCGGCGTAGGTCGGGTCGGCGATGAACGGCGCGTGGCCGGCGCTCTCGTGGATGATGTCGGGCGCGGGCGTGTACTCGATGTGCTCGTGGGTGCGGATGTCCGCGGCGATCGCCAGCACGCGCCGGCTCTGGAGCTCGGTGAACACCGCGGGCGGGATGAACCCGCGGACCGCCACCGCCGACCACCCCACCCGCGCCAGCTTCCGGTTCATCTCGTCGAGGCTCGGGATCCGCTCCACCTCGATGCCGGTGGCGGCCAGGCCGGCCAGGTAGCGGGGGTGCGCGCGCGTGGCCAGGTGCGCGGTGAGCCGGCGGAGGACGTGGCGCCAGACCGCGTGGTCGCGCGGCGTGTACGCGGCGTGGTCCTGCGCGACCACGAAGCGGCGGAGGTGCGGCGGCAGCTCGGCGATGGCGCGCTCGGTGGGACCCAATCTCGCCTCCACGGGAAATCTGCGACGGCGCGCGGCGCCCGGAAGCTCCGGACCGGCGACGCCCGCCCGGCGCGGGCCCCCCGGCCCGGACACCCGGCGCGCCCGTGCTGTAATCGCCGGCCCCGCGGAAGCACCGCCCCTCACGCGGCGTCCACCCTCCCCGACGCGATGCGCCAGCGCGACGCGGTGCAGCGCGCCGCCAGCGCCTCGTCGTGCGTGACCAGCAGGAGCGCGCCCGGGTAGGCCGCCAGCGCGGCCTCGAGCCGCTCCACGGTGGGCAGGTCGAGGTGGTTGGTGGGCTCGTCCAGCACCAGCGCCCAGGCGTGCCGCCCCATGCCCATGGCCAGGAACAGCTTGCGCGCCTCGCCCGGCGACGGCGCCGCGGAGGCGAGCAGGCGCGCCGGGTCGGTGCCCAGCGCGGCCACGAGCGAGAGGACGCGGCCGCGCACCGCCGGCTCCAGCCCGGCCAGCTCCCGCAGCAGCCGCGGCCCCTCGCCGTCCGGCAGCTCCTGGGGCAGGTATAGGAGCCGGTCCGGCGGCAGCGCCGCGCCGGCGAGCAGCGCCCGGAGCAGCGTGGACTTCCCGGCGCCGTTCGGCCCGGACAGCCACACGCGATCCTCGCGCCCGAGCCGCAGGTGCACGTCGCGGAGCAGCGGCGCCTCCCCGGCGCGGACCTCGTCCGCCTCGAGCGCGAGCAGCACCGGCCGCGGGGCCCGCTCCCAGCCCAGGAACACCGACCCGCCCAGGTCCGCGAGCGGCGGCGCCTCGGGCACGTCCTCGCGGGCGCGCTCCGCCGCGGACCGCAGCCGGCGCACGTCCGCGCCGAGGCGGTCCTCGGCCCAGGCCCGGCGCGTCTTCGCGCCCAGCGTGCGGCCGTCGCTGTCCTTCGGATCGCGCTTCCGGCCGCTGCGCGCCCGGTCCGCCGCGTCGCGCGCGCGCCGCGCGTCCGCGAGCGCCCGCTCGACCCGGCGCCCCTCCTCCTGCGCGGCCGCCCGCGCGTCCCAGGCCACGCGCGACTCGGCCTCCCACGCCGCGCGCGCCGCGCCGTAGGGGAGCGCCCAGGCGCGCGCCGCGCCGCGGCCGAGCCGCACGGTCCGCGCCGCCAGCGCCGCCAGCAGCGCGCGATCGTGCGACACGAGCACGCCCGCGCCGCCGAAGCGCCGGAGCGCGCCGGCGAGCAGCGCCCGCGCCTGCGCGTCGGCGTGGTTGGTCGGCTCGTCGAGGAGCAGCACGTCCGGCTCGGCCGCCAGGGCCGCGCCCACCTGCCAGCGCTTGCGCTCGCCCGGCGACAGCGTCGTCCAGCGCGCGAGCGCCTCCGGGTCGAGCGCGAGCGCCGCGCGCAGGCGGCGCGCCTCGCCGTCGTCTCGCGCGGCGAGCGCCGGCACGTCCGGCCCCGGCGCGTCCACCGCCTGCCGGCACAGCACCACCCGCGCCGGCTCCGGCTCGAGCAGGATCCGGCCCGCGTCGGGTGCGCGCAGGCCCGCGACGAGCTCGAGGAGCGTGGTCTTCCCGGCGCCGTTCTCGCCCACGAGCGCGGTCCAGCCGGTGGGGAAGACGAGATCGACGGCGTCGAGGATGGGCGCGGCGTCGGCGTGCGAGAACGAGAGCCGCTCGAGGCGGACGGAAGGCATGGCGATGCTCCTGGAGCGAGCGCCCGCGCGCGAGGGGCGCGCCGGGCGGCGTGGGCGGGTGATGCTGCCGGTTCGCTAGGAGATCGTTTCCATCGCCGCACCGCGGCTGCGGTGCGCGGGCTGTCTAGCGCGGACGCACGGGGAGCGCAAGCGGGCCCGGTGCCGCGCCCGGTCCCCGCGTCAGCCGCGGGCCGCGCGCGGGCCGCCGCCCAGGATCCGCGCCGGCAGGAACACGATGGCGCGCAGGAGGGTCAGGACGCCATCCACCGCCACCCCGAGCAGCCGGAACGGCAGCAGGACCAGCCAGACCAGCGGGTACAGCACCAGCGCGAGCAGCGCGAGCGGCCAGCAGACGACCAGCAGGAGCACCCAGAGCAGGAAGGCGGCCATGCCCACCCCTACGCACGATCCCCTCCAGGTATTTCGGGGGGCGGGACGTCCGGGTTTGCGCCCCGGATCGAGACCCCTTGCCCCGCCGGGGGGCTCCCGCTTAAGAAGCGTTCGAGCGTCCGATGACCGGGCCCCGCGTACTCGTGGTCGACGACAACGACGCGCTCCGCGAGAACGTCGCGGAGTGCCTCGAGGGCGAAGGCTACGCCGTCGACCTGGCGGGGGGCGGCGCGGCCGCGCTCGAGCTCCTCGAGCACGAGCCCCTGCCGGCCGTGATCATCCTGGACCTGATGATGCCGGGCATGGACGGCGGCGCGCTCGCGGCGGCCATCCGCGCCGACCCCCGCTGGGCGGGGATCCGCCTCGTCATCACCACCGGCCTCTCGGTGTCGCGGGTGCGCGAGCTCCCGGTGGACGCCGTCCTGATGAAGCCGTTCGGCGTGGACGAGCTGCTCGCCGTGCTGAAGCGCGTCGGAGCGTGAGCCGCCGCCGGTCAGCCCTGCGCGGGAGACGAACCGGGCGCATTGGCAAACCGGCGCGCCCGCGCCACCGTAGCGACTCGAGCCAGGAGGTGCGCCGGTGTCGTCGCTGGCCCAGCGCGAGGAGCGCTCGTCCGACGGGCGGGAGCCGGCGCGCGCCTGGGCGGTGACGATCCTGGTGCTCGGGCTCCTGCTGGTCTCGTGGCCGTTCGTCCGCACCCCGCCCCTCCCGCTCGCGCCCGCGTACGCCCACCTGCTCGGCGCCTGGGTCGGTGGCGTGGGCGCGCTCGCCGCCATGGCGCGCGCGCTGCGCCCCCGCCGCGGGCCAGGACCGCCCGATGCGTGAGGTCGCCCTCCCCGCGCTGGTGGTGACCGCGTACGTCGGTGCGCTGTTCGCGGTCGCGGCGTGGGCGGAGCGCCGCGAGGCGCGCGGGCGGTCGGTGGCGTCGAACCGGCTGGTCTACTCGCTCGCGCTGGGCGTCTACGCGACCACCTGGACCTTCTACGGCAGCGTGGGCTTCGCCGCCCGGCGAGGGCTGCTGTTCCTGACCGTCTACCTCGGCCCGACGCTCTGCGCGGCGGTGTGGTGGTGGGTGGTGCGCAAGCTCGTCCGGATCAAGGACCGCTACCAGGTCACGAGCATCCCCGACGTGCTCGCGCTCCGCTACGAGCGATCGCAGGGCGTCGCGCTGACCGCGACGGCGCTGCTGGTGGTCGGGCTGGTGCCGTACATCGCGCTCCAGCTGAAGACGATGATCGCCACGCTCGGCCTGGTCGCCGGGGGCGGGCCGTCGCTCGCGTACCCGGGCGCGGGGAAGCGGCTCGGGCTCCCGCTGCTCGCGTTCCTGCTCGGCTTCACGATCATCTTCGGCCTGCGGCGCGCCCGGCCGTCCGAGCGTCACCCCGGCCTGGTGGTGGCGCTGGCGGTCGAGAGCATCGTGAAGCTCGCCGCGTTCCTGGCGGTGGGGGCGTGGTTCGTGTGGGGCTTCCGCGGCGGCCTCGCCGACGTGTTCTCCACCGCGCCGGGCGGCGACGCGGCGCCCGCGTTCCTCGGCGACACCGGCGTCGGGACGTGGCTCGCGCACCTGCTCGTCTCCGGGATGGCCGCGCTGCTCCTCCCCCGCCAGTTCCACGTGGCGGTCGTCGAGAACGCGAGCGAGGACCACGTCCGCACGGCGATGTGGCTGTTCCCGGCGTACCTGCTGCTCATCAACGTGTTCGTGCTGCCGCTGGCGCTGGGCGCGATCGCGGTGAGCCCGCCCGACGGCGCGGACGTCTTCGTGCTGTCGCTGCCGCTCGACACCGGGCACCCGGCGCTCGCCTGGCTGGTGTTCCTGGGCGGGTTCTCCGCCGGCACGGGCATGGTGATCGTCGAGACCACCGCGCTCGCCACCATGCTCTCGAACCACGTGGCGATCCCGGCCGCGGAGGCGTTCGCGCCGCTGCGCTGGCTGCGGCGGCACGTGCTCCACGCGCGCTGGGCGGCCGCGCTGATCGTGCTCGCGCTCGCGTTCGGGTACGAGCGGGCCTTCGGGCAGCGCTTCGGGCTCGCCTCCACGGGCCTGGTCTCGTTCACCGCCGTGCTCCAGCTCGCGCCCGCCCTGCTGGGCGGCCTGTTCTGGCGCGGCGCCAGCAAGGCCGGGGCGATGGCCGGGATCGTCGCGGGCTTCGCCATGTGGGCCTACACGCTGGTCGTGCCGGTGCTGGCGCGGAGCGGCTGGCTCCCCGAGTCGCTGCTGCTGCAGGGGCCGCTCGGGATCGACGCGCTCGCCCCCGAGGGCCTGTTCGACGTCCACACGGATCCGGTCACGCACGCGGTGGTGTGGACGCTCCTCGCGAACGGGCTCGCCTTCGTGGTGGGCTCCCTGCTCTTGCCGCCCGGCGCGGAGGAGTCGGCGCGGGCGGACCGGGTCGTCGGCGCGCTCGCGGCCGGTCCTTCGGGCGGGGCGCCGCTGGACGCGCCGGCGCTCACGACGGTGGAGGCGAAGCGGCGGGCCGCCGTGGAGCTCCTCGGCACGTACGTGCCCGCCGCCGAGGCGGAGGAGATGGCCGCCACCTGCCTGGAGCGCTGCGGGGCGCGCCCGGAGCAGGGCCTGACCGCGCTGCAGGTCGCGGAGCTGCAGGCGCAGGTCGAGGTGGCGCTCGCCGGGGCGATCGGCGCGGCCGCCGCCCACGCCGCGGTACGCCGAGCCGGGCTGGTGACGCCCGGGGAGGCGCGCGCGATCTCGACCGCGTACGCCGACATCCTCACCGCGCTCCACGTGTCGCCGCACGAGCTGCGCCGCCGGGTGGACTACCACCGCGCCCGCGAGCGCCTGCTCTCGCGGGACGCGGAGAACCAGCGGTTCCTCGCGGGCGTGAGCGCGCTGCTCGCGGGATCGCTGGACGCGGAGGCGATCGCGCGGACCGCGGTGCGCCTCCCGGTGCCGCACCTCGCCGACGCGGTGCTGCTCGTGCTCCGGCAGGAGGGCGGCCCGCGCGTCCAGCTCGCCCACGCCGATCCGCGCCGCGAGGAGGAGGGGCGCGCCGCGCTGGCGGGGCCGGGGAGCGCCCTCGACCGCGCGGCGTCGATCACCCGCGCCCTCGAGACCGGCCGGCCGGTGGTGAGCCGCCCCGCGGCCCAGGCCGGCTGGCCCGAGCCGCTGCGCGCCGCCCTGCCCAGCCAGGTCGAGCTGACGCTGCCGCTCGCCGGGGTGGGCGAGCCGCTCGGGACGCTGTCGCTGTTCGGGGATCGCGAGGATCGGCTCGCCACCCCGGAGGCGCTGGCGCTCGCCGAGGAGCTGGCGCGGCGGCTGGCGATCGCGCTCGACAACGCCCGCCTCTACGGCGAGGCGGAGCGCGCCGTGCGCGCGCGCGACGAGTTCCTCGCCATCGCCTCGCACGAGCTGAAGGGGCCGCTCGGGCCGCTGCAGCTCCGCATCGCCATGCTGGAGCGGCTCATCGCCCGCGGCGAGCTGCGCGCCATGCCCCACGAGAAGCTGGTGCAGATCTTCGGCGGCGCGCGCGGCCAGGTGCACCGGCTGGCCTCGCTGGTGGACGACCTGCTCGACGTCACCCGGCTCTCCACCAAGCGCTTCCGCCTCGACGTCGCCCCCATGGACCTGGCCGCGGTGGTGCGGGAGGTGGTCGAGCAGCACGCCGCCGAGGCCGTCGCGGCCGGCGTGGCGCTGCGCGTGGAGGCGCCGCCGTCGGTGCTCGGAGCGTGGGACCGCCGGCGCATCGATCAGGTGCTCGAGAACCTGGTCGGCAACGCGCTCAAGTACGCGCCCGGGGCGCCGGTCGAGGTGCGCGTCGAGGCCGACGCCGCCACCGCGCGCATCCGCGTCCAGGATCGCGGCCCCGGCATCCCGGCCGCGGATCAGGAGCGCGTGTTCGGCGCGTTCGAGCGCGCCTGCCCGCACCGCGGCGTCGGCGGCCTGGGCGTCGGGCTCTACGTGGTCCGCGAGATCGTCCGCGCGCACGGCGGCTCGGTCTCGCTCGAGAGCGAGCCGGGCCATGGCACCACGTTCACCGTCACCCTGCCCCGCGGCGCGCCGGCCCAGGCCTGAGCACGGCCGCGAGCCGAAGGCAGCAGCATCAGCATCTCGCCGCCGCGGCGCGGTCCGTCGCGTCCGCGCCGCGCCGCGCCGGTGTGGCCCGGTCCACACCTCGCAGCCCAGCAGCCACACAGCTCCCCCGGCGCGCGCCCCAGCACCGCGAGGAAGCCGCCGTGGATGCAGCGCAGGTGGTGGAAGGCGCAGAGGCCGACCAGGTTCTGCGGGTCATCGCTGCCGCCGTGCGAGCGGAAGTCGATGTGGTGCGCGTGCGCCGCGTTCCGGCTGCAGCGCGGCACCTGGCACCAGCCCTGATCCCGCTCCCGAACCCGCCGCGAACGCGTCATTGGGCCCCCCGGTGCATCGCGCCAGGTCGCGAGGAAGTGGAAGCCGATGACCGCCAGGCACGTTCCGGTGGAGAGGGCGTGCCCGTGCTGCTCCCGGACGGAGGCGATCGCCGCCGCCGACAGCACCCCGACCCCGCGCGGCAGGGCCGCGACCGACTTTCCCCGCGCACGCAGCTGCCCCTCGCGCTCGCCCTCCACCTCGCGGCGGAGCGCGACGCAGGTCGCCTCGAGCGCCCGCGAGGGGGAGATCTTCGGTCTCCTCAAGCAGGACGTCGACCTCGAGCGCGGCGTCATCATGGTGTGCCGGTCCTCGGAGGCGGACCGCACGAAGGACGGCAAGGCGGCGCCCGTCCCGATCGCCCCGCAGCTCCGGCCCTACTTCGAGCGCGCGCTCCGGGAGGCTCCCGGCCGGCTCGCCTTCCCGGCCGAGGGCGGCGCGATGCACAGCCGCAAGCTGCGCCTGAACCGGCCGCTCCGGGCCGCCATCGCGCGGGCGGGCCTGGTCACCGGTACGAGCACCGGTGCCTGTCGGCGGGCTGCGGCCACGTGGCGCCGAGCCAGGAGGCCGCCGCGCCCGAGACCTGCTCGCCCTGCGGCAAAGCGACGCTGTGGTCGAAGCCCATCCCGCGGCACGTCACGTTCCACGGCACGCGGCACAGCTTCGGGACCGCGATGGTCCGGCGCGCGGGCATGGCCGTGGCGCAGAAGGCTCTCCGCCACTCGGACGTCCGGCTCACGATCCACACGTACGGCCACTTGGACGACGGCGACCTGCGCGACGGCATCGCCAAGGCGTTCGGCCCCGGGTAGCGGTTCGAATATTGTGCGACAATCGACCAAACATTGAGCCTGATCAAGCTCGCGTCGGTCAATCTGTGATATAGTAGGAGAGAATGGAAAACCGGCGGGGTTAGCGTCCCCGCCGGCTTTCGAGTCTGAGCCGCTCGGAGGGCGACTCGCTGCGATTGGCAAACCGGAGGCTAGGCCAGCTTCGGTTGATTCGCAAGTCCTCTTCCCCTCCGGGCTTAACCAAGCGGCCTCGCGGCCGCAACGGGCGGGTTTGCCCAGAGGAGAAGAGTGATGTTCATCGCATATGGTCTGGAATGGGACGGGACGTTCAAGGACCCCAACCGCTTCAAGGGGGTCGGCGGCGTCTACATGGTCTGGTGCAAGAAGGGCGAGGATTGGAAGGTCCTCGACGTGGGCGAGTCCGGAAACGTCGCCGAGCGCCTCGCGAACCACGACCGAGCGCTGCAGTGGGCTCTACACGCCGCGTTCGCGGGTGGGGAGGTTCACCTCGCCGCCCACTACACGCTCGGCGCCGACGCGGACGGCCGCCGCGCCATCGAGCACAAGCTCCGCGAGCTGACGTGCCCGCCGTGCGGGGTCCGGTAGCGTGATGCACTAGCCGCGGGTGGCCCGTGCCGGCGCCCGCGGCTCCGCTTGCGGGTGGTCTTCGTGCTGCCGCAGCGCTGCGGGTTCGGAGGCCGAAGCCCGTAAGTCCTTAGAAAGAATGGACGAACAGCCCCGAGCGCAGCTTCGGCTCGAACCAGGTGCTCTTCGGCGGCATGAGCTTGCCCGCGTCGGACACCGCGATGAGCTGCTCGATGCGCGTGGGGAACAGGTGCAGCGCGAGCGACCAGCCCTCCTCGTTCACCCGGCGCTCCAGCTCCTGGTGACCTCGGATGCCGCCGACGAAGTCGACGTCCTTCGAGGTGCGCGGATCGCGGATGCCGAACAGCGGCTCGAGCAGCTGGTCCTGCGCGATGGAGCAGTCGAGCGCCTTCACCGGATCGGCGGCATCGAAGCTGCCCTTGCGGACGTGGGCGTGCCACCAGCGGCCGCCCAGGTACACGCCGAACGCGAGCGGGTGATCGGGGCGCGGGTCCTTCGCGGGCTCGAGGTCGAGCACCTGGCGCAGCGCCTCGAGCAGCGCGTCGGGCGAGCGCCGCTGCGGGTCGCGCACCAGGCGGTTGTAGGCGAGGATCTGCATCTGGTCGTGCGGGAACACCACCGCGAGGAACCCGTCGTGCTCGCCGGGCTGGCCGCGGCGCGCCGCGTGGACGCGCGAGGCGGCGGCGGACCGGTGGTGGCCGTCGGCCACGTAGAGCGCGGGCACGCCGCCGAAGAGCTGCTCGATGCGGGCGCCGAGCGCCGGGGGGACCACCCAGAGCTGGTGGGCGACGCCGTCCGGCGTGACGAGGTCGTACTCGGGCGCGGCGCGCTTCACCTCCTCGATCGCCGCGTCGATGTCCGGCACCGCGCGGTAGGTGAGGAACACCGGCTCGTCGTGCGCCGACAGCGTGTCGATGTGGCGGACGCGGTCGTCCTCCTTGTCGGCGCGCGTCTTCTCGTGCTTCTTGATGACGTCGCGGTCGTACTCGTCCACCGACGCGCACGCCACCAGGCCGGTCTGCCGGTGCTCGCCCATCCGCTGCGCGTACACGTAGAAGCGCGGCTCCGAGTCGGCGCGCAGCACGCCGCGGCGCACCAGCTCGTCGAGGTTCTCGCGCCCCTTCGCGTAGACCGGGTCGGAGTGCTCGTCCACGCCCTCCGGCAGGTCGATCTCCGGCCGCGACACGCGCAGGAAGCTGTCGGCGTTCCCGGCGGCGAGCGCGCGCGCCTCCTTCGTGGAGACGACGTCGTACGGCGGCGAGGCGACCTGGGCGGCGAGGGCGGCGGGCGGGCGCAGGGCGCGGAACGGGCGGAGCGTGGCCATCGGACCTCCGGGCGGCGCGGCGGCCGCTGGCGAGTGGAAGGGGGTCCGGCGCGCGGGGGGCGCCGGGGGGCCACTCGTCTTAACAGGGTCGCCCGCTCAGGGCGCGCGAATCAGTTCCCGCACCGGGCCAGGCGGTCGAGACGCGAGCAGCGCGAGGCGCGACGACCGAGCATGCCCGTGGGCATGTGAGGGAGGAGCAACGACGCGATGCGACGCGGATCCGCCGCCGCGGCGACCGGAGGGGCTCTCACCCCCACAGCTTCTCGTCGCGGTGCTTCAGCACGTGCCCGCAGACGGCACAGACGCGGACCGCGCCGCCCACCCCGGCCGAACGGCCGTCGGCGTACGTGTGATCGCAGTCCTCGAGCAGCCGGGCCTCGTCGGCGCGGAGCGCGGCCAGCGCCGCCTCGTGCTTCGCGATCTCGACCCGCAGCTCGGTACGGCGGGCCAGCCTTTCGGACTGTGTCACGCGCGCCCTCCCCGGTTCCGCTCCTGGTGTCCGGCGAGTGTATCGGGGAACTCCGCGCCGCGCGCGCTGGCGACCTGCAACGCTGCGGGGACAGGTCCCGACGCTTCGCGCAACGTTTGCGTCAGTCGAGCGACCGCCGCGTCCCTTGCGCGTGGGACACGACGGGCTCGCACCTTGACCCACCCGTTCGCGTCAGGGGTTTCCGCGCACTTAGCTGTCGGTACGGATTTCGGCGCGAACCGGCACGTGCGTTGCTCGACCGGCACCCCCGAACGTGGCGCCATGGCCGCCGCCCGCCCACGGTCCGGTGCTCCAGCGCCGGGTCCTGGTCCCCGGGCCGCCGCCCGGAGACGAACCATGGCCTCGACCCACCGTGCGGCGCTCGCCGCGCTCGCCCTCCTCACCGCCACCGCCGCCTGCGACCAGGCTCGCCCGACGCTCGGCGAGGCCGACGCCGGCGCGGAGGGCGACTGCACCTCCTGCCACGGCGACGCGACCCGCACCGAGGCGAGCGCGCTGCTCCAGGCGGCTCCGCCGCGCGACGCCCACGGCAGCGCCAGCGGGCCGGCGGTCGGCGCGCACCAGGCCCACCTGCACGCGACCGCGGTCTCCGGGCCGATCGCCTGCGCCGAGTGCCACGCCGTGCCCACGCAGCGGCTCCACTCGAACGGCCAGGTGGACCTCGCCTTCGGCGCGCTCGCCCGGGCCGGCGGCGCGTCGCCGGCGTTCGCGGGCGGCACCTGCTCCGGCGTCTACTGCCACGGCGCGACGCTCTCCGGCGGGAGCCTCACCGCGCCGGTCTGGGGCAGCGCCGGGCCGCTGGACTGCGCGAGCTGCCACGGCGCGCCTCCGCCGTCGCACGCCGCCGGCGCCACCGCCTGCGCCACCTGCCACCCCGGCACCGTCGACGCCGACGGCACGCTGAACCTCGCCGGCGGACTGCACCTGAACGGCGTGGTGGACGTGAACGGCGCGCACCCCGAGGGCTGGTCGGATCCGTCGCAGCACGGCCGCGCCGCGAAGCGCGATCTCTCGAGCTGCACCGCCTGCCACGGCGCCGACTACGGCGGCGGGACCTCCGGCGTGTCCTGCAACGCCTGCCACGGCGGCACCGCCTGGCAGTCGAACTGCACCTTCTGCCACGGCACCAAGGTCGCGGCATACGCCGCCGCCGACCTGCCGAAGGCCGCGCCGCCGCTCGGCACGCAGGGCGAGACGGCCGTCACCGACCGCGCCGTCGGTGCGCACCAGAAGCACCTCCTCGCCACCCTGTCCTCGCCGCTCGCGTGCGCCGAGTGCCACGCCGTCCCCGCCGACCTCGGCCACCTCGACGGCGCCGCGCAGGTGACGTTCGGCGTCGCCGCCCGCCGGAACGGGGCCGCGCCGGCGTGGAACGGGACCACCTGCGCGTCCACCTACTGCCACGGCTCCACCGCGGGCGCCGCCGCACCGGCGCCGGCCTGGACCTCGACGGCCGGCACCACCTGCGCCTCCTGCCACCTGCCGCAGAGCGGGAGCGGAACGTCCGCTTACTCCGGGCGACACTACCTGCACGTCTCCAGCCGCGGGATCTCCTGCGCGACGTGCCACGGGTCCGGGTACACTGCGAGCGCCGTCGTGCCGGCCACCCACGTGGACGGGACGCGGCAATTGCAGCCCATCGTCGGCTGGAACGCGGCCTCCCGGAGCTGTGCGCCGGGGTGCCACGGCGGCGAGACCTGGTAGCGGACCGGCCGGCAGCCACCGGAACGCGACGCGCCCGAGGGCACCCGGCGCCCGAGCCGCGCATCCTGCGGTCGGGTGACGCGTCCCTTGCGCACGGTCAAGCCGCCGGCCCGCCGACGAGGGCATTCTGGCGCCGCGCGCCCGCCCATCCGGGCGTGGCCACGGACCGAGGACCCTCCCGAATGCGCTCCGCTCGACTCACCCCGCTCGTCCTGACCCTCGCACTGCTCGCCGCCTGCTCGGCCCGCAAGGTGGAGGAGTCGGCCGAGGCGGGCACCAGCTGCACGCGCTGCCACGGCGGCGTGGACAACCTGACCGGCGCGCCGCCGCGCGACGCCCACGGCAGCCTGACGGGCCCGAAGGTCGGTGCGCACACCGCCCACCTCGGCGCCGGCGTCGCCTGCGAGACCTGCCACAAGGTGCCGTCGTCGGTGGACGACCCGGACCACATCGGCCCCGACACCATCAAGGTCCGGTTCGGCCAGGCCGCGAAGCTGAACGGCGCGGCCCCGACGTACGCCGCCGGCACCGGGACGCTCGGCGGCACCTGCTCGAGCACGTACTGCCACGGCAGCACGCTGTTCGCGGGCGGCACCACGCCGAACCCGTCCTGGAACCAGCCGAAGCCCACCGCGGCGGAGCGCTGCCAGGCGTGCCACGGCAACCCGCCGCCCAGCCACAGCGCGCTCGCCACCAACTGCTTCCAGTGCCACTCCGACTCGGTGGACGCGAACCAGGAGATCAAGCCCGGCGGCAAGCACGTGGACGGCCACGTGGACATCGTGGCCCTGACCGCCTGCGCGGGCTGCCACGGCGACCCGAGCCGCACGCAGGACTCGCCGCTCGTCCGCGCCGCGCCGCCGGTGGACACGCAGGGCAACGTCAGCGGCGCCCGCGTCGGCGCGCACCTCGCGCACCTGCGCGACGGCCCGCTCGCCAAGGCGTTCGCGTGCAGCCAGTGCCACGTGGTCCCGACCGACTCCGCGCACGCGTCGAACGGCGCGCCGGTGGTCACCTTCGGCCCGCTCGCGTCGCTGAACGCGACCCCGAGCTACGCGAACGGCACCTGCAGCGGCGTCTACTGCCACGGCGGCGGCACCACGCCCATCGGCGGCGGCGGCCTGAACGTCGCGCCGACCTGGACGCAGGGGACCGCCGGCGCGACCTGCGGCAGCTGCCACGCGCTCGTGCCGCCCTCGCCGCACCCGTCGATCGATCGCAACGGCGCGCCGCTCGGCTCGCTGCCGCAGTGCTCGCAGTGCCACCCCGGCACCGTGAACCCGGACGGCTCGATGTTCGTGGCGAACGGCCTGCACGTGAACGGCGTGGTGGACCAGAACGTCCACCCGGCCGGCTGGCTCGCGCCGGCGGGCACGCAGCAGCCCCACGGCCTGGCCGCGAACTTCCACGACCCGGCGTATCCGCGCGGCCTCGGCGACTGCCGGACCTGCCACGGCGCCGACCTGAACGGTGGCCCCGGCGCCGGCGCGTCCTGCAACGCCTGCCACGCCGCGAACGGCCAGCAGGCGTGGCAGACGAGCTGCACCTTCTGCCACGGGGAGCCGAACCGGGCGCAGCTCGCGGCGGCGCCGCCGGTGGACAGCCAGGGTCACGTGGCGCCGTCGGAGCGCGGCGTCGGCGCGCACCAGACGCACCTGTTCGGCAAGCAGCCCACCGGCGCGATCAGCAACGGCGTCGCCTGCGGCGCGTGCCACGACGGGCAGCCCTACGCCGACATCGCGCACGTGAACGGCACGGTGGCGGTGGCGCTCAAGACCCCGGGCGGCGCCGCGGCCGGCACGTTCGACGCCGGCGCCGGGACCTGCGCGTCCACCTACTGCCACGGCGGGTTCCGCGGCGGGAAGGCCGCCACCCCGGCATGGACCGCCACCTCGGTGGACTGCGGCAGCTGCCACGCGTCGCAGACCGGCACCGACCTCAGCGACGCGCACGCGACGCACGTCGGCACGTTCAAGCTCTCGTGCGGCGTCTGCCACTCCGCCGCGTACGCGCCCGGCGCCACGCCGCCCACCGCGGACGAGGTGCTGCACGTGAACGGCGTGGTCGACGTGGCCGCGCCGGTCAACTATGACCGGGCCACGCACGGCTGCACCGTCGCCTGCCACGGTCCGGATCGCGCCTGGTACTGATCCGGGCTGACGCTGCGTGAAGTTCCCGAGGCCGGGGGGGTCCGCCCCCCGGCCTCGACCTTTCCGGCCCGTTTTCCTTGCGCCCGCGCCCCGCACCTGTCAGGTTCCGGGCGCTGCGGGCCCCTGCCCGGCCTGCCCGGAGGCCCCTTCATGCGCCGCGAGCACAGCGATCAGCGGATCGCGCTCTTCATCGACTTCGAGAACCTCGTCACCCGCACCGGCCTCTCGGCCGAGACGTTCGACCTGCAGCCCGCGCTCGACACCCTGCTCGAGAAGGGGAAGGTCGTGTACCGCCGGGCGTACGCCGACTGGACGCGCTTCTCCGCCGCCACCCCGCGCCTCCACGAGAAGGGCGTCGAGCTGGTGGACGTGCCGCCCTCGACGCGCGCCGGGAAGAACGGCGCCGACATGCGCCTCGTCATCGACGCGCTCGAGCTCGCCTACCTGCGCGAGCACATCGACACGTTCGTGATCGCGTCCGGCGACTCCGACTTCTGCCCCCTCGCCTACAAGCTGCGCGAGAACGACCGCACCGTGATCGGGATGGCGGTGCGGGAGGCGACCAGCCCCCTGTTCGTGAAGGCGTGCGACGAGTTCATCTACCTGCGCCCGGGCAGCCGCCGCCGCGCGGAGGGCGGCGGCAAGGAGAAGGCCGAGCGGGCCAAGGAGAAGGTCGCCGCGGTCGTCCCCGAGGTCGCGCGCGAGGCCACCGCCGCCATCCTGGGGCGGGCCGCCGGGCCGGTGAACCCGTCCGCCATCAAGGCCGCCATCGTGCGCCGCCAGCCCGACTTCGACGAGCGCGAGCACGGGTTCTCGTCCTTCAACCGGATGCTGGAGGCCATGGAGACCGAGGGCCTGCTCCGCCGCGAGCAGGGCGCCAAGGGGCAGTGGTACGTGGTCCCCGCGGCCTAGCCTCCCTCCCGCCGCCGCGCCCCGGCGCGCCCCGCCCTAGCTTCTCGGGCAGGAGGCGCCATGGCGAAGGAGCGGAACCCCGACCCGCGGCAGGCCGGCGCGAAGCCGCCCTACCCGAAGCAGCAGCAGGAGACGCCCGGCAGCGAGGCGGGGATGCGCCCGCGGCCGGACTTCGGCGAGCAGAGCTACCGCGGGCACGGGCGGCTGCAGGATCGCGTCGCCATCGTGACGGGCGGTGACAGCGGCATCGGCCGCGCCGTGGCGCTCGCGTTCGCGCGCGAGGGCGCGCACGTGGTGATCTCGTACCTGTCCGAGCACGAGGACGCCGAGGAGACGCGGCGCGTGGTGGAGGCGTCCGGGCGCACCGCGGCGCTGGTCGCCGGTGATCTCTCCGAGGACGCGCAGTGCGCGCGCGTGGTGCAGGCGGCCATCGAGCGCTTCGGGCGGCTGGACGTGCTCGTGAACAACGCCGCGTTCCAGGGGCGCGCCGTGCAGCGCTTCGAGGACCTCGACGCCGAGCGGGTGGCGCGCACCTTTCGCGTCAACGTCGTCGCCATGTTCAACCTCACCCGCCACGCCCTGCCCCACCTGAAGCCCGGCGCCTCGATCGTCAACACCACCTCGATCCAGGCCTACCACCCCAACCCGCAGATCCTGGACTACGCCGCCACCAAGGGCGCCATCCGCACGTTCACCCAGGGGCTCTCGAAGGAGCTCGCCGCGCGGGGGATCCGGGTGAACGGGGTCGCGCCCGGCCCGATCTGGACGCCGCTCATCCCGCAGTCGTTCCCGGACGAGAAGGTGGAGAAGCACGGCGAGAGCGCGCCCATGGAGCGCGCCGGCCAGCCGGCCGAGGTCGCGCCGGTGTTCGTGTTCCTCGCCTCCGACGACGCGCGGTACGTGAGCGGGGAGATCGTGGGGGTGACCGGGGGGTCGCCGCTGGCGTAGGGGCGTGCGCCCCGCGAACACGGTACGGAGGTGGGACCCGCGCGCGCTTGCGGCACGCCCCCCGGCGGCGCGACAGTCGCCGTCAGCGCGCGATGGCGACCGGCCCCACCAGATCCTGGAAGACCCGTCTCGAGGCCGCGCCGTCGGTGGCGTTCTTCGCTGCGAGCTGGGCGCTGCTCGCGATCGCCGGTGCGTCGCGGATGTTCCAGGACCCCGGCACGTTCTGGCACGTGCTCACCGGCGAACGGATCCTGAGCCACGGCCTGCCGCGCGAGGACTGGCTCACGTTCACCTTCCAGGGAAAGCCGTGGATCGCGCACCAGTGGCTGGCGGAGTGCGCGATGGCGCTGCTCCACCGGCTTGGCGGCTTCGACGCCCTGCTCGTCGCGGCGAGCGGCGGGCTGGCGCTCCTGTTCACGTGGCTGTTCGCGCGGCTGATCGCGGGCGGGGTCGCGCTTCGCTGGGCGGTGCTGATCTCGGCGCTCGGGCTGCTCACCAGCGCCGGAAGCATCCACATCCGCCCGATGCTGCTCTCGATGGTCTTCTTCGGCTGGACCTTCGCACTCATCGCGCACGTGGAGGCCGGCCGAGCCCCACTGCGCCGGCTGTGGTGGCTCGTGCCGCTGTTCGTCCTGTGGACGAGCTGCCACGGGGCCGTGCTGGGCGGGCTCGCGACGCTCGCGCTCGCGGCCGCCCTCTGGATCACGACCTGGGCGACGGCGCGCCCATCGCCGGTGACCGGACCGGCGGATGCGCTCACCGTCTGCGGCGTCCTCGCCGCCGGCATGACGGGCACGCTCCTGAACCCGTACGGCGTGGAGATGATCCGGACGTGGCTGGCGATCGTGCGGTCGCCGGTCATCGCCGAGTACATCGTGGAGCACGCCTCGCTCTGGAGGACCAGTTCCTGGTACGTGGTCCCGCTCGCGGCGGGCTGTGCCGCGGTGGCTGCCTCGAGCGGCCGCGCCCGCTGGACGGCCACCTGCGTCCTCCCGCTCGTCTGGCTCGTGCTCATGCTCCAGCGGATCCGGCACGCCTCCCTCTTCGCCATCGCGGCGCTCATCGCGCTCGCCGAGCTCCTCCCACGGAGTGGCGTCGCGGCGTGGCTGGCGCGGCACGGGATCGACGTCACAGGTCCGCGCCGCCCGGCGCCGGCCCTGCCGCGCGCGGCGTGGCTCGCCCCGGTGGCGGCGCTCGCGCTCGCCGCGCTGAATCACTCCGTGGGCGGCCCTTCGCTGGCGGGCCCGCAGCGTGCCCGCTGGCCGTACGCGCTCGTTCCACGCCTGGATACCGCTGCGCGCGCCATCGGGCCGCGCACCCCCGTGCTGACGGACATGGTGCTGGGCGCGTTCGTCGCGTTCAACGTCCCGGGCGTGCGCATCTTCGGCGACGACCGTTGCGAGCTGTACGGGGACGCGTTCCTGCGCGAGTGGTACGAGGGGACGCCTGCCTTCTACGCGCGCCAGGTCGCCGAGCACGACGTCCGCCTCGCGCTGTCCGAGCGTGACTCGCGGCTCGACCAGTACCTGCGCGGCGACGTGGGCTGGCGGGAGGTGGCGAGCACCCCACGCGCCTCCCTGTTCGTCCGCGCTGCCGGCTTCGAGCGCGAAGCGGCGCGGTGAACGGGTCGCTCTTGCTCGCGAGCAGCGGCCGCCGCGAGCTCGATCCGCGTGTCGCTCGTTCACCATCGTGATCCCGCGCTCGGTACCCGTACCTACCGTCGCTCCTCGCGCCCGATCGCACACATTCGCCTACCTTGCCGGAGCGGACTCGACCGCGACGAGCGCCGGCGTGCCTGCGCACGGAATCCACGCCACTGCACGCGTTTCGTGCGTTCGCCGAGCAGCGTCGGACCCTGCGCCGCCGACCACACCTGGCTGAGCGTCACCCGGATTCGGGAACCATTGGCGCCGGATATTCTGCAACCCGAAGCAGCGTGTAGCGTCCCACGCATTGAGACGGGCAATGTTCGCAGCTCGAATCGGTCGAGCGGCGGATGCCCGGGACGAAGGGGGACTCCATGCTGCGGAAGCTGTGGAAGGACGACGAGGGCGCGACGGCAGTCGAGTACGGTCTGATGGTTGCCGCGATCGCGGCGGTGATCGTGGTGGTCGTGTTCTCGCTCGGCGGTCGCGTCAACACCGCGTTCCAGACGGTCGACACGACGATTGGGAGCCACCAGCCCGCCGCCCAGTAGCTCCTGCGAACCAGGGGAGGATGGCGGATCCGATGAGGCTCCGGAACGATGACGGCGGCGCGACCGCGGTGGAGTACGCGCTGATGCTGGCGGCGATCGCCGCCGCCGTCATCGCCATCGCCTTCACCCTCGGGGTGACGGTGAACGGACTGTTCGAGGGGACGCACAGCGGCCTCGCCGCACATATGTCCGCACGCTAGCCCTCGGGGGGGGGCCAAGCCGTGACTCTCACCATCGATGCGATCGCTCCTGCAGCATTGGCCGTCGCGGCCGCCTCGGACCTGGCGTCGAGGCGCATCCCGAACGCGCTCTCGCTGACGGTTGCGGTCGCCGGCCTGGCCGCGAGCACCGGTCCGCTGCAGGCCGCGTCCGGGCTGGTGGCGTCGGCCATCTGCCTCGCACTGATGCTTCCGCTCTGGCGCCGCCGCGCGATAGGAGGCGGTGACGTCAAGCTCCTCGCGGCGGCCGCCGCCTGGGTCCGGCTCGAGCACCTCTTCGTGTTCGGCCTCGCTGTGGCGCTGTGCGGGGGCCTGCTGGCGCTGATCGTGCTCGCCAGGGCGTCCGCGGCCGAACTTCGCCTCGTCCGCGCCAACGCGGTGGCCTCACTCGCGATGTCCAGACCGGCCGTCGCGCGCTCCGCGGGCACCTCCATCCCGTACGGCGTCGCGATCGCGCTCGGCGCCGCGATCGCGACCTCCGGAGCGCTCTCGTGAGGCGCGCCCGAAGCGAGCGCGGCGCTGCTGCAGTCGAGTTCGCGCTCGTGCTCCCGCTCCTGCTCACGATCGTCTTCGGCACGATCGAGTGGGGCTACTACTTCTTCAACCGGCAGGTGGTCATCAACTCCGCGCGCGAGGGGGCGCGCGCCGGGACGCTGCAGTACGCGAGCGGTACCAGTGCCTCCGCGGTCGCGGTGACGACCGCGGAGAACTACCTGACCAGCGCCGGCCTGCCTCTGACCCGAGACTCGATCAGCGTCGCCCGGATCGAGTTCAAGACCGCCGACGGGGGCACCTGCCCCTCCGGCTCGTCCTGCATCCGGGTCCAGTACGACCTCCCGACGCTCACCGGTTTCCTCGACGGGATCTTCGGCACGACCCGGACGGTCGAGGCGTACGCACAGATGCGGAAGTGAGCCCGCGCCCGGCGCTCACCCCACGGGAAGAGACCATGTCCATCCGTCCAGACGAGCAGAGCCCGGCGACCCCCCGCGACAAGCGCAAGCGGCGCGCAGCCTGGGGCGTCACGTTCCTCGTGGTCGCCATCCTGGCGGCAGTCGGCGTCGCGCTGCTCCTGACGCGCTACATGGACGCGCGCGTGGCAGCGGTGCGCGTGCCCACCTCCGGCGTGGTGGTTGCCCAGGTCGACATCCCGGTGGCGACGCCCATCAAGCCCGAGTGGCTGGGGGTGGTGCCCTGGCCCGTGACGGCGCTCCCACCGGGCGCTGCGTCGGAGCCCGCGGCGCTGGTCGGCCAGGTCGCGATCGTTCCGATCACGCGCGGTGAGGCGGTGCTTCCGTCCAAGCTCGCGACGGCGGGTGCGCGCAGCGGCCTCGCCACCCTTCTCCCCGCTGGCATGCGCGCGGTCGCGGTCCGAGTGGATGACGTCGTCGGCGTGGCGGGCTTCCTCCACCCCGGCGATCGCGTGGACGTGATCGTGACCATGCAGCCGCGCGAAGGCGTGCCGTACACCTCGAAGATCGTCCTCCAGAACGTGAAAGTGCTCGCGGTCGGCCAGCATCTGGAGCTCCGGGGCAAGGACGCGGAGAAGCCCAACCCGGTGACGGTCGCGACCCTGATGGTGACGGGCGACGAGTCCGAGCGGCTGGCGCTATCCGCGTCGAAGGGCCAGTTGCTGCTGTCCTTGAGGGCGCTCGGGGACGAGGAGCTCGTCGACACGAAGGGCATCACGCCTCCCGTGCTGTTCGCCAGCGCCGCTCAGGAGCCGCGCGTCGCGGCGAGCGAGCCGGCCAAGCCCCGCACCCGGGTCGCCGCGCGGCCGGCGCCCGCCGAGCCGGCGAAGGAGAAGCAGGTGGTCGAGATCCTCCGCGGCGATCTCTACGAAAAGCGCAACTTCGAGGCGAAGGAGAGCCGTCGATGATCGCCCACACCTTGCTCGCGCTCGCGCTCTTCGCGACGCCCCTTCCCCCGGTGGAGCTGGCTGCCGGCGCGCTCCCGCCACTCCGGATCGATCGCTCGGTGGGCGCGGGCTCCGAGCTGGCGCTGGAGGCTGGACAAAACCGCCTGCTCATCATCTCCGAGGAGATCGGCCGCGTCGCGGTCGCGGACCCGAGCGTCGCCGACCTGAAGGTCGTCACCACGAACCAGCTCCTCCTCACCGCGAAGAGCTCGGGCACGACCGACCTCACGCTCTGGAACCGAAGCAACGAGCCGCTCGTCATCGCGCTGGTGGTCACCCGGAACCTGGAGCCGCTCCGCAAGCAGGTGAAGGACCTGTTCCCCGGCGAAAAGGTGACCATCACGGGCGCGGGCGAACTCGTGATCCTCTCCGGTGAGGTGAGCGACGTCCGCATCCCCGAGCGCCTCGTCGAGGTCGCCAAGCTCCACGCGAAGCAGGTGGCGAACCTCGTCAAGGTGTCGGGGAACCAGCAGGTGCAGCTCGAGGTCCGCTTCGCCGAGGTGAGCCGGAGCGGCCTCCGCCAGATCGGGGTGAACCTGTTCCACCAGTCGTCGAACGGCGAGGTGGTCACCGGTATGACGGGCCGCGGGATCATCCCCACCGACCTCGGCGTCCCCGGGACCGGGACCGCCGGCGCGCCGCCCCCCATCTTCAGGCCGCAGTTCAACAACGGCTTCTCCATGTTCGTGTCGTCGCTCTCGGGCGACTTCCCGTTCAGCGCGATGCTGAGCCTGCTCGAGCAGAATGGGCTGTCCAAGACGCTCGCCGAGCCGACCCTGGTCACGCTCTCCGGGCAGCAGGCCCGCTTCGTGGCCGGCGGCGAGCTCCCCATCCCGCTGGGCGGGTCCTTCGGCCAGACCCAGGTCGAGTGGAAGAAGTTCGGCATCCTGCTCGACTTCACCCCGACCGTGATCGCGGGCGACACCATCCACCTCGATCTGAAGGCCGAGGTGAGCGACATCGACCAGAGCCTCGCGATCACCATCGGCGGCACCACGATTCCCGGGCTGACGTCTCGCCAGAGCGAGACCACCATCCGGCTCGGCGACGGTCAGAGCTTCGCGATCGCCGGCCTCCTGTCCGACCGTGTCCGCTCGCAGATCGAGCGCGTCCCGCTGCTCGGGAGCATCCCGATCCTGGGCGCCCTGTTCCGCTCGACCCAGTACAAGCGGGAGGAGAGCGAGCTGCTGGTGGTGGTGACCGCGCGCCTCGCCCGGCCGGTGGCGCCGCACCAGCTCCCGCCGCTCCCGACCGAGCGCGAGCTCAACCACCCCGGCGACATCGAGCTGTTCCTGCTCGGCTGGGACGACGGCGGCAAGCAGGTCCCGCGGAGCGCGCCGTCGACGCGGCAGGCGGGTGGCCCGAGCGGCGCGCGCGGCTTCGTGCGCTGAGGAGCATCACATGGCGACCGGTTCCATCCTGCTGGTTGGGGTCGCGACCGCGACCGAGCTGAAGCTCCGGGCCGCCATGCCGGCGACCGGCTTCGTGGCGCTGCCGGCGGGCGGCCGGCACGCTCCGGAGCAGCTTCGTGGCCTCGCAGACGCAGCCGCCGTCGCGCTCTCGGACGACGCCGAGGCCTCCTTCCGGCTGGTCCGCCTCCTGGACGCCGCCGGCATCCGGGTCACGGTCATCGGTCCACGCAAGGACGCGGACCTGATCCTCCGCGCCATGCGGGAGGGAGCGAAGGAGTTCGTGCTCGCGGGCGACGACGAGACGCTGAAGCAGGTCTTGAGGACGCAGGCGCGGCCCTCGAGAACGGCGGGCGTCGGCACGGTCTACGCCGTGTTCCCTGCCAAAGGGGGCGTGGGCGCGACGACCGTGGCGACGAACCTGGCCGGCGCGCTGCAGGCGAGCGGTGAGCGGACCTGCCTCGTGGACCTGAACCTGAACATGGGCGACGTGCTCGCGTTCCTGGACCTCGCGGGCGGGTACTCGATCGCCGACGTCATCGGGAACATGGGCCGGCTCGACCGCGGGCTGCTCGACGCGACGCTGCTCCGCCACGCCTCCGGGGTGCAGGTCCTCGCGCAGAGCCATCGGATCGAGGACTCTGATCGGGTGGACGCCGAGTCGGTCGCGCAGTTGCTCCAGTTCCTGCGGCTGCACTTCGGGGCGATAGTCCTCGATGGCCTGCGCAGCTTCGACGACGTCTCGGTCGCGGCGGTGGACGCGAGCGATCGGATCGTGCTGCTGGTCGAGCAGGAGGTCCCGGCCGTCCGGGACGCGCGACGCTGCGTCGCGCTGTTCAAGCGCCTCGGCAGCGAGGCGAAGCTCAAGCTCGTCGTCAACCGGTACGGGAAGGCGAACGACATCGGCGTGGACGTCATCGCCGAGACGGTGGGCCTCCCGGTGGCGGCCACCATCGCGAACGACTACCCGGCGGTGATCCGGGCCGTCAACAAGGGCGTGCTGGTGCGCGACGAGGCCGGCCGGAGCGCCGTCGCGCGGGACATCGACGACCTCCTGAAGGTGGTCGGCCACGTGCGCGCCGAGCCGGCGGCGGAGCCGCGCGAACGGCGTTCGCTGTTCAAGAAGCTCCTGACCCTGAGGACGAGCGATGCGACTGAGTGACCGGCTGCGGCAGGGACCGGTGGCGGACCCCCCGCAGAACGAGCCCGCGGTGGCGAGCGAGGCCTTCCGGGACATGAAGGGCGACCTCCACCGCCGCCTGGTGGACCGGCTCGACCTGAAGGCGCTCGAGCGCCTTCCCGCAGAGCGACTCCAGGACGAGCTGCGCGGCATCGTGGCCGGGATGGTGAGCGGCGCCGGGGTACCGCTCAACCAGGCAGAGCGTGACCGGCTGGTCCAGGAGATCCTTGACGAGGTGACGGGGCTCGGTCCGCTCGAGCCGCTGCTCGCGGATGGCTCCATCTCCGACATCCTGGTGAACACGGCCGAGACGGTCTACGTCGAGCGGAACGGCAAGCTCGAGCTGACGCGCGTGCGCTTCGACTCCAACGACCACCTCATGCAGGTGATCAACCGGATCGTCTCGCGCGTCGGGCGGCGCGTGGACGAGACGTCACCGATGGTCGACGCACGCCTGCCGGACGGCTCGCGCGTCAACGCGATCATCCCGCCCCTCGCCATCGACGGCGCCATCCTCTCGATCCGCCGGTTCGGGCGCTCGCCGCTTCGCGTCCGCGACCTGCTCACGATCGGCTCCGTCACGCGTGAGGCCGTCTCCTTCCTCGCCGCGTGCGTCACCGCCAGGCTGAACGTCCTCGTCAGCGGGGGCACCGGCAGCGGCAAGACGACCATGCTGAACGCGCTGTCCGCGTTCATCCCGCCCTCCGAGCGCATCGTCACGATCGAGGATTCGGCCGAGCTGCAGCTCCAGCAGCCGCACGTGGTCCGGCTGGAGACCCGGCCGCCCAACATCGAGGGCAAGGGCGAGATCATCGCGCGCGACCTGGTGCGGAACTCGCTCCGAATGCGGCCGGACCGGATCATCGTCGGCGAGGTCCGGAGCTCGGAGGTCCTCGACATGCTCCAAGCCATGAACACCGGCCACGACGGCTCGATGACCACGATCCACGCGAACTCTCCGCGGGACGCGCTCACGCGTCTCGAGGCGATGATCGCGATGGGCGGGATCCAGCTCCCCGAGGCGGCCAGCCGGCAGATGATCTCGCGGGCCATCAACATCATCGTCCAGCTCAACCGCGGCGCGGACGGGCACCGCCGGCTCGTCAGCGTGGGCGAGATCACGGGGACCGAGGGGCCCACCATCACGATGCAGGAGATCTTCCGGTTCGACCAGAAGGGCGTGGACGAGCGCGGCAAGATCGTCGGCCAGCTCGTCGCGACCGGGATCCGGCCGAAGGTGATGAACCGCATCCAGGTGTCCGGGATCGACGTCGCCCACATCCTCGATCCCTTCCTGCAGGACTGACCATGCGCGAGATGCTCGCCTTCCTCAGCGCCGTCGCCTTCGTCGCCCTCCTCGAGGGCGCGCGGCAGCTCTACCGCTTCACGGTGGAGAAGAAGAAGGAGGAGCTGAGGCGCCGCCTCCGCGCGATCGCGGACCCCGTCGCCGCTGCCGAGGGCACGCTCCTGCGTGCCGGCCGCGTGGCGCGCAACCCGGCCGTGGCAGCGTTCCTGAAGCGCCTCCCCTTCACAGCCCGGCTGGAGCAGCTGATCGAGCAGGCCGACTCGCAATTCAGCGTGGCGCAGGTCAGCGCCTGGTCGGCGATGCTCGCCGCGGCTGGCGCAGTCCTCGCGGGGTGGCTGCGAATGGGCCTCGGGCTCGGGGGCCTGCTGTCCGCGGCCGGCCTCGCCCTTCCCACCCTGCTGCTCGTCGTCGCCCGCGACCGCAGGAGCAACCGCCTCAGCGAGCAGCTCCCGGAGGCGCTCGACATGATGGCCCGCTCGCTGCGCGCGGGGCACGCGTTCACCTCCGCCTTCGAAGTGGTGGCCACCGAGATGCCCGAGCCCGTGGCGGTCGAGTTCGCCCGTGCGTTCGAGTCGCAGCGCCTCGGGCTCCCGGTGGAGCAGGCGATCGTGCAGATGACCGAGCGCGCCCCGGGCAACCGGGACCTCCGCATCTTCGCGGTCTCGGCGCTCATCCAGAAGGAGACCGGCGGCAATCTCGCCGAGATCCTGGGCAGCATCGCAGAGACGATCCGCGCGCGCTACCGCTTCTACAGCAAGCTCAGCGCGCTCACCGCAGAGGGTCGCGCTTCCGGGGCCATCCTCGGGATGCTGCCGATCCTGATGGCGCTGGTGCTTCGCATCATGAACCCTGCGTACATGGGCCGCCTCGTCAGCGATCCCCTCGGCCACATGATCATGCTCTTCGCCGCCCTGAGCTGGCTGGTCGGCGTGGCATGGCTGTACTCGCTCACGAAGGTGGACCTGTAGGAGACGCCGTGCGCTTCGACCCGCTCGCCTTCGGAATCGCGCTGCTCGGCCTGGTGGGGCTGGTCGGGCTGGCCGCCGCGTGGGTGGCGATCGCCCGGCGGAGCGGCGCGCTCGTCGCCGATCGCCTGGCGGATCCCGCGACGGTGGACCCGTTCGCGAGCACGATCGAGCCCATCGTCGAGACGCCGGCGGCGACCCGGTCGGCCCTGGGGCGGGCCCTGGATGTGCTGACCCGATTCGCCCGGCCGATGGGCGACGAGGCCGCGCGGCTGCAGCTCCGGCTGGAGCAGGGCGGCTTCCGTGGACCACACGCGGTCTCCGTCCATCTCGCGCTCAAGCTCACGCTCGCGGTGGGATTGCTGCTGACGTTCCTGTTCGTCAACGCGCACCGGGCTGAACGCATCGAGCCCGCGTTCGTCGTAGCGGTGCTCGCGTTCGCGGCGGGGTTCTACCTGCCGGATCTCCTCCTCACGTCGCGGATCTCCTCGCGCCAGCTCACGCTCGAGCGGGGCCTGCCCGACGCGCTCGATCTCCTCGTCACCTGCGTCGAGGCCGGCCTTGGCCTGGACGCCTCCGTGCAGCGGGTCTCGGAGGAGATTCACCGCGCCTGGCCGCAGCTCGCGACCGAGCTGCGGACGACCTTTCTCGAAGTGAAGGCCGGGATCCCGCGCATCGAGGCGTTCCGCAGGCTCGCGACGCGAACCGGTGTGAAGGACCTGAAGTCGCTCTCGGCGACGCTCGCCCAGACCGAGATCTTCGGGACCAGCGTCGCGCTCGCGCTGCGGGTGCAGTCGGACGGAATGCGGGTCCGCCGCATGCACCGGGCGGAGGAGAAGGCGGCGTACGTGAGCGTGAAGATGACGCTCCCGCTCATCCTCTGCATCCTGCCAAGCCTGCTGGCCGTGATCATGGGGCCGGCGATCATCGGGATCATGCGGGCGCTGATGCCCGCGCTCGGGGGGAAGTGATGCGGCCCGTCGCGATGCTCGGGATGATGCTGCTCGCGAGTACGATCGGCTGCGCCACGGCGCGCAAGCCCGACGTGCTGGGCGCACAACGCGCGCTCGCCAGCGAGCTCGTGGCCCGTAAGGACTGGCCGGCGGCCTTCGCGGCGGCGGACGGACTGTGTCGGGGCGCGCCCGGCCGGCCGGAGGGATACCTGCTGCGCGGCATCGTGTACCGAGAGCAGGGGCTCCAGGCCGAGGCGGAGGCCGACCTTCGCGAGGCGCTGCGGCTCGAGCGGAAGCTCGCGGCGGCGCACTCCGCCCTCGCCATCCTCTACGACACGCAGGGGCGGAGCGCGGAGGCGCAAGAGCACCACCGCCAGGCCGCCGAGCTCGAGCCACGGAACGCTGGCTACCTGAACAACGTCGGGTTCTCGCTGTTCGCGCACGGCCGTGCGCGCGAGGCGATCCCGGTGTTGCACGAGGCGCTCCGCGCCGCACCGGCCGACGCGCGCATCCGCAACAACCTTGGGTTTGCCTACGCAGCGTCCGGCGACCTCTCCCGCGCCGCCGAGCAGTTCGAGCGCGGTGGTTCGCCGGCCCAGGCCAAGAACAACATGGGCTGGGCGTACGAGCGGCGCGGCGCGCGCGCCCAGGCCTTCGACGCGTACGTCGAGTCGGTCCGCGCGGACCCTGGGGCACCCGCCGCGCGCGAGAACCTCGCCCGACTCGCGAAGGAGCTGCAGCGCGACCTGCCGTCCGACCTCGCCACGCCCGGCGGCGTCTGAAGGAGACAGCATGAACCGGATCATTGCCGTAGCGTTCGTCGTGCTCACCGTCGCGGGCTGTGGATGGCGCAAGCAGCACCTGACCCGCGGTCACGGGCTCTCGTACGATGCCGCGTTCGACGCGCAGCGCGAGCGGCGCGACAGGGCGCCGGCCGAGGCCGCGATCGGGCTCGATGCCCAGGAAGCGGCGATCATCTCCGAGAGTTACCGCAGCGGGCTCGCGCCCAAGGAGGGCGGCGAGCGTACCCGCGAGCCGATCATCCTGATGTCCCCCGCGACCCAGGAGCGGCGGTACACACCGCCCCCGTCCGTCCCGAAGGAGTAGCGCCGTGAGTGCTCGTTCACGTCGTGGGGCGGGCGCGCGTGGGGATCGAGGCGCGACCGCCGTCCTGGTCGCG
Organism: Anaeromyxobacter dehalogenans 2CP-1; assembly: GCF_000022145.1. Taxonomy (NCBI): domain Bacteria; kingdom Pseudomonadati; phylum Myxococcota; class Myxococcia; order Myxococcales; family Anaeromyxobacteraceae; genus Anaeromyxobacter; species Anaeromyxobacter dehalogenans. The sequence goes on from NC_011891.1 coordinate 3,337,283, forward strand.
ATCTGTCTGGTCATGCTGTGCGCCTTCCTCGCGCTCGCGCTCAACGTGGGTCACCTGTTCTCGGTCCGAGGCGAGCTCCAGAACGCCTCGGACGCCGGTGCGCTGGCAGGGGCCATCGAGCTCGACGGCAGGACTGCGAAGTTCGGCGCAGCCCGCGCCGTCGCTGCGAGCTATGCGGCCGAGCACTTCACAGACAGCGGCACCGGCGTCGTGGCCGAAAGCGTGGAGCTCGGGCAGTGGGCCACGCCCAGCGAGGCGCCCTCCTGCGACCAGCGTGGTGATGCAAGCCCCGACGGGCACCGATTCTGCTTCGTGGACGACGCGGCGTTCGCGTCAGGGCTGCGCGTCAACGCGGTCCGGGTGGTGACCGCGCGCACCGGCGCGGCCGGCAGTGCCGGCGGCGGCGGGGTCGAGCTGTTCGCGGGCGGCATCATCGCGCCGAACGATGCGGATGGGCGGTCCACCGTGCGGGCGGCGGCCGTCGCGGTGTCCGGCGGACCGTGCGACCAGGGTTGCCCCACCCTGCCCATCGTCCTCCGGGCAGGGTGCCTCCGCCAGGCCGGCGGGCTCCGCTGCAATCCGCCTGCGACGTACTTCGTCGGGCTGAACCCGGCGCCCCGCGACTCCGCTGGTCTCACCGGCCTCGATCAGGGAACGGCCACCAGCCCGCCACCTCCCACGAACAGCCCGGCCGTATGCGACGTCGTGACGAGACCTCCCGGCTGCTCGGCGAACCTCAGCACAGGCGTGCCGATCTCGACCAGCAACGGGAACAACTGGACCTCGAACTGCACCGCCGGCTGCACGTACAAGAAGCCGGCGGACCCGACCGCGAATGGATGGGAACAGACGAAGAACGCGACCATCTGCGAGGCCCTCCGCTCGAAGATCGACCGGGACTGCGACGGCCAGATCGACGCGACCCCGGTGATCGCGCAGGTCCCCGTGGTCGTCTACCCGGGCGAGGACGAGGACTCCTGCCCCGAGAACGCGCAGTACAACGGCACCGCGATCGTGGTCGGCTTCGCGACCATCCAGCTGGTGAGCGCGCGGTGCGACAAAGACTCGCCGTCCTCGAGCGTGTCGGCGCTCTGCGACGCGAAGATGGCGGACGCGAGCTACTCGGCCGACATGTGCATGGCCTTCCAGTTCCTGTGCGAACAGCGCGACGACGAGGTCGCGAACGTTGGTTGCGGCTGGTTCGGGACTTCCCCGCTGCAGCCGGTGCTGGTGCGCTGATGGGGGCGGGCGACGCACCATAGGGAGGACACTTGCGACAGGCCGTTTCGATCCCGGGGCTCCTCGAAGCTGGCGCGAATCTCGGTCTGACAACCCTGTACGCCACATTCGCGTTTCTACACACCCGCGCGTTCCTCGCCGCCCCGCGCGTGAGCCTTCTCGCCATCGTCGCGTTCGAAGCGGCATGGGCCGCAATGTTCCTGGCGCGACGGTCGGCGCTTGCCGTCTCTCGCGATCCGGTGTCCTGGGCCGCCATGCTCGCCGGCACCTTCGGCCCCCTGCTGTTCCGGCCGGTACCCGGCGCTCACGACGTGCCACTCGCGCAGGCGGTGCAGCTCTCCGCCATGGCGTTCGCGTTCTATGGCCTCGCCTCGCTCAACCGGAGCATCGGGCTGCTCCCCGCGAACCGCGGTATCCGCAGCGCGGGCGCGTACCGCGTCGTGCGTCACCCGCTGTACGCCGCCTATGCGATCGCGAACGCCGGCTACGTCGTGAGCAATTGGTCGGTCGTGAACGCTGCGGTCTGGGTCGTGGCGGTCGCGGCCCAGCTCGTGCGCATCCGCCAGGAGGAGATCCTCCTGCTCCGCGATCCTGACTACCAGGCGTACGCCCGCTCGACCCGCTGGCGCTTGCTCCCGTTCGTCTACTGAGACCGGCCCTTCCCGTTCGGAAGGCCCGCGCGTTCCCCCGCGCCTCCCGGGGCGCCCCGTACCCTTCCCCTCGCCCCGCCCGCATGTTGCTGGGGTGCCGTCCGCTCGCGACGACCGCCTGGCGCCGCTCACCGGCATCCGCTTCGCGGCCGCGCTCGGGATCCTGCTCTTCCACTACGGTGGCCCGCTGGTCGCGAGCGCCCCGGCGTGGGTGCGCACGCTGCAGACCGGCGGCCACGCCTGGGTGAGCCTGTTCTACGTGCTGTCCGGGTTCGTCCTCGCCTGGGCCAACCCGCACCCGATGGACCGCGCCGAGCGGCGCGCGTTCCTCACGGCGCGGCTCGCGCGGCTCTACCCGGCCTACCTGCTCGCGTTCGCGCTCTCGGCGCCGTTCGCCCTGTCGCGCTGGTCGGGTGACGGCGCGGGCGGGCTGGCGAAGGCGGCCGTGGTGGCAGGCGCCTCCCTGCTGCTGGTGCACGCGTGGCTCCCTCCCATCTCGCGGCTGTGGAACGCGCCGGGCTGGTCCACCTCGGCGATCGCGACGTTCTACGCGCTCTTCCCGTTCGCGACCGCGCGCCTCGCCCGGCTCTCGCGGCGCGGGCTCGCGGCGGCGCTCTGCGCCGCATGGGCGGCGTCCCTCGCGCTCCCGCTCGCGTACCTCGCGCTGCGCCCGGACGGCCCGGGCGCGGAGCTGCTGCGGCACGAGCCGCGCTGGCTCGAGGCGCTGAAGTTCCACCCGGTGGCGCGCCTGGGGGAGTTCCTGGCCGGCGTGGCGCTGGGGCTGCTGCTCCGCCGCGGCGCCGCGCTGCCGCGCCGCCTGGCCGCCCCGGCCGCGGCGCTCGCGCTCGCAGCGGCCGTCGCGGCGCTGGGCTGGGGCGGCTTCCCGTACGTGCTCGTGCACAACGGGCTGCTCGTGCCGCTCTGGGCGCTGCTCGTCGCGGGGCTCGCGGGGGTGGCTGCGTCGGGCGGCGCGCTGGGGCGCGCGCTGTCGGCGCGGCCGCTCCAGGCGCTCGGGGAGGCGAGCTTCGCGCTCTACGCGCTGCAGGACCCGCTGTGGCGCTGGGCGGAGCTGCTGCTGCGCACGCCGGGGACGCCGGCGTCGCCTGCGTTCGTGCTCGGGTTCTCGGCGGTCGCGGTCGCCATCTCGCTGGGCGTGTCGCGCTGGCTCGAGCGGCCCGCACGTCGCGCGCTGCGGGCGGCCCTGGGCCCGGCGCCGTTCGCCGCCGCGCGCCCGCCCGCGCCGTAGCGCCGGGTGCGGGTCCGGAGGCCGCGGCTCCCGGATCAGGAGGCCGGCTGCTCCGGCTGCCCGCCCGGCTTCCGCGGCCCGGGGAGCCCGACGATCGCGCCGGTGAAGCCGAAGAACCCCGCGGCGGTCCACACGTTGCCGGTCAGCGGGCAGGTGCCGGTGCGGCAGCCGATGAAGTGCGCGTAGGCCGCGCCGAGGACGGCGCCCACCGCCGCGCCAGCGAGGGTGCGCCAGTGCGCGCGGAGCCGGGGAGGGATGTTCACGTTGCCTGCCTCGTGGTGCTGCGGGGTCCGGGGCCGCCGCACCGCGCGGCCCCGTCCGGTGAGAGCCCGCGCGGACGCGGAGGATTCCAGGGTCGACATCGCCGTGTACCGCCCGCGCTGGACACACCGGCGCCCCCGCGCGGCGGCGCCCCGCGCTCCTGCCCCCGGGTGATTTACCTTCCACCGGTCTCCCTGCTTTGCTGCCGCTCCTGGGGGGAGCACGCGTGCGCATCGTCTCGGGCTGGCCGATCGTCGCGCTCGCGCTCGCGGCCTCCGGCGTGCGGGCGCAGGAGCAGGCGCCGGTGCGGGAGCCGGGCGCCGAGGCTGGCGCCGCGCCGCTCGAGCTCGAGCTGTCGTTCGAGCCACGGGAGGCGCGCCCAGGTGACGAGGTGCTGCTCACGGCGCGCCTGCGTGGCACCGACGGGCGCGGCCGCGACGCGGCGGTCACCGTCGAGGTGGACGCCGGCGATGCGAAGGGCCCGCTCCGCGTCTCGCAGGGCGTCTACACCTGCCGCATCACCGCCCCGACCACGCTGGGCACGCGCACCTCCATGGTGGTGGTCGCGACCGCCGCGGGCGCCGCCGCATCCGCCGCCCTCCCGCTCCGACCCGGGCCGGCCCGCGCCATCGCGCTGGACGTCCCCGAGGGCCTCGGCGCCGACGGCGGGCGGCATCCGATCTGGATCGCGGTGACCGACGCGCACGGCAACCCGGTGGCGGACGAGCCGCGGCTCGCCGCGGCCCGCGGCGGGATCGGGGAGCCGGTGCCGCTCGGCGCGGGCCGCTGGCTGGCCGAGTACCGGGCACCGCGCAGCGCCTGGGCCGGCGAGGACGTCCTGCGCGCGTCGGCGGGCCCGGCCTCGGTCTCCCGCCCGCTGCCGCTGCGCGCGGTCCCGGCGGTGCTCACCGTGTCGCCTCGGGCGGGCGTCATCCTGGGCGGCGGCGGGCCGGCGCTGGCGCTCGGGGCGGACGCGGCGGCGTGGCGCGGGGCAGGCCGGCTCGAGCTCGGCGTCGTCGCCGCGGTCGCCTGGTGGGGGATCCGGGAGGACGGCGTCGCATGGGCGCCGCGCGCCGGGCTCGACCTTCGCGTGGACCGCACCACGATCCCGCTCACCGTGTCGCTGGCGGCGCGCGCCGGGCTCGGCGCGCGCGGGACGGCCACGCTGGCGCTGGGCGGCGGCGCGGCGCGCGTGTCGAGCCGCACGCGGGTGGCGGACCAGCCCGAGCTCGGCGAGGCCGCCTGGACGCCCGCGGCATCGGCCGCCCTGGAGCTCGCGTTCCGCACGCGGATCGGCGCGCCGTTCGCCGAGGTGCGCGGGTACTGGCTCGGCGATCCGGGGCTCGACACGGTGCGCGGCGCGGGCTGGCCGGTGCTGCTGTCGGCGGGGGTGCGCCTCGATGCGTACTAGGCTCCTCGTCGTCGCCGCGCTCGCGGCGCTCTCGTGCTCGAGCGGGCCGGACGGCGAGTCGCCCCGGCCCGCCTCGGTCGAGCCCGCCTCCGCGCCCTCGGCCCTGGCCACCCGCGTCACCATCCGCGGCGACGGCTTCCTGGCGCGTCCCTCCACCAGGCTGTCCGGCGGCGGCGCGGCGGTGGACGTGCGGCACCGCGCCTGGCTCGGCGACGTGGAGCTGGAGCAGGTCACCTGGGTGGACGTCCACACGCTGCAGGCGACCGTGCCCGCCGGCCTCGCGCCGGGCTCGAGGCGCCTGGTGGTGGAGAACGCGCTCGGCCGGCAGGGCGCGCTCGAGGACGCGTTCGAGGTCGTCGGCGCGGATCCGGCCGCGCTCGCGCTCACGGCCGCCATCGCCGTGGAGCCCGCCACGGTCAACGTGGGCCAGGCAATCTCTGTGACGCTCACGGTGCTGAACGGCGGCCACGCCACCGCCGACCTGACCTCCGTCGTCCCCGCTCACGGCGGGACGGCCACCGCGACCTGCGGCTCCGTCACGCCGGCTCCGGAACCGCTCGCGGCCGGTGCGTCCGCCACCTTCCGGTGGACCTGCACCGCCAGCACGCCGGGCACGATGTCCCTGAGCGCCACCGTCGGCGGCACCGACGCCACGACCGGAGAGCCCGTGTCCGCCACCGCCGCGTCGCCCGCCTCCGTGCTGGTCCAGACCCCCGCCGCGCTCGACGTCGGGCTCGCGGTGGACGGCAATCCGGCCGAGGCGCTCATCGGCCAGTCGCTCGCGATGTCGCTCACGGTCCGGGACACGGGGCAGGCCGGCGCCACGGTGACGCGCGTCGAGCCGACCGCCACGCCCGCCGCCGCGGTCGCGTGCGGTGCGCCCACGCCCTCGCCGCCGCAGCTCGTCGCCGGGCTGGGCGCCCGCACCTTCACCTGGACCTGCACGCCGCTCGCGGCCGTGGACGTGGCGCTCGGCGCGAGCGTCGCCGGGACGGACGCGAACAGCGGCGCGGCGCTGCAGGCGTCGCCCCCCAGCGCCAGCCTGCACGTGCTGCGGCCGGCCGCGCTGACCGCGACGCTCTCGGTGGACCGCACCATCGCGAACGTCGCCCAGCCGGTGCACGTCACGTTCACGCTCTTCAACGGCGGCACCGCCGCCGCCGACGTCACCTCGGTCGTGGCCACGCGAGACCCGGCCGCCACGTCGACCTGCACCGCGCCGGCGCCGGGCCCGGGACGCCTCGCGGCGGGTGCGTCCGCCACCTTCACCTGGACGTGCAGCGCGAGCGCCGCCGGCCCGCTGATCCTGGGCGGCGCCGCGAGCGGCACGGACGCGGTGTCCGGTGGAGTCGTCGGCGCGACCGCCTCGCCTGCCGAGGTGCTGGTCCAGGTGCCGGCGGCGCTCACCGCCGCCATCGCCGCCGAGCCGACCCGGACGACCGCCGGCCAGCCCACGGCGTTCACGCTCGAGGTCTCGAACCCCGGCGGCGCGGCGGCCGAGGTGACCTCGATCGCGCCGACCGCACCGGCCTCGGCGGTGTGCGGCGCGGTCGCGCCGGCGACCCCGTTGACCGTCCCGGGCGGCGGCCGCGCCACGTTCCAGTGGTCCTGCACGCCCACCGACGCGGGATCCGCCCTCCTCGGCGCCACGGCCGACGCCACCGACGTGAACACCGGCGCCCGGATCCGAGCCACCGCGAGCACCACCGTGGCCGTGGATGCGGGCGGCGTGCCCACGGTCGCCGGGTTCACCGCCTCGCCGCTGGTGGCGAGCCCCGGCCAGCCCTTCGGCGTCACGCTCACGATCGCGAACGTGTCCGCCGTCACCGCGCAGGTCACCGGGATCGTGGCCTCCATGACCGGCGCGACGCCGGGGAGCTGCACCGCGCCGGCCCCAAGCCTGCCTCGGCCGATCCCCGCCGGCGCGAATCAGGCGTTCACCTGGACCTGCACCGCCGGAGAGGTCGGCGCCTACGCCCTCGAGGCGGCGGTGACCTCCACGCCCGCGCTCGACGCGCAGCCCGCCCCGGCGCCGGTCACGGTCCAGACGCCAGGCCACCTCGCGCCCGCGACGGTGCAGGCGAGCCGCTCGCAGATCAGCGTGGGCCAGGCCATCCCGGTGAGCCTGCTGCTCGTCAACGACGGCCAGGGCACCGCCAGCGTCACCGCGTTCCAGACGAGCGCGTCGCGCACCTCCGACACCGGCGGGGCCACCTGCACCGCCGCCGCGCCGGCGCCCCCGCAGCGCATCACCGGCGGAGGGAGCCTGACGTTCGGCTGGACCTGCACCGGCACGGCCGCAGGGACCGTCGCGCTCGCGGCCGCCGTGACGGCCGAGGACTCCGGCAGCGGCGCCGACGCGAGCCCCGCCGTCACCGGAGCCGCCGTGACGGTGCAGACGGCGCCTCGGCTCACCGCGACGCTCACGCCAGCGTCGCCCAGCGTCCCCGTGAACACGCCCGTGGACCTCACGCTCGTGCTCGCGAACGCGGGCGAGGCGAGCGCGCGGATCACCGCGGTGACGCCGAGCGCCACGCCCGCGGGGCTCGCGACCTGCACGTCGGTGGCGCCGCCGGTCCCGGTGGAGCTGCCGGGAGGCGGCGGCGGCGCGTCGTTCACGTGGACCTGCACGCCGTCGCAGGCGCGGAGCTACACGCTCGGCGCGACCGTCACGGCCGCGGACGTGAACGGGGGCCCGGCGCCTGCCGTCAGCGTGCGCACGGTGACGGTGAGCGCGACCGCCCCCTGAGAGCACGTGAGCCCATCCCCTCCCGTCGCCGCGGCGGCCGATCCGCGTCGCATCGCGTCGTTGCTCCTCCCTCACATGCCGACGGGCATGCTCGGTCGTCGCGCCTCGCGCTGCTCGCGGCTCGACCGCCTGGCTCGGTCCGGGGATGGATTCACGCGCTCCGAGCGCCGCTACTCCAGGTGCTCCGCCGGCACCTCGGGCGGGTCGCGCTCCTCACGATCGACCACCACCGAGATCGCCGGCGCCCGCTCCTCGAGCCGCTTCGCGATCCGCTCGAGCCCGCGCGCCAGGTTCTGCACCGGCCCGCGGCTGCCGGTGGCGAGCCGGCTCACCGCCTCGCCCGGCATGTCCGCCACGCGCCGCATCGCGCTGGCGCGCAGGTTCTCGGCGCGCGCCCGGAGCACGTCCATGTGGCGCCGCACGCCGCGCGCCGACCAGTCCTCGCGCGAGAGCCGCTCCAGCGCGAGGTCGAGGTCGTGCAGCGCGTCGTTGCCCGCCCCGAGCGCGCGCAGCAGCCGCCCGCGCGCCTCGCTCTCGAGCGCGTCGATCCGCCCCTGGACCGCGGCGATGGGATTGCGCCGGACGTCTGCCCCTCCGTTCACCTTCCGTGCAGTGGACGCCTTCATGACCGCACCTCCTCCGCGGGCCCGGACCGCCCGTCCCGCGCCGGTGTGAAAAGGGATTTCCGCGCCATCCGGAGCGTAGACCCTGAGTTCCCTGACGCGGTGCATCCAGGAGGGGCCGCCGCCGAGGGGGCCCCTCTCCCGCCCTGGTACGTCCAGGGTGACACGCGCGCGCTGTCAGACCCGGCTGCGACAGTCGTCCCGTGCGGCGCTTCGTGACCCTGGACCTCGAGACCGTGCCCGACGAGGCGCTGGTCTCGGCCGTGGACGGGGAGCCCTCCCGCCCCTACCCGGAGCAGCTCCGCCGCGTCCTCGCGGAGCGCCGGGCGCGAACGGGCGGTCGCAGCGACTTCCTCCCCCTGCCGTACCACCGGCCGGTGGCGGCGTGCCTGCTCGAGGCGGAGGAGGACGGCGGCATCGTCCGGGTCACCGACGCGGTCGCCTGGACCGACCGGCGCGGGCCCGAGGCCGCGTTTCTCGAGACCATGTGGCAGCGGCTGGAAGGGGCGTCGCTCGTGACCTTCCACGGCAAGGGGTTCGACCTCCCGGTGCTGGAGCTGCGCTCGCTGAAGCACGCCATCCCCACCCCGGCCTGGTTCGGGGCCGCCCGCGGCACCGGCGGGACCGAGCACCTCGACGTGAAGGAGCTGCTGGCGGGCCAGGCCACCGCGGCCCCGCTCGACCTGTACGCGAAGCTGGTGGGGCTGCCGGGCAAGGAGGACGTGGCCGGCGCCGACGTGCAGGCGCTGTACGCCGAGGGCGCCCTCGACCGGATCGCCGGCTACTGCATGACCGACGTGGTGCAGACGTTCCTGCTGTTCCTGCGCGTCCGGCTGGTCGAGGGATCGCTCACGCCGGACGGCTACGCGGAGAGCGCGGCGCTCGCGCGCGAGGCGCTGCCGCGGCTGTTCGCGCGGCGGCTCCGCCCCGGCGAGCGGACCGCGCTGGACGGCTTCCTCGATCGCTGCGCGCCGTTCTTCGAGGGCCGCGAGCCGGCGCTGCGGGCGCAGGCGCTGTAGCGCGTCGGCCCCGGAACGGCGCGGCCCGGCCGCTCGCGCAGCCGGGCCGTCGAAGGCCTCGCAGGATGGAGGGGCGCCGCGCGGGGCTACCGCGGCGACCGCTTCGCGCGGCGCTTGCGCTTGACGCTGAGCACGCGCTTGCGCGTCGCCTGGGCGCGCTTGGTCTTCGAGCGGTTCGAGATCTTCCGCTTCGAGCGGTTCCCGAGCTTGGCGGGCATGTGATTCTCCTTGGTGTCCGTCGTGAAAGGCGGCGGAGTCTCGCCGCTCCGGGGGTGTTCGGTCAAGCCCGCCCGCCGGCCCCGGGCCGGGAGGGCGGCGCCGGCGCTACTCCAGCCAGTCGCGATCGCGCAGCTTCCTCGGCAGGTACTCCTCGGTGACGAAGCTGATCCCGCGGCGCGACAGCGCCTCGAGCTCGTACTTCTCGCCGGAGCGGACCATCTCCTGGATCTCGCGCTGCCACTTCGGATCCTTGAACCAGGGGTAGGCGAGCATCTGCTTCGCGCGCGCATCGTCCTGGTCGTTCATGCGGATCGACACGTTGCCGGGCAGCTTGAACTTGGCCTTGTCGAAGGAGGACAGCCCGATGAAGCGCGCCTTCGGCACCGCCATGCGCATCGACTCGTAGGCCAGGTTGATCGAGCCCTGCTTCAGCACCGAGTAGATGTAGAAGCCCCAGGGGTCGTTGTCCACGAGCACGTACACCGGCAGTCCGAGCTCGGAGTGGAGCCGCTGCACGATGCGGCGCACGCCGCGCGGCGGCTGGCCCAGGCCGGTGACGATGATGCACTTCTCGCGCGCCCAGAACTTGTCCTCGTTGAAGCGCTTCCAGACGGCGTCCTTCTCGATGAGCAGGACGTACTTCGCCTCGCTCTTGCCGAACTGGACGACGTGCTCCTCCACGATGGACGGCACCGACCAGCCGCCCGAGCCCATGCGGCGCAGGTCGATGGCGTCGCCCGCGTCGCGGATGGAGAGCGGGCCCACCATCGAGCCGCGGCCGCTCGCGAACAGGTGCAGCTCCTCGCGGAGCGCGTCGATCGCGACCTCCAGGTCCTCGATGATCGGGTCGGACTCCTCCTGCTCCTCGAACGTGTTCTGCCGCGTCTCGCCGAGCGCGTGCTTCGTCATGTAGTACAGGTCGCGGATGCTCGTCGTCTTGCCGGCGTCGATGAGCTCCTTGCACGCGTCCGAGACCAGGAACGTCTGCATGAACTTCTTCGCCATGGAGACGTTGAAGAAGTAGCGCCGCTGCTTCTGGTCCTTCAGCTCGATGAGCCGCTTGCGCGGGTTGAACTGCACGTTCGCGAGCGAGCGGACCGGGATCTCGAGGAACGGGTTCTTGCCGCCCTTCACCGAGCGCAGCACCGTCTCGGCGAGCTTCTCGATCTTCTGGACGGTCTTCTTGTCGGTGGCGTCGAGCCTGGCCATGGCCTACCCCTGCTCCTCTTCCTCGGCCCTGCGCGGCCGCCGCGTGATCTTCCTCGACTGCTCCTCCAGCGCGGCGTCGTCGAGCCCGTCGCCGGCGCCCTCCTGCTCGGTCACCTGATCGGCGAGCCGCAGGAACTCGCGCTTGATGGGATCGGGGCTGCGCTTCACGATCTTGCCGATCGCCTGCGCCACCTCCTGGATGTACAGCTCGAACAGGCTGCGCCGCTGCGCCTGGTAGTCGGCGTGCTTGCGCTTGCGGATGTGCGCCGCGAGCTTGCGGCCGCACTCCTGGGCCGCGAGCTGGATCTCGCGCGTGATCTCCGGGTAGTGGGCCACCGCCTCCTTCGCCTCGCTGGTGAACGGCACCCACACCGAGGCGATGTGCACGAGCAGCGCCATGGGCCCGACCGGCAGCGAGCCGCGCGGCTGGCTGAGCAGGTAGTTGCGCCAGTCGGTCTTGACGATGGCCTCGGTCATCCCGCACGCGCCGCGCTGGAACAGCAGCGGCACGCGGTTCGCGAAGCGGAACAGCTCGATGGGCTTGTCTGCCGGCCAGCTCCCGCCGTACGCGAGCCCCACCTCCACCTGGAACGGGTTGCCGCGGTACACCTTGGGCGGCCGGGTCACCGTCGCGATGAAGTAGTTGTGGCCCTTGATCTTCTCGACGCCCTCCTCCGGCGGCGCGTCCGGCACCTCGGGCGCCTCGGCCTTGGCCGCCTTGCCCTTCCTGGTGGCCTTCTTCTTCCGGGCCGCGTCGAGGTCGAGCTGCTCCTCCTCCTCCGGCCCCTCGGTCTCGATCACGTTCAGGAAGGACACGAGGCCCTTGCGCATGAGCGTGTCGCCGATGGGCGAGAGGATCTGCGTCGGCGGCGCCATGATCTTGGTGGCGCCGATGGCCTGGTGGAGCTTGCGCGCGACCTCGCGGTCGGCGGCGACGTCGCGGGGGCGCACCCGGGCCTTGAAGCCGGCCTTCTTCACGATCTCGTCGGCGACCGTCGAGGAGACGCGCGAGAACGCGGCCTGCAGGAACCCGCGCACGTCGTGGCTCTTCGAGTCCGCCGCCATCCGCATCAGCGCGCCCAGCTCCACGCCGTGCGGGTGCGGCTTGATCTCCTGCGCCTCCTTGGGCAGCTCGTCGGTGGCGCGCGGGAAGGAGAGCGGCGGCTGCCGCGGGCGCAGGTAGTGGAAGGCGGCGTGCGGGTTGGAGAGCGCGGTGTGCTCCACGTAGCGGTTCACGAACCGCTGCCCCTGCTGCCAGTTCGCGACGATCTCCAGCTCCACGCGCGTGCCGTGCTCGTGCCAGTCGTCGAGCTGCCGCTCCGCCGTGACCACCGGATTGTTCTTGCGGGTGTCGATCTGGATCTCGAGCCCGAACGCCGGCTTGCCCTTGCCGGTCCGCGAGATCATCCGGATCGGCTGGCCGGTGGTGAGCTGGCCGTACATGGCGGCCGCGCTGATGCCGATGCCCTGCTGGCCGCGGCTCTGCTTCAGGCGGTGGAACTTCGAGCCGTAGAGGAGCTTGCCGAAGATCTTCGGCGCCTGCGCCTTCACGATGCCCGGGCCGTTGTCCTCCACCACCACCACGAAGCGTCCCTCGCCCTTCGTCAGCTCGCCCTCGCCCTGCTCGTTCAGCCCGAGGTCGCGGACCTCGATGGTGATCTCGGGGAGGATGCCCGCCTCCTCGCAGGCGTCGAGCGAGTTGTCCACCGCCTCCTTGATGGTGGTGAGCAGCGCCTTCGAGGCGTTGTCGAAGCCGAGCAGGTGCCGGTTCTTGGTGAAGAACTCGGAGATGGAGATCTCGCGCTGCTGCTGCGCCATCTGCTCGGCGGTGGCGCGGCGCTTCGGCGAGCGCGCCGCCGGCGCCGCCTCGGGCTCGGCCTCGGGCGCGGGCGGCAGGAGCTCCGGCTCCTCGACCGGCGCGGGGCGCGCCCGCCCGGCGGGCTTGCGCGCCGGCGCCCGGGGGGGAGGCGTCGCGGCGCCCTTCGACCGGCGCGGGGCCGGTCCCCCGACCACCGCCAGCTCGAGCTGGTCGCGCTCCCGGTCCCGCCCCGTGGCCTTCCCCTTCGCCCTCACCGCCGCCGCCTTCCGAGCCGCCATATGGACGCGCTGACCTCGCAACCCCGCGATATCGCCTGCCTCGCCCCAATAGCACGGCGGGGGATCCCGCGCGAGATCGCGGCGCCGCGTGCGCGCGAGCGCGCAGCCGGGCGGGCGGCCGGCGGATTGACGCGGCCCCTCCGATGGTTACTCAAGCAGCATGTCCTGGAGCGAGGCGGCCCAGCCGCGCGGCATGTCCCCGAAGGCCGGCGTGGGCCGGAACTACGCCAAGACCGCCATGCTGATGGCGCTGCTCATCGCGCTGCTCGCGATCGGCGGCAACGTGGTCGGCGGCATGCAGGGGATGCTACTCTTCGGCGGGCTCGGGCTCGTCTTCAACTTCGTCTCCTACTGGTTCTCCGACCGGCTCGCGCTCATGGCGCACCGCGCGCGGCCGGTGACCCGCGAGGAGCTGCCGCAGGTGTACGAGATCGTCGAGCGGCTCACCCGCCGCGCCGGCATGCCCATGCCGCGCGTCTACGTCATTCCCTCCGAGACGCCGAACGCCTTCGCCACGGGCAGGAACCCGTCGCACGCGGCGGTCGCCGTCACCGAGGGGATCCTCCGCATCCTCGACCGGCGCCAGCTCGAGGGCGTGCTCGCGCACGAGCTCGCCCACGTGCGCAACCGCGACATCCTCATCTCCACCGTCGCCGCGGCGGTGGCCGGCCTCATCTCCACGCTCGGCTACGTGGTCCGCTGGGGCGCGCTGCTCGGCGGCATGCGTCGCGAGGACGACCGCGGCGGCTCCGCGCTCGAGCTGCTGGCCTGGGCCATCCTGGCGCCGCTCGTGGCGCTCGTGATCCAGCTCGCCGTGTCCCGCTCGCGCGAGTACGGCGCGGACGCGTCCGGCGCCGAGCTGGTGGGCGACCCGGAGCCGCTCGCCGAGGCGCTGCTCGCGCTGGAGCGCGGCAACGAGGCCATCCCGTACCAGTACGGCGGCCCTGCCACCGCGCACCTGTTCATCGTGAACCCGTTCCACGGGGCGGGCGCGAAGATGATGAGCCTGTTCTCGACCCACCCGCCGGTCGAGGAGCGCGTGCGCCGGCTCCGCGAGATGCGGCGCGGCGTGCGGTACGCGTAGGCGTCAGTAGGCGCAGGCGACCGCGCCGGTGCCCACGTCGAGCTGCCCCTGCAGCGTGCCGCCCTGGCCGTTCGAGACGATGAGGGTGTAGGTGCCGGGGGCGGACGGCGCGGTCACATTGCAGACGATGTCGCCGGGGGCGCAGCCGGGCGGGCAGCTCGTGGAGCTGTCGCACGCCTCCGCCAGCGGATCGAGCTGGATGTAGCCGCCCTGCACGTCCACCTCGCAGCGGGTGATGTTCTGGTTGCAGGTGGGGCACGCCTTCAGGCGGACCGGCACCGTCGCGCCGGGCGACGCGGTGCAGCTCTGGATCTGCGAGACCTGCGGCGTCTCCGTCGGGCAGGTGTCGTTGCCGCAGCCGGCCACGAGGAGCGCGGTGGCAGCGAGAGCGGCGGCGGAGAGGGCGTTGCGCGTCTTCATGATGGGCTCCTGCGTCAGGGCGTGAGGACGATCTTCCCGAACTGCGCGCGATCGGCAAGCAGCGCCTGCGCCTCGCGCACCCGGGCGAGCGGGAGCACCCGGTCCACCACCGGCCGCAGCCTCCCCTCGCCCACGAAGCGGAGCACCTCGAGCAGCTCGCCGGAGGTGCCCATGGTCGAGCCGAGGATGGAGAGCTGGCGGTAGAACACGTGCCGCAGGTCGGTCGGGGGATCGTAGCCGGTGGTCGCGCCGACCGTGACGATGCGGCCGCCGGGCGCGCAGGCCAGGATCGAGCCCTCCCAGGTCTTCCTGCCCACGTGCTCGAACACCACGTCCACCCCGCGGCGCTGCGTGAGCCGCTTCACCTCCTGGACGAAGTCCTTCGCCTCGTAATTCACGACCTCGTCCGCGCCGAGCGCCCGCGCCCGCTCCAGCTTGGCGTCCGAGCCGGCGGTCGCGATGACGCGCGCCCCGTGCAGCTTCGCGATCTGCACCGCCGCGACGCCGACGCCCGAGCCGGCCGCGTGCACCAGCACCGTCTCGCCGGGCCGCACGCGTGCGCGCGCCACCAGCGCGTGCCAGGCGGTGAGGAACGTGAGCGGCACCGCCGCCGCCTCCTCGAAGGACAGGTTCGGCGGGAGCGGCAGCGCGTTGCGGGCCGGGACCACCACCGCCTCGGCCTGGCCGCCGGAGACGTGCTCGCCCAGGATGGCGTAGCCGCGGCACAGGTTCTCCTCGCCGGAGCGGCAGCGCACGCAGCGCCCGCAGGAGAGCCCGGGCGCGAGCACCACCTCCGCCCCCACCTTCGGCTCGTCCACCCCGGGCCCCACCGCGTCCACCACGCCGGCCACGTCCGAGCCGAGCACGTGCGGGAACGACAGCATGAGGCCGCTCCAGCCCTTGCGGACCCAGAGGTCGAGGTGGTTGAGCGCCGCTGCGCGCACCCGCACCCGGACCTCGCCCGGGCCGGGCTCCGGCAGCGGAAGCTCGCCGACCTCGACGCGCTCTGGGCCGCCGTGGCCGCGGATCAGGACCGCCTTCATGTGCGCTCCCGTTCGCTAGAAGGACTGGTACGTCGGATTCTGGTCGAACCAGCGAGCCGCGCAGATCACGGCGGCGGTGCCGCTCGTCTGGAAGTCCGCCTGCCTCACCCGGACCTCGCAGCCCAGCCAGCAGCCCGTCGGCCCGCAGATGTTCGAGTCGTTCGGGTAGTACGACCAGTCCATGATGCAGAGGACGTTCGTGTCCGAGGCCGCGCCGCACAGGTCCCCGGCGCCCGTCGAGGTGAGCGGCAGGCCGCACTGCATGCCCGTGAACACGTCCCTGTAGCGGAACACCAGCTCGGCCTGGTCGAGCGTCGCCCCGCTCGCGGCCAGCGCATTGCACTGCCGCCCCAGGTCGTCGTACGCCTTCTCCTCCTTGCTCTTGCCGCAGGCGGCGAGGGCGAGGGCGGCGGCGACGAGGGCGAGCGTCCGGGCGGCGGTCACGAGCGCACGTTATCGCCGGGTGCGGCCCCTTGCCAGGGGCTCGCTGGGGCGGGATAAGACCAGCTCCCGGCCGGGGAGGGTCGCGCCGCCCGGCCTCGATCCACGTGGGGTGAACGGATGGTCGTCCGCGTCGACGTGCTCCCGCTCGCGCTCGAGCTGCGGCGGGTCGTCATCGCCGAGGTCATCGGCGGGTTCCACGGCCAGGCCCAGCTCGGTCGGTGGTGGCTGCCCTCCGGCGTGCTCGCCGATGGCGAGCAGCCCTCCGAGCGCGCCGCGGCCATCGCGCGCGAGCAGCTCGGGCTCGAGCTGGAGGGCCTGGTGGTGGTGGGCTGCCGCGCCGAGCAGGTGGGCGGGGCGCCGCACCTCGCGCTGGTGTTCGCCGGCGCCGTGGCCGGCGGCGAGCCCGCGCCCGGCGCGCCGGTGACCGGGTTCGCGGCGCGCACGCTCGCGGAGCTGCCCGATCAGGTCGGCTTCTACCACCGCGACGTCATCGAGGTCCTAGCCGCCCGCTACGAGCGCCTGCGGGCGTGAGGACCCCGAGCCGCGCCCCGGCGGACCGCTTGCCCGTGGCGGTCGCGCTGGCTAGGACCGCGCCATGACCCTTCCCCTCCTCGCGATGCTGCTCGGCGCCTCCCCCCTGAAGGTGGGCGACAAGGCGCCGGACTTCACGCTGCCCGACAGCGACGGCAAGCCGGTGTCGCTCTCGAGCCTGCTCGAGTCCGGTCCGGTGATCCTGGCCTTCTACACGAAGGCGTTCACCCCTGGTTGAACGCGCGAGCTCTCAGCGTACCGGGACCGGTATGCCGACGTGGCGAACAAGGGCGCGCAGGTGGTGGGCATCAGCACCGACTCCGTGGAGACGCAGCGGAAGTTCAAGGACGAGCTGAAGGTGCCGTACCGGCTGCTCTCGGATCAGGGCGGCAAGGTG
This sequence comes from Anaeromyxobacter dehalogenans 2CP-1, assembly GCF_000022145.1. Taxonomy (NCBI): domain Bacteria; kingdom Pseudomonadati; phylum Myxococcota; class Myxococcia; order Myxococcales; family Anaeromyxobacteraceae; genus Anaeromyxobacter; species Anaeromyxobacter dehalogenans. The sequence goes on from NC_011891.1 coordinate 3,353,925, forward strand.
GCGAAGCTGTACGGCGGCACCATCCCGGTGGTGGGGCTCGCGAACCGGGCCACCTACGTGCTCGCGCAGGACGGCACCATCCAGGAGATCGTGACCGGCAGCGCCGCGATCGATCCGGCGGGCGCGATCACCTCCTGCCCGCTGCACAAGGGGAAGAAGGGGTAGCCATGCGCGTGGTGGACGGGTTCGTGGCCGGGCTGCGGCGGCGGCTCCTCGGGATCTCGGCGGAGGAGATCCGCTACACGTTCGAGGACGTGCGCGGCGAGATCCGCGCGCTCCGCGCCGAGCTGAAGGAGGAGATCGCCGCCGTGCGCCGCGACCTCGACACGCTCCCGTCGCGGCAGGACCGGACCAAGGGGCCGGAGATTCCGGTCGCGGAGGCCTGATCCCGCTCGTGGTTCGACAGGCTCACCACGAGCGTTTCGGATTTCCGCTCACCCTGAGCGTAGGCGAGCCGGAGTCGAAGGGTCACCCTGAGCGTCCCTCGACTCCGCGCGGCCGCAAGGGCCGCGCTACGCTCGGGATGAGCGAGCGGGCCGGGTGAGCGGGCTCGTCGGGATCCGTTCGCCCTGAGCCCGTCGAAGGGCGAGCGTCAGGCGACCACGCCGTCCTCCACGATCACGGCCCGCACCACCGCCTCGCCCTCGCCCGCCCGCACGCGCTCGCCGGGCTTCCAGTGGGCGCGCCGCAGGTAGCCGAGGCCGAGGCGGCCCTCCGGCGTCTCGGCGACGCTGGTGACCGCGCCGACCTCCTGGCCGCCGGCGACGAGCGGCGTGCCGGGGCGAGCGCCGGGCGGCAGCTCGAGCTGCACCAGGCCGCGCTGCAGGTGGCCGCGCGCGGTGGCCCGGAGCACCACCTCCTGCCCGATGTAGCAGCCCTTCGTGAACGAGATGGCCGCGCGGGTGAGCCCGGCCTCCATCGGCAGCCGGCTCGCGTCCATGTCGGCGCCGAAGCGCGCCACGCCCGCCAGGATCCGCAGCGACTCCAGCTCGGCGAGGTCGAGCGGCGCCGCCCCGTCCGCGACCAGCGCGGCCCGCAGCGCCTCCGCCTCGGCCGCCGGCGCCCACACGTCCATGCAGGGCGCGCCGCGGCGCGCGGTGGGAACCACCGGCGCCGAGCCCGCGCGCCCGCCCAGCTTCGCCGGCCCCTCCGGCCCGAGCACCGGCAGCGCGCGCAGCGTCGCCGACAGGTCCTCGAACGTCACGTCGTCCATGATGACGAGCTTCTCCAGCAGCGCGCGCGTCTCCGGCGCGGCCGCCGGGTCGAGCTCGACGAGGACCTCGCCCTCGCGCGCCAGCACGTGTCCCTCGCCGAGCAGGTGCCCCTTCGCGTTCAGGAACGCGGCGTAGGCGGACTCGCCCGGCTTCAGGCGGGCGAGGTCCTGGGTGGACATGCGGTGCAGGTAGTCCTGGGCGTCCTTGCCGGTGACGCGCAGGAAGGCGCGCTCGAGCACCGGGCCGACGGCCCAGCCCTCGCGCGCGGCGCGGAGTCGTTCGTGGAGGCTCACGCCCCCGTGGATAACGCGGGCGCGGCGCCGGCTCAAGGCGCGCGGCGCCGGGGGCTACCCGCGCTCGGTCAGGATCACGCCCGCGATCACCATGGCCCCGCCCGCGACGAACGGCGCGGTGAGCCGCTCGCCGGCGATGGCCCAGGCGAGCAGCGCGGTCAGCACCGGCTGCAGGTTGGACCAGATCGCCACGCGGCTCGCCTCGGCCCGGGAGAGCGCCCAGTAGTACAGGATGTAGGCGACCACGCTGGTGAGGAGCACCAGGTACCCGAGGCTGGCCCAGCCCGTGGTCGAGAGCGCGCCGAGCCGCGACCAGTCGGTCGCCACCAGGCCCACCGGCAGGTACACCAGCGTCCCGAGCACGAGGGCCACGCCGGTCGAGCCGACCGCGCCGTAGCGCTGCGCGTACGGCTTCCCCGCCACCGCGAACACCGACCACGCCACCACCGCGAGCAGGATGAGCAGGTCCCCGGCGAGCTGGCGCGAGGAGCCGTGCAGCCCCACCGCGCCGCGGCCGAGCAGCACCACCACCACCCCGGCGAACGCGAGCGCGATCCCGGCCAGCTTCGCCGGGCCGGCCCGCTCGCCCAGGCGCACGCGCGCGACGAGGAACACGAACACCGGGGTGAGCGCGTAGAGCAGCGCCGCGTGCCCGGGCGTGGTCCAGGCCATGCCGGCGAGGAAGAGGCCCTGGTTCACCGGGATGGCGATGACCCCGAGCCCCAGCAGCGCGAGGAGATCGCGCCGCGCCACCCGCACCGGCCGGCGCCACAGCAGCAGCCCGAACGCGAGCGACGACAGGCCGAAGCGCACCAGCGCCACCTCGAACGGCGACAGCTCCCCCAGCGCGCGCTTCGCGGCGAGGTAGGTGCCGGCCGAGATGGCCGAGTGCAGGAACATCACCAGGTGGACCATGCGGCGCGGGAATGTAGCGGTCGGTGCGCCGGGCGCAAGCCGGCGCCCCGACGTGCCTCAGGGATCGCGCGCCTCGCCCAGCCGCTCCAGCGCCCAGCGCGCCGCGGCGCGGACGGCGTCGCCGAGCGGGCTCTCGAGGTGCGCGCGGATCGCCGGCAGGTACCGCCGGTCGCCCGAGGTGCCGGCGAGGAGCAGCGCGTTCCGGACCAGGCCGTCGTGCCGCGCCCGCGCCAGCGAGGTGCCGTGGAAGCGCCGCCGGTAGCCCTCGGCGTCGAGCGCGAGCAGCTCGTCGAGCCACAGCGCGAGCTGGCCCGGGCGCGGCACGAGCTCGAGGTCGGCCTCGGCGGGCACGCCGCGGTTCCAGGGGCACACCGTCTGGCAGTCGTCGCAGCCGAACGCCCACCCGCCCAGCCTCCCCGCCAGCTCGTCGGGGATGGGCCCACGCCGCTCGATGGTCCAGAACGAGATGCAGCGGCGCGCGTCCACCACGCCGGGCGCCGGGATGGCGCCGGTGGGGCACGCCGGCAGGCACGCCTCGCAGGTGCCGCAGCGGTCCGGGTGCGGCGCGTCGGGCGCGAGCTCGCGGTCGAGCAGCAGCGTCGCGAGCACCACCCAGCTCCCGTGCTCCGGCGTGATGAGGCAGCCGTTCTTCCCCACCCAGCCCACGCCGGCCCGCTCCGCCCACGCCTTCTCCATCACCGGCGCGATGTCGCACGAGGCGTACGCGCCCAGCCCCGGATCGGCCTCGCGCAGGTCCGCGAGCAGGGCGGCGAGCTTGCGCTTCACCACGGTGTGGTAGTCGCGGCCGCGCGCGTACCGCGCCACCGCGGCCGCGCCGGGCGGCGGCGCCGCCGGCTCGCCGGCGTGGTACGAGAGCGCGAGGGCCACCACGCTCCGGACGCCTGGCAGGAGCCGCGCCGGGTCGAGCCGCTCGTCCCGCTGCGTGCGCAGCCACACCATGTCGGCCTCGAGGCCGCCCGCCAGCACGCGATCGAGCGGGCCCGGGTCGAGCGGCTCGGCCCGGGCGATCCCGCACCTCGAGAAGCCGGCCCGCGCCGCGGCCGCCTTCACCCGGTCGGCGTCGAGCCCCGCCACGCGCCCCTCAGCCGCGCCGCCCGGCGCGCGCCGCGACCTCGGGCGGCGCCGGCACGAGCCGCTTCGCGATGGCCGCGGAGAGGCCTCCCGCCGCGGCGCCGGCGAACCCGCCCAGCAGGATCGCCCCGACCGCCACGCCGGCCGCCGACGCCGGGGTGGCGTTCTCGGCCACCAGGATCCCGTAGCCGAGGGCCATCCCCACCACCACGGCCACGTTCCCCCGGCGCAGGCGCGCCTCGGCCGCGGCGGCGAGCGCGAGCACCGCGACCGCGAGGCCGGCCTGGAGGGCGGTGGGGGTGAGATCGCGGAACACCGTGACGCGGAGCGGCCCGGTCGCGTCGCCGCCCAGCCGATCCAGGGTGAGCGCATGCCCGTCGCCGAGGTCGCCCTCCAGCCACACCTCGGTGCGGTCGTGCGCGACCGGCGCGCGCCCGCCCCGGCCCACGCGCGCGTAGGTGTAGGTCCGCTCCAGGTGCCCCTCCACAGGCGGCCGGAGGCCACCGATGGTGAACCGCACCGCCGGCGAGCCCGAGGACGGCAGCGGCGCGGCCACGAGCAGCCGGACGTGGTGCGGGACGTCCGCGGGCACCGGCATGACGTCGCCGCGCGCCGCCAGCGCGCCCTGCGCGAGCGGCCGCCCCGGCACCACCGCGGCGACCGCCGGCACCACCGACAGGAACAGCGCGCCCGCCGCCGCGGCCACCGCGAGCCCGCGCCCGGCGCGGTCCGCCGCCGGTGAGAGCGCCGGACGGAGCGTGAACGTCGCCGCGAGCAGGCCGACCACCGCCGACACCGCCGCCGCGGCGGCGCCCTCGGGCAGCCAGCCGGCGGCGTACAGGCCTCCCGCCGCCGCGAGGACCGCGAGGCCGGCGACCGGGAGGATCCAGCCGGTGAGCGCCTCCTCGAGCCAGAGGGTGAGGGGCGACGGCGGTCGGGGTCGGGGCATCGGGATCTCCGCGGGGGCTCCGGCGGCTGGTCTTAGCACCGGACGCGTCCCGCCGCCGGGGTGCCCTCTCGTTCTCTGGCAGTGCGGCCGAAAACTGGCGATATCGATCGGCCCCTCTACGATGCGGCGATATGGCGACTCGGCTCGAGCTCCTTCACGAGTGGAACGACCTGCCCGGCGTGGCCGAGCGAGGGCGCGGCTGGGCGCTCGTCCAGGGCGACTGCGTCGAGGCGCTGGAGCGCCTCCCCCCGCACTCGGTGGACGTCGCCTTCGCCGACCCGCCCTACATGCTCTCGAACGGCGGCAGCACCTGCCAGGGCGGGCGCCGCACCTCCGTGAACAAGGGGAGCTGGGACGCCTCCGGCGGCTTCGCCGCGGACCACGCGTTCCAGGCGCGCTGGCTCCAGGCGGTCCGCAAGGTGCTGAAGCCGTCCGGCACGCTGTGGGTCTCGGGCACGCAGCACGTCATCTTCTCCATCGGCTACGCGATGCAGGAGCTGGGCTTCCACCTGCTCAACACCGTCACCTGGTACAAGCCCAACGCCTCACCCAACCTGGCCTGCCGCTTCTTCACGCACTCGACCGAGATCCTGCTCTGGGCGAGCCCGATGAAGGCGCGCCCGCTGGCGCACCGGTTCAACTACCGCGCGATGAAGACCGCCAACGGCGGCAAGCAGATGCGCGACCTGTGGGAGATCGCCGACCGCCCGGCGCCGGGCGGCGACCAGGTGGTGTGGTCGGTGCCCACGCCCGGGCCGCGCGAGAAGGTGCACGGCCGCCACCCCACGCAGAAGCCGCTCGCGCTGCTCGAGCGCGTGCTCGCCGCCAGCGCCGCGCCCGGCGACCTGGTGCTGGACCCGTTCTCGGGCTCCGCGACCACCGGCGTCGCCGCGCTCCGTGCGGGCTGCCGCTTCCTCGGGCTGGAGCGCGATCCCGGGTACGTGGACCTCGCCGCCCGCCGCCTCCGCGCCACCACGATCGATCCGGAGTGACGCACCCGCTGTGAGCAGCCCGGGCGGCGCGCGAGCAGCCGCGCACGCGTGCGCCCGTCGGGCGACTGCCTTGTTCCGGGCGAGGTGCGTACATTCGTCGGCGTGACCCCTCGCGCGCTCGCGGCGCTGCTCCCGCTGGTCGGCCTCGTCGCCTTCCTCCTCGGGACCCTGCTCGCGTTCGGCGCGCGCGCGGCGCTGTTCGGGCGGCCGCACACGCCGGACATCGAGAAGCGCCAGCACACCATCCTGGCGAAGTTCTTCCAGGAGTGGTGGATCTGGCTGTGGGGCCCGGTGGAGCGGCTGTGCGTGCGGCTCGGGATCTCGCCGGACGCCATCACGCTCGCGAGCACGCTGGTCGCCGCCGGCGCGGCGGTGCTGCTCGGGTTCGGCTGGCTCTCGCTGGGCGGCTGGGTGTTCCTGGCCGGCGCGAGCTTCGACTTCATCGACGGACGCGTGGCGCGCGCCACCGGCCGCGTCACCCGCGCCGGCGCGTTCCTCGACTCCACGCTCGACCGGGTCGGCGAGCTGCTCGTCTTCGGCGGCCTCGCGGTGACCTTCCGCGGCTCGGTGGTGCTGTTCGCGGCGCTCGCCGCCGCCGGCGCGTCGCTGCTCGTCTCGTACGCGCGGGCGCGCGGCGAGGCGCTCGGGGCGGACGAGGCGGCGCGGGTGGGCGGGATGCAGCGGCCCGAGCGGATCGTGGTCACCGGGGTGGCGTGCGCGCTGTCGCCGCTCGCCGACGCGGCCTGGGGCGCCGGCGCCGGCCGGGCGGTCGTGGGCAGCGCGCTCGCCGCGCTGGCGGCCCTGGCGACGGCCACCGCGGCGCGGCGCACGTTCGTGATCTATCGTGCCCTGCGGCGCGCCGACCCGGCCGTGGCCGCCCGGCCGCCGTTCCGGCTCGCCGACGTGTTCCGCCTCGACGCCACGCGGCGGCGCAAGGCGGCGCGCTGAGGCGGCTGGAGTGACCGCGCTCATCCCGAGCGTAGCCCCGCCGCCGGCGGGGCGGAGTCGAGGGACGATTGCCGACCCCCTGGACGCATGGTAGGAGGGGGAGCCGTGAGAGGTCCGCCCGCCCGCCACCCGAACGACGACGCCCGCGAGCAGCTGCCCGCGCCGGAAGGCATCATCGGCGCCGCCGACGAGCTGAAGCCCGGCGACCGCGTGGTCTACCCGAACCAGGGGGTCTGCGCCGTGGTCGGCTGGGAGGTGAAGGACATCGCCGGCCAGAAGCTCGAGCTCGTCCGCATGACGCGCGAGGAGGATGGCGCCGCGGTGATGGTGCCGAAGGGCAAGGTGCCGTCCATCGGCCTGCGCCGCGTCGCCACCGGCGCGCAGATGGAGGGCGTCTTCCACTACCTCGGCGCGGTCTACGACGACCCCGAGCTCGACTGGAAGGTCCGCCACCGCGACAACGCCGACCGGCTCATCGCCGGGGGCGTGCTGGGCGTCGCCGAGGTGGTGAAGGGGCTGCACTCGCTCTCGCGCCTGCGCCCGCTGCCCACCAAGGAGCGCGAGCAGTACGACAACGCGCGCCACCTGCTGGTGCACGAGGTGTCGGTCTCGCTGGGCGTGCCGCCCGGGCTGGCCGAGGACTACATCGACTACGCGCTCATGCCGCCGGCCGGCGTGAAGTTCGACCTGAAGCCGCCGCCCGCGCCCGTCCCCCTGCCCTCGCGCCCGAAGAAGCGGCGCGTGGTCGAGGAGGCGGAGGAAGGCGATCTCGGGCTCGGCGACCTGGGCCTGGGCGACCTGGGCATCGACCTCGAGGGCGCGCTCGAGGGCGCGGAGGTGCCCGGGGCCGAGGCCGAGGGCGAGGGCGCCGAAGGTGCCGAGGCCGGCGAGGGCGAGGCCGGCGGCGCCGAGGGCGTCGAGCCGGCCGCCGTCGAGGAGGCCGCGCCCGAGGAGCTCCCGGAGGTCGAGGAGCCCGTCGCCGAGGAAGACGAGGCGGAGGAGCCGCCCGCCCGCGCGGCCCGTCCCGCGAAGCCCGCCCGCGTCGCCGAGAAGCCGGCCAGGGTCGAGAAGCCCGAGAAGGCGGAGAAGGCGGCCGAGAAGAAGGCGGCGCGCGCCCCGAAGGCGAAGAAGGCCGAGCCGGAGAAGCCTGCCCGGGCCGAGAAGCACGCCGAGAAGCCGTCCGCGCGCAAGGCCGCGGCCGAGAAGGCGGCGCCCGCGAAGAAGGCCGCCGCGAAGAAGCCCCCCGCGGCCAAGAAGGCTGCCGCGAAGAAGCCCGCCGCCGAGAAGCCGGCCCCGAAGCGCGGAGGGAAGAAGAAGTGATCCGCGTCGTGACCCTCGACACGGTCGACCCGACCGACATGGCGGCCCTCATCCGGACGCTGTACCAGGCGTTCGGCCTCGGGACCGAGTTCGCCGGCGAGAAGCCGGTGCCGTCCGAGGCGGAGGGCAAGGACGGGCGGCTCGACGCCATCACGCTGCTGCGCGAGGTGGAGCCGGTCCGCACCTTCGCCGACGACAAGGTCCTGTACATCGCGGGCGCGCCGCTCTCGCTTCCGCCCGGACCGCTCGGCGAGCCGCCGTGCTGGGGCTTCGCCGACTACGGCAAGGAGCGCGCGGTGATCACCACCGCGAAGCTGCCGGCGCGCGGCGTCAGCGAGGCGTCGATCGAGACCTACCGGCGCCGGCTGGCGCGCGAGGCGATCCACGCCATCGGGCACCTGTGGGACCTCCACCACTGCGTGGACGCGCGCTGCGCGATGCACCCCTCGTGGTCGCAGTCGCTCGCCGCGAACCCGGACTCCGACCTCTGCACCTTCTGCCGCGAGAAGAGCGAGCGGAAGATCCGGCTCGCCAAGACCTAGCGGTCCCGTGAGCGCGGATTCCCCCACGCCCGGCCCGGACCCCGCGCCGAAGGCAGCGCCCGGCATCGTCCGCCGGGTGCTCCGGCGCGCCCGCGACGCCGCCGCCGAGGACCTGCGCACCCGCGCCGGCGCCGCGCGCGACGCCGCCCGGCGCGCCTGGTCCGCGCGCCCGTCCCCGCGCCGCGGGATCGCCATCGCGTTCGCCGCCGCGCTCGTCGCCGCGGGGGCGGGCGGCATCCTCTGGCAGGCGCGGCTGCCCGGGCGGCTCCCGTCCGCGCTGGACTGGGCCGCGCTGTCCGCGCTGCTCGAGCGCGACGCGCGCCCGGGCGACGCGGTGGCCGTCGCGCCCGCCTGGGCGGAGCGCGCCCGGCTCGCCGCGCCGGCGAGGGTGCCGGTGCTGGCGCAGGCGCGCTTCGATCGCGCCGAACTGACCGGCGTCCGGCGCGTGTGGCTGGTGGCGCTGCCCGGCGCGCCCGGCCGCGCGTCCTGGCTGGACGCCGAGCTGGATCTCATCGCGCGCGCCGCGCGCCCGGCCGAGCGGATGGCGCTGGGGCGGCTGGAGGTGCAGCGCTTCGAGCTGGCCGGGCCGCGCGTTCCGCTCGCGTTCCTGCCCGATCTCCTCGCCCGCGCCGAGGTCCGTCGAGGCGACCAGCCCTGCCCCGCGGGCGCGGACGGCGCGCCGGCGTGCCCCGGCGAGCCCGGCCCGTCGGTGCGGCGGTCGGTGCGGCAGGTCGAGGCGCTGCCGCGGCCGTGCCTGGTGGCGGCGCCGGCGGACGCGCCGCTCGTGATCTCCTTCCCGTCCGTCCCGCTCGGCAGCGCGCTCGCCGGCCACCTGGGACGCGCGGGGGATCCGCCTCCTCCGACCACCGGCGCCCTCCCCGCCCGCGTGGCGCTGCGCGTGGACGAGCAGGAGGCCGGCACCGTCGAGCTGCCGCTCGCGGGCTGGCGCGCGTTCCGGCTCGACACCGCGCGGTTCGCCGGGAGCGCGCGCGAGGTGGAGCTCACGCTCACCGCGCCCGCCGAGGCCGGCGCGCTCTGCCTGGACGCGGAGGCGCTCCCGTGACCCCCGCGCTGCGCCAGCTCCCCGCCCGCGTGGCCGCCGGCCTCCGCAGCGGGCGCCGGCGGATCGCGCTCGCCTGGGCCGCCGCCACGCTCGCCGCGCTGGTGGCGCTCGCCGGCGGCCCCGGCATCTCGCGGGACGAGGCGGACGTCGTCGCCGCCGCCGGGCGCGTCGCCGAGGGCTGGCGCACCGCCGCCGGCCACCCGCTCGCGGCGCTCACCGGACTCGAGGCCGCCCGGGCCCGCTCCGGCGGACGCCCGCTGCCGCCGCTCGGACCGGCCGTCGCCGCCGCGGGCCACGCCGCCGGGCGCACCGCGGGGCTCTCGCACCAGCGCGGCTACCGGCTCGGCGCCGCGCTGGCCGGCGCCCTGCTCTCGGCGCTGCTCGCGCTGGCGGGCCACGCGCTCGCCGGCCCCGCCGGCGCGGCGCTCGCGCCGGCGATGTACTGGCTCGCGCCGAGGACGCTCCTCTCCGGCGCGGTCGCGCTCGCGGACGGCCTCGCCGCGCTGCTCTGGCTGGCCGCGTTCTGGGCCTACCGCCGCGCCGCCTCGGCGCCGGACCGGCTGCTCCGGCTGCGCGCCGCCGCGCTCGCCGGGCTCGCCTTCGGCGCGGCGCTCGCGGCCCGGCTCGACGCCTGGGTGATCCTGCCCACGCTCGCGCTGCACGCGCTCCTGGTGCGCGTGCTCCGGCCGCGGGCCGCCACCCCCGAGCCCGAGGCGCCACCGGTCGGGATCGAGGCGCGCCTGCGCGGGGTGCCGGTCGCCATCGCCGCCATGGCGGTGCTCGGCCCGCTCACCCTGGTGGCGCTGTGGCCCTGGCTCTGGGCCGATCCGCTCCGCCGCGCCCTGCTGGCGTCCCAGGCCGCGCGCGCCGGCGCGGGCGAGGCGCTCGCCGCCGGGCTGCCGCGAGCCCTCTTGCCCCTCGCCGTCACCGTCTTCGCGGTGCCGGCCGCGCCGCTCCTCGCGGCCGGCGGCGGCGCGCTGCAGGCGCTCGCGCGCGCCGCCCGGGCGCTCCGCCGGGGGAGCGGGTTCGCGCTGTCCGACGAGGTCCTGCTGCTCCTCGGCGCCGCGGCGCCGCTCGCCGCGGCGGCGTCCGGCCTGACCCCGGCGCTCCCCGGCGTGCGCGGCTGGCTGCCGGCGTTCCCGTTCCTGGCGCTGCTCGGCACCCGCGCGCTCCTCCACGCGGCGCGGATCGCGTGGCCGGCGCGCGCGTCGTCGCTCGCCGCCGCGCTCGCGCTCCTGGTGCTGTACCCCGCCGCCCGCCAGGCGGCGCACACCTGGCCCTCGGCCTCGTCCTCCTGGAGCGCCCTCGGCGGCGGCGCGCCCGGCGCCGCGTCGCGCGGGCTGCCGCGCCAGGACGGCGGCGAGGCGGCCGCGGCGATGCTGGACGCGCTCGCCGAGCGGGCGCGCCCCGGCGCGCGGGTCTACTGGGCGCGCACCGCCGGGGCGGCGGTCGAGGTCTACGCCCGCGACGGCCGGCTCCGGGCCGACCTGCGCCGCGCCGAGGCGCCGGAGGACGCGGACCTGGCGGTGGTGACGGTGGACGGCGCAGCCCGCGACGCCGAGTACCGCACCTGGGCGGCGTTCCGCGATGCGCGCCCGGTGGCCGGGGCGTTCCTCGACGAGGTGCCGCTGGTCCTCGTGTACGCGCGCCCCGGCGCCTGGCGCTGACCGTTCGATTCACCCAGCGGCGATGGCGGACGCCCCGGGAGGTCCGCCGCCCGCCTTGCCGGCCCACCGCGGGGCGGGGTACACGGACCGGAATGCCCTCGCACCGCAGGATGCTGATCGCCGTGGTGGCCGGCGCCGTCCTCGGCGCGCTCGCGAACGCGCTGGGCGGCGGCGCGCCCTGGCTCGACGTCGCGGTGCGCGACGTGGCCCAGCCCATCGGCCAGCTCTTCATCCGGCTCCTGTTCATGCTGGTGGTGCCGCTCCTGTTCTCGGCGCTGGTGCTGGGCGTCGCGGACCTCGAGCTGCGCCACCTGGGCCGCCTGGGCGCGCGGATGCTCGGCTACACCGCCGCGGTGTCGTCCATCGCGGTGCTCATCGGCGTGACGCTCGTGAACGTGCTCGGGCCCGGTCGCGGCCTGCCCGACGCCGTGCGCGAGGCCGCGCGGGGGGCCGCCACCATCAAGCCGGCCCCGCTCCCCGGCGGCGACTCGGTGGCCGGGTTCGTCCTCGCGCTCGTCCCGGACAACCCGGTGAAGGCGGCAGCCACCGGCGACCTCATGGGCCTCATCGTGTTCGCGCTGCTGTTCGGCGTGGCGCTCGCCGTGACCGACACGCCCGGCGCGCGCACGCTGAAGGCGGCGCTGCAGGGGCTCTACGACGTCTCCATGAAGCTCATCGAGGGCGTGCTGCGGCTCGCGCCCCTCGGCGTCGGCGCGCTGCTCTTCGTCATGGCCGCCCGCCTCGGCGCGGCGGTGGTCCGGCCCATCGCCGCCTACGTGGGCGTGGTGGTGCTCGGGCTCGCGCTGCACCAGTTCGTGGTCTATTCGCTGTCCGTGAAGCTCTTCGGCGGCATGAGCCCGCGCGCGTTCTTCTCGGGCGTGCGGCTCGCGATGGTGACGGCGTTCTCCACCGCCTCCTCGTCCGCCACCCTCCCCACCGCGCTCCGCGTGGCCGAGGAGAACCTGCGCCTGCCGCGGCACGTGGCGCGGTTCGTCCTCACCGCCGGCTCCGCCATGAACCAGAACGGCTCGGCGTTGTTCGAGGGCGTCACGGTGCTGTTCCTGGCGCAGGTCTACGGCGTCGAGCTCTCGCTCGGCCAGCAGGCCATCGCGGTGGGGATCGCCGTCCTGGCCGGCATCGGCACGGCCGGCGTGCCGGCCGCCTCCATGCCGTTCATCGCGATGATCCTCGGCGTCCTCGGGATCCCGGTGGAGGGCATCGGCCTGGTGCTCGGCGTGGATCGCTTCCTCGACATGTGCCGGACCACGGTGAACGTCACCGGCGACCTCGCCGCCGCCGTGTTCGTCGCCCGCGGCGAGCCCGCCGAGGCGACCGAGCCGGCCGCCGGGGTGCCGCCCGCGCCGTAGCGCCCCTGGCGCGCGGCGCGTCCGGGCCGCTCGCGATGGGGGAGGCCCCCCCTCGCGCGCCGCGAATCGCAACTCGCCCCTCCCGGCGGCGGGGGCGCCCCTGGTAGGATGATCCTCCGCCGCGCGCCGCCCGGACCGGGCTTCGCGGCGCCGGAGCCTTCATGAAGATCGTCGCCCTGGCCCTCGGAACCTCGCTGCGCGGAGACGACGCGGCCGGGCTGGCGGTGGCGCGCGGCCTCGAGGCGCTCGTCCCGGGCCTCGAGGTGGTGGAGATCCCCGAGCTCGTCCCCGATCACGCGGAGGTGGTCGCCTCCGCCGACGGGGTGCTGTTCCTGGACGCGTCGGTGGCCGGCGCGCCGGGAGAGGTCTGCGCCACCCGGCTCTCGCCCCGCCCGGCGCGCGCCGCGGTGATCCACACGCTCATGCCGGAGGAGGTGCTGGGGCTGGCGCGTGCGCTGTTCGGCCGCGTGCCCCCCGCCGCCCTGGTGACCGTGGCCGGCCGCGACTTCGCCTTCGGCGACGCGCTCTCCGCCGAGGTGGAGGCGGCGCTGCCGCTGGCGCGGGAGCGCGCGCGGGAGATGGTGGCGGGCTTCCGGCTGTAGCCGCGCCCTCCCTCCGGCCGCGACCCGGCTTCGCACCCCGCGGCCCTCGCGCCCGCGGCGGACCCCCGGCCTCCGCTTGACCCACCCCCCTCCCCGGCCCACGCTGCATCGTGCGGGAGGAGATCGACGGAACGTGATACGCGGCGCGCGCCGACCCTTCCCCCCCGGCACGGCGCGCACGCGGCGGGCGGACGCCCTCCGGGGCGCCCGCCCGTGTCTTCTCCGGGCGCGCCGTCAGTCGAGCGGCACCAGCGCGCCGGAGAGCCAGGCGTCGAGCGCGCCCGGGCGCGCCAGGAAGTGCCCCACCATCCCCGACACGTCCCGCCGGCGCGCGTCCAGGCCGCGCCGGGCGAGCGCGCCCGCGAGCGCGTCCAGCGCCTCGAGGTAGAGCGCGCGCTGCGCCACGTCCATGCGCACCACCGGCGCGCGGCCGTCGTCGTCGTCCCCTTCGCCGGCCGCCAGGGCCAGCGCCGCCCGGCAGTCGCCGCGATCCACCGCGCTCACGCTCCGGCACGCGAGCGGCCGCGCCGGGTGGATGGCGCACCGGCCCGCGCCGTCGAGCAGCGGGCACGCCACGCGCGCGGCGATCCGCTCGCGGTCCTCCAGCCAGCGCACGCGATCGTGGAACGCGAGCAGCCGCGCGCCGAGCGCCGCCGCCGCGCCCGGCTCCAGCCCCGCCCGCAGCCGCGCCGCCGCGACCGCCCCCTCGACCGCCAGCGTGCCCACGTTCAGCACGCAGCAGCTCGAGCAGCCCGGTCCGCACGCCGGCGGCGGCGTGCCGGACGGCCGCGCCCCCTCGAGCGACGCCGCGACCGTGCGCTCCACGCCGTCGAGCACCGCCGCCAGCGCCGCCTCGTCCGCGCCGGCCAGGCCGCGGACCGCCAGCGCCTCGACCTCCGCCCGGCAACGCGCCACCGCCTCGTCGAGCACCGCGCCTCCTCCCCGGCGCCGGGCCGGGCTCGCCTCACCCGCGCCGCGCCGCCCGGATGGCGCGGTCCAGCAGCTCGAGCGGGTGCGCCGGCTCGATGCCCGCCCCCCGCTCCTCGAGCAGCCGGCGGACGTGCAGCGTGCAGCCCGGGTTCGCGCTCGCGAGCACGGTCGCGCCCGTCGCCATCACCGCGTCCGCCTTGCGCCGCCCGATCTCCGACGCGCTCTCCGGCTGCACCAGGTTGTAGATGCCCGCCGAGCCGCAGCACTGGTCTCCGTCGGCGATCTCGACGAGCTCGAGGCCCGGGATGGTGGCGAGCAGGGCCCGCGGCGCGCCGCCCACGCCCTGCGCGTGCTGGAGGTGGCAGGGCGAGTGGTAGGCCACCCGCGCAGCCAGCGGGGCGCGCGGCGCCCGGGGCGACAGCCCGGCGAGCAGCTCCGACGCGTCGCGCACCCGGGCCGAGAACGCGGCCGCCCTCGGCGCGAACGCCGGATCGTCCTCGAACAGGTGCGCGAGGTCCTTCAGGTGCGAGCCGCAGCCCGCCGCGTTCACCACGATCGCGTCGAGGGGCAGCCCCTCGAAGCGCTCCACCAGCGCCCGCGCCAGCCGCCGCGCCTCATCGAGCCGGCCCGCGTGGACCGACAGCGCGCCGCAGCAGCCCTGGCCCGCGGGCGCGAGGACCTCCACCCCCTCGGCCGCGAGCACGCGGACGGTGGCTGCGTTCACGCCGGGGAAGAACACCTTCTGCACGCAGCCGGTCACCAGGCCCACGCGCAGGCGCCGCTCGCCGTGCGCGCCGGTGGCCTGCGGGGTGGTGGCCAGCACGTCGCGCAGCGCCAGCGGCGGCGCCAGCGCCTCGAGCTGCTCGAGCCGCCGCGAGAGGCGCAGCAGCCCGGTCCGGCGGACCAGCCAGCGGAGCCCGCTCACCCGCCACACCCACAGCAGCAGCGCCGCGACGCGCAGCCGCCCCGGGTGCGGGAACAGCGAGAACACGAGCGCGCGGTGCAGCCGATCGAGCGCGGGACGCCGGTGCTCCCGCTCCACCCGCGCTCGGGCCGCGTCGATGACGTGGTCGTACCGGACGCCGGACGGGCAGGCGCCCAGGCACGCCATGCAGCCCAGGCAGCGGTCGAAGTGCGCCGCCACCGCGTCCGACATGGCCAGCTCGCCCTCCTGCAGCCCGCGGAAGAGGTCGATGCGGCCGCGCGGCGAGTCCATCTCCTCCTGCCAGCTCTGCCACGTCGGGCAGACCGGCAGGCAGAAGCCGCAGTGCACGCACTCGTCCGCCGGCGTGCGCGCCGCGCCCCGCGCCGGGGACGCCGCGGGCTGCGCCCTGTCCGCTCCCGCGCCCATTCAGATCCCTCCTGGCAGGCGGCCCGGCGCGAGCCGGTGCTCCGGGTCGAGCTCCCGCTTCAGGCGCCGCATCAGCTCGAGCCCGGCCGGCGCAGCGCCCCACGGGTCCAGCCGCGCGCGGAGCGCCGGCGGCGCGTCGGCGATCACCACCGAGCCGTGGCCGGCCGCCACCGCGCCGCGCGCCGCCTCCACGGCCACCGCCACGAGCGCCGGGTCCTCCAGCGTGCCCGAGACGAGGCCGATCCCGAGCGTCGGGTGCAGGATCAGGCCGCCGCCTGCGAGCGCGCCGGCCACCCGCTCCAGCGCGCCGGCGGCGATCGCCAGCGCCGCGGGCGCGAACGCCGCCCGGATCCGCACGTCGCCGGCCGTGCGGACCGCGTCCTGGCGCGCCCAGAGCGCCGCCTCGTCCGCCCCGCCCAGCCGCTCCCCCGGCGTCCCCTGCGCCGCCGCGAGCGCGAGCGCGCGCTCCGACTGATCCCGCACGCCCGGGCCGAAGCCCTCGAAGCGAAGCCCCAGCCGGTAGGGACCGCCGTCGCGCCGCGCCACCACCGCGACCGGCTCGAGCCGCGCGTCGAGCACCGCCTGCGTGAGCGCCCGGCACGCCGACGCGCCCAGCCCCGGCACCGCCACCGTGGCCGACGCCTCGGGGAGCGGGTGCAGCCGGAACACCACCTCGGCGACGAGCCCCAGCGTGCCCAGCGAGCCGCAGAAGAGCCGCGGCAGGTCGAAGCCGGCCACGTTCTTCACCACCTTGCCGCCGCCCCGCGCGACCACGCCGTCGGCGCGGACGACGGTCATGCCGATGACGAGGTCCCGCACCGCGCCGAAGCGGGCGCGCCGCGGTCCGAACGCGTTCGCCGCCACGATGCCGCCCACGGTGGCGCGGTCCGCGAGCGGCGGGTCGAGGGCGAGCCGCTGCCCGTGCGGCGCGAGGTGGTCCTGGAGCGCCGCGAGCGTCATCCCGGCCTCCACCGCGACGATCTGGTCGGAGGGCGCGTGCTCGCGGACGCGGTCGAGGCGGCGCGTGTGCAGCACCGCGTCGAGGCGGGCGGGCGGTGCCCCCAGCCCGAGGTCGGTGCCCCCGCCCACGAACGCGACCGCGAGGCGATCGGCGGCGAGCGCGCGCATCGCCTCGGCGGCCTCGTCGAGCGTCGCGGGCTCGATCGCCAGGCGCGGCACGGCGCCGGCCACCGCGTCGGCGGCGCTCGCGGGACGGGCGGCGGCGCTCACCAGCGCTCCGCGAGCCCGGCCACCTCGGCGGGGTGGGGGCGGTAGGGTCCGGGCCGCTCGCCGCACAGGCGCGGCGTCGGGAACACCTTGCCCGGGTTCATGAGGGCCGCGCCGTCGAAGGCGCAGCGGACGCGCTGCATCGTCTCGAGGTCCTCCGGGGCGAACTGCTCCGCCATGTACGCGGCCTTCTCCGCGCCCACCCCGTGCTCGCCGGTGATCGAGCCGCCGCTGCGGATGCACAGCCGCAGGATCTCGCCTCCCAGCGCCGCGGCGCGCGCCTCCTCGCCGGGGTTGCGCGCGTCGTAGAGCACCAGCGGGTGGAGGTTGCCGTCGCCGGCGTGGAACACGTTCGCGACGCGCAGGCCCGCCTCGGCGGCCATGCGCTCGATCTCGCGCAGCACGCGCGCGATCTCCGAACGCGGGATGACGCCGTCCTCCACCAGGTAGTTCGGGCTGATGCGGCCCACCGCCGCGAAGGCGCTCTTGCGCCCCTTCCACATGAGCTGGCGCTCGGCCTCGTCGCGCGGCACGCGGATCTCCAGCGCGCCGGCGGCGCGGGTGATCTCGATGGCGCGCGCCGCGACGTGCTCCACCTCGGCCCGGCAGCCGTCCGCGTCCATGAGCAGCGCCGCGCCCACGTCCGGCCAGTCGAGGCCCGTCGCAGCCTTCGCGGCCACGATGGCGAGCCGGTCCATCATCTCGATCGCGGCGGGCAGGATGCCCGCGGCGATGATGCCCGAGACCGCCGCGCCCGCCTCGTCGGTGGACGGGAAGGTGGCGAAGAAGGTCCGCGTCACCTCGGGCTTGCGCAGCAGCCGCAGCGTCGCCTCGGTGGCGATGCCCAGCAGCCCCTCGCTGCCCACCATCGCCGCGAGCAGGTCGTAGCCGGGCGCGTCGGCGGCCGGGCCGCCCAGGTCCACCACGCTGCCGTCGGAGAGGACCACCCGCGCCGCGAGCACGTGGTTCGTGGTGAACCCGTACTTGAGGCAGTGCGCGCCGCCCGAGTTCTCGGCCACGTTGCCGCCGATCGAGCACACCCCCTGCGACGACGGGTCCGGCGCGTAGTACCAGCCCGCCGCCGCCACCGCGCGCGAGACGTCCAGGTTGATGACGCCCGGCTCGACGCGCGCCCAGCCGTTCTCGAGGTCCAGCTCGAGGATGCGCCGCATGCGCGCGAGCGAGACCACGATCGAGCCCGGCGACGGGCGCGCGCCGCCCGAGAGCCCGGTGCCCGCGCCGCGCGGCACGAGCGGCACGCCCGCCTCGCGCGCCGCGTTCACCACCTCGACCACCTCCTCGGTCGAGCCCGGCAGCGCCACCAGCGCCGGGGTCGTTCGACCGTGGGTGATCCCGTCGCACGCGTAGACGCGCAGCTCCGCCGGGTCCGCGATCACGTGCGCCGGGCCGAGCGCGGCGGCGAGGCGTCGGGCGAGGGCGCTGCTCACGGCGGGAGCTCGGGTCACGCGGGCTCCTTCGGTTGCGAGGTGGTGGTTGAATGTTCCGGGACCGCTCCGTCCGGTCAACCTTCGACGGGGTGCATCGATCGGGGGCGCGCGGGGACGGTCCGGCGGACGGCCGACCGGCGAGCGCACACGCACCCACGCCTGTCCGTCCGAGTTCCGCGGCTGTGCGCTGGCGCACAGGGATCTCGCCCGGTACGCTGGCGGGCCATGACGACGACCGCCTCCGCGACGCGGGCCATCGGAAAGGTGAAGGGGACGCTGCTCCTCTCCCGGATGAACTACCTGCGGGCCCAGGGGCCGGAGAGCGCCGAGCGCGTGCTCCGCCGGCTGACGGTGGCGGACCAGGCGCTCTTGCGCGGCACGCTCGATCCCGCGACGTGGTACCCCGCCGACCTGCTCATCCGCGTCGAGCTGACCATCGCCGCGCTGCTCGCCCGCGGCGATCGCTCCGCGATGTTCCTCGCCATGGGCCGCCACACCGCCGAGACCAACCTCGCCCCCGCCGGCATCCAGCGCGCCTACCTGCGCGAGGGGGAGCCGCACCACCTGCTGCGCAGCGTCCCCGCGCTGTACGCCGCCAGCCACACGAGCGGCTCGCGCACGTACGAGCCCAGCGGTCCGCGCGCCGCGGTCATCCGCACGCACGGCGGCGACGAGGTCACCGCCGACGACTGCCTCACCGCGGTGGGCTGGCTCGGCCGCGCCATCGAGCTCTCCGGCGGGAAGGCCGTGCAGGTGGTGGAGACCCATTGCCGCGCGCGCGGCGCCGCGTCGTGCGAGTACCGCTGCGAGTGGGCGTAGGCCCCGCGCCAGCAAACCGCTCCCGCCTCCTGCTGACGACGGCCGTGAGCGGCCGCCGATCCGGCAAGGCGAGCGCCCGATCGCACCGGCGCTGGGCGCGGCTGAAGCCAGGCATCGTCGACCTCTGCGATCCACTTTTCGGTGGAGAGAGGAGGAGCGACATGGATCGCGAGGACCGCAGCCGGGAAGCCAGGACCGAGCCGAGGCCGGACGATCGCGAGCGACAGCGCGAGCGGGCGGCCGCTCCGCCGATCGAGCGCGAGCACGAGACGTGGCAGGGCATCCTCGAGGAGGATGAGCGTCGCGAGCGCGAGCGCGGCTGAGCCATCGGCCTGCAGCCCCCCCGTCTGCCGCACCCCGTGCTACGATGGCCGTGCCGCTTGACTCGAGCGGCGGCGGTCTTATGAAAGAACCGTCAGTTCGCAGACTTGGGGGCGAACTGGTTTCGACGGAGGACGGAAGGAGACGGGTGCGCGCCGTGGTTGGTCACGAGGCCACGTAAAAACGGGACCAAGCAGAAACGCGAACGAGCCCATGGCTCTCGCGGCCTAACTAAAGGCCGTGCGTTCCCCCGGAAGCGCCGGGTACCGGGTGTGAACGTCAGCTCCGGCTGGACCTTGGCGGGAAGCGAACCGCCTTGCCGAGGTCGAGATCAAAGGGCGAGGACGTGAGCGGTTGCAGGCTCGGAGGTTGCCGCTCACGTATCCACTCCGAGCTACGCGCGTAGGGCCCTTCACTGGAAGTCTTTCGGACCCGGGTTCGATTCCCGGCGCCTCCACTTGAAGCCCCCGGAACCCGGGGGCTTCGTCGTTTCTGGGCTTGGTCTCCCGTGGTCTCTTGGGCTTGGTCTCCACCACTCGGAGTCGAAGTCGGGCAGGATGGGCTCGTGACCCGCTCATCCCGCTGGCGCGTGGCACTCACCCGCTTGGTCCTGCTGCTCGCCACGGTACCAACCATCGGCCCTACGTCGAGCTGCGCGCCGAGCTGCTCGCGCGCAGGGTTGACCCCCGAGGAATCCAAGGCCGTTGCCGTCCTGACGGGTCGATTTGAAACCGTCGTCTTCACCTCCGGTCGCCTCGCCACGGAGACGCTGCAACCGGGGGCGCTCGGTGCGGTGGACTCGGTGCGACTCGCCGCCTACGTGGGCCGCTTCTGGCTGGATGAACTCCGACCCGATGCTGGGCGTTCGCTCGCCGAGCTCAGCAGGTCGCTCCTCGTCGGCGCCAAGGACTTCCGAGCGCCGTCCGGGCCGCCTCCGAGTCTAGGAGGCGTCCGCTCGACGAAGTGCTTCGTCTTCACGCTCCGCCCCGGAGCCAGGTACGACCTCGATGCTCGCCTCGCGTCCGCCGCTCGTGTTCCAGGGATGCCGGACGGCAGGACGGGGAAAGCGCGTCAGCAGGAGGGCGAGCCCGAGCCGGTCTCGTGGTTCGCCGCGCCGGCGGGTACCGCGTACGTCGTCCTCGCGAACGACCTCGATGAGCTTCGCGCCGTCGTCCGCATGCTGAGCACCTCGGGACCGCCCGGGGCGGCGAATCTCCTGGACGCGCCGCTGTTGGCGGGCCAGAGCGCATGGGCTCATCGGCGCTACCGCATCGCACGTGCGGCCGACCCGGGCGCAGCCGGTACGAAGGACCTCTCGCCTTCCGCGATTGCCCTGGTAGTCGTTCCAGACGTGAAGTCCAACACGGTGAGGGTCCGCCTCCACGGCGCGCCTGGCGACACGGCGTTCGTCGCGAAGCTCAACACGGGTTCGTTTCTCCCCGCGTTCCGAGAGGTCGAGCCCGGCGTCTGGGAATCGGTGGCGGTACGTGGAGCGTCTCGTGACACGGACGCAGAGATGCTCTTGTCGGTACTGTATCTGCTCGGATTCGGCGTCTTTTTGTAGGTTGTCGATCGTACTTCATCTGAATGCGCCCACAGCTTGTGGGCGGCATGGGCTCTCGATGGACGCTCGTGGGCTGTCGCGAGTGCCCACAGGGTTCCGGAATGGGCGCTCTGAGCGCCCATCGAGCGCCCAAGGACCGGAACTCGATTCCCGGCGCCTCCACTTCTTACCTACCCGAGAACACTCGGGCTTTTATCCACACCGTCGACTTGTGCCCGGTCTGTGCCCGCTTCGTTCGCGGGTTCGACCGGGCGCGCGTTCGGGAGCGCGATGGCGGTGTCCTTCGCTGCGGGCGACAGGTGCATGTACCGGGTCGTCATCGCCAGCGTGGTGTGCCCGACGAGATCCTGAATCGCTCTCGCCGGAGCGCCCTGCCCCGTTCGCTGACTCTATCACGTCAGTTTGACGCAGGACCGCTCGGTCTACACGCTGACGGGCCGTTTTGAGATCTCGAGCGGTCGCGCGGCGCTTCTGTGCGATCCGACCGGACTCCTGTCGCAGCACTTGGCCCCGGGGCCGGTCACGCCTGGCAAGGGATTCTTCCTATTGTCCCTGATCAACGGCAGCTACCGCAAGGTCATCCGGGAGCAGCCCGGCGTCGCGTCCTGCCGCGCTACGCGCACTCAGCGTAAGGCTTCATGTCCCGCAAGTGCGGGGGCTGGTACGCTCAGAAGGTGAAAGCCAGACTCCACGCGCCATCGTGGCGGAACGTGCTTCGCGTGCTCAAGCGATTCGATACGGTGCTCGCCGCCGTGCTCATCGGCTTCGCTGCGGCTCCGATTCTGTCGGCTTGGTTCTGCACCGAGGCGACCTGCCGATCCCCCGTCGATACATTCAACGGGACCACCGTGAGCGCTGCGGTAGTCACGGGAGCCGCACTCAGGCGGTGGACACGGAGTTGGTGGAGCAGGTCGCTCGCGCTCGTAGCTGCCTTGGGCTTGCAGCGGCTCTTGAATGGCACGGCGTAGGCGCCGTACCCGTACCAGAGGGGATGGGCTTTAAATGGTGGGGACCTCTTTTCACGGATCGCCCCGAAGTCTAAGTGCGCGATCCACACACCGTTCGCGGCTCCTGCGGTAATGTGCTGCTGGCGATGTGAACGCGGAGGTTCGTGCGCCCGTGCTCGCCCACTATCTGCGGACAACAGGTCTGTTCCACGGCTCGGAGCGTCTAAACGTCACGCCTTGGGCTTCCGTGCGCCCCTTCATGCCGGAAGATGCCGAAGCGCTTGGTGCGGCTCTCGCCAAGCGAAACCGATTCGCACGCCACCGTGGGCGAGATGACTTCTACACGTCCAAGGCCGACGACTTCGCCGTCCAGACGGTTGTGGAGCTAATGATCCCAGGCGTGCCTCCGACGCCACCCGCTGAGGCACGCCAGATCGCCGATCGTGTCGAGCGACTTCTCATCGCAGCAACGACACACTGGCTGACTCGCCGGAAGCTGCACTCGATCATGGGAATCGCGAACATCGGTCGCGGCGTTCGGGACCTCTACATCGGCCCGGGCGCCACCCGACTTTCTACCCGGGGACTCGAAGTGTGGACCGGCGACGGGCTAGTGACCGATGCGGAGTTCCGGCGCCGCTGGGAGCGCACAGGCCTGTCCGCCGTCGCGCCCGCGATACTTCGGCCACGCGGCTTCATCCCCGAGCGCGTCGATCGAGCTCTGGCTTGGCTGAACGAATCGCGCTTGGACCACCATGCCGAGGCTGCACTCATTAAGGCGGTGATCGGACTCGAAAACTTGTTCGTTCAAGACAAGAACGAGCCGTTGGCCCGGACCATCTCTGATCGCCTTGCGTTCGTCCTCGGGCGAACGGCGGCCGAGAGAGCGGCGCTGGCGCGCGTGGCACTGCATCTCTACGACCTCCGGAGTCGTATCGTTCACGGCGGTTCGAGGCCCAAGGAGAGTATCGATGACGCGGTGGACGTTGCATCGTTCCTTCTCTTGCTCTCCGCGCATGCGCTGATCGCACGCGCGGGGGAGATGCAGAGTAAGGACGACGTGCGCAGATGGGTCGAGGACATGCGCTGGGCGGTTGGTAGCCGCGAGGTCGCACCTCTCCCGTTTTCGACTCGGCACGTCCACCGCGTTCTGCGAAGGGGTAACTCCTTGACAGATCCACAGCGGACCGCGCGGAAGGCGCGCCCCTCGGTGTGGGCCTGACTTCCAGCAACGTCATCGAAGGAACCGCCCGATATGCTCGACATCCCTGCCCACTACAAGTCCCCGAACATCGATAGGCAGTCTGTAGCGAACGCTGGACTCCACTACGTCGCCTATCGACTATCGCTTCTCGGCTGGGCGGTCCTGCCAACCTCCCGAAACACGAAAGGCGTTGATCTTGTCGCCGGAAAGGGCGACTGGGCCAAGATCATCACCGTGCAGGTGAAGTCGTCCTCTGCCTGTCACCGCATCCGGTTCAAGAGCAAGCCCGACCACCTCGCATCGCACTACATCGTCGCCGCAAACATGGACTTGGGGAGAAAGCCCCGCTGGTTCATCTTCCCTCGCGCGGAGTTTGCCGCGTTGGTGAAGCCAGAGAAGGCTGCGGGGCGGTTCTTCGTGGCGCCAGAGGACTACGCCAAGGACGAGTACGAGCTTGTGTCACGGCTCGACCTGTGAAGGGTTCGGCACGGCGCCGCGCACAGCGCGACACTTGTGCCCGGCATGTGCCCGCGCCGAATGGGATTCGCGGGACAAGCGGGGGAACGGCGGGGCACAACCAAGCGGGAAGGAACCTTTATACCGGGCTGTTGGGCGCAAAGCTGTGGGCTGTCGCCTAGTGGATGAGCCCTGCCAGTAAGGTTCGATTCCCGGCGCCTCAACTTGAAGTTGCTGGGGTTTTCGGACGCCGCCCACAAGAGGCCCACAAGGCCGTGTGGGCGGCGTCCGTTATGCTGGCGTGCACATGAACGACCTGTTTTCGAGGCGACTCGGCGTCTCTGCATCTCCGGCCGATATCACCATACGCGAAGACGCGACGCCGTACTTCCGTCGAGCGGTGGCCGAAGAGGCCACGGAGCGCGATGTAGGCCCGCACTCGCTGCGGGAAATAATCTGCAAGCTGGTTCGCGCCGTCCCCGATCCTGACAACTGGTCCGCGTACCCCAACGTCTGGGACGAGACCACTAGCCATCTCGCGAGTTGCGACTGGTACCGCGTCTACGACTTCGCCGAGTTGGTCTACGCGCTGCTCACTCGCTCCGGCAAAGACGCGCCCGGGTACCAGCGAGCGCTGAACGACATCTGCATCGAAACCGGAATCGGTTGGCAGATGGTGAACGGCAAGTTCCAGACCCGTGGTGACGTCGGATTCGAGAGCACGGTCCATCGCGCGCTGGAGCTCCTGCAAGGCTCAGCGAGGCGCACGGCCGCTTCGGAACTCGCGGAGGCGGTCCAGGACCTTTCGAAGCGACCGAAGCCGGACAAGACCGGCGCCATTCAGCATGCGATGGCTGCCCTGGAGTGCCTCGGACGAGATGTCGTCGGCGACCACAAGCCTACGCTGGGCGAGCTGATGAAGAGGTATCGCGACGAGCTCGCGATTCCTCAGCCTCTCGATCATGCGATCGAGAAGGCGTGGGGCTACGCGTCGGAGGTTGGCCGTCACCTCCGCGAAGGACGGGAGCCTGGACGCGCGGAGGCCGAGCTGGTGGTCGCGTTGTCAGCAGCGATGTGCGCCTACTTGCTGCGTGACATGGCGGACACGGTGGACAGTTCTTCGCCGAACCCTTTCCCGTTCTGACTGAATGACGAGCCCGCTGGAACCCCTCGTCCTAGCCCGATGACGCTGTAGAGCGACAGACACCTGTTCTCTGGAATGACCTCGTGACGCTCTCGATGGTAGAGGAGCAAGCCCTCACCGAACTTGCGGACCTCCTGTACCCGTACCTGCCCGCCTCCGGAGCCGTTTACACGTTCGGGGAGGCCGCCAGAGACGCAGGCGTCGGGGACCTCTGGCCAGGAGTAAAGGGCTCCGGGTTTAGCAAGCTCCCCGCGGTCACGGTTCTCCTCGAGAACACGCTCAACGCTCGGAGGAACCGCTTCTGCGATCTGGTCCTCGCGATTGTTCGCGGAGGGTTGCGGTACCGATCAAAGAAGGGCAACCCGGTTACCGCGCCCGACCTAGCGAAGCTCAACGACGTCGTTGCGAGGTTCGGCTTCAAGATTCCGGAACTCTGGGATCCAGCGTTCCTCGCGAGTCTACCACCCGGAGCAAACACTCCTCCTCCGTCCCCGAGCCCGCAGCCGGCGTCCGACCTTACGGCTTCGCGTGGTGGCACTCGGCGCGCTCTCGATGCTCTACGCGCAGAGTTCCTCGAACTTCACCAACTCCGCGATAGGCAGGTAGCGGGCCTCAGGCTTGAGCGCCTACTGGAAGGGCTGTTCGCACTGTTCGGCCTGAACCCAAACGCTGCGTTTCGGATCGCGGGAGAACAGATCGACGGCTCACTGGAGTTCGCGGGAGACGTCTACTTGCTCGAAGCGAAGTGGACCACGACGATGGTCAACGAGTCCGAACTGTTGGTGTTCCGCGGAAAGATCGAAGGCAAGTCTCAGTTCACCCGTGGGCTGTTCGTCTCGGTCAACGGTTACACGCGGGAGGCGCTCGCAGCCATCACCAAGGGCAAATCTCCGAACTTCGTGATGCTCGACGGATCCCACCTGTATCGTGTGCTGGAAGGAAACGTGCGACTGGACGAACTACTCTGCAGGGCCGTCCGCCACCTGGCTGAAACTGGCGAACCGTACCTCCCCATCAACAAGACGTCTTAATCGTCGTCGCCCATCACACAACAAACTGGGGCAACGGGGTCTTTGGCTTTTGACTCGGTTCGGCAGCCACGGCGACACACACCCTGCCCTCCTGTGCTAAGCCGTTCAGCTAGGCTTTCGTACTGCCTCAGTGTGTGGGGCGCGCAAACGCGCACCCGTTAGAGTCGCCCCCAAGTACCGGCAGATGCCGAGCGGCTGCAAACGCGCGGCGGCTTCTCTGTCAGTGGAAACTGATTCGGGGAGGGGCTCTATGGCCGCACCTTCGGAGGTGCTGTCGTTGACGCATCGTTTCGAGATGCAGCGCCACGCGTACTCCGCATCCGAGTACAACGAAACGCAGCTTCGCCGGGAATTCCTCGATCCGTTCTTCGCCGCGCTGGGCTGGGACGTCGCAAACCGATCCGGCTGCGCGGAGGCGTACAAGGACGTTGTCCACGAGCCGACGCTCCGTATCGGCGCGTCGGTGCGCGCCCCCGACTACTGCTTCCGCATCGGCGGAACTCGAAAGTTCTTCGTCGAGGCCAAGAAGCCGTCGGTCGACCTCGCCTCCGACCCCGGTCCAGCGTTCCAGCTCCGGCGCTACGCCTGGTCTGCCACCCTTCCGCTGAGCATCCTGACCGACTTCCAGGAGTTCGCGGTCTACGACACCCGCATCCGCCCCCACCCATCGGATCGCGCCTCCACGGCTCGCGTCCTCTACATGCGGTATCCGGAGTACTCCCAGCGATGGGACGAGTTGGAGGGCCTGTTCTCCCGGACGGCGGTTCTCCGCGGAGCCTTCGACGCCTTCGCAGGATCCTCACCGCGGAAGAAGGGCACCGCGCGTGTCGACGAGTCCTTCTTGGACGAGCTGAACGTGTGGCGTGAACTCCTCGCCAAGGATCTCGCGTCGGGCTCGCCGCGCATGACCGAAGCCATGCTGAACGACGCCGTTCAGCTCACGCTGAACCGACTGCTGTTCCTGCGCATCGCCGAGGACCGCGGCATGGAACAGTACGGGACACTTCGCGAGGCGACGCATAGCGGAGACGCAGGCCGGAACATGGCGAAGCTGTTCGGTCGCGCTCACAACAAGTACAACTCCGGGCTGTTCGTTCCAGGTCGTGCCTCTTGTCGTACTCGGATTCCGGAAAGGGCCGTGAAGTCGATCGTCGGGCGCATGTACTACCCTCAGAGCCCGTACGAGTTCTCCGTCATGCCCCTAGACGTACTGGGGCACGCGTACGAACAGTTTCTCGGCAAGCACCTTCGGCTCACCCCCACGCGACGTGTTCGGATCGAGGAGAAGCCACTCGTCAGGAAGGCGGGTGGCGTCTTCTACACGCCGGACGTCGTCGTGGCGTTCATCATACGAGTAGTGTTTGCCGGGGCGCTCGACGGCAGGACGACCTCAAGGCCGCTGCGAATCCTCGATCCGGCGTGCGGCTCCGGGTCCTTCTTGACCTCTGCCTTCGACGCGCTCCTCCGAAACCGTTCAGGCGCTCCGGGCGCGGCCCCGTCCCGCACGGCAGGCATCGAGGACACGTCGTCGTCGCCACTCGGCGTGAGCGAGAAGAAGCGCCTCCTGACGACGCACCTGTACGGCGTGGACATCGACCCACATGCTGTCGAGGTGGCGAAACTGTCGCTGCTCCTCCGGGTAGTCGACGGCGAATCGGGCGCGAGCCTGAAGGCCGCGTATGACTCCTCGAATGAGAAGGCGCTCCCAGATCTTTCGCCGAACATCAAGTGCGGGAACTCGCTCGTCGCGTCCGACTACTTCGGTCTCCGACTGACAGCCTCGGCCGAAGAGACGTGCTCCGTGAACGCATTCGACTGGCAGACTGCCTTCCCGGACGTGTTCCAGGGCGAAGACCCGGGGTTCGACGTCATCGTTGCGAACCCACCCTATGTGTCGCTGCAGAGCGGGTTCCTCGCCCCAGCGCTCCTCGAGTACCTCCAGTCCCACTACGAATCGTTCGACGGCATCGCGGACCTGTTCGCGATGTTCGTTGAGCGCGCGCTCGGGCTGCTGTCCGAGCATGGTGTATGCGGGATGATCGTCCCGACGACGCTACTGATGAACCGGTCGTTTCAGCGCCTCCGGAAGCTGCTACTCAAGAAGGCGACGCTTACGCACGTAATCGATCTCGGCGACGGCGTGTTTCGCGACGCGGTCGTCCCGACGTGCATCATCGTGTTCCGCAAGGGGCTCGCGACGGCGTCGTCCGTCGAACTCGGCCGGAACGTGCGGGCCCTGGCAGCGAACGACTACGACCGGCGGCTCGTCTCCCAAGACGTCCTGGCTCGCGCTAAGGACTTCGCCATCAACGTCGCGGGGGATGGACGAGCGGAAGCGCTCGCGTCCCGCCTCCAGCAGACCTGCGTACTGCTCGAGTCGCTCCTTAACGTCAAGGAAGGCATCAAGACCGGCGATGACGATCGATTCTTGTCCGACCGTCCGTTCGTGCGCGACTCGTTCCCGGTACTGAAGGGCAGAGACATCGAACGATACGCGGCCGACCCGATCCGGTTCATCCACTACGATAGAGAACGACTCGACCGGCCGCAGACGCCTGAGCACTTCCTCGTACCGGAGAAGTTGCTGATCCGGCGAGTCGGCGAGCGGCTCGTGGCCACCTACGATGACCAGCAACTATTTTGCGTTCACACGCTCTACACCGTCCGTCCAAAGAGTCCTGGCGTTCGCCTCAAGATGCTGCTCGGGTTCCTCAACTCGCGGCTCATGACGCTGCTCTTCCGGACGGCCAACCCTCAGAAGGGGAAGGTCTTCCCTGAGGTTCGGATCTTCAGCCTGAACGCTCTACCGTTCCCCGCGAACGTTGAGCCCGAACTCGCTTCTGACATCGAGCAGCACGTCGATGCGCTCTTGGCGTGCGCGGCTGAACATTCGCGAACCTCGACTCCGCAGCAGCATGACGCGATGTCTTCGCGCTTCGCGACCATCGACAGCCGTCTCGAGAAGCTCGTGTGGCGTGCATACGGCCTCACGTTGGACGAAGAGGCTCTGCTTGCGTGCACCTCATGCTCAAGTGACGACACCCCTTCGCCGGCGCACGGCTCGTCTCGCACCCGCAACGCGGTCTCCGCTGTCGTGCACTGAACGAGACGAGCACTAGCACCGGACAACTGCTCACGGCGCACTCGTCGGGAGCCGTGCTCACCGGACTCACGAAGCTGGCCGTCTAGAGTCGGGGGGCAGGTCAGAATCACCACTGGTCTCACGCCCGCATCCGGATGTCAGACTGCTATGGCATCGTTGGTCTTTCGCAGGAGGTGCTAATGGCTAAGGTGTTCCTTCACACCTACGACGCTCCCGGCGACCCCGGGCGAAACGAGGGTCGCGACTTCTTGCGGCTGCCTGTTGTGGGCGAGTATGTCGCCCGCGAATCGACCGGCCCCTGGTACCAGGTGACCCTCGTGGTGCACTGCCCATCCCCTTTCGATGGCGGGTACGACGCTGAGGTGTATGCGCGGAAGGCAGATTCCGCCGGCGTTTTGAGGCACGACGGGCCGTGGAAGAAGGGGCCGGGCGTCGTGGCCTCGTTCGACTAGTCAGCAGGGTCGGAGGAAGCCCGGCAACTCTCCCTGCGATACCTAGCGCGCTGTCACTGATTGGGACTCGCCGCCTAACACCAGCGACTCCGCCGCCCTTACGCGCCCACGTAGTGTGGGCGGTATGGGCTCTCGTGGGCGCCATCGTGCGCGCTCCCACGATCCCGAGATCGGCTCCTCGCATAGTCTCGAGGGCCGAAGACGGCTCGCGCTACTCGCCCGGGCGAAGGCGTCAACGTACACAGCGAGCGTGCGCAATGCCCAACACCGAAGGCCCTGGCTCAGGGCTCGGTGGCGCCGCCGTTCCGGGCGATCTTCACTAGTTGCCTCCAGAACCGCGCCATCGAGATCCACCGGAGGTCGGTCTGATTGCAGACGAGCGCGGCCACTCGGCGCTTCTCCCACGCGCGCGCGCACTGTTCAGGATCCGCGGGATCGTAGATCGGGAGTGTGTCGCAGACCAGGATGAAAGCCCTGGCCAGTTCCGCGAAAGACTCTGGGGTCGCGTTCGCGGCATCCACGGATGCAAGAGCGACCGTGAGTCGCTGTTGAAGGTGCTTGATTCTCTGGTTCTCGTATTTGTTCGACGCCTCTCGAACATCGGCTTCGATCTCACGAAGCAACTCGGCAACGTCGTCGTTCCCAAGTTTCTCAAGTATTCGCGGCACCGCCGTGAAGACGTTCGGAAGAAAGGACCTCTCCTGAAAACCACCGAGTACGCCTTCCGCGCTGGCCTGAGGACCTGCTTGCTCTGCGGACGCTGATCTCATCTGTAGGCCGAGCCTCTCGACCCACTCGCTCCGGCCTTTAGCTTTCAGCAAATCGTACCGTGCGCGCTGAACAGCCCACAGAAGCATGTCGCACACCTGGATGCCCGCGTCGTTCGCGCGCGCGAGCTCTAGGCTGACTCGCGGAAAGCGTATCGGAAGATTTGGCTGCACAGCGGCGGACGCCAACAGCGACGCATATAGCTCGCTCTGCCACCGAACTGCGTGCGCCTCCTCGAAAGTCCCTCCCCTGAGCGCAACCACGAGATTCACCGCGTCATAGTCGTCTTGAAGAACATGCAGTACTCCGAGGAGGTTCACCAATGAGTGCAGTTGCGAATCTCCATGCTCATTCCCGCCGGGCTGATTAAAGCGCCACTGCATATCCTGAAAGTGTCCCCGGAGCCCTGCGTTGACGATTGCCTGCGTCAGATTGGAATGGGCATTCGCGGAATCAAAGGATGCATGAAAGTAGCCGCGCGTAAGCGTTTTCTCGTCCATCGTGTTCCCACGAGCATCCGGATCGTCCGAGAGGTTCGCGAGCGCCGCTGCGATGATCGCGTCAGGAACGGGTTCCTCCAGAAGCAGAGCACCGACCCGGAACGGCCGGCCAGCGTCTGCTGCACCTACCGACGGCGCCTGGGATTCATCGACATAGAGCCATGCCTCCATCGCCTAGCCTCCCCCACCCCGCGTTCGTGTGTAGAGCGACAGGATAACTGACCCCCTTGCGACACAACTTCTGACCCCCTCTGCCCTCAGCAAGGAGGCGGAGATGGGCAGCGAGATGGGATTCGTGGCACCCCCGACGACGGAGGTGCCGATGGTCGAGGCGGAGGCGGTCAGGCAGATGCGTGACCTCGCGGGTAAGGGCTGGGGCGCGAAGCGGATCGCGCGCGAACTCGGCGTGGCTCGCAACACGGTGCGTCGGTACCTGCGCGGCGCGGTGGCCGATCTCCAACGGCACCCTTCACAGCAGCGGCTCGACGACGTCCGGCGAGCTGAAGCGGTCGCGCTATTCGAGGGCGAGGCCGAGGGCAACGCCGTGGTCGTCGCGCAGATGCTCGGTGAGCGCGGCGTTGAGGCGAGCGTGAGGACCGTGCAGCGTGCCGTGGCGGACCGCCGGCGCGAGCAGCGCGCCGCCGACGTTGCGACGGTCCGGTTCGAGACCGCGCCGGGCCGGCAGATGCAGATCGACTTCGGCGAGCGCCAGGTCTGGATCGCCGACGAGCGCGTGACGGTGCACTTCCTGGCGGCGGTGTTGAGCTACTCGCGGCGGATCTTCGTGAAGGCGTTCCTGCACGAGCGTCAGGGCGAGTGGCTCGACGGGATCGCGTCGGCGTTCCGCCACTTCGGCGGCGTGCCGCTCGAGGTTCTCGGCGACAACACGCGCTGCCTCGTCGCCGGCCGCAACCGAGAGGCGCAGACCGTGATCTTCCACCCGGCGTATGTCGCGTTCTGCCGCGATTGGGATGTTCAGCCGCGCGCCTGCCAGCCATACCGCGCCAGGACCAAGGGTAAGACCGAGTCCGGCGTGAAGTACGTGAAGCGAAACGCGATCGCCGGTCGGCGGTTTAACTCGTTCGCGCACCTGCAGGACCACCTATCCGCGTGGCAGCTCCTCGTGGACGGCCGCGTGCACGGGACGACGCACGAGGCACCTGCGAAACGCTTCGAGCGCGACGAGCGCGAGGCACTGAGGTCGCTGCCCGCGCGGCCGCTCCCGACGCACGGCCGTCGCCTGCAGCGGCGCGTCGCGAACGACTCGCTCATCGACATCGACACGGTCCGCTACAGCGTTCCGCACCGCCTCGTGCGCGACCGCGTCGAGGCGCTCGTCACCGCCGACGAGGTTCGCATCTTCCACGGCCGCGACGTCGTAGCGGTTCACGCGCGCTCGTTCGAGCCGCACGCGCGGGTGATCGACCCGGCCCACCTCGACGGCCTCTGGCGCCGGCCTGCGGCTGAGAACCTCGTTCCCATCGCGCAGCCGCTCGCCGCGCTCGGACGGACGCTCGACGACTACGCGGCCGTGATCGGCGGTGCCGCGTGAGCACCGAGATCACGCGGGCTCGCGTCCTCGAGAGCCTCGGCCTGCTCCGCCTCGGGCGCATCGGCGAGCAGCTCGACGCGTTGCTCTCGACCGCGGCACGGGGCGAGCCGACGTACCTCGACTTCCTCGACACGATCCTGCGCGAGGAGGTCGGGGCGAAGCAGCGGAAGCGCGTCGCGATGGGCATCCAGATCGCGCACTTCCCCGCGGTGAAGACCCTCGACGACTTCGACTTCAAGTTCCAGCCGAGCGTCGACCAGAAGCTCGTCCGCGAGCTCGCCGTCAGCCGGTACGTCGCGAACGCGGAGAACGTGCTCGTGTTCGGCCCGCCCGGCGTCGGCAAGACGCACCTCGCCATCGGGCTCGGGCGCGCCGCAGTCGAAGCCGGCTACACCGTGCTCTTCACGAGCGCGACGGCGTTGCTGGGCGCGCTCTCGAAGGCCGAGACCGAGGGCCAGCTCGCGGAGCGGCTCGCGTTCTACGCGAAGCCCAAGCTGCTCGTCGTGGACGAGCTGGGGTACCTGCCGTTCGAGAAGCGCAGTGCGCACCTGTTCTTCCAGCTCATCGCGAGGCGGTACGAGAAGGGCGCGATGATCATCACGACGAACCAGGTCGTCACGCAGTGGGGCACCGTGTTCGGGGACGAGATCCTCGCCGCCGCGATCCTCGACCGGCTCCTGCACCACAGCTTCACGCTGATGATCCAGGGCGAGAGCTACAGGCTGAAGCAGAAGCGCAAGGCGGGCCTGCTCGGCAGGGCCGAGAAGGCGAACTGAACCCCGAGGCGGAGGGGGTCAGAAGTTCTGTCGTTTGGGGGTCAATTCCCCCTGTCGTTTGACATCGTGCGGTACACCAGAGATCGCTCTCCGTTGCGCGCTCGGTGAGATTGTATCAGCGCACCGGGCGACAGATGCGGGCGGAGCAGTGATTACCCGTCTCGCGCCAACTCCCGTGCGCCTTGATACCTGGATCCCCGACAGCATGGGACGGCGGGGGGGGGGCCGCGGGCGGCGAGACACGGTCTCCCGTTATCGCGTGGCGCGGGACAGCGACCGGCTCCGCCCCCACAGTTTGTGGGCGCCGTGGGCTCTCGATGGGCGCTCATGGGCCATCGCGAGCGCCCATCCTGTCCCGAAAATGTCCTCTCCGAGGGCCCATCGAGCGCCCAAGGACCGGAATTCGATTCCCGGCGCCTCCACTGAAATGCCCCGGACTTTCCGGGGCTTTTCGCTTTTCGGACCTTCGGGCCCACAACCCGGGCCCACAACCCGGGTCCTCAGCCCTCGAGCCCTCCCCGTGTCTCCAAGCGGCGCCCGCTGCCTTGCCGAGGCCCGGCTTCATCGTTATACATTCGTAAGAACGAAGGAGTCTTCCATGCGCAAGAAGCTCTCATCCATCGGCAACAGCCTCGGCATCGTGATCGAGAAACCGATCCTCGAGCTCCTCGACATCGACCGGGAGACCGAGCTCGACCTGCGCACGGACGGCGAGCGGCTCATCATCGAGCCGATCCGAGGCGCCAGGCGGGCCAGGGTGAAGACGGCGGTCCGTCGCGCGATGGCTGCGCACGACGCAACCCTGCGAAAGCTCGCGAAGTGACCGACCCCGTCTTCCTCGACGTGGACGACGTGTTGCTCATCCATGAGGAGCAGCTCGCGACGTACGGAGGGGCCCTAGGTATTCGCGACGTCGGCTTGCTCGAGTCCGCTGTCGCGATGCCGCGTGCCTCTGCGGGCGGCGAGCTTGCGCACGAGGACCTCTTCGCGATGGCGGCGGCGTACGCCTTCCACATCGCGCAGAACCAGCCTTTCGTCGATGGCAACAAGCGGACGGGGCTGCTTGCCGCCATCGTGTTCCTCGATCTGAACGGCATCCCGATCAGCGATCCGGCTGGCAGGCTGTACGACGCGATGATCGCGGTCGCAGAGCGCCGGATGGACAAGCCGGGCCTCGCCACCGAGTTCAGGAGTCTGGCGGCTGAGGTCGCTCGGTCCTGACGCGTCGGCTTGTGGGCGCCATGGGCTCTCGATGGGCGCCCACGGGCTGTCGCGAGCGCCCACAGGGTTCCGAAGTGGGCGCTCTGAGAGCCCATCGAGAAAGCACCCCTCACGCGCCCGAGACCCACCGGCCGCCGCCGTCGCACGTCACGACCGTCCCCGTCATGTACGGGTTGGCCGCGACCGTGACGATCACCTCGGCCAGGTCCTCCGGCCTCCCCACGCGCCGGGCCGGGAACCGCTTGCGGGCCTGCTCGAACATGCCCGCCTTCACCTCGGGTGGACTCGCATCCCACCAGGGCGTGTCCACCAGGCCCGGCGAAACTGCGTTCACGCGGATGGGCGCGAGCTCGACGGCCAGCACCGGGACCACTGCCTCCAGCGCCGCGTTGATGGCGGCCAGGCCCGCGGTCCCGGGGATGGCCGCGCCCGCCGAAGCGGCGGACACGAAGGTGATCGACGCCTCCGGCGCGAGCCTCGGCAGCGCCGCCTGGGCGGTGCGGAGCTGGGGCAGGAGCTTCGCGTGGAGCCCCTCGGCCAGATCCCCGATGTCGAGCGAGCGGAAGGAGCCCGCGCCCTTGCCCCCGGAGAGTGCCAGCACCAGCAGGTCGATGCTGGGCGCGCCGATGAAGTACTCCTGGAGCGAGGCCGGCGAGGCGGCGTCGAGCACGGCGCCCTCGATCCCTTCTCCCAAGGCCGCGACCTTCGTCCGGTCCCGGCCCGCCGCAGTCACCCGCGCCCCGCGCGCCGCCAGGAGCCGCGCCGTCGCGAGGCCGATCCCCGAGCTCCCTCCCACCACCAGCGCCCGCTTGCCTTTCAGGTCCACGGTCCGTTCTCCCTTACGAGACGATGAGGTCCGTAATGGAAATAACGAGACACGCCGTCTCGTCAAGCGATATGCTCCCCTGCGATTGTCGCGTCCGCCCCGCCCCGCCACCGTGGCGCCCCGCCGTGGCCGCCCGCGCAGCGACGCGGCCAGACAGGCCATCCTGACGGCGGCGCTGGAGCTCGCGCGCACCCGGCCGCCGGCGGACGTCTCGGTCGAGGCGATCGCCGCCCAGGCCGGCGTCGGGAAGCAGACCATTTACCGTTGGTGGAGGGGCAAGGCGGAGGTGCTCCTGGAGGCGCTCGCGGATCTGGCCGAGGCCGAGATCCTGGAGTCCGATATGGCGAGCCTGGAGGCCGACGTCCGCGCGTTCCTCGAGGCGAGCTTCGACGCAATCGAGCACCAGCGGCTCGCGCCGGTGCTGCGTGGGCTCATGGCCGAGGCGCAGCGCGACCCCGGGTTCGCCCGCGCCTTCCGCGCACGCTTCATCGAGCGTCGGCGCGACGCCGCCCGGCGGCTGCTGGACCGGGCGCGTCGCCGCGGCGAGCTGGGCCGGTCTACCGACCCTGAGTTGCTGGTGGACGTCCTCTTCGGGGCACTCTGGTACCGGCTCCTCGTAGGGCACGCCCCGCTCGACCGCGCCTTCGCCCGCGGCCTGGCGCGGGCGGTGGCCCGGGTGGCGAGGTGAGCCCACTGCGCACGCGCCGCCCCGGTGCGTCGGCGCTGATGCCGCGCGCGGTCGTCACGCTGCTCCTCCGCGCATCGCCTCGGAGCGCCCACCATTCTCTTCGATCCCCAGCGCGTGATCGGCCGAGAGCGGTGCCCATCGTGGGCTCTCGATGGTGCGCTCATGGGCCATCGCGAGCCGTCACGACGGTTCCGAGCGAGCCCCTTCGCCGACGAGCACGATCTTGCCCGTCACGCCGCCGTTGGCGAGGAGTTCCTGCGCCCGCCGTGCGTCGGCCAGAGGGAATCGCTGCGCGATGATCGGCTCGATCTTCCGCTGCTGCAGGAGGTCGAGCAGCGTGATCAGGTCGTGCCGGAACCATGCCGGCTTCAACCGCTTCAATGTCTGGATGCTGTACGGGACCACCCGCTTGCGGCCCGGGAGAAGCGAGCCGGCGGCGATGTACAGGGCGAACCTCGCGGCTCCGCGAAAGCGCCGACGACGACCTGGACGACTGGAGGTCAGCGCCCCCTCCCCGCGAATCGAGCTGATGAGGCCATAGCCCACCACCTTCCCGCCGGGTCGGAGCGCCTTGCGCGAATGCCAGAGGTGAGCACCGCCGATGTGGTCGAACACGACGTCCACGCCGTCGCCCGCGAGGCGGTGGATCTCCTCCACGAAGTCCTGATGCTGATAGTCGATGGGGGTACCGCCGAGCGCGGTGACGACCGACGCCCCTCGCGACGAGCAGGTCCCGTACAGCTCCAGCCCGGCGAGGCGCCCGAGCTGCAAGAGCGCCGTGCCGACCCCGCCTGCCGCACCGTGAATCAACGCGCGCCCTCCCCGCCTGACCTTCGCGGAGCGATGCATCATCTGGTACGCGGTGATGTAGTTCAGCACCAGGCACACGGCCTCGGCGGCGTCCACGCCCGCTGGCACCGGAACGAGCTCCTCCTGCGGCAGGCAGACCCATCCCGCGTACGCGCCGTGGATCGGCATCGCGGCGACGACCTGGCCTGGCTCGATGCCAGCGATGCCGGCGCCGAGCCGATCCACCACGCCGACCAGATCCCAACCGGGAGTGAACGGCACCGCGGGCGTCTCGGGATGAATTCCCTCACGCGCCATGACGTCCGGCAACGAGACGCCTGCGGCCAGCACCCTCACCCGCGCCTCACCAGCCTTCGGCTCGGGGCGCGGTTCCTCGACCACCTCGAGCGCGTCGGGCCCGCCGTAATGCGTGACGACGACGCGGAGGTGGCTCGCGGTTTCCGACGACACTGCGACGTGACTCGGTGGTGTCATGGAGCTGCCCTCCTCTGCCGACCGGTTCCGCGGGACGCTGATGGAGCGGCTGCGCGCCAGCGCTCGGAACGCCACCGTCCCGGGCGCGCGCGCTCAGCTCGAGCGAGGCGCTGCCATGGATCCCGAGGCGGCGCCTCGTCGTCGCCCGCCTGCGACGCAGGAGGATGCGCGCGGCCCTGAACATCGACGGGCCGGAACCGGGCCTGCCTTCGTGACGGACTCTGCGCCGATCTGCCACACGCCGGAACGGAGCAAACGAAGCGCCGTTGGGTCACCCCGAACGCCGGAGTCGGCAATCGCGCCCGCTCGTCACGAGGCCTCGCTCGGTCAGCCGAGTGAGCCGACGGTCGGGCGCACCCTGGGGGCAGGAGGGGCCAACGACGGTGCTCATCGCGAAGCTCAACACCACGCAGGACTTCTCCGAACGAGGCGGAGCGCGGGCGAGGCCGTCGTATTCGTCCACGGGAGGCCCAGCTCCTGGCGCGACTGCGGTGGTTCTCGCGGGCGGCGGCTCGGCCAACGCACCGCCATGCTACTCAGGATGCAGGTCCTGCCCGTGAGGTACCATGAGTCATGCCCCGTGAACCACTTCCACCCATCTGGCAGGACTACCGTCGGCGACGCTGGGTGATGATCGGGCTCTTCCTGGGATATGTCCCGGGGGCCGCGCTGCTGGGCGGCGCTCTCGTTTGGTTCGTCGGATCACCGCTTGGTTTCATGATCGCCGGAGCCGGCTTGCTCGCGGCGCTGTGGTGGGCAGACGCCCGCTTCGCGTCGTTCCGGTGCCCGTCATGCGGAGAGCGGTTCATGGTGCGTCGGTATGAGCTGGCGCTTCCCGGCATCCGAAAACACCAGTTCTCGGCGCGCCGTTGCGTCAATTGCGGGCTTGCACGACCATGATCGCGGGCCGCGTTGCCTCGCCGGCTGGGCCGAAGAAGAAGCTCGCCCTCACGCGGACCTGGGCTTCGCCTTCCCTCTCTTCGCCTTGGCGGGGTGCAACGTCTGGTGTGCCGCGCACATCGCCACGAACGTCGCGACCCGGTTCGCGCGGGTCTCGGGGCGCCTGGCTGTCGTGACCCGGTAGAGGATCGCGTAGCGATTCGCGGCATCGAGGACCTCGAAGAAGGCGCGAGCACGAGGATTGGCATCGAGCGCCTCGGCGAGATCGGCGGGGACGGCCGATGTCCTTGCGCCATCGTAGGCGCGTTCCCATCGCCCGTCGCGCCTGGCGCGGTCGACCTCGGCGAGCCCAGGCTCCTGCATCCGGCCGCTCGCGATCAGCGCCTCGGCCTTGGCGCGGTTGATCTTGGACCACGGGCTCCGCCGGGTGCGACGCGTGAAGCGCTGCAGCCACGCCGCGTCGTCCAGCGCTCGCTTCTGGCCATCGATCCATCCCCAGGCCAGCGCGGCCTCGAGCGCTGCCGCGTACGTGAGCGTACCGTCGCTCGCCCCCTTCTTCGGGATGCGG
Source organism: Anaeromyxobacter dehalogenans 2CP-1 (assembly GCF_000022145.1). Classification (NCBI taxonomy): domain Bacteria; kingdom Pseudomonadati; phylum Myxococcota; class Myxococcia; order Myxococcales; family Anaeromyxobacteraceae; genus Anaeromyxobacter; species Anaeromyxobacter dehalogenans. Next base: position 3,391,969 of record NC_011891.1, read on the forward strand.
AGGAGGACGCCGGCAGACCGATCGTGGTTTGCCCGGAGCCATGCATCCCATGCCGCCGCGCTTCGCAGCTCGAGGACCGGATCGCTGTCCTTCGACCCGGGCGAGGTCGAACCCGCTCTAGGAGGCTTCATTCTTCGCATGTCGTCCTTTTCGACGCGCGCGCCCGCCGACCGGGCTCGGATGGAGGGCGAGCAGCGCCCTCGCGGCGGCGGCGCTGCGCCTCGCGATCTCGCGTTCGCCGGGCGTCTTCACGGTCCGGAGGAGCAAGCTGATGGCGAGGTCTGCCCAGAGGAGCGCGAGGAACTCCCGGATCATCTCCTCGGGCTCGCCCTCGACGAGTGCGCTGTCACGCGCCTTCGTGAGCGCGCCGCGGAGGGCGGAGCGAACCTTCTCTCGCCCGAGCTCCTCGAGGGCCCGGGCGATCTCGGGTGCGCGGTTCGCCTCGGCGATGGCCAGCCGGAACGTCTCGACGACGTTCGCGTCCGTCACCTCCGCGAGGAACCGCTGGCCGAATCTCGTGAGCGCGGCCTGGAGCATCTCCCGGTCCGCCGAGTCGGGAAGCTCGGCGGCAACCGGGAATCGCGCCGACCGATCGCGGATGCACTCGATGAGCAGCTGGAGCTTGTTGCCCACGTGCGTGTAGAGGTCCCGCTTCGACACGTGCGCGCGCGTCGCGATCTCGCTCGTGCTCGTCCCGGAGTAGCCGAGCTCGGCGAACGCAGTGAAGGCTGCCTCGAGGATTCGCCGGCGGAGCGCTGGCTCGTCCGCCTCCCCCTGCCTGTCGTCTCGCGCCGGCTTCGCTCGCATGCGGGCCGCTCCTCGGGCGGTACCGAAGCGTACCATCATCCCTCCGCGGCGAGCGGTACCACCTGGTACCACAACCGGGACCCGCGCCGCCCTTGACGTTGGTACCGGTCGGTACCATATCCGAGCTGCCCGGCACATCGAACCCACGAGTCGCGCTCGAGTCCGGGATCTGGAATCGACCTGAGGAGACGCTCATGGTGTCACGAATCGCCTTCTTCGCGAGCATCGCGTTCAGCATCGTCGCGTGGAGCATGGTCGGCACCCGATACATCTGGCCGGCGCTTCGGCACCGGTCGCGAGCCGAGGCGTTGCGACCGCTGCTCGCCCTGCACGGTTTCCGCTTTCTCGGGATGGCCTTCCTCGTCCCCGGCGTCGTCTCGCCCGACCTGCCGGCCGCCTTCGCGCACCCCGCCGCCTACGGGGACCTCGTGGCGGCGGCGCTCGCCGTGCTCGCCCTGTCACTGCTGCCACGCGCGCCAGGCGTCGTGATCGCGTGGGTCTTCAATGTCTGGGGCCTGGCCGATCTCGTGAACGCCTTCTACCAGGCCGCCCGCGCCGGGCTCGTGCCGGGGCAACTGGGGGCGGCGTACTTCCTGCCGACGCTCGGCGTGCCACTCCTGCTGGTCACGCACGTCCTTGCCTTCCGGGTGCTGCTGCAGGCTCGGAGCGAATGTGTCGCGGGGGAAGACCGCTACCTGGCGCACACCTGAGGGGCTGCGACAGGGGTGGCCCGAGGACTTCGCCGGGAACTCGACCGACGGTGAAGTATCCCACCCACGCCAGCGCGCTCTTCACGCCTTGCCTCGGTCGCATCATCCGCTCGGGCTCGACCCGACGCCTACCGCGCCTTGCGTCCCCGGGTGCGTGCAACGAGCTGCCTCGTCACGGACGCTCGTTCGACTCTCCGTGACGGGGTCCGGCTGCTCCGGCATGTTGGCGCGAGTCTCCCGCATCGCGGGGCGAGGGTCCTGGTGAGGAATCGCCGTACAGCCGGGTGCGGCACGACGAGCACTTCCACATCGACTTCGAGGACACCTCGGGCCTGGCCTCCGGAGCTCCGCGTGAGGCAAGATGGTCCGCTGCGAACGGCCTCCCCCTCACCCACCGTGGAGCACCTCGCGTGCACGCTCAGACCGTCGCCCTCGCTACAGCGCTCCTCCTCTCCGCCATGCCGCTGGACGCGCGCGCGTACTGGTACGCTCGCCAGGTGTCGGACACCCGCTACGGTGGGTGCCAGCAGGCCGAGGACAGCCTGGATGACGTCCTCGCCCATGTGAGCGCCGGGTGGGCGCGGGCGAGCCAGGGCCGCGGGAGGGCCTGTACCGTGGTCCGGAGCGGTCCCGAGGCCTCGGTCGGGTTCGCCGTGGACTGTGGCGAGGGCGGCGTGCACCTCTTCTTCCGCTCCGAGGCGCAGTGCGCGCTGTTCGTGTCGACCATCAACGCCGGCCGGCGCGCCACCCCCGAGGACTACGTGCCGCCGGGCGCGAAGAACAGGTCGACCTGGCTCACCACGTACGGTCAGTGCATGGAGAGCTGGGTGCATGCCGAGACCGTCCGGCGCCGTGCGCTGCAGGTCACCGCGACGATGTGCGAGTGCCTCGCCGGCGAGCTGGCGGCGTCGGCGGCGGCGCCCACGGAGGCCCGGGTCCAGGCCGCGGGCCGCGCCTGCCTGGCTGCCGTGCCCGCCTCGGAGAAGGCGAAGCTGGCACCGCCGCGCCCCCGCTAGCCGCGCGGCATGGCGCGCCTTGCAGCCGGGCCCCCTCGTGGCACAATGGCTCCGCCTGTTCCCCTCGCAGCTCGAGGCGCTGGAAGTCGCGCCCGTCCAACGATAGGAGCGAAGCATGAAGATCCAGCTCGGACTCACGAAGGAGTGGACCACCGTCGAGCGCCGCAAGCTGAAGGTGGTGGATCTGCGAGAGTTTCTGATGGAGCACTACCCGCGGGACCACGGGTGGCGAGACGAGAAGCAGGCCCTCATCTTCCTGCAGGAGCACCTTCCGACCGAGCAGCTTCACGCGGTGCTCAAGGGAATGAAGAACGACTCGAACGAGGTCACCCGGGAGACCCCGGAGCTCACGCACAAGAAGTTCTGGTTCGAGATCGTCCCGGACGAGAAGTAGCTTCGCCGTGGGCGCGCGCCGGGGCGCCGGTGGGTACAAGCGTCCGCGTTCCGCCGCGCTAAAGCAGGACTTCAGGCATTCCGCCGGCAACGGCCAGGCTGCCCTCCGCGGACGGGCGACGTGTAGGCCCGTGTAGTCAACGCCGCAGCCCCGTCCCCGGGACCGGGAGACGCAGCGGTGGCTCGCACGGTCGATCGCGAGTGGCCATCCTGTTGCAGGATGGGCTATATGATGCCCACGCAGCGCCAGGAGCCCGGTCCGGGCCGGGGCGCCGCCACACCCCGGGAACTCCCGCCGCGAGGCGGGTTTCTTTTACATCCGGGTTCACCGACTGGAGAGCGTTTGAGCGAGAAGGAAGCTGGCATCGAGGTTCAGGGGCGCGTCGAGGAGTCGAGCGGCGGCATGTACCGCGTGAAGCTCGACCAGGGGCCGGTCGTCCTGGCCTACCCGTCCGGCAAGATGAAGCGGTTCCACATCCGCATCATCACGGGCGATCGCGTGAAGGTGGAGCTGTCGCCGTACGACCTGACGCGCGGGCGCATCACCTACCGCGACAAGTAGCGCCGCCGGCGCGCCGCCCCCGGAGCGACCTGCGGGGGCGTAGCCCTCGCCGCATGTCACATCCCGAAGCCCTGTCCCGTCCTTCGCGCTGCGAGGAGGAGACATGTTCGGATCGGGAGTGCGGGAGCGTTGCGCAGGGCTGCTGTCTGGACTCACGGAGCTGGCTGCCGCCGCAGCGCTCGTTGCGATCGTCGCGCTCGCAGCACCGGCAGCGGCAGCCGCGCAGGTGTCGGACCCGCCGGGCCCGGTCGCCGCGTATACGCTGACGCCCCAGCGGATCACCGCTCAGGTGGGCGTCCTGGTGGGACTCATCGGCGCGGTTGGCGGAGGGCTGGCCCTCTCCCGCGCCGCTCGATCCGTCGGTCGCGAGCGCCGCCGCGGGGCCGCGCTGGCGCTGGTGATGGGGCCGCTTGCGGCGATCATCGGCGGGCAGGTGGTGGCCACCGCAAAGGGTGGCCTCGGTACAGGCCAGGGGCTCGCCGGAGGGGTCGTCGCAGTGGTGGTGGGGATGATCGCCACCGCGCTGGGCGCGCTCGCGCGGGTCCGGTCCCGCCGCACCGCGTCCGCCCGCCCGGAATGACCTGAGCTTCTGCCCATGACCTCGAGCCCTGCCGAGAGCATCGAGCCACATCGCGGGCGGCTGCTCGGCCTGGCGTACCGCATGCTCGGTTCGATGGCCGACGCCCACGACGCGGTGCAGGAGACCTACGCGCGCTGGCACGGAGCCGACCGCGGTGGGGTGGCGGACGCGGGAGCGTTCCTCCTGAGAACGACGACGCGGATCTGCCTCGACATGCTGAGCTCGGCGCGCGCGCGGCACGAGGAGTACGTCGGCCCGTGGCTGCCGGAGCCGGTGCTCGACACGGCCCGCTCCGGCCGGACGCGCACACCGAGCTCGCCGAGGACCTGTCCTACGCGCTGCTCTTGACCCTGGACCGGCTGTCACCGCTCGAGCGCTGCGTGGTGCGCAATCCAGACAAAGTGCGGCACCTGTCCGTGGCGGCGCGCTGAGCCCGAGGTCCGGGCGCTCACAGCACGGCGCGAAGCACGGCCGAGACCTGCTCGGTCGTGGGCCTCGGCCCCTGGCCGATGGCGTACATGAGCGTGATGCCGTCGATGAGGCCGGCGCACGTCTCGATGGGCGCGTCGGCGCGCCCGTGCGAGATGAGCTTCACGAAGAACGCGATGGGCCGGCGCGCCGCGGCGGTGAGGCGCTCGCCGACGCCGGCCAGGTCCTCGCGCCGCGCCGCGGCCATGGTCAGCTCGACGCGGGCCAGGAACAGGTGGCGCGTGTCGTCGGCGTACGCCGCGAGCTCGTCGGCCACGTAGGCGATGGCGGCGTCCAGGCCCTGCCGAGCGGCGCGCTCGGCGAACCCGACCTGCAGCTCGTCGCACTCCTTCTCCAGCAGGGCGGCGAGGTGGTCGGCGGCCGCGACGAGCAGCGCGCTCTTCTTCGGGAAGTAGTAGGTCGTCGAGCCCTGGGGCAGCCCGGCGGCGTCGTCCGCCGCGCGGTGGGTCACGCCCTCGAGCCCCCGCGTCGCGAGCAGCTCCAGCACCGCCTCCAGGATCACGACGCGCCGGTCGGACCGGTCCGCCGTGGCGGCGTCCTTCGGGGCGCGGGGCGCGCGGGCCTTCTTCCTGTCGGCCGAGCTCATGGCCCTCCCTCGGGTTCGATCGCCGGGACGCGTTGACACGTGGTGATCCTCTACGTATGTAGAGTCCGCCTGACTGCTCCGCAGCGACTTCCACTACTCTACAGGATTCGTGATCTCATGACCTCTCCCATCGCTCGCCTGAACCCGCCCTCCCTGCCCGACGCCGGGGCTGCAGGCTACTCGCAGATCTCCGTGGTCGAGCCCGGCAGCCGCATGGCGTACGTGTCGGGCCAGGTAGCGTGGCGTCCGGGAGGCGAGGCCCCGCCCGCCGACCTCGTCGAGCAGACGCGCATCGTGGCCGCAAACGCCCGCGCCGCGCTCGACGCGCTGGGCGCGACCCCGCACGACATCGTCATGGCCCGCTGCTTCGTGACCGACCTCACGCCCGACCGGCTCCACGCCATGTTCCCTCCCCTGCTCGAGCTGTTCGACGGCGCCCGCCCGTGCATCACCGGGGTCGGCGTGGCGGCGCTGGCCGGACCCGATCTGCAGGTGGAGCTGGAGCTGACGGTCCGGCTGCCGAGCTGAGCCGCCGCCTCGGATCGGCTCGGTCCCGTCCGATCGCCCGCCCGCTCGCCGCCCTGGCGGGTCCTGCGCGGGCGGCGAGCGCGCTTCGCGCGCTACATGGGGCGCATGACCTGGCGGTTCGGAGCGTACGAGCTCGACCCGGCGCGGCGCGAGCTGCGCGTCGCCGGGGAGCCGAGGGCGCTCCAGCCGCAGGTCTTCGAGGTGCTCACCTACCTCGTCCGCAACCGGCATCGCCTGGTCGTGAAGGACGAGCTGCTGCGGGAGCTCTGGCCGGACGCGATCGTCACCGACGCGTCGCTGCAGCGCGCGGTGAGCCTCGCGCGCCGCGCGCTCCGCCCGGCGGATCGCGGCCTGCTGCGCACGCACGCGCGGCAGGGATACCGGTTCGTGGGCGAGGTCGTGGAGACCGAGCCGGACCCGGCCGACACGGCGGCGGAGGCGCGCCCTGCCTACGTCCGCTCCGGCGACGTCCACGTGGCGTACCGCACCGCCGGACACGGTCCACTCGACGTGGTCCTGGTGCTCGGGTGGTCGCTGGGCATGCGCGCCGCCCTCGAGCTGCGGGGAGCGTCCGAGCTCGTCCGGGCGCTCTCCGCGCGCGCCCGCGTGATCCTGTTCGACAAGCGCGGGACGGGTGCGAGCGACCGCGTGAAGGCGTTGCCGGAGCTGCCGCAGCGGGTCGAGGACCTCGAGGCGGTCCTCGACGCGGTGCGGTCCCCGGGCGCCGTGCTCGTCGGGTTCTCCGAGGGTGGCCCGCTGGCGCTCACGTTCGCCGTGACCCGTCCGCTCCGCGTGCGCGGCCTCGCCCTCGTCGGCGCCTTCGCCCGCATGTCGGCCGCGCCGGACCACCCTGCCGGCTGGAGCGGGGCCGAGATCGCGTCGCTGCGCGCGTACATCGCGCGGGGCTGGGGCGCCGGCGCGACGCTGCAGGCGATCGTTCCCGCCCGCCACCTCTCGGCGCCGCTCCGCGTCTGGGCCGCCCGGGCCGAGCAGGAGGGCGCGAGCCCCGGCGCGGCGCTCGAGCTCCTGGAGATGAACCTCGGGATCGACGTCCGGCCGCTGCTGGCGCGGGTGCGAGCGCCCGCCGTCGTGCTGCACGCGACCGGCGACCACGTCGTCCGCGTCGGGAACGGGCGCGCGCTCGCCGCGGAGATCCCCGGCGCACGCCTCGTCGAGGTCCCCGGCGAGGACCACGCGTTCCTGTTCGGCGGCCGGCCGACCCTCGAGCGCGAGCTCCTGGCGCTCCTCGCGCGGGCGGCCGCCCGGCCCCGGCCCGCGCTCACCTGACCGCGACCGCGGCGATCTGCGAGCGGATCGGCAGGAGCGCCGTGCGCAGCGTGAACGGCGTGATCTCGACGGCGGCGAACCCGGCTGCACGCAGGAGCCCGGCGACGTCGCGGTGGGTGTCGCAGCCCTCGAAGAGCCACCTCCACGGACGCTCCACGACCTGCTGCAGGCGCGCGACCCGGCTCCCCACCGGCGCCGCGACGTGCTCGACGCACCAGAAGCGGCCATCGGGACGGAGCACTCGCCGGATCTCCGCCAGCACGCGCGCCGGATCGGAGACCGTGCAGAGGACCAGGCTCGAGATCACCGCGTCGACGCTCCGGTCCGGCAGGGGCAGGCGCTCCCCCGCGCCCGCGCGCACGTCGACCGTGAGCTGGCACCGGGCGGCTGCCGCGCGCAGGCTCGCGTGCATGTGCACGTTGGGCTCGATCGCGATCACGTGCGTCCCCGGCGCCAGGTAGCGGAAGCTGGCGCCGCTGCCCGCCCCGATCTCGACGATCGTTCGCGGCAGCCCTCCGAACAGCTCGCGCTTCACGCGCTGGTACTTGCGATGCGCGTAGCCATCCAGCGCGCGGAAGATCCACGCGTTCATCCGGGCGCGGACCGGGTGGTCGAGGACCTCTCCCGCGCTCGTCGTGTCCGTCAGGTAAGGGTACATGGCCGTCCTCCTCGTGCGCACGTCGGCGTCACGCGCGAGAAGGTACGGGGCGGTCCCGGTCACGTCCTGACCGAAGCCTGATCTCGCGCCAGGGCGCGAGCGAAGGCCGCTTCCTCGCCGCCCTCCCCGCGAGCGCGGGCAGCCGCAGCGAGGCGGCCGGTCACGGGAATCACCCCCACCGCCCCAGCCACTCCCGCTCCCACGCCTCCTTCGCGCGGTGGGCCTCGACACCCGGCGGCTCCAGCGAGACGGCCGGCGTCGGCTCGGCGAAGAAGTCACCGTGGCCGAACGCGGCCATGCCGCCGCCGGTCTCGACCCAGCACTCGCCCATGCCCGCGTAGGCGCCGGCGGGCTCGCCGCCGGTCACCTCGGACGCGATCGCGCGGGCCACGACCTCCGCCTCCCCGCGAGCGAACGTCGCGGCCTTCGGGAGCGGCTTCCCCATCTTCAGCGGGATCCCGGTGACGTCGCCGATGGCCCACACGCGCTCGAAGCGGGTGCGGAGCGTCGCGCGATCGACCGGGATCCATCCGCTCTCGCCGGTGAGGCCCGCCTCCCGCACGGCGCGAGGGGCGCGGTGCGGCGCGACGAATGCGAGCAGGTCGTAGTCGGTCGATGCTCCGCTCGAGAAATGCAGGCGGCGCGCCGAAGCGTCCGCGCGTACGACCTGGTGCTCCGGGTGGTAGGCGATGCCCTTGGCTCCGAGCAGCCCGCGCACCGCGGCCGACACCGCCGGACCGGCCACCCCCATCGGCGCCGGCTCCGCGGCGTACAGGTCGATGCTGGACCGGCCGCGGACGCCCCTGCGCCGGAGGCTCCCCTCGATCAGCATCGCCGCCTCGTAGGGCGCGGCCGGGCACTTGTAGGCCGGGGCGGCGGTGAGGACGACGATCCGGCCCCCGTCGAAGCGGGCGAGCGCGTCCCGCAGCGCGACCGCGCCCTCGAGCGCGTAGAACGAGTGTCCCGCCTCCACCAGCCCGGCGATCGCCGCCGCGTCCAGGTCGGCGCCCAGCGCGACGACGAGGTGGTCCGCCTCGAGCTGCCGCGCTCCGACGGTCACGCGCCGTGCCTCGGGGTCGATCCGCTCCACCTCCCCGATCACCACCTCGATGCCCTGGCGCGACAGCCCGGCGATGGCTCGCGTGACGTCCTCGGGGCGGGCCTCGCCGACGATGAGCCGCAGGAGCGAGGCCCCGAGCACGAAGGTATCCGAGCGCTCGACCACGGTGATCCGGTGCTCCGGTGGGAGCAGCCGGCGCAGCTCGGCCGCGACGACGTTGCCGCCGACGCCGCCGCCCAGGACCAGGACGCGTTCGTTCATGACGACCTCCGCGCGCTGAGATGCCGGGCGCGCTCCCGGGTCGCAAGTGGTCCTTGGCTCCGCCCCTCCCGTGCCGCGAGGGCGCGGTCCCGCGGGCGAGCTCATGGTGGCGCGCGGACCGGATCGGCGGTCGGTCCGCTGGTCGTCCAGCGGGGGTGGCACGCGGGTCGCTTCGCGTTGCGCGAGCCGGGCGGCGGCATCAGACATCCGGGCGAGCAAGGAGGCGCGCATGGCCCACACCGCCACGACCCCGTTCGTGCAGGGCGTTCACGGCGTTCGCTACCAGGTGAGCGACGTCGCTCGCTCGGTGGCGTTCTACACGCGACAGCTCGGGTTCGAGCTGCAGCACCAGCAGCTCCCCGCGTTCGCCAACGTCTCGCTCGGCGAGGTGAGCATCCTGCTCAGCGGCCCGGGTGCATCCGGGTCGCGGCCCATGCCCGATGGTCGACGGCAGGAGCCGGGCGGCTGGAACCGCGTGGTGCTGAGGGTCCACGATCTCCCCGGGCTCATCGTCGCGCTGAAGCACGCCGGAGTTCGCTTCCGCAACGAGGTGGAGACGGGCCCTGGCGGCCGACAGGTCCAGATCGAGGACCCGGACGGAAACCCCATCGAGCTCTTCGAGCCCGCCCCGTCGCCGGCGGGCGCACGGCCCTGACGTGACGACCTCGCCCGCATCGGGACGGCCGCGACCCGCGCCGCCGAGCGGGAGGGTGCGGCTCGCGGCGGCGGCGTGCGACGCGGTCGCCGGTGCAACCAGCGCGGCCGCGGCCCGTCAGGGCGAGGCGGCCGAGGATCCCAGCGCGTCGCCGAGCGCTCGGAGCAGCGCCGCGCCGTCGCCCTCCCACGCCTGCCCGTGCATGCACGCGAGCCTCGTGGGCCGGCGCGCTGCGAGCTTCTCGATGAGCGGCGCAAGGTGGCGCGTCCCGCTGAAGTAGTCGAGCCCGCGCCGGAGCGCCTCGCTCGGCGCGAGGATGTCGCCGGTGGTCACGGCGGGTCCGTCGGCGCGGCCGGGCTGCGTGAAGAGGTCCCCGCACAGGAGCGTCCCGGTGCTCCGCTCGAACAGGTACCCGCACTCCCAGCCGTGCGGGAGGTGCGGCGTGTCGATCCAGGTCACCTCGTGGCTCCCGAGCCGGAGCGCCTCGCCGTCGGCCAGCGGCCGGGGCGGCCGATCGGCGACGTCGGCGATGGAGACCATCGCGGCGATCTGCCCGCACAGCGGCGCCGCCTGCGGCGCGGCCGCCAGCCACTCGTTCAGCGACCCGCACTCGTCCGCCTCGTAGTGCGAGAAGCCGATCCAGCGGAGCCCCTCGACCGGCGCCACCGCGGCGACCGCCTCGCGCACCAGCGGGAACAGCCGCCTCGGCCCGGTGTGGAACAGGAGCGGCTGCTCGTCGACCACGAGGTACTGGTTGAAGCTGAAGCCGCCCGGCATGGCGGCCGGCGGGATCGGGGTGGAGATGCGGAAGATGCCGGCGGCGACCTCGTCGACGCGCGTTCCGGAGCCGGTGTTCGTGATCATGTGGGGTCCCTCTCTCGATGCGCCCGCGAGAGCCGGGCGCCTTCACCTCTCGGAGGTGGCGCGGCCGCGTCCGCCGTTACGCCGCCTCTGAAGGGGCGGCGGGGGCGCACCGGGCACCGCGCGGTTATGCGCTGCTCCATGCGCTGGGCAGGGACGGTGGAAGCGCCGGCCGATGCGGCGGACGGAGCGCTGGCGCGGCGCGCCGCCTGCGGGGATCGTGCGGCCGAGGAGGCGCTGTGCCGGCGCTTCCGCCCGCGGATCCACCTGTACGGCCTCCGTCACCTGCGCGACGACGCCGCCGCGGCCGACCTGGCGCAGGACGTGCTCCTGGCGGTGATCGCGCGCCTCCGCGCCGGCGCGGTGCGCGAGCCGGACCACCTCGCGTCGTTCGTGCTCTCGACCTGCCGCCAGCTCGCCGGGAGCGCCGTCCGGAGCGAGCGCCGCCGCGAGGCGCTCCTCGCCGCCGAGCCCCTCCCCGCGCCGCACGACCCGCCGGCCGACCCGCTCCCGCGCGATCGCCTCGCGCGCTGCCTCCAGGCGCTCGCCGCCCGGGAGCGGGCCGTCGTGGTCGCGACGTTCTACGCGGAGCAGCCCGCCGAGGCGATCTCGCGCGACCACGCGCTCAGCGCGGGTCACGTCCGCGTCCTGCGCCACCGCGCGCTGCGCCGCCTGCGCACCTGCCTCGGCCTGGAGGAGGCCGCCGGATGAGCCCCGGACCTCGCTGCCCGAGCTGGGACGACCTCGCGGACTGGTGGGCCGGCGACCTCGCGCCCGCGGACCGGGACGCGATCGAGGAACACCTGCTCGCCTGCGAGGCGTGCGCCGGCCGGGCGGGACGGCTCGCCGACCTGGCGGGCGGCGTCGCCGCGCTGGCGCGGGCCGGCGCCGTGCCGGGGCCCACCACCGCGGCGGTGCTCGACCGGCTCGAGCGCGACGGGCTGCGCGTGCACCGGTACCCCATCGCCGCGGGCCAGGTGGTCCCCTGCGCCGTCTGGCCGGACGACGAGGTCATGGCGGCCGTGCTGGACGTGCGCGCCCTCGGCGGCGCCGAGGGCGCGCGGTTCGACGTGCTGGCCCGCGCCGGCGACGACCCGCCGATCCGGGTCGAGGACGTGCCGCTCGACCGGACCACCGGCACGCTCGTCTGGCTCTCGGTGGCGGCGCTCGAGCGGCGGCGCTCCGCCACGCGCGTGTCGTTCCGGCTGATCCGCGTGTCCGCGGAGGGCGAGGCGGTGGTGGGCGAGTACGGGCTCGCCCACGAGCCCTGGACCGGCCCCTCGTCGCCGCGCTGAGCGGCGCCGGTCCACCCCGGCGGTACGGCGGCGCACCGCGCCCTGGCGCGTTCACCGATAGAGAACGCGCGGCAGCCAGAGCCCGATCTGCGGGAACACGTAGAGCAGCACCAGCGCCAGGATCTGGATGGCCATGAACGGCATCATCCCGGCGAAGATCTGGTTCAGGGTCACGTGCCGCGGCGCGACGCCCTTCAGGTAGAACGCCGCCATGGCCACCGGGGGCGAGAGGAACGCCGTCTGGAGGTTGAGCGCCACCAGGAGGCCGAAGAAGAGCGGATCGATCTGGAAGTGCCCGAGCAGCGGGATGAAGATGGGCATGAAGATCACGATGATCTCGGTCCACTCCAGCGGCCAGCCGAGCAGGAAGATGATCGCCTGCGCCAGCACCATGAACTGGATGGGCGTGAGGTCGAGCCCGAGCACCCACCGCTCGATGAGCCCCTGGCCCCCGAGCAGCGCGAACGCCGCCGAGAAGATCGACGAGCCCACGAACAGCCAGCACACCATGGCCGTGGTCTTCGCGGTCAGGAACACCGACTCCTTCAGCACCGACCACCTGAACTGCCGGTAGGCGCCGGTGAGGACCATCGCGCCGGCGGCGCCGAGCGCGGCCGCCTCGGTCGGCGTGGCCCACCCGAACACGATCGATCCGAGCACGGCGAGGATGAGCGTGGTCAGGGGGAAGAAGCTGGTGAGCAGCATCTTCAGGATCTCGAGCCGCTCGAGCGTGAAGATGCCGTAGTGCACGGCGAGCGCGGCCAGCGCCGCAGCGACCGCGATCCAGAACGCCGCCGGGGCGGGCTTGCGGTCCGCCGGCGCCGCCGGCACCCGCGCCTCCGCGCCGGCCTCGCGGACCTCCTCCACCTTCGCGTCGTCCCCTGCGGTCGGCACCGGCTCGGCCCCGGCCTCCGCCGGAGCGCCGTCGTCCTCGAGCGGCGCGAGCTCCGCCCCCTGGTACGTCTCCTCGGCCGCCGCGTCGCCGTCGCCCACCTCGACGAGGCCGCCGGTGTCCACCACGCGCTCGGCGGTCACGACGCCGTGCACGACGCCGATCCCGGCGGCCAGCGCGGCCGCCGGCAGGAGCGCGGCGGCGAGCTGGCGCCCCGCCCAGCGGCGCCCGACGCCGGGCCGCGGGCGCGCCAGCGCCCCGAGCAGCGCCGGGACGGCCAGCCGGCGCCGCCCGCCCGCCAGGATCCGAGAGGGCTCCGGCAGCGTGACCGTCCGCTCCTCCAGCGTGGCCGGCGGGGCGAGCGACGGCCGGAGCCGCGCGATCAGCACCACGTACGCGATGTACAGGCCGGCGAGCAGCAGGCCGGGGAAGAACGCGCCCGCGTACAGCTGGACCACCGAGACGCCGGCGGTGGCGCCGTACAGGATGAGCATCACCGAGGGCGGGATGAGGATGCCGAGGCAGCCGCCCGCGGTGATCGCCCCCGCGGAGAGCTTGATGTCGTAGCCGGAGCGGAGCATCGCCGGGAAGGCGAGCAGGCCCATGAGCGTCACCACCGCGCCGACGATCCCGGTGGCGGTCGCGAACAGCGCGCAGGTGGCGAGCGTGGCGACCGCGAGCGACCCCGGCACGAAGGCCATGGCGAGGTGGAGGCTCTTGAACAGCCGCTCGATGAGGTTGGCCCGCTCGACGAGGTACCCCATGAACACGAACAGCGGGATCGAGATGAGGACGTCGTTCGTCATCACCGCGTAGGTCCGCTGGACCATGAGGTCGAGCGTCTGCTGCGTGGCGATGGCGGGGTTGTCGAAGCGGTACGCCAGCCACGCGAAGAGCACGCCCATGCCCATGAGCGTGAACGCGGTGGGGAAGCCCAGCATGATCGCGACCACCACGAGCGACAGCATGAGCAGCCCGAGGTGGCCGCCGGTCATCTGCGCCGGGGCGGGCATGATCCACGCGGTGATCGCGACGATCACCGCCATCATGCCGAGGCCGAACCAGAGCTCCTTCCTCATGGCCGCGTGTCCTTCCGACCCGCCTCGGGCGGCTCGTCGCCCGGCCCCGCGGCGCCGCCCTCGCGCCGGACCACCAGCGCGTCGAGGGCGGCGAGGTCCTCGTCCTTGACGTGGACGAGCTCCTTCAGCTTGTCGACGTCCACCTCCTCCACGTCCTGGGTGCGCGACGGCCACTCGCCGGCCCGGAGGCAGGCGAGGCAGCGGACGATCTCGACCGCACCCTGCAGCAGGAGGAGCCCGCCCGCGAGCGGGATGGCCGCCTTGAACGGATAGATGGGCGGCCCGTCCACCGTGATGGTGGAGTGCTCTCGGATCGCGAACGACTCCGCGGCGTACGTCCACCCGGCGTACACCATCGCCAGCACGCCCGGGACGAAGAACGCGACGTACAGGACGAGGTCGAGCCCGGCCTGCACGCGCGGCGGGAAGAAGCCGTAGAGCACGTCGCCCCGCACGTGGCCGCTCTTCGCGAGGGTGTAGGCGCCCGCCATCATGAACAGGACGCCGTACATCATGATCTGCGCGTCGAAGGCCCAGGCGTGCGGGGCGTCGAGGAACTTCCGCGAGAAGACCTCCCACGTCACGAGCCCGGTGATCGCCACGATGAGCCAGGCGAACGCCTGGCCGACGGCGGTGGAGAGCCGGTCCACCGCGAGGAGGAGTCGCTGCATGCGGCGCTCCTACGTGGCCTTCTTCTTCCCGCCGAAGAAGTGGTTGTAGGCCATCTTGAAGTCCACGTTCGTGTCGTTCTGCCAGCGCGCCGCCCGCTGCGCGAACTTGCGCTGCGACTCGAGCACCTTCTTGAACATGGGGTTCTCGGCCGAGCGCTTCTCCATGACCCCGTCCCAGATCTCGAGCTGCCGCTTCAGGACCTCCGGGCGCGTCGAGTAGAACTTCACGCCCTGCTTGTCCCGCATCTCGAAGTAGTCGGTGGAGTAGCGGTCGATGGCCTTCCAGCTCATGTCCGCCGAGGCGGCCTGCGCCGCGGTCGAGATGATGGACTTGAGGTCGGTCGGCAGCGCCTGGAAGCGCTTGCCGTTGAACAGGATCTCGAACTGCTCCGAGCACTGGTGGAAGCTCTGCAGCATGCAGATCTTGGCGACGTCGGGGAACCCGAGCACGCGGTCGGACGAGGCGTTGTTGAACTCGGCGGCGTCGAGCAGCCCCCGGTCCATCGCCGGCACGATCTCGGCGCCGGGCAGCGCGTTCACCGCCGCGCCCAGGCCGTTGAAGATGTCGATGGAGAGGCCGACGGTCCGGAACTTGAGCCCCTTCATGTCGTCCGGCTTCGCGACCGGCTTCTGCTTGAACCAGCCCAGCGGCTGGGTCGGCATGGGTCCGTACATGAGCGAGACGACGTCGAGGTTGAGGGACTTGTAGATCTCCTCGAGGAGCTGCCGCCCGCCGCCGTAGTGGTGCCAGGCGAGCACCATGTTCGGATCCATCCCGAACGCGGGGCCGGAGCCCCACAGCGCCAGCGCGGTGTTCTTGCCGTACCAGTAGGCGACCACGCCGTGGCCGCCGTCGAGCGTGCCCTTCGAGACCGCGTCGAGGAGGTCGAACGCCTTCACCACCGAGCCGGCCGCGAGCACCTCGATCTTGAGGCGCCCGCCGGACATCTCGTTCACCTTCTTCGCGTAGTCCTGCGCGAACTCGTGGAAGATGTCCTTCTGCGGCCAGGTGCTCTGGAAGCGCAGCGTGATGGGCGCCTGCGCGACGTGGATGGCCGGCGCCGCCGCCCCTGCCGCGACGCCCGCCGCGCCCAGGGCGGCCTTCTTCAGGAACGAACGGCGGGAAGCCTTCGGGGCGGTGTCCGGCTGGGACCTGCTCGTGGTCTTCTTCATGCGCGCTCCTCCCGGAAATCGGGGTGGTCAGCGGTTCTTTGTGCTGTCCGGGGCACCGGCAATCCTTCGTCCGGGTACAGCGCGCCGAATTCGGCGTGGCGCCGATTGACGATCCGTCAAGCCGGCACCGCCCGGGGCGAGCGAGGTCGCGCCTCGCCCCCCGCAGCGGGCGCCGCGGGCGTGGCACCCTCGGCGCGTCACGCACCGCCGCGGGGTGTGCCGGTGGGGTCGGGGCTGGCGCTCAGAGCGCGTGAATCAATCCCCGGACCGAGCCAGGCGGTCGAGACGCGAGCAGCGCGAGGCGCGACGACCGAGCATGCCCGTCGGCATGTGAGGGAGGAGCAACGAAGCGATGCGACGCGGATCGGCCGCCGCGGCGACGGGAGGGGATTGGTTCACGTGCTCTCATCAGGGCTCGATGCCGTCGAGCGCGACGGCGCCGATCACGCGGCCGGCCACGAGGCGCACGCGCCACACGCCGCCGTTCGGGACGAGGCGCGGCGCGACCACCCGGCCGCCGGGGCCGGCATCGAGGACGGCGGAGAGGAACGCCCGGATGACTCCACCGTGCGTCACGAGCAACGCGGGCGAGGCGAGGCGCTCGGCGACCCGGTGGACGGCCGGCACCACGCGCGCGAGGAGCGCGTCGTGGGTCTCGCCGCCGGGCGGCGGCGTGCGCGGGTCGGCGAGGTGGCGCGCCCACGCGTCGGGGTGGCGCACCTCGCACTCGCCGCGGGTCAGCCCCTCCCACGCGCCGTAGCCGCGCTCGCGCAGGTCCGCGTCGACGAGCGCGAGCTCCAGGCCGAGCGCCCCGCCCACGATCTCCGCGGTGCCGCGCGCGCGGGAGAGGTCGCTCGAGGCGATGGCGCGGATGCCCTCGGCGCGGAGGCGGGCCGCGAGGGCGAGCGCCTGCGCCCGCCCCGTCGCGTTGAGCGGCACGTCGGTCTGGCCCTGCAGGCGCCCGGCCGCGTTCCAGTCGGTCTCGCCGTGGCGGGCGAGGAGCAGGTGGCGCTCGGGCGGCGGCATCCGCCCGAACCTACCCTCGCCGGCCCGGACCGCCAAGCGCGGCGCTCAGTACGGCGTCCCGTCCTTGTGCACGAAGCGCCGCCGGCCGTCCGGCCCGGGCACGAGCATGAGGTCGTCCATCGGGTAGATCACCTGATCGCCGGTGGCGCGGTCGCCCACCTCCAGCACGACGACGTCCTGCTGGGTGCGGTTCTCGAGGTGGTGCGCCCGCCCGCTCGCGGGGAAGCCGGCGCACATCCCGGGGGCGAGCTGCACGTCGCCGTCGTCGGTGACGAGCGTCGGGTGGCCCTCGAGGACGTACACGAACTCGTCCTGCACCGTGTGCCGGTGGTGGATGGCCGAGGTGTCGCCGGCGGGCAGCCGCATGAGGTTCACCCCGAACGCCTTCAGACCGAACGGATCCCCGAGGGCGTGCTTGACCCGCCGCGCGAGGCGCGTCGCGAACGGCTCGGGGACGAGCTGGGCGCCCTTGCGCGAGGGGGCGGTGGCGGCCTCGAGGGCGATGGGGGGCGCGGGCGGGCTCATGCGGTGCTCCTTCGTGGCGGACGGTGGGGCGCGGAGCATAGCGCCCGCGGCGCCGGCCGCCTCGCATTCGACCGCCACCGCCACCAGCAGCCCTCGGCGGGACGCCCCGGCCGTCCCGCACCCGGACGTGCCCCGGTGCCTCAGCGCGCCCGGCGCGCCGCCAGCTGTTGCGCCTGGATGGCCGTGAGCGCGATCGTGAAGACGATGTCCTCGACCAGGCACCCGCGGCTCAGGTCGTTCACCGGCCGGGCCAGCCCCTGCAGCATCGGGCCGATGCTGACCACGTTCGCGCTCCGCTGCACGGCCTTGTAGGTGACGTTCCCGGTGTTGAGGTCCGGGAACACGAGCACCGTCGCGCGGCCGGCCACGCTCGACTTCGGCGCCTTCTGGCGCGCCACGTCCGGCATGACCGCCGCGTCGTACTGCAGCGGCCCGTCGATGGCGAGGTCCGGCCGCGCCGCGCGCGCGAGCTCGGTCGCGCGCTTCACCTTCTCGACCTCCTCGCCCGCGCCGCTCGTGCCGGTCGAGTAGGACAGCATCGCCACGCGGGGCTCGATCCCGAACGCGGCGGCCGAGTCGGCGCTCTGGATCGCGATGTCGGCGAGCTGCTCGGGGCTGGGCGTCGGGTTCACGGCGCAGTCGCCGAACACCAGCACCTGCTCCGGGAGGCACATGAAGAACACGCTCGACACCAGGTCGCAGCCGGGCACCGTCTTCACGATCTGCAGCGCGGGCCGGATGGTGTGGGCGGTGGTGTGGAGCGCCCCGGAGACGAGCCCGTCCGCCTCGTCGAGCGCCATCATCATGGTGCCGACCATGACGGCGTCGCCCAGCTCCTGCGCGGCCTGGGCCGCGGTCATCCCCTTGGCCGCGCGCCGCTCCACCAGCGGCGCCACGTACCAGGGCGCGACCCGCACCGGATCGACGATCTCGATCGACGGCGGCAGCGCGATCCCCTGCCGGCGCGCGACCTCGTGGACCTCGTCCGCGTCGGCGAGCAGGACGCAGCGCGCGATCCCGCGCTCCTGGGCGATGGCCGCCGCGGCCACCGTGCGCGGCTCGGCGCCCTCCGGCAGGACGATCCGCTTGTTCGCGGCGCGCGCCGCCTCCACCAGCCGCTGCCGGAACGCGGGCGGCGAGAGGCGCCGCACGCGGCTCGTCGCGGCGCGGGACCGCAGCCAGGCGGGGTCGATGAGGTCGGCCACCGCCGTCATCACGCGCTCCACGCGCGCGGGGTCGTCGGGCGGCACCTGGAGGTTCATGCCCGCCACCGCGGTCGCGGCGGCGTAGCTGCCCTGCTCCACCGCGAGCACCGGCAGCCCGGCCCGGAGCGCGGAGTCGCACATCTCGAAGACGTGGGGCTCGGGCTCGACACCGCCGGTGAGCAGCACGCCCGCGAGCGGCACGCCGTTCAGCACGGCCAGCGCGGCGGCCAGCAGGATGTCGCTCCGGTCGCCCGGGGTGATGACGAGCGTGCCGGGCCGGAACGTCTTGATGGAGCCCGGCACCGCCATGGCGCACAGCGCCACGTGCCGGATGCGCCGGCCCTCGAGATCGCCCGCGCGGAGGACCCGCGCCCCGATGGCCTCGGCGAGGTCCTTCACGCGCGGCGCGGCGAGGTCGCCCCGAGCGGGCACCACCGCGATCGGCCGGAGCCGCTCCGCCTCCAGCGCCGTGCGGTAGGTCTCGATCTCCTCCGGTGGGAGCTCAGCCTCCTCCCCCGCCTCCAGCCAGATGGGCCGGGACTCGCCGACGCGTGCGGCCGGCGTCCTCGGGGCGACGCGGTTCAGGAAGCAGCTCACCGGCTCGCCGTCGGAGAACCCGCCGAGCCCGCGCGCCGCGATCGCCATCGCGTCCGCCAGCTCCGCCGGCGTCTCGCCGCGCGGCGAGCCCACCAGGACCAGCTCCGCGTCGAGCGCCTTCAGCATGAGCGCGTTGACCCGCGCCGAGTGCACCATCCCGGGCTCGGGCCACATCCCGGCGACCACCAGGACGTCCGCGCCCTCGGCCGCGCCGGCGCAGAGCGCCACCACCCGCTCCATCAGCGTCTGGTCGTCGCCGGAGGCGAGCAGCGCGTCCGCCTGGGCGCGCGGGATCGGGTCGGGCGGCCGCAGGCTGGAGCCGAGCCGGACCAGCGCGGAGACGCGGTCCTCGCCGCGCGCGGCGATGGGCTTCGCGAACGCCACCCGGACGCCCTGGCGATCGAGGGCGCGGACCAGGCCGAGGCAGGCGGTGGTGAGGCCGACCTGGCGCCCGGCCGGCGCGAGCAGGAGGACATGGGCCATGTGCGTGCGCTCCCCGGCCCTCAGGCGAACGCGCGCCGCTCGGCGGCGGGCCGCTCGGCGTCCCCGGCGCCCTCCGCGGGGGCGGCGCCCGCCTGGCCGTGGGCCTCGACGTGCCCGTGCGCGGACGCGATCTCGGCGGTGTCCATCGCGATCATCAGCTCCTCGTTCGTGGCGATCACCGCGGCCATCGGGCTGGTCGTGCGGGTGATCCGGCCCCGGAGCGCCTTGCCGTGGAACGCGTTCGCGTGGGCGTCGAGCGCGAAGCCCGCGAACCCGAGCAGCTCCACGATGCGGGCCCGGACGTCCACCGCGTTCTCCCCGATCCCGCCGGTGAACACGAGCGCGTCCACCCGCCCCAGCGACACGAACATGCCCGCGGCGGCCTTCGCGACGGAGTAGCAGAACTTGTCGATGGCCAGCTGGGCCCGCTCGTGCCCTTCGGCGGCCGCCTCCTGCAGCGTGCGCATGTCGTTCGACAGGCCGGAGATGCCGAGCAGGCCGGAGTTCCGGTTCAGCTCGTCCATGACGTGGTCGGCGGTGCAGTGCAGCGCCTTCTTCATGTGCGCGATGATCGACGGGTCGATGTTGCCGCTGCGCGTGCCCATCACCACCCCGTCCACCGGGGTGAGCCCCATGGTCGTGTCCATGCTGGCGCCGTTGCGGACCGCGGCGAGCGAGCAGCCGTTCCCGAGGTGCGCCGTGACCACCGCGTGATCCTCCGGATCCAGGCCGAGCTGCTTCACCGCCTGCTGGGACACGTAGCGGTGGCTGGTGCCGTGGAAGCCGTACCGCCGCACCTCGTGCTTCGCGAACCACTCGTACGGCACGGCGTACAGGTACGCGCGCGACGGCATCGTCTGGTGGAAGGCGGTGTCGAACACCGCGACTTGCGGCAGCGCCGGGAACAGCTCCTGGGCGATGCGGATGCCGAGCAGGTTGGCCGGGTTGTGGAGCGGGCCGAGCGGGATGCACTCCTCGATCTTCGCCACCACCGCGGGGGTGATGGGCATCGATCCGGAGAACTTGGCGCCGCCGTGCACGACGCGGTGCCCGACGCCGGCGATCTCGTGGGCCACCCCGAGCTCGTCCAGGAGCTCGACCACCGCGCGCAGCGCCCGCTCGTGCCCGGCGCCGTGCAGGAGGCGCGACTCCTTCCTGCCCTCCACCTTGAAGTCGAGGGTCGCCTGCGCCGAGCCGACCCGCTGCGCCACGCCGGAGACCAGCTCCCGGCCGGTCACGGCGTCGATCACCGCGAACTTCGCCGACGAGCTTCCGCAGTTCAGCACCAGAACGATCACGCCACCTACCTCCAGGAGATGAGGGCTCCGTCGCGCCGACGGGCACGGAGTCTGGACGGGACTTGGGCTGGGGCCGTAAGCCTCGCGGACGCGATGGCCTCGGAACGGTCACGCTCTCATGTGGGGCGCAGGGTGCGCAAGAGCCACTCGCGGCAATTCCGCGCACCGAGCCGCGTCTTGATCGTGGTCACGCGTTCGCTGACGCATCGCGGCGCGCGGCGCGCCGGGTTAATCCCATGCCATGCGGACCCTCGTCATCGCCGGCGGCTCCGGCCTCGTCGGCTCCCTCGCGCTGCGCCGCCTGCTCGCCCGCGACGACGTCGCCCGCGTGATCGCGGTCGGCCGCCGCGCGCTCCCGGTCGAGCACGCCCGGCTCTCCTCGCGGATCGCGGACCTCCGCGATCCGGCGGCCATCCAGCGGGCGCTGCCGGAGCCGGTGGACGTGGCGGTCTGCTGCCTCGGCACGACCATGAAGCAGGCCGGGTCGCGGGAGGCGTTCCGGGCAGTGGACCTCGAGGCGGCGGTCGCGTTCGGCGAGGCCGCGCGGGCGAGCGGCGCCCGGCGCTTCGTGCTGGTGAGCTCGCTCGGCGCGAGCCCGCGCTCGAGGAGCTTCTACCTGCGGACGAAGGGCGAGGCCGAGGAGGCGCTGGCGCGCCTCGGCTACGCGCAGCTCACCGTGCTCCGCCCGTCCTTCATCGACGATCGCGGCGCGCGGAAGGAGCCCCGGCTCGGCGAGCGGCTCGCGCTCCCGCTCGCCCGCGCCGCGTTCGCGCTGCTCGGCAGGGAGCGGCGCCACGCGCCCGTCCCAGCGGAGACCGTCGCCCGCGCGCTCGTACGCCTCGCGCTCGACGGGTCCGCGGAGCCGGTGCGCATCGTGGAGAGCGAGGCGCTGCACGCGCTGGGGCGCTGACGCCCGACGCCGCCGCCGGCTCACCGCCCGGGGCGCTCCACGAGCACCAGGTCCGAGCGCTCCTGCACCTGCTCCAGCACCAGCTCGCGGCCGTCCGGGGACACGTCGAAGTCGCCGACGTCGAAGTCGCGCGGCAGCACGACCAGCCGGCGCGAGGCGCCCGACGCGAGGTCCACCGCCGCGAGGTGCTTGCGGCGGATCTCGCCGCGGAGCACCGCGATGGACCGCCCGTCCGGAAGGAACGCGACGTGCCGCGCTCCCCGCGTCAGCGTGAGCGGAGGCATGCGGTGCGCGCTGCCGTCGGCGTTCACCGCCCGCAGCGGGAAGGTGGTGCCGACGTCGGCGCCGGTGAACGCGAGCAGATCGCCCGCCGGAGACCAGGCCGGATCCGCGGACGGCTCGGCCACCAGCGCCGCGGGCTCGCCGCCGTCGAGCGGCACCCGGAACAGCCGCGGCGCACCCTCCACGATCGCGCCGACGGCGATCGATCGGCCATCCGGCATCCAGGCCGGCGCGCCGGAGAGCTGGAGCGCGTCGGTGACGACGCGCCCCCCGGTGCCGTCCGCGTCCACCACGCGGAGCCGCGTCCGCCCACCCTCTCGCGTCCAGAACGCGATCGTCCGGCCATCCCGCCGGACGGCGGGCGCGCCGGCGATCCGCGCGCCCGGCTGGCTCCAGAGCTCGGTGCTGGCGCCGTCCTGCAGCTTCCACAGGCCGTCGCCGGCGCCCTTCGCCGACAGGTAGACCAGGTATCCGGGGCCGAGCCGCGGAGACCACCCGTTGCCGGTGGTCAGCGGGATGGGGCTCGCCGCGGCGAGGTCGGCGTGGTCCGGACCGAGCGGCACGCGCCAGAGCGTGCGCTTCGGGCTCGCCTGCGTGAGGACCAGGCGCCGACCGTCGGCGCTCGCCGCGAGCGAGGTGTACCGCTCCGCGCCGGTGGCCACGCGCCGCGTCGCCCTGCCCTCGACGTCCAGCGCGTGCAGCCACGGGCCGGAGCCGTCGGGGTCGGTCGCGAGGTACAGCAGGGTCCGTTCGTCGGCGAACACCGGATGGCTGACCACGCCGTCGTGGTGGGTCAGGCGCTCCGGCGCGCTGCCGTCCGGCCGGATGCGCCACAGGTCGAGGCGGTCCGGGAGCGCCCCCTGCACGAAGTAGATGAACGCCTGGTCCGGCGACCACACCTGGAAGTGCGCGTGCAGCCCCGAGGGCGCCGAGAAGATCCGGCGGGCGTCCTGCGGCCGGCCGGCCTCGCTCACGTACATCGGATCCCCCGGCCCCGGCGTGTGGTGGACGAGGCGCGTGCCGTCGCGCGTCCAGGCGTACTCCGCCGCGCCCTCCAGGTACGGCCGCGGCGGACCGCCCAGCAGCGGCACCGCCCAGATCCCGATGTCCGGCGGGCTCGAGCCGGTGCGGCCGCGCGCCCAGAACGTCACCAGCGCGCCGTCCGGCGAGAAGCCCAGCGTCCGGATCGACGGATTCACCAGCTCCGGCGCGCTCCCGCGCGTCAGGTCCTGGAACTGCCCGGAGCCGACCTGCGTGAGCCAGACGTCCACCCGCCCGGCGCGGTCCGACAGGAACGCCACGAAGCGGCCGTCGGCCGAGATCGCGGCCGCCTGCTCGACGCCGCCGAAGTCGGTCAGCGGCACGAAGCGCGCGCCCGAGAGCGGATCGAGCGCGGAGGCGGCGCGGCGCTGCAGGAGCCAGGTGGCGCCCGCGCCGATCGCCGCGGCCACGGAGATGCCGGCCGCGAGGAGCGCCCCGCGCCAGGGTCGCGCCGCGCCCAGCGGCGGCCCGCCCGGCGCCTGCTCTCGATCGCCGGCATCGACCGGGAGCGCCGCGGGGCCGGTCACCCGACCGCGACCGCTTTCCTCCTCGACCGCGCCGTCGACCGCTCCTCCGCCCGCCGCCCCGGCGCTCCGGCGGCGCGCCCAGGCGTCGAGGTCGGAGCGGAACGCGTACACCGACCCGAGCTTGTCGTGGACGTGCCGGTGCACCGGCATGCCCTCGCGCCGCTCCCAGCGCTGCACGGTGGTGACGTCGCGCCGGAGGTAGGTCGCGATCTCCTTCCAGGACTCGAGCCGGTCCGACGCAGGCCGCGCCGCGCCGGAGGACCCTGTGGGAGTCGAGTCGGGCATGAGCGCTCCCGCGCGTGACGGATGAAGCGTCCGGCGACCGGTATCTAGTCGCGGGCCGGTGGAGGCCGCAATCGACTGCATCGCGCGGCACTCTGCGGCGTTCGCCCCCGCGCCGCGCTTCGCGCTTTGCGCGCGCTCGGCGCGCCGGCCACCCTCGCCTCGAGCGGCTCCTCCGGGCCGCGAGCGAGGGCACACATGCGAACGAGCTGGAACTGGATGCGGGTGATCGGCTGGCTGGCCATGGGGGCGCTGCTGTTCGTCGGGGGCGCGGGCGCCACGGGGCAGGTGGGATTCACCGGGAGTACCTATGCGAGCGGGCTCCTGGAGGACGACGTGGACGTCCTGAACCGGGTCATCCTTCCGGAGGGGGTCGCGGGCAGCGCCCAGGCGAACCTCTGGTTGTCGCTCCAGAAGACACGCGGGCCGTCGTTCCTGTTCGTCCAGACGAACACCTGGGAGCCCGGCGCGACCACCGGGTGGCACACGCACCCGGGCCACAGTCTCATCATCGTCACGCAGGGGACGATCACCGCGTACGACGCGGATTGCACGCCGCGGACCTACTCGGCCGGCCAGGTCTTCGTAGACCAGGGCGGCGACCACGTGCACGTGCTGCGCAACGAGAGCACGGCCGAGAAGGCGGCCACGGTCGCGGTCCAGCTCGTGCCCGCGAGCGAGCGCAACCGGCGCCGCGGGGACGCGAACGCGCCGCCGGGCTGCCCGATCCTCTGAACTGCGACGCGCGCGCCGGCGTTCGCCCCCGGGCTCGTGCACCGCGACCGGTGAGCGGCGCCGGCGCGCTGGTCCCTACCTGCCCGGCTGCGACGCGGGCACGGCCGCCGCGGACGCGGTGGTCCCGGCGGCGAGGCGCGTGGCCTTCACCTCCGCCTCGCGCGAGAGGTCGATCGACTCGCCCAGGATGCGGGCCAGCTCCTGCGGCGCGTGGAAGCCCATCGAGTTCTCGGCCGCCACGAAGTCGAGGCGCCACTGCGCGGCGCGCTGCAGCTTCTCCAGCTCCTGCAGCGCCGGCGTCTTCGCGATCACCTCGCGCCAGGAGGCGAGCAGGTTCGCCTTCACCTCGGCCGCCAGCTTCTTGTCCTGCTCCTCCTTCGGCGCCTTCTGGAACGCGTCCTGCTTCCCGAGCGTGTCCTTCGCCTTGGCGGTGGCCGCGGCGAGGTTCCGCTCGTCGTACGGCTTCCGCACCGTCACGATGGCGTCGATCATGGCCACCGCGGCGTTGCCGGCGCGGGTGAGCAGCGCGAAGTGCCGGTCCTGGATGCCGAGCACGCGCGCCTTCAGCTCGTCGTCGGTCAGCGGGTGACAGGTGGCGCAGGCGCGGTTCGGCTGGAGCAGCGGGCTGCGGACCCAGTGGTCGGAGTACTTCTGCGCGCCCTCGCGCTTGTACGGCATGTGGCAGTCGGCGCAGGTGACGCCGCTCCGGGCGTGGATGCCCTGGCTCCACACCTCGAACTCGGGGTGCTGCGCCTTCAGCACCTCGAACCCGGTCTCGGCGTGCACCCAGTCCTTGAAGCGCTGCCCCTTGACCTGCAGGTTGTCGTAGAGGTGCTCGGCGTTCTCGACCTTGAGCCCCTCGGCCCACGGGAACAGCAGCGTCATTCCCTTCCCGCAGAAGTACTCGACGTGGCACTGCCCGCACACGTAGGCGCGGCGCTCCTGGCGCGTGGAGTCGAGGTTCGGATCGTAGGGCTTCGACCGGTCGCCCTTGCGCCAGCGGTCGATCGACGGCAGGTGCGGCACCTCCGCCGAGCCCGCCGCGAGCTTCTGGATGCCGGCGATGAAGCCGGGGCGCGAGACCCGCACCTCCATCGACGCCGGATCGTGGCAGTCCACGCAGGAGACCGGGTGCGCCTTGCCGCCGCCCATCTCCTCGAGCGCCTTGTGCGCGTCCCAGTAGCCCATCTCCGCCACCTTCGCGAGGCCGGCCTGGAGCTGCTCGGCCGGCGACCCCTGCGGCGCCGCCTCCTTCCCGAGCTTGCGGTAGAGCGGCATGATCGAGCCGTGGCAGTGGAGGCAGTTGCCGGACTGCTTTCCCTCGCCCGGGATGTTGCGCTTCGTGATCTCCTGGTCCTTCAGCATGAAGGCGTGGCCGCGGCGGTCGCGGTAGTCCACCGCGAACAGGTAGCCGGCGAAGACGCGCTTCAGCCAGGGGTCGCGCTCCGCCTTCTGCGGCGCCATCTCGCCCTCGGCGGTGCCGATCGCGCCGCCGTACTTCGTGCTGGTCCGCTCGGCGGTGCGCTTGTAGTCGTCGAACTCGCGCGGCCAGTTCTTGCCCCACTTGGCCGGGTCGGTGTCGTCCTCGCCGACCTCGACCACCCGCACGTACGAGAAGCGCGCCTCCGACTTCTTCTCGCTGATGTTCACCAGCAGCATCGCGACGCCCACCGCGACCAGGGCGAACACCCCGGCCACGAGCGCGATGAGCAGCGCGCGGTTCTTGGTGGGCTGGGTCTCGGCGGGCATTGCGTGCTCCTTCTCCGGTGCTGCGGGGCGGACGGGCGGATCAGCGGAGGTGGCCCACGTTGCGGTGGCACCGCACGCAGGAGACGTCGCCCCCGTGCGCGATGTCCTCGACCACGGCGGCGTGGCAGCGGCGGCAGTTGTCTTCCACCACCTCGGCGCTCTCGGGGCGCGCCTTGATGGCGTCCGGGTAGCCACCCATCGTGAATGCCATGGAGTGGTGATAGCCGTTGGTGGCCTTCACCCAGTACTTCGGGATGAACGCGGCGGGCGTGTGGCAGTCATTGCAGGTCGCGACCGCGTGGTGCGTGCCCGCCAGCCACCCGGCGTAGTGGCCTTCCATCACGTGGCAGTTGGCGCAGGTCCTCGGGTCGTTCCCGAGGTACGAGGAGCCCTTCGCGTAGTCGAACGCGAACGCGCCGAGCCCGAGCGCCAGCCCGGCGGTGGCCGCCAGCACGAGCGACAGCGGGAACACGGACACTCCGCGGCTCGTTCGCATGGACCCTCGAAGGTCGCCCTCCGGCGACGCGCACGTTCGCGATTGGCGCACGTTAGCGCGGATTGCGCCCGGAGCTGGGTACTTCAATCGGGGATGCGCACAAGGGACGCAGGGGTTCCCCGGCGGGGTGGCCAGCCGGCCGCCGGGCGGCCGTGGCGCTCACCGGATGGCCCGCGCGTCCCACTTCCCCTCGCGCCGGAGACCCTCGACCAGCTCGCGGGCGCGCTCGCGCAGCACGACGTAGTCCACCTTGGCGACGCGGTTGAGCGGGAGCGTCCCGGTGGACACCACCTCCACGTGGCTCGGGCGGGCGTACGAGGCGATCCCCTGGCACGCAGCGTGGACGTCCTCGGGCGTGACGGTGGCGTCGGGCGCCTCCTCCACGAACAGCACGATCGCCTCCGACCAGCGCGCGTGCTCGACGCCGACGCAGGCCGCCGCAGCCACCTTGCCCGGCAGCGCGGACACCACGTGGTTCTCCACGTCGCCCGGGAACACCTGGAAGCCCTTCGGCTTGATGACGAGCTTGGCGCGGCCGGCGAGCCGGAGCCCGCGCGCCGGGTCGTAGCTGCCGAGGTCGCCCGTGTAGCAGACGCCGTCCTTCGTGACCGCCTGCGCGGTGGCGGCCGGGTCGTTCAGGTACCCGAGGAACACCTGCGGGCCCGAGAAGCAGATCTCCCCCACCGTCCCCGCGGGCAGCTCGGGGCCGGCGTGCCCGTCCGCGGTCATCGGCCCGCGGATGGAGACGGGGCAGAGCGGCGAGTCGAAGCCGATGCCGTCCGCGAGGTCGTCGGCGCTCGCGCCCACGGCGGTGTAGGTGCAGAAGCCGGAGGTCTCGGTGAGGCCGAGGCCGGTGCCGATCTCCGGGGCCATGGCGCGGAGCCGGTCGAGGAACGCGCGCGGCACGCCCTGCCCCCCGTAGATGGCGGCGCGCAGGCTGGAGAGGTCGAGCTCGGCGTAGCGGCGGTGGCTCCACTCTGCGTTGAAGAGCGCGGGGATCTGCCCGACCACGCTGACGCGGTGCTCGGCGATCGCCTCGAGACTCTTCAGCGCGTCGAAGACGTGCAGGAGCACCGAGGTGATGCCCTCGTACAGCGCCGTGCCGAGCAGCTCGGTGGTGCAGCCCACGTGCGAGGGCGGGAGGTTCACCAGCAGCCGGTCGTCCGGGCGGAGGTCGAACCCGACGGTGAGCCCGACGTTCTGGACGAGGATGCTCTCGTGGCAGAGGAGCGCCGGCTTGGGCGAGCCGGTCGAGCCGGTGGTGAAGATGATGAGGCAGCCGTCGCGCCTGCCGACGCGCGCGCGGGCGCGCCGCACCGTGCCGAGGAGCCTCGCCTTCAGGTAGTCGAGCTTGATCCGGCGGGTGAAGTCCTTCGCCCAGGTGGCGCCGGGGAGGATGCCCTCCGGGTCCTTCTGGAACTGCACCCAGTGGCGGACCCCCGGGAACTTGCCGACCACCTCCTGGAGCACCGGCATGAGCGCGGGCGCGCCGACGAAGAAGTAGCCCCTGGGACGGAGCTTCTCGAACGCGGTCCGGATCTCTCCCGCGCGCAGCCGCAGGTCGAGCGGCGCCAGGATCACGCCGACGCGGTAGCAGGCCACGAGCAGGAAGACGTGCTCCTTGAGCAGCGGCAGGCTGGTGGCGACGACGTCGCCCTTGCGGTAGCCCGCGGCGAGCAGCCGCGCCGCGAACGCGTCGGCGGCGGTGTCGAGCTGCTTCCAGGTGACGGTCTCGCCGGTGTTGTGCTCGAGCAGCGCGATGGCCCCGGGGGCACGCCGCGCGTGCTCGGCGACCCGGTCGGCGATGTTCTCGGGGAGCCGCGCCGCGCGGTCGCGGCAGGCCTGGTCCTGGGCGGCGGTCTTCATGGCGGGGCGTTCTAGCGCAAACCGCCCGGCCGGGCGAGCGCGGCGGGCGCGAGGTCGACTTCGCCGCGGACCGGGGCGAAGATGCCGCGCATGCGAGGCGCGCGCCCGGACGGGCCACCCGGATCGCCGCTCCGGCGCCTGCTCCGCGCCCGAGAGCTCGTCACCGTGGCGCTGGTGGCGGTGGCGGCGGGCGGGCTCTGGCTCTTCCTCGAGCTGGCGGAGGCGATCCGCCACGACGAGGTCCGCTCCCTCGACCGGGCGGTGCTCCTCGCGCTGCGGGATCCCGCCGATCCGTCCGAGCCGCTCGGCCCGCGCTGGGTGGAGGAGATGGGGCGCGACCTCACCGCGCTGGGCGGGACCGCCGTGCTCACGCTGGTCTCGCTCGCGGCCGCGCTGTTCCTGTGGATGGCGCGCCGCCCGCGCTCGATGCTGCTCCTGGCGGTCGCGATCGCCGGGGGACAGGTGCTGAGCCTGCTCCTGAAGCACGGCTACGCGCGGCCGCGGCCGGACCTCGTGCCGCACGGATCGTACGTGTACACCGCGAGCTTCCCGAGCGGCCACTCGATGATGTCGGCGGTGGTCTACCTGACGCTGGGCGCGCTCCTCGCGCGCGTGCTGCCGCGCCGCCGCATGAAGCTCCTCGTCATGGCCTGCGCGCTGGGGGCCACCGCGCTCACCGGCGCGAGCCGCGTGTACCTGGGGGTGCACTGGCCCACCGACGTGATCGCCGGGTGGGCCGTCGGCGGGAGCTGGGCCGTCGCCTGCTGGCTGGCGGCGGACCTCCTCGACCGGCGCCGCGCGCGCGGCACGGCGCCCGAGGGGAGCGGCCCGGGGTCGGAGCAGGCGTAGGCCGCGGTCAGCGCCGGCCGGCGCGGTCCACCAGGATCACGGCCTCCTGCGCGCCCAGCTCGACCTCCAGGGTGCCGGCGCCCGCGCGCCGCACCGCCACCGGTCGCTGCGAGATCGCGTCCCAGTCCGGCAGCGGGCCCGCCGGGCCCTGCAGGCGGAGCCGCGCCGGGCCCCCGAAGTTGAGCACCACCAGCGCGCGCCCCGCCGGCCCCGCGTCGCGCAGGAACGCGAACGCCTCCGGGTGCCCGGGGACCGCGAGCCGCCGGTACGCGCCGCGGCGGAGCGCCGGTAGGTCCTCGCGGAGCGCCGCGAGGCGCCGGTACAGCGGGCGGAGGCCGTGGGCGTCCACCCAGGACACCGGCGGCCCCTCCTCGTACGGCTGGAACTCGGCGCCGACCTCGTCGCCGGTGTAGACCACCGCGATGCCGGGCAGCGCGTGGAGGAGCACGGCCGCGACGCGCGTCATGGCGAGGCCGTGGCGGGTGACGAACCGCTCGCCGGTGTCGTTGTTGTTGAGGAAGCGCGCCACCCGGTGCATCGGCGTCGCGCGGGAGGCGAGCGCGGCGTCGAGCGCCGGCCCGATGCGCGTGGGATCGTCAAAGACCTTCTCCCAGGCCCAGTGGCCGAGCTCGCCGGTCCAGTCGTACGCCGCGTCGAAGCCGTTCCGCACGTAGAACGGGTCGCGCGCGCTCGCCTCCGCGAGCAGGAACACGCCCGGCTTCACCGCGTCGAGCCGCCGGCGCAGCGCCCCCCAGAACGCCGGCGCGCGCCGGCGGATCCCCCAGGCCGCGTCCACGCGGAACCCGTCCACGTCGTACTCGCGGACCCAGTACGCGAACGCGTCCAGCATCATCTGCCGGACGAGCGGGTTGCCGTAGTCGAGGTTCGGCAGGTGCTTCCAGTCGAAGTAGTGCGTCTCTCGGCCGGCCGGATCGCGATCGTACCAGGCCCACCACGGCGAGGCCCGGCCTCGCGCCGCGGCGTCGAGGTGGTGCGGGTGGCCGACCGAGGTGTGGTTCGGGACGAAGTCGAGGAGCACGCGCAGGCCGCGGGCGTGTGCCTCGCGGACCAGGGTGCGGAGGTCCTCGGGCGTGCCGAAGTCGGCGCGCAGGCCGAAGTAGTCGGTGATGGCGTAGCTGACGTCGCCGGGATCGTCGGTGGGGTTGAGCGGCGCGAGCCAGAGCGCGTCTACGCCGAGCTCGCGGAGGGCGTCGAGCCGCGCGGTCACCGCCTTCAGGGGCTCGGGGCCGAACCGCGGCGAGACGACGCCGTAGACCACGGCGCCGCGGTACCACTCCGGATCCGGCCGGACGTCGGCGCCGGCCCGCAGCGGTCCGGCGCAGAGGAGCGCCAGCAGGGCGGCCAGGGGAGCGCGCGCCCTCCCGGCAGGCGCTCGCGTCGAGCCCGCGGAACCGCGAGCGGGAGGGTGGAGCGGGCGGGCGCGCATCCCCTGAGCAACGCCGCGCGGCGCGGCGGTGTTCCAGGGAGCGCGTGAGCCCGGAGACGAGAAGGGCGAGGCGAGCAGGATGCGCTCGCCTCGCCCGGTTGCCTCATGGCAGGCGGAACGGGCCGGAGCCCGCCCCGCCCGCCACGACTACTTGAACAGCGCCATGATCTTCGCGACGGCCGCGTCGAACACGCCCGAGGCGTTCTGCACCTCGAAGCCGAACGTCGCGGTGTGCTGGTCGAACGCCGCCAGGCGGCCGGCGTCGTCCTCGTTGATCAGCTCCGCACGGTGGCAGGAGCCGCAGGCGCGGGCGCCGGCGCCGGTGACCACGGACGGGACGCTGCCGATGTTGCGATCCCAGTTCTTGGGCGTCGCGGCGGCCGAGAGGACGCCCGGCAGCGACTTCGACTGATCCGGAGCCTCGTAGGTGCCCGCCTCGTGGCAGGACTCGCAGTTCAGGATCGTGAAGTTCGGGTAGGTCGACTCGACGTGGTGGCCGTAGCGCAGCTGGGCCACCGGGTTCGAGAAGTCGATGTTGGACAGGTCGAACGGCTGCATCGAGTGGATCGCGTGGACGTAGGAGTCGATCGACCGCGACTGCATCTCGAGGTGGTAGGCGCCGTCACGGGGCGTGTGGCAGATGCGGCAGGCGACGACGCCGGCGCTGCCGTAGTTCGGGTTGTGGAACGTGGTCCCGAGCGCCTCGTGGCACTTGTTGCACTTGTCGGCGCTGACGAGCTTCTTGCCGTACACGTCCGCGTCGGCGACCTGCGTGCCGTTGACGAGGTCCACCGTGGCCGTCGTGCCGGCGACCGCGATGGCCGCGTTGGTGGCGCTCACCGCCGCCGCCTGGTTGGCGCCGACCGTGGGCAGGAACGCGACCTCGGCCTGCTTCACCGCGCCCTGGGCGATCAGGTCGGACCAGAGCGTGAGGTCGGCGGTGGCGGTCCACTGCGTGACGCCGGCGGTGGCCGCGGCGGGTGCGAGCGTCAGGCGGGCGCTGTTCGACGACTTGGTCGGATCGCCGCGCTGGGTGGCGCCCTCGGTGTACTCGAGGTTGGCGGTGCCGTCCGCCTGCGAGTTGTGGCCGCTGACCAGCATGTCCTTCGTGCCGTAGCCGTACAGGCCGACCACGACGGTGGGCTTCACGATGGCGCCCGCGGCCGCGCCGACCACGCTGAACTTGACGGTCAGCGTGTTGGTGGTGCTGTCGAACGTCGCCGAGTCGACCTTCGAGGTGAAGGTGCTCGAGTGCTTGGTGGTCGCGTTCGCGTAGATCTGCGCGTTGAAGCCGCCGTGCACCGCGGCGAACTCCGGCGCGAAGCCGCCCTCGGCCTGCGGCTTGTGGCAGCTGTTGCAGGCGACGGCGGTCGTGTAGAGGTCGGTCGGGTGGTACGGCGCCGCCGGGATGACGTCCTTCAGCGCGGGGGCGCGCTTCGGGTCGCCGTTCACGCCGGTCACCGGGTGGCAGCTCTTGCAGGTCGCGAGCGTGAAGTTCGCGGCGGTGAGGACGCGGTCGAGCTTGCCGGCGTGGCAGGTCACGCAGTTCGCCATCGACTGCGGGTAGGCGAACTCCATCGCGTGCGACATGTGCACGTCGTTCATCACGGTCTTCTTGTAGGCGTACTTCGCCTTCTGCTCGGCCGTCGGGGTACCGCCCTGCGCCGCGTACGCGGCCGGGTCGTCTGCGAGGAGCTGCCAGCCCTCGTGGCCACCGGCGGACTCGTCGGTGTGGCAGGCCTTGCAGGCCGCGAAGTCCGGCAGGCCGGCGACGGCCGCGGCGCGGTAGCCGTGCTTCAGGTACGGCGCGCCGTGGCACTTCTCGCAGCCCGCGACGTTGGCCGTGGACGCGTAGGTGCTCGCGTCGCCGTACGCGATGCCCGTGTTCGACACGTCGGTGTACAGCTGCATGCCCTCGGTCGAGAGCGGGCCGTCGGCGACGTACGCATAGGCCTGGGCGTTCGACAGCTCGGGCTGGAAGGTGGCCGTCGCGTACGACGCGGTGTAGACGCCGTTGCCCTGGCTCGTGATGTTCCCGTAGGAGAACGCGGTCACGAACTTCCGCGTCGCGCTGTCGTAGGTGGTCGCGTAGAAGCGCTTCTGGTCGAGGCCGGCGAGGCCGGCGTCCA
Source organism: Anaeromyxobacter dehalogenans 2CP-1 (assembly GCF_000022145.1). Taxonomy (NCBI): domain Bacteria; kingdom Pseudomonadati; phylum Myxococcota; class Myxococcia; order Myxococcales; family Anaeromyxobacteraceae; genus Anaeromyxobacter; species Anaeromyxobacter dehalogenans. The sequence continues at coordinate 3,424,979 of NC_011891.1, forward strand.
CGTACGGCGCACCGTTCTTGGTGACCGTGAACGTCATCGTCGACGTGTAGTTCGTGCCGCCCGCGTTCGCGACCGTCGAGACGCCGTTGATGACGACGCTCAGCTGGCTTGCGTCGGTGTACTGGTTGTAGATGCCCTGGTGCTGCGCCCCGGCGTTGCCGTGGCACACGGCGCACGACTCCGGCTTGGCGCTGGCCACCAGATCCTGGCCGTCCTGCCCGGGCTGGCCGGGCGCGCCCGGCTGACCGTCCTGACCGGCGGGACCCTGAGGGCCGGTCTTGCCGTCCTCGCCAGAGCACCCCGCAATCGCGAGCACGCCGGCGAAGAGCAGCGCGCCGGTCGTCCGCATCGTCCACTTGTGCATTGTGTTGAACCTCTCCACGTTGGCGGGCCTAGGCCCGTTTGGCTGACCTCGGGGCGGGACCCTACCAAAGCGCCGCAGGAGTTCCCCGTGCGGCAGGGCGCGTGCGACAACATGCCCGGGTCTTTTATTGGCCTTTGCGCCATATGGCCCAATTCCGCTTGACGAAGATCATTGCGCGCGTGCCGCGATGTAGGTTCGACGGCCCCGCGGACGGGACCTGACGCCGTCGCGCGGCCGCCGGGACGCCCGCCGCGCCGCGCCCGCGGCCGTGCGGCGCGCGGCCGGACGCCGCGCGGCATATGGACCCACCGTGAACGTCCGGCGGACCCACCGTGAACGTTGTGGGGACCCACCGTGAACGTCCGGCGGACCCACCGTGAACGTTGTGTGGACCCACCGTGAACGTCCGGTGCCCCACCGCGCGCCGGAGCGCGCGCCCCGGCGCGCACCGGGTCGGCGGGCGCGCGCCCTCAGAGCGCGTGAATCCATCCCCGGACCGAGCCAGGCGGTCGAGACGCGAGCAGCGCGAGGCGCGACGACCGAGCATGCCCCGAGGCATGTGAGGGAGGAGCAACGACGCGATGCGACGCGGATCGGTCGCCGCGGCGACGGGAGGGGATGGGTTCACGTGCTCTCAGGGACCGTGAAGTAATCCGTCCGCGCTGCGGGTGCGGCGCGGGCAGGCGCCCGGGGTCGAGACGCGCCCACCTTCGGGGACGCGGGGGCGTCGGAGGGCTCGTTCAGCCGGCGGAGCTCGGTCCGGCGCCGGGAGTCCCGTCCGGAGGCGATTAGGCCGAGAGTCTGCTCGCGATGAGACGCATGATGTTGAAGCTGATCGCGGCGAGCAGCACGATCGTCTTCACCTTTACCAGCCCTCGGACGTTCAGCCGGTCGAGTCGCCGGTGCACACGGAGATCTGCGTTCGTCCTCTCGGCGAGGACGCCGCGCTGCACGTAGACGCGCTTGGCGTCCTCTGTGCCCATCCGCACGCGCCATGCCCCGATCGCAGGTGTGTCGTTGCGCTTCGGAGCGTGCGGATCGACGGCTTTGCTCTTCGGCTTCGGTAGCGGCGCATACGGAGTCGCGCCCCGCTCTGCGATGGCCTCGATGTTGTCGAGCGTCACGAAGCCACCGTCGACCAGGTACTCGCGTGGCGTCTCGCCCGTTCGGCGCCGGATCTCGTCGAGCATCGGCACGACGTGCGGCTGGTCGGTACCGTTGTTCGTGACGTCGGTGCCCACGATGACACCGCTCTCGTCCGTCGCGAACTGCACGTTGTAGGCGGGCCGGAACCCACCGTCCGCCATCTTCATCACGCGGCTCTCCGCGTCCGTGGTGCTGACGCGGATCTCGCCGCGACGCCTCGCGTCCGAGGGCTTCTTCTCGTCTCGCTCGACGCGCTGCTTCTCGACGACTTCGACCTCCGCAAGTGCGGCCTCGACGGCATCGAGCCGAGCTTGCGCGGCCCGCTCCTTCGCAGCCTGCACACGCTTCGTCGAAGCTGACGGATCGCTCTCGATCTCGCGCCTGAGCTTTCGGACCTGTTCCTCGGCTTCCTTGCGGCAGCGCTCCAGTGACTGACGACGCCGGAAGCTCGCCGCGCCGGCGCTCGCCCGGACCTTCATCCCGTCCTGCGCCACGCGCCGGAGCTGCACCACGCCTTCCTTCATGAGCGCGGCCAGCACCTGCGTCATGAGCCGGTCGAGCTTCTTCCCGTGCTCCACGCGAAAGTCGGCGAGCGTATGGTGGTTCACCGGCACCCCGCCGCAGATCCAGCGGTAGGGCGCGTCCCGCTCGCACAGCCGCTCGAGCAACCGCGCGCTCCCCACGCCCTCCGAGTTGGCGAACAGCCACAGCGCGAGCAGCACCGCCGGGTCCGTTGCTGGCCGCCCAGCATTGCTGCCGCGCGACGCGATCTCGTCGTAGAACGCCGACAGGTCCAGCCGCTCGACCAACGTCCAGATGGCGCGAACCGGGTGCTCGTCCGGGACCAGCGCTTCGAGGTCCGTCGGCTGCAGCGAGAGTTGATTTCGGACCGGCCTCACCACCCGCGGCGCCTCGTGTTCGCTCACGCCCCGAGAAGATCACGGCCGGCGGCCACAGTCCATGGGGCACCGGCCGATTCCTTCACGCTCTCTCAGAGCGCGTGAATCCATCCCCGGACCGAGCCAGGCGGTCGAGACGCGAGCAGCGCGAGGCGCGACGACCGAGCATGCCCCGAGGCATGTGAGGGAGGAGCAACGACGCGATGCGACGCGGATCGGCCGCCGCGGCGACGGGAGGGGATGGGTTCACGTGCTCTCAGGCCAGCCGCGCCCCGCGCTCGCCGAGGAGCTCGCGCAGCACCGACCGGTGGCAGCGCGCCTCGTCCTCGCAGTAGCAGCCGACCGCGAAGTCCGCGCCGTGCGAGAGCGCCGCGAGCAGGTCGAGCGTCCGTCGCGCCGCCGGCTCCGCCATCTCGGCGCGGAAGCGCCGCCGGAACGCCGCCCACTCGCGCTCGCTCCGCGCCGCCTGCGCGAGCTTCATGGTCGGGACGGTCGGCGCCAGGTTCGGGAACCAGACGTCGTACCAGTCGTCGGCGGCGAAGCGCGACGCGGCGACGCCCCGGGGCGGGCGGCGCACCGTGCCGATGCGAAGCCCCTCCCCGCGCGCGCGCGGGCTCCCGAGCCGGACGATGCGGATCGCCATGGCGCCAGCCTACCGGGACGCGCCGGCGCGGTGCAGCGACCGGAGAGGTCGCGTCGCGGTGCGCGGCGACTCATTGTCAGGGCCCGAAGGCGCCGGCGGTCGCGGCGGCGCCCTCCGCGTCTCCGGGGTGGACCCCCAGGTACGTGAGCAGGCGCCACTGGTGGACCGTGAGCCCGCGCACGGAGATCTGCGCGCCCGGCACCCACGCCAGCAGGCTCGCGAAGCGCGCCAGCGCCGCGTCGTCGCACTGCCGCACGGCGCCGAAGTCGACGCTGAGGCGTGCGAACGGACCGAGCACCTCGATCGTCTCCTGCAGCCGCCGCACGTCGTTCGCGCCGAACGTCCTCCCCACGCGGACGTCCAGCGCATCCCGGATCGCATCGATCTGCATGGTCTCCCCCCGGAGACGGTTCGATCCTGGCTTACCACTGTGAGTGCAGGGCTCCTGCGCGGTCGATCGACGCGCGCCCGGAGCAAGGCGGCCGCCCGGGTGCGGCAGGCACGGAGCCGCCCGCCGGCCGCGCGTTGTCCCCGCCGCCGCACTCCGGCGAGGGGCGAGGCTGCGGCGCGGGATTGCTGTCATGGCGCCGCGTGGTTGCAGGGGCGGCGTCCGGCGCTGGCCATCGGTAAGCGAATGATGACGCGACTTGTCCCCATCGCCGACCGGCCGGTGGCCTCCGGCCGGCGAGGGGCGGCGCGTCCGCTAGTCGTGCCCGAAGGCGCAGTCGGCGCAGAGGACGACGACCTCGGGGCCCTCGTCGCGCCGCTCGACGCGCTGGACGGCGGTCTCGCGGTTCACGGCGCAGCCGCAGAAGTCGCAGCGGCCGTCGACGTCGTCGTGGAGCGGGTGCGGGCTGGCGGAGGATTCGGTGGTCGGCGATTGCATGGCGGGCTCTCCTGGCGTGGTCGTGCGGTGCGTCAAAACGTCCATGACGCGACCAGCCATGAGCCGCACCGTCCCCTTTGGGCCCATCTTGCGGTCGGATCCCTGCCTCGAGCCCCCCGACGTCGGCAGCATCGGCTCCGCGCGGGGCGCAATTGCGCACGGTCGGTGAAACGCGAGCCGCGCGCGGCACGGTCGCCGCCGCCCGCCGCCGGCACGCTCGGTCGCACCACGAGGTCCATCCCCAACGGCCCTTCCGCGAGTTCGGCCGGAGCGTGAAAAGTGGTGCCGAACCCCGACTCGGAGGAGGCGCCATGATGCGGATGGCAGGACTGTTGGTGCTCGGGCTGCTCGCCGCGGGCTGCGCGACGAACGGCTCCGTGAAGCAGCAGATCGACCCGCTCGCCGACCGGATCACCGCGGTGGAGCAGCAGCAGGCGGCGATGAACGCCAAGCTCGACGCGCAGACGGCCGAGCTCCAGGCACTGCGCAAGGACGTGGCGGACTCCGCGGCCACCTCGGCGCGGGCGCAGGAGGCCGTCAAGGCGGCGCAGGATGCGGCGCAGCGGGCCGAGCTCGCGGCCCAGAAGTCCGCGAAGGCGTTCGAGCTGACGCAGGTGAAGGGCAAGATGTAGCGGCGCACGCTGGGGGCGCGCGGCGGCTGCCGGCCGCCGCGCCCCGTCACTCGGCGCTCACGTCCACGGGCATCCCGCTGCGCGCCGCGAGCGCGCGCTCGAGCTTGCCCGGATCCACCCGCTCCCGCACGCCGCGATCCCGCAGCAGCCGCTCCGCGAGCTCCCCCGGAGCGGCCGCGGCCGCGTCGTCGCGGTGCACCTCGACCAGCACGCGTCCGTCCCGGACGCCCACCTTGACCGGCTCCCGCACGATCGCGACCCGGGTGCCGACGCGCACCGCGCGGTAGAGCAGCGGCATGTCCTCGGGGTAGAGCCGGATGCAGCCGTGCGACACGCGCCGCCCCACGCCGAACGGCCGGTTGGTGCCGTGGATGAGGAGGGTCGGCACGGAGAGCCGGAGCGCGTGGCTGCCGAGCGGGTTCTCCGGTCCCGGCGGCACCGCGGCGGGCAGCTCGGGATCCTCGCGCCGGATCGCGGGCGTCGGGTACCACGTCGGCGAGACCAGCTTCTGCTCCACGGTGAGCACGCCGAGCGGCGTCGCGCCCGCCTCCACCGCCACGCCGATCGGGAAGCTGAGGAGCGGCCCGGCCCCGGGCCGCAGGTAGTAGAGGCGCATCTCCGACAGGTTCACGACCACGGTCCCCGCCTCGGCGGCAGCCGGGAGGATCCAGGCCGTCGGCACGGTCGCGACGGTGCCCGGCGGCGGGACGAACGCGTCCAGGCGCGGGTTCGCGGCCGCGATCTCGCCGAACCCGAGGTCGTACCGGCGCGCGATCTCGATGAGCGACTCGCCCCGCCCGACGCGGTGGGCGCCGATGGCGCCGACCACCTCGCCGCCGTCCGGCCCGGCGGCGGGCACCAGCGAGAGCAGCAGGACGAGGACCGGCGACCCCATGTCGGCACCCGCGTGCGGGCGGACTCCGCCGTCCCACCATCGCGCGAGCAGCGCCTCGCCGCGACCGCCCTGGCGGACTGCGCCGGGGGGGTGCGCGCGGCCGCCCGCTGGCCGCTGCGCTCCGGCGCGCATAGGATGTCGGTTCGATGGGGAGGGGCGCGCGCTCCAGCGGAGACGGCCGGCGGCTCGCCGCGTGGGTGCTCGCGTTGCTGCCGGCGCTCGCGCCGGCCGGCGCTGGCGCGCTCGATCCGTCCCCGTCCCCGTGCCCTCGCGCGCGCGACGCGGTCGTGGTGGTGACCGACCGCCGGGAGCTGTGGCTGTGCCGCGGCGGGATCCCGGCGGCGCAGTTCGCGGTGGCGCTCGGCCGCAGCGGCGTGGGCAAGCGCCGCCACGGCGACGGGCGCACGCCGCTCGGGACCTATCCGCTCGGCGACCCGCGCCCGTCCACGCAGTACGGCACGTTCATCCCCATCGCGTACCCGACCCCGGCGCAGGCCGCCCGCGGCTTCACCGGCGCGGCGGTCGGGATCCACGGGCCGCCGCGCGGGACCGAGGGGTACCCGGTCACCGAGGTGGACTGGACGCAGGGCTGCATCGCGACCGGCACCGACGAGGACGTGGACGCCATCGCCGCGTTCGTGCGCGCGCGGCGGCCGCGGCTCGTCATCCGCTGAGCGGGCGGGGCGCCCTCCCCGGCACGGCTTCACGCTTCTTCACGAGCCGCACAGGCCCCGGACACCTCCGCCCCGCATCCTCCCACCGTGCCCGCCCGCGGTGGGCGGGGCCGGAAGCTCATGGTGAGCTTGTCGAACCAGGAGACGAGGACATGAAGCGGATCATCGGCGCCATCGCGGCGCTCGGAGTGCTGGCGGTGGGGTTCGTGGCGCTCACCGGGTTCCACGGCGGATGCGGCTGGCGCGGGCACGGGCACGACCCGGCGCGGATGGCGGCGTTCGTGACGGATCGGGTGGACGACCTGCTCGACGACGTGGACGCGACGCCGGAGCAGCGCACCCGCATCCACGCGGTGAAGGACCGCATGCTCGCCGCGGCGGGCGAGGTGCGCGCCGGGCAGGACGAGGCCCACCAGGCGCTCCTCGCGGAGTGGAAGGCCGACGCGCCGGACCGTGCCCGGCTGCACGCGCTGGTGGACGCCCGCGCGGAGGCGTTCCGGAAGGTCGCGCACGAGGCGGTGGATGCGGGCGTCGACGTCCACGACGCGCTCACCCCGGCGCAGCGCGAGAAGCTCACGCGCAAGATCGAGCGCCTGCATCGCTAGCCCGTGCCCCGGAGCGGACCCGCGGTGACGGCGCGAGCCCCACGCTATGATGCCCCGATGACCGCCGCGACCCCGCTCCTGGCGCTGCTCGTCGAGGACGACCTCCGCCTGGCCGCGTTCACCCGCGAGTATCTCGAGGGGCACGGCGTGGCGGTGGTCCACGCGACCGACGGGCGACGCGGCCTCGACGAGGCGCTCGGCGGCCGCTTCGACGTGGTGCTGCTCGACCTCATGCTGCCGGGCAAGGACGGCCTGGAGGTCTGCCGCGAGCTCCGGTCGCGCTCCGACGTCCCCGTCATCGTCCTCACCGCGCGCGGCGAGGAGGCGGACCGCGTGATGGGCCTCGAGCTCGGCGCCGACGACTACCTGGCGAAGCCGTTCTCGCCGCGCGAGCTGCTCGCGCGGATCCGCGCCGTGGTCCGGCGCGCCACCGGCCGCGCCGGGCCGCCGCGCGAGGTGGTGCGGGTCGGCGGGCTGGTGGTGGACCCGGCGGCGCGCCGGGTGACGCTGGACGGGCGCGAGGTGGCGCTCACCGGGTACGAGTTCGCGCTGCTGCACGCGCTGGCGCGCCGCGCGGGCCGGGTGCTCGCCCGGGAGCAGCTCATGGAGCTGGCCGGCGGCAGCGCGGAGGAGGCGTTCGACCGCTCCGTGGACGTGCACGTCTCCCGGCTGCGGCAGAAGCTCGGCGACGATCCCCGGCGGCCCCGCCTCATCAAGACGGTCCGCGGCGCCGGGTACCTGCTCGCCGGGGAACCGGGATGAGCCGCCGCGCGCACGGGCCGCTCTTCTGGCGCGTCTACCTGCACGGCGTGCTCCTGCTGCTGGTGGTGGCGATCGCGGTCGGCGCGGTCGGCTTCGCGCTGCGCCGCGGGAGCGGCTGGTGGTCGGAGCGCGGGGCCGGCCGCTACGCCGCGGAGCGCGTGGGCGAGCTGGTCGGGGATCCGCCGCGCCTCTCCGCGGAGCTCGCGCGCGTGCGCGAGGCGTTCGGGGTCGAGGCGTCGGTGTACGCGCCCGGCGGCGGGCTCGTCGCCACGAGCGCGCGCGACCCCGCCGCCGCGGCGCGCCCCGACGCGCGGCGGCGCGGGTGGACGGTGCCGCTCCGGGACGGCGGGACGCTGGTGGTCCACTCTCGACCGCACGATCCGGCGCGCGGGCTGCTGTTCATCGGGGCGGTCCTGGCTGCGCTCGCGGTCGCCTCCTACCCGCTCACCCGCGCGATCGTCGCGCCGGTGGAGCGGCTCACCGCGGCCGCCCGCGCGCTCGGCGCCGGCGACCTCGCCGCGCGGGCCAACGTCCGCGCGCACGGCGAGCTGGGCGAGCTGGGCCGCTCGTTCGACGAGATGGCCGCGCGGCTCGAGGCGCTGGTGCGCGGCGAGCGCGAGCTGCTCGCGAACGTCTCGCACGAGCTGCGCACGCCGCTGGCCCGGATCCGGGTCGCGCTGGAGCTGGCCGCCGAGGGCGACGCCGCGCGCGCCCGCCGCTACCTCGGCGAGATCGGTCAGGACCTCGCGGAGCTGGACGCGCTGGTGCAGGACGTGCTCGACGCCGCGCGCCTGGAGGCCCGGGGCGCGGCGGCGCTCCGGCTCGACGCCGGACCGCTGGAGCTCGCGGACGTGGCGCGCGCGGCGGCCTCGCGCTTCCACGGCGGGCACGAGGGGCGCGCCCTCGAGCTGGAGGTGGGGCCCGGGACCCGGGTCCACGGCGACGCGGCGCTCCTCCGGCGCATGCTCGACAACCTGCTCGACAACGCGGCGAAGTACTCGGAGGCTCCGTCGCCGGTCCGGCTCTCGGTCCGGGCCGAGCCCGGGGCGGCGATCCTGGAGGTGTCCGACCGCGGGATCGGCATCGCCCCGGAGGACCTGCCGCGCCTGTTCACGCCGTTCTTCCGCACCGACCGGAGCCGCGAGCGCGGCACCGGCGGGACCGGCCTCGGCCTGGTGCTGGCACGGCGCGTCGCGGAGGCGCACGGCGGGTCCATCTCGGTCGAGAGCGCGCCGGGGCAAGGTTCCACGTTCCGCGTGCGGATCCCGTCGGCACCGGCCTGACGATGGGCGCTCCGCGGCGCGATCGACCGCCGCGCGCGCCTGCCGCACGCGATCGGTGCAGCACGTCGACGATCCACCCTCGGCGCCACCCCTTGGATGTGCCCGCGCGCGACCGCCGGCGTCCGCGCGGCGCGCGACCATCCTTCCCGGGGTGCGCCCATGCGGATCGCGATCGCGGCCATGCTGCTCGCGCTGAGCTCGACGTCCTGTCACAACGAGTGCGACGAGGGGAAGCTGCGCTGCAGCGGCCACGACCTCCAGGTCTGCGTCGATCCCTCGGGCGGCTCGGATCCTGGGTGGCGCACCGTGGTGGACTGCCAGGAGGAGGGCCTCCCCCTCGTCGGGAGCTGCTACGACTGCAGCGACGGGACGCACCTCTGCTCGGACGACCCCACCAATCCGTGCTCCGGTCACGGCGGCCTGTAGCGCTCACGTCGCCGACGCGCCGCCCGTGGTCACGTCGCGCGCGCCGGGCGTTCCAGACACGGGGGCTCGGAGTCCGCTGGAGGACGCGGAGCATGGGCCGGATCGGCAAGCTGCTGCTCGGGATCGTGAACCTGGGGCCCATCGGCTTCATGGCCGTGGCCGTCTACCGCCACGGCGACCTGCCTGCCTGGGCGGTGGCCGCGCAGGTCGCGGTGGTGGCCGTGCTGCTGGCGATCTACCTGCGCCACCTCGCCGGGAACGACCAGCTCACCCGCGGCCTGCGCCGCGGCTGGGCGCTGGTGCTCCTCGCCGGGAACTGGGCGGTGTTCCCGGTGTACTGGCACCAGTTCGTCTGGCAGGAGCCGCGCGAGCGCTGAGGCGGCGCGGCTCGCGGTGCGCTGCTCCAGCCGCTCGAGGGCGGCCAGGGGCTCTCGGTCTGCGTCCCGCTCCCGGGCGCCGATGCGGCGCGGCCCGAGGAGGCGCTCGCGGTGGTCCTTCGCACGATGATGCGGCGCCCGCCCCTTCCGAGCGCGGCGGTCGCGTTGCGCGGCCTGGACGACGCGGGTAGATGCCCGCAATGGATCGGGTCCCCTGCTACGCCGCGAACGTTCGGCGCGCCGCGCTCGCGCTGACCTCGCTCTACGACGCGGCGCTCACGCCGCACGGCCTCAAGGTGACGCAGTACTCGCTGCTGCACGCGGTCAAGCGGCACGGCCGGACGAACCTCACCGCGCTCGGGGACGCCACGGGGCTCGATCGCAGCACGCTCGGGCGCAACCTGCGGGTGCTGGAGGGCATGGGGCTGGTGGCGCTCGAGCCCGGCGAGGACCAGCGGGACCGCGTCGCCGCCCTCACCGAGGAGGGCCGGGCGCGGCTCCGGGCGGCGGCGCCGGGATGGGCCGCGGCGCAGCGGGCGGTGGAGCGCGTGCTCGGGGCGAACGCCGAGCAGCTCACCGAGCTCGCCCGCCGCCTCGCCGCGCTCCCGGGCGATTCGGAGGCAGCGTGAGCCGCGCCGGGACCCAGGGCTGGCGCGGGCCGGCCGCGGTGCTCGCCGCCGGCGCGCTCACGCTCACCGTGTCGCTCGGGATCCGCCACGCGTTCGGGCTGTTCCTCGAGCCCATGAGCCGCGACAACGGCTGGACGCGCGAGGTGTTCGCGTTCGCCATCGCGCTGCAGAACCTGGTGTGGGGCGCCGCCCAGCCCTTCGCCGGCCGCCTCGCGGATCGCCGCGGCGCGGCGCGGGCGGTGCTGGGCGGCAGCGTCCTGTACGTCGCGGGCCTGCTGCTGATGGCGACCGCGCACGGCGCGTCCGCCCTGGCGCTCTCCGCCGGCGTGCTGGTGGGCCTGGGCCTGTCGGGCACCTCCTACCCGATCGTCTTCGGCGCCATCTCGCGGTGCACCGCGCCGGAGCGGCGCAGCCTCGCCACCGGCATCGCCATGGCGGTGGGCTCGCTCGGTCAGTTCGCGATGCTGCCGGGCGCGCTCGCGGCCATCGACGCGATCGGCTGGGCGGGGGCGCTGGTGGCGCTGGCCGCGCTCGGCGCCACCATGGCCCCGCTCTCGGCGGCCCTGCGCGAGCGCCCGTCGACGGCCGGCGTGGCCACGGGCGGGGGCGCGCGCGAGGCGCTGGCGGGGGCGCTCCGCCACCGCGGGTTCTGGCTGCTCTCCTTCGGCTTCTTCGTGTGCGGGTTCCACGTGGTCTTCATCGCCACCCACCTGCCCGCGTTCCTCGCGGACCGGGGGCTCGGGCCGCGGGCGGGCGCCGCGGTGCTCGCGCTGGTGGGCCTGTTCAACATCGGCGGCTCCTACTGCGCCGGGCTGCTCGGCGGGCGCATGAGCAAGCCCGGGCTGCTGGTGGGCCTCTACCTGCTCCGCGCCGCGGTCATCGCGGCGTTCGTCCTCGCGCCGGTGACCGAGGGCTCGGCCTACGCGTTCGGCGCGGCCATGGGGTTCCTGTGGCTCTCGACGGTGCCGCTCACCAACGGCACCATCGCGACGCTCTTCGGGACCCGGCACCTGGCCATGCTGGGGGGAGTGGCCTTCTTCTTCCACCAGGTCGGCGCGTTCCTGGGCGGCTGGCTGGGCGGGCGGCTCTACGTCGCGACGGGCAGCTACGAGCTGGTGTGGTGGATCTCGATCGCGCTCGCGCTCCTGGCGGCGCTGGTGAACGTGCCGGTCCGCGAGGCGCCGGTAGCGCGCGCGGCGGGGGCGCCGGAGCCGGCCGCGTGACGCGCACGGTGCTCCGGGCCGCGCTCGTCGCGCTCGCGGCGCTGATCGCGCTGTGGGCCTTCGTCTCGTACCTGCAGCCGGCGTTCTCCGGGGAGCGGATGGCCGCGCTGCTTCGCTGCAACTGACGCCCGGGCGCTGTCTCCCGGGGATCGCGACCGCTGGCCATGATCCCGACACCCGGCGCGCCGGATCCGGCGCGATTCCGCGTCCTCCCGCCGGCGCGCCGCGGTGGCACGGCCGATGCTCTCCTCCCCGGTGCGCGCTCACGCGCGCCGGGTGAAGCGCATGCCGAACGGAGCGGGACGACCAGGGGACGAGGCGCCGATCGAGGCCGTCGCCGCCGCTCGAGGCGCCTCGGCGGAGCTGGTCGCGCAGGCGCTCGCGAGGCCCGGCAGCGACGAGCCGACCACGGTCGCCCTACGCCTCTGGTGCCTGCTCCCGCCGCACCGATGCGGTCGACCGGAGGCCGCGGCGCTGGACGCGGTCGCGCGCGACCTCCGGCGCATCGCGGCGGCGATCGGTCCCGGCGTCGATCCGCCCGTGCACACGGTGGTGGGCGAGTTCCTCCCCGCGGAGTACCCGGCCCGGCGGGCGCCCGGCCGCTGCGAGGTCTCGCTCGCGGTCGTGCTCCGCGCGGCGGGCCGCGTCCCGGCCCTCGCCGCGCGGGTCCGGGCGCGGCTGGCGGCGCTGGGCGTGCCCGAGCGGCGCTGAGCCGGCGGTTGCGCGGCGGCTGAAACGCGAATACGGTATTCGCGTTTCGGCACCCTGCCCCAGGAGCCCGCCCTTGGCCGCCCGATCCGACCTCCCCGCCCCGACCGATCCCTTCGCCGCGCTCGACGCCACCGCGCAGGCCGCGCTGGTGCGCGAGGGCGACGCCACGCCGCTCGAGCTGGTGGACGCGGCGCTCGCCCGCCTCGACCGCCTCGGCGACCTCAACGTCGCCGCCTCGGTCGATCCGGAGCGCGCCCGGCGGGCCGCCCGCGAGGTCCGCCGCGGCGCGCCGCTCGCCGGCGTGCCGTTCCTGCTGAAGGACCTGCTCCCCTACCCTGGCCTGCCGCTCGGCTGCGGCTCGCGCCTCCTGGCCGGCCAGGCGTCGCCCCCGGCGCCGGACCTCGCGCGCGCGTTCGACGACGCGGGGCTGGTCGTGCTGGGCAAGAGCACCACCTCCGAGTTCGGCCTGCTCGGCACCACCGAGACCCTGGCGTGCGGCGCCACCCTCAACCCCTGGGATCCGGCGCGCTCGCCGGCCGGTTCGTCCGGCGGCTCGGCCGCCGCGGTGGCGGCGGGCATCGTCCCGGTGGCGCACGCGTCCGACGGCGGCGGCTCGATCCGCATCCCGGCCTCGGTGTGCGGCGTTGTGGGGCTGAAGCCCAGCCGCGGGCGGCAGCGCGACGTCGGCATGCCGCTCGACACGCCGCTCGCTGCGCTGGTGGTGGATCACTGCGTGAGCCGCTCCGTCCGGGACAGCGCGGCGCTGCTCGGGCTGACGCAGCGGCGCGACGCCACCGCGCCGTGGCCCCCGCTCGGCCCCGAGGCGCTCTCGCCCTCGGCGCACCCGCGGCGGCTCCGGATCGGCGTGTACGCGCGGACCGGCTTCGACCGCGCGCCCGCCCCCGAGATCCGCGCCGGCCTGGACGCGGCGCGCCGGCTGTGCGAGGGGCTCGGCCACGAAACGATCGAGGTCGCCGGGCCACGCTTCGACGCGGCCGCCACCCGCGACGCGATCTTCCTCCTGTTCGGCGCGACGCTCGGCCCGCTGGTGGCGCAGGTCCGGGGCGCCGCGGGGGAGGCCGCGCTCCCCGCCCTGCTCGAGCCGTTCACGCTCGAGCTGGTGGAGCGCGCGGAGGCCGCCGGTCCGGCGGCGCTCGCGGCGGCGAGAGCCGCGCTCGACGTCGCCGCCCGCGAGGGCCTGGCCTTCCTCGACGGGCTCGACGCCGCGCTCAGCCCCACCACCGCCGTGCTCCCGTTCCCGCTCGATACGCTCTCGCCGCGCCACCCCGTCGATCGGAACCTCGCCTTCACCGAGGACCTCGCCGGCTACACGGCCATCCACTCGATCACCGGCGCGCCCGCGATGTCCGTCCCCCTGCACTGGACCGCCGGCGGCCTGCCGGTGGGGATGCAGCTCGTGGCACGCCCCGGGGACGAGGCCCTGCTGCTGCAGCTCGCGTATGCGCTGGAGGCGGCGGCGCCCTGGAAGGATCGGTGGCCGCCGCGCTCCGCCGTGGCGGTCGCCGCCGGGGAGGGCCCGTGGCGCAGCGCCTGAAGGAGGACGTGCGCGCCCGCCTGGTGGACGCGGCGCTGTCCGAGTTCGTCCGGCAGGGCTGGCGCGGGGCGCGGCTGGTGGACATCGCCGCCGCGGCGGGCGCGTCCATCGGGAACGTGTACCGGTACTTCCCGGACAAGGAGGCGCTGCTCCGGGCCGCGGTGCCGCCGGAGCTCGGCACCGAGCTGGTGCGGCTGCTCCGGGGGCGGGTGCGCGCCCTCGGGGCGATGGGCGACTGGCGCCTGGGCGACGCGGCCGGCTCGGACCGCGCGGCCGCCCTGCTCGCGTTCTGGATCGCGCACCGGCGCGAGGTGGTGGTGCTGCTGGGGCGGGCGGAGGGCTCGCCGCTCGCCCACGTCCGCCCGCTGGTCGCCGGCGAGCTGACGCGCGCCGCGGCGCGCTACCTGCGCGACCACTCGGACCGGCCGGTGCCGCGCGAGGTCCGCTTCGTGCTGGAGCGGATCTTCGAGGGCACGCTGGGGATGATCGTGGACGTGCTGGCCGCGCACGAGACGCCGGAGGAGATCTCGGCGGCGTTCGGCGCGTTCTGGCGGTTCCAGCTCGCCGGGCTGCAGGCGCTGCTCGCGCCACCGCGCCCGCCGCGCGGCGCCGGCGGACGCGCGCGACGCTAGGCCGCGACCGCCTGGCCGCGGGCGACCGGCTCGCAGGCGAGGGCCGCGCCGCAGCCGGCGGGCTCGAGCGGCTCGACCACGGGCGGGCTGCGGCGCTCGGCGGGGGCGGGAGTCGCCACCGGCCCGCGGCACTCCAGGCGGACGATCCGGCCCTCGTCGTCGTGGTGGACCACGCACACGGCGGCGCGGCGGCCGGCCTGGAGCGAGGACTCGGGCAGCGCGAAGTGGCGCGCGTAGTCGCGGAGCGAGAGCGCCTCGTCGTCGGCGAGCGCCTTGCGCGCCGGCAGGCCCTTCCACACCAGCAGCGTGCCGGAGGTCCCCACCAGCGCCATCACGGAGCTGGGGAGGTCCCCGGCCGTCCCGTTCGCCACCAGCTTCACCAGCACCGGCGAGGAGCGCATCCCGAGCTCGGCGACGGCGCGGAGGATGGGGACCCACAGCCAGAGCCAGGCGCCCCACATGACGGCGGTGGAGGCATCGGAGAGCAGCCGCTGGTACCAGGCCAGCCGGTGACGCGCGTTGATGATGAGTGATCCGCTCATGTCCATCCTTCGCCTTCGCTGCGGCGCGCCACCTGCTCCGCCTGCCGTCTCCATCCGCCGGGCCGGCCGCTGCGCCGGCCCGGGGGCCGCAAGGGGACGTGGCGGCACCCCGGTCTATTCAAGGGCGGAACCCTCGGTCCGGGCTGACCCAGCGCGCCCGCGAGCCGCGGCGCCGCGCCACGACCTTCGGGTAGGCGACCACCGTGGCCGCGCAATTTATCACCCAGAATACGAAGGGATACCAGATCATCCAGAAGAGGTTGCGGAACAGCCCGCGGTCGTACCGGCTGTCGAGCCAGGTGCTGAACGCGAACTGGGCCAGGCAGGCGGCGCCCAGGACGACGCCGCTCCCCTGCAACCCCATGGGTGATCCGACCGCCGGGAGGACGCCCCCCGGCAGCACCAGACCGACCAGCCAGGTGGCCGTGACCAGCACCATGGCGTACGACCAGGCCACGCTGACCACCATCTCGACGAGCAGCGGCCACAGCGACCGCTGCGCCGGCTCGAGCGCCGCGTCGATGTTCTTGAGGAGCACCTGGGCGCCGCCCATGGCCCAGCGCAGCCGCTGCTTCCACAGGCCGCGCAGCGTCTCGGGCATGAGGATCCAGGTGAGCGCCCGCGGCTCGAACCGGACGTCCCACCCGGCGCGCTGCAGCTTCCAGGTGATGTCGATGTCCTCGGTCAACATGTCGGCGCTCCAGTAGCCCACCTGGTGCACCGCCGACTTGCGGAACGCGGTGATCACGCCGCTGACCGTGAAGATCCTGCCGAACACCCGCTGCGCCCGCTTGATGATGCCGACGATCGACGAGAACTCGCCGACCTGCACGCGCCCGAGCAGCGTGGAGCGGTTGCGGATCCGCGGGTTGCCGGTCACCGCCGCGACGTCGGGGGACTCGACGAAGTGGCGGACCAGCCAGTGCGCCGCCCTCGGGTCGAGCAGGGCGTCGCCGTCGATGCAGACGAGGATCTCGTGCCGCGCCAGCAGCGCGCCGGCCTGCAGCCCCATCGCCTTGCCCTGGTTCTCCGCCAGGTGCACCACCCGCAGGCGCGGGTCGCGCGCCGCCAGCCGCTCCAGCACCGCGCCGGTGTCGTCGCTGCTGCCGTCGTTGATCGCGACCACCTCGAACTCCGGGTAGTCGAGCGCGAGCGCGTGGCTCACCGTCTCCTCGGCGTTCTCCCCCTCGTTGTACGAGGGGATGAGGACGGTCACCGGCGGCCAGTGCGGGAGCGGCGGAGGCCGGTCGAGGCTGCGCTCCGCCCGCTCGAAGCGCCAGTAGAACAGCGCCGCGCCGGTCATCCACAGGAAGGACATGAACAGCGGGTAATAGAACACGAAGGCCAGCAGGCCTTGCCACGCGCTGTCGAGGGTGGCGGTCACGCGGCGGCCTCAGCGAACCGCGGGAGCGTTCGGCTTCGAGTCGAGCACCGGCTTCAGGACCCGCGGATCGGGCTGCCCGGCGAACAGCGCGTCGGGGTAGTAGCCGACGTGCATGACGCCCATCGCGTAGAGCGAGCGGATGGTCTCGGCGAGCTCGCGGCTGGGGATGGGCTTGTTGCCGTCGCGCCAGTCCACCGCCTGCAGCTCGAACACGACCTTCTTCATCGCGTCGCGGTACTCGACCGCGCGCACCAGCTCGTGGAAGAAGGCGGCGTGATCGGCGGCCTTCTCCATGTACGGCATGGCCATGATGGCGGTGAAGTCGTAGCGGGCGATGGAGTTGTCGAGCGCCTGCGAGTACCAGACCTCCGCCCTGGGGTTGAGCGCCACCCGCGCGTAGAGGTTGCGCGCCACCACCAGCGCGGGCTGCTGCGCGCGCACCGCCGCGGCGGCCTCCATGGCGAGGTCGTCGATGGCGTTGATCTTGAGGATGGTCCACCGGCCCAGCAGGTCGTCGCTCCGGCGGATCTCCTCGATGCTCCCGGGCAGGCTCCAGGCCCGGTACTGCGCCAGCGCCGCGGGGCTGGCGTCCTCGTAGTCGGAGAGCGTGGCGTCGTCGTGGAAGAGCAGCCCGTCGAACGGGGCCGAGCGCGCCAGGTCCTGGTACAGCTCGCGGATCGCCTCGCGCGCCCGCGCCGAGAACGGCGAGAGCCGGTGGTAGCCCATGTTCACGCGGTCGGTGCGGTCGCCGGCCAGCGTCACCACCTGGTCCTGCGCGGCCGGGTCGCCCTTCGGCAGCTCCCACGCCAGCAGCGGCATCCACGCGTACAGCCGCTTCACCGGCGTGCGCGTCCGGATCTGCCAGGCCACCCGGTTGAACAGGTCGGCGCGCATCGGCATGCGGCGGGACGGGAAGTACACCGCGTCCGCCGAGCCGTTGCCGTCCGGGTCCGAGAACGCCTGCAGGTAGACCGCGTTCACGCCCATGGCGGCGATGCGGTCGAGCAGGTGACCGAGGTTGCGCTCCTGCTGCGCCGGATCCGGGTCGTACACGTAGTCCAGGTCCACGTGCATGACCTTCTGCGGGCGGTCGTTGTCGGAGAGGTCCGCGTTGCGGATGGCGATCTCGCGCTCGACGTCCCAGAGCGCCATCCCGCCCTCGACCAGGATGCGGCGCAGGCCCCACAGCGGCGTGTCGCGGGTGTTCGCGCCGTCGTCCAGCGTCAGGCCGACGCGCATCCCGAGCCGCTCGGCGGTCTCCCGCGTGGTCGCGTTGTAGCGCCCGTAGGGCCAGGCGACGACGCGCGGCGCCCGGCCGGTGTTGCGCCGGATGAGCGCCACGCTGCGCTCCAGGTCCGCCTGGACGCGCCGGCGATAGGTGGCCTCGTCCTCGTAGCGCCGCGCGCCCGCGTCGTAGCGTCGCGTGGTCCCGGCCGGCTCCAGGTTGCCCTGCGGATTGCCCAGGATGCCCTTGTGCAGGTCGAAGCTGTGGCTGCCCACCTCGACCAGGCCGCTGGCGGCGAGCTCGCGCAGCTCGCTCCAGGAGAGGAGCCGCTCCCGCGGCAGCTTCTTGCCGTCGAAGTCGACGGTCCCCTTCTCCTCGAGCCACCCGGCCACCACGTTGATGACCGCCGGGATGCGGAACATCTTCAGGACCGGCCAGGCGTTCCGGTAGACCGACTGGTACGCGTCGTCGAAGGTGACGAGCACCGCCTTCGGCGGCAGCGGCCGGCGCCCCTCGCGCGCCGCCAGCAGGTCGTCCACCGAGACGAAGCGGTAGCCGTGGTTGCGGAGCCAGTCCATCTGCCGCAGGAAGGCGGTCGGCGAGACGGCGTACTGCGGGACCAGCGCCTCCGCGCGATCCGCCACCTCGTGATAGCTGAGGATGGTCAGCTCCTCCTCGGTCGCCGCGAGGGTCCGCGAGGCGGGCAGCGCGGCGGCGGCGAGCAGCAGCGCCGCGGCGGCGGGGAGTGACACGGGTCGCAGGGTCATCGGGTCGGGAACGTCGGCAGGGACGAGGAATTCCGGGCGGCGTACGGCGCTCGCCCCTTGGCGGGAGGAGGCCACCCGCGGGCCGGCATGATCAGCAGGTTGGTCGGGAGGCGTCAAGGACGCGCCCGGACGGCCAGGCAGCCGCTGGCCCGCTCGGTGCGCGCTGGCCACCTGACGCAGGAGCCCGCCGCGCCATTCAACGGCGCGTCCGGCGCTCCGGCGCGCGACCACGCGGCCGCGAGCGAGGTGGGCTTGCGGCGGCGAATGTGCGGGCTCCTCCCATCGCCCGATATCGCGGCCCCATCTTTGTCCCGCGAACATACGACGAACGCACGAACCGGTTCGCGGGGACCGCGCTCCATCTCCTCTGCCGGCGGGGCGCCCGGCATCCACGCGAGGGGTGAAGGGCGAGGTTCCATGAGACGAGGCATGATCTTGGCCGCGGTCGCGGCGGGCGCGCTCGCGTCCGCCTGCGGCGGCGGCTCCGGCTCGGATGCGGGCAGCGCCGCCGACGCAGCCAGGAGCGCGGCCACCGGCGTCACCGGGACGGTCCGCGACACCGCCGGCGCGCCGATCGCTGGCGCCGTGGTGAGCGACGGCCAGCGCTCCGCCACGAGCGGATCCGACGGCTCCTACGCGCTCGCCGAGCGCGCGGGCACCGTCACGCTGACCGCCTCCAGGGCGGGCTACGCCAGCGCGACGCAGACGGTCGGCGTTCCGAAGCGCGGCGCCGTGCAGGTGGACTGGGCGCTCGCGCCCACCGCGCCGCCGCCGCCGTCGGGCGGCGCGGTCCGCGTGTTCGCGAACAACGATCTCGGGATGCACTGCGTGGACCGGAGCTTCGCGGTGTTCTCGATCCTGCCCCCGTACAACGTGGTGAACGCGCAGGTGGTCGCGCTCCAGGCGAGCGGCAAGCCGGTGCTCCTCGACGCCTCGCAGGTGGACCTGCGCTACGCGGCGATCGCGGACGCGACCGGCTCCATCAACTCCACGAGCAAGGGCAAGACCGACTTCTGGACCTACGCGGCCACGCTGTACGGCGCCGCCCTGCCGGAGGGCGCCGGCCTGATGGGCCTGTGGATGCCGGCCGACGCGCCGGACGCGCGCGGCACCACGCTGTCCTGGGACGCCGGCCTGGGCCTGTTCCACGCGCCGGGCATCCCCATCCTGCCGATCGACGACGCCGGGCGGACCAACCCCTACCCGCTCCTGCGCTTCTCCGCGTACGACAAGGCCGGCACCGCGCTCGCCGCCACCGACGTGGTGCTGCCGGTCTCCGACGAGACCTCCTGCCAGAACTGCCACGCGACCGGCAAGGTGGCCGCGGCGGAGCCGGGGATCGCCTGGTCCGCGGACCCCGACCTGGAGGCGCAGGCGCGCCAGAACGTGCTCGCGCTCCACGACGCGGAGCACGGCACCGCGCTCCGGCAGCAGGCGCCGGTGCTCTGCGCCTCGTGCCACTACTCGCCCGCGCTCGACCTCGCCGGCACGGGGCCCTCGCCGCAGCAGGCGCTGCACCCGACCATGTCGAGCGTGATGCACGGCTTCCACGCCGACAAGGTGGCCGGGCTGTGGGACGCGCCCGTCCCGGTGGGCGGCACGATCCCGCCCGCGGCGCAGCAGGCCTGCTACCAGTGCCACCCCGGCGCGCAGACGCAGTGCCTGCGCGGCGCCATGAGCTCGAAGCTCGCCTGCCAGAACTGCCACGGCGACATGGCCGCCGTGGGCGGCGCGATCCCGCTCCTCGCGGGCGGCAGCGTCGACGGGACCGGCGACGGCGCCTCCCGCCGCCCGTGGAGGGACGAGCCGAGGTGCCAGAGCTGCCACGCGAACGACGCGGTCTCGAAGACCACGCTGGCGAGCGCGCCGCCGCTCGCGGCGGACGGGCTGCGCTTCAACGAGGGGTTCCGCGCGGGCGATCCCTCCGCGTCGCCCATCCTGGCCTCGAACCGGCGCTTCGCCGAGGAGCCGGGCAAGCTGTACCGGCACAGCAAGGGCCACGGCGGGCTCGCCTGCGAGGCGTGCCACGGCAGCACGCACGCGATCTGGTCCGGCAACGCGAACGACGACGTGGCCGCCACCCAGCTGCAGGGCCACGCCGGCACGGTGGGCGAGTGCAGCACCTGCCACCTGTCGCCGCCGACCATGGGCCTGGGCGGCCCACACGGCATGCACCCGGTGGGCGACGCCTGGGTGCGGGCCCACGGCGCGGTGGCGGAGGCCGACCTGACCGCGTGCCAGGCGTGCCACGGGACCGACTACCGCGGCACCGTGCTCTCGCGCATGTTCGCGACGCGCACGCTGATGGGCCGGACGCTGACCGCCGGCACGCCGGTGGGCTGCTTCCACTGCCACAACGGTCCGTGACGTCGCGGGTGGCATGAAGGACGGCCGTCCCCGGCGCCGCTGCCTGCGGCGCCGGGGGCGCGCCCGCTCGCACATCCGCGCCCACCCGCCGCGCGCGCCGCACACCGGCGACGCTCGCGCTTCACCGTCCGTCTGCTATCGTGCGCGCTCCAACACCTGGAGTGCACATGGCCCTCGACCCGCGTCTCGTTTCCCCCAAGGAGAAGCCGCTCTTCGTCGCCGGCGCGATCTTCTCCGGCCTCGTCTGGCTGGTCGCCGTCGTCTCCGTCGTCGGCCTCCTGTACGCGCTGCTCGGCGCCCTGTTCGTCCTCGGCGCGCACGCGCTGTTCCTCGCCCACGTGCGCACCAACGCCGTGCGCGTGGACGAGCGGCAGCTCCCCGACCTGCACGCGCGCGTGAAGGCCGCCGCGGCCCGCCTGGGCCTGGCGGACGTCCCGGCGGTCTACGTGATGAACGGCGGCGGCCTGCTCAACGCGTTCGCCACCAAGCTGCTCTCGCGGCGCTACGTGATCCTGCTCTCGGACCTGGTGGACCACTGCGAGGACCCGCGCCAGGTGGACTTCGTGGTGGGCCACGAGCTCGGCCACTTCGCGGCGGGGCACCTGAAGTGGAACGCGTTCCTGCTCCCCTACGCGCTCGTGCCCTGGCTGGGCGCCGCCTACGCGCGGGCCCGCGAGTACACCTGCGATCGCTGCGGCCTCGCCGCGGCGGGCGACCTCGAGCAGTCGATGCGCGGCCTGGTGGTGCTGTCGGCCGGCGGACGGATCGCGGCGCGGGTGGACCTGGCGGCGTTCGCCTCGCAGCGCGACGAGGCGGGCGCGTTCTGGCCCACCGTGCTCGAGCTCACGTCCTACCACCCGTTCCTCTCGAAGCGCGTGGCCGCGCTCCACGAGCTGAGCGCCCCCGGGTCCGCGCGCCCGGTGCGCCGCAGCGTGGCGGGCTGGATCTTCGCGCCGGCGCTGGGCGCGCTCGGCGGCGGCGCGGGCGCGGCGCCGGTGATGGTGGTGGCGATCGTGGGCATGCTGGCCGCGATCGCCATCCCGAACTTCGTGCGCTACCAGCTCAAGGCGAAGGACGCCGGGGCGCAGGCCGCCCTCGAGGCCCTGTACCGCGCCGAGGTGGCCGCGCACGAGAAGGACGGCAGCTTCCGCGAGCTGCAGCTCGGCGAGGCCGCCACCCGCACGCCGGCCGCGTTCGCGGACGCGGAGCTGGCCGCCGCGCGCGAGCTCGGGTGGCAGCCCCCGGCGGGCGGGCACCACGTGTACACGGTGGGCGTGGGCCGGACGCAGGACGGCCGCCAGGCGTTCGCGGCGTGCGCGGAGAGCGACGCCGACGGCGACGGGGTCTACGCCGCCTGGATGGTGTGGGAGCCGCTGGAGGACGGCGAGGGCAACCTCATCGCGCCCGGCTCGCCGTGCCGCTTCCAGCCGAAGCTGGCGCGCCAGCCGGTCTTCGGCGAGGGTGACGCGGCGGGCGTCCCGGTGCGCGTGTCGCCGGAGGACGTGTTCTAGCCGGCGGCTCGGGGCCTCAGGCGCCGGCGTCGCGCAGCGCGCGGGCGATGGCCGCGGCGTCCGGCGTCCGGCGCGGCACCTCGAGCGGATCGCAGCGCGCCTCGGGCGGCCCGCACACCGGGCAGTCCGGGGCGCGCGCCGGCGTGAGCCACACCGACTGGTACGCGCCCTGCCCCGGCGTGTCACCGAACACCTGCGGGTAGAACCAGTAGCCGGGCACGGTCGAGAGCGTGAGGTAGGTGGCGCCGGACGCGATCACCTGCTCCGCGAACGGCCCCGGCCCGGCGTCGCCCTCCGGCGCCAGCAGCGCCAGCGCCAGCTTCGCCGCGGCGCTCGCCACGTGCTGCACGTCGGCGGCGAGCGCGACCTCGCCCCGCAGCCGCCCGGTGCCGTAGTCCAGCTCGCGCGCCACCCGGCCGCCGGCGCGCTCCAGCCCGTGGCGGCTCCGGGTCGCGCACAGGTAGCACGCGGTCCGGCCCGGGACCGTGAGGATCACCTCGCCGCCCTGCGCGCCCGCGTACAGGCCCACGAACAGCGCCGGGCGCCCGCGCGCGTACGCGAAGCGGTCGAGGGCGCGCTGCGCCGCGGGATCGTCGGTGGCGGCGAGCACGAGGTCCGCCTCGCGCACCCGCGCGTCCAGCGCCGCCGGCGGGAGCCCGTCCACCGCGCGCGGCTCGAGCGCCAGCGCGATCGACGGCTCCACGGCGAGCAACCGCCGGGCCAGCGCCTCCGGCTTCGACCGGCCCACGTCCTCGGCGGCGAACACGGTGCGCGAGAGGTTCGCGGGCTCCACCACCTCCGGATCGAGGAGCGCGAGCCGCCCCACGCCGGCCCGCGCCAGCAGCTCGGCCAGGTACGAGCCCACCGACCCGCACCCGGCCACCAGCACGGCGCGCTCGCGCAGCGCCTCGGGCAGCCGCGCCGCGCTCCGCGCGCGCAGCCCGCCGCGCCGCGCCGCCTCGCGCGCCTCCGGGCCGCCGTCCGCGAGCCGCGCGGTCCACCCCGCCAGCCGTGCTCGTCCCGGGTCGCGCGTCAGCGCCGGGCCGCCGGGTGGCCCGTACGCGCGCCGGCGCGGGCCGCGCCCCTCCAGCACCGCCGCGAGCGCGGCGGCGAGCCGCTCGTCCTCGGCGAGCGCGAGCGGCCACGAGAGCGCGAGCTGGCCGCTGGCCTCGCGCTCGCCGGCGGCGAGCGCCACCGGCGGCAGCGCCGGGTAGTGCTCGCCGGCGAGCACCAGCAGCTCGCCGCCGCCGTCGAGGCGCAGGCGACCGGCCAGCAGCGGCCCCTCGCCGGCGTCGGTGACGAACGGCTCGGCGCGTCCGCCGCCGAGCGCCTGCGCGGCGCGCTCCAGGTCGCGGAGCAGCGGGATGGCGCGGAGCGGCTCCGGGGCGACCTCGGCGCCGCCGCCCCGGCTCCGGCGCGCGGCGAACAGCGAGAGCTTCCCGCGCGCCAGCGCCACCTCGTGCGCGCCCAGGCCGGCGGGCGGCTCGAGCGAGACGATCGGGCCCAGATAGCAGGCGAGGTGCGGGTTGTGCGCGAGCCCGGCGGCGAGCTCGCGCGCGTCCTGGGCCGAGGGCTGGTCGAGGGCGCCGGGGTGCGAGTGCACCAGCCCCTTCAGCTCCAGCCCCTCGCCGCGCTCGAGCGCGGTGACCCGCTCCCCCAGCCCGGCCGACGGCGCCCACCGGCTCGCGCTGGCGTGCGCCCCCGGATCCGGCTCGAATCGGGTGACGAGCGGCCGCCCCGGCGGACCGAGCAGCGCGCCGCCGCGCTCCGGCGGATGGCCGCCGAGCTCCGCGTCGAGGGCGCGGAGGACCCAGTCGGCCACGCACCACACGCGCCGCCCTGCCGTTACGCGAACACCGCCGGGTGCACCCTCGACAGCATGCGCTGCTCGGCGTCGCCCTGCTCCACGCCGATCACCACCCGGCCGTCCGGCGTCACCCACACCCGGCCGCGCGCCTCCGGCGCCCGGGGGCCCGGGTCGCGCCGCTCGTCCCGCATCGCCTCGCGAAGTCGTTCGAGAACCGTCTGCGACATGCCTGCCTCCTCCGGAGCCCCGCATGCGCGGGGGCTAGAACGGGAACCGCCCCTCGCGCGCGAACACGCTGAAGCCGTTGCACCACAGGACGCTGCGCGCGTACGCGTCCTCCAGCGACTCCATCCCGCCCCCGGCGTCGCTCGAGAGGCACAGCCGCCCGTCGGGGAAGACGTGGCAGGCGTGCGGATCGAAGCGCCCCAGGACCTGCGGCTCGACCAGCTTCACCTGGTAGCCGGCCCCGTCGAACCAGAGGAACAGCTGGTACGGATCGCCCAGCTCGCTGACGATCGGGAACAGCCAGCCGCTCACCCCCTCCACCGCGAGGTAGCGGGTGCTCGACGGGAGGCTCCCCTCCGCCCGCGCCCGATCGCGGAGCACCCGGCCGAAGCCGTCGACGAAGCAGGCGAGGCCCATCGTCCAAGAGTTCGCCTCGCCGGGCCCGGCGGGCACCGCCCCGGGGGGAGAGGCGGCCCTGCGGGCGGGCGGCGCGGGGCGCGCGCGCCTCGCCTGGCGCGGGAGGTGGCGCGAGCGCGCCGGCCTCAGGATCCCCGCTGCTGCTCCATGACGCTGCGGCCCACCCAGTCGCAGGCGAACTGGTAGGCGATGCGGCCGCTGCGGTCGCCCTTGCGCTGCGACCAGAGCACCGCCGCGGTCTCCGCCTCGCGCGTCCAGGGCACGTTCACGCCGGTGCGCTCGCACAGCTTCCCCGCCCAGCGCCGCGCCACGTCGACGTAGAGGTCCTGGCTGAAGGTGTGGAACCCGACCCACAGGCCGAAGCGCCCGGACAGCGAGATCTTCTCCTCCACCGCCTCGCCGTGGTGGATCTCGCCCTCGACCATCATGGCGCCGCGGTTGTCGCTCTCGTACTCCGGCACGAGGTGCCGGCGGTTCGAGGTGACGTAGATGAGGACGTTTTCGGGCAGCGCGTACACCGAGCCGTCGAGCGCGCTCTTCAGCACCTTGTAGCTCGCGTCGCCGGGCCCGAAGGACAGGTCGTCGGAGAACAGCACGAACCGGTACGGCTGGCCCTTCACCGCGTCCACGATGGCGGGCAGGCTCACCAGGTCGTCCTTGTCCACCTGGATGATGCGCAGGCCGCGGTCCGCGTAGGCGTGCAGGAGCGCCCGCACCAGCGACGACTTGCCGGTGCCGCGCACGCCCCAGAGCAGGGCGTTGTTGGCCGGCAGGCCGGCCAGGAACTGGCGGGTGTTGTCCTCCAGCGCCTTCTTCTGCGGCTCGATGCCGAGCAGGTCCTCGAGGCGGATGCCCTCGATGCTGGGGACCGGCTCCAGGGTCCCGGCGAAGGTGCTGCGGTGCCAGTTGGCGGCGTGGCAGGCGGCCCAGTCGACGGGCACCGCGGGCCGGGGGAGCAGCGGCTCCACCGCCGCCAGCACCCGCTTCAGCCGCTCGATCAGCTCGGGGTCGAGGCTCATTCGCCCTCCGTGCGCCAGAAACGCAGCGGGGCAGGGACGCGCGCGCCCCTGCCCCGCCTCATGCCGTCATGCGGTCCGCGTCGGCTACTCCGCCTTCTCGGACTTCTTCAGCGCGCCGACCTTGTCCATCACCAGCGCCTTGCGGAACTCGCGGTTCAGGCGGGCGATGAACTTCACGTCGATGCCCTTCGGGCAGGCGGCCTCGCACTCGTAGTGGTTCGAGCAGTTGCCGAACCCGTTGTCGGCCATCGCCTGGATCATGGCGGCGACGCGCTCCGGCGCCTCCACCTGGCCCTGCGGCAGCTCGGCGAGCTGGGACACCTTGGCGCCGGCGAACAGCATCGCCGCGCCGTTCGGGCAGGCCGCCACGCAGGCGCCGCAGCCGATGCACTCGGCCGCGTCCATGGCGTAGTCGGCGGCGCGCTTCGGGATGGGCGTCGAGTTGCCGTCGGGGACGCCGCCGGTGTGGGCCGACGTCCAGCCGGCCGCCTGGATGAGGCGGTCGAGGGCGCCGCGGTCCACCATCAGGTCCTTGATGATGGGGAACGCGCGGGCGCGCCACGGCTCGAGGTAGATCGCGTCGCCGTCCTTGAACTTCCGCATGTGCAGCTGGCAGAGCGTGGTGCGCTTGTAGCCGCCGTGCGGGACGCCGTTGACCACGGCCGAGCAGGCGCCGCAGATGCCCTCGCGGCAGTCGTGGTCGAAGACGATCGGGTCCTTGCCCTGCTTGATCAGGTCCTCGTTCACCACGTCCAGCATCTCCAGGAAGGAGTGATGCGGCGTGATGCCCTTCGCGTCGTAGGTCTCGAAGCGTCCAGGCTCGTTGGGACCGGCCTGCCGCCAGACGATGAGCTTCAGGTTCATCGTCCCGTGCTCGGAAGCGTGCGCGCTCATTACTTGTAGCTCCTCACCGCGAGGTGGACGTTCTCGAACTTGAGCGGCTCCTTGTGGAGCTCCGGCTCCTTGCCGATTCCCTTGAACTCCCAGGCGGCCGTGTAGCAGAAGTTCGCGTCGTCGCGCTTCGCCTCGCCGTCCGGGTACTGGTGCTCGACGCGGAAGTGACCGCCGCAGGACTCCTCGCGGTTCAGGGCGTCGCGCGCGAGCAGCTCGGCGAACTCGAGGAAGTCGGCGGTGCGGCCGGCGTTCTCGAGCTGCTGGTTGAGCTCCTCACCCTTGCCCGAGACCTTCACGTTCTCCCAGAACTCCTTGCGGATGGCCGGGATCTTCTGGAGCGCCTTGGTGAGCGACTCCTTGCTCCGGGCCATGCCGACGTCCTCCCACATCGTCGTGCCGAGCTCTCGGATGAACTCGGTGACGGTCTTCTTGCCGTTGATGCCGAGCAGCTTCTTGGAGGCGCCCTGCACCTCCTCCACCGACTTCTTGAACTCGGGGTGGTCGGCCTTCACCTTCCCGGGCTTGGTCGTCGCGAGGTAGCCGGCGATGGTGTTCGGGATGACGAAGTAGCCGTCCGCCAGGCCCTGCATCAGCGCGCTCGCGCCCAGGCGATTCGCGCCGTGGACCGAGAAGTTCGCCTCGCCGAGCACGAACAGGCCGGGGACGTTGCTCATCAGGTTGTAGTCCACCCAGAGGCCGCCCATCGAGTAGTGCGGGGCCGGGTAGATGCGCATCGGCTGCTTGTACGCGTTCTCGTCGGTGATCCGCTCGTACATCTCGAACAGGTTGCCGTAGCGCTCGCGGACCACGTTCTCGCCCAGCCGCTTGATGGAGGCGGCGAAGTCGAGGTAGACGCCGCGGCCGCCGGGGCCGACGCCGCGGCCCTCGTCGCACTGCTCCTTGGCGGCGCGGGACGCGATGTCGCGCGGGGCGAGGTTGCCGAACGTCGGGTACTTCCGCTCGAGGTAGTAGTCGCGATCCTCCTCGGGGATCTCGTTCGGCGGCTTGTTGCAGTCCTCCTTCTTCTTCGGCACCCAGATCCGGCCGTCGTTGCGGAGCGACTCGGACATGAGCGTCAGCTTCGACTGGTAGTCACCCGCCTGCGGGATGCACGTCGGGTGGATCTGCGTGAAGCAGGGGTTCGCGAGGTACGCCCCCTTCTTGTGCGCCTTCCAGATCGCGGTGACGCTGCAGCCCATCGCGTTCGTGGACAGGTAGAACACGTTCACGTAGCCGCCGGTGGCGAGCACCACCGCGTCGCCGACGTGCGTGCGGATCTCCCCGGTGACCAGGTCGCGGACCGTGATGCCCTTCGCCTCGCCGTCCACCACCACCAGGTCCAGCATCTCGGTGCGGGGGAACAGCTTCACCGTGCCGGCCTTGATCTGCCGGGACAGCGCCGAGTACGCGCCGAGCAGGAGCTGCTGCCCGGTCTGACCGCGCGCGTAGAAGGTGCGGGACACCTGCGCGCCGCCGAAGGAGCGGTTGTCCAGGTAGCCGGCGTAGTCGCGCGCGAACGGCACGCCCTGCGCGACGCACTGGTCGATGATGTTGTTGCTGACCTGCGCGAGGCGCCACACGTCGGCCTCGCGGGCGCGGAAGTCGCCGCCCTTGATGGTGTCGTAGAACAGCCGGTAGATGCTGTCGCCGTCGTTCGGGTAGTTCTTCGCGGCGTTGATGCCGCCCTGCGCCGCGATGGAGTGCGCGCGCCGCGGAGAGTCCTGGTAGCAGAACGTCTCCACGTTGTAGCCGAGCTCACCGAGCGTGGCGGCCGCCGAGGCGCCGGCGAGGCCGGTGCCGACCACCAGGATCTTGAACTTCCGCTTGTTCGCGGGGTTCACCAGCTTCAGGTCGAAGCGGTACTTGTCCCACGACTCTTCGATGCGGCCGGTAGGTGCCTTTCCGTCGAGGATCACGGTGTCTCCCTTAGTTCCCGGCGATGCCGGCGAGGATGAGCAGCGGAATGGCGCCGAAGCCGACCAGCAGGATCCCGGCCAGCGTCTTGCCGAGCACGCCCCACCGCGGCAGCAACGTGTTGTTGCTCAGGCCGAGGGTCTGGAAGGTGCTCTGGATGCCGTGCTTCAGGTGGAGGAACAGCGCGATCATCCCGACCACGTAGATCGCGGCGATGGGCACGAGCCGGAACTGCTGGACCACCATGCCGAACACGTCGAAGCGGCCGAGCCCGTCCTGGCCGAGCACGAGGCCGGGGGTCACGCGCAGCGTGAACTGGAGCAGGTGGTAGACGATGAACGCGCCGAGGATGAGGCCCGTCCAGATCATCGTCTTGCCCGAGAACGTGGCCTTCAGGCTGCGCTGGACCGCGTAGCGCGTCGGGTTGGCGGCGCTGTTCTCCAGGGTGATCTGCACCGCGAGGACCGCGTGCAGCACCACCGAGAGCCCCACGACGACCCGGGTGCCCCACACCAGCGGCGCCAGCTGGTGGAGCTTCTCCGCGTAGGCGTTGATGCCGTCCGGCCCGTTGAAGATCGAGAGGTTTCCGAGCAGGTGACCGACGACGAACAGGACCATGATGAGGCCGGTCACGGCCATCACGATCTTCCTGCCAATCGAGTCCGAGAACAGTCGCATTGAGCCGTATCCCTTCTTCGTGGATGAGCTTCCGCCGCCGAGACGGTGTCGCCTCGCGCCCTGAACAGGAGTGCGCGGAATGGCACCATAGCTGCGACCCCTTGGGGCACGTCAAGGACGGGAGAAGTCGGTTTTGTCGCAAGGTTGGGCGATCCCCCACCTGCGATCCCGGCAGGGTGCTACAGCGCCAGCGATCGGATCGAGCAGGCGCCCGTCAGGGGCGCCCCAGCGGACGTTCGTGCTCCAGCGCCGCCCAGGCCTGCTCGCGCCACCCGCGGCCGTGCTCCACCAGATCGGCGCGCGTGGTCGCGTACCGGCGGTCCGGCGCCACCGGGCGGTTCTCCAGCGCCAGCGCCGCGAAGAAGTCGTCGGCGGAGGCCTGCTCGCCGGCGCCGCCGGGCGGCTGGACGCCCATGGCGGCGTTCGGGATCGACACCGAGAGTCGCCCGCGCGAGTCGGTCCAGCGCGCGGCGAGCCCCTTCGCCTCCTGCTGGCTCCCGCCGGCGCCCTCGGTCGGGCCGCCCACCAGCACCGCCCGCCCGCCGCCGCGGAGCAGCCCGGCGAGCCGCTCGCACGCGCTCATGCACGAGGGCGAGGTGAGCGCCACCACGCGGCCGCGGAACCCGCCCTCGGCCGGGTCCGGCCGGAGCGGCGGCTCCAGCAGCGCCGGGGTGAAGTCGTCGCCCGCCTTGCGCGCGCCGCGGATCGACTCGAGCACCCGCTCCGGCTCGGAGCGCGACCGGACGCCCACCGCGGGCGCGCCGCCCAGCATCGGCGCGCGCTCGCGGTACACGCCCTCGTTGAACTCGGTGGCGCGCAGCACCAGCGCGCCGCCCGGCGACGACGCGCCGGCGGGCAGGAGCATCCGCGCCAGCGCGGTCGAGTGCGAGAGGTACCCGCCGCCGTTCTGGCGCAGGTCGAGCACCAGGTCGGCGCCCCGGGCGTCGCAGGCGCGCAGGAACTCGCCCAGCACCTCGGTGAACGGGCGGCGCTCGCCGTCCGCGGAGAGCGCCTCGGTGTGGAGCGAGAGGAGCTGCGCGTAGCACACCGGCTGGCCCGCCGGCCCCGGCACCTCGCCGAGGCGCACCGCCGGCCCGCCGCCGTCGCCGGTGTACGTCCGGAGCGCGGCCGCCTCGTCCGGCGCGAAGATCGAGTCGGTCCGGCGCACCCCGCCGGCCGGGTCGCCGCCGTCCACCAGCGCGGCCGCAGCCTCGCCCAGGCCGGCCGTCCGGATCCCGGTGCGGGCCAGGAGCGCACGGCCCAGCGCGCCGCGCTCCGCGCCCGGCGAGGCCCACCACGGCAGGCGCACCGTCCGGCGGGCGCCGCGGGCGATCACGGTCAGGGCGGCGGTGGCGCGGTCGGGGTGCAGGAAGTCGCGGCGGGTGAGCGCGTCCACGGCGCGCTCGTCGCGGGCCGCGGCCGAGCTGCCCGGCAGGTGCGCGGCGAGCACGTCCATCGCCTCGCGCACCGGGCGGCCGTCGATCGCGACGACGCGGGTGCCGGGCGCGAGCAGCGCACCCGGGTCGTCGAATCCGGCGCTCGCCAGCGCCTGGCGCAGCGCCGGCGAGCGGCTCGCCACGTAGACCCGGCCGTCGGAGGCGAGGCGCAGGCCGACGCCGAGCGCGACCTGGGGCGCGCCGGAGGGCACCCGCAGCAGCAGGTGCCCGTCCTCGAACCCGGCCACGCAGCGGCGCATCCGGTCGTAGAACCGGAGCGGATCGCGCTCGACCGCGACGGCGCGCTCGCCCTCGACGCACGCCTCGAGGTGGGCGCGCGGCTCGAACGCCGGGCGGCCGGCGGCGGCGAGCGTGAACGGCTTGGTGGTGAGGAACACGTATCGCGCCTCGATGGCCTGCCGGAGCTCGCAGGCGATCCGGGCGCGCTCGGCCGCGGGGCAGAGCGGCCCCTCCCCGTCGCAGGCCGCGGGCGCGGGCTCCGGCGCGGCGTCGCAGGCGGCCGATCCGGGCGCGGGCGCCGCGGCCGAGGCGTTCGCCGCGGGCAGCGGGGAGGCCAGCGCGAGGAGCGCGGCGAGCGGGAGGAGCAGGACGGGACGCATCGGTGCGGGAGGGGCGCGCCGGGGCGAGGGCCCCGCGCGCTCCCCTCGAACGCCTCACCAGGCGCGAGACATTCCGCCGGACGCACCTCCAGCGCGCGCGGTGTCGCGCGATGTGCGCGTCCTCCGCACCTCGCCTCCACGCGCTCCCTCGCCCCGGCAGATGGGCTCGCGGATGTCAAGGTCGCGCCGAATTTGCGGAAACAGCCGGCGTGCGTACCATGGGGCCCACTGTGGGAGGACGCAGGAATGGCCGCAACGGACAAGCAGAAGCAGTCGCTCTACTTCCCGGAGGAGACGCTCCGCGAGATCATGAGCGAGGCGGTGCGCCTCGATCGTTCGCTCTCGTGGACGGTGCAGCAGGCGTGGCGCCTCGCCCGGAACGAGCTGAAGCGCTTCCCGTCGGTGAACGCGTGCGGTGAGATCGCGCGCGGCCCGGCCCCGGCGCACGCCCCTCGCGAGCGCAGCGCACCGCTCCCGGCGACGATGGAGCGGCGCGAGCCCTCCGAGCAGGTGCGGGAGTTCCTGAAGGGCAAGTTCGACCGCGAGCTCGCGGGCTGAACGTGCGCGATGCGCGGGGCGGGCGCGCGCGGTTCGCGCGCGGCCCCCGCCCCGCACGAACCGGCTACGGGCACCCGGCCGGCTTCGCGAACGACTCCGTCACGGTCACCGCCCCCGAGGCGTCCACGGTGCCGAGCGCGCCGACGCCGACCCCATACGCGGCGAAGGCGTCCCACACCAGGCACGCGTGCGCCGCCGCGTCCGGGCTCGCCGCCGCGGACACGGCCTGGAGGATGCCGTCGCGCATGTCCTCGAACGCGGGCGTGGACGGCGTGTAGTTCATCCCGTCCACCAGGTAGTCGAGCAGCAGCGACTTGCCGAGCCCGGCGGTCTGGAAGGACTGGAACAGGCGCCAGCCGATGGCCCCGTACACCTCGCCGTCGAGGTGGACCTCGGTGCCGGCCACGTCGCCGTAGGTGCGCGGGTACCCGGTGTACGGCGCGGTCCGGATGCCGAGCGGGTTGCTCGCGGCGTACTCGCCGACCCGGTCGTCCTCGTTCATCACCACCGCGAGCACGTCGCTCATGCCCTCGCCGATCGCGCCGGCCAGCGGGCCGCTCATGCCGCCGATCATGCGCCAGGTGAGGCCGTGCCCGTACTCGTGGAAGACGACGTCGGAGTCGAGATCGCCGTCCACCATCAGCGGCGCCGGGTCCTTCCGCCGCGCGGTGGCGTTCACGCCGGTCGCGCCCTTCAGCGTCGCGCCGTCGTTCTGCGAGATCATCACCGCCGGGATCCGGATCTTCCGCTCGGTCCCGCCCATGGTGAAGATCGCGTCGCCGCCCTGGTTGTTGGCCACGATCACCGCCACCGCGCCCGCCGCCTGCGCGTTCAGCACCTTCACGGTGAAGTTGCAGCCGCCGCGATCCACCAGCGCGATGCGCCCGGAGACCGCGTTCTGGACGGCCTCGCAGGCGTCGGTGGCCGTGCCGGTGCCGTCGTCCACCAGCAGCACGTCCCCGGTGACGCCGGCGGTGGTGAGCGACGGGCCGAACTCGGCGCCGGCCGCGTCGTAGCTCCCCGCGATCCCGGCGGGCGCGTTCACCACCACCTCGAGCGGCGGGACCGGGCCGTTCCACAGGTACATCTGCATGCGCGGGGAGCGCCCGTCGGTGGGCGTCGCGAAGTTCGCGTTGTCGGTGCCGCCGCCGTCCTGCGCCTCGGCGTTCACCGAGTCCCGCTCCTTCCCGCCGCGCCCGAAGTTGGAGTCCTGGAAGTTCCCGGCCGCCTCGTCGAAGCCGTGGACGTACAGGACGTCGTGGATCACGTTGTTCAGGTAGAACAGGTTCTGGACCGCCACCGCGCGGTTCCCCGACGTGGAGGGCTGCGCGGTCAGGTCGGCCGCGGTGAGGAAGTTCCCGTCGGTGACCGCCGTGCCGCCGCGGTCGGGCCGGTTGTTCGCGTCCGCGTCGAGGTAGGCGTTCACGTTGTTGCCGGCGATGTCGATGGTGGACTGGGTGCCGGGGTAGAGCCACCCGACGGGCGACTCCGCGCTGCCGGCCGCCGGCCCGGAGACGACCGCCTGCGGCGTCTTGGAGGGATCCTCCACGAACACGGCGTAGCTGTCGTTCGCGGTGCGCAGCTCGACCGAGCGGATCGCCCCGTCGCCCGCGACGAGCGTGTGGTGCAGGAGGTTGCCCCGCTCGCTCCAGGTCTCGACCAGGAAGCCGGCGCGCAGCGCGCCGCCCGCCTCGGAGATCGCCACGCGCTCCACCGTGGGCGCGGCGTGGAACCGCGCCGGGTCGCGCGCGAAGACCGTGAGCTCGCCGTCGCGCCCGGTCGCCGCGGGCGCGGTGGCGGGCAGGTACCCCAGCCGCCGCAGCGCGGCCTCGAGCGCCTGCGCCGCCGTGACGCGCGCCGGCGCGACGCCGCCCCCGGCCACGGGCGCGAGGCCGTCCACGAGGTGGATCAGCCGCCCGGAGGCGTCCACCGCGGCGCGCGCGTAGGCGCCCGCCACCCGCAGCCCGCCGGCGCGCTGCTCGAGCCGGAGGTGGGTGATCCCGCCCCGGCCCCGCGACTCCGCCGACACGGCGAGGCCGTCCACCGCGGCGCGGGTCGCCCCGTGGGACCGCAGGAACCCCGCCACGACGTCCGTCGCCGGCGCCCGCGAGGGCGGGGTGAGCGCCCCGCCGGGCCCGCCGCGGTACACGCGCGCGCCGGGCGCGGCGGCGGCGCCGACCGGCGCGGCCACGAGGAGGAGCAGCGCGCAACCGACGGCGGCGCGGACCCGACGACCTGGACCGACTGCATCACGCATGGCAAAACCCCCGCTGGATCGAGCCCGGGGCGGCCGCGTCCTCCGCGGGCGCGCCGCGACCCGGAACCCTGCCAATAGCCGTGCGAGGGCGGCGGGGGAATGGTCCCGGGCTGGTCCGGGCCCGGAGAGGTGGCGCCGCTGACGCCGCGTGGGGTGTGGCGTTGCCGGATGCCCCGCTGGCGCGCCGCGTCGACGCCGGCGCCGCTAGAGGCGGCAGCCCGCGAGCTCCGGGCTCGCGGCCAGCAGCGCGTCGAAGCGGCGCACGAACACGGGCGCGGTGGGCGCGGTCAGGAGCCCGGGGGCGCCGCGCACCGAGACGTCCACCACGCGCCGGGCGGTCGCGTCGTCGCCGCCGACCATGGCCGCGAACGTGGAGAGCGACTCGCCGCCCCCGCGCGCGAGGTCCTTCTGCAGGTCCCGGAACCCGTTCAGCGCGAACCGGTGCAGCTCGGCGCTGCGCCGCGCCGCGGGCGCGCCGGCCGCCTGGCCCTCCGGGACCATCTGCACGTGGTACTCGCGCGGCGAGAACTTCATGAGCGACCCGGTCAGCACGTCCACGCCGCCCGACACGAGGGTGCTGCTCACGTCCAGGATCGCGACCGGGTTGAACGCGCGCTCCAGCGCGAACTCCTGGGTCGCGTAGCCGGGGGCCTCGAACCGGGCCACGAACTGGCGGCCGCCCATGAAGTTGCGCGACATGTCGATCGTGAGCGGCAGCTCGCCGCGGTACTGGCCGTCGATGGTGAGGCGCACGCCGGGCGCGTTCGCGTCGAAGGTGAGCGTGTCGTGCGTGCCGGTGAAGAGGGTGGCGCAGCCGCCCAGCAGCAGCAGCGGCGCGAGCGCGAGCAGGGCTGCGAGGCGGAGCGTGCGGCGGGGTGGCGTGGTCATGGCGTCGGTCTCCGGGGAGCGCCGGCGGATCGCGCGGCGTGCACTCACGGTGGGTGATTGTGCCCGGCCGCGCGGCGAGGGCAAGTCCCGCGTCCGCGGGCGGTCCACCGTGCGCGACCGCGGCAGCGCCCTTACACCCCTGCCCGCGCCGCGGGCCGCGGCGCCCCACCCCGGAGCCCGCACCCATGCCCTCGCCACGCCGCAAGACCCTCCGCTGCCTCCTGGCGCCGCTCGCCGCGCTCGCCCTCGCCTGCGCCGGGGCGCCGGCCCGCGCGCCCGCCGCGCAGGTCCCGCCCGGCGCCATCGACCCGGAGGCGACCGGGTTCGAGTACCCGCTCCCGGTCTCGTACTTCGAGCTCGACAGCCAGCGCCAGCCGCTGCGCATGGCGTACGTCGACGCGCCCGCCGCCGCGCCGAACGGCCGGACGGTGCTGCTCCTCCACGGCAAGAACTTCCACGCCGGCACCTGGGCCGACACCATCGCCGCGCTGAACCGGGCCGGGTTCCGCGTGATCGCGCCCGACCAGATCGGCTTCGGCAAGTCCAGCAAGCCGGAGCGCTACCAGTTCTCGTTCGTGCAGCTCGCCGCCAACACCCGGGCGCTGCTCGCCTCCCTCGGCATCGCGCGCACCGCCGTGGTCGGGCACTCGATGGGAGGGATGCTCGCGGTGCGCTACGCGCTCGAGTACCCGGACGCCACCGAGCGCCTCCTGCTCGTGAACCCGATCGGCCTCGAGGACTACGCCGCGTTCCTGCCGCCGCGCACGGTGGACCAGTGGTACGCGCAGGAGCTGAAGCAGACGCCGGACTCGGTCCGGGAGTACCAGCGGAAGGCGTACTACGACGGCGCCTGGAGGCCGGAGTACGAGGCCCACACGCGGCTGCTCGCGGGGTGGACGCTGCACCCGGGCTGGCCGCGGATCGCGTGGGACAGCGCGCTCACCTACGACATGATCGTCACGCAGCCGGTGGTGCACGAGCTGGAGCGCCTGGCGGTGCCCACGCGCCTCGTGATCGGCCTTCGCGACCGCACCGCCATCGGCCGGCCGCTCGCGCCCGCCGGCGTGCGCGAGTCGATGGGGGACTACACGCGCCTCGGGAAGGCGGCGCAGCGGCGGATCCCCGGCGCCGACCTGGTGGAGCTCCCCGGCATCGGCCACGTGCCCCAGGTCGAGGCCTTCCCGGCCTTCGAGAAGGCGCTGCTCGACTTCCTCCGCTGAGACCGAGCCGGGCCGATCCCCGGGCGCCGCGCCGTCCACCGGGCACACCGCCGGGGCCGGCGCCGGAAGCGCTGCGCGCGAAGGACGTCGGTCCTGCGCGTGCTCCGACCCCGCCCGGCGGCCGGGTGGGCGGCAGGCCCTCGCGGTACGTGCGGCCGCGATCGCGACGGGGCGTGCCGCAGCCCCGGCGGACGGCCCCGACGAGGGAACGAGCCGGGCGGTCGCGCGGCCCGATGGCTCGGGTATGCTCGCCCTCCCGGCCACGTGCCGCCGCGCTCCCGCGGCACGCCGCGGTTGCCCGAGGAGACATGACGAATCCCGCGCGCTCCAGCGCACCGGCGGATCGGCTCCCGAACGCTCACCTGGCGGAGATCCTCTCCCTCGTCCGCACGCGCCACGGGCTCGACCTGAGCGGCTACCGGCGCGGCACCATCGAGCGGCGCTTGCGCACCGCCATGATCGCCGCCGGCGCGAGCTCGAGCGCGGCGTACCTGGACCGGCTCCGGGCGGACCGGCGGCTGGCCGGGGATCTGCTCGCGCGCCTCACGGTGAAGGTGAGCCGCTTCTACCGGGACGCGGCGGCCGTGGAGCGCGTGCGCGAGGCGCTGGCCGCGCGCCTGGCGGCGGCGCCGGGGAGGCTCGCCGTCTGGAGCGCCGGCTGCGCCCGCGGCGAGGAGCCGTACACGCTCGCGATGATCCTCGACGACCTGGGCGCGCCCGCAGGGCCGGACGTGGTCGCGACCGACGTGGCGCCGGACGCGCTCGCCGCCGCGGAGGTGGCGACCTACCCCGCCGCGGCGCTCATCGAGCTGCCCCGGGCGTACCGCGATCGCCACCTGACGCCGGTGCTCGGGAGCGGCGGCGCCGGGTTCCGCGTCCACCCGTCCATCCGGGCGCGGGTGCGGGCGCTCCGGCACGATCTCTCCACCGCGCGCGCTCCGCCCGATCCGCGCCGGTTCGACCTGGTCGCGTGCCGCAACACGCTCATCTACTTCCAGCCGGCGCTGCAGCGGCGCGCGCTGGAGCTGCTGCTCGACGCGCTCGCGCCGGGCGCGCTCCTCTGGCTGGGGCCGGCGGAGTGGCCGGCGGGGCTGGGCGGCGGGAGGCTCGAGGTCCTCGACCGCCGCGCCCGCCTGTTCCGCGCGATCGGAGGGAGCGCCGATGCGTAGGCCGGACCTCTCCATCGGGACCTGGGTGTCGCTCGGGTTCGCGATCGCCGGCGCGCTCCTGGCCGGCGTCGTGGTGCTGGCGGTCACGCTCCAGGGGCGGATCGCGGCCAGCGCCGACGCGCAGCTCGAGGTCATCGGCCCGCGCGCGGCCGCGGCGGCGTCGCTCGAGAGCGCGGTGCTGCACCTCAGCCTGACCGCGCGCGCGTACGCGCTCGCGCCCGAGCCCGCGCGGATGGACGCGCTGCAGGCGGCGCTGCGCCGGCTGGAGGGGGCGGCGGCGCGCTTCGCGGCGGTGCCGAAGCAGGGCGAGGGGACGGCCCTGGCGGACCGGATCCTGGCGGCGGTCCCGCCGTTCGAGAAGGCGGCGGTCGCCCTCGGCACGGTCGTGGCGACCGGCGGCGACGACGCCGCGATCCGCGCGCGCGAGGCGACCCTGCCGCCGATGCGCGAGGAGCTGCTGGAGCTGCTCCGGGGCTTCTCCGCGATCCAGCAGCGGCACGACGCGGGCGCGAGCCACACCATCCTCGCGTACCAGCGCGACACCGTCCGCACCCTGGTGCTCGCCTTCGCCGCCGTGGCCCTGCTCCTGGCGGTGACCGCCTGGGTGGTCGTCACGGAGGTGCGCCGCCCGGCGAAGCGGCTGGTGGACGCGGCCCGGCGGCTCGCCGCGGGCGACTACTCGGCCGTGGCGGGCCTGGAGGCACGGACCGCGGCCAGGGGGCCGCGCAGCGAGCTGGCCGAGCTGGCGCGGGCGTTCGCGGCGATGGCGGCGGAGCTGCGCGATCGCGAGGAGCGGCTCGCCGCGCAGAACGAGGAGCTCCAGGCCCAGAACGAGGAGCTCCAGTCGAAGGAGGAGGAGCTCCACGGCCAGAACGAGGAGCTCCAGGTCCAGCAGGAGGAGCTGCAGGCCCAGAACGAGGAGCTCCAGTCGCAGGGCGAGGCGCTCCGGGCCAGCGACGCGCGCCTCACGCAGCTCGTGGAGGCGCTGTCGCAGGCGGACCGCCGCAAGAACGAGTTCCTGGCGGTGCTGTCGCACGAGCTGCGCAACCCGCTGGCGCCGGTGCTGAACGCGCTCACCGTCCTCGATCGCGGCGACCCCTCGGGCGAGCAGGGCCGGCACGCGCGCCAGGTCATCGCGCGCCAGGTGGCGCACCTGGCCCGGCTGGTGGACGACCTGCTCGACGTCGCCCGCATCACGCAGGGGAAGATCCAGCTCCGCCGGACGCACCTGGAGCTGGGGACGGCGGTGCGGCAGGCCGCCGAGGACCTGGGCTCGCTGCTCGAGGCGCGCGGCCTCCGGCTGGCGCTCGACGTGCCCGAGCGCGAGCTGTGGGTCCACGCCGACGCGGCGCGCATCGCGCAGGTCGTGGGCAACCTGGTGCAGAACGCGGCCAAGTTCACCGACGGCGGCGGGACCGTGACGGTCGCCGTGGACGCCACGCCGGACGGGCGAGCCCGGATCCGGGTGCGCGACGACGGCATCGGGATGCCACCGGAGGTGCTGGAGCGGCTGTTCCAGCCGTTCGTGCAGGCCGAGGGGACGCTGGCGCGGACCCGCGGCGGCCTGGGGCTGGGGCTCGCGCTGGTGAAGGGGCTGGTCGAGCTGCACGGCGGCACGGTCGGCGCCGCGAGCGCCGGGGCTGGGCGCGGGGCGACGTTCACGGTGGAGCTGCCGCTCGACGGCGTGCCGGTCCGCGCCGCCGACGCCGCAGCGCCACGCCCGGCCGCGCCGCGCCGGGTGCTCGTGGTCGAGGACAACCCGGACTCCGCCGAGACGCTGCGCGACCTGCTCGAGCTGGCCGGCCACCACGCCGACATCGCGCTCGACGGACGGCAGGCGCTGGAGCGCTGCCGCACGGCGCGCCCGGACGCGATCGTGTGCGACCTGGGGCTGCCCGACATGGACGGCTACGAGCTGGCGCGCACGCTGCGCGCCGACCCGGAGCTGTCGTCCGTGCTGCTCGTCGCCCTCTCCGGCTACGCCCTGCCCGACGACCTGGCCCGCTCGGCGCAGGCCGGCTTCGACGCGCACCTCGCCAAGCCGGCGCGCTTCGAGGCCATCGAGGCGCTGCTGGCGGGGGCGCACCGGCAGCGCGGCTGAGCGGGGCCGCAGGGCCGCTCACGCGTCCGGCGGCGGCCGCTCGACGGCACGGCGGAGCGCCTCGATCTCGACCGGCTTCGTCAGGTGCACGTCGAACCCGGCCTCCAGCGCGCGCTGGCGATCGTCCGGCTGGCCGTAGCCCGTCAGCGCGATGAGCGTCATGCCCCGGCCGCGCGCGGCCCGCAGCCGGCGCGCCACCTCGTAGCCGTCCAGCCCCGGCAGGCCGATGTCGATCACCACCACCTCGGGATCGCCGCGGATCGCCTGCTCGATCCCGCTCGGCCCGTCGCCCGCGACGCTCACCACGTGCCCGAGCATCTCGAGCGCGGACTGGGCCACCTCGCGGTTGTCGGGGCTGTCGTCGATGACCAGCACGCGCCGCGACCGGGCCCCGGACCCCGCGCCGTCGCGGTCCGCGCCGGCGGCCCGCTCGGCCGACGCCGCCAGCGGCAGCCGGATGGTGAACGTGCTGCCCTTGCCCGGGCCCGCGCTGTCCGCGCGCACCTGGCCGCCGTGCATGGCCACCAGCGTCTTCACCAGCGTGAGCCCGAGCCCCAGCCCGCCGCGGGCACGGTCGAGCCCGGTGTCCACCTGCACGAACGTGTCGAACACGCGCTCCAGGTCGTGCTCGGCGAGGCCGATCCCGTCGTCGCGCACGCGCAGCACCGCCTCGTCGCCCGACGCCTCCAGCGCGACCACCACGTGGCCGCCCGGCCGGTTGTACTTGAGCGCGTTCCCGACCAGGTTCGCGACCACCTGCTCCAGCCGGACCGGATCGCCCACCAGCGGCACCTCGCCCGGCGCGACCTCCGCGCGCAGCGAGACGCCCGCGGCCGCGGCGGAAGGCTGCATGGCCTCGACCGCGCGGATCACCAGGCCGGCCAGGTCCACCGGGCGGTTGTGGAGCGCGATCTTCCCCGAGGTGACGCGCGACACGTCGAGCAGGTCGTCCACGAGGCGCGAGAGCTGCCGAGACTGCCGGCGCACCACGTCGAGCTGGCGCGGCTCGGCCGCGCCGCGCCGGTCGATCACGTCCAGCGCGAGGACGATGGCGCCGAGCGGGTTGCGGAGCTCGTGGCCGAGCATGGCCAGGAACTGGTCGCGGGCCGCCACCTCCCGCTCCCGCGCGGCGAGCACCTCCCTGGCCGCGTACTGGCGCTGCCGCGCGCGGATGGCGGAGCGCACCACGCTGACCAGCGTGGCGCGGCGCAGCGGCCGGTCCAGCAGCAGCACGTTCCCGAGCCACGAGAGGCGGCGCAGCGCGTGCGCGTGGTCCAGCCGGGGGGCGGCGCCGGTGACGACGAACACCGGCATGTCGGACCAGGGCGGCTGGTGCGCGATCCACTCCCCGAGCCCGTCGCGCGCGCCGTCGCCGAGCGCCTCCTGCGCGATCAGCAGGACCGCCGCGCCCTCGCGCAGGCCCTCGAGCGCCCCCGGGACGTCGCGGCACACCATGACCGACAGCCCCGCGGTCCGCAGCACGTTCGACGCGACCTCCGCGTCGCGCCCGGTGGGCGCGAGGACCAGGACGCGCTCGGACCGGTGCAGATCGCTCATGGAGACTGGACGGGCAGGAGCTGCGCGCCGGCGGCGCCGGGCTCGAACTCGGGCACGCCGGTGAGCACGCCCCGGAACGCCGTCAGCGGGGCACCGAGCCGCAGCCCGGTCGCCGTGGGCAGGTACTCGCGGATGGTGGACTCGTGTGCCCCCAGGCGCTTCTTCACCACCGAGATCGCCTTCCGAACGCCGCCGCCGGCCTCGAAGTAGCGCAGGAGCACGACCGTGTCCGCGAGGTAGGTCACGTCGGCGGGGGCGAGCATCTCGCCGATGATCCCGTGCTGCGCCATCGTGAGCAGGGTGACCACGTGCTTCTCGGCGAGGAAGCTCAGCATCTCGTGCACCTGCAGCACCAGCGAGCCCTCGCTCGGCATCGCCTGGAGCAGGCCGTTCAAGCTGTCGATCAGCACCATCCGCGCGCCGCGCTCGACCGCCGTGCGGACCTGGTGGATCAGCTCGCCGGCGGAGATCTCGGCCGGATCGACCTGCGTGACCTGCACCGTCCCGGCCTCCTCGTAGGGGGCGAGGTCCAGGCCGGTCGCGCGCGCCCGCGCCAGGAGCGTGGCGCGCGGCTCGTCGAACGCGAACACCGCGACGGTTTCGCCCCGGCGCGCGGCCGCCTCGACGATCTGGGTAGCGAGGGTGGACTTCCCCGCGCCGGCCGGGCCGACGACCAGGGTGCTCGTCCCGCGGTCGAGGCCGCCGCCCAGCATGCGATCGAGCGGCTCGAGGCCGGTCAGGCAGCGCTCGGGCTGGGTGGCACCGGCGCGGTGCTCGGCAGCGACCAGCCGCGGGAACACCCGCAGTCCGCCGGTGCGGATCGCGAAGTCGTGGTATCCCCCGCGGTAGGAGGCGGCGCGCATCTTCAGCACGCGCAGGCGCCGCCGCTCGGCGCCGTACTCCGGGTTCAGCTGCTCGAGCACCACCACGCCGTGCGCCAGGCTCTGCACCAGGACGTCCGGCGACTCGGGGGACGGGTTGTCGAGCAGGAGCACCGTCCGGTCCTTCTCCACGAGCTGGCGCTTCAGCGCGAGCAGCTGGCGGCGGTAGCGGATGGGCGTCTGGGCCAGCAGGCGCAGCTCGGTGCAGGAGTCGAGCACCACCCGGTTCGGCTGCACGCGCTCCACCTCGGTGAGGATCGCCCGCATCCGCTCCCCGAGCTCCACCTCGGCGGGCTCGAGGATGGTGTTCTCCTCCTCGCTGCCGTCCAGCTCCGACGCGTCGAACACCGCGACGCCGCCGAGGTCCCAGCCGTGCGAGGCCGCGACGCTCGCGACCTCCTCGCGCGACTCGGACATGGCGATGTAGAGGCAGGACTCGCCCTGGCGCACGCCCTCCATCAGGAACTGGAGCGAGAGCGTGGTCTTGCCGGCGCCCGGTGATCCCTGGAGCAGGTGGATGCGGCGCCGCGGGAAGCCGCCGCCCAGCACGTCGTCCAGGCCGGGGATGCCGGTCGCGGCACGCGGGGTGAGGGGTCCGTTGGCCGTCGACATGCGTCCTCCTGGTGGGTGGGCCTCTCGCGTGCGGTACGCTGGTCCCGGAGTCTACCCGACGCACGATGCCCGATCGGGCAGCGAGGGCCCGCCCGCCCCCGCCGCGGCGTCCATTCGTCCGTCCCAATAGGGTCGTGTGGCGCCTGGCCACGCGAACCGAGCGCGGGACACCCCGCGAGCACCGGCGCGAGCGCGCCCGGGCGCAGCGTCAGGTGGGCGGCGCCGCCCGACGTGACGATCACTGCGTGCAGCTGCTCACGTGGATCTGGAGGTTGCCGTCGGTGATGGTGATCGGCCCGCCCCCCCTCGTCCTCCAGCGACCGGTGCTCGAGCCCGGCGCAGCTCGTGATGCGGATGAAGTACCGGTCCTTGTACGCACCGTCACGCTGGCGCTGCTGCCCGGCTCGTTCCGGTCCTCGGCGAGGTCGCGCGGCGAGGGTTCGCCGGCGCGCCACCCGCGCGAAGTTCGGGGCGACGGTGGAGGCTTTCCCGTGCCGCGCCCGCGCCGGGCCGGAGCGGCGCGGCCGGATGCCCGCCCGTCCGCCCCGGTGGTGCCGACGCGGCCCGCCGTCAGCGAACGCCCGGGATGGTCAGCGTGAGGGTGGTGCCCTCCCCCGGCGTGCTGCGCGCCGTGAGCGTGCCGCCGTGCGCCTCGGCGATGCGGCGCGCGAGCGGGAGCCCGAGGCCGACGCCGCCGGTGGCGCGCGCGCGGCTGCGGTCCACCCGGTAGAACGGCGAGAACACGCGCTCCAGCTCCTCGGCGGCGATCCCCTCACCGCGATCGCTCACCTCGACCACCAGGTCCGCGCCGCGGCGCGCCGCCTCCACGCGGATCGGCGAGGCCGGCGCCGAGTACTTGCGCGCGTTGTCGAGCAGGTTGTCCAGCGCGCGGCGCAGCAGCACCGCGTCCGCCTCGACTTCGGGCAGGTCGGGCCCGAGCTCGAGCCGGACGGCGCGATCCGGGTGGCGGTGCCCGAGGCGCTCCACCGCCTGCCGCACCACGCCCGCGGGGTCCAGCCGCGCCCGGCGGAGCGGTGGCGCCCCGCCCGCGGAGGAGGCGCCGTTCCCCGCCAGGTCGAGCCGCGCCGAGGCGAGCACGTCGTCCACCAGGCGCTCCAGCTCGGACAGGTCCTCCGCGATGTCCGCGAGCGACGCGCGCGCGACGTCGGCGTCGCCTTCGGCGGCGAGGTCGAGCGCCACGCGGATGCGGGCGAGCGGGGTGCGCAGCTCGTGGGCCACGTTGGCCATCAGCTCGGTGCTGGAGCGGAGCAGCGCGCCGACGCGGTCGGCCATCTCGTCGAACGCGCGCGCGACGGCCCCGAGCTCGTCCGCCCGCGAGATCCCGGTCCGCGCCGCGAGGTCGCCCGCGCCGAGCGCGCGGGCGGTGCGCGCCAGCCGGTCGAGCGGCCGCGCGAGCGAGCCGCCCAGCACCACCGCCGCGACGCCCGCGCCGACCAGCGCCAGCGCGACGAGGACGAGCAGGACGGGCGGCGGGCGACCGCCCGGGACCTGCTGCGCGACGACGAGGAACCCCACCGGCGCGCCGGCGACGACCACGGGCGCGACCGCCGACACCACGTGCCGCTCCCGTCCTCCCGCGCCGGGCGGCCCGGGCCCGAGGCGGTCCGTGAACCGCTCG
Organism: Anaeromyxobacter dehalogenans 2CP-1; assembly: GCF_000022145.1. NCBI lineage: Bacteria > Pseudomonadati > Myxococcota > Myxococcia > Myxococcales > Anaeromyxobacteraceae > Anaeromyxobacter > Anaeromyxobacter dehalogenans. The sequence goes on from NC_011891.1 coordinate 3,469,009, forward strand.
CGCTCCGGCGGCGGTGGGAGCGGCGGGCGCATCGCCTCGCCGGCGCTCGCCACCGGCTCGCCTCCGGCGCCGTACACGGCGACGCTCACGCGCAGCGCCGAGGCGAGCGGCCCGATCACCTCCTGGATGGCGCCGGCCGAGCCCCACTGCGTCGCCACCCGCGCCGCGGCGTCGCGGGCGACCGCGTGCATGACGTCCCGCCGGACCGGCTCGCGGCGGTCCCGCGCGAGCGCGAGCGCGAGGAGCACCGCGACGCCGGTCGCGAGCACCGCCACGACCGTGACGAGGTAGATGCGCAGCCCGAGCCGGGACGGGCCGCCGCCCCCGGCGCCGCCGCTCACGCGCCCTCCGGCCCGGCGGCGAGCACGTACCCGGCGCCGCGGACCGTCTTGAGGAGCGCGGGCCGGCGAGGGTCGTCGCCGAGCTTGTGGCGCAGGCGCGAGATGTGGGCGTCGATGGAGCGGTCGAACGCCTCGTCGGCGCTGCCCTTGGTGAGGTCGAGGAGCTGCTCGCGGGTGAGCACGCGGCCGGCGCGCTCCGCCAGGACGCGCAGCAGCACGAACTCGGCGGTGGTGAGCCGCAGCGGCCGCCCGGCGCGCGACGCCGACCAGTCGCGGGGCGAGAGCTCGAGATCGCCCACGCGGATCACCTCCCGCGGCGGCCCGAGCGACCCGCGGCCGCGCCGGACCAGCGCGCGCAGGCGGGCCAGCAGCTCGCGCGACGAGAACGGCTTCGCGAGGTAGTCGTCCGCGCCGGTCTCCAGGCCGAGCACGCGGTCGGCCTCCTCGCCGAGCGCGGTGAGCATGATGATCGGCACCGGCAGCCGCGCGCGGAGCTCGCGGCACACCTCCAGCCCGGACTTCCGCGGCAGCATCAGATCGAGGATGACCACGTCGTGCTGGCCCTTCAGCGCCTCGGCCAGCCCGAGCTGCCCGTCGGCCACCCAGGTCACGGCGTGCCCGTGCGACTCGAGGTAGCGGGTGGTCAGCGCCGCGAGCCGCTCGTCGTCCTCGACGAACAGGACGCGGAAGCGTTCGGGATCGAGCCCGGTCATGCCCGGATCTTGCCACCTCGCGGGCCGGCGGTCGCGGGCGGAGCGCGGCACCGCCGCGGCGCGAACGTTTCGTCACGATGCGGTCACGCGCGCGCCAACGTCGTGCGGCACCGTCACGCTCGCCCCCGCGGACCCTCGCGGCGGCCTTCGCCCGGAGCCCGCATGCCCTCCCACGGCCACCTGCTTCGCGTCGAGCCGCGTTCCCTCCCGCGCCCCGCGCTCGCGCTCGTCCCCCCTCCGGCCGGCGCCGGCGTCATCCGCCTCGGCCCGGACGAGCTGGTGGTGTTCACCACGCCCGGCGCCGCGGGCGGGGCCGCGCCCTGCCCGGCGGGGCCGCGCTTCCGCGGGTTGCGGGCGGTCCACGCGTGCTACGCGCCGGCCCCGAGCACCGAGGCGTGGCTGCGCGGCGTGCTCGACGCGCTCGTCGCGATGGCGCCGGGCGGGGGCGGCTGGTTCGCGCGCCTGGACGGGCTCGCCGCCGGGCGTGGCGCGGCGATCCTCGCGCCGGGCGGCGCGGCCGCGCGGCCGGACCTGGCCGGCGCCGAGCTGCTGCAGGAGGTCGGGGTCGAGTGCTACCGCGCGCTCTCGCAGCCCCGCCCACCGGTGGAGCTGCTCTCGCGGCGGCTCCGCGCGCTGCTGCCGCCGGCGGTGGAGCGCCGGGCGCTGGCGGCGCTCCTGCGGCACGGGATGGCCGACGCGCTGGTCCTCTCGGCCGGCGAGTTGGACGGGGTCGCGCTCACGCTGGGCCTGCGGCTCGAGCCAGGGGTGCGCCCGCCGTCGCGCACCGTGGGGCTGCTCCGCCACGTGGCCGGGCACCTCGGCACCGCACGGCGGTTGCGCGGCGGGCTCGCGCCGGAGGCCGCGTGCAGCCGCCCGGCGCGCCGGAGCATCGCGCCGGCGGCGGTCGGCGCCCTCCGGCAGGCCGGGGCGGTCGTCCGGGAGGAGCCGGCGGCCGCCCTGCGGCGGTGGGGCGAGCTGCTGCGCGGCGAGTACGCGCTCGTCGATCACTGGCGCGAGGACGGCGCCGGCCACGTCCTGGCCCGCCGCTGCGACGAGCCGGGCGATCCGGCCGCGCTCCACCCGGTGGAGGGCGACGTGCTGCGGGCGGTGCTCGACGGGCTCGCGGCGCCGCAGGTCGGTGCGCTGCGCGCGGTGACCCGCGCGACCGTCTCCCTCCACCTCGCGAGCGCGCGCGCCCGGCTGCGCTGCGCCTCGCGGCGGGAGCTGCTGGCGCTGGCGGCGGCGTTCCCGGAGGCGATGGGCGCCGCGCCGGGCGCGCCCTGAGTCAACCCCGCGGCCCGGCCCCGCCGGAGAGCCACGCGCGCGCCGCGCCGGCCAGCAGGGGGAGCGCGCGCAGCGGCTCGTCCGCGGGCGGGGCCTCCCCCTCCAGCGCCGCGCGGACCCGTGCGGCGAACACGCGGAACACCTCGTGCCCGAGCGCCTCGAGGAAGCCGCGCCCCAGCGCCACCAGCGCGCCGCCCACGTTCACCGAGGCCTCCGCCACCACCTCCGTGCGCCGGCCGGGGCGCGGCACCAGCCAGCTCTCCAGCGACAGGCGCGCCGTGCCGTCGCCGCCGGGCGCGCGCGCCTCGCCCACGATGCGCACGCGCCGCCCCGGGACGTCGACCTCCGCGAGCCGGACGCGGCCGCGATAGGCGAACGTGATCCCGGCGAGGCGCACCCGCACGTGGCCGTCGTAGGTGCGCGCGTCCACCACCGCGTCGAGCGCGCCTCCGGGCACGCAGGCCACCACCCGGCGCGGATCCACGAGGAGGTCCCACGCGGCCGCGACCGGCGCCCCGACCTCGTACCGCTCGTCGATCCGGAGCGTCATCGGCTCCCCCGCGGCGGGGCCGGCGGCGGCATCGCGCCCGCATCGGCCCCGGGCCGGAGGATAGCCGAGCCCGGCGCCCCCGCGCGCCCGCCGGTGCGCGGCCGAACCGCGCACCAGCGCGGGGGCGCGCCGGGTCAGCGCGCGGCCGCCGGGCGGGGGCCCTCGGGCGCGGGCGCCGCCGACGGAGCGGCCTCGGCCTCCACGGTGCCGCTCGCCCCGGAGCCGGGGCGCGGGCGGGCCGCGTCCTCGGGCGGCGCGCAGGTCTCGCACGCGCTGCCCGCCGGCCGCGCCGGCTTGCGCGGGAGGCGCGCCGGCGTCCGCGCGGCGGGCGCCCGCCGGGGCGGGGCCGCCGACGCCGCCGGGGCGGCCGGCGCGGTGCAGGCCGCGAGCGGGGCGGCGCAGGCGGGCGCGGCGAGGCCGAGGAGCGCCGCCGGGGCGAGCGCCTGCGGGGCGGCCTCGTCGCGGCTCGACCGGTGCTCGCTCCCGGCGCGGCCGTCGCTGTCGCTCGTCGAGGCGGCGAACGCCAGCGCCGGGGCGGCCGGCTTGCGCGCGGCCTCGCCCAGCGATTCCGACGCGCTCCGCGCAGCCTGGCCCAGCGACTCGGCCGAGCGCGTGGCCGTGTCGCCCAGGAACGTCGCGAGCCGGTCGGCGGAGCCGTTGATGTGCTTGCGATCGTCGTCGGCGCGCGCGCGGAGCGCGTCGCGGTCGGCGGCGAGCTCGGCGAGCCGCTCCCGCATCGCCTCGTCCTGCGTGTCGAGGCGCGCCTTCAGCGCGGCCGACTCGCCGCGCAGCGCCGCCTCGGCCGCCTCCCGCTCCAGCCTGGCCCGGTCGCGCTCCGCCTCGGCGCGCGCCTTCGCGGCCTCGCTCTGGTCGGCCAGCCGCGCCGGCTCGAGCACGCACGAGCGCATCAGCTCGGCCTCGGTGGCCCGGGCCGGCAGCGGCTCCCCGCGTCCCCACGCGACCACCGCGCGGCTCATCCAGCGGCTCTCCTCCGACGCCATGCACTCCTGCGCGAGGCGCGTGGCGCGGTCCGACGACCACTGCGGCGGCGGGCGCGCGCACGGCCCGATCTCCTCCCTCGCGCTGCCCGCGCGCTCGGTGCGCCGGACGAAGCACCCGTCGCGCTGCAGCACCCGCGTGGTCGTGCACGCGGACGCGAGCGCCCCCAGCACCAGGATCACGTTCCTCATCGCCCCCTCCCCCTCCCGCCCACCGGCGGGCCGCCAGGAACGTTGCGGATCCGGCGTGCGTCGGGCGACCACAGCCCCCGCCGGCGCGACGCGCGCGGGGCGCGCCGCGGCTTGACCGGGCCGCGCGCGGCCGCTAGTAATGCCTCCGCCCAGGGTAGACCGCCTCGCGCGGGCGCCCCGGGCCCGAGGCCGCGCGCGAGGTCCGCGGAGCGGCCGATCGCCTGCAAGCGATCCTGGACCCGATCCGCGGCGCGGCAGCCGCGGCCCCCGGCGCGAGCGCCGGCCAGCACCGGACGCATCTTCCGAGCAGCCGCGCCCACGACGGCGCCGGCGAATCCGAGACAGGAGCACCGTTGGACACCTCCCGCCACGACAACCGCGCCAACGGCCGGCGCCGCCGCAAGGGCGGCGGCGGCCGCCGGATGGCGCACGGCCCCCGCTCCCCGCACCCGCACATCCCGCTCACCGACGAGGGCACGCCCGCGGCCATCCCGGACGCGCCGCCGGTCTCGCCGGTGGTGTTCGTCTCCGCGGAGAGCCGCGAGCGCTACCCCTGGGTCCCGGCGCGCGTGATCGCGGGCAGCGTCTGGCGCGGGCCAGGACACGAGCGGGTGCGCGTGGACGAGAACGGCCACGCCGCGCCCTGGAAGACCGTGCAGCGCGCCGGCTGATCCGGCTCAGCGCCCGCCGGTCCCCAGCTCGGACCGCACCACCAGCCCGATGGCCGGCGCGCCCCGGCGCACGCCGCCGCCCTGGTAATGGTGCCAGCTCGCGCGCAGGCCGATGCCGGTCCGCGAGCGCCGCGAGACCAGCCACTCGGCGTCGAGCACCGCGCCGGGCGCGGGGTCGAAGTCGATCCGGGCGCCCTCCAGGAACCCGCGGCCGCGCAGCGTCGGCGCGAGCAGCACCGAGGCGCCCGCGCCGAGCCGCAGCGGGCCGAGCTCCAGGCTCTCGGCCAGCTCCACCGGGAACGCGGTGAACGTGGCGGAGCCGTTCGACGCCCGGACGAGCTGGAGCTTGAACCCGGCGGTCACGCGCGTGGAGAGCCGGCCGCCGGCGAGGCGGAGCACGCTCGCACCGACCGCGGCGGAGATCCCGTCCTGGAGCGCCAGGCCGAAGCGCCGGCCGGTCGTGTACTCGAGCGCGATGAACCGGCGCAGGCCGAAGTCGCTGTGCAGCTCGACGATCAGGCCCGCCGGCGCGACGCGCTCCGGCGCCGCCCGCTCCACCTGCGGGGGCGGCGCGGGCACCGCGGGCGCGGGCTCGGCGGCGAGCAGCAGGGCGACGAAGGCTACGGCCATCATGGCGGTGCGCTCCGGGGCCCGGCCTCCGCGTGCCGCGCCTGCCTGGACGTTGGGGCCGGCGCCGGCGACGCGCCACCTGCCCGCGCGATCGCCCGCCCCCGCCCCCCGCCGGCGCCCGCCCGTCCGGCTGCGCAGCGGGCGCCCGTCGCCTGCCGTGCGGATCGGCTCGCCGCGCGGGGGAGGTGCCGGCGGCGCGCGCCGGCACGAAGCTTCGGGGGGCGGGCGCGCGAGGAGGCGCGCCCGGAGGGGAGGCCAGGGGTGCACGCAGGGCGGATGGCGCTCGGCCTCGCGGTGGCCGCCGCGCTCGCGGGCGTCACGCCGCGCGCGGGGGCGGACGACGGCGGCGCGGCCGGCGCCGTCACCGGCGCGTTCGGCGGGCCCGTGGTGGCGCCGCTCCCGGCGGACGGCGCGCGGCTGGCGGGCGCCGCGTTCATGGGCTACCGCGGGCGCGACGGCCAGTCCACGGGGGCGGTGCTCACCGTCGCGCCCTGGCGCGCCGTGTTCCTCCGAGCCGGGGGAGAGCTCACCCCGTGGTCCCAGGACGGCGGCGTGCGCCTGCTGTGGGGCGCCGGCCTCGAGTCCGCCCGGCCCGGGACCGCGTTCCTGCACGTGCACGACTGGGGCCCGGTGCGGCCCGGCGAGCAGTTCACGCTCCGTCACGCCGAGGCCAGCGCCGGGTACAAGCTTCCGGCGGGGTGCCTGGGCCCGCTCTGCGTCGCGCCCGCCGTCTACGCCACCGTGCCGTTCGACGGCGGTCCGTACGCCGGCGCCCGCGCGGCGCTCACGCTGTGGGGGAGCTGGTACGTGATGGGCGCCTTCGGCCGGACGGTGCCCGGGGTGCTCGACCGGGCCCGGGACGCGGCGCCGGCGCCCGCGTGGCGGCTCGGCTGGTCGCTGGGGCGGTGGAGCGGCCGGGCGGGCGCGCTGTTCGTCACGTACCGTGACGAGCTCGCGCTCGACCGGCTGCGCACCCCCGGCGTGAAGGATCGGCAGGGGCGCGGGGCGCTCATGGCGGGGGCGGTGTGGACCCGCTGATCCGGCCCGCGATGGCCGCCGCGCTCGCCGTGGCGTGCGGGTGCGGCCTGCTCTCGCCGGGCGAGCCGCCCGCCGCGCCCACCGCGCCGGTGCCCGGGTGGACGGCGCCGGACGCCCCCATCCCGGCGCCGCCGCCGCCCGCCGGCGTGGCGCCGGAGGCGCCGCTCCCCGGCTACGCGCTCGCGTGGCACGACGAGTTCGACGGGACGGCGGTGGACCCGGCGCGCTGGAACGTGGAGGCCCGCCACTGGCGCGACGCGCTCAACGACCCGGCGGCGGTCACCGTGCAGGATGGCCTGCTGCGGATCACGACCTTCACCGACGAGGCCGGCGTCCACCACACCGGATATCTCCAGACGGTCGGCCTGTTCGAGCTGACCTACGGCTACCTGGAGGCGCGCATCCGCTTCCACGAGGTGCCCGGCACCTGGTGCGCGTTCTGGCTCTACCCGGAGACGTACGGCCACCCCATCGGCGACCCCGGCACCGCCGGCGTGGAGATCGACGTCGTGGAGCACCGGGTGGTGGACGGCGGCGGCTGGAACGTGCGCGACCTGGTGATGTCGGGCATCAACTGGGACGGCTTCGGCCCGGACTGGAAGAAGGTGCACCGGACCCAGCCGCCGCCCGACGGCGGGCCGGTGTGGGGCGCGTGGCGCACCTTCTCGGTCCTCTGGACGCCCGCGGGCTACACGTTCTACGTGGACCAGCAGCCGCTCTGGAGCACCTCGGCCGCGGTGTCGCACCGGTCCCAGCCCATCTACCTCACCTGCGAGGTGAAGCAGCGGAGCTGGGCCGGGACGATCCCCGCCGGCGGCTACGGACCCGCGGCGACGAGCGACGACTTCATGGAGGTGGACTGGGTGCGCGCGTGGCAGCCGGCGCCCTGACCGCGCGCCATCGGCTCACGGGGCCGGCGCCCGCGCCGCCGCGCGGATCCGGTCGCGCGCGGCGAAGCCGGGCCTCCCGGCCGGGCGGGCGATGGGCGCGCCCCCGACGCGGGACGCCGGCGCCGCCCCGGCCCTCGGGGCCGGCGCCTCCTCCTCGCGCAGGAGCCGGACCAGCGCCGCCTCGACCCGGTGCAACCCGCGCGTCACGGCCACGCCGACCTCGTCCGGCGCGTAGCAGCAGCCGATCACCTTCCCCCGCCCGAACGCCTGCAGCACGGCCGGGCTCACGTACGAGGCGCGCGCCACCGACGGCGTGTTGCCGAGCCTGCCCGCGACGACCTTCACCGCGGCGACCTCGAGCTGCCGCCGGCTGGTCCGACCCGGGACGATCTCCCGCTCCCGCCGCGCCAGCTCGCTCGCGCAGAGCACCGTGCCGGCCCAGGTCCGGAAGTCCTTCGCGGTGAACGGCGCCCCCGCCGCCTCGCGCAGGTACGCGTTCAGGTGGCGGCGCCGCACGTCCACCACCTCGCCCTCCTCCTCGAACTTGAACACGTCGCGCCCCGGCACTCGCAGCAGCGTGCGCACCAGCCGCGCCACCGGCGCGTCCTCCAGCTCGCGCACCTGCCGCTTGCCGGACTTGCCGCGGTAGTCGAACACGAGCCGGTCGCCCTGCACGCGCACGTGCCGGGGCCGGACCGTGGTGAGCCCGTAGCTCCCGTGCTCGCGCGCGTACGCCTCGCTGCCCGGCCGCATCGGGCAGGTGGCGAGGATCCGCACCATCGCCGCGAGCACCCGCTCCCGCCCCAGGCCGCGGCGGCGCAGGTCGCGGGTCACGCGCGCGCGGATCCTCGGGAGCGCGGCGGCGAAGCGGAGCAGCCGCCGGTACTTCGCCCCGGAGCGGCGGCGCATGAACTCCGGGTGATAGCGGTACTGCCAGCGTCCGGCGCGATCCCGGCCGATCGCCTGCAGCTTGGCGCCGGCGACCGGGCTGACCCGCACGTCCGTCCACGCCGGCGGCAGCGCGAGGCGCCGCGCGCGCTCGGCGTCCTCCGCGGCCGCCGGGCGGCCGTCCGGGCGGACCCAGCGGAACCCGGTGCGCGGCGTGCCGGCGCGGCGCAGCCCGATCTCCTGGAGCCTCTCGATGGCGCGCATCCCCTCCACGGATGCGCACCTCCGGCCCGCGCGGCACGCCCGGCGCTGGACGCTCCCGGCGCCCTGGGGTATCCGGATCGAGGAGCCCGGACGCTGCGCCCGGGCTGGAGCCCCATGCGCCCCACCGACACCACCTGCGAGCACCTCCTCCCCCTCTCCACCGATCCCGCGCTGCGGCGCCGCTTCATGGTGCTGAAGGATCCCATCCCCGGGAACTTCCGCTTCGGCGTGCTGCTGGAGGTGCTCGACCGGCTGGCCGCCGACACCGCCATGGCGTACGCGCAGCGCTTCCAGCCCGGCGCGAGGGTGGTGACCGCCGCGCTCGACGAGATCGTGGTCCGCCGCGTGGCCGACGTGACGCGGGACGTGCGCTGCCTGGCCCGCATCAACCACGTCGGCCGGACGTCGATGGAGGTCGGGATCCGGGTGGAGTCCGCGCCGGACCGAGCGCACCTCGCCTCCTGCTACTTCACCATGGTGGCGCGCGACGGCGACGGCCCGGGCGCCCGCAGCGTCGCGGTCCCGCCGCTCGAGCTGGCGGACGACGTCGAGCGGGTGCGCGCCGCCCGCGCCGCCGCACGCCGGGCCGCGTACCGCCGCGAGCAGGACAGCCTGGTGGAGCCGCCCTCGCGCGACGAGTTCCTGCTGCTGTCCGCGCTGCACCGCGAGCAGGAGGCGCCCGGCTTCGCGGGCGTCCGGGCACGCGACGTGGTCACCGAGACCTGGGAGCGCACCTACCCCGAGCAGGAGAACCTCTCGGCGGTGATCTTCGGCGGCTACATCATGCGCCGCGCGTACGAGCTGGCGTCGATCTGCGCCGAGCGCGTGGCGCTCGACCGCCCGGTGATGGCGGCCGTGAACCGGGTGAACTTCTTCCACCCGGTCCAGATCGGCGACAAGCTCCACCTCACCAGCCGCGTGGTCTACACCGACGGCGCCATGGTCTGCATCGAGACCGGCATCGAGCGGATCAGCCGGGACCGCAGCGCCCGCGCGCTCTCCAACTCGTGCCGCTTCACGTTCGTGAACATCGACCGCGACCTGCGGCCGGTCCCGGTGCCCACGCTGCACCCGTCCGACTACGCCGAGGACGCGCGCTACCTGGCCGCGCGGCGCGACCTGCGCGGCCTGGAGGAGCGCAGCGCGAAGGGCTGGCTGCTCTCCTACCTGGCCGGCGCCCAGCGGGGCTGAGCGGGCGCGCCGCCGCCCCCGGGCAGGACGGGGGCTGGCGCGCGCGCCGGCCGGGGCGCACCGTCGTCCGGGAGGAACTTACATGCACCGCACCCTCGCAGCGTTCGCACCCTTCGCGGCAGCCGCCGCCCTGCTCGCCGCCCCGGCGCCCGCCCGGGCGTTCTTCTCGCTCGAGCTCCACTACGGCGTCGAGCGCGCCGACGCGACCAGCCTGAAGCACGGCCTCGACGCCGCGCTGTCCGACACGGCGCGCCTCAAGAACTCCGCCCAGATCGTGGGCGGGCTCGCCACGCTCAAGCTCGGCGTCCTCGAGCTCGGCGCGGTGGCGGACCGGACCTGGAAGAAGGACGGGCCCAGCATCACCGCGGTCGGCGGCCTGGCCGGCCTCGGCTTCGACGTCGGCGCGATCCGCCTCGAGGCGCTCGGCGAGGCCGGCGGCCGCCGCTACGGCGACTTCCTGAAGGACCCTGCGGTGATCACCCGCGGGTCCAACGCCGAGTGGCTCGCCTACGTGGGCGTGCGCCCGGGCATCGCGTACCGCGCCGAGCTGGGCGGCGGCCTCGGGTTCCTCATCGGCGTCTGGGGCTTCGCGCGGTGGGACGTGACGAGCAAGAACGTCCCGGTGACCGTCCGCCCGTCCGAGGGCGGCCCGGACACGAGCGCCGAGTACGAGCTCGGCGGGGTGACGTTCGGCGCGACCGGTCGCGTCGGGATCGACTTCTGACGGGGCTGCGCCCCGCGGGCGCGGCCGGCGCAGCCCGGGCGGCACACCCGCCCGGGCTGCGCTAGGATGTGCGTTCCGGCCACCGAGGAACGCATGCCCTACAGAACGGACGACCTCCGCATCCGCGGGATCAAGGAGCTCGCCCCGCCGTCGCACCTGATCCGCGAGTTCCCCTGCACCGAGAAGGCGTCGGCCGTCGTCCACGGCGCGCGCCAGGCCATCCACCGGATCCTCCACGGGATGGACGACCGCCTGGTCGTGGTGGTGGGCCCCTGCTCGATCCACGACACGAAGGCGGCGAAGGAGTACGCCGCGCGGCTCCTGGACGAGCGCGTGCGCCACGCGGAGGACCTCGAGGTCGTGATGCGCGTCTACTTCGAGAAGCCGCGCACCACGGTCGGCTGGAAGGGGCTCATCAACGACCCGGGCCTCGACAAGACCTACGACATCAACCGCGGCCTGCGCGTCGCGCGCGAGCTCCTGCTGGACGTGGGCGAGATCGGCGTGCCGGCCGGCTGCGAGTACCTCGACATGATCACGCCGCAGTACATCGCGGACCTGGTCTCCTGGGGCGCGATCGGCGCGCGCACCACCGAGAGCCAGGTGCACCGCGAGCTCGCCTCCGGCCTCTCCTGCCCGGTCGGCTTCAAGAACGGCACCGACGGCAACGTCGCCATCGCGATCGACGCCATCAAGGCGGCGCAGCAGCCGCACCACTTCCTGTCGGTGACGAAGGGCGGCCACTCGGCCATCGTCTCCACCAACGGGAACGAGGACTGCCACATCATCCTGCGCGGCGGGCGCGCCCCGAACTACGACGCCGCCAGCGTGGACGCCGCCTGCCAGGAGATCGGCAAGGCCGGCCTGGCGCAGCGGCTCATGATCGACGCGAGCCACGCGAACAGCCAGAAGAAGCCGGAGAACCAGATCCCGGTCTGCGCGAACGTGGCGGCGCAGGTGGCCGGTGGGGAGGTCCGCGTGGTGGGCGTCATGATCGAGAGCCACCTCGTGGCCGGGCGGCAGGACCTGAAGGTCGGCAAGCCGCTCACCTACGGGCAGAGCGTCACCGACGGCTGCCTGGGCTGGGAGGACACGGTGCGCGTGCTGGACGGCCTCGCGGCCGCGGTGCGCGACCGCCGGGTGAAGGAGGCGGGCTTCAACGGCGGCGCCGAGGCCGCGCCCGCCTGATCCCCCGCGCGGCGGAGGCGCGCGATCCTCCATGCGCGGCGACGGCCGAAAGGCTATGGTGCCGCGCTTGAGCCCGACCTTTGCAGACCTGAACCTCTCCGAGAAGACGCTCCAGGCGCTGGAGCGCGCCGGCTTCGAGCACCCCACGCCCATCCAGGCGCAGGCCATCCCGCCCGCGCTGGGCGGCCGCGACGTGATCGGCGCCGCCGCGACCGGCACCGGCAAGACCGCCGCGTTCCTGCTCCCCATCATCGAGCGGCTGGGCGGGGGAGCGCCGGCGCCGAAGGATCGCCCGGCGGCCGCGCACGGCAAGCCCGGACCGCGCGCGCTGGTGCTCGCGCCCACGCGCGAGCTGGCGGTCCAGATCGCCGGCGAGCTGGACCGGTTCGGCCGCGGGCGCCACGTCCGCGGCGCGCTGGTGATCGGCGGCGTGGGGATGGGCGCGCAGAGCGCGGCGCTGCGCGACCACGAGGTGATCGTGGCCACCCCCGGACGCCTGGTGGACCACCTGCAGCAGGGCACCGCGCGGCTGGACGGCCTCGAGGTGCTGGTGCTGGACGAGGCCGACCGGATGCTGGACATGGGCTTCGCGCCCCAGCTGAAGCGGATCCTCGCCCGCGTCCCCAAGGTCCGCCAGACCCTGCTGTTCTCGGCGACCATGGCCGGCGAGGTGGCCGAGTTCGCGCGCGCGCACCTGCGCGATCCGGTGCGGGTCGAGGTGGCGCGGAGCGGCACGCTCGCCGAGCGGGCCGAGCAGCGGGTGTTCCTGCCCGAGCAGCGGGAGAAGCTGCCGCTCCTCATGGCGCTGCTGGAGGAGGACGACCTGTCCACGCTCGTGTTCACCCGCACCAAGCGGCGCGCCGACAAGGTGGCGAAGGCGCTGCAGCGGGCCGGGCACAAGGTGGCGCGCATCCACGCCGACCGCTCGCAGGCGCAGCGCCGCATGGCGCTGGAGGGCTTCCGCGACGGCCAGTACCGCGTGCTCGTCGCCACCGACATCGCGGCGCGCGGCATCGACGTGGCGGAGATCGGCCACGTGGTGAACTTCGACCTGCCGCACGTGCCGGAGGACTACGTGCACCGGGTCGGGCGGACCGCGCGCATGGCCGCGAGCGGCCGGGCCTCCGCGTTCGCCTCGCCGGAGGAGCTCGACCTCCTCCGCGACATCGAGCGGCTCACCCGCGCCCCCATCCCGCGCGCCGAGGTGCCGCGCGAGCACGCCACCTTCCAGGCGGAGCTCCAGCGGGCCGACGCGGCGCAGGCGAACCCGGGCCCGGGCGCGCGCCCGGCCGGCATGAACCGCAACCGCCGGCGCGCCGCGGCGCACCGCGATCGGCTGGCGGGCGGCAAGGGCGCGGAGGGCGCCGCCACCGCGGGCGAGCGGGCAACGCGCGCGCAGCCCGCGGCGTCCGCCCCGCGACGGAGCGCGCCCGCCGCCGCCGGCGCGGGCTCGAAGCCGCGCCGCGTCGGCTCGTGGGGCCCGAAGAAGCGCCGCTAGGCGCGCTCCTCGGTCGCCGGCGCGCGCCCGCGCTCCCGCCCCGCCGCGGCCACCGCGGCGAGCAGCGCCTCCAGGTCGGCCGGCTTGACGAAGTGGTGCCGGAACCCGGCGGCGGCGCTGCGCGCGCGGTCGTTCGGCTGGCCGTAGCCGCTGACACCGATCACCACCGGGGCCGCCTCGCCCAGGCGCCGCCGGAGCTGGACCGCGAGCTCGTAGCCGTCGAGCACCGGAAGGCCGATGTCGAGGAGGGCGACGTCGGGCCGGAACCGTACGGCCAGCTCGAGCCCGCGCCCGCCGTCGCCCGCCACCCGGACCTCGTGCCCGGCGTGCGCGAGCACGTCGGCGAGCAGCTCCGCCGCGTCCTCGTTGTCGTCCACCACCAGGATCCGCAGCGGCGCGGCGGCGGCCGCGGCGGCGGGGCGCGGCGCCGGGGGCGAGGCGGCCGGGGCCCGCGGGGCGGCGGGCAGCTCCACCACGAACGTGCTCCCCTTGCCCGGCCCCTCGCTGCACGCCTCCACCCGGCCGCCGTGCAGCTCCACCAGGCTCCGCACCAGCGCGAGGCCGATGCCGAGCCCGCCCTGCGGGCGATCCTGGCCCTGCGGCGCCTGCACGAACGGCTCGAAGATGCGGGAGCGGAGCTCGGGCGCGAGCCCGCGGCCGTCGTCCCGGACCGCCAGCTCCACCTCGGCGCCGCGCAGCGCCGCCCGGACCCCGATGTGGCCGCGGGGCGGCGTGTACCGGGCCGCGTTGGTGAGCAGGTTCGCGACCACCTGCGCGAGCCGGTGCGGGTCGCCGACCACCGCGAGGCCCTCCGGCACGTCGACCGTGAGCCGGTGCGAGCGCTCCTCCACGAGGGGCGTCGCCATCTCCACCGCGCGCGCGACGAACGACCGGACCTCGATGCGCTCCGGCTGCAGCTCGACCTTGCCGCGGGTGATCCGCGAGACGTCGAGCAGGTCGTCCACCAGCCGCACCAGGTGATCCACCTGCCGGCGGATGACGGCGTGCTCGCGCGTCCCGCCGCTCCCGCCGAGATCCTGCAGCTCCAGCGCGGTCACGATGGGCGACAGCGGGTTGCGCAGCTCGTGGCCGAGCATGGCCAGGAACTCGTCCTTGGTCCGGCTGGCCGCCTCGGCCTCGGCGCGGGCGGCCTCGGCGACCGCGAGGTGCTGGTCGCGCTCCCGCTCGCGCGCGGCGAGCAGGTCCGCGGACCGCTCGAGCGCCTCGCCCAGCCGCGCCACCTCCGCGATCCCCTCCGCCTCGACCCGCGGGCGGGCGCCGCGGGCGAGCGCCTCGGCGGACGCTGCCGCGGAGGCGATGGCGCGGTTGAACCGGCCCGCCGCCAGGAACGCGCCGCCCGCGCTCACGAGCAGCACCGCCGCGCCCAGCGCCGCGATGGTGAGCACCGAGCGCCGGGTGGCGCCGTCCAGCATGTCCACCGGCGCCACCACCGCTGCGGTCCAGCCGGCGCGCGCCGAGTGGCCGAACGCGACGTACGAGCGCCCGCCGTCGAGGTTGGTGTCGCGGTACACGCCCTCGCCGCCCGCGCGGGCGGCCTCCAGGAAGCGCGGCGACGCGGGCTGTCCCACGAAGCGCTCCGGCGACCGGCTCCGCGCCACCACCGTGCCGGACCGGTCCACCAGCGTTCGGATCCAGGGGTTCTCGCCGGTCCCGGGCACCCGCACGAGATCGCGCAGCGCCTCCGCCGGGATGAGCGCGCTCAGCACGTGCCGCACCCGTCCCCGGTGCATCAGCGGGAGCCGCGCGGCGACCAGGAGCGCGCCGTCCGGGCCGGTGAAGACGTCGCCCAGCACCGGCTCGCCGGTCCCGACCGCCTCCGCCAGGCTGCGAGGGTCGCGCGGCGGCGCCGTGGCCGCGACCGAGGTCCTCCGCGTGTCGAGCAGCCGCAGCCCGTCCGGCCTCGCGAGGATCACCGCGTGCCAGGTGGGCTGCGTCCGGAGCACGCGCACCGCGTCCTCGCGGAAGCCATCCAGGTCGCCGCGCTCCAGGCGCTCGGACCCGCCGAGCGCCTGCAGCGCCCGGAACGTGGCGGTGGTCTCGCGGTCCACGCCCTCGGCCAGCGTGCGCGCGTCGGCGACCAGGCGCTGCCGGTTCGCCTCGCGCTCGCCCGCCGCCAGCCGGCTCAGCGTCGCGGCGGAGAACAGCGCCACCGGCAGCAGCGCGCCCGCGGTGAGACCCACGAGGCGCCACCTGAACCGCATGACCCGGGCAGGGCGGCGCCGGAGCGCCCTGGGGCGAAGAGACCGCACGCGTGACCGATAGGGCGCCGGCCCCCCGCCTCCCACGCTCAGGCGGGGCTTCACCCATCGTCAATTCCGACGCGCGCACGCCCCACCCTCGCCGCGGGGGCGAGCGGAGCGTCCGGGTGGCGTGCGCCGGGCCGGCGGGCTCAGCCGACGATGGACACGGACAGCTCGGCCCCGGTGCAGACGATCCGGGCGGAGCGCGTGGTGCCCTTGGTCGCGGTGACCGCGCCCAGCCGCAGGTCGCCCGCGGTCCAGTCGGACCCGAGCGCCTTCAGCAGGTCGTCCCGGGCGCGGTCGCAGCCGGCCGCGGGCGACGGGGCGGTCAGCGTCACGGTGCGGACGCTGGGACGCGCCACCGCGCCCGCGATCGACAGCTCCTCGAAGCGGTAGCCGGCGATCTCGAGCTGGGTGTGGGCGACCGCGGTGCGGCCGCCCAGGCCCTCCATCAGGCGGGCGTTGGGATCGAGCTTCTCGAGCTGGCCGCGGGCGTCGTCCCACGGGGCGCCGGGGGAGACCGGCAGCTTGGCTTCGAGGGAGCCGCCGGCGGATCCGCGGGCGCAGGCGGCGAGCGTGAAGAGGACGGCGAGGACGGTGGGGGTGCGTACGAGCGAGCTGGACATCGTGCGAGCGTTCTCCTTCGGGTGCGGGGGCGGAATCTACTCCCGCGCCGCCCTTCGCGAAACCCGAATTCGACGACCGGCGGGTCCCCGTGCGGCGCGGCGGCTGCCCCGTTATCGTTGGCACCCGAACTTCCCACCCGGAGGCGTGATGGAGATCGACCCCAAGGCCATCGTCGGCGCGCTCCTGCTGGCCGCGCTGGGCGTGCTCGCCACCGGCCCCGGGCTGTGGAGCGAGAAGTGGGGCTGGGGGTGGCTGCGCCGGAAGGACGAGCGCGGCGAGCGGGAGCGCTGAGACCCGCCGGCCGCGCCTCCCCGGTCAGGCGGCGCGCTTGCCGAGCCGGATCGTCAGCTCGCGGCCGGGCAGGTTCACCGACACCTGGATGTAGCTGAACATCGCGAGCACGAACGCGAACGTGAGCAGCAGGCCCGCGACGTGGTACGCGCCCGCGTAGGAGCCGGTCGAGTCGGCGATGCGGCCGGCCAGCGTCGGCCCGATCACGCCGCCCACGCCCCAGGCCGTGAACAGCAGGCCGTAGTTCACGCCCATGTTCTTCGTGCCCCAGCAGTCCGCCGCGGTGGCGGGGAACAGCGCCAGGCAGGCGCCGTAGCTGAAGCCCACCACGGCCGAGCCGACCACGAACCCGCCGATGGTGCTGAGGTCGGCGAAGAAGAACATGGCGAGCGCCTGCAGCACGCAGACGAGCGCGATGGTGACCGCGCGGCCGATGTAGTCGGAGATCACGCCCGCCACCACGCGGCCGCCCGCGTTGAAGCTGGCGAGCAGCGCCACGAACACCGAGCCGGCCTGGATGGCGTTCCCGGACTGGACCGCCACGATCTTGGCCATGTGCCCGATGATCATGAGGCCGGCGGTGGCGGCGCAGGCGTACTGCGCGTACAGGGTCCAGAACATCGGCGTGCGGACCGCGTCGCGCCAGCCCACGTCCGCGTGCGCCGCCGCCGCCGGCCCGGCCGCGGCCGCCCTCGGCTTCACGTGGCCCGGGGGCGGGTTGCGGATGAGCTGCGAGAACGCGGTCGCCGTCACGAGGAAGGCGACGCCGAGGATCCGGAACGCGTTGCTCACGCCGTAGGTGGCGAGCAGGTGCTTCGAGAGCGGCGCGATGTACACCGGCGCGATGCCGAAGCCCGCCACCACCAGGCCCGTGATGAGCCCCTTCTTCTCCGGCGGGAACCACTTCACAGCGGCCGGGGTGGCGGCCGCGTAGCCGAGCCCGAACCCGGTGCCGGCGAGCAGGCCGAAGCCGATCAGCGCCGGGGCGAGCGCGCCCGGCGACGCGAAGCTCGCCACGATGAGGCCGAGGCCGGTGAGGACGCCGCCGGCGCTCGCCACCATCCGCGGGCCCAGGCGATCCTGCAGCCGGCCGGCCGGGACCATCATCAGCGCGAAGCAGGCGATGGCGAGGGTGTACGGGAGCGTGGCCTGGGTCTTCGTCCAGCCGTAGCCGCCACGCGCGACCGGCTCGACCAGCTGCTTCGAGAACACGCTCCAGGCGTACAGGATCCCCAGGGCGAGGTTCAGCCCCATGCCAGCCAGCGTGACCACCCAGCCGCGTCGGTGCATGGTCCGGCCTCCGGCGGGCCATGGCCGCGCCGGCGTGGTGGACGGCGCGGCCGGGGCGGCCCGCTGACCCCGATTGACCGCGAGATTGATCGTCGATTGGCCGCGATTTGAGCATCATCTCGATCGCGATGTCACGCGCGCGGGCGCGCGCGGGCGCGCCTGCGACCGCATGCCGCGGCGCGGCCTGACGCGGATCCAGCGCGCTCCCCCGAACGCCGGACGATCAGCGGACGGACTGCCGCACCAGCGCGTCGAGGTCGCCGGGGGCGATGCCGGCCTCGTGCAGCACGGCGCCCCAGGTGGCCTTCCCGGCCTGCACCTGCACCAGCCGCGTCAGCTCGGACCGGCCGGTCCGCGCCGAGAGCAGCGTGAGGACGATCAGCTCCTCGCTCCGGGCGCCGGCGGCCCTCGCCTCGCGGAGGCGCGCCGGGTCGGCGCGCAGCCGCTTCACCAGCGTCGCGTCCACGATCACCGCGGCCAGGTCGGCGTCCGACGCCCCGCGCGCGAGCGCCGCCTCGAGGTCCTTGCCCAGCCCCGGCTTGCCGGCCAGCGCCACCTTCCAGCCGCCCTGCCGATCGCGGAGGTCGAGCAGGTCGGCGGCGTCGGCCCCGGTGCGCGCGGCGGCGCCGTGCGCGATCCACAGGTCCTCGGCCGGGCGCCCGCCCATCACCGCCGCGACCAGCTCGCGCTTCGGCGGCCCGTACGCGGCCGACAGGAGGGAGCTCCGGGCGGTGGCGAGGATGTACGGGTCGGCGGCGGCGGGCCGGTCCGGCTCGAAGGTGCGGTCCCGGAAGCAGTGGCAGCCGCCGGTGCCCTCGGCGCGCGCGGCCCCGGGGCTCAGCGTCCCGGACAGCGCGAGGATCAGGGCGACGGCGGGGGCGGCGCGGAGCATGCGGCGCAGGGTAGCCGGGGGCCGGCCGGGGCACAACGGGCCGCCGGCGGCCGGCCGGGCGCCCGGCGGCTTCCGGGGCACGCCCCGGCAGGCGCGCACGCGCCGGGGCGCCGCCGCGGTAATGAGGCGCCCACGCAGGGCGCGCGCCCGCGCCCGGAACCGGAGGCCACCCGTGAAGATCCTCGTCGCCGATGCCTTCCCCGCCGACCGGCTGAAGGACCTCGCCGCGCTCGGGCTCGAGGTGGAGCTGCGCGCCGACGTGCCGGCGAAGGACCTGCCCGCCGCCGTCGCCGGCGCGTCCATCCTCGTGGTGCGGTCGAAGCAGGTGAGCGCGGAGGTGTTCGAGCGCGCGCCGGGGCTGTCGCTGGTGGTCCGCGCCGGCGCGGGGGTGAACACGATCGACGTGGCGGCCGCCTCCCGGCGCGGCGTGTACGTCACCAACTGCCCCGGCCAGAACTCCATCGCCGTCGCCGAGCTCGCCATCGGCCTGCTCGTCGCGCTGGACCGGCGCATCCCGGACAACGTGGCCGCGCTGCGCGCCGGCCGCTGGGACAAGAAGCGCTTCTCCGAGGCGGAGGGGCTCTTCGGCCGCACGCTGGGGATCGCGGGCGTGGGCGCCATCGGGCGCGAGGTGGCGGCCCGGGCCCGCGCGCTCGGGATGCGGGTGGTGGCGTGGTCGCGCTCGCTCGACGACGCGCGGGCGCGGGCGCTCGGGGTGGAGCGCGCGCCGGACCTCCTCGCGCTGGCGCGGGCCAGCGACGCGCTCTCGCTGCACCTGCCGCTCGCGCGCGAGACGCGCGGCGTGATCTCGCGGGACGTCCTGGAGGCGCTCCGCCCCGGCGCGCTGCTGGTGAACACCGCGCGCGCCGAGCTGGTCGATCAGGACGCGCTGCTCGAGCTCGCCACCGCGGGCCGCCTCCGGGTCGGCGCGGACGTGTTCGCGGGCGAGCCGGAGAAGGGGCAGGCCGAGTTCGACAGCCCGCTCGCGAAGCTGCCCGGCGTGTACGGCACGCACCACATCGGCGCCTCCACCGCCCAGGCGCAGGACGCCATCGCGCGCGAGACGGTGCGGATCGTCGAGGCGTTCGTGCGCAGCGGACAGGTGCCGAGCTGCGTGAACGTGGCGCGGAAGACCCCGGCGCGCGCGCGGCTGGTGGTGCGGCACGTGGACCGCGTCGGCGTGATCGCGAACGTGATGGCGCTCATCCGCGAGGCGGGCATCAACGCCCAGGAGATCCGGAACACCGTGTTCGACGAGGCGGTGGCGGCGAGCTGCGCCATCGACCTCGACGAGCGGCCGCCGGAGGCCGTCGTGGAGCGCATCCGCGCCCGCGTCGACGAGATCCTGTTCGTCGGCTGCTTCGACCTCTGATCCCTGCCGGCGGGGCGCCGGGCGGTCCGGCGGGACGTCCGGCGCCTCCCCCACGGCGGGGTCCCCGCGGCGGCGGGTTGACGCGCGCGCGCACGTCCGGGACGCTTGCCGGGTCCCGGCGCGCCGGGGAGCGGGTCGGGGCCCGCGGCGTCGCGCCGACCGGGAGGAGGCCACATGCGCTTCATCGGCTGGAACCTGTTCTTCGCCGCCTGGCTGCTCGTCACCGCCTTCGCGCTCTCCCACAGCGGCCCGTCGATCTTCCTGACCTGCGTCGCGGCGCTCGCCATCGCGGTGCTCGCGTTCGCCTCGCGCGGCCTGCCCAGGCTGCGGCTCGCGATGGCGGTGGTGGCCCTGGTGCTCGGCGGCGCCGCGCTGCTCATGCCGGACCTGTCCGGGCTGGCCCGCCTCAACAACGGCCTGGTGGCGGCGCTGGTGTTCGCGCTGGCGGTGATCCCGGGCCGCGCCGACCTGGTCGGCTCGCGCGCGGGCTGAGCGCGAGGGACGGCGGCGCCGGCTGCTCGCGGCCCGCCGGTCGCGCGGGCCGCGCCGCGCCCGCGGCAGGTCCGGGTCGACACCCCGCCGGCTTGATGCGAGAGTCGTGGGCGCCGGCCCCGACCATGCCCTCCTCGCCCGCCAGCACCGGCCTCGCCGCCCTCGACGCCGTGGTCCAGGGGCTCCGCCCCGGCGACAACGTGGTCTGGCAGGTGGAGTCGGTGGAGGACTACGCGCCGCTGGTCGCGCCGTTCGTGGCCCGCGCGCTGGCCGAGGGGCGCAAGCTCGTCTACTTCCGGTTCGCCCGCCACGCCCAGCTCGTGCCGGACGCGTCCGGCGCGCAGGTCCACCGGCTCAGCCCCGCGCTCGGATTCGAGAGCTTCACCGCCAGCATCCATCGCGTCATCGAGGCCCAGGGCAAGGGCGCCTACTACGTCTTCGACTGCCTCTCCGGGCTGGCCGCCGACTGGTACAGCGACCTCATGCTCGGCAACTTCTTCATGGTCACCTGCCCGTACCTCTACGAGCTGGAGACCGTGACGTACTTCGCGCTGCTGCGCGACGGGCACTCGCACGACGCGGTGGACGCGATCCGCAGCACCACGCAGCTCCTGGTGGACGTGTTCCGGCACCAGGCGGCGCTGCACGTCCATCCGCTCAAGGTGCAGGGGCGCCACTCGCCCACCATGTACCTGCCGCACCGCTGGGAGGGCGACGCGCTCCGGCCGCTCACCGAGAGCGCCGTGGTCGCCGAGGCGCTCGCCGACGCGACCGAGCGCCGGCACGACCCGTTCTCGCGCATCGACGTGTGGGAGCGGCGGTTCCTGCAGGCGCGCGCGGTGGCGGACGACGTGGTGGCCGGCCGACGGCCGTGGGAGGACGGGCAGGAGGCGTTCCGGACGCTGCTGCGGATGATGTTGACGCGCGACGAGCGCTTCACCGAACTGGCGGCGCGCTACCTCGATCTCGACGACCTGTTCGCGATCCGGCGGCGCATGGTCGGGACCGGGCTGGTGGGCGGGAAGGCCGCCGGCATGCTGGTGGCGCGAGCGGTGCTGGAGCGCACCGAGCCCGGCTGGAAGCGGCGCCTGGAGCCGCACGACTCCTGGTTCGTCGGCTCCGACGTCTTCTACACGTACCTGGTGCGGAACGGCCTGTGGCGGGCGCGGCGCGGCCAGCGCTCGCGCGGCGCGTTCCTGGAGGGCGCCGCCGAGGCGCAGGCGCGGATCCTGGCGGGCACGTTCCCGGACTTCGTGCTCCGGCAGTTCGTGCTCATGCTGGAGTCGTACGGGCAGTCGCCCATCATCGTCCGCTCCAGCAGCCTGTTGGAGGACGGCTTCGGCAACGCGTTCACCGGCAAGTACGAGAGCGTGTTCTGCCCGAACCAGGGCTCGCCGGAGGAGCGGCTCGAGGCGCTGCTCGCCGCGGTGAAGACGGTGTACGCGAGCGCCATGAGCGAGGAGGCGCTGCACTACCGCGAGCGCCGGGGCCTGCTCGATCGCGACGAGCAGATGGCGATCCTGGTGCAGCGCGTCTCCGGCGGCGTCCGCGGCAAGTACTTCTACCCGCAGTGCGCGGGCGTGGCGCTCTCCTACAACCCGTACGTGTGGAGCCACCTCATCGACCCGCAGGCCGGCGTGCTGCGGCTGGTGTTCGGCATGGGGACGCGGGCGGTGGACCGCTCCGACGACGACTACACGCGCGTCGTCGCGCTCAACGCGCCGAAGCTCCGCCCCGAGACGAGCCTCGACGAGGTCACCGAGTACGCGCAGCGCCGCGTGGACGTCATCGATCTGGAGGCGAACCGCTTCGCCGCCGAGCGCATCGACGCGGTGGTGCGGGGCAGCCCGGACCTGCCGGTGGACCTGTTCGCCGTGCAGCGGCGCGAGGGCGGCGGCTGGGTGCTCACGTTCGAGAAGCTGCTGTGGGCGACCTCGTTCGTGGCCGAGATGCGGGCCATGCTCGCGATCCTCCGCGACGCCTACCGCTACCCGGTGGACGTCGAGTTCACCGCGAACCAGCTCGCCGGCGGGGAGCTGCGCGTCAACCTGGTGCAGTGCCGGCCGCTGCAGGTGAAGGAGGGCGGGATGCTGCCGCCCCCGCCGCAGGTGCGGACCGACGCGGTGCTGCTCGCGAGCCGCGGGCCGGTGGTGGGCCAGGGCACCCACGCGCCCGTCGACCGGCTGGTGCTCGTGGACCCGGACGTCTACTCGACGCTGTCCACCCAGGATCGGTACGAGGTGGCCCGCGTGGTCGGCCGCGCCGCGCGGCTCCCGACGCCGGCCGAGGGCGGGCGGATCCTGCTGCTCGGCCCCGGGCGCTGGGGCACCACCACGCCGGCGCTGGGCGTGCCGGTCAGCTTCGCCGAGATCCACCGGGTCGCGGCGCTGGGCGAGATCATCGGGATGGGCAACGTGATCCCCGACGTGTCGCTCGGCTCGCACTTCTTCAACGAGCTGGTCGAGGCGGACATGCTCTACCTCGCGCTCTATCCGGGCTACCCCGGCCACGCGCTCGAGGCGGAGCGGTTGCGCATGCAACCGAACCGCCTGCCCGAGCTGCTCCCGGACGACGCGCGGCTGGCCGGCGTGGTGCGGGTGCTCGACTTCCCGGCGGCGCCCGGCGGACCGCGGCTCTGGCTGTACGCGAGCTGCGTCACGCAGGAGGTGCTGGGCTACCTCGCCGACGAGCCCGCCGTCGCCGGCCCTCCCCCGCCGCCCCGCCCGGCGTAGGGACGAACGGGACGCGCCGGACGGGAGCCCCCGGGGGCCCCACGTCCGGCGCGCGGGCGATCACGACCGACCGCCGCGGTCCGCTACCGCATCGACACCTTCCTCGGCGCCTTCGCGCCCACCACGTCGAGCGCGCCCTGCGCCAGCACCTGCGCCTCCTTCACCTTCTCGATCGTGTACCTCGGCGCGTGCACGCCCGACGACCCGTCGGCCGCGACCGTGTCGAGGATGCTCTGCGCCTGGTTCGCCATGAGCGTGGCCTGGCCGAGCTTCGCCGGCGGCAGCTTCGCCCTGGCGATGGCCGGGCGCGCCGCCTCGAGCAGCCGCTTCGCCTCGGCGACGCCCTGCTTCACAGGGCCCTGCCATCCCATCAGCCGGTCGTAGATCTGCTGCTGGTTGGTGAAGTGCAGGTCCTTCGAGAGCTCCGACCGCGTCGGGCTGTGGCAGCCGCCGGCGCTCTCCAGGTCGTCGTCGCCCCAGCTCGTCCGGCCGCAGGCCCACATCAGGTCCACGAACGGCTTCCCGTCCTTCTTCGCGAGCCGCCACGCACCTTCCTTCCAGTTGCGATCCTTCCCCGGCGGCGGATCGAGCGTCTTCGCCTTCGGGTCCACCAGGATCTTGAAGATGTGCGAGGTGCGCTGCGTGTCGAAGCCGGCGACGTCCGTGTACTGGATCGTCCCGAAGTTCTCGCAGCTCATCATGCTCGGCATGTGGCAGCTCGAGCACTTGTTCGCGCCGTGGACGTCGTTGTGGACGAACATGGAGGCCTGCGCCTGGTGGCAGTCCTGGCACTCCTTCTTCAGGCCGGGCACCGTGACCCGCTCGCGCCAGTCGTTCGCGGTCACCTCGTGCGGATCGTGGCACGTGGAGCAGGTCATGCCCGACTCCCAGTGCGCGGTGTAGTAGGCCTGCGAGCCCTCGGTGCCGCACGACGGGCAGCGGCTCTTGAAGTAGGCGTTGAAGGCCTGGCGCGGATCCTTGGCCGCCTCGTCCGCGTTCCAGACGAACCGCTGGTGGCAGCGCTCGCAGTTGGAGGACGCCGAGGCGCGCGCGCCCATGAGGTGCGCGCCGGCGCCGTGGCACTCCTCGCAGCTGATGCCCTTGTTGATCGTGTGCTTGCGCAGCTCCTCCGGCTTGCCCAGCGCCTGGATCAGCTCCTCCTGGCTCTTGAAGTCGAACTTGAACGAGTGGCACACCTCGCAGTACGCGGTGGCCGGCTGGAACATCATGCTCTTGCGGTTCTTCGAGCCGTAGGAGGTGAGGCCCCAGGTCTTGCTCCCGTTGTCGCCGAACTCCTCGAGCTTGGTCGGGAAGCCCGGGACCCAGGTCGCGATCTGCTTCGCCACCTCGGGCGTGAGCGACTCGGCCCAGGTCCGGGAGTGCTGGTTGCCGCCGGCCACCAGCGTGCCGGTGCCGTCGCGGAGCAGCCCGCCCTCGACGTGGTAGGTGCCGCGGACCAGCCACGCGTCCAGGAAGCCGTACTTGGTGCGCGGCGTGCCGATGATCGCGTAGACCGCGTCGGGCGTGATGCCCGGGGGCAGGATGGGCGCCTCGCCGAACTGCGGCCTGGTCAGGTCCTTCGTCTCGACCATCTCGTCCGGGAACCGGACCACCAGGTTGTGGCGGGAGCGCTTCCACTTCTCGTACTGCGCCGGGTGGCACTCGCCGCACTTCTTCGACCCGACGAACTTGTTGGGCAGGTCGAGGATCGACTCCTGCCCGAGGCGGTAGGTGATCGAGGCGTGGTCGCCGGTCTTCTCGGCGTAGGCCTTGCCGCCGCCGAACTCGACGAACTCCTCCTCGCGGTCGCTGATGGTGTACTTGCCGACCAGCCGCCCGTCCTTCTCGTACTTGAAGATGGGGTGGTTCTTCTTCAGGTGGTCGTAGAACGCCTTCTCCTGCTCGACGTAGCCCTGGAGCGTGCGCGGCGAGCCGGGGGCGGCCGGCGCCGCCTCCTTCTCCGCCGCGGACGCCGGCGCCGCCGCCGCCAACGCGAGCGCCGCCGCCGCGACGCCCGCCCTCGACATCCACGTGGATCGCATGCCCAGCTCCCTCTCGTTCGGTGGAATTCAAACGATCCGAACCGGCGCGACCCTAATCTCGGGACACGCACGAGAGGCGTGGGCAAATCGTCTCGACCCGCCGGTGGATGCGGCGCGGCCGCGCGCGGCGGACCGCGTTCACCTGCCGTCTACGCCGGGCCGCGGTCCGCGGCGGCTCGCCGCTACGCGGCGGCCTGCGCGTCCAGCCACACCTCGAGCCCCTGCGCGTTCAGGTCGAGGTCCACCGCGAACAGCTCCAGCGCGGCGGCCGCATCGAGCGGCGCGCCGTGCGCGGCCAGCCCGGCGAGGAGCTGCCCTGCGAGCGCCTCGCGCAGCGCGGCGTGGCGGCCCGGCCCGGGGGGCGCCGCGCGCGCCAGGCGCACGTGCTCGTCGAGGCCGTGACCGAGCGCCGCCGCGTGTCGGGCGATGTCGCCCTCGAGCATGCCGTAGTGGGTGAGGTAGACGCGCTCGGGCGCCTCGGCCAGCATGCGCGCGAGCGTCGCCTTCAGCGCGGGCGGGTCGAGCTGCACCGGCGTGGTGGTGGGGAACAGGAACGGCTCGCCGGCGGAGTCGGTCTCGCGGTAGGAGATGCCGAACGCGTCGCCGGTGAAGAAGCCGCGCGAGCGGGGATCGTGCAGCACCAGGTGGTGCTTCGCGTGCCCGGGCGCGTCCAGCGCGCGCAGCGGCCGGTCGCCCAGGTCGAGCGTGAAGCCGTCCGGCGCCTCGATCACGCGGTCGGCGGGCGCCGGCACGACCTCTCCGTAGAGCGCGCGGACGCGCTCCGCGCCGTACACCTCCGCGGCGCCGGCCATCAGCTTCGACGGGTCGATCATGTGGCGCGCGCCGCGCGGGTGGACGACCAGGCGTGCGCGCGGCAGCGCGCGCAGGAGCGCGCCGGCGCCGGCGGCGTGATCGAGGTGCACGTGCGTCACCACCACGTGCGAGACGTCGTCCGGCCGCAGGCCAGCCGCGGCGACGGCGTCGAGCACGCGCGGGACGGAGCCGGCGGTCCCGGTCTCCACCACCGCGGCCGCGTCGCGGCCGCGCACCAGGTACGCGGCGGCGAGGCGCGGCCGGACGTAGCCGGTGTCGATGAGGTGGACGCCGGGGGCGATCTCGCGGGCGGGCTCGAGGGTCATGGATGCGGGCTCCGGGGAGGTTGGCCGTCCAGCGTAGCGCATCGGGACGCCGCTGCGCGGCGGCGCGCACCCGGCGCCCACACCGGGCGCAGACCTGCGATTTCACGAAAGGTCTCCAGCCCCCTAATGGGCGTTGAGCCCGGCCCGCAGGATCGCCACGATGCGAGGTGAAGCACGCAGCACCTTCCAAGGAGGTCGCATAGCAGCGGAGCAACTGCAGGACACATCGAATGCAGTCGAGGCCGGGTGAGCCGGCCGCAACGCTCGCGATGACGAGCTACCAGCAAGGTGGATCGAAGGGGCCCGGGACAGTGGGCCCCTTCGGCTTTCCGGGATTCCCCTCGCGCTGCGCCCGCGGGTGCGGGTCACGGCCGGCCGCCCGGCGCCTCCCTTGGCGGGCCTCTCCGCCCGCCCAGCTCCGGAGCTCCCCGCCATGAAGACCTTCGCCCGCCTCGCCGCGGCGCTCGCCCTCCTCGCCGTCGCCCCGCAGGCCGCGCGCGCCGCCTCCCCGGCCCGCGCCACGGGCGGCGACGCCCGGGCGCGGCTCAACCGCGCCGCGCTCGAGCTCGGCCTCCCGCTGCACTGGCGCGCCGACGCGAACGCGAACGGCGCCATCGACCCGCCGGAGCTCGCGCTCGTGTTCGGCCTCGACGAGCGGCCGCGGGACCACTGGATCCGCCACGGCCGGTTCACCCCGGCGTTCCGGGCCGCCTGGGCGAGCGTCGAGTCGCGGGCGTCCGCGCCGCAGCCGGCGCCCGCCGGGGCGGACGCCGCACGCCGCGCCGCGCTGGCGCGGGAGCTCTCGCAGCGGCTGTTCGCGGTGGTGGAGATGGACCGCTCCGGCCTGCGCCCGCCCGAGCGCGAGATGCTCCGCCACCTGGTGGACGCGGCCCGGATCATCGAGCGCCTGAACGCGCGCCAGCTCGGGATCCTGGGCATGGCGGAGCGCATCCCGCCGGGCGACGGCGCCTCCCGGCTCGCGTTCCTGGTGAACAAGGGGCCGTGGTGCACCGCGCCCGCCACCGAGGGCGATCCGAGCTGCGGCGCGCTCTCGCCGGTGCCGCCGCGCCGCTCCGGCCTGTACCCGGCCGACCTGCAGGCGGACCCGGGCTTCTGCGCCGGGCTGGCGCGAGGGCCGGACGCGGACGCGCTCACCAGCCCGTTCACCGCGGTGGCGCGCGATGCGCGCGGCGGCCTCGCGGCGGTGCCCTACCCGAAGGCCTGGCCGGAGGACATGGAGGCGGTCGCCCGCGCGCTGGAGCGGGCCGCCTCCGCCATCCGCGCCACCGACGAGCGGGCGCTCCACGCCTACCTGCTGGCGGCGGCGCGCGCGTTCCGCGACGGCGGCTGGGAGCGGGCCGACGAGGCCTGGGCCAGCATGAACGCCGAGAACTCCCGCTGGTTCCTGCGGGTGGCGCCCGACGAGACGTACTCGGATCCGTGCGCGCTGAAGGCCGGCTTCGAGCTCGCGCTCGCGCGCATCGACCCGGGCTCGCTCGCCTGGCAGCGGCGGCTCGAGCCGGTGAAGCAGGACATGGAGGCGACGCTGGCCCGGCTCGCCGGGCCGCCCTACGCGGCGCGGCCGGTGGCGTTCCACCTGCCCGACTTCATCGCCATCGCGCTGAACGCCGGGGACGCGCGCGCGCCGCGCGGCGCCACGGTGGGCCAGTCGCTGCCGAACTGGGGGAAGGTGGCGAACGAGGGGCGCGGGCGGACCGTGGCGATGACGAACTTCTACACCGACCCGGAGAGCCTGGAGATCCGGCGCCGGCGCGCGGCCTCGGTCCTCTGCGCCGACACCATGGCGCGGCGCACGCCGGATCCGGACGCCGAGCGGATGGGCTTCGTGCTGCACGAGGCGGCGCACAACCTCGGCCCGTCGCACGAGTACGCGGTGAAGGGCCGGACCGCGCCGCAGATCTTCGGCGGGAACCTCGCCGCCATGCTGGAGGAGCTGAAGGCGCAGCAGAGCGCGCTGTACCTCGCCGGCTGGCTGGCGGAGCGCGGCGTGATCTCGCCCGCGCAGGCGGACCGCGCGCTCCTCGAGAACGTGGTCTGGGCGTTCGGCCAGGTGAGCGTCGGCGTCCGCACCTCGGACGGCCGCCTGCGGCCGTACTCGGCGCTCGCCGCGATCCAGCTCGCGGCGCTCGCCGACGACGGCGCGCTGGTGTGGCGCCCGGAGGCGAAGGCCGCGAACGGCGAGGACGAGGGCTGCCTCGAGCTGGACCGGTCGCGGCTGGGCGCGTCGGTGGAGCGGCTCGAGGCGCTCGCGCTCGGCATCAAGGCGCGCGGGGACCGGCGCGCGGCGGAGGCGCTGGTGCAGGCGCACGTGGACGCGGCCAGCGGGAAGAACGCCGAGCTCCGCCGCGTGATCACCGAGCGCTGGCGGCGCTTCCCGGACACGACGTTCCTGTACGCGACGCCGTGAGCCGCCCCGGCGCCCCAGGCGGGCACCGCGCGCGTTAGGCAGTTCTTAGGAACGGCCGAGCGATGTTTTAGGAACCCCGCCCCGCGCGCTCGGGCATCCTCCGCCCGTCTTCGAGACGGACCGAGGGGCATCATGGCGGGGGGGAAGTGGCAGCAGATGGGGAAGGTCGCGGCGGCGCTCGCGGGCGCCGCCGCGGCCGCCCTGTGGGTGGCGCCGGGTGGCGCGCGCGCGGCGGGCGACGCGCCCGAGCGCCTCTCCGGCACCGGCCTGTTCACCGACGCCGCGCACGGCGTCGTCGCGCCGGGCGTCCTCCGCTACACGCCGCAGTACCCGCTCTGGAGCGACGGCGCCGCCAAGGCGCGCTGGATCCGGCTCCCGGCCGGCAAGGCGATCGACGCGTCGGACCCGGACGCCTGGCGGTTCCCGCCCGGCACCCGGCTCTGGAAGGAGTTCTCGTTCGGCGGCCGCCGCGTCGAGACGCGCTACATGGTCCTCGGGCGCGACGGCGCCTGGACGTACGCGACCTACCGCTGGCTGCCCGACGGGAGCGACGCCGAGCGCGCGCCGGAGCGCGGGCTGCGCGGCGCGGCGGAGGTGGCGCCGGGCGTGGGCCACGACCTGCCCGCCGCAGGCGACTGCCGCGCCTGCCACGAGGGCGCCCCGACGCCGGTGCTGGGCTTCTCCGCGCTCCAGCTCTCCCCGGATCGCGACCCGCTGGCGCCGCACGCCGAGCCGCCCGCCCCGGGCGACGTGGACCTGCCCGCGCTGGCGCGGACCGGCCGGCTGCGCGGGCTCCCGGCGGACCTGCTCGCGAGGCCGCCGCGGATCGCGGCGCCGTCTCCGCGCGCCCGCGCCGCGCTCGGCTAC
The DNA here is from genome assembly GCF_000022145.1 of Anaeromyxobacter dehalogenans 2CP-1. NCBI lineage: Bacteria > Pseudomonadati > Myxococcota > Myxococcia > Myxococcales > Anaeromyxobacteraceae > Anaeromyxobacter > Anaeromyxobacter dehalogenans. The sequence goes on from NC_011891.1 coordinate 3,498,502, forward strand.
CTGCACGCGAACTGCGCGAGCTGCCACGACGCCCGAGGCACGCTCGCCTCGCTCGGGCTCGACCTCGCCCAGCGCGTGCGCGGCGGCGACGCGCGCGCGCCGCTCGCCACCGCCGTCGGCCAGCCCAGCCGCGCGCGCCCGCCCGGCATGGGCGACGCCCCGCTGCGCATCGCCGCCGGCGATCCGGGGGCGAGCGTGCTCGTCCGGCGCATGGGCTCCCGCGACCCGCTCCTCCAGATGCCGCCGTTCGGCACGAAGCTCGCCGACGCGCAGGCCCTCGACCTCGTCGCCGCCTTCGTCCGGGATGACCTCGGACCGGCGACGACCCACCCGGCAGCACCCGATCACCAGGAGAAGAACCGATGAAGCGCATCCCCACCGCAGCACTCGCCGCCGGCGCCCTCGGGCTGCTCGCGGCCGCCACCGCCCCGCAGGCCGCCGGCAAGGACGCCGCGATCGCGCGCGGCAAGTACCTCGTCACCATCGCCGGCTGCAACGACTGCCACACGCCGTTCAAGATGGGGCCGAACGGCGCCGAGCCGGACATGACCCGGATGCTCTCCGGCCACCCGGAGCAGCTCCGGATGCCGCCCGCCCCCGCGCTGCCGGAGGGACCCTGGGGCGCGGTGTTCTCGCTGACCATGACCGCCGCGTCCGGCCCGTGGGGCACGACGTTCTCGGCGAACCTGACGCCGGACCGGGAGACCGGCATCGGTGAGTGGACCGAGCAGGAGTTCAAGGAGACGCTCCGCACCGGGCGCCACCGCGGTCGCGGCCGCCAGATCCTCCCGCCCATGCCGTGGCCGAACGCGACCCACCTCACCGACGCCGACCTGTCCGCCATGTTCGCGTTCCTCCGGTCGATCCCGCCCATCAAGAACCGCGTCCCGGCGCCCATCCCGCCCGCGCAGGCCGCCGCCAGGTAGGCGGCGGCGCGACACGAGGCCGCCCCGCCGCATCGGCCCCGGTCGTCCCCCGCGCTCGCCGCGGCGGCGGCCGGGGCGTGCGCACGACCGCACGCCCGCGGGGGGCCGCCCGGCGTCCCACCCGGTTCGCCGGCCGCGCGCGCTTCTTCCCCTCCGGAGGGCCGGAATCGGCGATCCTTCCCGCGGCGGAGGTCCGGGGCGGGCCGCGCCGTCGCGTCCCGCCCCTTGCCGCGTCCGGCCCACCGGGCGGCGCGAGGAGCGGAGCATGCCGGAGGCGGTGTCGCTGGGGCGGGTGGCGGTGCTGGATCGGAGCGAGGCGGGCCGGCGCGCGGTGCGCGCGGTCCGCGAGCTGGCGCGCGAGGGGAAGTCGGCGCTGGCCGTGGCGGTCCACGCGCCGCGCGACCGGCGCCTGCCGTTCGTCCGCGAGGCGGACGCCTCCGTCGAGGTGGAGGGCTCGCCGGAGCTGGCCCTGCACGTGGCCGGCGCGGAGGCCGCCTGGCTCGGCCCCGCCCCGCTGGCGGAGCGGGCCGCGTTCGCCGAGGCCTGCGAGCAGCTCGGCGTGCTGTTCCTCGGCCCGTCCTCGTCGGTGCTCGAGCGCGTGCGCGCGCCCGAGGGGCTCGCCGCGATCGCGGCCGAGGTGGGCGTGCCGCTGGCCGCCGCCGGCGGGGCCGATCCCGCCGCGCGGCTGCTCGAGGTGGTTGTGGCGCGCGACCGGTCCGGCGAGGCGCAGGCGGTCGGGGTCGGCGACGCCTCGCTGCGGCTCGCGGACGTGGCGGTGCTGGCCGAGTCGCCCTCGCCGGCGCTCGGCGCGCAGGAGGACGCGCGCGCCCGCATGCTCGGGCTGGCGATCGCGGCGGCGGCCCGCTGGGTGGGCATCGCGAGCGTGGAGCTGCTGCTCGACCCGGCCACCCGCCGGCTGGTGCTCGCCGGGGTCGACGCCTTCCCGCGCTCGGCTGCCGCGATCGAGGCCGCCGCCGGCGTGGACCTGGTGCGGCAGGCGGTCCGGCTCGCGGCGGGCGCGGCGCTGCGCCCGCTGCCGGCGGCGCGCGGCTTCGCGGTCGCGGCCCGGCTGCTGGCGCGGGACCCGGAGGCTCCGCAGCCGGCGACCGCGCCCGGACGCCTGGAGCGGCTGCGGCTGCCGTCGGACCCGGACGTGCACGCCGAGGCGGCGGTCGAGGAGGGGGACGAGGCGCGCGGCGGCGCCGAGCCCATGGCCACCATCGTCGCGCTCGGCACCGACCGCGGCCGCGCCCTGGGGCGCCTCGCCCAGGCGCTCTCCGACACCGACGCGCTGGCCCGCGGGAGCGGCTCCAGCAAGGCCTGGCTGCTGGCGCTCCTGGCCCGCACCGAGGTGCGCGCCGGGACCGCCGGGGTGGGCTTCCTCCCTCGCCTCGCCGCGGCCCGCGAACGGCTGGTCGCGCCAAGCCCCGAGGTGGCGCTGCTCGCCGCGGCGCTGGAGTCCTACGAGCTCGAGCTGGACCTGGAGCGCGCGCGCTTCCTGGCGGAGGCGCGCCGCGGGCGGCCGCGGGTCGGCCCCTCGTCCGGCCGCGCGGTGGAGCTGCTCCACGCGGGCGAGCGACACCGCCTGGAGGTGCGCCAGACCGGTCCGGACGCCTACCGCGTCTCGCCCGCGGGCGGCGCGCCGGTGGACGTGAAGGTCGATCGCCTGGCCCGGGGCGAGCGCCGCCTGGCGTGGGGCGGCCGGCGCGCGCGCGTGCTCTCGGCGGTGGACGGCACCCGACACCTGGTGGACGTGGACGGGGTCCCGCACCTCGTCACCCGGGATCCGGGCGGCGTGATCACCTCTCCCCTGCCCGGCATGGTGGTGGCGCTGCCGGTGGTGCCCGGCCAGCGCGTCGCCGCGGGCGAGCCGGTCGCCCGCGTCGAGTCGATGAAGGTCGAGCTGGCGGTGCCCGCGCCGACGGCCGGCGTGGTGCGCGAGGTGCTGGCGGTGCCGAACGGCCAGGTGGACGCGGGCGCGCCGCTGCTGCGCCTCGATCCCGAGGGAGAGGGCCCGCCCGCGGCGCCCGGCGCACCGCTCGCGCTCGGCGGCGAGCCGCCGCCGGAGCCGTCCACCGCGCACGAGCGGTACCTGGCCGGCCTCCGCGAGCTGAACCGCCTGCTGCTCGGGTTCGACCTCTCCGACGCCGACGCGCGGGCGCTCGCCACCGGCTGGCGCGACCGCGCCGCCGGCGTCGCCCCGGAGGACCCGGGCGCGCTGCGCGAGGAGGAGCGCGCGCTCGCCGCGTTCGGCGACGTGCAGGCGCTGTTCTCGCGCGGCCGCGGCCCCTCCGCCGCCGCCGACGCGCCGCCGCCGCTGGAGGAGCTCTGGCGCTACCTCCACGAGCCGGAGGCTCGCGGCGAGGGGCTGACCCCCGGCTTCCTGGCGCAGCTCCGCCGCGCGCTCGCGCACTACAACGTCTCGCTCGACGCCCCCGGGCGCGAGCTCGAGCTGGCGCTGCTGCGGATCCAGAAGGCGCACGACCGGGCCGAGGCGCCGCTCGCCGCGGTGCTGGGCATCCTGGAGCGGCGCCTGGCCGGCGACGGCGTGCCGCCCGGCCTGGAGGACGCGGGCGCGCGCGAGCTGCTCGACCGGCTGGCCGCGGTGGGCCAGGAGCGCTTCCCCGCGCTGGGCGACCTCGCCCGCGAGCTGCGCTACCGCCGCTTCGAGAAGCCCGAGCTGGACCAGGTCCGGGCGGCGGTGTACGCGCAGGCCGAGGCCGACCTCGCCGAGCTGGCACGCGCCGAGGGGACCGCGCGCGAGACGCTGGTGTCGCGGCTCATCGCCTGCCCGCAGCCGCTCAGCACGCTCATGCTGGCGAGGATGGCGCGGGCGAAGCCCGAGTTCCGCCGGCTGCTCGCCCAGACGCTCACGCGCCGCTACTACCGCCACCGCGCCACCGCGCCGGCGACCGTCGAGGAGGTGGACGGGGTCGCCTGCACGCTGACCGAGTACGCGGCGGAGTCGCGGCGCATCCAGCTCGTGGCGGCGTTCGCGCCGGCCGCCGAGCTGGCCCGCGCGGCCGCCGCCGCGGCCCGGCTCGCCGAGCGCACGCCGGAGGGCGCCCAGACCTCGGTGGACCTGTACCTCTGGCGCGACGGGGCGGGCGGCGATCCCGACGCGATCGCGGCCGAGCTGCGCGCCGCGCTCTCTCAGGCCGGCTTCCGCCGGCCGCTGCGCCGCGCCTCGGTGCTGGTGGCGTACCCTGCCCGCGGGCTGGGGCGGCAGGCCAGCCAGCTCCACTTCACGTTCCGCGGCGGGCCGGCCGAGCTCGTGGAGGAGCCGCGCTACCGCGGCGTGCACCCCATGATCTTCCGGCGCATGCAGCTCGCGCGGCTCTCCAAGTTCGAGCTGACCCGGCTGCCCTCGCCCGAGGACGTCTACCTGTACCGCGGCGTCGCGCGCGACAACCCGCGCGACGAGCGGCTGTTCGCGGTGGCCGAGGTGCGCGACCTCACCCCGCTGCACGACGCCCGCGGCCGCGTGGTCCAGCTCCCGCACCTCGAGCGCATGCTGCACGAGGCGCTCGCCGGCATGCGCCGGTTCCAGGCGCGGCGCGCGCCCCACCAGCGGCTGGAGTGGAACCGGGTGCTGCTCACGGTGGAGCCGCCGCTGCTGCTCTCGCGCGACGAGGTGCGCGGGGTGGCCGAGCGGATCGGCCCGGCCACCCAGGGGCTCGGGCTGGAGATGGTCCTGCTCGCGGCCCGCGTCCCCCACCCGGACACCGGCGAGCTCAGGGACGCGCTCGTGCGCGTCACGACCGACGGGCGCAGCGTGGCGGTGCGCTGGGACGCGCCCACCGACCGGCCGCTGGAGCCGCTCTCCGAGTACCACCTGCGCGTGGTGCAGCTCCGGCGCCGCGGCCTCGTCCACCCGTTCGAGCTGGTGCGCATGCTCGCGCCGACGCGCGACTCGCAGGCCGGCGTGCCGCCGGGCGAGTTCGTCGAGCACGATCTGGACGCGGCCGGGGCGCTCGCCCCGGTGTCGCGCCCGCCCGGCCAGAACGGCGCCAACGTCGTGGTGGGCGTGGTCCGGACGTTCACGCCGCGCCACCCGGAGGGCATGGCGCGGGTGGTGCTGCTCGGGGATCCCAGCCGCTCCATGGGCGCGCTGGCCGAGCCCGAGTGCCGGCGTATCGAGGCCGCGCTCGACCTGGCGGAGCGGCTGCGCGTCCCGCTGGAGTGGTTCGCCGTCTCGGCGGGCGCGAAGATCTCCATGGAGAGCGGCACCGAGAACATGGACTGGATCTCGCGCGTCCTCCGCCGGATCGTGACGTTCACGCAGGGTGGCGGCGAGATCAACGTGGTGGTCTGCGGCATCAACGTCGGCGCGCAGCCGTACTGGAACGCCGAGGCCACCATGCTCATGCACACCCGCGGGATCCTGGTGATGACGCCGGGCTCGGCCATGGTCCTCACCGGGAAGGAGGCGCTCGACTACTCCGGCAGCGTCTCGGCCGAGGACAACCAGGGCATCGGCGGATACGACCGGATCATGGGCCCGAACGGCCAGGCGCAGTACCAGGCCGCCAGCATGGGCGAGGCGATCCAGCTCCTGCTTCGTCACTACGAGCACACCTACGTGGCCCCCGGCGAGCGCTTCCCGCGGCGCGCCACGACCTCCGACCCGGCCGCGCGCGACGTGCGGACGTTCCCGCACGGCCCGGCCGGCGGCGCCGGGTTCGACACGGTGGGGGACGTGTTCGACCCCGCCACCAACCCGGATCGCAAGAAGCCGTTCGACATCCGGCGGGTGATGGCGGCCGCGGTGGATCAGGACCACCCGCCCCTGGAGCGGTGGCGCGACCTGCGCGGCGGCGAGACCGCGGTGGTGTGGGACGCGCACCTGGGCGGCTGGCCGGTGTGCCTGCTCGGGATCGAGTCCCGCCCGCTGCCCCGCCTCGAGTTCGTGCCCGCCGACGGACCCGAGCTCTGGTCCGCCGGGACGCTCTTCCCGCAGTCCTCGAAGAAGCTGGCGCGCGCCATCAACGGCGCGAGCGGAAACCGGCCGGTGGTGGTGCTCGCGAACCTGTCCGGCTTCGACGGATCGCCGGAGTCGATGCGGCGGCTGCAGCTGGAGTACGGGGCCGAGATCGGCCGCGCGGTGGTGAACTTCCGCGGCCCGTTCGTGTTCTGCGTGGTGTCGCGCTACCACGGCGGCGCGTTCGTGGTGTTCTCGAAGGCGCTCCGCGAGGACATCGAGGTGGTGGCGGTGGAGGGCGCGCGCGCCTCGGTGATCGGCGGCGCCCCCGCCGCGGCGGTGGTGTTCTCCCGTGACGTGGAGACCCGCACCCGGAAGGACCCGCGGGTGATGGAGGCCGAGAAGGCCGCCGCCGCGGGCGGCGCCGCGCGGGGGCGGCTGGCCGAGATCGTCGCGGCGGTGCGCTCGGAGAAGGTGGGCGAGGTGGCGGACGCGTTCGACGGGGTCCACACGGTGGACCGCGCCCTGCGCGTCGGCTCGCTCGACCGGATCATCGCGCCCGCCGACCTGCGGCCGTACCTGGTGGACGCGGTCGCGCGAGGGATCGCCCGGCACTCGGGCTGACCGCGGCGTCGCGCGGCACGGCGATCAGCCGCGGCCCAGCGCGCGCAGCAGCCTCGCGCGCGCCGAGGCCAGGTCGTACTCCGCCTGCACCACCTGCGCCCCGGCGGAGGTGGCCGCCACCTGCGCGTCGCCCAGCTCGATGATGCTGCCCGCGCCGGCCTGGTAGCGGCCCTCGGCCAGCCGCAGGCGCTCGCGCGCGTTGACCAGCGCCTCGTCGGCCGCCCCGGCGGCGGCGCGCGCGGTCTGCACGCCCTGGCGCGCGGCGTCCACGTCGACGGTGATCTGCGTGCGGAGCGCCGCCTCCTGCGCGTCCACGCCCGCCAGGTTGGCGCGCGCCTCCCGCGCCCGCGCCAGCGAGCCGCCGCCCTCGAGCAGGTTCCAGCCCAGGTTCAGCGTGGCCGACCAGTTGAGGCCGTCCGCGTCCGGGCGCGTGCCGGCGTCCGTGACCGCGGTCTGCGCCGAGAGCGTGGGCAGCCACTCGGCCCGCGCGGCGTCGAGCGAGCGCGCCCCGGCGCGGCGCTGCGCCTCGAGCGAGGCCAGCTCCGGCCGTGCCGAGGACGCCTCCGCGACCAGCGGCGCGAGCGGCCCGTCCTCGCCGGGCACCGGCGCGATGGCCTCGTCGGACGGCTCGATGTCGGCGGGCCAGTCCAGGCCGATGGCCTGGGCGAGGAGCGCCCGCGCGTTCTCGTAGCTGTTCTCCGCGCGCACCAGCTGGACCTGCGCGGTCGCGCGATCGGCGCGCGCCTGGGCGAGGTCGATGGCGGGGCGCGTGCCGACCTGCACGAACGCCTCCACCTGGCGCAGGTGCGCCTCCTGGTTGTCGAGCGTCTCGCGGGCCACCCGCACCAGCGCGTGCGCGGCGCGCGCCACGAAGAACGCGGACTGCGCGCCGGCCACCACGTCCAGCTCGGTGGCGCGCTCGGTGGCGCGCTGCGCGTCGGCGCTCGCGCCGGCCGCGCGCCAGCGGGCGACCTGACCGAGATCGACGAGCGTCTGGCTCAGCACCGCGCGCGCGTCGAACGTGCCGCTCGTGCCCCAGCTCGCGCCGCCCGGCTTCCCGGCGAAGTTGTCGGTGGTGCGGCCCAGCCCGGCGCTGCCGGTGAGCTGGGGCAGGAGCGGCGCCCGGGCCTGGTCGGCGCGGGCGAGGGCCGCGTCGGTGGCGGCGCGCGCCGAGCGGAGCTGCGGCTGGTGTGCCCGGGCGGTGCGCACCGCCTCCTCGAGCGAGAGGACGCGCCGGGCCCCGGGCCGGTCGGTGGCCGGCGCGTCCGGAGGCGGCGCAGCGGCCGGCGGCGGGGCGGCCTGCCCTAGCGCCAGCGCCGGGGCGAACAGGAGGAGGGCAGCGAGCCGCGGGGCGTTCGTCATTCGAACCTCAGCGCCTGGATGGGATCGAGCCGGGAGGCGCGGCGGGCCGGGTAGAGCCCGAACGCGACGCCCACCAGCCCGCTGAAGCCGACCGCGATCAGCACCACGTCGGCGCGGAACATGACCGGCCAGCCGAAGGCCCGGGCCATCCAGAAGGAGATCCCGAGGCCCAGCGCCACCCCCACCACGCCGCCGGCGAGCGAGAGGACCAGCGCCTCGGCGAGGAACTGCAGGAGGACGTCGCGCGCGCGCGCGCCCACCGCCATGCGGACGCCGATCTCGCGGGTGCGCTCGGTCACCGACACCAGCATGATGTTCATGATGCCGATGCCGCCCACGCCGAGGGACACCGCCGCGATGGCGAGCAGCAGCGTGGTGAGCGTGGCGGTGCCCTCCTTCTGCGCGCTCGCGAACTCGGCCAGGTTGCGGATCGAGAAGTCGTCGTCCGCCCCGTCGGCCAGCCGGTGGCGGTCGCGGAGCAGCGCGCGCACCTGCTGCTCGGCGCGCGCGGTCGAGGCGGAGTCCAGCGCGCTCACCGCGATGACCCCGGGGATGAGGTTCTTCAGGCCGCCCTGCACCTTCGCGAGGTACGTCGAGTAGGGCACGAACACCGCGTCGTCGAGGTCCTGGCCCATGGGCGACTGGCCCTTGGCGGCGAGCACGCCCACCACCTGGAACGGCACGTTCTTCACGCGGACCTGCTGGCCGACCGGGCTCGCGCCCGCGCCGAACAGCTCGTCGGCGACCGTCTTCCCGAGCACGATCACCTTGGTGCCGGAGTCGACGTCCGAGGGCCCGAACAGCGCACCCTGCGCCACCGGCCAGTTCCGGATGGCGAAGAACTCGGCGCCGGTGCCGGTCACCGAGGTGGTCCAGTTCAGGTCCTCCGACTGGATCGAGGCGGTGGTGCGGAGCTGCGGCGCGGCGTAGCGCACCGAGGGGACCTCGTTCTGGATGGCGCGCAGGTCGTCCCAGGTCAGCGTGGGCAGGCTCCCGAACCCGCCGCGGGCGCCGCCGGCGGTGGTGCTGCCGGGCAGCACCATGAGGAGGTTCGAGCCCATCGACTCGAACGTCTTCGCCACCTGCGCGCGGGCCCCGTCGCCCAGCGCCACCATGGCGATCACCGCGGCCACGCCGATGACGATCCCGAGCGCGGTGAGGAACGAGCGCATCTTGGAGCGGCGCAGCGCGCGCAGCGCCACGCGCAGGGTCTGGAGCAGGTTCACGCCGCGCCTCCTTCCCGCCCGTCCGCGCCGCCGGCCTCGTCGGCGGGCGGCGGCACCGCCGCCACCGGCGCCTGCCGCGTGTCGGAGCGGAGCTTGCCGTCGCGCATCACCAGCACGCGCGAGGCGTACGCGGCGATGTCGTTCTCGTGCGTCACCAGCACCACCGTGATCCCGGTCGCGCCCAGCGCCTGGAGGATCGCCATCACCTCCACGCTGGTGCGCGAGTCGAGGTTGCCGGTGGGCTCGTCCGCGAGCAGCACCCGCGGGCGGTTCACCAGCGCCCGGGCGATGGCGACGCGCTGCTGCTGGCCGCCGGAGAGCTGGCTCGGGTGGTGGTCGGCGCGCCCGGAGAGGCCCACCTGCGCGAGCGCCTCCAGCGCGCGGCGGTGGCGCTCGGCGCCCGGCGTGCCCGAGTACATCATGGGCAGCTCCACGTTCTCGAGCGCGCTGGTGCGGGAGAGGAGGTTGAAGCTCTGGAACACGAACCCGAGCGTCCGGTTGCGCAGGGCCGCCAGCGCGTCGGCCGACAGGCCGGAGACGTCGTGCCCCTCCAGCAGGTAGCGGCCGCGGGTGGGCCGGTCCAGGCAGCCGAGCAGGTTCATGAGGGTGGACTTGCCCGAGCCGGAGGCGCCCATGATGGCGGTGAACTCGCCGCGCTCGACGGCGAGCGACACGCCCTTCAGCGCGTGCAGCTCGACGTCGCCCATGGCGTACGTCTTCCAGACGTCCTCGAGCTGGATGAGCGGGGTCTCGGCCACGTCGCGCCCCCTAGAACGGCCCGCGGCGCATGGCCCCGCCGCCGCCGCCCTGCCGCCCGCTCGCGGCGCCGCCGGTCGCGTCGGTGACGACCGCGTCGCCCTCCCGCAGGTCGCCGGAGACGAGCTCGGTGGCGCTGCCGTCGGTGATCCCGGTCTGCACCGCGACCGGGACCGGGTCCCGCGCCTCGCCGCGCAGCACCCACACCGTCCGGCCGCCCTCCGGCCGCGCGCGCGCGCCGTCCCCGCCGCTCCGGTCCGGCCGCGCGGCGGCCCGTGCCCCCTGCCCCGCCGGCGCGGCCGCCTCCTGCGCCTGCGCGCCCTGCACCGGGCGCTTCAGGCCGGGCGGCGGGCGGAAGCGCAGCGCCGCGTTGGGTACGCGGAGCACGTCGTCGCGCTGCGCGTACACGAACGTCACGGTGGCGGTCATGCCGGGCTTCAGCTTCAGCTCGGGGTTGGCCACGTCCACCACCGCGTCGTAGGTCACCACGTTCTGGACGGTGGTGGAGGCGTTGCGGACCTGGCGGACCGTCCCGGAGAACACCTCGTTCGGATACGCGTCCACGGTGAAGGTGGCGGGCATGCCGGCGCGCAGCCGGCCGACGTCCGCCTCGGCCACGCTGGTGTCCACCTGCATCTTGGCGAGGTCCTCCGCGATGACGAACAGGATGGGCGCCTGGAGCGACGCGGCCACGGTCTGGCCCACGTCCACGTTGCGCGAGATCACCACGCCGTTGGTGGGCGAGACGATGTCGGTGTAGCCCAGGTTCACCTGGGCCTGCTGGAGCGCGGCCCGCGTCTGGGCCAGCGTGCCCTGCGCCGCCTGCACCCCGGCGCGCGCGCCGTCCGCGTTCGCCTGGGCGGTGTCGAGGTCGGCGGCCGCGACCAGGTTGCGCTCGGCGAGCTGCCGGGTCCGCCCCAGCTGCCGGTCGGCGTCCGCCGCCTGCGCGCGCGCCTTGGCGAGGTTGCCCTCGGCGGCCACGGTGTTCGCCTTCGCCTGCGCCACGGCGGCCCGGAACAGCTGCGGGTCGATGCGGGCGATCACCTCGCCCTTGCGGACCCGCGAGTTGAAGTCCGCGCGCAGCTCCGAGATCCGACCGGACACCTGGCTACCGACCTGGACGGTGACCAGGGCGGAGAGCGTCCCGGTGGCGGTCACCTTGGCCACGACCCGGCCCCGATCCACCTTGGCCGTCTCGTAGTGGACCTCGCCGGCGCTGCTGGCGGACCGCCAGCGCCACAGGCCCAGCAGCGCGGCGAGGGCGGCGATCGCCACCCCGGCGTACGTCAGTCTCCGGCGCGTCATGGTGTGCGTGTCTCCCGGGCGGCCGGAGGCCGCGCCGCATCGTCGTTGCCGGCGCGCGACCCTCCGCGTGCTTCGCGGGCCGGCATCGCGCGCCGCGGGGAGTACCCCCGAAGCACCGGAAGGTTAACCGGCCTCGGGCCGCCGCGGGGGCGCCGCGGCAACGGGACGCCCCCACGGCCGCGGCGGACCGATCCCGGGCCCTCGTTTGCGCCCCCCGAGCGCCGGGCGCTATCGTCGCGCTCCCGCCGCCCGCCGCGGCGGCCCGGAGGACCGGAACGCGATGATGGGCCGCCTGCTGCTCACGCTGTTCGAGGCGATGGCGGTCTTCTTCGTCCTGTTCCACCTCTACTCGCGCTCGCGCGCCTTCCGGCCCGCCCGCACCGACTGGCTGCGGCCCCGCGCCAAGCTCTCGCTGCTGCTGTTCTTCACCGGCATCGCGATCCTCGGCACCTACCTCGGCCTCCCGCTCGCGGGCGGCGCCATCGCCAACACCCGCGCCGTGGGCGCGGTCCTGGGTGGCATGCTGGGCGGGCCGGCGGTGGGCGTGGCGGTGGGCCTGCTCTCGGGCGCGCACCGCCTCACCCTGGGCGGCTTCACCGCCGGCGCTGGGGCCATCGCCACCACGCTGGAGGGGCTGATGGGCGGGCTGGTGCACCGGCGGCTCGCCTCGGCCGCGCCGGACCGGCTCATCTCCTGGAAGCTCGCCTTCGCGGTGACCGCCGCCGGCGAGGCGCTCCACATGGGCCTGCTGCTCGCCGTGTCCCGGCCGTTCCACGAGTCGGTCCGCGTGGTGGAGGGCATCGGCGTGCCCATGATCCTGGCGAACTCGGTGGGCGCGGCGCTGTTCATGACGCTGCTGCGCGACCGCCACGAGCGCTACGATCGCCTGGCCGCCGCCACCTCCGCGAAGGCGCTCCGGATCGCCGAGCGGACGCTGGGCCCCCTCGCGCGCGGCTTCGATCGCTCGGTCGCCGGCGAGCTGGCCTCCATCATCCAGGAGGAGACCGGGGTGGGCGCGGTGGCCATCACCGACACCGAGACGGTGCTCGCGTTCGTGGGGCGCGGGTCCGACCACCACCGGCCCGGCCTGCCCATCGCCTCGCCGCTGACCCGCGGCGCCATCGAGCGGCACGAGGTGGTGTTCGCGGACGGCGAGCACGAGCACTACCGCTGCGCGGTCTCGGCGGCCTGCCCGCTCGACTCGGCGGTGGTCATCCCGCTGGTGGTGGACGGCGCGGCCATCGGGACGGTGCAGCTCCTCGAGACCGCGCGCACCCGGTTCCGGCGGCTGAACCGGTCGCTGGGCGAGGGCATCGCCGACCTGCTCTCCGACCAGCTCCTGCGGGCCCGCTTCCACGAGCAGAAGAGCCTGCTCGTCCTCACGGAGCTGAAGCTCCTGCAGGCGCAGGTGGACCCGCACTTCCTGTTCAACGCGCTCAACACCGTGCACGCCGTCACCCGCACCGACCCGGAGCGTGCCCGCGAGCTGCTCGGCCACCTCTCCGCGCTGTTCCGCAAGAACCTGAAGCGCTCCGCCCCGCTCTCCACGCTGGAGGAGGAGCTGGAGCACGCCGGCGCCTACCTGGAGATCGAGAAGGCCCGCTTCGGCGACCGCCTGGCGGTCCTCACCGAGGTGGACCCGGCGCTGCTGCGGCTGCGGCTGCCCACGTTCACGCTGCAGCCGCTCATCGAGAACGCGGTGAAGCACGGCCTCGGCGCGACGCTCGGGCAGGCCACCGCCCGCATCCGCGCCTACCGCCAGGGCGCCACGGCGGTGATCGAGATCGAGGACGACGCCGGCGCCTACGCGCCGCGGGCCGGCGCCGACGGGATGGGCATGAGCCTGGTGGACCGGCGCATCAAGAACCTGCTGGGCGCGGAGTGGGGGGTCACCGTCTCCTGCACGCCGAGCGCGCTGACGCGCGTGTCGGTGCGGGTGCCGTTCGAGGAGCGTCCCGCGTGATGCGCGCCGTCATCGTGGACGACGAGCCCAACGCCCGGGCCGAGCTGCGCGCGCTGCTCCAGGCCACCGGCGAGGTGGAGATCGCGGCCGACTGCGGCAACGCGGTCGAGGCGCTGCAGGCCGTGCGGCGCGAGCGGCCGGACGTGCTGTTCCTCGACGTCCAGATGCCGGTGGTGGACGGGTTCGAGCTGCTCGGCATGCTCGACCCCGACGACCTGCCGGCGGTGGTGTTCGTCACGGCGCACGACGCGTTCGCGCTCCGCGCGTTCGAGGAGAGCGCCGCCGACTACCTGCTGAAGCCGGTGGCGCCCGACCGGCTCCGCCGGTCGCTGGAGCGGCTGCGCGCCCGCGCCGGCGTCGCGCGCGCCGCCCCGCCGCTCGCGCCGCCGCTCACGCGCGTGCCCTGCCTCGCCGGCCGCGCGGTGAAGCTGGTCCCGCTCGCGGAGATCGAGCTCGTCCGCTCCGGCCCCGCCGGCGTGCACGTGGTCACCGCGCAGGGCGAGCTGTTCACCGAGCTCACCCTGAAGGTGCTGGAGGAGCGCGGGGGGCTGCTCCGCTGTCACAAGCAGCACCTCGTGAACGCGGACCGCGTGGACGAGATCCGCCCCGGCGACGCCTCGGACCCCGGCGCGGCCGTGATCCGCACGCGCGGCGGGCACGACGTGCCGGTGAGCCGGCGCCACCTGGCGCAGGTGCGCGCGCGCCTCGGGATCTGATCCGCCCCCGCCGGGCCCTCGGGACCCCTCCGGTCGCCTCCGCCGGGCGACCGGTCGCCGCGCGCCCGCCGCCGGTCGCGGGAACGCCCGCGCCGCCCCGCGCGGACGTGGTGCGATGCGCGTCCGCCCGCCATGGCCCACCGAGACGACGTGCGCGCGCTCCCCGAGCCCTACCTCCGCCTCCACGAGGCGCTGGCGCGACACCTCCCCGGCGAGCGGCTCGTCACCGACCCGCTCCGCCGGCTCGCGCTCGGCACCGACGCGAGCTTCTATCGCCTCACCCCGCGCCTCGTGGTCGAGGTCCGGACGGTGGACGAGGTGCGCCGCGTGCTCGCCGAGGCGGCGCGCCTCGGCACGCCGGTGACGTTCCGCGCCGCGGGCACCAGCCTGTCGGGCCAGGCGGTCACCGACTCGGTGCTGGTGCGGGTCACCGGAGGCTGGCGCGCGATGCGCGTGCTGGACGGCGGCGCGCGCATCGCGCTCGAGCCCGGCGTCGTCGGCGCGGACGCGAACGCGGTGCTGGCGCCGCTGGGGCGCAAGCTCGGCCCCGACCCGGCCTCCATCGGCGCGTGCATGGTGGGGGGGATCGCCGCGAACAACGCGTCCGGGATGTGCTGCGGCACCGCCCAGAACAGCTACCGGACCGTGGCGTCGATGCGCCTGGTGCTGGCGGACGGCACGGTGCTCGACACCGACGATCCGGCGTCTCGCGAGGCGTTCCGCGCGGCGCGCCCGGAGATCGTGGACGGGCTGCGCGTCCTCCGCGCCGAGATCGAGGCCGACCCCGCGCTGCGCCGCCGGATCATCGAGAAGTTCCGGATCAAGAACACCACCGGCTACGCGCTGAACGCGTTCGTGGACTTCGAGGACCCGCTCGACGTCCTGCTCCACCTGCTGATCGGGTCGGAGGGGACGCTCGGCTTCATCGCGGAGATCACCTACCACACCGTCCCGGAGCACGCGCACAAGGCGAGCGCGCTGGCGTTGTTCGCCGGCGTCGGCGACGCCGCGCGCGCCACCATGCTCCTGCAGGGCGGCCCGGTCGCGGCGGTCGAGCTGATGGACCGGGCCTCGCTGCGCTCGGTCGAGGCGAAGCCCGGCATGCCGCCGGAGCTGGCCGGGCTGCCCGACGGCGCGGCGGCCCTGCTCATCGAGACCCGCGCCGCCACCCCCGCCGAGCTCGGCCCGCAGGTGGAGGCGCTGCTCGCGCGCATGGCGCCGGTGCGCGCGCTCGCGCCGGTCCGCTTCACCGCGGTGAAGGCCGAGTACGAGCGGCTCTGGGACGTGCGCCGCGGGCTGTTCCCGGCGGTGGGCGCGGCCCGGCCCATCGGCACCACCGTGGTGATCGAGGACGTGGCGTTCCCCATCCGCCACCTCGCCGACGCGACCGTGGAGCTGCAGGGGCTGCTCGCGACGCACGGCTACGACGGGATCATCTTCGGCCACGCGCTCGACGGGAACCTGCACTTCGTCTTCACGCCGGACTTCGGCGCCGAGGGCGAGGTGGAGCGGTACGCGCGGTTCATGGACGACGTCTGCACCATGGTGGCGCGCAGGTACGACGGCTCGCTGAAGGGGGAGCACGGCACCGGCCGCAACGTGGCGCCGTTCGTGGAGCTGGAGTGGGGCGCGAAGGCCACCGGGCTGATGCGGCGGGTGAAGCGGCTGCTCGACCCCGGCGGCCTGCTCAACCCGGGCGTCGTGCTGAACGACGACCCGCGCGCGCACCTGCGCGCCCTGAAGGCGCTCCCGCACGCGCACCCGATCCTCGACCGCTGCATCGAGTGCGGCTTCTGCGAGCCGCGCTGCCCGTCGCGCGACCTCACCCTCACCCCGCGCCAGCGGATCGTGGCCCAGCGCGAGATCGCCCGGCTGCGCGTCACCGGCGAGGACCCGGCCGCGCTCGAGCGGCTGGAGCACGACTACGTCTACCTGGGCGAGCAGACCTGCGCGGTGGACGGCCTGTGCGCCACCGCCTGCCCGGTCGGCATCGACACCGGTGAGCACACCAAGTGGCTGCGCGCGCAGGCCCACGCCGACGGCGGCGCGGCCGCCGACCTCGCCGCCGTCCGGTTCGCGGCGGTGGCCGCCGGGGCGCGCGCCGGGCTGCGGCTCGCGTCCGCGGCGCACGCGGTGCTCGGCACCGCCGCGCTCGCCGGCCTCACCCGCGGCCTGCACCGGCTCAGCGCCGGCCGGCTGCCGGTCTGGAACGAGGCCACGCCGCGCGCCGCCCGCGCCCCGCGGCTGGACGGGACGCGCCGCGGGGGCGACCGGGTGGTGTACTTCCCGAGCTGCGTCGCGCGCACCATGGGCCCGGCCCGCGGCGACGCGGAGGGCGTGGAGGTCCACGCCGCCATGCTCTCGCTGCTCGGCAAGGCCGGCTTCGACGCGGTGTTCCCGCCCGGCTTGGAGGGGCTGTGCTGCGGGATGCCCTTCGAGTCGAAGGGCTGGCCCGCGCAGGCGGACCGCAAGGGCCGCGAGCTGGAGGCGGCGCTCCTCGAGGCGAGCGAGGGCGGCCGGCACCCGGTGGTGTTCGACACCAGCCCGTGCGTGTACCGCATGCGCAAGGCGGCCGGCGGGCGGCTCGCCATCCACGATCCGGTCGAGTTCATCCAGCGGCTCGTGCTGCCGCGCGTGTCGCTCACCCGCGTGCCCGGGCCGGTGGCGGTGCACGTGCCCTGCAGCGCGGTGAAGCTCGGGCTCGCGCCGGCGTTCCGGGCGGTGGCCGAGGCCTGCGCCGAGCAGGTGGTGATCCCGCGCGAGGTCGGCTGCTGCGGCTTCGCCGGCGACCGCGGGTTCACCCACCCCGAGCTGAACGCCTCCGCGCTCGCGCCGCTGGCGGCGGCGCTGCCGGCCGGCTGCGCCGCGGGCTTCTCCTCCAGCCGCACCTGCGAGATCGGCCTGTCGCTGCACGCCGGCGTGCCGTACCGCCCGCTGGCCTGGCTGGTGGACCGCTGCGCGTCGCCGCGCGCCGGCCGAGACCTCGAGCCCCCCGTCCCCCGCATGCACGCACCGTGAAGGAGATCGCCCGATGAGCTGGACCCAGATCTACACCCCCGTCGCCGGGAGCCTGATCGTCTCGGCGCTCGTCGCCGCCATCCCGGTGGTCGCGCTGCTCGGCGCGCTCGCCTTCTTCCACGTGAAGGCCCACTGGGCCGCGCTGATCGGCCTGGTGCTGGCGCTCGGCATCGCGATCGGCGTCTACGGCATGCCGGCGTCGATGGCCGGCGCGGCCGCGCTGAACGGCGCCGCGTTCGGCCTGCTGCCGATCGGCTGGATCGTGCTGAACGCGATCTTCGTCTACGACATCACCGTCCGGACCGGGAAGTTCGAGGTGGTGAAGGAGACCATCGCCGGCCTCGCCTCCGACCGGCGCATCCAGGTGCTGCTCATCGGCTTCTCCTTCGGCGCGTTCATCGAGGGCGCGGCCGGGTTCGGGACGCCGGTGGCCATCAGCGCCGCCATGCTCATCGGCCTCGGCTTCAAGCCGCTGCCGGCGGCGGGCCTGGCGCTCATCGGCAACACCGCGCCGGTCGCGTACGGCGCCCTCGGCACCCCCATCATCACGCTCGCCAAGGTGACCGGCCTGAACGAGCTCGCGCTGTCCGCCATGACCGGGCGCCAGCTCCCGCTGTTCTCGCTCATCGTGCCGTTCTGGCTCGTGTGGGCGATGTCCGGCTTCCGCGGCATGGTCGAGGTCTGGCCGGCCTGCCTGGTGGCCGGCCTGTTCTTCGCGGTCCCGCAGTTCGTGGTGTCCAACTTCTACGGCCCCTCGCTGGTGGACATCGTGGCCGCCGCGGTGTCGCTCCTCGCGATGTACCTGCTGCTGAAGGTCTGGCAGCCCCGGACCGTGTGGCGCTTCCACGACGAGCGCGACTCCGACGCGGCCCTGGCGGCCCGGAAGTCGGTCGGCGCCGCCGCCGCGCACCGGGCGCCCACCGGCGCGGAGGCGCTGGTGGCGTGGCTCCCCTGGATCATCCTCTCGGTGTTCGTGTTCGCGTGGGGCCTGCCGTCGGTGAAGGCCTGGATGAACGGCATCTTCAACCCGACCTGGGAGGTGCCGTTCCTGCACAACCTGGTGCACAAGGCGCCGCCGGTGTCGAAGGCGCTCGCGCCCGAGGCGGCGAAGTACAGCCTGAACCTGCTCTCCGCCACCGGCACCGGCCTGCTGCTGTCCGGCGTGGTCTCCGGCCTCGTCCTGAAGCTCGGCCCGGGCGCGCTGCTCCGCACCTACCTCGGCACGCTGAAGCGGGTGCGCTTCTCGCTCGTCACCATCGCGGCCATGCTGGCGCTCGGGTTCACCACGCGCTTCTCGGGGTCGGACTCGACCATGGGGCTCGCGTTCGCCTCCACCGGCCACCTGTTCCCGTTCTTCTCGCCCCTGCTCGGCTGGCTGGGCGTGGCGCTCACCGGGTCCGACACGTCGTCGAACGTGCTGTTCGGCAACCTGCAGGTGGTGAGCGCGCAGCAGATCGGCATGAACCCGATCCTCGCGGCGGCCTCCAACAGCTCGGGCGGCGTGATGGGCAAGATGATCGACGCGCAGAGCATCGTGGTCGCGTCGGTCGCGACCGGCCAGCACGGCCACGAGGGGATCATCCTCCGCTACGTGTTCTGGCACTCGCTCGTGCTCGCCTGCCTGGTCGGCGTGGTGGTGTTCCTCCAGGCCTACGTGTTCACCGGCATGGTCCCCATCCCGCACTAGCGCAGGCCCGCCCGCATCCCGCTTCACCGCCGGGCGGGATCCGGGCACACTCGCGCCGGAGGTCCCGGTGAAGGTCGCGCTGTTCGTTCCGTGCTACGTGGACCAGCTCCACCCGCAGGTCGCTCACGCGACGGTGCGGGTGCTGGAGCGGCTCGGCGTCGAGGTCGTGTTCCCCGAGGAGCAGACCTGCTGCGGCCAGCCCATGGCGAACGCCGGCTTCGCCGCCGACGCCGCGCCGCTCGCGCGCCACTTCCTGGAGGTGTTCGGGGGCTACGACCACGTGGTGGCGCCCTCCGGGAGCTGCGTCTCGATGGTCCGCAACCACTACGACGCGTTCCTGTCCGGCGCCCCGGGCTTCGATCGGCTGCGGCGCGGGACGTTCGAGCTGTGCGAGTTCCTCACCGACGTGCTGAAGGTGGGCGAGCTCCCGGGCCGCTACCCGCACAAGGTCGGGCTGCACCAGAGCTGCCACGGGCTGCGCGAGCTCGGCCTGGGCAGCCCGAGCGAGCGGATGGAGCCGCGGTTCAGCAAGGTCGGGCTGCTCCTCTCGCGGCTGCAGGGCATCGAGCTCGTCTCGCTCTCCCGGCCCGACGAGTGCTGCGGGTTCGGCGGCACGTTCGCGGTGGCGGAGGAGGCCGTCTCCTGTCTGATGGGGCGCGACCGGATCGCCGACCACCTGGCGGCCGGGGCGGAGGTGGTGACCGGGACCGACGTCTCCTGCCTCATGCACCTCGACGGCCTGGCGCGCCGGACGCGGCTGCCGCTCCGGTTCCGGCACGTGGCGGAGATCCTGGCGGAGGCGACCGCGTGACCGGGCACGCCGAGCGCGCCGCGCGCTTCGCGGCCGACGAGCCGCGCGCGCACTGGCACGACCAGGCGCTCTGGTTCGTGCGCCTGAAGCGCGACCGCATGGCGGCGGCGGTGCCGGAGTGGGAGGCGCTGCGCGAGCGCGCCGCGGGCGTGAAGGCGCACGCCCGGGCCCGGCTGGCCGACTACCTGGAGCAGTTCGAGCGCGAGGCCACCCGGCGCGGCATCCGGGTGCACTGGGCCCGCGACGCCGACGAGCACAACGCGGTCGTCCACCGGATCCTCTCCGAGCGCGGCGTCACCCGGGTGGTGAAGTCGAAGTCGATGCTGACCGAGGAGTGCCACCTCAACCCCTATCTGGCGTCGCGCGGCATCGAGGTGGTGGACACCGACCTGGGCGAGCGGATCGTCCAGCTCGCCGGCGAGCCGCCCTCGCACATCGTGCTGCCCGCCATCCACAAGAAGAAGGAGGAGATCGGCGAGCTGTTCCACCGCACCCTCGGCACGACCGCCGGCGCCTCGGATCCCACCTACCTCACCCAGGCCGCCCGCGCGCACCTGCGCGAGAAGTTCCTGGCCGCGCAGGCGGGCCTCACCGGCGTGAACTTCGCGATCGCCGAGACCGGCGGGATCGTGGTGTGCACGAACGAGGGCAACGCGGACATGGGCACGCACCTGCCCCCGCTCCACGTCGCCTGCATGGGCGTGGAGAAGATCGTCCCGCGCCTCGCGGACCTCTCGGTCTTCCTGCGCCTCCTGGCGCGCTCCGCCACCGGCCAGCCGGTGACCACCTACACCACCCACTTCCACGCGCCGCGCCCGGGCGGCGAGCTGCACGTGGTGATCGTGGACAACGGCCGCTCGCGCCTGCTCGCCGAGGAGGAGTTCCGGGGCGCGCTGGCCTGCATCCGCTGCGGCGCGTGCATGAACACCTGCCCGGTGTTCCGCCGCAGCGGCGGGTACAGCTACGCCTGGACCATCCCCGGCCCCATCGGCTCGGTGCTCGCCCCCGGGCGCGATCCGGCCGCGCACGGCTCGCTGCCGTTCGCGTCCAGCCTGTGCGGCTCCTGCGGCGCGGTCTGCCCGGTGAAGATCCCGCTCCACGATCAGCTCCTGGCCCGGCGGCGCGAGGTGGTGCGCGCAGGCGGCCAGCCGCTCGCGAAGCGGCTGGCGATGCGCCTCGGCGGGTGGATCCTCGGGCACCGCGCCCTGTACGAGCTGGCCGGGCGCCTGGCGCGCCTCGCGCTCCGGCACCTCCCGCGCGCGCTGCTCTACGGCCGCTGGAACGCGTGGGGACGCCAGCGCGAGCTGCCGGCCGCGCCGGCCGAGAGCTTCCGCGACGCCTGGCGCCGCACCCGGGGAGGCGGCCGTGGGTAGCCGCGAGGAGATCCTGGCCGCGCTCCGCCGCGCCGCGCCGCCCGATCCCGGGCTCCCATCGGAGCCGGTGCGCGGCACGCCCTACGCGGACCTCGCGCTCCAGCTCGGCGAGGCGGTGCAGGCAGTGGGCGGCGCGTTCCAGCGGGTGCCGGACGCGGCGGCGCTGCGCGAGGCCGTGGCGGCGCTCGCCGCGCGGCTCGAGGCCCGCCGCGTGGTGTCGCGGGTCGAGGAGGCGGGCGCCGGCACGCCGGGCCTGGCGGAGGTCGCCGATCCGCACCAGCTCGAGGGCGTGGACCTGGCGGTGCTCCCGGGCCGGTTCGCGGTCGCCGAGAACGGCGCGGTGTGGGTGGCCGGCGAGGACCTCGGCCACCGGGCGGTGTTCGTGATCGCCCAGCACCTCGCGCTGGTGGTCCCCGCCGCGGAGATCGTGAACGACCTGCACGAGGCCTACGCGCGCATCCGCTTCGACGGCCCGGGCTTCGGGCTGTTCGTGGCCGGGCCGTCCAAGACCGCCGACATCGAGCAGGCGCTGGTGATCGGCGCCCACGGCGCGCGCTCGTGCACGGTGTTCCTGGTCGGCTGAGCGCCGCGTCCCGGTCAGCGGCCGCGCACCCGCCGCGAACCGCCGCCCAGGTACGCCGCCACCGCGCGCCAGGTCTCCTCGAACTGGCCGCGGGTGAAGCCGGTGCCGGAGGCCAGCCAGTCGAAGTGCGGCGGCACGTGGCGTGGCTGGCCGAAGTGGCCGATGACGTCGAGGTGATCGGCCCAGACCGCGCGGATCACGTCGCCCCAGACCTGGCTGCGCGTCGGGACCATGCCGTCGTTGGCGCGCGCGTCGGGGATGCGCCCGTAGGCGAGCCGCAGCGGCCGCGCCTGCACGATCGAGAGCGGCGGCTCGCGGTCCAGCGGCGTGCCGGAGGCGATGCGGTAGAGCCCGACGTACATGGCGTGGGTGGCCTGCGCGTACGGCCCGAGGCCCGCCGCCAGCACGGAGCGCAGGCCAGGCGGCCGCGCCCGCGTGATCACGCAGCCGTAGCGCACCCCGGGCCGGTCCTCGGTGGTGGCGTTGAACACGTCCATGGCGGCGGGGCCGATCTGGGTGACGAGGTCCTGGTCGTCGCCCAGGCTGGCGAAGAAGTCCTCGATCTCGCGCCGGCGCTCGCCCGAGAAGTCCGCCAGCAGCTCGGAGAAGAGCTGCTCCACCACGCCGCCCGGCGGCGCCGCCGGCCGCCGCAGGAACGCCGCCAGCCGGAGCGCGGCGCCCGCGGGCAACCGCCCGGCGCGGAGCGTGTACATCGTGGCGAGGGAGAGGATCTTCAGGACCTGCTGGCCGAGCAGGTTGTTGAAGAAGTGGGCCACCGGCGTGCCGTAGTGCGGCGCGGACACCGTGACCACCGACCGCACCGCGCGCGCGCACCGCTCCACGTCGGCGTCGGTGGGGAGCGACACCTCGGGGCTGAGCAGCAGCCGCACGTCCAGCCCGCCGCTGGAGTGGCCCACCACGCTCACCTCGCCGCCGGGCCCGTCCAGGACGCGCGCGACGTCCTCGGCCAGCAGGGCGGCGCGCTTCCGCAGCGTCGCGGTGGGCGCGGTGCGCACCACCCGGATCTCGCCGTCCAGGCCGTGCGCCGGGCCGATCTCGGCGAGCAGGTCGCGCACGTGGCCGAAGTAGGTGAAGTCGCCCAGGTTGGCGAACCCGAAGAACCCCGGGACGAGCAGGACGTGGTGACGCGGAGCCACGGGCCGAGTCTACGCTCGGTCCGCCGCCCGCGGGCCAGGACTTCCGCGGGTGCGCCGAGCGCGTGCGCGCCCGTGTCCGCCGGGGCGCGGCGCCGTATGATGCGCGGCCGGAGGCACCGCGATGGACGTGAAGCAGGTGTTCGACGGGGCCGCGGCGCGCTACGACGCGCTCCGCCGCCAGCTCATCCCGTGCTTCGACGGGTTCTACGGCGCGGCGGTGGACCTGCTGCCGTTCGGCGAGGGCCGGCCGGTGCGGATCCTGGACGTGGGCGCCGGGACCGGGCTGCTGGCGGAGCAGGTGCTGGCGCGCTTCCCGGCCGCCGAGGTGACGCTCCTCGACTTCTCGGACGAGATGCTGGACCGCGCCCGGGCCCGCTTCGGCGGGCGGACCGCCCAGGTGACGTTCCGCACCGGCGACTACCTGCGGGATCCGCTCGGCGGTCCCTGGGACGCGATCGTGTCGGCGCTGTCCATCCACCACCTCGCCGACGGCGACAAGCGAGCGCTCTACGCGCGCGCGGCGGCGGCGCTGGCGCCGGGCGGCATCCTGGTGAACGCCGACAACGTGCTCGCCGAGGACCCGGCGGTGGCCGCGCGCGACCGGGCGCTCTGGGTCCGCGCCATCCGCGCGAGCGGCCTCGCCGAGGCGGACCTCGAGGCGGCGCTGGAGCGGACGCGGGTGGACGTGCTCGCGCCGCTCGGGATCCAGCTCGGCTGGCTGCGCGCGCTCGGCCTCGTGGAGGTGGACTGCGCGTACAAGTGGCACCACTTCGCCGTCTTCTCCGGCCGGCGCCCAGTCACGGACGGGTGATCTTCTGCTGGCGCGAAGGGGGTGAGTGATGCTTACATCAGCGCCCTTCCAAGAAGGAGGTCCGCGTGAACCGTAACACCGTCATCGCCCTCGTCGTGGGGCTCGTGGTCGGCTTCCTGATCGGCCAGCTGGCCTCGAGGCGGGATCAGGTGACGTCCGTCCCAGTGGTCGCCGCGCCCACCGGCACGCCGGCGATGCCGGCCATGCCGCCCGGCGGGATGGGCGGGCTGCCCGCGCCGATGCCCTCGCCCGGCGCCAGCATGGACCTGCAGGCCCGCATCACCGCCGCCGAGCAGATCGTCGCGAAGGACCCCAGGAACGTCCGCGCCTGGATCCAGCTCGGCAACGACTACTTCGACTCGCGCCAGGCGCAGAAGGCGGTCGAGGCCTACGGGCGCGCGCTCGAGCTCGAGCCCAACAACCCCGACGTCCTCACCGACCAGGGCGTGATGTACCGGGACCTCGGCAACTTCGACAAGGCGATCGCCAACTTCAAGAAGGCGAACGAGGTCGATCCGAAGCACGTGCAGAGCCTGTTCAACCTCGGCGTGGTCTACCTGCACGATCTCCAGGACGCGGACAAGGCCGCGAAGGCCTGGAACCAGGTGATCTCGGCCGCGCCGACGAGCCCGCAGGCGCAGCAGGCGCAGCAGGCGCTGACGCAGCTCAAGGCGAACCCGCCGCCGCCGAAGAAGAAGTAGAGAGCCCGCCGCACCGGCCGGGGCGCCGCGACCGCGGCGTCCGGCCGCGCGGGGGCGGGCAGCGCGGCGTCCAGCCGCGCCGGGCTGGCGGCGCGGCTCCTGCCGCGCGGGGCTGGCGGCGCGGCTCCTGCCGCGCGGGGCTGGCGGCGCGGCTCCTGCCGCGCGGGGCTGGATAGCCGCGCGAGGTGGCTTATGCTCCGGGGGCATGCACCGCGCCCTCCTCCTCGTCGCCGCCCTGCTCGCCGCCGCCTGTCACCCGCGGCCGTCCGCGTCCACCCTCGTCGCCCAGCCGCTCGCGCCCGGGCGCGCCTGGATCAGCGCCGTCGATCGCGGTCACCCGCTGGTCGGACGCATCTGGGACGTCCGCGCCGGGCGCTTCGCCGACGAGGCGGCGCTCGAGGCCGGGCTCGCCGGCGCGTCGTTGGTGCTGCTCGGCGAGACGCACGACAACCCCGATCACCACGTGCTCCAGGCGCGCCTCGTCCGCGCGCTCACCGCCGCCGGGAGGCGGCCGGCGATCGCGTTCGAGATGCTCGCCACCGAGCAGCAGCCCGCCATCGACGCGGCGCTGGCGACGCCGCGGCCGACCCCGGAGGACGTGTCGCGCGCGGTGCGCTGGGACGAGAGCGGCTGGCCGCCGTTCGCGCAGTACCGCCCGGTGTTCGCGGCGGCGCTGGACGCCCGCCTGCGCATCGAGGGCGCGAACCTCCCGCGCGCGAAGATCCAGGCCGCGGCGCGCGGCGGCGTCCAGACCCTCCCCGCGCCGGTCCGGGCGCGCATCGAGCGGCAGGGGCCGCTCCCCGAGGCCGTGGCGCGCGAGATGCGCCAGGAGATGGCGGAGTCGCACTGCGGCGCGCTGCCGGAGTCGATGCTCGAGCCCCTGGTGACCGGCCAGCGCGCGCGCGACGCGCAGATGGCCGAGTCGCTCGCGCGCGCCGGCGCGGCCGGGGCGGTGCTCATCACCGGCTCCGGCCATGCGCGGACCGACCGCGGGGTGGCGTCGTACCTCGACCCCGGCGCGACCGTGGCGAGCGTGCTGTTCCGCGAGGTGGTCCCCGGCCGCGAGGACCCGGCGACCTACGGCGCCGACTACGCGGGGCGGCTCCCGTTCGACTGGGTGGTGTTCACGCCGGGTGAGAAGCGGCCCGATCCCTGCGCCGAGCTCCGCGCCCACCTGAAGGCGGCGAAGCCACCCGCGAAACCGGCGCCGGCCGCGCCCGCCGCCCCGCCCGCCACGCCCTGACGGCGTGACGGGCGCCGCTCAGCCGTCCCCGCCCACCAGCGCCGCCAGCTCGCGGTAGAGCAGCGCCTCGTCGCCGAGGTTCACCTCCACCAGCCGGCGCAGGTGGGCGATGCTGTCGAGGTCGATCCCGGTGCACCGGATGCCCACGTCCTCGCCGTCGCGGTGCGCGATCACCCCGTCCATGCGGATGAGCGTGTCGCCCTGGTCGAGCTGGATCACGAGCGCGCAGGGCTCGCCGGCCGCGCCCGGAAACGCGGCCGGGACCTCCACGCGCGCGCCCTTCAGCGACACGTCCTGGACGCCGCAGCCGACCCGCGCCGTCCCGGCGCGCAGCTCGCCGGGACGGTGGAACGCGATGCGCGAGAACCGGCGGCGCTCGGGCTGCCCTTGCACGCTGGCCATGGACTCCCCCCTTCCGCGGATTGTCCCGCCACCCGCTCGCCCGGCGCAAGCGCGGCGGCATCGCGGGGCTTGACCCCGGGGCCGCCGGGACCGACCGTGCCGGGTCATGTCCGCCCCGGCGCGCCCCCTCGACGAGCTCGTCGCCTTCGTCCGCGCGCGCACCGCGCCCGCGCCGGTGCCGCTCGTGCCGGAGCTCGTGCTCCACCAGGCCAGCGAGCTCACCCCGCTGTGGCACGCCACCGCCGGCGACCTGGCGGGGTGGGACGACTCGCCGTTCTGGGCGTTCCCGTGGGCGGGTGGCCAGGCGCTGGCGCGGCACCTGCTCGACCGGCCGGAGCGCGTGCGCGGGCACCGCGTGGTGGACTTCGCAACGGGCAGCGGGCTGGTGGGCCTGGCCGCGGTCCGCGCCGGGGCGGCCGAGGTGGAGGCCTGGGACGTCGACCCGTTCTGCGAGGCGGCGGTGCGCGCGAACGCGGCGCTGAACGGGCTCGCGCTCCCGTTCCGGTCCGGCGACCCCATCGGCGCGCCGCTGCCGGGCGTGGAGGTGCTGCTCGCCGGCGACGTGTTCTACGAGGGTCCGCTCGCCGCCCGCGCGCTCGCCTGGTTCCGCGCGCTCGCCGGGCGGGGCGTGACGGTGCTCGCCGGCGACGCGGGCCGCACCTACGCGCCACGCGAGGGGTTCACGGTCGTCGCGGAATTCCAGGTGCCCACCACGGTCGAGATCGAGGACGCGGCGGTGCGCGGCGCGCGGGTGCTCCAGATCATGGGGTGAGCGCCGGGCCGCGTGTTACGATCCGTCGCTGGGGAGGTCCCGCCCGCTTGCCCGCCCGCGCCCCGCTCGTCGTCGCACGTGCCGTCCTGGCGCTGGGCCTGCTCGCCGCGGGGCTGATCGTCGCCTTGCTGCTCGCCGGCGGGCTCGCCGCGGGGGCGGTCCTCGC
This sequence comes from Anaeromyxobacter dehalogenans 2CP-1, assembly GCF_000022145.1. Classification (NCBI taxonomy): domain Bacteria; kingdom Pseudomonadati; phylum Myxococcota; class Myxococcia; order Myxococcales; family Anaeromyxobacteraceae; genus Anaeromyxobacter; species Anaeromyxobacter dehalogenans. The sequence goes on from NC_011891.1 coordinate 3,525,025, forward strand.
CGTCCCCACCGGGCACTGGGCGCTCGGCGCGCTCTCCGCGGCGGCGGCCGCGCTCGTCATCCGCTGGCTCCTCCTGCTCCGCGTCGCGCCGGTGCGCCTCACCGGCATCGACGTGCGCGCCTCCGAGCAGCCGGCGCTGGTCGCGCTGGCGAGGACGGTCGCCCAGCGGGTGGGCGCGCCCGCGCCGCGCCGCGTGTGCCTGGTGGCCGGGGTGGAGGTGATGGCCATCGAGGAGGGCGGCGTCCTCGGCCTCGGCGCGCACCCGGTGCTCGGGATCGGGCTGGGGCTGATCGCGCTGCTGGGCGTGTCGGAGCTGGAGGCGGCGCTGGCCCACGAGCTCGGGCACCGGCGCGCGGGCGGGCGCGCCGGCGGCCTCCTGCACCGGGCGCGCGCGGTGCTGACGCGCGCGTCGGCGCCCGGCCGCGGCGGCGTCGCCGGGGCGCCGTTCCGCCGGCTCTGCGCCGCGTACCTGCGCGCCACGCTGCACCTGGCGCGCGCCCAGGAGCTGCAGGCGGACCGGGCCGCGATCCAGGTGGCCGGGGCCGCCGCGCACCTCGCGGCGCTGGAGCGCGCGGCGCGCGGCGCGGTGCTGTTCACCGCTTTCCTGGCCGACGAGGTCGAGCCGCTCGTGGCCGAGGGGCACCAGCCGGAGAACCTGTACGACGGCTTCCGCGCCTACGAGGCCGAGCTCACCGAGCAGGGCCGCTCGGGCGCGCTGGATCGCGAGCTGGCCCGCACGCCCGCCGAGCCGGAGGGCCTGCACCCTCCCCTCGCCGCGCGCCTCGCGTTCGCGCGCGCGTTCCCGGACGCCGGCCGCCCGCGCGACGCGCGGCCCGCGCGCAGTCTCCTGCTCAACGCCGAGCGCCTGGAGCGCGAGCTCGGGGCGCGCGTGGCGGCGGAGCGCGCGGGGGAGCGGCCGCTCGCGGTGGTGCCGTGGGCCGAGGTGGGCGCGCGCGTGTACGGACCGCGCGTGGAGCGGGCCGGCCGCACCTACGCGGCCCGCGTGGCCGCCGAGTTCGGCGCGCCCGCGACCGGTCAGGGGGCGCTGGCCGCGCTGGTGCCCACGCTGGAGCGGCGGCACGACGAGGCCGCGGCGCTGGTGCTCGACCCCTCGCTCGCCTCGGTCCCGGTGGACGACCGCACGCGCCAGGTGGAGCGGATCGTCTCGCACGCGCTCGGCGCCCTGGTGGCGCTGTCGCTGGTCGAGCGCGGCGGCGCCTGGCGCAGCGAGATCGGCCGCCCGGTGGAGGTCGCGGTGGGGCGCGCGGTGGTGGCGCCGTTGCACGTCGCGGAGGAGGCGCTCGCCGACCGCTCGCGGCTCGCCGAGGTGGTGCGGCGCGCGGTGGAGACGCCGCAGGACTCGACGTGAGCGCGGCGCCGCGGGTCCTCGCCTGCGGGCACGTCACGCTCGACCGGGCCGGCGAAGCGCAGGTGCCCGGCGGCTCCGCGTGGTACGCCGGCCACACCTGGCGCGGCCTGGGCGCGCGCGTGCGGGTGCTCACCGCGGCCGGCCCGGAGCTCCCGGCGGCGGCGCTCGCCGGGCTCGAGGCCGCCGTCCTCCCCGCGCCGCGCACCACCGCCTTCGAGAACCGCTACGGCGCCGGCGGCGTCCGCGCCCAGCGCGTGGAGGCCGCGGCGCCGCCGCTCGACCCGGGCGCGCTCCCCCGCGGCTGGCGCGAGCCCGACGTGCTGCACCTGGCGCCGGTGCTCGGAGAGATCGACGTGCCCGCGTTCACCGCAGCGGTCCGGGCGCGCGTGGTCGGGCTGGGCATGCAGGGCCTGGTGCGCGCAGTGCTGCCCGGCGGCGAGGTGGCGCAGCCGCGCTGGGAGCCGGCGCCGGGGGCGCTCGCCGGCGTGGACGCGGTCTTCGTCGGCGAGGACGACCTGCGCGGCCAGGGCGACCTCGTGGCGCGGCTGGTCCGGGCGGTGCCGATCGTGGTGCTGACGCGCGGCGCGCGGGGGTGCGAGGTGATCGCGCGCGGGCGGGCGCGGCGGGTGGGCGTCTCGCCGGCGCGGGAGGTGGATCCGACCGGGGCCGGGGACGCGTTCGCGGCCGGGTTCCTGTTCGGGCTCGCGCGCGGCGACGCCCCGGTGGACGCCGCCCGCCTCGGCGCGGCCGCCGGCGCCATCGCGGTCGAGGCCCGCGGCGGCGGCGCGCTCGATCGCATGGGCGAGGCCCACGCGCGCGCGGCGGCGGTGCCGGTGCTCGACGGCGCGTGAGCGCGCTACCCGCCCTCGCCCCTCGCCGTCGCCTCCAGCAGCGCCCAGAGCCGGCCCAGCGTCCGCCGCGGCCACGGCGCGTCCTCCTCCGGCTCGCGGTGCGCGGGCGAGACGCCGTGCAGCGCCGCGATCACCTGGATCGCGTACTTCACCACCGTGTCCTGCGCCAGCTCGCGGCTGGACACGCCGTCGCCGATCTCGCGCTCCTCCTCGCCCGGCACGAGGACGCACACCGGCCGCCAGTAGCCCGGCTCGGCGTGCGGGAGGACCGCCAGCCAGGTCCCCTCCCCCTCGCCGCCCGAGGAGAGGTCGAGCCACAGCCCGCCGTCGCGGGGGATCCACCGGAGAGGTGCCATGATTCCGCATTCTACCCGGGAGATCGCTGCTAGGCTCCGCGCCATGGCCCCCTCCCTCGTGATCTACGGCGCCTACGGGTACACCGGCGAGCTGGTCGCGCGCGAGGCGGCCGCCCGCGGCCTGCCGGTGGTGCTCGCGGGCCGGGACTCGGAGCGCCTGGCCCGCCTCGGCCGCGCGCTCGGCCGCCCGTGGCGCGCGTTCCCGCTCACCGACCCCGAGGCGCTCCGGGCCGGGCTGCAGGATGCGGGCGCGGTGCTGCATTGCGCCGGCCCCTACGTGGACACCTGGCGGCCCATGGCCGAGGCGTGCCTCGAGCTCCGCGTGCACTACCTCGATCTCGCCGGCGAGGCCGCGGTGTACCGCGCGCTCGCCGTCATGGGGCTCCACGCGGAGCGGGCCGGCGTGATGCTGCTCTCCGGCGCCGGGTTCGACGTGGTGCCCACCGACTGCCTCGCCGCGCACGTGGCCCGGCGCCTCCCCGGCGCCGTCCGCATCGCGATCGCGATCGACGCGCTCGGCCGCCTCTCGCGCGGCACGGCGCGCACCGTGATGGCGCACGCGGGCGACGCCGACGCCCGGGAGCTGAACCCGCACCAGCCCGCCGCCCGGAGGTTCGACCTCGGGTCCGGCCGCCTCGAGGCGGTGCAGGTGCCGTGGCCCGAGCGCGTCGCGGTGCCGCGCTCGACCGGCATCCAGGACGTGGCGGTGTACCTGTGCGCCTCGCAGGCGCGGCGCCTCCTGCTCCGCGCCGTCCCGGCCGTCGCGCCGCTGCTGGCGCTCCCGGGCGCGCGGGCGCTCGCGGTGCGCCTCCTCTCCGGCGGCGCCGCGGGCCCGGACGCCGAGGCCCGCGCGCGCGGCCGGAGCCGCGTGTACGCCGAGGCGGTGGACGCGGCCGGCGCACGGGCGGCGTCGCGCCTGGCGCTGCCCGAGGGCTACGCGTTCACGGCGCACGCCGCGGTGGAGATCGCCGCGCGCGCGCTCGCCGGCTACGCGCCGCCGGGCTGGCACACCCCGGCGTCCGCCTACGGCCCCGACCTCGTGACCGCGCTCCCGGGCGTGACGCTCGAGGACCTGCCGCTCGCGCGCCCCGCGAGCCCCTAGCCCTCCCGGCCTCGCCCGAGCGTCCGCAGCGCCGCGAGCCACAGGCGCGCCTCGCGCCGGCCCAGCCGCGCCCGGCGCAGCGCGGCGGTGAGATCGCGGACCGCGTGGCGCTCCGGCCCGGCCAGGAAGCCCCCGCCCCGCAGCGCCGCGCGGAGCGCGTCCTCCACCGCGGTGAGCTCGGCGTCGGTCGCCCCGGCCTCGGCCGCACGCGACGGTGGCGCGGCGGCCGCGAGCGCCGCCTTGCGCAGCTCGTAGAGGTAGACGAGCGCCGCCTGCGCCAGGTTCAGCGAGGGCTGCGCCTCGCCGGCGGGGATGGCGGACAGGTCGTGGCAGCGGTGCACCTCGTCGTTCGTGAGGCCGCTGCGCTCGTCGCCGAACACGATCGCGGTCCGGCCGGCGGCGGCGCGCTCCAGCGCCTCCCGGGCCACCTCGGCCGGCGGGAGGCGGCGCTTGCCCTTCACCGTCCGCGAGCTGGTCCCGACCACCCAGGCGCAGTCGGCCACGGCCTCGTCGAGCGTGCGCACCAGCCGCGGACGATCGAGCAGCTCCTCCGCGTGCACCGCGACGCGGCGCATGGCCGCGAAGTCGTGCGTCCCCAGCTCGGCGATGGCCCAGTCGTCCGCGCCGAAGTTCTTCATGGCGCGCGCCACCGCGCCGAGGTTCTCGGGGTTGCGGGGGCGCAGCAGCACCAGGCGGACGGGGAGGCGCATCGCGGCGCATGGTACCGCGCCGGCCCGGCCCGGCCGTGCTAAAGGAGGCGCGTGCCCCACGCCGCGCGGTTCCTCGAGAACCCGTTCCAGCTCCACGTCACGTTCGACCTCGCCGCGACCTACCTGTTCGCGGTGACGGGCGCGCTGGCCGCGATCGCCAAGCGGTACGACCTGGTGGGCGTGCTGGTGCTCGCGTTCGTCACCGGCCTCGGCGGCGCGCTGCTCCGCGACGGCCTGTTCCTGCAGTTCGGCCCGCCCGCCGTCGTCACCGACGGCCGCTACCTGGTGGCGGTGGCGCTCGGGGCGGCCACCGGCATCTTCTTCGGCCGGCGGCTGCACCGGTTCCGCATCCCGTTCCTGCTCGCGGACGCCGTGGCGCTCGGGACGTACGGGGTGGTCGGCGCGCAGAAGTCGCTCGCGGTGGGGCTGCCGGTGGTCACCGCGCTGATGGTCGGCGCGGTGAACGCGGTCGGCGGCGGCATGCTGCGCGACGTCCTGGTGCGGGACGTGCCGCTCGTCTTCAAGCCGGGCGAGTTCTACGCGCTCGCCGCCATGGCGGGAGAGCTGGTGTTCCTCGGCCTCACCCGCGGCGCCGGGCTGCCCGGCACGCTCTCGGCGCTGATCGCGATCGCCGCCGCGTTCGCGGTCCGGATCCTGTCGGTGTGGCTGGGCTGGCGGACGGAGGCGCTGTCGGGCGAGGACGGGACAGGCGAGCGCTAGTTCACTTGCCGCGGGTCAATGCCGACCCGGCAGGGGTTCCCTTAAGGTGCGCCCTCCGAGGATTCTTTCCCGCGCACAGGAGCTCCCATGTCGCTCGTCCGCAGCCTGCTCGTCGCCGCCCTCGCCCTCGCCGTCCCGCTCACCACCCGCGCCGCGGGCGGTCACGACAGCGTGGGCTGCGGCGGCTGCCACTCCATCCACACCGCGAAGGGCAAGATCATCTTCGCGGTCACGCCGAACACGAAGGCGCTCGACCCCAAGACCAAGCAGCCGTACTCCGGCACGACCGCGCTCTGCCTCGCCTGCCACGCCGACTCGAAGGACGGCGGCCAGGGCTACGCGCCGGTGTCCGGCCACATGAGCCACCCGTACGGCGTCTCCAGCGTGAACCCGAAGGTCGCGAAGGTTCCGGGCGAGCTGCTGCGAGACGGCCGCTTCGAGTGCATCGGCTGCCACGATCCGCACCCGTCCAACCCGAACTACAAGTACCTCCGCGTCGACACCGCCAAGGGCCAGCAGATGGACGCGTTCTGTGGCGTGTGCCACCCGGGCAAGGCCGACGCCGCCACCGTGAAGCAGGCGGCGCTCTTCACCTCGATGGACGAGTCCGGCGCGAAGCGCGCCGCCGCGCCCGCCCCTGCGCCCGCGAAGAAGTAGCGGAGCGAGGCTCGCCGCCGCCCGTGGCCTGGCGCCGCGGGCGGCGGTGCCGTCCTCGACGGGCGGCTGTCAGCGCGCGACGGCCAGCGCGGCGCGGGGTCGCCAGATCTCGAGCATGCCGCTCGGCGCCGACAACCACACCGGCTCGTAGCGCGCCGCGAGATCGGCCGCGAGCGCGGCGCCGCAGGGCGTCTCCAGCAGCTCGCGCGTCGCGCCCCACACCAGCACGTAGTCGATCCGCCCGAGCCGCCGCGCGCCCCGCAGGTCGACGCACGGGGGGACGCCCTCCATCCTCCCCAGCGATCCCGCGATGACGCGGAACGGGTTCCGGCCGGCGGGGAAGCGCACCGGGCAGTGGTCGGTGTTGGCCTGGCTGTTCTTGAGGTCCACGCCGCCGCGCGCCGCCACGATCCAGCCGGTCGCGTGCAGGAACGCCTTGATCCGGTAGCCCATGCGCCGCCCGTGCACGTCGCGCGGCCCGTACGGCGAGAGCGCCAGCGGCAGCAGCACCCGCCCCTCCTCCACCGCCGCCGAGGCCGAGGCGTACTCCTCGAGGTAGGCCGAGAGCTGCCGCTGCTTGTCGAGCCGCACCCCGAGCGCCACCACCGCGATGGCGGCGAGCGCGACCGCGGCGCGCCGCGCCGGGGCGGCCGGGCCCGCCGGGGCGGCGCCGATCCAGGCCGCGACGCAGAGCAGCGCGAGCAGCGCCATCCGATCCGACACGTGCGCGCCGGCGGCCACCACGTCCGGCACGGCGAAGTACAGGGACGCGAACGCGGCGGCGGCGACGAGCCAGCCGTCGTGCGCGCGGAGGCGCGGCCCCCGTCCGGCGCGGACGAGCGCGGCGTGCACCGCGGCGACCGCCAGCACCAGCATCACCGCCATGGCGAGCGGCAGCTCGCGCCGGTCGATGGAGACGAGCGAGTACCCGGCGGCGAGCTTCGCCGCGAGCTCCGCGAGCGGGATGCGCGCGGCGACGCGGTCGCGGTGCGCGAGGAGCCAGGCCGCGAGGAGCAGCAGGCCCGGCGCCGCGGCGGCGAGCCCCACCGCGGCGCGCCGCGCGTACGCCGCCGCCACCCGGCGGCGGCGGGCGGGGTGGCGGCGCGCGCGCGCGAGCGAGCGGGCTGCCCGCACGCCGAGCACCGCGCCCGCCACGAGCAGCGCCGCGGCGAACGCCACCGAGTGCGCGAGGTAGAGCAGCAGCGAGAGGACCGCCAGCGCCGCGAAGCGCCCAGGCCCGAGCCGGCCGCGGGTGCGCAGCCAGAACCCCGCCGCCAGGAACGCGAGCGCGACGCCGTAGCAGAAGTTCCAGAAGCCCATGTGGAACGGGTAGGCGTGCACGAACGGGAACACCGCCAGCGCCGCCCACCAGCCGCGCGGGCCGCGCGGGAGGACCGCGCGGAACGAGATCGGCATCAGGACGGTGTACCCGCTGAGCACCAGCTTCTCCGCGGTGATCGGCGAGGCGATCGCGAGCAGCGGCGCGAGCAACGCCTGGGTGAGCCAGTTGGGCTGCGCGCCCCAGTTCGCCTCGTAGTAGCCGCGGAGGAGCGGCGACGCGCCGTGGCCGAGCAGCGCGAGCACGTTCTCGACGTGCAGCGGTCCGTCCTGGGTGGGGAAGTAGCGGACCAGCCAGATGGGCAGCACGTGCAGCGCGACGAGCGCGGCGAACAGGGTCACCGGGAGCAGGCCGCGCCCGCGCCCGCCGGCGGCGGGCTTGCGCGCCACGCCCGCGCCGGCCCAGGCCCACCGCGCGCTGCCCGCCCAGCTCCAGGCGAACGCGAGCGCGATGCCCGCGGCCTGGGCCGGCAGGCGCAGCGACCCGAGCGACGGCCACCCGAGCGCGTGGCGGGCGAGGAGCGCCAGCACCGCGAACGTGCCGAGCTGGATCGCCACGCCGACCAGGCTCACGGCGTGGTAGCGGCCGAGCCGCGCCAGGCGCCCATGCCCTCCGCGGCGATCGCGGAAGGTGAAGGCGTCGTGGAGGAGGAAGTTGGAGAGCACGCTCGCCTCGATGGCGAGCGCGGACGCGGCCACCTCGGGCACCCCGAGCCACTGCGCCAGCGCGTGCAGGACGGCCAGGTTCACCACGACGCCGCTGCCGCCGACGGCCGCGAAGCGCGCCAGGCGGCCCGCGCCGGGCGCACCCCTCCCGTCCTCGATCCTCGAGCCGAACCTCATCGGGCGTTCCCCTCTCGGCACTCACGCTGCGAAGCCGTGCCGGCGGGGGCATCCCGCCTCGGGAGGAACGGCCCAACGGAGGTTGCACGGGCGGCCGTACGCCTCGCGCGGGCACGACGCGCGCGGCGCGCGAGCGCCGCGCGGGGCGTTGACGCTCAGTTCAGGTAGCGCGGGCGCGGCGCGGCCGGGGGCGGCGCCTCTGCGCCGGCGAGCTCCAGGCCTTGCCGCGTGAGCAGGTACCGCACCGTCCCGCTCCCGCGCTCGGTGTCGAGCCTCGCCTCGAACGCCGGCCCGGTGATGGCACCGAGCTGGAGCGTCTTCTTGAGGTTCACGATGCGGCCGCTGGCCAGGTCGCCCGCGACGGGGCCGGTCGCCGCGTCGCGCCGGTAGAGATCGAGCGCGCCCTCGTGCAGCGTCGCGGCGAGCGAGGGCGAGAGCGGGATCGAGGAGAAAAGGACCGAGATCAGGGTCCAGCGCGGCGGGGGCGCCTCGGAGGCCATCCGAACGATTGTAACCGAGCGGGCCTGCGCGCGCCCGCGCGAGCCATGTGCGAGCGACGTACGTACGCGGGATGCGCGCAGCGCGCCGGGAGGTATTGCATGGGGGAGTGGAAACCGGCGCCGAGGTGGGGCGCCGGGAGGCGCCAGGCCCACGCAGGGAGGAGCCAGCGCCCGCCAGCATGCTTACCCACCGGGCATAGGGAGGGACCTGACCGTGATCGAGGATCGTCCGCACCGCACCGCTGCCGAGCCGCTGACGCCCGGCGCGCTGCCCCGGCGCCTGCGCGGCTGGTTCGGCATGTCCGAGGAGCCGCCCCTCCGCTCGGCGCGGCCGGCCCGCCTCGACACCGTCCGCCGGAGCTGGGCCGCCGCCTACTGGCAGGCGCGCGTCTCGGTCCGCGCCGGCGTCCCGCTCGATGACTACCTGCGCTCGCGCCTGGCGCGCTACTCCGCGGCGCTGCCGGTGCCGCGCGCGCAGCTCCCGCTCTCGGTCGAGGTCGAGGACGGCGAGATCCTGGTCGGCGAGGCCGCCCCGGAGCGCCGCCCGGCGGAGCTCCCGGCCGACGGCGACGCCTGGCTCGCCGCGCTGGTGCACGTGGAGGGACCGGCCGTGCGCCAGGAGGTGGCGGAGCTGGAGATCCGCCTCGCCTCGATCGAGGTGGAGGCGGACGGCGCGCGCCGGCGCGCCGAGGAGCTGTCGCGCCGCCTCGCCGCCGACGTGGCGGCGGGCACGGTGTGTGCGCCGCCGCAGGTGGAGGCCACGGCCGAGCAGCTCGGTCGGCCGCCGGTGTCGAGCGCCGCGCCGCAGGCCGGCCTGCGCGCCTTCGCCACCGCGTCGATCGCCGCCGAGACCTGGCAGATCGCGCTGCCGCTGCTGCGCGCGGCCGGGGTGGACCCGGCCACGCTGGGCGTCTCCGCGGCGCGCAACCCCGCGGAGACCACGTTCGCGTTCGCGTTCGCGCTGGGCATCGCCGGCGCGCTCCTGGCGCTGGCCTGGGCGGGCTTCGACGCGGCCTCCGTGCTCGCCTCGGGCGAGCAGGACCTGGCGCGCCGCCGCTACTCCGCGGCGGGCGCCGCCTGCGCCGCGCTGCTGTCGATCGGGCTCGCCGCCGCGGTGGCCGCGCTGCCCGGCGGGATCGGCGGGCTGCCGCCCGCCGTGTCCACGCTGCTGCTCGCCTCGGTGCCGGTGGGCGCCGCGCTGGCGCTCCGCGCCGCGCGCTCGCTGGCCACCCGCCGCGGGCTCGAGCTCGCCGACGCGCTGGAGTGGGATCGCACGCGGGCCCGGTCGCTCGCGGATCGCGCGCGCCGCCTCGAGGAGCTGGACTGGGCGGAGGCCGAGGAGCACGACCTCGAGCGCGAGCGCGAGGCCTCCCGGCGCCGCCTGCGGACCATCGGCGCGCGCGCCGCCGCCGCCGATCGGCTCGCGGCGGAGCCGCTCCGCCGCCGCCGCGCCGAGCTGTCGCGGGTGGCGCAGAGCCTGGTGAGCGCGCTCGAGCTCGACCGCTACGAGTTCCTGCGGCAGGCCGCCGCCCGCGGCGCCACCGACCTCATCGCCCCGCGGCGCCGCCGCGGCGGCGGGGACGGCCGCCGCGCCGAGCCGCCGCGCTCCGAGGCCGCCCCGTCGGCGCCGGTCGCGGTGCCCGTGCCCGAGGGCGGCCGGCTGGCGTCCTGATGCTGCGCGGGGCGGGGCGCAGCCCCGTTCGCGCGGCGCAGCCGCGCCCGCGGGGACCTCGCGCGCACCCGCGCCAGCGGGCGCGCGAGGTCACGGGACCCGCACAGCAAGTGGGGCCCCGCGGAGCTCCGCTCCGCGGGGCGGGGCGCAGCCCCGTTCGCGCGGCGCAGCCGCGCCCGCGGGGACCTCGCGCGCACCCGCGCCAGCGGGCGCGCGAGGTCACGGGACCCGCGCAGCAGGTGGGGCCCCGCGGAGCTCCGCTCCGCGGGGCGGGGCGCAGCCCCGTTCGCGCGGCGCAGCCGCGCCCGCGGGGACCTCGCGCGCACCCGCGCCAGCGGGCGCGCGAGGTCACGGGACCCGCACAGCAAGTGGGGCCCCGCGGAGCTCCGCTCCGCGGGGCGGAGCGCAGCCCCGTTCGCGCGGCGCAGCCGCGCCCGCGGGGACCTCGCGCGCACCCGCGCCAGCGGGCGCGCGAGGTCACGGGACCCGCGCAGCAGGTGGGGCCCCGCGGAGCTCCGCTCCGCGGGGCGGGGCGCAGCCCCGTTCGCGCGGCGCAGCCGCGCCCGCGGGGACCTCGCGCGCACCCGCGCCAGCGGGCGCGCGAGGTCACGGGACCCGCGCAGCAGGTGGGGCCCCGCGGAGCTCCGCTCCGCGGGGCGGGGCGCAGCCCCGTTCCGGTTGACAGGCGCGCAACGCTCGGCCACCGTCCGCGCGCGTGAACCTCCTGCTGCTCGAGCCCGGAGAGCTCTCCGCCGGCGGCACCGCCCGGCTGGCCGGTCGGCGCGCGCGGCACGTGCTGGAGGTGCTGCGCGCCGGCGCCGGCGACCGGATCCAGGCCGGGGTGATCGGCGGACGCATGGGCGAGGCGGAGATCCTCACCGCGACGCCGGACGAGGTGGTGATCGCGGCCTCGCCCGATCGGGAGCCGCCGCCGCCCTCGCCGGTGGCGCTCCTGCTCGCCCTGCCCCGCCCGAAGATCCTGCGCAAGGTGCTGCAGGCCGCCGCCTCCATGGGGGTCAAGCGGCTGGTGCTCCTCGGCAGCTACCGCGTGGAGAAGAGCTACTTCGCGTCGCCGCTGCTCGCGCCCGACGCGATCCGCGAGCAGCTGCTGCTCGGCCTGGAGCAGGGGCGCGACACGATCCTGCCCGAGGTGGAGCTGCACCGGTTCTTCAAACCGTTCGTGGAGGACCTGCTCGACGCGCGCTTCCCTGAGCGCGACCGGCTCCTCGCGCACCCGGCCGGCGCGGCGCCGCTGGAGGCGCTCGCGCCGGCCGGCCCGCGGGCCGCGCTCGCGATCGGCCCGGAGGGCGGGTGGACGCCGTACGAGGCCGCGGCGCTGCGCGACCGCGGGTTCGCCCCGTTCACGCTGGGTCCGCGGGTGCTGCGCGTCGACGCGGCGGTGCCGTACGCCGTCGGCCAGGCCGAGCTCTGGCTGCGCGGCGCGGGCCGGCCGGCCTGAGCCGTGCCTGGCCAGTCGCGAGGGGCCGCAGCCCCGTAGGATCGCCCGGACGGTCGCGTCAGCCGCGACACGCACCGATCGCGGCTCACGCACTGCCGTTCAGGCCCGCGCCTCGTACACCACGTTGAACGGGGTCTCGGTGGCGCGCCGGAACGTGCGGAAGCCGGCCTCTGCCACCACCGCCCGGGTGCGCGCCTCGCCCGCCTGGGCACCCAGGCACGCGCCGACCTCCTGCGCGCGCGACGCCGGGGTGCAGATCATGGTCGAGGCGCAGTAGAAGACCCGGCCCACCGGGTTCAGGTTATTCTCGACCTGGTCGTTCGCGAACGGCTCGACGATCATCCAGCTCCCGTCCGGCTTCAGCATCTCCTTCACGTGGGCCGCCGCGCCGGCGGGATCGCCCATGTCGTGCAGGCAGTCGAAGCAGGCCACCAGGTCGTAGGGCTCGCCGTGGAAGTCCTTCGCGGTCGCCACCTGGAAGCTCGCGTTCGCGAGCTTGCGCCGGGTCGCCGCGCGGCGCGCCGTCCCGATCGACGGCCCGTGGTAGTCGAACCCCACGAACGTCGAGCGCGGGAACGCCTCCGCCATCAGCACGGTGGAGGCGCCGTGGCCGCACCCGACGTCGGCGACGCGCGCCCCCGCGCGCAGCTTCGCCTCGATCCCTTCCAGCGCCGGCAGCCACTCGCCCACCAGGTGCGCGGCGTAGTTCGGCCGGAAGAAGCGCTCGGTGCCCTCGAACAGCGACGCGTCGTGCTCGTCCCAGCCCACCCCGTCGCCGGTGCGGAACGCCTCGACCAGCTTGGGCGTGTCCTTCACCACCGAGCTGATGATCTGGAACGCGCCGGGGATGTACGCCGGGCTGTCCTCCACCGCGAGCGCGAACGCCTGCTCGTCGGGGAGCGTGAAGGTCCCGGCGCCCGCGTCGTACTCCACGAAGCCGCCCGCCGCCTGCGCGCACAGCCACTCGCGCACGTAGCGCGCATCGGTGTGGGTCTTCTCCGCGAGCGCCGCCGGCGTCATGGGACCGGACGACGCCATCGCCTTGTACAGCCCCAGCTGCTCCCCGACGATGACCAGCGCCGCGTTCATCGCGGCGCCCATCTCGCCGAGCACCTTGCCCATGAACTGGTTCAGCTTGTCCTCGTTCAGCTGCATCGGATCCTCCGCGTGTCCGCCTGGCGGACGCGCCCGGCGGAGTGCGGTCGAGGAGCGGAGACGCGGGCCGGCGGTGCCCGCCAACCTCACCGGCGCGCCGCATGGGGACCACGGGAAGGCGGGGTGAAAGACGACCCTTGCGCCCTGCGAATGGAAGCGGCCGGGCGGGTGAGCGCGGCGACGGTCCCGCGCGGACGAGGGTCGCCGCGAGGGGCTGCGCGGCGGCGCGAATCCCCTCCCGGGGTCGCGCGGGCCGCCGGCGATCGCGTAAGCTCGTCGACCTCCTCTCCCCAGGCCGGCCCCGCGCCGGCGCCCACGAGGTCCCCATGAGCACCCCCGTCGTCTCCGAGCTGGCGCCTCCCCTGCGCCTGCTCCTCGGCCCCGGTCCCAGCATGGTCCACCCGCGCGTGCTCCGCGCGATGTCCACCCCGCTGCTCGGCCACCTCGATCCGAAGTTCCTCGAGATCATGAACGAGGTGCAGGCGCAGCTCCGCGCCGTGTTCCGCACCGAGAACCCGTTCACCATCGCGGTGTCGGGCACGGGCTCGGCCGGCATGGAGGCGGCGCTCGTCAACCTGCTCGAGCCGGGCGACACCGCCGTGGTGGTGGTGGCGGGCGTGTTCGGCGGGCGCATGGCGGACATCGTGGGCCGCTGCGGCGCCCGGCTGGTGAAGATCGACGTGCCCTGGGGCGAGGTGTGCGATCCGGCCCGCATCGAGGAGGCGCTGAAGCGGGAGGGCAAGGTGAAGGTGGTGGCGCTGGTCCACGCCGAGACCTCCACCGGCGCGCACCAGCCGCTCGAGGGGCTGGGCGCCCTGTGCCACGCGCACGGCGCGCTGCTCGTCGCGGACACGGTCACCTCGCTCGGCGGCGTGCCGGTCGAGGTGGACGCCTGGGGCGTGGACGCGTGCTACTCCGGCACGCAGAAGTGCCTGTCCTGCCCGCCCGGGCTGGCCCCGCTGACGCTCTCGCCGCGCGCGCTCGAGGCGGTGAAGGCGCGCAAGACCAAGGTGCAGAGCTGGTACCTCGACGCCGGCATGGTGGCGGACTACTGGGCCGAGGGGAAGCGCGTGTACCACCACACCGCGCCCATCTCGATGGTGTACGCGCTCCGCGAGTCGCTCCGCCTGGTGCTCGAGGAGGGGCTCGAGGCGCGCTTCGCGCGGCACCGCCGCCACTCCGCCGCGCTCATGGCCGGCGTCGCCGCGCTCGGGTTCGAGCCGCAGGCGCAGGAGGGTCACCGCCTCCCGTCGCTGAACTGCATCAAGGTGCCGGCCGGCGTCGACGAGGCGGCCGCGCGCAAGGGCCTGCTCGCCGATCACTCCATCGAGATCGGCGGCGGCCTCGGCCCGCTCGCGGGCAAGGTGTGGCGCATCGGGCTCATGGGCGAGTCGGCCCGGCAGGAGAACGTGCTCGCGGTGCTCGCCGCGATCGAGCAGGCGCTCGCGAAGCAGGGCAAGCTCGCCCGCGCCGGCGCGTCGCTCGCCGCCGCGCTCGAGTCCTACGCGCGGTCGTAGGCGGACGTCGCCGCGGGGTGTGCCGGGAGGAGGTGCATCCCGCGGCGCTACGCAGGCTGTACGAGGGTCAGCGCCGGCACCGGTACCCGCGCCAGCAACCTGCGCACCAGCTCGAGGAGCGGCGCCTCCGCGAACGGCTTGCGGATGGCGACGTCCGCGCCGGCCTCGAGGAGCGCGCGGTCGCCGCCGGCCACCCCGGAGAGCCCGACGATGGGCATGCTGCGCAGCCGCGGGTCGGGCGAGGCGCGGAGCACGCGGATGAGGTCGCTGCCCTTCATGCCCGGCATCACCTCGTCCACCACGCACAGATCCGGCGGATCGAACCGCACCACGTCGAGCGCGCTCTCGGCCGAGTCGGCCGCGAGCGCGACGTAGCCGCCCGACTCGAGCGCCTGCGCCAGCAGCGTGCGCAGGATCTCGTTGTCGTCGACCACCAGGATCCGGTGCGGAGCCGGTGCGTCCATGTAGGCAACGTAGCCCCCTCGCGAGCGGCGCAGCTATCCCGTGGCCCGGCGACGGGGCATCGCGGGGCCGGCGCCGGGCCCCCTCGTCCGATGCCGCCCCGCCGGTACCGCTGGCCCGCCCCTGGCCGCCTCCCTAGGTTCCGCGAGGACAGGGGTCGAGGAGGCGAGCGCGCGATGCGTGGAGCAGGGGTGATCGCAGGCTGGGGCGGGGGCGCGGCGGGACTTCGCAGGCTGCTGGACGGGCTCGGCGACGCGGTGCGGTCGCTCCGCCCGGTGAGGATCGGCGCAGGGCGTCCGCCGCCCGCGCGGGCGCCGCGCCTGCCCCGATCGCGGCTCGGGGTGGCCCTGGAGGCGCGCCTGGCGGTGCGCTCGGGCGTGCGGCTCGAGGATTTCCTCCGCTACCGGCTGGCGCGCTACGCGGCGCGCCTGCCGGTGCCGCTCGAGGCGCTCCCGGTCTCGGTCGACGTGGACGGCGGCGAGCCGGTGGTGCGCGCGCGCCCGCAGGCGTCGACCGCGCTGGGGCCGACGCCCTCGGGGCGGGGAGGCGAGCCGCGCTGGGTGCGCACCCTGGTGCAGCGCGAGGGCGCCGGGGCGCTGCGCGAGATCCGCGACGCGGAGGCCGCGCTGGACGCCCTGGCGGAGCGCTCGGCGGCGGCGCGCGACCGGATCGAGGCCGCGGCGCGGGCGCTCGCCGAGGACCTGGCCCGGGGCGCCATCACGGCGCCGGTCGAGATCGAGGCCACCGCCGAGCAGCTCGGGCGGCCGCCGGTGCCGCCGCCGTTCCCGGTGATGGCGCTGCGCGGCGCGGCGCTCGCGCTGCTGCTGGCGGAGACCTGGCGCCTGGCGCGCCCGGTCCTGGGCGCGGCGGGGCTCTCGGTGGACGATCTGCCCGGGGCGCTGCAGCGCGCGCCGCTCGCGGCCGGGCTCTCGCTCGCGTTCGCGGCGGGCGCGGCCGGCGCGGTGCTGGCGCTGCTCGGCGTCGCGGTGCGCCGCGGGCTCGAGGTCGCGGACGGCGCCGCGGCCGCGCGGCGGGGCTTCCTGCTGGCCGTGGGCGCCGCCGGCGCGGCCGCGCTCGCCGCGGCGGTGGCCGCGTCGGGCGCCGCGCCCGGGCGCTGGACCGAGGCGGTGCTGCTGCTCGCCGTGCCGCTCGCGGCGGTGGCGTGCCTGCGCGAGGCCTCGCGCCGCGCGGCCGAGCGCGACGCCGCCGAGGCGGCGGCGCTGGAGTGGGACCGCGAGCGGACGCGCGACATGGTGGAGCGCGGTCGGCGCGCCGGGGTGGTCGCGGAGGCCGAGGCGGCGCTGGCGCGGGTGGAGGCGGAGCGCGAGGAGGTGCGGCGGCGGCTGCGCGCGCTGGAGCGGCGCGCGGTGGAGGTGGACGAGGCCGACGAGCGCGCGGCACGCGCCGAGGCCCGTCGCCTGGAGCGGCTCTCCGAGGCGCTCGCCGGCGCGCTCGAGCTGGACCGCTACGCCTACCTGCGCCGCGCGACCGCCGGCGCGCGCGGCGCCGCCGAGCGCCCCGCCGCCCGGCCCATCCTGCTGGAGCGCGCGGCGGAGCGGCTGGAGGTGGCCGGCTAGGCCGGATCCGGTCCGGGGGCGCGGCGTCAGCGGCCCTGGACCGGCGCGTAGAACGACACGCCGCGGACGTCCGCGTTCACCTTGAGCGGATGCTGCAGCGGCGGGAACGCCCGCTGCTCGCAGTCCATCCGCTCGCACAGCCTGCACGTCAGGCCCACCGGCACCACCGCCTCGCGCGCCTCGAGGTTCACGCCGTCCGCGTAGACCAGCTCGCGGGCGCGCGAGGCCTCGCACCCCATGGCGATGGCGAGCACCGAGCGCGGCGCGTGGAACCCGCCGCCCTCGCGGTTGACGGTGCGCGCGATCCAGAAGTAGGTCGCGCCGTCGGGCATCTGCGAGAGCTGCGTGCGCACCAGGCCCGGGGTGGTGAACGCCTCGAACAGGTTCCAGCGCGGGCAGGCGCCGGAGAAGCGGGCGAAGCGGAGGCCGGAGGCGGAGAACCGCTTGGAGATGTTCCCGGCGATGTCCACGCGGACGAGGTGGAACGGGACGCCCTCGGCGCCGGGCCGCCGCAGCGTGGTGAGCCGGTGGCACACCTGCTCGAAGCTGGTGCGGAAGCGGTGGCCGAGCAGGTCGAGGTCGTAGCGCTCGGCGCGCGCCTGCTCCAGGAACGGCCCGTACGGCATGAGCACCGCCGCCGCGAAGTAGTTCGCGAGCGCCACGCGGGCGAGCGCGCGCGACGAGTCGCTGGTGAGGTGCGGGTCGGCCACGAAGCGATCGAGCACGTCCGCCTGCGTGAGCAGGCCGATCTGGTAGGCGAGCTGGAAGTTGCGGCTGCCGCGGCGGAGCAGCTCCGAGAGGGAGAGGACCTTCGCCTCGGGGTCGTAGCGCCGCACCGCGCCGCCCGCCTCGGCGGTGTGGACGATCCGCACGGTCACGCCGAGCTGGCCGAGGAAGCGCACCAGGCTCGTGTACAGGTAGTCCGGGTCGAGCCGCGCCTCGCGCCAGAGCGCCTCGCTCCCCGCCTCCAGCTCCGGGAAGTGGTTCATGTGCCGCTGGACGAGGTCCGAGACCTCCTCGGTGGGCAGGTGCGACGAGTCCACGCCGTCGAGGTCGCCGTCGGAGAGCGTCGCGGCGAGCGTGTCGGAAGCCTCCCGCGCCCCGCGGTACGCCTGGTAGAGCGCCAGGACCGCGCGGGCGGCGGTGGGGGACGAGGAGGCGAGGTCCCGCACCTCCGCGTTGGTGACGTCGTGCGCCTCGAACAGCGGATCCCCGAACACCTCCATCAGGTCCGCCACCACCCGCGCGTGGTTCTCGGTCGAGAGCGACTTCAGGTCGAGCTGGAACAGGTCCGCGAGCTTGATGAGGAGCAGCGCGGGCAGGGGGCGACGGTTGTGCTCGATGAGGGTCAGGTAGCTCGCGGAGATGCCGAGCCGATCGGCGAGCTGGACCTGGGTGAGGTTGCGCTGGCGCCGGAGCGCCCGGACCTTGGCGCCGAGGTGCTGGCCGGGCTCGCGCATGGCGGTCTCCTCGCCGCCGCGCGCGCCGCTCGGGGCGCCGTCCCCGCGCCGGGTCGGGCGGGGAGGAACGACCGCGAGCGGCGGGCTGCCGGGCGGACGGACGGTGGCCTCCCGAACATCATGGCGCGTCACGCCATTTTCAAGATTTACGGTTTGACGGCCGCGTCTTGACAGCAGGCCGACAGGTTAACCGCTCGAAATAACAGCGGCTATTGTGCTTGATCCCAATCACGATAACGATCCGGGGCACAGGAGGAACACACACGATGCCCGAGACGACCGACGCGCAGCGCCCGCCGCTCCCCCCCGGGATGGACCTTCGGGGCCCCCTCCCGACCGGACACGAGACCGTCCTCACCGCCGACGCCCTCGCCTTCGTGGCCGACCTGGTGCGCCGCTTCCGCCCGCGGGTGGAGCAGCTGCTCGAGCGCCGCGCCGAGCTGCAGCGCCGCTGGGACGCCGGCGAGCGCCCGGCGTTCCTCTCCACCACCGAGGAGATCCGCGAGTCGGCGTGGACGGTGGCGCCCATCCCGGCCGACCTCCAGGACCGCCGCGTCGAGATCACCGGCCCGACCGACCGCAAGATGATCATCAACGCGCTCAACTCCGGCGCGAGCGTGTTCATGGCGGACTTCGAGGACTCGAGCTCGCCCACCTGGCAGAACGTGGTCGAGGGACAGGTGAACCTGAAGGACGCGGTGGCCGGCACCATCGCGTACGCCTCGCCGGACGGGAAGCAGTACCGCCTGAAGGACCGCACCGCCGTGCTCATGGTCCGCCCGCGCGGCTGGCACCTGCTGGAGCGGCACGCGCTCGTGGACGGCCGGCCCGCCACCGCCGCGCTCTGGGACTTCGGCGTCTACTTCTGGAACAACGCCCGCGCGCTCGTCGCCAGGGGCACCGGCCCGTACTTCTACCTGCCGAAGCTGGAGAGCCACCTCGAGGCGCGGCTGTGGAACGACGTGTTCGTCCACGCCCAGGCGGCGCTCGGGATCCCGCGCGGCACCATCCGCGCCACCTGCCTGATCGAGACGCTCCCGGCCGCGTTCGAGATGGACGAGATCCTCTGGGAGCTGCGCGAGCACTCCGCCGGCCTGAACTGCGGGCGCTGGGACTACATCTTCTCGTTCGTGAAGCGGCTGCGCGCCGATCCGCGGGCGGTGCTGCCGGACCGGGCGCAGGTGACGATGGACGAGGGCTTCCTGCGCGCGTACGTGCAGCTGCTCGTCCAGACCTGCCACCGCCGCGGCGTGCACGCCATGGGCGGCATGGCCGCGCAGATCCCGGTCAAGGACGACGCCGCGGCCAACGAGGCCGCGCTCGCCAAGGTCCGCGCCGACAAGCTCCGCGAGGTGACCGGCGGGCACGACGGCACCTGGGTGGCGCACCCGGGCCTGGTCCCGGTCGCGCGCGCCGTGTTCGACGAGCACATGGCGGGCCCGAACCAGATCGGCGTCGCGCGCGAGGCCGCGCGGATCGGCGCCCGCGACCTGCTGCGCCCGGTGGAGGGGACGCGCACCGAGGCCGGCCTGCGCCACAACGTCCGCGTCTCGGTCCAGTACCTCGAGGCCTGGCTGCGCGGCTCGGGCTGCGTCCCGCTGTACGGCCTCATGGAGGACGCCGCCACCGCCGAGCTCTCGCGCGCGCTCGCCTGGCAGTGGATCCACCACGGCGTGGCGCTCGACGACGGCCAGCCGCTCACCGCGGAGCGCTTCCGCGCGGTGCTCGCCGGGGAGATGGACCGGATCCGCCTCGAGGTGGGCGAGGCGCGCTTCGCCGGCGGCCGCTTCGAGGAGGCGCGCGCGCTGTTCGAGCGGATGAGCACCCAGGCCGAGTTCACCGAGTTCATCACCCTCCCCGCGTACGACCTGCTGGAGGCGCGGGGCGACGAGCGCGCGCGCATCCTGGCCGGCGGCGCGCCCGCCGGCGCCGCCTCCCCCGCGCCGCACCACCCCGACCCGCGCCGCTGGGAGGGCATCGTGCGCCGCTTCGGGCGCGACGAGGTGGAGCGGCTGCGCGGCAGCGTGCAGGTCGAGCACACCCTCGCGCGGATGGGCGCGCTCCGGCTCTGGGAGCTGCTCCACGCCGAGCCGTACGTGAACGCGCTCGGCGCGCTCACCGGCAACCAGGCCGTGCAGATGGTGAAGGCGGGCCTGAAGGCCATCTACCTGTCCGGCTGGCAGGTCGCGGCCGACGCCAACCAGGCGGGCCAGACCTACCCGGACCAGAGCCTCTACCCGGCCAACTCGGTGCCCGAGGTGGTCCGGCGCATCAACGCCGCCCTGCAGCGCGCCGACCAGATCGAGCACTCCGAGGGCAGGGACGGCATCGCGTGGTTCGCGCCCATCGTGGCCGACGCCGAGGCCGGCTTCGGCGGGCCGCTCAACGCGTTCGAGCTGATGAAGGGGATGATCGAGGCGGGCGCCGCCGGCGTGCACTTCGAGGACCAGGTGGCCTCGGAGAAGAAGTGCGGCCACCTGGGCGGCAAGGTGCTGGTCCCGACCTCCACGTTCATCCGGACGCTCACCGCCGCGCGGCTCGCCGCCGACGTCATGGACGTGCCGACGATCATCGTCGCGCGCACCGACGCCGAGGGCGCGAAGCTCATCATGAGCGACATCGACCCGTACGATCACCCGTACCTCGAGGAGGGCGAGCGCACGCCGGAGGGCTTCTACCGGCTGCGGCCCGGCATCGACACCGCCATCGCGCGCGGCCTCGCCTACGCGCCGTTCGCGGACCTGGTCTGGTGCGAGACGCAGACGCCCGACCTGCACGAGGCGAAGCGCTTCGCCGAGGGCATCCACGCCCGGTACCCGGGCAAGCTGCTCGCGTACAACTGTTCGCCGTCGTTCAACTGGAAGAAGAAGCTCGACGACGCGACCATCGCCCGGTTCCAGCGCGAGCTCGGCGCGATGGGCTACAAGTTCCAGTTCGTGACGCTGGCCGGCTTCCACGCGCTCAACCACTCGATGTTCCAGCTCGCGCGCGGCTACCGCGAGCGCGGCATGGCGGCCTACACCGAGCTGCAGCAGGCCGAGTTCGCCGCGGAGCCGCAGGGCTACACCGCCACCCGTCACCAGCGCGAGGTCGGGACCGGCTACTTCGACCTGGTCGCCCAGGCGGTGTCAGGCGGCACGTCCTCCACGCTCGCGCTGGAGGGCTCCACCGAGGCGGCGCAGTTCCACCCGGCGGAGGCGGCGCCCGCGCACGGCGCCGACCAGGTGGCGCGCGCCATCGAGGCGGATCACGAGCGCCTCCACGCCCTCGTCGCCCGCGTGCGCGGCGCCGGGGACGGGCCCGCGCTCTCCGGCGCGATGGAGGAGCTGGCCCAGGCGCTGCGCGAGCACTTCGCGCACGAGGAGCACGCCAAGGGCCTCTACGGGATCGTGGGCGCGCGCAGCCCGGCGCGCCGGGCCGAGCTGAAGCGGATGGTGGAGGAGCACCAGCAGATCCTCCGGCTCGTGACCGGCCTGGTGGAGCGCGCCCGGGGCCCGTCCGCGCCCGCGCCGGCCGACCTCGGCCGCCTGGCGAGCGAGGTCACGGCGCAGATCGCCGATCACGAGCGGAAGGAGCTCCTGCTCGTCCCGGCGCTCGCGTAGCGCCCCGGCCCCCGGCGCTCCGCCGCCCGCTCCCTCTCCGCCGCTCGGAGAGGGAGCGGCGCGCCGCCTCGACCTGCCTCGCGCTCCGCGCGGCCGGCCGCTCCCCTGCGGCCCCGCGCAAGTCGGTGCGCCAACGAGACCCCGCCGCCGCCGCCGGAATCGGTTACGTTGTCGGGCGTGCTCGATCCCACCAGAGCGGGCGAGGCGCTCGCACCCGAGCTCGTGGTCGGCGTCCCCGCGGAACCGGATCGGCTGGCGGCGAGCGAGTCGGCGCAGGCGCTCCAGGCCGCGCTGCGCGCCGCCTACCCTTCCCGGCCCGGCGTGGCGGTGGTGCTCACCGGCGACCCGCGCGGCGCGGCGCCCCCCGGCGAGCCGCTCCCCCCCTCCTCCCAGGAGGGCGATCCCCCAGCGGTCTACACCGGGAGTCACGACGGCCTGGAGGCCGCGCTGCCGACGCTGCTCGAGCTGGAGCTGACGCTCGGCGCGCCCGCCTGCGCCTTGCTCGAGCCCATGCCGCGCCCGGCGGATCCGGCCTGGATACGCCAGCTCCTCGACCCCGTCCTGGACGGCACCTTCGACCTCGTCGCGCCGGCGTACGCCCGCGGCCGCTTCGACGGCGTGCTGGTCACCGGCGTGGTGTACCCGCTCACCCGCGCCCTGTTCGGGCAGCGCCTCCGGCAGCCGCTCGGGCGCGAGGTGGTGGTCTCGCGCGGCCTGGCCGAGCGACTCATCGCCGACGGGGCCTGGCGCAGCGACCCGTCCAGCGCGACCGCGGACCTCTGGGTGATCGCGAAGGCCGCCGCGCACGAGACGCGCATCGCGCAGGTGTACCTGGGGCCTCGCACGCGCCCGCCGCCGCAGCCCGCCGACGTCTCGCAGGCGGTCGCGCGCGTGCTCGGGACGGTGTTCCAGGACATGGCGCAGCACGCGCCGCGCTGGCAGCGGGTGCGCGGCTCGCGCCCGGTCCCGACGTTCGGGGAGGCGCACCTCGCGGGCGACCCGAACCCGCCGCCCGCGCCCGGTCCGCTGGTGTCGGCGTTCGGGCTGGGCTGGCAGGATCTGCGCGCGCTCTGGGGCGCGGTGCTGCCGCCCCAGACCATGCTGGCCCTGCAGCGCATCCCCCGCGATCCGCCCGAGGCGTTCCGCATGCCCGACGCGGTCTGGGCCCGGGTGGTCTACGACTTCGCGGTGGGCTGGCGCGTGAAGATCATGGATCGGGAGCAGCTGCTGCGGTCGATGACGCCGCTGTACCTGGGATGGGCCGCCAGCTTCGTCAACGAGGTGGGCGGGCTGGGACGGCCGGAGACGGAGGCTCGGGTGGAGCGGCTGTGCGAGGCGTTCGAGGCGGAGAAGCCCTACCTCATCTCGAGGTGGCGCTGGCCGGACCGCTTCACGCCCTAGGAGGCGCCATGTGGGAGCGCGTGCAGCAGGTGCTGGCGGAGGCGTTCGGACGGCTGGGGGCGGCGCTGGCCGCGGACCTGCCGGCGCTCGTGGCCATGGTGGTGGTGCTCGGGGGTGGTGTGCTGATCGCCTTCGCGGTCCGCGCCGGGCTGCGCCGGCTCCTCGCCCGGGTGGGGCTCGATCGTCGGGCCCGCGAGTGGGGGCTCACCACGGGGCGCGGGATCGAGCCGCAGCACGAGCCCTCCTGGCTGGTGGCGCGCGGCGCGTTCTGGTTCCTGGTGCTGCTGGCGGTGGCGCTCTCCCTCGACGTCCTGGGCGCCGCCACCACCACCGCCGTGGGCCACTCGCTGCTCGCCTTCCTGCCGCGCCTGGTCGTCGGCGCCGTCATCCTCATCGTCGGCATCGGCGCGGCGCGGTTCCTCGAGCGCAGCGTGCTCATCGGCGCGGTGAACCTCGGGATCCGCCAGGCGCGGCCGCTGTCGCTCGCGGTGAAGTGGTTCCTGCTCGTGCTCGCGGCGGCCATGGCGCTCGAGCACGTCGGGGTCGGCGGCGGCCTGCCGACGCTGGCCTTCGCCATCGTGCTCGGCGGGCTCGTGCTCACCGCCTCGCTGGCGCTCGGCCTGGGCGCGCGCGACGCGGTCTCCCGCGCGCTCGACCGGCAGCTCCCGGCCGAGGGGCCGCGCGGCGCCGAGGACCCCCGCGAGAACCCACGGCGCATCCAGCACCTCTAGGCCCGCGATGCGCGACCGCCGCTCCGGCATCCTGCTCCACCCGACCTCGCTGCCCGGCCCCCACGGCGCGGGCGACCTCGGCGGCGCGGCGCACCGCTTCGCGGGGTGGCTCGCCGACGCCGGCCAGCGGCTGTGGCAGGTGCTGCCGCTCGGCCCGACCGGCTTCGGCGACTCGCCGTACCAGGCGCTCTCCTCGCGCGCCGGGAACCCGCTGCTGGTCTCGCTGGAGGTGCTCCGCAACGAGGGCTGGCTCGAGGACGGCGAGCTCGCCGGGGCCCCCGCCGGCGAGCCGGGGCGGGCCGACCTCCACGCGGCGCTGGAGTGGAAGCGCGAGCGGCTGGCGCGCGCGGCGCGGGCGTTCCGGGCCGGCGCCGACGGCGAGCGCGCGGCGGAGCTGGAGGACTTCCGCGCGCGCGAGGGGGCGTGGCTGGAGGACTGGGCGCTGTTCGCGGCGCTGAAGGCGGCGCACGGCGGCCGGCCCTGGACGGCCTGGCCGGCGCCGCTCGCCCGGCGCGAGCCGAGGGCGCTCGAGGCGGCGCGGGCGCGCTTCGCGGACGAGGTGTTCGCCGAGGTGTTCGCGCAGTTCGCCTTCTCCCGCCAGTGGGCGGCGCTGCGCGCTCGCTGCCGCGCGCTCGGGATCGAGCTGATGGGCGACCTGCCCATCTACGTGGCCCACGACTCGGCGGAGGTGTGGGCGCGGCCGGAGCTGTTCCGGCTCGACGCCTCCGGCGAACCGTCGGTGGTCGCGGGCGTCCCGCCGGACTACTTCAGCGCCACCGGCCAGCGCTGGGGGAACCCGCTCTACGACTGGGAGGCGGTGGCGCGCGAGGGCTGGCGCTTCTGGATCGAGCGCGTGCGCGGCACGCTCGCGCTGGTGGACCGCATCCGGCTCGACCACTTCCGGGGCTTCGAGGCCTACTGGGAGATCCCCGCCGGCGCGCCCACCGCGGAGCGCGGCCGCTGGGTGCCCGGCCCGGGCGCGAGGCTGTTCGAGGCGCTCCTCCGCGCGCTCGGCCCGCTGCCGTTCGTGGCCGAGAACCTGGGCGTCATCACGCCGGAGGTGGAGGCGCTCCGGCGGCGCTTCGGCCTGCCGGGGATGGCCATCCTGCAGTTCGCGTTCGGGGAGGACCCGCAGGCGCCCACGTTCCAGCCCCACAACTACGCGCCGGACCTGGTCGCGTACACCGGCACGCACGACAACGACACCGTGGCGGGCTGGTGGCGGGGCGGAGCGGGCGACAGCGTCCGGACGGCCGAGGCGGTGGCGCGAGAGAAGGCGTTCGCGCTCGAGTACCTCGGGGTGGACGGGCGCGACGTGCCGGGCGCGATGATCCGCGCGGTGCTCGGGTCCGTTGCCGACACGGCCGTGTTCCCGCTCCAGGACGCGCTGGGCCTCGGCTCGGAGGCGCGCATGAACACGCCCGCCACCCTGGGCGGCAACTGGCGCTGGCGGGTGCGCGAGGACGCGCTCGACGCCGGGCTGGCCGACCGGCTGCGGCGGCTCGCGACCGTGTACGGGCGCGCGCCCGCTCAGGCGGGCTTGCGCAGCTCGAACCAGAAGTAGCCGTACGGCGCGAGCGTCAGCGCGTAGGGCTGCCGCCCGATGCGCGGGAACTCGGTGTACCCGACCATCTCCACCGGCACGTAGCCCTCGAGGTGGGAGAGGTCGAGCTGCGCCGGCTGGGCGAAGCGCGACACGTTCGCCACGCACAGGATCACGTCCTCGTCGTGGCGGCGGACGTAGGCGAGCACCTTGCGGTTCTGCACCGGCAGGAACTCCATGGTGCCGCGCCCGAACGCCCGGAACAGCTTCCGCAGCGCGATCGTGTTCCGCATCCAGTGCAGCAGCGAGGACGGGTCGCGCAGCTGGGCCTCGACGTTCACCGCCTGGTACCCGTACACCGCGTCGGAGATGGGCGCGGAGTAGAGCCGGCCGGGATCGGCGCGGGAGAAGCCGGCGTTCCGGTCCGGGCTCCACTGCATGGGCGTGCGCACGCCGTTGCGGTCGTGGAGGTAGATGTTGTCGCCCATGCCGAGCTCGTCGCCGTAGTAGACGATGGGCGTCCCCGGGAACGAGAACAGGAGCGAGTTGAGCAGCTCCATGCGCCGGCGGCTGTTGTCCACCAGCGGCGCGAGCCGGCGCCGGATCCCGACGTTCAGCTTCATGCGCGGGTCCTGGCTGTACGCGAGGTACATGTAGTCGCGCTCGTCGGCGGTCACCATCTCCAGCGTCAGCTCGTCGTGGTTGCGCAGGAACAGCGCCCACTGGCAGGTGTCCGGAATGGCCGGGGTGCGGCGCATGATCTCGACGATGGGCTCCACGTCCTCGAGCCGCAGCGCCATGAAGATGCGCGGCATGAGCGGGAAGTGGAACGCCATGTGGCACTCGTCGCCCTCGCCGAAGTACGGGCGCACGTCGGCCGGCCACTGGTTCGCCTCGGCGAGCAGCATGCGGCCGGGGAAGTGCTGGTCCACGTACGCCCGGATCCGGCGGATCAGCTCGTGCGTGCCGGGCAGGTTCTCGCAGCTCGTCCCCTCCTGCTCGACCAGGTACGGCACCGCGTCCAGCCGGAAGCCGTCCACGCCCATCTCGGCCCAGAAGCGCAGCGCGTCCAGCACCTCGCCGAGCACCACGGCGTTCTCGAAGTTCAGGTCCGGCTGGTGCGAGAAGAAGCGGTGCCAGTAGTACTGCTTCGCCTCCGGATCCCAGGTCCAGTTCGACTTCTCGGTGTCGGTGAAGATGATGCGGGCGTCGCGGTAGCGCTCGTCGGTGTCGCTCCACACGTAGTAGGCGCGCTCCGGCGAGCCGGGCGGCGCGCGCCGGGCGCGCTGGAACCAGGGGTGCTGGTCGGAGGTGTGGTTCACCACCAGCTCCACCACCACGCGGATGCCGCGGGCGTGCGCCGCGGCCACGAGCTGGCGGAAGTCGTCCACCGTGCCGTAGTCGGGGTGGATGCCCTTGTAGTCGGCGATGTCGTAGCCGTCGTCGCGCAGCGGCGACGGGAAGAACGGCAGCAGCCAGAGGCAGGTGATGCCGAGGTCCTGGAGGTAGTCGAGCTTCTCCACCAGCCCGCGCAGGTCGCCCACGCCGTCGCCGTTGGAGTCGTAGAACGA
Organism: Anaeromyxobacter dehalogenans 2CP-1; assembly: GCF_000022145.1. NCBI lineage: Bacteria > Pseudomonadati > Myxococcota > Myxococcia > Myxococcales > Anaeromyxobacteraceae > Anaeromyxobacter > Anaeromyxobacter dehalogenans. The sequence continues at coordinate 3,551,621 of NC_011891.1, forward strand.
CTTCACGTGCGTCTCGTAGATGACCGCGTCCTTGAACCAGAGCGGATCGACCGCCCGCCTGCGCTGCGAGATCGCCATGTGCCTCCCCGGGCCGGCCGGGCCCGCTCGTCCCTGATGCGAGTCCGTAAGGTACATCCGGACCGCCCTCCCCGCGCGGAGGACGCGCGCGCGGCGCCCCTCCGGGCCGGACGGTGGCCTGCGCGCCGCTGCGCGGGGCGGCGCCGCGCCGGCGGGCGGCCGTGCGGCGGCGGGTCCTGCGCTGCGAGGGGCGTTCCGCGCCGGCCGGCCGCGTGCGCAGCGTACGGCCGGTGGCGGGCGCGGCGGTCGGGCGGGCGGGGAGGCTCCGGGGGGCGGGTGCGGCGGTGGCCGCGGCCGCGGCGCTCCTGTCCCTGGCGGCCTGCGATCCGTGGCACTGCTCGTTCGAGAGCCACGGCGCCTGCGTCGAGTTCGAGTCGCCGCCCGCCGACCTCGAGGCGGCCAGGGCCAGGATGGACCGCCTGCTCGAGCTGGAGCTGCCGTTCTGGAACCTTCACTCGCTGTCCGGCTGGCGGATCCAGTACCGGGACACGACCGAGTACGTCTGCTACCTGGCCACCCGCAACGAGGGCTGCACCGACTACATCCAGCACACGCTGTCGCTGCACGTGCCGGACGACTCGGGGGGCTGCTTCGAGGCGGCGGAGCTGCTGCACGAGCTCGGGCACTACAAGCTGGGGGACCCGACCCACTCGAACCCGCGGTGGAAGGACGTGGACGCGGCGTTCGCCGGGATCGTCTGGGACCGGCCCGACGCGCCCGCGGAGTGCCGCAAGCGGTACCAGGGCATCCGCCTCGGCATGTGGCCGGTGGGGACGGACGCGCTGTGACGCCGCCGCGGCCCCCGGCTGACGCGGCGCGCCGCGGTCCCCGCCCCCACCAGGCGCGCTCCGACGTGGGATGCGCGGCGGCCGCGGCCGATTAGGCCATCCTTTCACAAGGAGGCGCCCGATGGCGTCGATCCACAAGCACGTGACCCGCGAGATGGTGTCCCTCGAGGCGACCGCGCCGATCCGCGAGGCGGCGCGCCTCATGTCGGAGCGCAAGATCGGCTCGGTGGCGGTCCGCGACGGGGGCCGGATCGTCGGCCTGGTGACGGAGCGCGATCTCGTCGCGACCGTGCTCGCGCGCGGCGCCGACGCGAACCATCCCATGCGCGAGGCGATGCGCCAGGGGCTCCCGCGCGTCTCCAGCAGCGCCACCGAGGTGGAGGTGGCCGGGCTGATGCGCGACCACACCACCCGCCACCTGCTCGTCGAGGAGGGCGGCCAGGTGGTGGGCGTGGTCTCGATGCGCGACATCATCCAGCTCATGCTGGACGAGAAGCAGTTCCTCATCGAGCAGCTGCAGACGTACATCGACGGCCGCTGACGCACCCGCGCCGCGGCTGCGCGACGGCGCGCAGGCATTCACCATCCGTCAACGACGCCGGCGGGACGACCCGGCTCGCCTTGCGGGTATTCCCCGCGTGGGGCCTTCTTTTGCCCACGTCCGGGGGATACCCCCGATGGACCGAGGTCTACGACGACGATGCGCATCGCGGTGCTACGTGAGGGGGCGCCCGGAGAGCTCCGGGTGGCCCTGGTCCCCGAGAACGTCACACGGCTGGTGAAGCAGGGCCACGAGGTCCGCGTGGAGCGCGGCGCGGGCGAGGCCGCCGGCTTCCCCGACGCGGCCTACACGGCGGCCGGCGCGCAGGTGGGCGACGCGGCCGCCGCGCTCGACGGCGCGCGCGTGGTCGCGGCGGTGCAGCGGCCCTCCGAGGCGCAGGTGGAGCGGCTCCCGCCCGGCGCGCTGCTGGTCGGCCTGCTCGCGCCGCACGCCGCCGGGCCGCTCCTCGAGCGGCTCGCCGCGCGCGGCGTGGACGCGATGGCCATGGAGAAGGTCCCCCGCACCACGCGGGCACAGTCCATGGACGCGCTCTCGTCGCAGGCCACGCTCGCCGGCTACAAGGCCGTGCTGCTCGGCGCGAGCGCCCTCCCCCGCATCCTCCCCATGATGACCACCGCGGCCGGCACGCTCGCGCCCGCGAAGGCGTTCGTGGTCGGCGCCGGCGTGGCGGGGCTGCAGGCGATCGCCACGGCGCGCCGGCTCGGCGCCGTGGTGTCCGCGTTCGACGTGCGGCCGGTCGTGAAGGAGCAGGTGCAGTCGCTCGGCGCCGCGTTCGTGGAGGTGCCCGCGGTGGCCGCCGAGGGCACGGGCGGCTACGCGAAGGAGCTGGGCCAGTCCGAGCAGGAGCGCGTCCTCGCCGCCATCGCCGGCCACGTGAAGGACATGGACCTCGTGATCACCACCGCGCAGATTCCGGGCCGGCCGGCGCCGCGCCTGATCACCGCGGACATGGTCCGCTCCATGCGGCCCGGCTCGGTGGTGGTGGACCTGGCCGCCGAGACCGGGGGCAACTGCGAGCTGACGCGCGCCGGCGAGACGGTGGTGGACGCCGGCGTGTCGGTGATCGGCGCGGTCAACCTCCCGTCCACGGTGCCGTTCCACGCCAGCCAGATGTACGGCCGCAACGTGGTCACGCTGCTCGCCCACCTGTTCAAGGACGGGAAGGCGGACCTCGACGCGCAGGAGGAGATCGCCGCCGCCATGCTGGTGGTGCACGGCGGGAAGGTGCGGGCCTGACCACATGCTCGAGCTCATCCAGATCTACGTCTTCGTCCTCGCCGGCTTCGTCGGGTTCTTCGTCATCACCCGGGTCCCGGCGCTGCTGCACACCCCGCTCATGTCGGCCACCAACGCCATCAGCGCCATCTCGCTGGTGGGCTCGCTGGTGATGGCCGGGGCGGAGCGCGGGCTGCTCGCGAACGTCCTCGGGTTCGTGGCGGTCACCTCCGCGACCATCAACGTGGTGGGCGGCTTCATCATCACCGACCGCATGCTCAAGATGTTCAAGCGCGCCGACCGGGCGGGAGGCCAGAAGAAGTGAGCCCGCGCACGCTGTTCATCGAGGCGGCGTACCTCGCCGCGTCGGTCCTGTTCATCCTCGGCCTCCGCAGCCTCACTATCCCGGACAAGGCCCGCCGCGGCATGCAGCTCGCCGCCGTCGGCATGCTGCTCGCGATCGTGGGCACGCTCGTGCACCACGATGTCGTCCACTACGGGTGGATCCTGGCCGGCCTGGCGCTCGGGTCGGCCATCGGCTACCCGCTCGGCGTCTACGTCCCCATGACCGCGATGCCGCAGCGCATCGCCATCTCGCACATGTTCGGCGCGGTCGCCGCCACGCTGGTGGGCGTCGCGGAGTACTGGCACCTGGGCAACGGCGCCCAGGTGGGCCGCGGCACGATGGCGGCGCTGGGCTTCGAGGTGCTGTTCGGCGCCCTCACCATCACCGGCAGCTTCATGGCGTTCGGGAAGCTCCAGGAGCTGCTCCCCTCGCGGCCGGTCACCTTCCCCGGCCAGAACGTGGTCTCGCTGCTGATGTTCGCCGCCGCGCTCGGGCTGTTCGGCTGGCTCATCCACGATCCCGGGGCGCACCCGGCGGCGTTCTACGCCATGGTCGGGCTGGGGCTGCTGTTCGGGGTGTCGCTGGTGCTCCCCATCGGCGGCGCAGACATGCCGGTGGTCATCTCCCTGCTCAACTCGTACGCCGGCCTGGCGTCGTCCGCGACGGGCTTCGCCATCGGCAACAACGTGCTCATCATCGCCGGGGCGCTCGACGGCGCCTCGGGCTTCATCCTGTCGATCATCATGAGCCGGGCGATGAACCGGTCGTTCACGAACGTGCTGTTCGGCGCGTTCGGCTCGGCGCCGGCGGCGTCCGCCAAGACCGCCCAGGGGCTGACGGTCCGCTCCATCACCCCGGAGGACGCCGCCATCCAGCTCGCGTTCGCGCGGCTCGTGATCGTGGTCCCCGGCTACGGCATGGCTGTGGCGCAGGCGCAGCACCAGGTCCGGGAGCTGGCCCAGCTCGTCGAGAAGAACGGCGGGACGGTGCTCTACGCCATCCACCCGGTGGCGGGCCGCATGCCCGGCCACATGAACGTGCTGCTCGCCGAGGCGGACATCCCCTACGACAAGCTCAAGGAGATGGACGAGATCAACGACGAGTTCCAGAACGCCGACGTGGCCCTGGTGATCGGCGCGAACGACGTCGTCAACCCCGCGGCGCGGAACGATCGCGCCTCGCCCATCTACGGGATGCCCATCCTCGACGTGGACAAGGCGAAGCAGGTCATCGTCATGAAGCGCTCGATGAACCCGGGCTTCGCGGGCATCGAGAACGAGCTGTTCTACGCCGAGAACACCTCGATGCTGTTCGGCGACGCGAAGGCCTCGCTCGCGAAGCTGGTGCACGAGGTGAAGCAGCAGTCCTGAGCCTCGCGGCTCGCGCGCCGCCGGGCGGCGCCGGCGACGCGAGGACGGCACGGGCCCCGCGCACGACGCGCGAGGCCCGTGCTGCCTCCGGCGCGAACGGCGCTACTTGTTCGAGTCCGCCTTCACCTCGATCGCCATGGGCTTGTCGCCCTTGAGGTTGAAGGACGCCTTCACGTCCTGGCCGGGCTTGAGCTGCGTGAGCCGGGCGGTGTTGCCGTCCAGCTCCACCTTGGTGTTCCGGTCGCAGTGGAGCGTCGCGGTGGTCGCGTCGTCGCGATCCAGCGTGATGGCGGTCTGCGACACCTTGGAGATCTTGCCCTTGATGTCGAAGTCCTTCTTCGACATCTCGTCCCGGCGCTGCTCGGCCTGCGCCGTGTTCTGGTGCATGCCCGGCTCGTTCGCGCTCCCGGTGCCGGTCTGATCGCGCGTCCACTGCCCGGCGCGATCGGCCGAGCTCTTCGTGTCGCGCGCGGCCGCCTGCCCGGCCTCCTTCGTCTCCTCCTTGGTGCTCCCCAGGCGGTCGTTCGCCGCCGCCGTCCCGGCGAGCAGCAGCGCGCCCATCAACACAGCCAGTTTACGCATGGTCCCCTCCTGGCGGGCGTCTGCCCGTCCGACGCAGAAGGTAGGCACGCGCCCGCACGAGCGCGACGCGCCGCGAAGGCGGCGGGGGGAGCGGGCGCCCGGGCACCGTGCGGGGGTGCGCGTCCCCCGCGCGCCGGCGCTCACGCGGTCTCGATGGAGGCCGCCTGCTGGAGGCCCAGCTCCTGGATGGCGGTCTCGCGCATCTTGTACTTCTGGACCTTGCCGGAGACCGTCATCGGGAAGCCGTCCACGAACTTGTAGTAGCGCGGGATCTTGTAGGTCGCGATCTTGCCCTTGCAGTAGGCGCGGACCTCCTCGCCGGTCAGCGTCACGCCGGGCCGCAGCTTCACCCAGGCCATCAGCTCCTCGCCGTACTTCACGTCGGGCACGCCGATCACCTGCACGTCGGAGACGCCCGGGATCGTGTAGAGGAACTCCTCCACCTCGCGCGGGAAGATGTTCTCGCCGCCGCGCAGCACCATGTCCTTGATGCGCCCGACGATCTTCACGTAGCCGTGCTCGTCGATGGTGGCGAGGTCGCCGGTGTGCATCCAGCGGCCGTCGTCGATGGCCTCGCGGGTGGCGTGCGGATCGCGCCAGTAGCCGAGCATCACCGAGTAGCCGCGGGTGCACAGCTCGCCCGGCGTGCCGCGCGGCACGATCCGGCCGGTGGTGGGATCGACGATCTTGATCTCGACGTGCGGGTGGACCTGGCCGACCGTGGTCACCCGCTTCTCCAGCGGATCGTCGGTGCGCGACTGCGTCGACACCGGCGAGGTCTCGGTCATGCCGTAGCAGATGGTGACCTCCGGCATGTGCATGTCCTTCTGGACCTTCTTCATGACCTCCACCGGGCAGGGCGAGCCGGCCATGATCCCGGTGCGCAGCGAGGAGAAGTCGAACGCCTGGAACTCGGGGTGATCGAGCTCCGCGATGAACATGGTGGGCACGCCGTACAGCGCGGTGCAGCGCTCCTGCTGCACGGTGCGCATCACCGTGAGCGGGTCGAAGTTGTCGAGCGGGATCACCATGGCCGCGCCGTGCGTGGTGATGGCCATGTTGGCGAGGACCATGCCGAAGCAGTGGTAGAACGGCACCGGGATGCACACCCGGTCGGCGTCGGTGTAGCGCAGGAACTCGCCGATGAAGAAGCCGTTGTTGACGATGTTGTGGTGCGAGAGGGTGGCGCCCTTGGGGAACCCGGTGGTGCCGCTGGTGTACTGGATGTTGATGGGGTCGTCGAACTGGAGGTCGCGCTCGAGGCGCGCCAGCTCGTCCTCGCTGAAGCGCAGCGCGTCGTGCTTGAGGGCGCCCCACTCGTCGTCGATGACGATGGTCTGGCGCAGCTCGGGGCAGCGGAGCCGCACGTCGCGCACCATGGCCACGTAGTCCGCGTTGCGGAACGTCCGCGCGAGCAGCAGCGTGGACACGCCCGACTGCTTGAGCGCGTACTCCAGCTCGTGCACGCGGTAGGCCGGGTTGATGTTGACCAGGATCGCGCCGATGCGCGCCGACGCGTACTGGATCACCACCCACTCGTACCGGTTCGGCGCCCAGATGCCGACGCGGTCGCCCTTCTTGACGCCGCGGACCAGCAGCCCGCGCGCCACCAGCGACGTCTCCTCCCAGAACTGCCGGTAGGTCGCGCGGTAGCCCTGGTACACCGACACCAGCGCGTCGCGATCCGGGAACCGCTGGACCGTGCGGCGCAGGTTCTCGCCGATGGTCTCGCCGAGGAGCGGCGTGGTGGACGGCCCGCTGACGTAGGATGGTGCGTTCAAGGCTCTGCCTCCGGGAGGGGAAACGGGGGCGGAATCCTAGACGCGCGCGGGCCCGGGTGGAAGGGTGTGCGTGCGCGACGCCGCGCGTCACGCACGATCGCCGTGAGGACCACGCCGCGCCGGCTACGGCTCGAGCACCAGCGAGCCCGTGGTGGCGCGCGCCTCCAGCGCGCGGTGCGCCTCGGCCGCCTGCGCCAGCGGCAGCGCGCGGCCGACCTCCACCTTCACCGCCCCGCTCCCGACCACCTCGAGCAGCTCGGCGGCGCTGCGCTCCAGATCCGCGCGCCGCGCCACGTAGGTGAACACGCTCGGCCGCGTGAGGTACAGCGAGCCCTTGCGCGAGAGCAGCAGCGGGTCCAGCGGCGGCACCGGCCCGGACGCGTTGCCGAACGTCACCATCATGCCGAGCGGCCGCAGGCAGTCGATGGAGCCGGCGAAGGTGGTCTTGCCGACCGAGTCGTACACCACCGGCACGCCCTCGCCGCCGGTGATCTCCCGCACCCGCGCCACGAAGTCCTCGCGCGTGTACACGATGGCGTGGTCGCAGCCGTGGGCGCGCGCCAGCGCCGCCTTCTCGTCGCTGCCCACCGTGCCGATCACGGTCGCGCCGAGCGCCTTCAGCCACTGGATCGCGATGAGCCCGACCCCACCTGCCGCCGCATGCCAGAGGACCACGTCGCCCGCCTTCACCGGGTAGGTGCGCCGGATGAGCACCTGCGCCGTGAGCCCCTTCAGCATGGCGCCGGCCGCGGTGCGGTCGGAGATCGCGTCGGGCAGGCGCACCAGCCGGTCGGCCGGGACCACCCGCGCCTCGGCGTAGCAGCCCGGCCCGCCGACGAACGCGACCCGGTCGCCCGGGCGGAAGTGGTCCACGCCCGCGCCCACGGCCTCCACCCGCCCCGCCGCCTCGACGCCCAGGCCGGCCGGGAGCTGCATCGGGTACAGGCCGGACCGCTGGTACACGTCCACGAAGTTCACGCCGGCGGCGGCGATGTGGAGCCGGGCCTCGCCCGGCCCGGGATCACCGACGGTAACGTCCTCCAGCTTCAGGACCTCGGGGCCGCCGTGCTCGTGGAACCGGATCGCGCGCATGCATCCGTCCTAACCCGGCCGGCGTGCGCTCGCACCGCCCGGTTCGCCGCAGGCGGGGCGGGCAGGCGGGCAGGCGCGGGCGGGGCGGCGTGCCGAGATTCGGCCCGTGCGCACCGCCCTCCCCGCCGTGCTCGCCCTCTCGCTCGCCTGCGGAGGGGGCGGCCCCGCTCCTGCGCCGCCCTCCGCGAGCCCCCCGCCGCCGGCGGCGCCGGACCCGGTCCCCACGCCGCCGTCCGCCGCGCCCGCCGCCGCGCTCACCATCGAGCGGCTGGACGCGTCCGGCGAGTGCGCCGGCCTGGTGCCGGACGGTGCGCCCGAGCCGGTGATCCTCGCGCGCGCCGCGCCGGCGGACGCGACCTGCGGGGCGGCGCTGTCGGATGGGACCGGGCAGGTGGCCGCGGCGGCGCGCGACGCCGGCGGCACGAGCTGGCAGGTGTTCGACCCGGGCGGCGCGCCCGGGCGCACGTTCCGGGCCTGGCCGCTCCTGACGCAGCCCTCGGGCTGGCTCGGGCTGGCCCAGGACGACGCCGCCCCGGGCGGCCCGGCGGTGCGCGTCGTCGCGCTCGCGAGCGACGGCGCCGCGGCGGGCGCCGAGACCGTGTCCTCCGATCCGGCGCTGGCCGTGCTGCGCGGTGCGAGCCTGGCCGGCGATCCGTCCGGCGGCGCGCTGGCGCTGGTCGCCGACACCGCCGTCGCCGGCAACCACTGGAGCGCGCTCCACGCCCAGCGCTTCGACGCGGCCGGCGCGCCGCGCTGGGCCGAGCCGGCCCGCTTCGGCGCGCGCAGCGAGTCCGACGTGACGTTCCTGGTGGGCGGCGTCTCGCGCAGCGGCGAGGCGCTCGCGGTGTGGCAGCGCTCGGCCTGGGTGGACGTGGCCTGGCTGGACGGCGCCGGCGGCGCGCTCGCCGTGGGCGAGCTGGTCGAGCGCTCCGCCGACCTCACGGGCTCGAGCGCGCTCCGGCACGAGCTGGAGCTGGTGCCGCTGCTCGACGGCGGGCTCGCCCTGCGCGCCGACGGCGCGTTCCGGCGGGTCTACCCTCGGCTGGCCACCACCAGCGCGCCGCTCCCCGGGTGGCTGGCCGGCCGCGCCGGGTGGAGCCTGCGCTTCACGCGCGGCAACGCGGGCTACGCGCTGCTGCCGCCGCCCGGCGCGGCCGCGGCGGACTGCGCCCAGGCCATCGAGCTGCGCGCGCCCTCGGGGCGCCTGTGCGGGCGGATCTGGCTGCGCCGGCCGGGCGTCGGCGCCTGCACCACCGGCGCGGTGGACCAGGGCTGGGACGGCACGGTGTCGCAGCAGGACGCGCAGGGCGCCTGCAGCTGGCGCGTCTGGCCGCGGCTCCTGGCGCGCTGATCAGCGCAGCGACGCCATGATCTCCTCGAGCACCGCCGGCGGCGGCCGCACCCGCGCCTCCGGCAGCGTCGCCAGCGGCGCCTCCACCATCCGGAGCTGGTCGGTCAGCGAGGCCGCCTTCGCGTCCACGAAGAACACGCCGGTGAGCACCTCGCCGCGGGCGGACGCCTCCATCAGCCGCGCCACCGCCCGGGTCCGGTCGCGGGGGTCGAACCCCTCCTCCAGCTTCCGGAGCCGCAGGTGCGCGCCGTCGTGCAGCTCGACGTCGACCGTGGTGCCGGGATCGTAGTCCACGGTCACGTCCTCGAACGCCGGCACGTACGACAGCTCCTGCAGCGGCGCGTCGTGCTCCTTCACGTACGCGAACGAGCGCGTCGAGCCCTCGTGATCGTTGAACGTGACGCAGGGCGAGAGCACGTCGAGCATGGCGGTGCCGCGGTGCGAGAGCGCCGCCTTGAGCATGGCCGAGAGCTGGCGCTTGTCGCCGGAGAAGGAGCGGCCGACGAAGGTGGCGCCGAGCTGGACGGCGAGCGCGCAGGTGTCGATGGGCGGCAGCTCGTTCGCGACGCCGCTCTTCAGGCGCGAGCCGACGTCGGCGGTTGCGGAGAACTGGCCCTTGGTGAGGCCGTACACGCCGTTGTCCTCGACGACGTAGAGGATGGGCAGGTTGCGGCGCATGAGGTGCGCGAACTGGCCGATGCCGATGGACGCGGTGTCGCCGTCGCCGGACACGCCCACCCCGACGAGCGTCCGGTTCGCGAGCAGGGCGCCGGTCGCGACCGCCGGCATGCGCCCGTGCACGGCGTTGAACGCGTGCGAGCGGCTCATGAAGTAGGCGGGCGTCTTGGACGAGCAGCCGATGCCGGAGAACTTGGCCACCCGCTCGGGCGGGACACCCAGGTCGAACATCGCCTCGAGCAGGCGCTCGGAGATGGCGTTGTGCCCGCAGCCGGCGCACAGGGTGGTCTTGCCGCCCTTGTAGTCCGCGATGGCGAGGCCGAGGCGGTTCTGGCGAGGGGCGGCGGCGCCGGGGGGAACGGGAGCGGCCATGGTCACCTCGCCTCCTTCGCCAGCAGCTCGTCGGTCACCGAGCGCGCGTCGAGCGGGAGCCCGTGCACGTGGGCGATGCCGCGCAGCCGCGGCACCAGCTCGGCGGGGAGATCCAGCTTCAGCAGCGCGGCGAGCTGGCCGTCGCGGTTCTGCTCGACCACGTAGACCCGCTCGTGCGCGCGCACGAACGCCTCCACCTCCCGCGAGAACGGGTAGGCGCGGACGCGCAGGTAGTCGGCCTCGAGGCCCGCCTCGGCCGCGAGCTGCGCGCGCGCCTCCAGGATGGCGGGGTGGGAGGAGCCGTACGCGACGATGCCCACCGGCGCGCTGCCGCCGCCGTGCCGCTCCGGCGCCGGCAGGAGCGCGCGGGCCCCGTCGAGCTTCCGCGCCAGCCGGGCCATGTTCTGCTCGAACACGGTCGGGCTCTCGCTGTACGCCGACGCGTCGTCGTGGCCGGTGCCGCGGGTGAAGTACGCGGCGCGCGGGTGATCGGTCCCCGGCAGCGTGCGCCACCCGATCCCGTCGCCGTCCACGTCGCGGTAGCGGGCGAAGCCGCCCAGCCGCTCGAGGTCCTCCTTCGAGAGCACCTTGCCGCGGTCGATGGGGCGGTCGGGGTACGGGAACGGGTCCGCCATCCAGTTGTTCATCCCCAGGTCGAGATCGGTCATCACGAACACCGGCGTCTGCAGCCGCTCGGCGACGTCGAACGCCTCCACGCCCATCGCGAAGCACTCCTCCACCGAGCCCGGGAACAGCAGCACGTGCTGCGTGTCGCCGTGCGAGAGGAACGCGGTGGAGAGCACGTCGCCCTGCGACGTGCGGGTGGGCAGGCCGGTGGACGGGCCGACGCGCTGGACGTCGAAGATCACGACCGGGATCTCGGCGTAGTAGGCGAGCCCGACGAACTCGGCCATGAGCGAGAGCCCCGGGCCCGCGCTCGCGGTCATGGCGCGCGCGCCCGCCCAGCCGGCGCCGATCGCCATGCCCACCGCCGCCAGCTCGTCCTCGGCCTGGACCACCGCGTAGGTGGCCCGGCCGTCCGCGTCCACGCGGTGCTCGCGGAGGTGGCCGATGAGCGTCTCGACCAGCGAGGACGAGGGCGTGATCGGGTACCAGGCCACCACGGTGACGCCGGCGAACAGCGCTCCGAGCGCCGCGGCGGAGTTCCCGTCCACGATGATCTTCCCGGCGGTCGCGTCCATGCGCCGGACCGAGAGGCGGTCGCGCTTCTCCAGCGTGCCGGCGTGCTCGAACCCGGCGCGCGCCGCGGCCACGTTCAGCTCGCGGGCCCGCGCCTTCTGCCCGAAGACGCGCCCGATGGCGCGCTCGACCTCGCCCATCTCGATCCCGAGCAACCGCGCCAGCACGCCCACGTACGCCATGTTCCGCAGGAGCTTCCGGAGCCGGGCCTCGCTCGCGACCGGCGCGATCACCTCGTCGAACGGGACCGGGTAGAACACGAGGTCGTCTCGCAGCGAGGCGAGCGCGAGGGGCGCGTCGTAGACCACGGCGGCGCCCGGGGAGAGCGCGCGCACGTCCTCGCGCGCGGTCTCCGGGTTCATCGCGACCAGCAGGTCGATCTCCTTCTTGCGCGCGGTCCAGCCGTCCCGGGACGCACGCACCGTGTACCAGGTGGGCAGCCCCGCGATGTTGGAGGGGAACAGGTTCTTGCCCGAGACCGGGATGCCCATCTGGAACAGCGACCGCAGCAGCACCGTGTTCGAGCTCTGCGAGCCCGAGCCGTTCGCGGTGGCGACCTGGATGGAGAAGTCGTTGACGAGCGGAGGCTGGGACGCGCGGCCGGCCCCCGCCTCCCCCGCTGCAGTGCTGTGCTCGAGCATGGCGCTCCGGGTGCACGAGAGATCGACGGGACGGAGATAACGGGGCGTGGGGGCCGCGCCAGCCAGCCCCCGGGTCGGTACCCGTCGGCGACCCGCGCGGGCATCCCGTGCTCGCGCCTCGCGTGCGCGTCCCGGCCCACTGGCCCCCCGGGCAGGCCCCCGCGCGTCCGCTTGCCCGGTGCCGTCGCGGCGGGCACTCCTGCCCCCGCTCGAGCCCGCGCTCCGCGGGCGGGCCCCGAGGAGCACCTTTTGATCCGTCTCGACCTGAGGACGTCCCTTCCCCTCGCCTGCGCGCTCGCGCTGGCCGCCTGCTCGAGCGGCGGCGGCGACGGCCCGTCCGCCGCGACGCCCGCCGTGAGCGCGCGGGGCGGGACCGGCCGCACCAGCACCGGCGGCGGTGGCGGCGCGTTCATCGTCTCCGTCACGCCGGGCGGCGGCGTCTCGCTCCGCCCCGGCGTCGCGCCCCCCGCGCTCGCCATCCCGATCGTGCCCGCGCCCGACCTGGGCGCGAACCCGCGGACCCTCTCCTCCGACGCGACGCTGCTCGCCGCGGGCCCGATCCTGGGCGACGACGGCGCGAGCCCGGCGACCGGCCTCTGGGTGAAGGCGGGGGCGACGCTCACGCTGGATCCGGACGGATCCGCCGTGGCGTACCTGCTGGTGGACGGCGCGATCCGGGTGGACGGGACCGTCGTCACCACCCTGTACGACGCCAGCCAGTCCACCGCGACGATCTCGCTCCGCGCCGCCGCGCTGCACGTCTCCGCGAGCGGCCGGATCGACGGCACGCCGCCGGACTCGGCCGGCGACGGGCTCGGATCGGGCGGCGTGACCGTGCGCACCTCGGGCGCCATCGTGAACGCGGGCGCCATCCTCGCGCGCGGCGGCCGCGGCACCTCCGGCGGCCACGCCGGCGAGCTGGATCTCGGCGCCTCCGACGGGCCGCTGGTGAACACCGGGGTCATCGACGGGTCCGGCGGTGAGGGCACCGACGGCGCCGGCGGCTCCGCGATCGCCGCCTCGCTGTGGGGCATCTGGGGCGAGGCGGGCACCTGCGACGCCCACAACCTCGGCCGCATCGTCGCGCGCGGCGGGAACGGCGCCCGCGGCGGCGGCGACGGCGGGTACGTGTACCTGTCCGGCTGCGCGGTGGGCGACACCTTCAGCGCGGGCGAGCTCGACGCCTCGGGCGGCGCGGCCACCGTGGACGGCCCCGGCGGCGCCGCCGCGGGGACCGCCCTCGAGGCGTCGGACGGCCGGGCGCTCGTGGCCGGCGTGCTGCGGGCGCGCGGCGGGCGCGCGGCGAACGGGCCCGGCGGCGCCGGTGGGAGCGTGGCGGTGCTCGCGACCGGCTCGACCGGCGCGGTGCGCGCGGTGGTGCTCGCCCAGCTCGACGCGGGCGGCGGCGACGGCACCGTGGGCGGCGACGCCGGCGCGGTGGTGGTGAGGCAGGAGGGCTTCGCCGACGGCGACGTGCGCGTCGAGGTGGGGACCGGCGCGGTGGACGCGGGCGGCGGTGACGGCGCCGACGGCGGCGGGAACGGCGGCTGGATCGGGGTCGACGGCGCGAGCGCGCCGACGATCTCGCCGGCGGCGGTGGCCGCGGACGGCATCGCGATCGAGGCCGCGCTCCGCGCCGCCGGGGGCGCCGGGGGCGCCGGCGAGGGCGGCGTGGGCGGCCACGTCCACCTGGCGGGCTCGCACGTCGCCTGCGGCGCGGTGGCCGTGGACGGCGGCGCGTCGGCCGCGACGGCGGGCGGCGTCGGAGGGACCGTCGACCTGGCCTCCTCCACCGCGGCGACCGCGGTGGCGGCGCCGCTCACCGCCCGCGGCGGCGCGGGCACGCCGGCCGGCGCGGCCGGCGCGGTGACGATCGATGGAGCGGCGAAGCCGCTCGACGGCGGGGTGTACCGGCCGTAGTGCACGGACGGGGGTGAGGGGCGGCTCCGCGCGGGGGCCGCCCCTCACGTTTCAGCCGGCGATCACCCGAGGACGAGCAGCAGGTCCTCCTTCTCGACCTTGTCACCCTCCTTGAAGCGGACCTCGGCGACGCGGCAGTCGCCCTTCGCCTTGACGTTCGTCTCCATCTTCATCGCCTCGGTGACGAGCAGCACGGCGCCGGCCTTCACCTCGTCGCCCGGCTTCACGTTCACCTTCAGCACCTTGCCCGGCATGGGCGCGCCCACGTGCGCCGGGTTGCCGCGCTCCGCCTTCACCCGCGCCGCCGACGCCTGCGCGGCCGAGGCGTCGCGCACCGTGATGGTGCGCCCCTCGCCGTTCAGCTCGAAGATCAGGTCTCGGGTCCCGTCCTTCTCCAGCTTGCCCATCGAGACCAGCTTCACGATGAGCGTCTTGCCGGGCTCGATCTCGACGCTGGTCTCCTGGCCGGGCTCGAGGCCCCAGAAGAACACCGGCGTCGGGACCACCGAGGTGTCGGAGAACGCCTCGCGGTGGCGCGAGAGCTCCGGCCAGACGTTCGGGTAGAGCAGCCAGGACACGAGCGCCTTGTCGTCCACCGGGTGCCCCACCCGCTCCGCCGCCCTGCGCCGCTCGGCCTCGAGGTCGGCCGGCTCGAGCAGCTCGCCCGGGCGGCAGGTGATGGGCTCCTGGCCGCGGAGCAGGATCTCGCGCAGCCGCTCCGGGAACCCGCCGTGCAGCTGGCCGAGCATGCCGCGGGCGAGCCCCACCACCGACTCCGGGAACGCGAGCTCGTTCGCCTTGTCGGTGAACAGGTCCTCCGGCTCGAGCCCGTTCTTCACCAGGAACATGGCCATGTCGCCGACCACCTTCGACGACGGCGTCACCTTCACGATGTCCCCGAACAGCAGGTTCACCTTCCGGTACATGTCCTTGCACTCCTCCCACCTGTCGAGGAGGCCCAGCCCGGCCACCTGCGGCTTGTAGTTGGAGTACTGGCCGCCCGGGATCTCGTGCCGGTAGACCTCGGCCGTCCCGCTCTTCAGGCCCGACTCGAACGGCGCGTACCAGTCCCGCACCGTCTCCCAGTAGTTCGCGAGCTGCTGCAGCCCGTCGCGATCGAGCTTCGGGTCCCAGGCGCTCCCCTCCAGCACGGCCGCGAGCGAGTTCAGGTTCGGCTGCGCCGTGAGGCCGGAGAGCGGCGACAGCGCCGCGTCGACCACGTCCACGCCGGCCTTCGTCGCCTCGAGCAGCGTGGCGGAGGCCACGCCGGAGGTGTCGTGCGTGTGCAGGTGCACCGGCAGGCCGACGGCGTCCTTCAGCGCCTTCACCAGCTTCGCGGCCGCGAATGGCTTCAGCAGGCCCGCCATGTCCTTCACCGCGAGGAAGTGGGCGCCCATCCGCTCCAGCTCCTTCGCGAGCTTCACGTAGTAATCGAGCGGGTACTTGTCGCGCCTCGGGTCGTCGATGTCGCCCGTGTAGCAGACGGCCGCCTCGCACACCTTGCCCTGCCGGCGCACCGCCTCCATGGCGACCTTCATGCCCCGGGTCCAGTTCAGCGAGTCGAACACGCGGAACACGTCGATCCCCGACCTCGCCGCCTCCTCCACGAAGCGCTCGACCACGTTGTCGGGATAGTTTGTGTAGCCGACCGCGTTCGAGCCGCGGAGCAGCATCTGGAACAGGACGTTCGGGACCTCCTTGCGCAGCTTGTGCAGCCGCTCCCAGGGATCCTCGCGCAGGAAGCGCATCGCCACGTCGAACGTGGCGCCGCCCCACATCTCCAGCGAGAACAGCCCGGCGCCGAGCACGCCGGTCGCGGGCGCGATGCGGAGCAGGTCGTGGGTGCGCACCCGCGTCGCGAGCAGCGACTGGTGCGCGTCGCGCATGGTCGTGTCGGTGAACAGCAGCCGCTTCTCGGCGAGCACCCAGCGCGCCAGCCCCTCCGGACCGCGCTCCAGCAGGATGTCGCGGGTGCCCTTGGGCCGCGGCCGGGTCAGGTCCACCTTCGGCAGGCGCGGCTCACGGATGTCCGCCGGACGCGTGGCGCGCGACACGCCGGGCGAGCCGTTCACGGTCACGTCGGCGAGGTAGCGCAGCAGCTTCGTCCCGCGGTCCTTGCGCTCCGACTGCGCCAGCAGCTCGGGGTGGTCCTCGATGAAGGAGGTGTCGCAGCGGCCGGACAGGAACACCGGGTGCCGCATCACGTTCTCGAGGAACGCGATGTTCGTCTTGACGCCGCGGACGCGGAACTCCTGCAGCGACCGGTCCATCACGTGCGCCGCGGCGTCGAGCGTCAGCCCCCAGGTCGTGATCTTCACCAGCAGCGAGTCGTAGTGCGGCGTGATCACCGCGCCGGTGAACGCCGAGCCCGCGTCGAGCCGCACGCCGAAGCCGCCCGGCGAGCGGTACGCCTTCAGCACGCCGTAGTCCGGCGCGAAGCCGTTCTGCGGGTCCTCGGTGGTGATGCGGCACTGCACCGCGAACCCGCGCCGCTGCACGTCCTGCTGCCGCGCGATCCCGATCTCCGGGTCGGAGAGCCGCCTGCCCTGCGCCACCAGGAGCTGCGCCTGCACCAGGTTCCGGCCGGTGATGCTCTCGGTGACCGTGTGCTCCACCTGGATGCGCGGGTTGACCTCGATGAAGTAGTGGCGCCCCTGCGGGTCCACCAGGAACTCCACCGTGCCGGCGTTCCGGTAGCGCACCGACCGCGCGATCTTCAGCGCGTCGCCGCAGATCGCCTCGCGCTGCGCCTCGGTGAGCGCGAGCGAGGGGGCGAACTCGACCACCTTCTGGTGGCGGCGCTGGATGGAGCAGTCGCGCTCGAACAGGTGGACGAGCTCGCCGTGGTGGTCGCCCAGCACCTGGACCTCGATGTGCTTGGGGCGCTCGATGTAGCGCTCCAGGAACACCGCCGCGTTGCCGAACGCGGCGCGCGCCTCGCTGCGCGCCGAGACCAGCCCCTCCAGCAGCTCCTTCTGGCTGCGCGCCACGCGCATGCCGCGGCCGCCGCCGCCGGCGCTCGCCTTGATGATGATGGGGTAGCCGTGCTGCTTCGCGAAGATGAGCGCCTCCTCGTCGTGGAGGATGGGCTCGGGGGTGCCGGGGACCACCGGCACGCCGGCGGCCTGCGCGGCCTTGCGGCCGGCCACCTTGTCGCCCAGCTTGCGCTGCATCTCGGAGGTCGGGCCGACGAACGCGATGCCGGCGCGCTCGCACGCCTCGGAGAACTCCGGGTTCTCCGAGAGGAAGCCGTAGCCGGGGTGGATCGCGTCCACCTCCAGCCGCCTCGCCAGCTCCACGATCTCCTCGATGCCGAGGTAGGCGTCGATGGGCGGCTTCCCCTTGCCCACCAGGTAGGCCTCGTCGGCCTTGTAGCGGTGCAGCGAGAGGCGGTCCTCCTCCGAGTAGATCGCGACGGTCTGGATGCCGAGCTCGGTGCAGGCTCGGAAGATCCGGATCGCGATCTCGCCGCGGTTCGCTGCCATCACGCGCTTGAACGGGATCGTCATGTCGGGCTCCGGGACGACGGGGCGGCGCGCGCACGCGAGGCGTGCGCCGTTGGCGGGGTCGAGGGTCGATGGCGATCGCCGTCCGCTCGGGGCGGGCGAGGAACGGGGCGTCGAGGATCAAGTCGGGCGTCGCGGGCTCGGCTCGGTCCAGCGGTTCGGCGTCGGGGGCGAAGTGGAGCACAGCCTGCCGCACCGTGTCGAGGGGCGTCGCAGGGCTCCCGCCTGATTCTCCGGTCGGCGACCGGAGCGGTCGACGAGACCGATCGTGAACGCGCCGGAGCGGACCGCGGCGGCGCGGGCGCCGAGCTACCCGCGCGCCAGCAGGTACCGCCCGAGCTCCTGGTCCACGCCGGCGATGTGGCGGCGGAGCCAGTCGGAGATCCAGTTGTGCAGCGTGAGCGCGGCGAGCGGGCTGGCGCCGCTGCGCTGGACCTCACCCGCGAGATCCTCGAAGTCGCGCCGGAACGCGTCGTGGGCCGCCTTGTGCGCGGCGTACTCCGGGAACCCCACCGCGCGCATCTCCCGCTCCTCCGCCTCGAAGTGCTCGACCACGTAGTCGGCGAGGAACTCGAGCAGCGGCTGGACCTCGGACCGGTCGCCGGCGCGCAGCGCCACGATCAGGCGCTCGGCGCGGCGGAACAGCTCCTGGTGCTGGGCGTCGATCTCGGCCACCCCCACCGAGAGCGACGGCGTCCACTCGATCACCATGGGGCGCCCAGTATCCCCGGTCGCGGTCCCGGACGCCACGGCCCCGGCGCCGCAGCCCCGCTCACCGGCTTGCCCGCAGGTGCCGCGCCAGGTGGGCGTCGGTCGCGCCGATGTGCGTGGCCAGCCAGTCGGCGATCCAGGTCTCCGCCCGCACCGTGATGGCGGCGCTCGGCCCGGCCCGCTCGAACAGCTCGCGGAGCGCGTGGTACTCGCGCACGAAGCGGTCGTGCGAGGCCTTGTGCACGGTCAGGCCGGGGAAGCCGGTCTCGGACATGAGCCGCTCCTCGTCCGCGAAGTGCTCGACCACGTAGCTGCCCAGGAACTCGAACAGCGGCGCCACCTCGGCGCGGTCCCCGCGCGCCATGGCCTGCACCAGCGACTCGTACCTGCGGAACAGCTCCTGATGCTGCCGGTCGATCACGTCGTGACCGAGCTCCAGCGCCGGGCTCCAGCGCGCGCTCATCCGGTTTCCCCCTCGACTCCCCCGGCGGCACAGTCCCCCGGCCGACGCATTCGGGGTAGTCCCTCGTCCCGGCGACCGCGCGCCCGTGTCCCCATGCGTGCGCGTGCGCGAAAACCTTGCCGGCTCCGCGCCGCGCGAGGTGGAGCCAACCCCGCGAAAAGGCAGGGCGTCCGGCGAAGACGCGCGGCACGAAAGCTGCTATCTTCGCCAGTTCCGCTCCACATGGGGCCGTGGAACCCCTCCGAAGGCACCTCGACGATGACGGCCAGCACCTCCCCCCGCGAGATCCCGTTCAACTACACCTCGGCCGACGACCGGCAGGCCATCTCCCACCTGCTCGGTCCGCACGTCTGGCAGAAGCTCGAGGAGCTGCGCGGCCTCCGCGTCACCGGCCGCAGCGCGCGCCTGCTGATGCGGTTCTTCGGCGAGATCCTCATCCACCGGCGCAACCCGTTCCTGTTCCAGGAGCTGGTCGAGTCCCGCGCCCGGCGCCGGCGCTTCTTCTCGAACATCGAGACCGACCTCGGCCTGGTCGAGCGGAACGCGAACGGCGAGGCCCGGGTGCTGGAGGTCCTCTCGGAGAGCCGGCAGCTCCTGGTGGCCTTCCGCCAGGAGGTGGAGGGGACCCCCGAGCTGCGGCGGCGGATGCTGCGCGAGCTGGGCGCGGTGGTGGGCAAGGACGCGGTGCTGTTCGACCCGTTCACGCTGGTGTCGCACGCCACCGACGCCACCGACTGGCGCCTGCACCTGCCGGTCGCGGTGGTGATGCCCGACGACGAGCGCCAGGTCGCGCCGGTGCTGGCGGGCATCGCGCGGCTGGGCCTGAAGGCCATCCCGCGCGGCGGCGGCACCGGGCTCACCGGCGGCGCGGTGCCGCTGCGGCCCGGCTGCGTGGTGGTGAACACCGAGAAGCTGAACCGGATCCGCGGCGTCTCCGAGCGCGCGTTCACGCTCGCGGACGGCCGGACCGCGGCGGCGCAGGTGGTGGACCTCGAGGCGGGCGTGGTCACCGAGACCGCCATGGAGCACGCCGCCGCGCGCGGCCTGGTGTTCGCGACCGACCCCACCAGCGCCTGGGCCTGCACCATCGGCGGCAACATCGCCGAGAACGCCGGCGGCAAGGACTGCGTGCAGTGGGGCACCTGCATCGACAACCTGATCTCCTGGCGGATGGCGATGCCGTCGGGCCGGCTCTGGACCGTCCGGCGCACCGATCACCAGCTGCGCAAGATCCTCCCGGAGGACACGGTCACCTTCCAGGTGGCCGACCAGGACGGCGCGGTGGTGAAGACGGTCGCGCTGCGCGGCGCCGACGTCCGCAAGAAGGGGCTCTGGAAGGACATCACCAACAAGGCGCTGGGCGGGGTGCCGGGCCTGCAGAAGGAGGGCACCGACGGCGTCATCACCTCGGCGGAGTTCATCCTCTACCCCGAGTTCGAGGTGAAGCGGACGCTGTGCCTGGAGTTCTTCGGGCCGGACTTCGACGAGGCCTCGCGGGTGATCCTGCAGCTCGCCCGCGCCTTCCCGTTCCCGAACGACGGCAAGGAGACGCTCACCGCGCTGGAGCACTTCGACGACGAGTACGTCCGCGCCATCGACTACAAGGTGAAGGCGGCGCGGGCCGAGACGCCGCGCGCGGTGCTGCTCATCGACGTGGTGGGCCACTCCGCCGAGGAGGCGGCGCGCGGCGTGGGCACGATCCGCGGCATCCTCGACGAGCACCCCAACACCGAGCTGTTCGAGGCGCGCGACGCGGCCGAGGGGAAGCGCTTCTGGGCCGACCGCAAGAAGCTGGGCGCCATCGCCCGGCGCACCAACGCGTTCAAGATGAACGAGGACATCGTCCTCCCGCTCGACCAGCTGGCAGGGTTCGCGCGGTTCGTCGAGGACATGAACGTGGAGGAGGAGCGGTACGCGCAGGGCCGCCTGGTGGACCGGGCCGAGGAGCTCCTGCGGAGCACCGAGCCGCCGCGCGAGGACCCGGAGTGGCTGGCCGGCAAGATCCCCGCCGCGCTCGAGCGCTGCGCCCGCGCCCGCGACGCCATCTCGCGCGCGGGGCCGAAGGACCTGCGCGCCCTGGCGCTGCTGGAGGACTTCCGCCGCGACCTCGCGAAGCTGATGCGCGGCTGGCCGGAGCTGACCCGCGCGGTGGACCGCGCGCACCAGGAGGTGCGCGACCGCCTGGTGGTGCTCGCGACGCACATGCACGCGGGCGACGGCAACGTCCACGTGAACATCCCGGTGCTGTCCAACGACCGGCCCATGCTGCGGCGGACCGAGCACGTGCTCGACGTGGTGATGGAGAAGGTGGTCTCGCTCGGCGGCGTGGTCTCCGGCGAGCACGGCATCGGCGTCACCAAGCTCAAGTACCTCGAGCCCGAGCGCATCGAGGAGCTGTCGGCGCACCGCCGCGACGTGGACCCCGGCGGCCTGATGAACCCGGGCAAGCTCGAGGACGTGGACGTGCTCGACCGCGTCTTCACGCCGTCGTTCAACCTCCTCGAGCTCGAGGCGCGCATCCTCAAGCACGGGCAGCTGGAGGAGCTGGCCCGCGCCATCGCGCACTGCGTCCGGTGCGGCAAGTGCAAGCCGGACTGCTGCGTCTACCACCCGGCGCGCGGCATGTTCTTCCACCCGCGCAACAAGAACCTGGCGATCGGCTCGCTCATCGAGGCGCTGCTCTACGACGCCCAGCGCAAGCGCTCCACGCGCTTCGAGCTGCTGCGGTGGCTGGAGGAGATCGCCGACCACTGCACCATCTGCCACAAGTGCCTGAAGCCCTGCCCGGTGGACATCGACTCCGGCAAGGTGTCGATCCTGGAGCGCGAGATCCTGGCGAGCTGGGGCTACAAGCACTCGACCGCGGCGACCCGCGCCACGCTCGGCTACCTCGACAGCCGGTCGCCCACCTACAACAAGCTGTTCCGCGCCGGCGTGGTGCAGATCGGCGGCGCGCTGCAGCGGGCCGGCTGCGAGGTGACCGCGCCGTTCCAGCCCAAGGACGCCGCGCCCCGGCTCTACCCGCTCCAGCTGCTGCGCGCGCCCATGCCGCCCGCGCCGCCCGAGACGCTGCGCGACGTGATCCCCGCGTGCGAGCAGGACCAGGTGCTGGTGTTCGAGCCGGACGGCGGCGCGGAGGCCGAGCGGACCGTCTTCTACTTCCCCGGCTGCGGCTCGGAGCGGCTCCAGTCGCACATCTCGATGGCCGCGCTGCACGTGCTGACCCAGCTGCGCACGCGCGTGATCCTGCCGCCGCCGTTCATGTGCTGCGGGTTCCCGCAGCAGGTGAACGGGAAGGCGGACACGCACTCGCAGACCATGCTGCGCGACACGATCCTGTTCAGCCAGATCCGCGACATGTTCGCGCACCTGCAGTTCGACGGGTGCATCGTGACCTGCGGCACCTGCCGCGAGGGGCTGGCGGAGATGGAGGCGGGCCAGCTCTTCGGCGGGCGGCTGGTGGACGTCACCCGCTACGCGCTGGAGCGTGGCCTGCGGCTGGAGGGCTCCGGCGACTTCCTGTACCACGCGCCCTGCCACGACTCGCTCGACGGCAAGGCGCAGGAGGTGCTGGTGAAGCTCGGCGGCTTCGGCAAGGTGGAGGCGGTGCCGCACTGCTGCTCCGAGGCCGGGACGCTCACGCTCTCGCGGCCGGACATCACCGACGCCATGCTGCACCGCAAGCGCGCCGCGTTCGCCGAGGCGCTCGAGACGCGGCCGGGCGGCGCCACGGTGCTCACCAACTGCCCGTCGTGCGTCCAGGGCCTGGGCCGCAACACGCCCATCGGCGTCCAGCCCAAGCACCTCGCCATCGCGCTGGCGGAGCGCATCAGCGGTCCGGGCTGGCTGGAGCTGTTCCGGTCGAACGCCGCGCGCGCGCACGCCGTGCACTTCTGAGGCGGCGCCGTCCCTCCCGCCGGCGCCCGCCGTGCGGCGCCGGCGCGTGCGCGCGCGCCCCGGCTGCGTTCACGCATGGTGATCGACCGCCGCGGCGCCGCGCCGCCCTCCCTCGATCGGATCAGTCGATTTCCCGCCCCGGCCCCTTCTCAGGTGCCTGCGATGCGTGCAGACTGCCCGATCTTCGAACGCGGGATCGCGCCCGCAACGAAAGGGAGAGCATGACCAACAAGATGGATGAGAGGCTGGAGTCGATGTACCAGGACGTGCTTCGCCGCAACCCGGGCGAGGCCGAGTTCCACCAGGCGGTGCGCGAGGTGCTCGAGACGCTCGGGCCGGTCCTCGCGAAGTACCCCGAGTTCCGCGAGCGCAAGATCATCGAGCGCATCTGCGAGCCGGAGCGGCAGATCATCTTCCGCGTGCCGTGGCAGGACGACCGCGGCGAGGTCCACGTCAACCGCGGGTTCCGCGTCCAGTACAACAGCTCGCTCGGCCCGTACAAGGGCGGCCTGCGCTTCCACCCGTCCGTCTACCTGGGGATCATCAAGTTCCTCGGGTTCGAGCAGATCTTCAAGAACGCGCTCACCGGCCTGCCCATCGGCGGCGGCAAGGGCGGCTCCGACTTCGACCCGAAGGGCAAGTCGGACAACGAGATCATGCGGTTCTGCCAGAGCTTCATGACCGAGCTGTGGCGGTACATCGGCGACACCACCGACGTGCCCGCCGGAGACATCGGCGTGGGCGGCCGCGAGATCGGCTACATGTACGGTCAGTTCAAGCGCCTCACCTCGCGCTACGAGGCGGGCGTGCTCACCGGCAAGGGCCTCGACTACGGCGGCTCGCTGGTCCGCACCGAGGCGACCGGCTACGGCGCCACGTTCTTCGTGGAGGAGATGCTGAAGGTCCGGAAGGACTCCTTCGACGGCAAGCGCTGCGTGGTCTCCGGCTCCGGCAACGTGGCCATCTACACGATCGAGAAGATCACCCAGCTCGGCGGCCGCGTGGTCGCGTGCTCCGACTCCAACGGCTACATCCTCGACGAGAAGGGCCTCGACCTCGACCTGGTGAAGCAGCTGAAGGAGGTCGAGCGGCGCCGCATCAAGGACTACGTCGAGTATCGCAGCCACGCGCGCTACGTCGCCGGCGGGAACATCTGGGAGATCCCGTGCCAGGTGGCGATGCCGTCCGCCACCCAGAACGAGATCAACGGCCACGACGCCAAGACGCTGGTGAAGAACGGCTGCATCGCGGTCGGCGAGGGCGCGAACATGCCCACCACGCCCGAGGGCATCAAGGTGTTCCTCGACGCGAAGATCTCCTACGGGCCGGGCAAGGCCGCCAACGCCGGCGGCGTCGCCACGAGCGCGCTCGAGATGCAGCAGAACGCGACCCGCGACAGCTGGACGTTCGAGTACACCGAGAAGCGGCTCGCGAACATCATGAAGAACATCCACCAGAACTGCTACGAGACCGCCGAGGAGTTCGGCGCCCCGGGCAACTACGTGGTGGGCGCGAACATCGCCGGGTTCATCAAGGTGGCGAAGGCGATGGTGGCGCACGGGCTCATCTGAGCTCGGGCGCAGGCACGGTCTGAGAGGGGCCCGGCGGCGACGCCGGGCCCTTTCTGTTTCTTCGGGCAATGAGGGTGCGACGGGGGTCGGGGGCGGTGCTGCTGGCCGTGGGCGGGGCCGCGGGATCGGCTTGCGAGAGGCGAGCGGGCGGGGCGTTGGGCGCGGGGACGCGTGCGGGGGCGGCGTGGGTGGTCACCGTGAGTGACTGTTTGCGGCCCAACGGGAACCTTCTTCGCGCTTGACGGCGTCGGCCTGGAGAGCGGCTTGCGCGAGCGGAATTGCTGGGGCGCAGGGCCCTGGAGCGTTCATAGGGCGCGGCTGAGGCGCTGGAGGACGTGGCGAGGGGTCGCGGAGGTCTGGGTGCGTTCGCGCGGCTGAGGCGATCCTCACGCGTTTTACGGAGGGCGGAATCCGCGTGCGATGCTTCGTCCATGGACACCGCACTCGAGTTCACGAAGCGTCTCGCCGCCCTGCTCCGCTCCGAGCGCCACGCCATGGCGGAGTTCCTGGTCGCGCTCGCGGAGTTCGACCGGCGGGCGCTTTGGCAGCAGCGCGGGCACACGTCGCTGTTTTCGTTCCTGCGTCGCGAGCTGGGGCTGTCCGCCGGCGCGGCGCAGTACCGCAAGACGGCGGCGGAGCTCATCCAGCGGTACCCGGCGGTCGAGGGTGCGCTCCGGGACGGGAAGCTGTGCCTGTCTTCCGTCTGCGAGCTGGCGAAGGTGGTGACCACCGAGAACTGCGCGGAGATCCTGCCGCGGTTCTACGGGCTGTCGAGCCGGGACGCGGCGGAGGTGGCCGCCTCGATACGGCCCGTGGAGAACCCGCCCCGGCGCGAGGTCGTCGTGCCGGTTCGGGCGGTCTCGGTCGCCTCGGCAGTGACGGCGCCTGCCGCGGAGCCGGTTCTATTTCGGGCGCCCGAACTGAATGTACCCGGCCGGGCTGAGCCCGCGGGTCATCTGGAGGCCGTTCCCAGTGAGGCAGAGTGCGCTCGCAGTGGCCCGGAGTCCGCTCGCAGTGAGCCTGTCGACCTGCGAGCTGCGACCCCTGCCGCGAAGCCCAGCTCCGTCGACTGGCTCGATGGGGATTCGGCGCGCATGCACCTCACCGTCTCCAAGGCGTTCCTGAAGAAGCTCGAGGCGGCCCGGGATGCGCTCTCCCATGCCATGCCGGGCGCGTCCCGCGAGAACGTCCTCGAGGCTGCGCTCGACCTGCTCCTCGCCGACCGTGACCGTCGCAAGGGGCTCACCGCTCGGCCGCAGACGAAGCGTCGTCCCTCCAAGCCCGATCACGTTCCCGCCGACGTTCGCCGCGAGGTCTGGCGACGGGACGGCGGGCGGTGCACCTTCGTCCTTGCGTCCGGCGAGCGCTGCGGCTCCACCCACCAGCTCGAGCTCGACCACATCGTCCCGCGAGCGCGCGGCGGGGCCTCCACCGCGGGCAACCTTCGCATCCGTTGTCGTGGCCACAACCTCGAGGAGGCGCGGCGGGCCCTCGGCGACGGCCTGATGGACGCCTACGCTCCGCGGCCAGGGCGGGGCAACGGCCTACCGCCGCGGCAACGTGATCGGCACCTCGATCCGCACGGGCTCGCCCTCGAAGCGCGGGAACGCCATCTGACGCGCGGCGGACTTCAGGCAGGCGCCGAGCTCGGTGGAGCCGATCGTCACGTCGTCGAACGTCGGGTACGTGGCCGCGCCGGCGGAGGTGATGGCGACGCGCAGGTTCACGGTGCGTCCATCCAGCGTCAGCCCGCGGCCGGGCCGGGCCTCGGCGAGGCACGCGTCGAACCGTGGGCGCGAGGCCGCGATCACCTGCTGGATGCGCTCGGGGGTCAGGGTGCCGGACGCGTCGGCAGGGGCGGCGGGGGGTGAGGCCGGCGCGCGTGAAGGGCGTGGGGGCTCGGCGGCGGGGCGGGCGGGTTCGGCGCGCTCGGGCGCGGGCGCGGGGGCCGTGGCGGGGGCCTCGGTGCCGGGTGCGGGTGCAGCGCCGGGGGTCGGCTCCGCGGCTGCGGGTGCCTGGGCCGGGCCGGGCGGGGCCACGGGCGCCGGCGCGGCCTCGGGGGCCTTCGCGGCGGGCGCGCTGGCGGGACCGGGCTGGCGTGCGGGCGCGGTGCGGCCGGCGCCGCGCCACACGGCCACCGCCACGATCCCGAGCATCACCAGCACGCCGATCCCGATGAGCTTCAGCGGGGCGCCGCGCTGCTCGGTGGGTGGCCGGGGAAGGTCGGGAACGCGAGGCATGGGCAGCGGCGGCGCGGGGGGCACCGCAGGCTCGGTCTCCACCGCGGGCAGCTCTCCGGTCCCCTCGTCACCGGACGGCGGCGGGCCGGAGCGGGGACCGCGGGCGAGCGGGAGGCCGGTGCCGTCGCCCAGCGAACCCTCCTCGAAGAGATCGACATAGCCGGCGTCGGTGGGCTCGACCTCGGCGCGCGGGTCGGGAGCGGGCGCGGCGGGGACGGGCCTGGCACCGCTCTCGTCGAGCGCCTGGGGCAGCGACGGCTCGGCCGGCGGCGCTGGCGCGGCGGGGGGAGGCTCGACGGCATCGACCGCGGGCCGGGGCGCGATCTCGCGCTCGGGAACCGGCTGGGACGGGATCTCCGCGGTGGCGGTCGGCACCGGGGTCGGCGCGGGCCGCGGCGGTGCGGCGGCGGGAAGAACCGCCGCGCGACGCGGCGGCGCGCCGGCCGGGGTGCCGTCCGCACCGGCGGCGGGCCCCTTCAGCACGATGACGTGCCCGCACGCACGGCACTTGAGCTTGTACACGCGCCCGGGCACGGGCGTGTCCGCGGTCGCGTACCGCTTGCCGCACCGGTCGCAGGAGAATTTCACGCGGGGATCCTACCGGCGCGATCGCGCGCGGCGCAAGCAACGGTCCCTGTCGCATGCCCGCGGGACCGCTCCGCCCCGGGCTACCCCGCCCTCCTGCCGCACCATGACGGCCTCACCGAGCACCTCGCCGGCGCACGGGGACGGCGAACCCGGTCGCCTGGAACCGCAGCGTGGCGCGGGGCTCGCCGTGAGTCGAGCTGCGGGCCAGCGCGGCGACCGGCGGCAGCGCGAGCGCTCCAGCGCCTCGGCCACGGCCTCGGAGCACGCCGCGGCCGCGAGCGCGACGGTCACCTCCTGCAGGCCGTCCAGCCGCTCCGGCCGGAGCTGGTCGTGACCCACCGTGAATCCCCTCCCGCCGGGCCCCACCCTCGGCCGGCTCGCCCGGGGTGGATCGGGTTCCTTTCGGGCGCGCGCAGAGGGGGCGTCCGGGCCTGGCGCTGCCCCGCGGGCCGTGCGGCGTTATCGGCTCGGGATGACCGCCTTCCATCAGGATCCCCCGATCCTGCCGCACGCCTTCGACGCCGACCCGCTCCTGCAGGAGTATCTCGCGAGGACGCTGCCGCCCGAGGTCCTGTCCGAGATCTCGCCGGAGCTGCGCGAGCTTGGCGCGCTCGCATCGGGCCCGCTCGCGGCGCAGCAGCTCGCCGAGCGGCTGGTGGAGCCCACCCTGGTGCAGTGGGATCCCTGGGGGCGCCGCGTGGACCGCATCGAGCCCACGCCGCTCTGGCGCGAGGCGGCCCGGCTCGCCGCACGCCACGGGCTCGTGGCCGCGGCCTACGAGCGGCGCCACGGCATCCTCTCGCGCGTGCACCAGATGGCCATGGTGTACCTGCTCGAGCCCTCGATGGACGTGTACGCGTGCCCGCTCGCCATGACGGACGGCGCGGCGCGCACGCTGCTCGACCTCGCCCCGCGCGCGCTGGTGGAGCGGGCCGTCCCGCGGCTCACCTCCCGCGATCCGGCGCGCACGTGGACGAGCGGCCAGTGGATGACCGAGCGCGCCGGCGGCTCCGACGTGTCCGGGACCGAGACGGTGGCCCGCCCCGACGGCGAGGCGTTCCGGCTCTGGGGCACGAAGTGGTTCAGCTCCGCCACGACCGCGGAGATGGCGCTCGCCCTGGCGCGCCCCGAGGGCAACCCGCCCGGCTCGGCGGGCCTGGCCCTGTTCTACCTGGAGACGCGCTTGCCGGACGGCGCGTCCAACGGGATCCTGGTGAACCGGCTGAAGGACAAGCTCGGCACGCGCAAGCTCCCCACGGCCGAGCTGACGCTGGACGGGGCGCTGGCGCTCCCGGTGGTGGGGCTCTCCGGCGGCGTGCGCGCGATCAGCCCCATGCTGAACGTGACCCGCACCTGGAACGCGCTCGTCGCGGCCGCGTACATGGCGCGCGCGGTGGCGCTGGCGCGCGACTACGCCGGGCGGCGGCGCGCCTTCGGGACGCCGCTGCGGGCGCGCCCGCTCCACGCCGACACCCTGGCGGCGCTCGAGGCCGAGCGCGAGGCCGGGTTCCTGCTCGCGTTCCGCGCGGTGGAGCTGCTCGGGCGCGCCGAGGCGGGCGAGGCCGATGCGGGCGCGCGCGCGCTGCTCCGCGCGGTGACGCCGCTCGCGAAGCTCACCACCGGGAAGCAGGCGGTGGCGGTCGCCTCGGACGCGATCGAGGCGTTCGGCGGCGCCGGCTACGTGGAGGACACCGGCCTGCCGCGCCTGCTCCGCGACGCGCAGGTGCTGCCGATCTGGGAGGGGACCACGAACGTCCTCGCGCTCGAGGCGCAGCGCGCGCTCGCCGCCGAGGGCGCGGCCGAGGCGCTCGCGGCGGAGATCCAGGAGCGGCTCTCGCAGGCGCGCGACCCGGCGCTCCGCCCGGCGGTGCAGGCCGCCACCGGCGCGCTCGCCCGGGCGCGGGCCGCGCTCGCGGCGGGCGACGCGCCGGAGGTGCGGGAGGCGGGAGCGCGCCGGCTGGCGCTCACGCTGGGACGGACGCTGGCGCTCGCCCACCTCGCCGCGCACGCGCAGTGGGCCCTCGACGCCGGGCGCGGGCGCCGGGCGACGGCCGCGGCGCGGCGGTTCGCCCGCAACGGCGTGGACCTGCTCGGCCCCGCCGGCGAGGACCTGGAGGACTCGGCGCTGCTCGTCGCCGCGCCCGACGCCTGACGGCTACTCCATGGCCGCGCCGGGCTGCCCCGCCGCCGCGGCGGCGTCCTGCAGCACGACCGTCTTCAGGTTCACGAACTCGCGGATGCCCTCGCGCGCCAGCTCGCGGCCGTACCCCGAGCGCTTCACCCCGCCGAACGGGAGCCGCGGATCCGAGGCGACCATCGCGTTCACGAACGTCGCGCCGGCCTCCAGCTCGTCCACGAAGCGGTCGCGCTCGGCCGGCTCGCGCGTCCAGACGCTCGACCCGAGGCCGAACGGCACGTCGTTGGCGATGGAGATGGCCTGGTCGACGTTGCGCGCGCGGAACAGCAGCGCCACCGGGCCGAAGATCTCCTCGCGGTAGGACGGCGAGGTCGGCGGCACGTCGGCGATCACGGTGGGCGGGTAGTAGAACCCCCGTCCGCCCGACGGCGCCCCGCCGAGCAGGAGCCGCCCTCCCGCCTTCACCGCCGCGTCCACCTGCTCCGAGAGCTTCCGGAGCTCCGCCTCGCTCACCACCGGCCCGACGTCGGTGCCGGCGTCGAGCGGATCGCCCACCTTCAGCGCGGCCATGCGCTTCACGAAAGCCTGCTCGAAGCGCTCGGAGATCGCCTCGTGGACGATGAAGCGCTTGGCCGCGATGCAGGACTGGCCGTTGTTGATGGTGCGCGCGGTGACCGCGGTGGCCACCGCCGCGTCCAGGTCGGCGGACGGCATCACCACGAACGCGTCGCTGCCGCCCAGCTCCAGCACGGTCTTCTTGATGACGCGGCCGGCCGCGGAGGCCACCGCGCTGCCGGCGCCCTCGCTGCCGGTGAGGGTGGCCGCCGCGATGCGCGGGTCCTCCACGATGCGCTGCACCCGCGACGAGCCGACCAGCAGCGTCTGGAAGCAGCCCTCCGGGAAGCCGGCCTCGCGGAACACCGCCTCGATGGCGAGCGCCGACTGCGGGACGTTGGACGCGTGCTTCAGCACGCCGACGTTGCCGGCCATGAGCGCCGGCGCGGCGAAGCGGAACACCTGCCAGAAGGGGAAGTTCCAGGGCATCACCGCCAGCACCGGCCCGATGGGCAGGCACCGGGTGTACGACCGCGCCGCGCTCGACGGGAGCACCTCGTCGGAGAGGAACCGCTCCGCGTGCTCGGCGTAGAAGCGGCAGACCCAGGCGCACTTCTCGGCCTCGGCCACCGCCGAGCGGAGCGTCTTGCCCATCTCGAGCGTCATGGTCCGGCCGAGCGCGTCCTTGCGCGCCTCCAGGACCTCCGCCGCGCGCCGCATGCGCCCGGCGCGCTCCGCGAGCGGGACGCGGCGCCAGGACCGGAACGTCGCCGCGGCGAGCGCGAGCCGCCGCTCCAGCTCGGCGTCGGCGATCTCGTCGAAGCGGGCGAGCACCTCACCGGTGGCGGGGTTCACCGACGACATGGCGGCCATGGGCGTCCCTTCCTTTCGTGGAGCGTGCGGCGCGGATGGTAATGTGGCGCGGATGCCCACAGATACCACGCCCGCGGGCCGCCGGCCGCCCGGCGAGGCGTCCTGTGGGCGGTGCGCCGGCGAACGCGCCTGGACGACTGCGGCGGTGCTCGCGGCCGTGGGCTGGGCGCTCCTGGTGGCGGCGAGCCCGCCCCGGTTCTTCGCCTGGGCCACGCCGCTCGCGCTCGCCTGGATGGCCCTGTCCCTCGCCGGCGCGCCGCCCGGGCTGCGGGCCAGGCTGCGTCCGCGCGGCTCCGACGTGCTGCTGGGCCTCGCCGTGGCGGGCGTGCTCTACGCCGGGGCGCGCGCGTTCCTGTGGGCGGGCTGCGGCGGGGCCACCGACGCGCTGTGCGCGCCCACCGCCGCCATCTTCGAGCGGTTCCGCACCCGCGCGCTCGGGCCCGGGCTGGCGCTCGCGCTCGCCATCGCGCCGGCCGAGGAGGTGTTCTGGCGTGGGCTGGTGCAGGCGCGCCTCGCCCGGCGGCTCGGTCCGGCGCGGGCCGTGGCTGCCGCGGCGGCGCTCGCCGCCGCGCTCGCGCTCGCGACCGGCGAGGGGTTGCTGGCGCTCGCCGCGGTGCCCACCTACGCAGCGTGGGGCGCGCTGGCGGCCTGGCGGGGCAGCCTGGTGCCGGCGCTCGTGTCCCACGCGGTCTGGAGCGTGCTCATCGCGACCGTGGCTCCCCCGGGCTGACCGGCCCGAGCCGCGGCGCACAGCGATCCACCAGCGCCTCCTCGAGCGCCGCCATCGCGCCGCGCAGCCCCTCGCCGGCGGGCTCGCCGGCCAGCGCGCGGCGCGCGGCCTCGTCGAACGGCAACGGCGCGGGCAGCCCGGCGAGCTGCCAGAAGCGGGCCTCGCGCGGAAGGAGGTCGGTCGCCAGCCCCTGCACCAGCTCGCGCACCACCCGCCAGTCCGCGCCGGAGATCAGCTTCAGCCAGAGCATGGAGACGCGCGGCACCGGCAGCGGCACGCGGGCGGCGGGCAGGCGCCGCCCGCGGAGCGCCGCCACCCGCTCCAGGATCTCCCGCACCTCCAGCACGTCCGGGCCGGGCAGGTCGTGAACCGCGCTCGCCGGCAGCGGCAGGTCGATCCCGGCCACCAGCGCGCCCACCACGTCGCCGATCCAGACCGGGCAGGTGCGCGAACGGGCCCACGCCGGCAGCAGCATCACCGGCAGGCGCATCGCCAGGTCGCGCACCACCTGCCACGAGGCGCTGCCCGCGCCCACGATCATCGACGCGCGCAGCTCCAGGGCGGGCACGCGACCGGCGCGCAGCACCTCCCCGACCGCGAGGCGGCTGGCGAGGTGCCGGGAGGGCGTTCCCTGCGGCGCGACGCCGCCCAGGTACACGATGCGCCCCGTCCCGGCCCGCTCCGCCGCCCGCACGAAGCCGGCGGCGGTGCGGCGCTCCTCCTCGACGTAGTCTCCCCGGCCCGCGGCCATCCCGTGCACCAGGAAGTACGCCGCGTCCACGCCGTCCAGCGCGCGCTCGAGGTCGTCCGGCCGCCGGACGTCCACCGCCATCCAGTCCACCGTCCCGCCCGGCCCGGCGCGGCGGCGGCGACTCGTGGCGCGGACCCGGTGCCCGGCCGCGGCGAGCGCCGGCACCAGCGCGCTCCCCACGAAGCCGGTCGCCCCGGTCACCAGCACGGTGCGTTGGACTGGGTGCATCCGAGCATCCTTCCGCCCCGCGACCGGCCCGCGCCACTCCCGTCGGGAGGGGTGCCGCGCGGCGTTCACGGTCCGTGGCGCTCCAGGTACCGGCGCACCGGCCACTTCCGGGCGGTGTTCGCGGAGGACATGTATCGGACGGTGCCGAACACCGGCCGCTCCGGCCCCCAGGGCCGGTCGTAGCGGCCGAGGCACCAGGCGATGCCCGCGACCGAGTTCGGGTCGCGGCCGTCCAGCGCGTGGCGGTCGTTCAGCTCGAGCAGGGTCGCGTGCGCCTCCTCCGGCGTCGCGCTCCACTCCAGGATCTTCTTCCCCCAGAGCATCCGGAGATACCCGTGCACCACGCCCTCTCGCAGGAGCTGGCGCTGCGCCGCGTTCCAGAGCGGGTCGTGCGTCTCGGCGGCCTCCAGCGCCGCCCGCGCGTAGACCGCCGGCCGCGGGTCGGCGGCGTGCCGGGCCAGGGTGGCGCGCGCCCAGGCCGGGAGCGACGCGTACGCGCGGTGCTCCGGGACGTGCGCGCAGGTGACGAAGGCCAGCTCGCGCCAGGTGAGGAGCTGATCGAGGAAGGCCTCGGCGGAGGGGGACAGCGCCCACCAGCCGGCGCGGGCGCCCCTGGGCGGCGTGGCGACCGCGGGCGGGGTCCAGCCCTCCCGGCGCAGCACCGCCCGCAGGACCTCGAAGCTGCTGACGTGCCCGAAGTGGAGCCAGGGCGAGAGCCCGCTCGATCCCCGCGGCTCGTCCGGCGCGTTGCGGCGCTCGGCGTAGCCGTCGAGCCCCTCGCGCAGGAACGCCGCGAGCCGGCGCCGGGCCGCCACGCTCCCGCCGCGGCCGGCCGGCGGGACCCCGTGATCGATCGGCAGCCCCGCGGCGAGCGCGGCCGGGCGGTCCAGCTCCGCGCCGCGGGCGGCCGGCCAGCGCCGCCGGATCTCCACCGGCACCGACGCACCCCAGGGCGGCGGCGCGCGCGCCAGCGGGTCCTCCGCCGGCAGGCGATCCAGCCACGTCGGCAGCGTGCGCTGGAGGTGCCGCCGGTAGGCGTGCGCGGTGGGGAAGTCCTTGCCAGCCAGGCGGAACGGCACCACGCAGCTCGCGTCCACCGCCTCCAGGCGCACGTCGAGGCGCGCCGCCGCGGCGTGGATCGCCTGCGCGGGGAAGCCGGTGGGGAAGTCGTCCGCGATCACGGCGCACGCCCTCGCCGCGAGCGCCTCGAGCAGCCCGTCCCCCTCCCCGGCGCGCCGCTCCACCCACGGGTGGTACAGCGCCCGTCCGGCGAGCGCCGCGGCGTTGTCGCGCATGCCCTCCAGCAGGAACGCGTGGAGCCGGTCGCTCGCGTGCGGGTACCCGCACCGCAGCGGCTCCACCACCAGCACCGGCCGGCCCAGCTCCCGGCCCAGCTCCGCGGCCCGCTCGAGCGCGGGGTTCGAGCGGGTCCGCCGCGCGCTCGTCATCCAGTGGAGCACCACCGCCCGCTCCGGGCGGAGCGGCGCGGCGTTCAGGGCGCGGATCCGCTCGGCGGGGACGGGCATGCGGCTCACGCGTGGTTGCGGAGCATGAGCTCCTTGGGATCGGGATCCAGGTACACCTGGCCGGCGAGGTACTCGAGGCCCTGGGCGCGCACGTGGTGGCGGAGCAGCGTGAGCGGCACGATGCGCGGCACCAGCCCGCGGCCGAAGTCGGCGATGCTCTCCTCCAGCTCCTTGCGGTCGGCCGCAGGGAGCCGGTCGCGGAGGTAGCCGGCCGCGTGCTGCAGCACGTTCACGTGGCGGCCGCGGGTGGCGGGCACCTTCAGCGCCGCCATCAGGCCGGCCCCGTACGCCTCGACGTCGGCGCGGATGGCGCCCCTGCGCAGCCCGCCCACGCGCGCTCCCAGCGCCCGGTACGCCGCGGGGCTGTGCGCGAGGAGCGTCAGCTTGTGCGCGGTGTGGAACGCCACCAGCGCCCCGCGGGTCATCCCCGCGGCGACGGCCTCCTTCCAGCGCGCGTAGGCGAACACCCGCTCCACGAAGCCCTCGCGCAGCGCCGGATCGTGCAGCCGGCCCTCCTCCTCCACCGGGAGGAGCGGGAACGCCTCGATCAGCACGCGCGCGAACGCGCCCACCCCGTCGCGCCGCGGCGGCCCGCCCTTCGCCGGGTGGACGCGCACGCGCTCCATCCCGCACGACGGCGAGTCCTTCTTGGTCACGTAGCCGGAGAGGTCCTCGCGCGCGAGCTCGCCCACGCGCCGCTCCGCGAAGGCCCGCATGGCTTCGGTGTGATCGAGCCCGCTCCGCTCCGCTACGAGCGACGGTGCCGCGGACCGGCCCACCAGCCGGATCGGCTCCCGCGGCACCCCCAGGCCCAGCTCCAGCTCCGGGCACACCGGCACCCATTGCACGAACGGGCCCAGCACCTCGGTCAGGAAGTCGTCGCGCTTGTGCTGCCCGTCGTAGCGGACCTCCTGGCCGAGCAGGCAGGACGAGACGCCGAGGCGGAGCTTCGGGCGGGCCATGCGGCCAGCGTAGACGAACGCGGCCGCCGCCGCACCGCCGCGGGGCGCGTCCGCCGCCCGGGGGAGCGCGCGGCCGGCGCTACCAGAGCCAGGTGGCCGGGTTCGGGACCGGCTGGCGCTGATCCAGCCACCTCAGCCCCTTGACGCAGCGGATCACCAGCCAGACCGCCACGAACAGCAGGAGGAGCGCGCCGATCCCCACGATCGTGAGCAGGCCGCCGACCACCGCGTAGAGCAGGCCGATCCAGAACGTCCGGATCTGGAACCGGTAGTGCGTCCGCAGGCCCTCGGGCGCGTCGCCCTCGTTCACGTACGCCATCACCACGCCGATGAGCGTGGTGATGCCGGCCGCGAAGGACAGGAGATAGAGGACGTAGACGATCTTGGCGGTCGACTCGGTGTTGCGCGTGGCGGCGGGCGTCGGGAAGGGCGCGGTCGGTTCCATGGCGTGGGGCCCGGGCCGGAGGGCGCGGGGGGCGGGATTCTAGCCCGGTTCCTGGCGCCCGGGGGGCGCCGGGCGGGCGTGGCCTGCGGTCACGCCTCCCTGCGGCCGATCAGGATCCCGGCGGCGAGGCCGGCGACGAGCGCGGTGAGGCCCCCGATCCGCCGGCGGCGAGGCGGCGCACGCAGGGGCGCCGGGGCTGCCCGGGCCGGCTCGTCCGGCGCGGACGCCCGCGCCACCGGCCCCATCCCCGTGTCCTGCATGGACTTCGCCCCCTCGCGCTTGCCCTCCGGCGAGCGGTGCTCGATGAGCGCGTTGATCTCCGCCCCCACCAGCAGGACCAGGGCGGAGAGCCACATCCAGAAGAGCAGCACGATGACGCCGGCGATGGAGCCGTAGGTCTTGTCGTAGTGGCCGAAGTTCGCGACGTACTTGCCGAACCCCCACGACGCCAGCACCCAGAGCACGACCCCGAACACCGAGCCGGGGGTGATGAACTTGAAGCGCTGCTCCACGTCGGGCAGCACGTAGTAGAGCAGCGCCCACAGGAACATCATCACCAGCGCCGCGACCGGGAGCCGCAGCCACAGGATGGCCGCGCCGGCGCGCCCGCCGATCGCGTTCGCCAGCGGCTCGGTCGCGACCGCCGCCAGCGCGCCCACCAGCGCGAGCACCCCGGCCACCACCGTCATGAGCAGGGCGATGGCCCGGACCTTCCAGAACGGCCGCGACTCGCCCACGTCGTACGCGGTGTTCAGGGACCGCATGAGCGCGAGCGTGGCGCCCGACGCAGCCCAGAGCGCGCCCAGCGCGCCGAAGCCGAGCAGCGTCACGTTCTGCTGGGCGCCCAGCTGCTGGATGCGGTCGCCCACGATCTTCGTCACCTCGCCCGGCGCGACCTGCGCGAGCTGGTGCACCAGCTGCTGCGCCTGGGCCGGCGTGATGACCACGCTCGCGAGCGCCACCAGGAACAGCAGGAACGGGAACAGCGCCAGCACGCCGTAGTAGGTGACCGTGGCGGCCAGGTCGGTGACGTTGTCGTGGTCGAGCTCGTGGTAGAGCCCCTTGCCGAACTCCCTCCAGCTCATGCCGTCGCCGGGCAGCCGCATGCCGATCCCCCGTGCCGCTGAAGATGGTCACGCGGGTGGAGGCGGCGCGGGCCGGACCCGCGCCCACCGGCCGAGGGAGCGGGCGCGCGCGGCGCCGGCGGGCGGAAGGGCCGCGCGTGCTCCGGCGCGCGCCTCACCGCCGGCGGGCGCGCGCGGTCTCCACCAGGAACCAGACGCCGAGCACGATGAGCATCGGCAGGATCAGCCGCGGCCTGCGCGCCACGACCGCGATCACCACCGCGAGCAGGAGCGCGAGCGGCCAGCTGAGGCGAACCATGGGGCGCATCCTACCCCGCCGGCCGGCGCGACGGCGCGCCGTTCGCCCCGGCGGGCGCGCTTCACTGCTCGTCACGTGGGCGGGGCGGCGGGGTCCTCCTCCCCCGCGACCAGCCGGAGCCCGGCCGGGAGGCTCTCGCCGAAGATCCGCTGCTCGGCCTCCGCGCTCGCCTCGACCACCTCGCGCACCGGCCGTGCCTGCTCCTCCGGGACGCCGGCGGCCGCGAGCGCGGCCAGCGCCCGCGCGCGCGCGGCCTCGCCCACGTCGCGGACCCGATCGCCGCTCCGGCGGGCGAGCTGCCCCAGCGCGAACGCCACCTCCCGCGGCGGCGCGGCCGCGAGCAGCCGGTCGATCCAGGCCTCCGCGACCGCGGGCGGGACCACCTGGTGCACGCTGGCGTGGAACGGGACGCGCGCGCCCAGGCGGCCGATCGCCCAGAGCAGGTGCGCCGCAGGGCCCTCCGCCTCGGCGCGCGCGAGCAGCCACCCGCCGAGCTCCTCCTTCTCGGCCGCGTCGATCCGCTCGAGGCTCCCGGCGAGCCGGACCATCTCGTCCTCCGCCATCGGCCGGACCCCGGCCACCTTCGGCGGCGGGCGGCGCGGATCGCGCGGCTGGAGGAACGGCCGCACCGTCTCGAGCAGCCGCCGCTGCGCGGCGGCCTCGAGCCCGCCGGCGATGCGCCGCCAGGTGACCCACCAGGCCGCCCAGGCGCGCGCGTCGCCCTGGTACTGCAGCCCCTCGCCGAACGCCTTCCAGGTCTCCCCGGCCCGCCAGGCGTCGAGCGGGGCGCCGAAGCCGGGGCGCAGGCAGAAGCCGGTGAGCTGGAGCCAGGTGCGCTCGTGGTCGGCGGTGCGCCGCCGCCGCCCCCGGCCCGCGTGCAGCGCCGCCCACAGGTCCCGCACCACCGGCGTGGACCAGGCGTCGCGCGGCCCGAGGACCTTCTCGAGCGCCCGGAACAGCCCCTTCACCTCCTTGCGCTCGACCGCCCCCTTCCTGCCGTAGAACAGGTCCACCAGCGCGTGCGCCTCCTCCAGCCCGCGCGGCACCGCCGCCGTCTCCGCGGGACGTCCCGGCGCCCCTGCGTCGGCGGCGCCCGCCCGCAGCGAGAACTCGAGCCGCCAGCGCGCGTCGCGATCGGTGGCGGCGCACCACAGCTCGAGCGTCCCGATCTCGGTGAGCACCGCCTCGAGGCGCACCGGCACCTCGGCGTCGCCCTGCCCCGGTGCCGAGAGCACCGTCTCCACCGGCGGCAGCGGGACCAGGTCGTCGCCCGGCTCGACGACGTCGCCCGGCCCCTCCAGCCGCGGCGCGGACGACGCGAGCAGCGCGAAGCGGACCGGCCGCCCCAGCGCCAGCCGGAACGTTCGCGGCACCGCGACCCGCGTCCCCTCCTCGGCGTGGCGCGGCACCACGCAGAGCGCCCGCTCGCCCTCCGGCGCGGCGATGCCCACGTAGAACGCCCGCGGGGTGCCGCCGCCGATGCGCAGGCCCACGCCGCGCCGGGCCAGCGCCGAGAGCGCCGCGCCGCGCGCCACCGCGAGGTCGAGCGCGGGGCTGGCGAGCGCGCGCACCGGCGGCGCGCCCGGGAACAGCGCGGACACGGCCTCGGCGAGGCGCGCACGCACCTCCGGCGCGGCGAAGGTGCCGCCGTTGAGGAGCACCGCGTCCGGCCGGGCCGGCCCGCCCCCCACGGCGCCCGCCTCGGCCGCGTGCAGCGCGAGGAACGCGGCCACGTGGCGGGTGACCGCCGGGTCCGGCTCGTAGGGCAACCCCAGCTCCGCCAGCCCGGCGGTGCGCGGCGCGCGGCGGGGGCGGTCCTCCGGACCGACCCGAGGGAAGAAGCCGTCCAGCACCAGCGCGCGCACCTCGTCGCGCGTCAGCTCCGCCGAGACCGCGCCGGCGACGATGCGGCTCCCCGCGCCGGCCACGGCCACCGGGACGCGCTCCGGGCCGCCCGCGGCCAGCAGCCGCTCCTTCGCGAGCCGGCACGCCTGCACCAGCGCGCCGAAGCGCGCCGGGTCGAGCCGTCCGCCCAGCCTCCCCTCCACCGCCCGCGCCAGCGCCAGGTCCACGTTGTCGCCGCCGAGCAGCAGGTGATCGCCGACGGCGAGGCGGGTGAGCGACGGCCGCCCGTCGTGCACCTCGGCGCGGACCAGCGTGAGGTCGGTGGTGCCGCCGCCCACGTCGACCACCAGCACCTGCGCGGCGCCCTCGCCGCCGGGGAGGCCCAGCGCGGCGCCCAGGTCGGCGCGGTGGCGCGAGGCCCAGTCGTGGAACGCGGCCTGCGGCTCCTCGACCAGCGCCGCGCGCGGCAGCCCCGCTTGGCGCGCCGCCGCGAGGGTCAGCTCGCGCGCGGCGGCGTCGAACGACGCGGGCACCGCCAGCGTCAGCTCCTGCTCGACGAGCGGTGCGCCGGGGTGGGCGGCCTCCCAGGCATCGCGGAGGTGGCCCAGGACCAGCGCCGAGGCGGCCACCGGCGAGATGCGCGGCACGCCCTCGGGCGCCCCCCAGGGAAGGATCGGCGCGGTCCGGTCGGCCCGGGGGTTCGCGAGCCAGCTCTTCGCCGAGGCCACCAACCGGCCGGGCACGCGGGCGCCCTGCTCGCGCGCCAGCTCGCCGACCACGATGGCGCGCTCGCCCCAGGGCAGCCGGGTGGCGGCCGGCGGCAGCTCCGGGCCGGGCAGGTAGGCCGAGGACGGCAGCAGGCGCCGCGGCTCCACCTCGCCCGGCCGGACCAGCTGCGGGACCGGCAGCGCCTCGACCGCCTCGGCGAGGTCGCCCGCGCGCGCGAGGTCCACCGAGGCGAGCGCGGAGTTGACCGTGCCGAGGTCGATGCCGACGACGTAGCGCGGGCCGGACATGTGGCTCCGGATCAGGCGGGCGGGGCCGCCGGCTCCGGCTCGCCGCCGGCGCCAGGCGGCTGGCGCAGGGTCCACTCCAGCGACCAGCGCTCGTCCGGACCGACGCAGTCCAGCTCCAGCGTCCCGATCTCGGTGACGTGCGCGCGCAGCCGCACCGGCACCACCTCGCCGGCCGGGCGCGTTCCGGCGGCGATGGTGGCGGTCACCGGCGGCCCCTCCTCGAGGGAGCCGGCGTCCTCCACCACGTCGCCGGGCCGGTCGTCGCGCCGGACCGAGGAGCTGAAGAGCCGGAAGTCCACCGGCTCCCCCACCACCAACCCGAGCGGCTCGCCCGGCAGCTCCGCGCGCGTACCCTCCTCCATGCCCATGGGCGCGAGGCACACCGCCCGGAGCGGCGGCGCGACGCCCGGCACCGCCGGCATCGACGCCTCCACGCCGACGTAGTACGCACGCGAGGTGCCGCCCCGGATCCGGATCCCGTGGCCGGCGCGGACGCGCCCGTACACCGCCGCGCCGCGCGCCACCGCCAGGTCGAGCTCGGCGGCCGGCAGCACGCGGGGCGGCGGCGCGCCCTCGGCGGCGAGCCAGCCCGCCAGCACCTCCACGACGCGCGCGGCGAGCGGCGGGGCCTTCATGACGCCGCCGTTGAACAGCACGGCCGTCGGGTGGAGGAACGCGCCGCCCGCGAGCGGGACCTCCGCGTGCCCGCCCGAGCCGAGCGCGGCGCGGTGGCGGGCGAGGAACGCGGCGAGGTGGCGGGTGATGCCCGGGTCCGAGGCGTACGGCAGGCCGAGCGTGGTGAGCGCGACACGGCGCGGCGCCTGCGGCCTCGCGTCCGCGTCCACGCGCGGGAAGAAGCCGTCGGTGAGCACCGCCTCCAGCTCGGCGCGGGCCAGCGCGGTGCGCAGCGCGCCGCCGACCAGCGACGAGCCGCGGCCGGGGATGGCGACCGGCAGCTCGTCCAGGGACGGATCCGCGAACAGCGCCTCCTTGGCGCGCCGGGCGGAGTGCCCCAGCGCGAGGAGCTGCCAGCGGTCCAGCGTGCGCCCGTCGCGCTCCAGCCGGCCGGCGAGCGCGTGCGCCAGCGCGAGGTCCATGTTGTCGCCGCCGAGCAGGATGTGGTCGCCCACCGCCACGCGCTCGAGACCGAGGTCGCCGCCGCGATCCACCACCGCGACCAGCGAGAGGTCGGTGGTGCCGCCGCCCACGTCCACCACCAGCACCAGGTCGCCGGGCCGGACCGCCTTGCGCCAGCCCTCGCCCATCGCCTCCACCCACGCGTAGAGCGCGGCCTGCGGCTCCTCCAGCAGCACCACCTGCGGCAGCCCGGCGAGCCGCGCCGCCTCCACCGTCAGCTCGCGCGCCACGGCGTCGAAGGACGCGGGGACGGTCAGCGTCACCCGCTGGACCGCCAGCGCGCGGGCGGGATCCCCGGCGGCCACCTCGCGGTCCCACGCCGCGCGCAGGTGCGCGAGGTAGCGGGCGGAGGCCTCCACCGGGGAGCGGCGAGGAACCTCGGCCGGCGCGCCCGCCGGGAGCGTCGCGGCGCGCCGGTCGAGCGTGGGGTGCGAGAGCCAGCTCTTG
This sequence comes from Anaeromyxobacter dehalogenans 2CP-1, assembly GCF_000022145.1. Taxonomy (NCBI): domain Bacteria; kingdom Pseudomonadati; phylum Myxococcota; class Myxococcia; order Myxococcales; family Anaeromyxobacteraceae; genus Anaeromyxobacter; species Anaeromyxobacter dehalogenans. The sequence continues at coordinate 3,592,608 of NC_011891.1, forward strand.
GCGGAGGAGACGAGGCGGATGGGCGTCTGCGCGCCCAGGTCGCGCGCCAGCTCGCCCACGAGCTCCCCCGCGGCGTCCGGCGCCCACGGCAGGGCGGTCGCCCCCGGCGGCAGCTCCGCCGGGTGCGGCAGGTACAGGAACGACGGGAGCAGCGGGCGCGGCTCCACCTCGCCCGGGCGCACGAGCTGCGGGATCGCGAGCGCCTCGGCGCGCGCGCCGTCCGGCGCCGGGCCGGCCTCCAGCGCGCGCCAGGCGATGGCGCAGTTGGTGGTGCCGAGGTCGATGCCGACCGCCAGCGGGGCGTCCGCCATCAGCCGTCCCTCACAGCTCGATCTCGGCCGGCGCCACGACGGTCAGGTCCTTGCCGTCGGGCGGCGGCGGCAGCTTCACCTCGCGGGCGCGCCAGCCGTGGTGGCGCAGGGCACCCTGGAACGGCGGCTGGCCGACCACGTTGCCGCTCAGCCGGATCGCGCCGGCGTCGAAGCCGGCCGCGACGGTGACGCGCGCGCCCTCCGCCTCGCGGAACACCGGCTCGAGCTGGAACATCGCCTCGATGGCGCGCTTGCACCCCGCGTGAACGGTCCGCGCGGCGGCGCCGATCGACGCGTCCGGGAAGCCGGTGAGGTCCTCCTCGAGGAAGTCCACCAGCCGCCCCTCGCGCTGCAGCGCCGCCAGGAGCTGGAGCGCCGCGGCACGCGGGTCGGCGCGCGGAGGCTCCGGGGCGCGGACGGCGGCCGCCGCGGGCCTCTCGGGCTGCACCTTCTCGGCCGCGGCGGGCTTCGCGGGAGGGGCTGCGGCGGCCGGCGGCGGGATGGGGCCGACGGCCCCGGGCTTCGCCGGCTCGGGCGCGGGCGTACGCGTGGAGGACGGCGCCGCGACCGTGGGCGGCGGCGCAGCGACCCGCTCCGGTGGCGTCGGCATCGGGGCGGGCGGCGCCACCGGCGGCGTCGCGACCGGCGGAGGCGCTGCGTGCCAGGGCTCCGGCGCCGCGGGCCGGGGCGGCAACCCCTGCGCACCTTGCGTCACGCGGAGCATGTGGACGGCGCGGGCCACGTCGGGCCGGAAGAGGACGGCGAAGAGCGCCCAGAACGCGAGGACCAGGCGCTGGACGGGCGTGAGCTCGAGGGGATCGGACATGGAGGACACCGTACGGCGGGCTGACCCGCGATGGAGCGTCCGGCCGGGTTCCCTCACATGCGGGGAACCCGCCCGAACCCTGGGTGGGCGGAAGACGCTCGAATGTGCACCCGAGCGGCGCGTCGAGCGAGCCCTGACGGCGGGCGTACAGGCGGGCGCTCGCCGGCCGCTGCGCCCCGAGCCGGACGGGCGCTCCACGCGGTGCGTGCGCAGATCCGACGCGTGCGCCTCCTCACCGGCACGAGCGGCTGGAGCTACCCGGCCTGGCGCGGGACGTTCTACCCGGCGGGCCTCCCCTCCGCGCAGATGCTCCCCGCCTACGCGGCGCGGCTCGGGACGGTGGAGGTGAACAACACCTTCTACCGGATGCCCGGCCCCGAGCTCCTGGCCGGCTGGCGCGCGGCGGTGCCGCCCGGCTTCACGTTCGCGCTGAAGGCGCCGCAGCGGATCACCCATCGCCTCAAGCTGGCGGGCGCGGAGACCGCGCTCGCCTGGTTCCTGCGCTCCGCGGCGGAGCTCGGCCCGGCGCTGGGCCCGATCCTGTTCCAGCTCCCGCCCTCGATCCGGCTCGACGTGGCGCTCCTGCGGGCGTTCCTGTCGCTGCTGCCGCGGGGCGGCCGGTTCGCGTTCGAGCTCCGCCACCCGAGCTGGCACGCGGACGCGGTCCGGACCGCGCTCGCGGACGCCGGGGCGGCGCTGTGCATCACCGACGCCGACGAGGGCTCGACGCCGCTCGCCGCCACCGCCGGCTTCGGCTACCTGCGGCTCCGGCGCACCGAGTACGGCGACGCCGCGCTGCGGTCGGCGCTGCACGCCATCGCGGCGCAGCCCTGGTCGGAGGCGTACGCGTACTTCAAGCACGAGGACGAGGCGCGCGGGCCGGCGCTGGCGACGCGCCTGGCCGAGCTGGCCGCGGAGATGGGCCTCGGGGCCGGCGCGGAGGCTCCCGCGCCGTGACCGGGCGCGGCTAGAGGTCGACCCGCACCATCCCCGACGGCGGGTAGCGATCGCCGGCGGCCGCGCCCTTCGGCGCCACCTGGTCGATGGCGGCGAGATCCTCGGGAGTGAGGCGGATCGACGCCGCGGCCACGTTCTCCTCCAGGTGCCGGCGCGTGGTCGTGCCGGGGATGGGCGCGATGTCGTCTCCCTTGCCGAGGACCCAGGCCAGCGCGAGCTGCGAGGCCGAGACGCCCTTCGCGCTCGCCATGTCGCGGATGCGGTCCACCAGGTCGAGGTTCCGCTGGAAGTTCTCGCCCTGGAAGCGCGGCGAGGTCCGCCGGAAGTCGCCCTCGGGGAGATCGTCGGGCGAGCGGAACCGGCCGGTGAGGAAGCCGCGGCCGAGCGGGCTGTACGGGACGAAGCCGATGCCGAGCTCGCGCAGGGTGGGCAGCAGCGCGTCCTCGGGATCCCGGCTCCACAGCGAGTACTCGGTCTGGAGCGCGGTGATCGGGTGCACCACGTGCGCGCGGCGGATCGTGCCGGGCGCGGCCTCGGAGAGGCCGAGGTAGCGGACCTTGCCCGCCTTCACCAGGTCGGCCATCGCGCCGACGGTGTCCTCGATGGGCACGGTCGCGTCCACCCGGTGCTGGTAGTAGAGGTCCACGTGGTCCACCCCGAGCCGCCGCAGCGACGCGTCGCAGGCGGCGCGCACGTACTCGGGTCGCCCGTTGATGCCGACGAAGGTGCCGTCGGCGCGGCGCTCGTTCCCGAACTTGGTGGCGAGCACCACCCGGTCGCGCCGATCGCGCACGGCCCGCCCGACCAGCTCCTCGTTCTTGAACGGACCGTACATGTCGGCCGTGTCGAGGAAGGTGACGCCGAGCTCGATGGCGCGGTGGATGGTCGCGACCGACTCGCGCTCGTCGGCGCCGCCGTAGAAGTCGCTCATGCCCATGCAGCCCAGCCCGACGGCCGAGACCGTGAGCCCCTGCGTCCCCAGCGTGCGCTGCTCCATGTGATCGCCTCCGGCGCGCCGGAGGGCGCGGCGGGGCGACTCATAACCGCCCGCGCCGCGCTCCGCCGCGTCATCCCTGCGCGATCGCGCGGACGCCCGGCGCGCCCCCGTGCGTTCGCGCGTACACCTCGAGGATCTCGGCCGGCGTGAGGTCCGTCCCGCGCGCTTCCGCCATGCCCTGGATCACCGCCGCGAAGCGGACCAGCTCCTCGCGCCCGAGCGTGATGCCGCCGTGCTCCTCGAGCACCCAGCCCACCCCGCCCTTCCCGGACTGGCTGTTCACCCGGATGACCGCCTGGTACGTGCGGCCCACGTCCGCCGGGTCCATGGGCAGGTAGGGCATCTCCCAGCGATCGCCGCTCGTGCGGCGGAGCGCGGCGAAGCCCTTCTTGATCGCGTCCTGGTGCGAGCCGGAGAACGCGGTGTAGACGAGCGCCCCGGCGTAGGGGTGGCGCGGGTGCACCGGCATCCGCGTGGCCCGCTCCGCCACCTCGACCAGCGCGTCGAGGTCGGCGAGGTCCAGGCCGGGATCGACGCCCTGCGTGTGCAGGTTGAGCGCGAGCGTCACCAGGTCCACGTTGCCGGTGCGCTCGCCGTTCCCGAACAGCGTGCCCTCCACCCGGTCGGCGCCCGCCATCACCGCCAGCTCCGCCGCCGCCACCGCGGTGCCGCGGTCGTTGTGCGGGTGCACCGAGAGCACGTAGCGCTCCCGCCCCTGCACGTGGCGCGCGAACCACTCGACCTGGTCCGCGTACACGTTCGGCGTGGACATCTCCACCGTGGCCGGCAGGTTGAGGATCACCGGCCGCTCCGCCGAGGCGCCCCACGCGTCCATCACCGCCTCGCAGACGTCGGCGGCGAAGTCGAGCTCGGTGCCGGTGAAGCTCTCCGCCGTGTACTCGAGGATCACCTCGGTCTCCGGCAGCTCCTCCGCCAGCCGGCGCGCGAGCCGCGTACCGTCCACCGCGATCTGCCGGATCCCGGCCCGGTCCTTGCCGAACACGACGCGCCGCTGCAGCTCGGAGGTCGAGTTGTACAGGTGCACGACCGCACGCGGCGCGCCGCGGATCGCATCGAAGGTCGCGCGGACGAGGTGCTCGCGCGCCTGCGTGAGCACCTGGAGCGTCACGTCCTCCGGGATGCCGCGTTCGACGAGCTCGCGGACGAACTCCCGCTCGGGCCGGGAGGCGGACGGAAAGCCCACCTCGATCTCCCGGAACCCCGCGCGCACCAGGGCGTCGAACAGCAGCCGCTTGCGCTCCGGGCCCATCGGATCCTCGAGCGCCTGGTTCCCGTCCCGGAGATCCACCGAGCACCAGCGGGGCGCGCGCTCGATGCGGCGCGACGGCCAGCGCCGGTCGGCGAGCGCGACCTGCGGGAACGGGCGGTACTTGTGGGCGGGCATCCTCGGCATGACGTGATTCCTCCGGCGGGTGGGGGCCGGGAGGTCTCTGTTCGTCTTGCTGGGAGCGGTGACCTCTCCGGCCGTGGGACGGCGAGAGAGGTCGCGCGGTCAGTCGAGCCGGGCGAGCTCTCTCGCCTGGCGAAGAAGTCGACCGGTCGCGCGCTGCGAATGCATCGTCCTCCATGGTTATCCGACCGGGCGCCCGGCCGTCAAGCCGCGAGGCCGCCGTGGCCGTCCCACCCTCGCCCCGCGCCGCGTGTAGAATGCGGCCCGTGAGGCGCAAGCTCTTCCGCGGAAAGAAGAACCCGTTCGCCATCGACGCGCCGCTGCCCCCCGCGGGCGCGGCCCGGTGGGCCACCATCGCCGGGCTGGTGATCGGCGGCCTGGTGGCGCTGTCGGTCCCGATCTTCTTCGCCCTGATGCTGTTCGAGACGCTCCGCGGCGAGTGATCTCCCGGGGGTGGCGCGTCCGACGCTCGGGGACCGACCCGGGCGACGGGCGGTCGTGCGCCCACCGGCAGCCGGGCGTGCGCCTCGCCCCGCCTGCCCCCATCCTTTCGCGAAGGGGGACCGAAGGCATGTACGTGAGAGGAATCGCGATCGCGGCGGCGCTGCTGCTCGCCGCCGCCGGTTGCAAGACCGGGACGAGCACCAAGACCCGCACGGCCAGCAGGTCGGGTGACGACAAGGCCACCACCGAGATGAGCGGCCGGGAGCGGACCGCGCAGGCCGCGCCGCAGGAGGGGCAGAGCGAGCGAGACGTCGCCGAGGCGCAGGCGGCCGAGGCTGCGCCGAGCGCGCGCGCGCAGCAAGGCGTGGGCGGGAAGGATCCGCATCCGCTCCCGACCGAGGGCGCGGACGCGACCCCGCGGTACTCGGGCGATCCGGGCGCCGGCGCGGCGGGCCAGCAGGGCCGCGTGCCGGAGACGATGGAGCCGGGCGCGACCGGCAGCGTGGCCGGCACCGGCACGCCGGGCGCCGCCACCAGCGGAACGGGCGCCGGGACGACGGCGAGTGGCCCGAGCGAGCTCACCGGGCGCGTCGCGCTCGTCGATCGCGAGCAGCACGAGATCGCCATCGACTCGGGCGACGCCACCACGCAGGTGAAGGTCGCCGACCGCGCGCGCATCACCGTGGACGGCCGCTCCGCCACGCTGGCCGACATCCGGCAGGGCGCCTCGGTCCGAGCGCGCCTCGACCGCAGCGGCGACACGCCGCAGGCGGTGCAGATCGACGTGATGCCCTCGAAGGCGAAGCCGTAGCGGGCGGGCAGGTGGACGCGGGGCCCCGGTGCGCCCGACGCGCGCCGGGGCCCTGGCGTTAGGATGCGGTCATGACCGCGCTCCCCCGCTTCCAGCCGCGCCGGCCGCTCGGCCGCACCGGCGTCCCCGTCACCCGCATCGGCGCCGGCGACCTCGCCGATCGCAGCGTCCCGAAGGAGCGCTGCGTGGCCACGCTCCGCCGCGCCCTCGACGCCGGCGTGAACGTGGTGGACACCGCGCCGATGTACGAGGACGGCTACTCCGAGGAGATCGTCGGCGAGGCGCTCCGCGGCCGCCGCGAGGGCGTGTTCGTGGTGGACAAGATCGATCACCTCGACCGCCCGGTGGCGCCGCAGCTCGACGGGAGCCTGGGCCGGCTCGGGCTCCGCGCGGTGGACCTGCTCGTCTTCCACTCCGTGTCCGAGCCGGCCGCGTGGGGGCGCCTCGCCGCGCCGGGCGGCGGCATGCAGGAGCTCGGCGACGAGCTCCGTCGCGGGCGGGCGCGCTTCCGCGGGATCTCCAGCCATCACCCCGACGTCCTCGCCGCGGCCCTCGACTCCGGCCTGTGCGACGTCGTCATGTTCCCGGTGGGGCCGTACGTGCACCCCCGGTACGTGCAGGAGATCCTGCCGCGCGCACGCGCGCTCGGGGTCGGCACGATCTGCTTCAAGACGTTCGGCGGCGGCAAGCTGCTCGGCGACACCGAGGGCTACGGCCGGGCGCTGTCCGAGCGCCCGCGCGGGAAGCTCTCGTCCGGCGGGGAGGACGCGGCCGCCCCGGCGCTGCCGCGGCTCCCGGTCGAGGCGTGCGTCCGGTACACGCTCACCTGCGATCCCGACGTGGCACTGCTCGGCCTCTCGTTCCCGAACGAGCAGGACGCGGCCTTCGCCGCCGCGGCCGCGTTCCGGCCGATGGACGAGGCGGAGCTGGCCGACACGCGCCGGCGTGCGGCCGAGGCGGTGCAGGGCAAGGGAGCCGTCTGGTGGAACCCACCGGAGCGACCCGGCGCCTGACGAATTTCCGCGCCGTCGCCTTGTGCGGCGCGCGGCCTGTGCCGAACCTCCACTCGGAGGAACCCATGGCACGCATCGCATTCATCGCGGACGATCTGTTCGAGGACTCGGAGCTCCGCGTCCCGTGGGACCGCCTGCGGCAGGCCGGGCACGAGACCGTGCTGGTGGGCCTCGAGAAGGGGAAGCAGATCCGCGGCAAGAAGCAGCGGGAGACGTTCACCACGGACGTGGCGGCGCGGGACGTCACCGCCGAGGACTTCGACGCGCTGGTGGTGCCCGGCGGCTACTCCCCCGATCACCTCCGCACCGACATGGACATGGTCCGGCTGGTCCGGACCACGTTCACCGCGGGGAAGCCCGTCGCCGCGGTCTGCCACGGACCGTGGATGCTGGTGGAGGCGGACGCGATCGACGGCAAGACCGTCACCTCCTGGCCCTCGCTCAAGACCGACCTCATCAACGCCGGCGCCCGCTGGGTTGACCGCGAGGTGGTCGAGGACGAGAACGTCATCACGAGCCGCAAGCCGGACGACCTCGAGGCCTTCTCCGAAGCCATCCTGCGCCACCTGGGCGAGGAGCCGCGGGCGCGGACCGGCGACTCGGCGGGCGCGGAGCAGGGCGCGGGGATCTGACCGCGGCGTCCGGCCCGTCGATCCCTCCACTCGGGGTCGGCTCGCTCACCCCGAGCGGTTCTCGACCTCCGCTCGCGCCGACCGCCGTCGAAGGGCGAGCGGCGGGCGAGCCGTGGGAGTGCTAGACCTCTTCCATGGCCGCCGCGTTCAAGGACCACTTCACCCCGGTGGCGGACGCGTACCGCGCGTTCCGCCCCCGCTACCCGCGCGCGCTGTTCCGCTGGCTGGCCGAGGTGGCGCCCGCCCGAGGCGACGCGCTGGACTGCGGGTGCGGAAACGGGCAGGCGTCGCTCGGGCTCGCCGAGGTGTTCGAGCGCGTGCACGCCGTCGATCCCGGCGAGGCGCAGATCCGCCAGGCGCTTCGCCATCCCCGCGTGACCTACGCGGTGGCGCCGGCCGAGGACACCGGCCTGCCGCCCGCGTCGGTGGACCTCGCCATCGCGGCCCAGGCCATGCACTGGTTCGACCTCGACCGGTTCCACGCCGAGCTGAGGCGGGTGGCGCGGCCCGGCGCGGTGTTCGCCGCGGTGACGTACGGGCTCACCCGCGTGGACCCCGAGGTGGACGCGGTGGTGGACCGCCTCTACCACGGGCTGCTCGCCGGCGACTGGCCGCCCGAGCGCGTGCACGTCGAGAGCGGCTACCGGACCCTGCCCTTCCCGTTCCCCGAGCTCGAGGCGCCGCCGCTCGAGATCGAGGAGCGCTGGCCGATGGACGTCTTCCTCGGGTACCTCGGCACCTGGTCGGCCGTGACCGCCCACCGCAAGCGCACCGGCGCCGACCCGCTCCTCGAGATCGGCCCCGCGCTGCGCGCCGCGTGGGGGACGCCGGAGCGGCCGCTCCGCGTCACCTGGCCGCTCGCGATCCGGGCCGGGCGGATCCTGCCGCACGCCGGTGGGTGAGGCCGGCGCCGCCGCGTTCTTGTGCCGGGCGCGGGCCGAGGCGAGACTCCGCGCATGCCGCCCGATCCCGCGATCGCCAACATCACCCGGGTCATCCAGCTCTCCGTCGCGCCGGTGTTCCTGCTGACCGCGGCCGGGACGCTGCTCGGCGTGTTCTCCACCCGGCTCGGCCGGATCGTGGACCGGTCGCGGCGCCTGCTGGAGCGCCTCCCGGCGCTGCCGCCGGAGCGGCAGGCCGGCGTGCGCGAGGAGCTCGCGCTGCAGTTCCGCCGCCGCCGCCTCGTCAACACCTCCATCACGTTCGCGACCGCCGCCGCGCTCCTGGTGTGCGTGCTCATCGCGGTCGCCTTCATCGCCTCGCTCCTGCACTGGGACTTCTCGCACCCGGTGGCGGGCCTGTTCGTCGCGGCGATGGTGGCGTTCATCGGCGCGCTGCTGGCGTTCCTGGCCGAGGTGCTGCTCGCGGTCCGGAGCGTCCGGATCGACCATTGAGCGCGCGAGGCACGGGGCCCGCGCGGCAGCGTGGGGCGCAGCCCCGCATGATCCCCGCCGCGGAACCTGCTAGAACGCGCCCGTGACCTTCACCGAGCTCGGCGCCCACCCTGCCCTCGCCCGCGCGCTGGAGCGCCGCGGCTACACCGAGCCGACGACCGTGCAGGAGGCGGTGTTCACGCCCGCGCTCCGCGGCCGCGACCTGCTCGTCTCGTCCGCGACCGGCTCGGGCAAGACGGTCGCCTACGGCCTCGTGCTGGGCGGCTCGCTGCTCGGCGACGCCCCCGCGTTCGGCCCCGCCGGCGCCCCCGCCGGCCTGGTGGTCGCCCCCACCCGCGAGCTCGCCATGCAGGTGCAGCGCGAGCTGGCCTGGCTGCTCGCCGAGGCCGAGGGGCGGGTCGTGGCCTGCGTGGGCGGCATGGACGCGCGGCGCGAGGCGCGCGCGCTGTCGGACGGCGCCCACCTGGTGGTGGGGACGCCCGGCCGCCTGCTCGACCACCACCGCCGCGGCGCGCTCGACCTGTCCGAGCTGCGCGCGCTGGTGCTGGACGAGGCGGACGAGATGCTGGACATGGGCTTCCGCGACGAGCTGGAGGCCATCCTCGCCGCCGCGCCCGAGGGGCGCCGCACCATCCTCTTCTCCGCCACGCTCCCGAAGCCCATCGTCGAGCTGGCCCGCCGCTACACCAGCGATCCGGCGCGCGTCGCCGCCACGCCCGCCGGCGAGGCGCACGCGGACATCACGTACCGCGCCCACGTGGTCGCGCCGAGCGAGCGCGAGCTGGCGGTGGTCAACGTGCTGCGCGCGCTGGAGCCGCCGCGGGCGCTGGTGTTCCGCGCCACCCGCGAGGCCGCCCACCACACCGCCTCCAGCCTGTCCGAGCGCGGCTTCGCGGCCGTCCCCATCTCCGGCGAGCTGACCCAGGCCGAGCGGAACCGCGCGCTCGTCGCCCTGCGCGACGGCCGCGCGCGCGTGCTGGTCGCGACCGACGTCGCCGCGCGCGGGCTCGACCTGCCCGGCCTCGACCTCGTGCTCCACGCCGACCTCCCCCGCGATCCGGCGGCGCTGCAGCACCGGAGCGGCCGCACCGGACGCGCCGGGCGCAAGGGCCTGGCCGTGCTGCTGGCGGCGCCGCCCGAGCGCTACAAGCTGGAGCGGATGCTCCGGGACGCCGGCGTGCGGGTCGAGTGGGCCCCCGTCCCCGCCGCCGAGGCCATCCGCGCGTCCGACGAGGCGCGCCTCGCCGGCGAGGTGGACGCGCTGTCGGAGGACGCGACCGACGACGAGCGCGCCGCCGCCGCCCGGCTGCTGTCGGGCCGCGATCCGGTGCTCGTCGCCGCCGCGCTGGTCCGCTCCACGCGCGCCCGGCTGCCCTCGCCCGAGGACCTTCCCGAGACCGTCCACGCCGCCCGCCAGGCCCCCTCGCCCCGCGGCGAGCGCGCGCCGCGGCGCGGCCCGCCCGCCGAGGTGGCCTGGTTCCGGATCAACCTCGGGCGCGAGAAGAAGGCCGATCCGAAGTGGCTGCTGCCGCTCCTGTGCCGGCGAGGCGGCGTGACCCGCGACGAGATCGGCAAGATCGTGATCGGCGCCACCGAGACGCGGTTCGAGGTGGCCCGCGCCGCCGCGGCGCGGTTCGGCGCGACGGCGCGGCGGCCGGATCCGCGCGCGCCCGGCGTCCGCATCGAGCCGGTGCGCGAGACGCGGTCCCCCGGCGAGCACCGCGCGCACGCGGGCGGCGAGCGCGCGCCGCGCGCGCGCCGGCCCGTCACTCGGACCTGAACGTCCGGACCCCGAAGATCGCCGACACCACCCAGGACAGGAACGTGAGGGCGAGCGCGAGGAGCAGCGAGCGCCAGAAGCCGAGCCCGTAGCTCGCCGCGATCACGCTCAGCCACACCAGCACGTACACCAGCCAGGGCAGGACCAGGAACCAGAGGAACTTCGCGAGCGTGATGTAGTAGGCGATCGACAGCACGATCGACACGATCACCGCGCGACCGAACGTGTTGTAGGGGTTCCCGGGCGAGACCCACGCCACCGCCAGCCAGAGCACGCCCGCCGACACGACCAGGCGGAGGACGAACGCGAGCAGGTGGTTGGGCGGGTTCGGCGAGGCGTGCATGGCGTGCTCCCGGTCGCGGACGCCGTCCAGCATGGATCGGCGCACGCCCGCGCAGCCTATCCCGGATGGGCGCGCGGCCTTAAGGACAACTTAGGATTCCGCTAGCGAACTTTGAGCACGCGCCCGCGCCGCGCTCCGCCAGATTCGTGCCGGACCCACACCGACCTGGAGGAAGCACGCATGTCGCGCATCGATCTGTTCGGCCCCGTCCACAAGGGCATCCGCACGCTGCTGTTCGACGCCGGGACCCGCCTCGGGCACACCGACTTCGCCGACGAGGCCGGCGCCGGCGCCGCGGCCGAGCTGGTCCACCGGCTGATCGGGATGCTCGAGGAGCACGCCGCGCACGAGGACCGCTGGTTCATGCCCGAGCTGGCGCGGCTCGCGCCGGAGCTGCACGCGGCGCTCGCCGCCGACCACGCGCGCACCGAGGGGCTGGCGCGCGAGGCCGGGCAGCTCGCGGCCCGGCTCGCCGGGGCCTCCGCCGCCGAGCGCACGGCGCTCGGGCGGCGGCTGCACGACCGGATCTGGGGGCTCGCGGCCGAGCACCTGCGGCACATGGAGCGCGAGGAGGTCGAGGGCATGCGCGTGCTCCACGCGAACTTCGACGACGCCGCGCTGGGCGCCATCCACCGGGCCCTGCTGGAGAGCATCCCGCCGTCGCGGCGGGGCGAGTGGACCGCCGTCATCGTGCGGTCGCTCAACCTGCCGGAGCGCGCCGGCCTGCTCCGCGGCATGGCCGGGGAGATCCCCCCCGCCGCGTTCGCCCAGGCCACCGCGCCGATCCGGGCGGCGCTCGGCGCCGAGGCGTGGGCCGCCGCCGCCGCGGCCGCCGGGATCGCCGCGTAGCGCGCCGGGCGCCCCGCGGGGAGGCCGCACGCAGCGTGCGCCTCGGCGCGCGCTGCCCCGCGCGCGTGGGACGCACTTCCTGGTCGTCCCGACAGGGCGCGCCGCCCGGCGTGCGGCGCGGTGGCGCGCGCCCTTAGAATCGGCGCCCAGCGTGATCTCCCACGACCTCTCCGCGTTCCTCGAGTCCGGCGTCTCCATCCTGCTGGCGAGCCGCGACGCCCGGCTCGTGCCCGACTGCGTCCGGGCGGTGGGGGCGCGGGTGGAGGCGGGGGGAACCGAGCTGACCGTGCTCGTCCCCGAGGCGAGCGCGGGCCGCTGCCCCGCCGCGCTCCGGGAGAGCGGGCGCGTCGCGGTGATGTTCTCCCGGCCCACCGACCACCACACCATCCAGGTCAAGGGACAGGTGGCGGCGCTCGCGCCGGCCGCCGAGGGCGAGCGGCCGCTCGTGGAGCGGTACACCTGCGCGCTGGCGCGGGAGCTCGCGCTCGTCGGCGTCCCGCCGCGGCTCACGCTGCGGGTGGACCGCTGGCCCTGCCTGGCGGTGCGGCTGCGGGTGGATGGCCTGTTCGTGCAGACGCCCGGCCCCGGCGCCGGCGCGCCGCTCGCGACCGCCGCCCCGCCGGAGCGCGCGCCGTGACCGCCCCGGCGTCGCTCGCCGGCCTGCCGGCCACCTGCTTCCAGGGCATCGTGCCCGCCGCCATCGCGACCTGCTCGCGCGCCGGCGAGCCCAACGTCACCTACCTGTCGCACGTGCACCAGGTGGACGATCGACGCGTGGCGCTGTCCTGCCAGTTCTTCAACAAGACCAAGCGCAACGTGCTCGAGCACCCGCACGCCACCGTGCTGCTCCTCGACCCGCTCACGCTCGACAGCTGGCGGCTGCGGCTCCGGTACGATCACGCCGAGACCGACGGGCCGCTGTTCGACCGGATGGCGCTCCGCATCCAGGCGATCGCCTCGCACACCGGCATGGCCGGGGTGTTCCGGCTCCTCTCCGCCGACGTGTACGAGGTGCTCGGGGTCGAGCGGCTGGATGGCTTCCTGATGCCGCCCGATCCGATGCTCGACGCGGAGCGCGCCCCGCCGATCGCGTCCGGGCCGCTCACCGAGCTGCGCGGGCTGCAGGCGGTGTCGGAGCGGATCAACCGCGCCACGGACCTCGAGGCGCTGCTCTCCGGCGCCATGGCCGCGCTCGACGAGCTCCTCGGCTTCCAGCACGCCATGGTGCTCGTGCCCTGCGAGGCCGGTCACCTCGTCGCGCTCGCCAGCCGCGGCTACGGGCCCGGCGGCATCGGCGCCGAGGTGGCGCTCGGGGCCGGCATCATCGGCACCGTGGCCGAGCGCCGGCGCATGATCCGCGTGGCCGGGGTCGGCGGGGAGCTGCGCTACGGGCGCGCCATCCGCGGCCGGGTGGCAGAGGCCGGCGACGCGGCCGGGCTCGCGCCCGAGATCCCCCTGCCCGGCCTCCCCGACGCGCAGGCGCAGCTCGCGCTGCCGCTGCTCGTGGGCGACCGGCTGGTCGGCGTGCTCGCGGTGGAGAGCCGGGACCCGCTCCAGTTCGACGAGTGGGACGAGGCGTTCCTCCAGATCGTGGCGAACCAGATCGCCATGGGCATGGACCGGATGGCGGCGCTGGAGGAGGACGCCGCGCCCGCCGCCACGCCGGCCCCGCTGCCGCCGCCGGCCCGCGCCACCCAGGCGGCCCGCCGGCGCACGCTCGTCTACTACCGGAACGACGACTGCGTGTTCGTGGACGGCGAGTACCTGATCCGGAACGTGCCCGGGAAGATCCTGTGGAAGGTGCTCGGGCTGCACCGCGCCGAGGGGCGGATCGAGTTCACCAACCGTGAGCTGCGCCTGGACCCCGGCCTCGGGCTCCCGCCTGTGAAGGACAACCTGGAGAGCCGCCTCATCCTGCTGCGGCGGCGGCTGGCGGAGAAGTGCCCGGACGTCCGGCTGGTCCCGGTGCGCCGCGGGCGCTTCGCGCTGGAGCTCGACTGCGCGCTGGACCTGGTGGAGAAGGAGTGCGCGTGAGGCGTCCCGTCGCGCCGCCCGTGCGGTATCCTCCGCGCGCATGAGCAAGCTCCCCTCGACGCCCGCCACGCGCCTCCTCCGCGAGCAGGGCGTGGCCTACACCGAGCACCCGTACCGCTACGAGGAGCACGGCGGGACGCGCGTCTCCGCCCGCGAGCTCGGCGTCGAGGAGCACGCCACCATCAAGACGCTCGTGATGGAGGACGAGGACCGCGAGCCGCTGGTGGTCCTGATGCACGGCGACCGGGAGGTCTCCACCAAGGCGCTCGCGCGCACCATCGGCAAGAAGACCGTGCAGCCCTGCAAGCCGGAGGTCGCGAACCGGCACTCCGGCTACCAGGTCGGCGGGACCAGCCCGTTCGGCACCCGCAAGAAGATGCCGGTGTACCTGGAGCGGTCGATCCTCGAGCTCGAGAAGGTCTACATCAACGGCGGCTCGCGGGGCTTCCTGGTCGGGCTCGCGCCGTCCGAGCTCGTGCGGGTGCTCGCGCCGGTGCTGGTGGACGTGGGGATCGAGAAGTAGGGCCGAGGTCATCGCCGGCGCAGCGCCGCGGCGACGTCCAGCGCCTGGTACACGGCGACCTGCGCCGCGTAGCGCGCCAGGTGTCCAGGGAGCGCCAGGCGCTCCACCCCGCGTGCGCGGCGGCAGGCGATGCGGAACGCCTCCCACGCGCCGGTGCGGTACCGGGCGCCGGTCTTGGAGGAGGCGTGCCAGCGGAACGCCGCCAGTGGACGCGGCACGAACACCGGCCGCGCCACCCGCGCGAAGCGCAGCCACAGATCGTAGTCCATGGCGAAGTGCAGCGCCTCGTCGAGCGGGCCCACCTCGGCCACGAGATCGCGCCGGAAGAACGTCGCGGGCTGCGAGATGAAGTTGCGCCCGAGCAGGCGCGCCAGCCCGTAGCGGCGCGCCTGCGCGTTCTTGTAGGCGGTGACGCCGCGGCGGATCTCCCGGTCGTGCTCGTCCACGATCCGGCACTCGCCGAAGCACCAGCGCGCGCCTCCCCGGAGCGCCTCGACGGCGGCCTGGACGGCCCCCGGCTCGTAGGTGTCGTCGGAGTTGAGCCAGGTCACGACCTCGCCCGAGGTCATCCGCAGGCCCTTGTTGATCGCGTCGCACTGCCCGCCGTCCGGCTCGGAGATCCAGCGGAGCCGCCCCTCGTACCGTCGCAACACCGAGAGCGTCGCGTCGGTGGAGCCTCCGTCCACGACCAGGTATTCGAGGTCGAAGTCGCCGCGCTGGGACAGCACGCTCTCGACGGTGCGCTCGATGAAGCCGCCCTGGTTGAACGACGGGGTAATGATGGAGACTCGCAACCGCCCTCCGAGGCAGCGTTCGGTCCGGACCTGCGCGCTTTTCCCGGTCCCGCGCGTATGCTACGTCATTCCTGCCTTGACGCACGCACTCGTCGCCGAGACGCCGCACGCCCACCCGGCCCGTCTGCTGGTGGTGATGCCCGCTTTCAACGAGGCTCGGGGTATCCGGCGGGTGGTCGAGGCGGTGCGCGACCAGGTGGCGGGCGACGTCCTCGTCGTCGACGACGGCTCCACCGACGAGACCGCCGCCGAGGCGCGCGCCGGAGGCGCCCGCGTGGCGGTCCACCCCGTGAACCTCGGCTACGGCGCGGCCCTCCAGACCGGCTACCGGTACGCGTTGCGCCACGGGTACGACGCCGTCCTCCAGCTCGACGCCGACGGCCAGCACGACCCCGCGTCCATCCCGCGGCTGCTCACGGCGCTCCAGGGGGCCGACGTCGTCGTCGGCTCGCGCTTCCTCGACTCGGGGTCGTACCGGCCGCCGCTGGCGCGGCGGATAGGGATGTGGCTGTTCGGGCGGGTGGCGAGCGCGCTGTCCGGCCAGCGGATCACCGACCCCACCAGCGGGTTCCAGGCCATCTCACGCGAGGCGCTGCGCTTCTACGCGCACGAGCGATACCCGGTGGACTACCCCGACGCCGACGTCCTCGCGATGGTCGCGCGCGCGGGGCTGCGCCTGGCCGAGGTGCCGGTCCGGATGCTCCCCCCGCCCGACGGCAAGAGCATGCACGGCGGCATCGTCAAGCCGTTCTACTACGTGTTCCGGATGTCGCTGGCGCTGTTCCTGGTTCCGCTCCGGAGGGAGACGCGATGACGCCCACCCAGCGCGTATTCGCGATCACGGCCAGCCTGATCACGTTCGGCGTGATCCTGGAGCTGGTCCGGCGCCGCAAGCTGAAGGAGGAGTACTCGTTCCTCTGGATCGTCACCGGCATCGCCATGCTGGTGCTGGCCTCGTGGTATGGGCTGGTCGAGCGGGTGACCGCCCTCATCGGCGCGGTGACCGTCACCACGACGCTCTTCCTGTTCGGGTTGCTGTTCCTGGTCCTCATCAGCGTGCACTTCTCGACCGTGCTCTCCCGACTCACGCAGCAGGTTCGTCAGCTCACCCAGGAGCTGGCCATCCTGTCCGCGGAGCGAGACGAGGCGGCCCGGAAGCCGTCGGCCCAGGATGCGCCGCCGCATCGCGGCTGATCGCCGGCCCGCGAAGCGATGCCATTCCGCGCCTGCCCTAGCGTCGAGGAGCTGCCGTCACCGCCGCGCGACGCGCGCGGGTGGCCCTGGACCACCGGCCCCGCGGCGCCGCCCGCGGCGGGGCCGTTGCCCACCGTCACGCTGGTCACCCCGTCGTTCAACCAGGCGAGGTTTCTCGAGGCGACGATCCGCTCGGTGCTCCTCCAGGGCTACCCTTCGCTCGAGTACGTGATCATGGACGGCGGATCGACGGACGGCTCCGTCGAGATCATCCGCAAGTACGAGCCGTGGTTGGCAGCGTGGGTCTCGCGGAGGGACCGCGGCCAGAGCGACGCGCTGAACCAGGGGCTCGCGCGCGCCGAGGGTGAGGTTGTGAACTGGCTGTGCAGCGACGACCGGCTCGTCCCCGGCGCGCTCCACGCGCTCGCGCGGTTCCGGGCCGCGAACCCCGACGCGATCGCCTGGGCCGGCGCCTGTCGAACCGTCACGATCGAGGGGCGGTCGTACTACACCAACGCGCCCAGGGGTGCGACGCGCGAGGAGCTCGCCGACTGGGGCCGCTCCGGCAGGATCTCCCAGCCTGCCTGCTTCTTCCGGCGGGACGCATGGGAGCGGCTGCGCGGCGTGGAGGAGTCCTACCACTATGCGATGGACTTCGACCTCTGGCTCCGGATGTCGGCGCTCGGCCGCTTCGCCCTCACCGAGGAGGTCTGGGCCGAGGAGACGATGCACGACGCCACCAAGAGCTTCGGCCAGCGCGGCCGCTCGCTGGCGGAGGTGCACCTCATCCAGATTCGCCACGGCTTCGAACGCGTCGCGCTCGAGCGGATGGGAGAGGCCCTCCAGCAGCGCGAGGACATGCTCGCCCGGCATCCGGCCATCCGCCTGAAGACGCAGCTCAACCTGTGGGTGCGGCCATTCCTGGACGCGCTCCGCAAGCCGTCGAGATGAGCGCCCCGTCCTTCTCGGTGATCCTCGCCACCGTGCACCGCCCGGAGCTCGCGACGGCTGCGGCCCGCTCGGTGCTGGGCGGAACCTGGAGCGACCTCGAGCTGCTGGTGGTCGATCAGAGCCGGGACGGCCGCACCCGCGAGGCCATGTCGGCGCTCCGTGACCCGCGCCTCGTGTACCTCCACTCCGACGTGATGGGGCTGAGCCACGCCCGCAACCTCGGCGCCGCGCACGCGCGCGGCGCACTGCTCGCGTTCCTGGACGATGACGCGGTGGCGGAGCCCGGCTGGCTGCAGGGGTACTCGTCCGCGTTCGAGACCGAGCCTCGCCCGGGCATCGTCGGCGGCCGCCTCCGTCCGCTCTGGGACGCGCCGCGGCCCGCCTGGTTTCCGTCCGCTCACGCCTTCCTGCTCGGGCTCTACGACATCGGCGAACGGCGCCGGGACTTCCCCTCTCGCGATCTCCCCATCGGCGCGAACTTCGCGATCCCGGCGGATGTGCTGCGGCGGCTCGGCGGCTTCGACGAGGCGCTGGGCTTCGACGCGAGCCGCGCGGGGTCGCTCGTCGCCGGGGAGGACACCGCGCTCGGCCTCCGCGTCCGCGCCGCCGGGCTTCGCGTGGTGTACGAGCCGCGCGCGGCAGCGCTGCACCACGTCGCGCCCGGGAAGCTCACGCCGAGCTACTTCCTGTCCCGGCTCTACTGGGCAGGGCGGAGCCACATCCGAACGTACCGGGTCGTCGGTGCGGTGCCGGCGCCCGCCGGCGACGCCGCCGCTGCGCCGAACCGGGCGCTGCCACCGGGGGGCGCGGCCCAGCGCCTCGCTCAGCTCGCCGGACGGGCTGCCGTGCTCGCGGGCGCGACGGTGGAGCTGCTCGCGCCGGGCGGGCGCCGGGCCGGGGACGCCGCGCGGTGAGGGTGCTGCACGTCAGCGGCTGCTACGCGCCCGCGACCGAGTGGGGCGGCGTCGTCACCGCCGTCCGCGGCATGCTCCATGCGCTGTCCTCGGCCGGCGTGGAGGTGGAACTGCTCACCACCACCCAGCGCTCCCGGGCGGAGCTCCCGGCCATCCCGAGCGGAAGGCGCGACGTGGACGGGGTACCCGTCTCCTACTTCCGATCGGTGCACCGGCTGGGCCGCGCGTTCTGGGCGCCCGGCCTCGGGCGCGCGCTCCGGGCGCGCGCCCCCAGCTTCGACCTCGTCCACCTGCACATGCTCTGGACCGCTGCCGGCATCGTCGCGGCGCGACACTGCCGCGCGCGTGGCATCCCATACGTGGTCACGCTGCACGGCGCCCTGAACCCGTGGGCGCTGCGGCAACGCGCCTTCGAGAAGCGGGTGTTCCTCGCCGCCGCCGAGCGGCGCAACCTGCGGGGCGCCGCGCGCCTGCACTTCACCACCGAAGCGGAGCGCGACGAGGCGCCGCCCTGGGTGCGGACCCTGCCGGCCGTGGTGGTGCCGGACGTGGTCGACGCGGAGCGATTCGTCGGGCTGGGGAACGCGGACGAGCGGGCGCACAGCTTCGAGGTGCTGCTCCTCTCGCGCATCCACGCCGTGAAGGGCTTCGATTTGCTCGTGCCGGCGATGCGCCGGGTTCGGGCGCTCGAGCCCCGTGCCCGCCTGGTGGTCGCCGGTCCGGACGAGGGGGGGCACCGCGCCGTCGTCGAGCGACAGGTCGCGGCGGCGGGCCTGCGGGAGGCGGTCACCTTCACCGGCCTGCTGGACGAGACGGGCCGCGCGCGGGCCCTCGCGCGCGCCGCCCTCCTGGTCGCGCCTTCCCACCAGGAGAACTTCGGGATGTCGGTGGCCGAAGCCATGTCGGCCGGGCTGCCCGTGATCGTCTCCGACCGCGTGAACCTCGCTGGCGACGTGCAACGCGCCGGCGCGGGCGAGGTCGTCCCGCTCGACGAGGGTGCGCTCGCCGACGCCATCCTCCGCGTGCTCCGCGACCCTGCGCGGCGCAGCGACATGGGCGCCGCCGGGCGCCGGCTCGTGACCGAGCGCTTCTCCTCCCGGGCAGTCGGCGGTGCGCTGCGCGCCGCGTACGCGTCGGTGCTGTCGGACCGATCGCGGCGGTCCGGGCCTCGGGGGGAAGCGTGAAGCCCGTCCGCGTCGACTTCGTGGACTTCTGGCCCGGCTTCGATCGGCGCCGCAACGTGCTGCTCGACGTGCTGCGCGCCCGGTTCCGGGTGGAGGTCGTGGACGATCCCGACTTCCTGTTCTTCGCGAACTTCGGCCGGCGCCACCGGCGCTACCGGTGCACGCGCGTCTTCTTCACCGGCGAGAACGTTCGCCCCGACTTCCGCCGCTGCGACTTCGCCCTCACGTTCGACCATCTCCCGGAAGAGCCACGCCACCTCCGCTGGCCCCTGTACAATCTTTACCTCGACGACCCCCGCTTCCTCCTCGAGCGGCGGCGGGACGTCGACGCGCTCGTGGCGGAGAAGACCCGGTTCTGCAATCTGGTGTGCTCCAATCCCGCCGCCACCGAGCGGCTGCGCTTCTTCGAGAAGCTGTCCCGGTACAAGCCGGTGGACTCCGGCGGGAGGGTTCTGAACAACGTGGGGGGGCCGGTCCCGGACAAGCTCGCGTTCATCCGCCAGCACCGGTTCACGATCGCCTTCGAGAACGCCTCGTACCCCGGCTACACGACCGAGAAGATCGTCGAGCCCATGCGCGTGGGGTCGATCCCGATCTACTGGGGGAATCCGCTCGTTCACCTCGACTTCGACCTGCGCAGCATCGTGAGCTGGCACGAACACGGAAACGACGAGGCGACCATCGAGCGCGTCATCCAGATCGACCGCGACGAGGAGCTGTACCGCCACATGCTCCTCCAGCCCTTCCTGCCCGACGGCCGGCCGACGCCATACTCGGATCCCGGCGTGCTCCTCAACTGGCTCGAGCGCGTCTTCTCGACGCCGCGGCGCGATGCGAGGCCGCCGCGCCGGTGGTGGTGATCGGAGGAGCATGCTGCGCATCTGCATCGACGCCCGGCTGCGGGCAGGTGAGCAGGGCGGCGTGCAGCAGGCGCTCATCGGCCTCGCTTCCGGCCTCGCGGCGCTCCGGGACGGGGACGAGGAGTATCTCTTCCTCGTCAACGACGACTCGGCCGATTGGCTGGCGCCGCACGTCGCTGGTGCCTGCTGCCGCATGCGTGCATTGCCGCGCCCGCCCAGGAGCGTCGCCGGAAGCGCGCTGCTCTCCCCGGCAGCCTACGACCGGCTCGCTCGCGCCGTGGTGCGGTGGATGCCGGTCCGCGTCCCGCCGTCCGACGGTTTGGTCGAGTCGCTCCGCGCGGACGTGGTGCACTTCGCGCTGCAGCACGGGTTCCGCACCTCCGTGCCCTCGATCTACGTGCCGGGGCCGGCCCACGGCCCCGCATGTGCCGTCCATCGGTGGCGTCGCGTCCGCTCCGGTCCCGCCGGCACGGGCGGCGACCGCTCGATCGCGATCTCAGGGAGAGGTGACGGTGATGGAGACGGTGCCCGTCGCCGACTGGCCGTCGGTGTCGGTGACCTGGTACGTGAACGCATCGGCGCCGGCATACGCGGCGTTGGGCGTGTAGGTGATGGTCCCGTCGGCGTTGGCGACCGCGGTCCCGTTCGCCGGCGCGCCCGGGATGACGGAGGCGACCCCGTCGACGACGGTGTCGTTCGCGAGGACGGCGATGATCGTCGGGGTGTCCACCGGCACCGGCGCCGCGTCGTCCACCGGCACGGGTGGGCCGTCGTCGACCGGCGAAACGGTGACCGACACCGCGGCGGACGCGACCTGCCCGTCCAGGTCGAACACCTGATAGGTGAACGCGTCGTCGCCGAACCAGTTCGCGGCCGGGGTGTAGAGGATGCTGCCGTCCGCCTGCACCGTGGCCGCTCCATGTGCGGGCGCGCCCAGGAGGCTCACCGTGGCGGGCGGGTCCGCCACGGTGTCGTTCGCGAGGACCGTCACCGCGGCCGGCGTGTCCTCCGCGGTCGTCGCCACATCCGCCACCGCTGCCGGCGCGCCGCTGTCCGCCGGCGTCACCGTCACCGTCACGTCCGCCTGGGCGGCCTGCCCGTCGAGATCGGCCACCTGGTACGTGAACACGTCGGTGCCGTTCCAGCCCGCCGCGGGCGTGTAGGTCACGGTGCCGTCCGCGTTCGCCACCGCCGTGCCATGGACGGGCGCCGACGCGATCGTGACGGAGGGCGGGAGATCCAGGACGACGTCGTTCGCGAGCACCGGCACGATGGCCGGGCTCCCCTCCGCCGTGCTCGCGGTGTCGGCGAGCGCGACGGGGGCGCCGCTGTCCACCGGCGTCACCGCCACGGTCACGTTCGCCGTGGCGGTCTGCCCGTCGAGGTCGGCGACCTGGTAGGTGAACGCGTCCGCGCCGTTCCAGCCCGAGGCCGGCGTGTACGTGATCGTCCCGTCGGCGTTCGCGATGGCGGTCCCGTACGTCGGAGGCGTCAGCACGGTCACGGTCGCGGGAAGATCGGCGATGGTGTCGTTCGCGAGCACCGCGACGAGGGTTGCGACGCCCTCCCCAGTGGTGATCGCGTCCGCCACCGCCACGGGCGCGCCGCTGTCCACCGGCGCGACCGTCACGTTCACCGTGGCCGAGGCGGTCTGACCGTCGAGGTCGGCCACCTGGTAGGTGAACGCGTCGGAGCCGTTCCAGGTCGGCGCCGGCGTGTAGGTCACGGTTCCATCCGCGTTCGCCACCGCGGTCCCGTGCGCGGGCGCCGACAGCACCGTCACCGTGGCCGGGAGGTCCTGCACGGTGTCGTTCGCCAGCACCGCGACCACCGCGGCGGTGCCCTCGGCCGTGGAGGCCGCGTCCGCCACCGCCACGGGCGCGCCGCTGTCCACGGCGGTGACCGTGATGGTCACGGTCGCGCTGGCGGTCTGCCCGTCGAGGTCGCCCACCTGGTACGTGAACGCGTCCGAACCGTTCCACCCCGGGGTCGGCGTGTACGTCACCGTGCCGTCGGCGTTCGCCACCGCGGTCCCGTGCGCCGGCGACGAGAGCACGGTGACCGTGGCCGGCGGATCCTGGACCGTGTCGTTCGCCAGCACGGCGACGGTGGTGGCGGTCCCCTCCAGCGTCGTCGCCGCATCCGCCACCGCCGCGGGCGCGCCGCTGTCCACGGGCGCCACGGTGACGCTCACCGATGCGGACGAGGCCTGTCCGTCCGCGTCGGCCACCTGGTAGGTGAACGCGTCGGCGCCGTTCCACCCCGCAGCTGGCGTGTACGTCACCGTGCCGTCCACGTTCGCGACGGCGCTCCCGTGCGCCGGCGCAGCGATCACCGTCACGGTGGCCGGCCGGTCGAGCACGGTGTCGTTCGCGAGCACCGGCACCACCACGGCGGAGCCTTCCGGCGTCGACGCCGAGTCCGCCACGGCGACCGGCGCGCCGCTGTCGACGGCCGTGACCGTGATGCTCACCGTCGCGCTGGCGGTCTGGCCGTCACCGTCGGTCACCTGGTAGGTGAAGGCGTCCGCGCCGTTGAACGCCGGGGCTGGCGTGTACGTGATGGTGTGGTCGGCGTTCACGACCGCCGTGCCGCCGGCCGGCCCGGCGGTCACCACGAGCGCGGAGACCCCGTCCACCACCGTGTCGTTGGCGAGGACGCCGATGACGACCACGCCGCCCTCGGCGAGCGTCACCGCCTCGTCCACCGCCACCGGCGGCCCATCATCGACCGCGGTCACCGTGACCGAGGCCGTCGCGGTCGCGACCTGCCCGTCGTAGTCGCTCACCTGGTAGCTGAACGCGTCCGCGCCGAAGGCATTGGCGGACGGCGTGTACGTGATCGTCCCGTCGGCGTTCACCGTGGCGGTGCCCTTCCCCGGCGCGGTCGCGATGGCGACCGTGGCGGGCGGGTCCTGCACCGTGTCGTTGGCGAGCACGTTCACGGTGGTCGCGGTGTCCTCGAGCGTCGTCACCGCGTCGTCCACCGCCACCGGCGAGCCGCTGTCCACGGCCGTCACCGTCACCGACACGGTCGCCGAGCCGGTCTGGCCGTCGGAGTCGGTCACCTGGTACGTGAACGTGTCCGGGCCGAAGTAGCCAGGCGTAGGGGTGTAGGTGACGGTCCGGTCCGGGTTCAGCACGGCGGTGCCGTTCGCCGGGCCGGCGAGGATCGTCAGGCCTGCCACGCCATCGGCCACGGTGTCGTTCGCGAGGACGTTCACCACCACGAACGAGCCCTCGGACACCGTCACCGAGTCGTCCATCGCCACCGGGACGCGCATCGCGGCGGTGGTCAGGTCCCAGGTCAGCTGGACCGCCCCGGCCGTGGAGCAGTCCAGCGTGTACTGGCCCTGCAGGCGATCCTGCGAGATCACCGAGCCGGCGGCGAGCGTCCGCTTGCAGGTCGGGTGGTAGATGCCGAGCGTGTCGAACTGGAGCGAGAGCAGCTCGTCGTACGCCGCGCCACCGGCGTAGCTGCACGAGAGCGGCCAGCGCGCGGTGATGCCGAAGCGGAACGCGCGCGATCCGAGCACCTCGGCGATGGTCGCGTCGAGCTCGAAGGCCGGGTCCGCCGCGGTGCAGGCGACGTCGGGGGCCGTCACGGTCGTGGAGTCGAGCGCGAGCGTCCCCCACTGCAGGAAGTAGGCGCCGCCCGCGTCCTCGGCCGCGTAGTTCAGCGCGAGGTTGCCGGTCGCGGTGTACGTCTTGCCGAGGGTCGAGTCGACGGTGACGACGCCGTCGAGGTCGCGCGTGGAGCTCCCGACGAGGCTCCAGTCGCTGAAGTGCAGCGAGGCGACCGTCACCGTGCCGGCGGCCAGATCACGGGCGACGTCGCGGTCGCGGTACCGCAGCCAGAAGCCCTGCCGCTCCTGGTACGCGACGGCGATGCCGTCGAGCGGCGCGCCCGGCGCCGCGGCCACGAACGTGAGGCTCACCGGGGCCGAGAAGGTCGTCCCCTCCGGGCCGAGGCGGTAGGCCTTGGCCGGATCGAGCGCGCCGGGGGCGGTGTTGGTGATCTCGTCGACGGTGAAGGCCACCGGCGACGCCACCGCGCCCGCGGGGATCGCGATCGTGAGCAGGCCGTCCGGCGAGACGAGGGTCCCGCCCTGGGCGCCGATGGTCGCGGCGGAGGAGAGGCCGAGCACCCGCCCCTTGGGCGACGGCTGCGGGTAGCCCTTCCCGGAGGAGCTCGAGCCGCCGCCGCCGCCGCAGGCGAGGAGCAGCACCAGCGCGGCGGCGCCCGCCACCGGCGCGCCCGCGCGCCGAAGCCACGTCCCCGCTCGTCTCGCCGGCGCGCTCATGCGATCCCCGCACTCACTTTGCGTGACACTTGTTGCAGAGGCTGGTCTGGAAGCTGGCGAACGCGGTCGGCTCACGGTCGTACATCGCCCCGCGCGTCTCCGCCCGCGTGCGTCCCTGGGCCACCGCCGCCCGCCCGGCCTCCCCGATGGCGTCGATCCCCGGCCACTGCCCCCCAGCCACGACGTACTCGCTCTTCACGTTCCAGCGAAGCGACCCGTCCCACCCCGAGGCGTGCGCTCGATGGCAGGAGAGGCACATCACGTTCTCCTGCCCGCGCACCGGCCCCGTCCGCACCATGCCGTCGCTCGACGTGCTCGCCGCGAGCGTCGCCCGGTCGGCCGTCCCCTCCTCGTACGGCACCAGCGACGTGTACGCGAGCGCGTAGCTCCCGCCGAGGTCACCGGTCTTCACGTAGGCGTTGTACACGTTGGCGAGCATCCCGAGCTTGGCGCTGCTGCCCGACGGGTGCATGAACTCCCCGGGACGCGTCGGGTTGGCGGGCGTGTGGATCGCGCCGTGGCAGTTGCCGCACCACTCGGACATGCCGCTGCCGTACGCCACCCGGACGTCCGCGATCCGCTCCCCCTGGTTGTACGCCCCGGGTGCGAGCGCCACCGGCGGATCCGCCGAGAATGCGTTCACGCCGCCGAGCGTCCGCGGCTGGTAGCCGACGCCCGCCAGCATGCGATAGGTGCCGATGGCGGTGGTCTGGCTCGGCGTCGCGAACGCGGTGCGGTCGCCATACGAGCCGGATGCGACGATGGGCGCGCCGCCGGTGGCCACGACGCCGCCTTCCCGGACGCGGTACTTCCCGTGCGGATCGTGGCAGCTGATGCACGAGAGCTGGTTCGACGGATAGCTGCCCCCGGGCGCCGTGGGGTGCCTGGGATCGGCGAAGCGGCCGTAGTCGGCCGCGACCACGTTGTGGCCGTGGGCGTCGCCCGGGCTCGTCTCGAGCCCCGCCGTCCCGGCCCAGGACCACGACTTCGTGAGCCACGCGAAGTCGCCGCCCGGCGTCATGTTGAGCGGCGCGGCGCCGGGCTGGACCGAGAGCGAGAGGACGGAGTGCGGCGCGGAGGACACGCCCGCGTGGCAGAGGAGGCACGTGGAGCTCGCGTCGGCACCCTGGACCAGGGCCGAGCCCGAGGTCTTGGTCGCGCTGCCGTGCATCGTGTGGCAGCCCTCGCAGCGGGCGGCGCCGCCGGAATGGAACGCCAGGGCCGGCGCTGCCGCGAGCAGCGCGACCGCTGCGGCCGCGAGTCGACGAACCCCTGGCACTCGCCTCGACGCTGACACGATCCCTCTGCCGCCGTCCTGCGGCTTCCTGTCCGACCATCGTTCGCCTGCGCCCCGCGACCGCGTGACGTCGCAGCGTTCCGCACCCATCGTCGCCGCGCTCAGCGGCCATGAACCAGGAACGCGCTGACGCCCCGGTTTCCTCCCTGCGATACGAAGAGCACGCCGTTGCCGACCGCCATCTCGCTCGGGATGACCAGCCCTGCCTCGCCGCCGCCGGACTCGCCGACGAACTCGAGATCGGGCCCGAACACCATCACCACGCGCCGGAGCTGGTCCGCCACGAAGACGGTGCCCTGTTCGTCCGCCACGATCGGCCCCACCACGTTGAACATGCCGGGGCGGCTTCCGCGCCGGCCGAAGACCCGGAGCGTCCCATCGGGCGCGAGGATGTACGCGTGGAACTCGGTGGGGATGGTGAACAGGACGTTGCCGCGCGGGTCCACGCTGAACCCGTGCATCTGGTTGCCGTCGGGCGCCGCGCCCCCCAGCGCCAGAGGCGCGAGGTCCACCGCGCGCACCGTGGCGCCCTTGAGATCGGTCACGAGCAGCTTGAGCCTGGACGTGTCGGCCAGATACACGAGCCCGTCCCGGTACGCGAGCCTGCTGGGCGCGAAGTCCCCCAGCGTCTTCGGCACCTCGAGCCGCAGCTCCCCGGTCTGCCTGCCCCGGAAGTCGGTCCGTAGCACGCGCGTGCCGTCGCGCTCGGACAGCAGCAGCAGGTCGCCGCTCTCGATCACCGCGACGCCCCGCACCCAGCCGAGCTGGCCCTCGTCGCCGAACCGGTAGACCTCGACGCCCGTCCGGTTGAAGACGCGCACCCCCTCGCCCGGGGCGATGACGTAGAGCTCGCGCCGCGCGGCGTCGTAGCCGAGCGTCGCCCAGCTCATGGCGATGGGCCCGTCCAGCGCCGCCACGTCGTAGAGGTACGCCAGCGACACGGGGCGCCGGGCGTCTCCCTCGCCGTGTGCGGCCTCCCCGGGCCGGGCCGCCCCGGGGAGCGCCAGCGCCAGCACTGCGACGATGACGGCGGTGCGGCCCACGCGCCTCCTCACCGGCTGGTGTCGAACACCTGGATGCGGTCGTTGCCGCGGTCGGCCACGAACACGGCCCCGTCCGGCGCGAAGCAGATCTGGGCCGGGTAGTAGACCAGGCCAGGGCTCCAGCCGAGCGCGAGCTGACGCCCCTGGAACGAGCCGTCCGCGGCGAGGATGGCGATCCCGCTGCCGTGCTGGTCCACCACGTACAGCTTGCCCTGGTGGAATGCCAGGTAGGTGGGGAAGCTCATCACGTCCTTGCGCGACTCGGTCAGGCGCTTGAACGCGGTGGCGCCCTTGTCGGCGCTCCAGATCGCGGCGCCTACCGCGTCCACGGCGAAGATCGTGCCGGCTCCGTCCACCGCCACGTCGGTGAACTGCGCGCCGTCCCGGGGCAGCTCCAGCTGCCGCGTCACCTTGCCGGAGGGATCTGCCACGAGCACCCGGGGACCCAGGACGTCCAGCACGTACAGGTTGCCCGCGCCGTCCACCTTGAAGCTGCCCGGCAGCGCACCCGCCGGCGCGCCCTCCAGCCCGACGTTGCCGAGGAAGGCGCCCTTGGCGTCGAGCCGCACGATCTTGCGCAGCTTCTCGTCGAGGACCAGCACCTCGCCCTTGGGGTCGAGCTGCACGCGGTACGGGTACGGGACCTGGGCGAGCTTCACCTGCGTGCCGCCGGTCAGCGCACCGTCACGGTAGGTGTACAGCAGCAGCCGGGCGTTGCCGGTGTCGGCGACCACGACGGCACCGCTCGCGCCACAGGCCACGCCTTCTGGCCGGCGGAGCTGGGCTTCCTTCGGATCCGAGTAGACGGTGGACTGGTGGCGAAACGCCTGGGCGGCCGCGACGGCCGGCCCGAACGCCATCGCGAGCCCCAACACCGACTGGAACACGATCGCTCTCGACACGGGCGTCACCTCTTGAACGACTCGTGGCACTTCGTGCACAGGTCGGTGGTCGTCGGGAACGGCAGCATCTGCGCGTACTCGGTCCCGTGAGCGCGGTGGCAGCTCAAGCAGTCCACCGTCCGGTTCGGGTTGCGCGGGTCCTTCACCTTCTCGCCGATCGGGTGGGACGAGTGGCGCTGCCAGTCGTGGCACTTGCCGCACATCTCGACCCGGTTGGCGCCGGTGAGCATGAGCGGCGAGTCGGACGAGTGGGGATCGTGGCACGCCCCGCACTCGCCGGCGCCCACCGGCTCGTGCTTCGCCGGCGAGAGCTTCTGCCGCTTGATGGTGTCCGCGTGGCACTCGCCGCAGACCACCGTCAGGTTCGCGCGCGGCAGGCCCGCCTGCTTCGACGCGTGCGGCCCATGGCAGGTCAGGCAGGCGTCGCCCTCCAGCACCGGGCGGTGCACCCGCGCCTTGGCGGTGAACTCTCCGATCTTGGGGGTGTGGCAGAGCTTGCACAGCTCGACGCCCGCCTGCTTCGGCTTGAAGCGGTTGGGCGAGCCGGGCGGCTCGTGGCACTGCGAGCACTGCCCGCGCGCGACCGGCGGGTGGACGTGATCGTAGAGCATGCCCGGCTTGCTCGAGCCGTGCGGATCGTGGCAGGTCGTGCAGCGCGCCTTTCCCACCGGGTAGTTCATGTGCTTCTTGAGGAAGATGGCGCCGTCCGGGCGGTGACACCCGACGCAGAGGTCCGGCGCGTCCTTCTTGAGCAGGCTCGGCGAGGTCGCGGAGCCGTGGACGTCGTGGCAGGTGGCGCAGTCGTTCTCGACCGGCTTGTGCTTCACCTTGGCCGCGACGATGCCGTCCACCAGCTTCTTGTGGCAGCCGGCGCAGAGCTCCGCGCCGCCCTTCAGCAGGTTGTTCTTGAAGTTGGAGGCGTGCGCGGCGTGGCAGCTCGCGCACTTGCCCTCGCTCACCGGCGCGTGGAGGCTCTTCGCCGAGGCGGGGACCATGCCGCCGTGGCAGCGGGCGCAGATCTGGCCGCCGGTGTCCGCGAGCAGCTTGCCGTGGTCCGAGGCGTGCGGGTTGTGGCAGCCGACGCAGTCGCGCGTCCGGACGGGCGTGTGCACCGACTTCTGCGCGAGCTTCTGCTCGAAGTCGGCGTGGCAGTCGAGGCAGAGCTTGCCCTCGGCGCCGGTCTTCAGGCGGTACGGGTTGCCCTGCTTCGGCGCGGCCGCGGCGGGCTGCGCCTTCGCCGGCGGCGCCTTGGGCGCGGCCAGCGCCGGGCCGGCCGCGGCGAGGAACACGAGGAGGAGAGCGGTTCGCGAGCGCATGGGTCCTCTCACTTGCCGCCCACCGGCAGGTGGCAGCTGTCGCACTGGCGCGCAGCGAAGGGCGGGTGGACCGCCGTCTTGAGGAACTTCGGGTCCTTGGACGAGTGCGGGTCGTGGCAGGCGACGCAGTGCATGACCTTCGCGTCGATGCCGGCGTGGCGGGTCGAGAACTGCGGCGCCTTCACGTCGTGACACTGCTCGCAGAGCGCCAGCACCGGCTCGCTGGTGAGCTTCGGCTGCGCCGACTGGTGGGGCGAGTGGCAGGAGAGGCAGTCGTCCGCGGGCGCGTGCCTCGTCTCCCCGGCCATCTTCTCCTTCTGCTTCGTGTGGCAGGAGAAGCAGAGGTCCGGGCCGGAGGCGTTGAGCAGGCCCTTCAGCTTGGCGCCGTGCGGGTTGTGGCACTTGGTGCACTCCCCCGACGCGAACGCGGCGTGGACGCTCTTGGCCGAGTCGGAGCTCGCAGCCACCTTGGCGTGGCAGGAGAGGCAGAGCGCCTTCTGGTCCTTCACGATCATCCCGCCGGCGTTCGCGCCGTGCGGATCGTGGCAGGTGAGGCAGGCGCCCTCCGCGAACGGCTTGTGGACCACGCCCGCGGAGGCGAGCTTCATGAGCTCGCCGTGGCATCCCTGACAGAGCTTGGCGCCGTCGGTCTTCAGCAGCTTGGGCCGGTCGGTCGAGTGGCCGGCGTGGCAGGCGCTGCACTTGCCCTCGAGCACCGGCTTGTGGGTGTGTGCCTTCACGAACCGGGTCTCGGCGTCGGCGTGGCACCCGAAGCACAGCTTGTCCTGGCGCGACGCCATCATGCCCGGGAAGTCCGAACCGTGCGGGTCGTGACAGGTGGCGCAGTCACCGTCCTTGAACGGCACGTGGACGACCTTGCGCTTGCCCTCCTCGGCGACCTTCGGGTGGCACGTGGCACAGCCCTTCGAGACCTCCGTCGCGAGGAGTCCCTTCACCGGCGCCGAGTGCGGCTGGTGGCAGCCGAGGCAGGCCTTCGGCCCCGACATCGGTTTGTGCGCGACCAGCTTCTTGGCGTCCTTGCCTGCGTGGCACCCGGTGCAGAGCGCGGCGCCGGCAGCCCGGGTCATGGCGGGGCTGTTCGAGGCGTGCGGGTCGTGGCAGGCGCCGCACTCCTCCTTGCGCACCGGCGCGTGGACCACCTTCTGGCCCTTGGTGACGTCCTTCGCGTCGTGGCAGTTGGCGCACAGCTTGCCACCCGCCGCCTGCACGGCGAACGGCTTCGGGCTGCTCGGCGCCGCGTGGCACTGGTCGCAGCCGCCGGACAGCGCCGAGTGGACCGACGCCTTCATGAGCTTCGGCTGGTCGGAGGAGTGCGGCTCGTGGCAGGCGCTGCAGCGCTTTCCAGCGACCGGATACCCGCCGTGCGCCTTGGCGAACCCGCCGGAGGTGGGCGCGTGGCACTTCACGCAGAGCTGCCCCTCCTCGGCCTTGAGGAGCGCCTTCTGCGCCGAGGCGTGCGTGGCGTGGCAGGCGCCGCAGCCCTCCTTGGCGAGCACCGGGTGCACGTTCTTGCGCTCGAAGGCCTTGCGATCGTGGCACTCCCAGCAGACGGCGCTCCCCTCCGCCTTCAGCATGTGGGGGGCGTTGGAGCCGTGGACGGCGTGACACTGCGTGCACGACCCGGTCTTCAGGACCGCGTGCACGTTCGGCTGGTCCATCCCGATGGACGCCGGCTTGTGGCACGAGTAGCAGAGCCTGTTGCCGCTCTCCTTCAGCAGGAGCTTCGGGACGATGCCGTGGCGCTGGTGGCAGGCCTCGCACTCGCCCTTCTTCACCGCCTCGTGGCTGTACCGGAAGGCGGAGAACTTCTTCGCCTCCTCGGTGTGACAGTCGAGGCACTCCTTCCGCTTGAACTTTCGCTCGGCGGCGCCGCCGTCCGCAGGCGCCAGGAGCACGCCGGCGGTGAACGCCGCCAGCGCGAGGATCCGCCAGAGTCTCGTCGTGCGCGTCACGGCCATTCCCTCGGTGGAGGACCCCGCCTCAGTTGCCGATGCGGGTGATGAACGTCTCGATCTCGTGCGCGGCACGCAGCTTCGCGGCCCAGTCGGTCACCGCGCGGTTCAGCGCCTGTCCGAACAGCTTCTTCTGGATGTCGGGCCTGGCTTCTGCGTAGGGCTGGACCTGCGGCTCGGTGCGCGACACGACCAGCACCACGTAGCCCTGTCCCCTCGGCCCTTGGTGCAGGCGGTAGTCGCCGACCTGCGCCGACCCGAGCGCCCCCGCGAGATCCTCCGGGAGCCCCTTGGCGGAGAGGAGCTGTCCCTCGAAGTCGAGCGCGCGCTGCGCCGGCGGGAGCTGCCCCTCGGCGTTCGCCTTGAGCCACTTGAAGTCGGTGCCGCGGGCGAGCCGCTCGGCCGCCCGCTGGGCGCCCTTCATGTCGGCGAAGGCGACCTGCTCGAGGCGGTACAGCGGCGCCGAGGTGAACTCGTCGCGGTGGCCGTCGTAGTACGCCCGGAGATCCTCGTCCTTGAGGGAGACGTCCGGGACCAGCACGCGCTGCACGAACGTGCCGAACACCATCGAGTTCTCCTGGTCCTCGACAGCCCGCAGGTACTCCTCGGACTGATCGAGCTTCCGGACCCGCGCCTCCTTCGTGAACACGCGCTTGTAGATGAGCCCGTCCAGGCGCGGCCGCTTGAGCTTGTCCACCCGCTTCTCCTGCTGCGGCTTCTCCACGCCATGGAAGAACTTCTCGCCGACCGCGTTGGCGAGGTCCCCCACCGTGATGGGCGCCTCGCCGGCAATCCGGACGATGGGCCGCTTGTCCTTCACGAGCACGGCGAACCCCGGCTTCGGCGCGTCGAAGTCGATCTTCCGGAGCAGGGCCTCGTCGATCTTCACGTACTTGCGATCCAGCTCCTTGCGGAATGCCGTGAGAAGCTGGCCGCTCTGCCGATCGACGGACGCCTTCTCCGCCTCGGCGCGCTTCGCCGGATCGCTCGGATAGACGATGTCCTCCACGTACAGGACCGCGAAGCCGTTCTGCAGCTTGAGCGGCGTCGTGGCCTCGCCCTTCTGCAGCGGCTTGAGCGCCGCCGCGACGGCCGGCAGCGTCTGATCCGGGGGCAGGACCTCCGGCTCCCCGGTGCCCTCGGCCTTCTTCTCCGCGATGAGCTGCTTCGCCAGCTCGGCGAAGCCCTTGCCGCCGGCAAGCGCCGGCTTCACCGCGGCGGCGTCCTCCTCCTGCCGGAAGAGGAGCGAGCGCACCTTCCAGCGCCGCACCGACTCCTTGTAGACGCGCTCGACCTCGAGCGCGTCCGGCTTGACGTCCTTCGTCAATTGCTGCTGGAGCGTCTCGCGCAGCGTCACGTCCTTGAAGACCGCCAGCTGCTCCTTCAGCTCGGGCAGCTCGTCCAGCCCCATCTCGCGCGCTTCCATGATCAGGAGCCGCGAGTCGATGAGCCGCTGGAGCACGGCCTTGAAGTCCGGCGACGTCGCGGCGCCCGCCTTCCGCTCATCGTGCGTCGCGGCCAGCGCCTCCTGGAGCTCCGCCAGGCGCACGACCTGATCGTCGATGCGCGCCACCGGCGTCTGCGCGAACAGCGGCGAGAACAGGGGAGCCTCGATGCGCGCCGCCATGGGCTCGGGCGCGGTGGTTGCCGGCTTCGAGGCAGGCGAGGGATCGGCCGCCTTGGGCGCGGCGTCAGGCTTCGCCGGCTCCGCCGCCGAGGCGACCTGGGGCGCGGCAAACGCGACGAGGACGGCGAGCAACAGGGAGCGGGGCATGTCGTGCGGGATGGTCATGTGGGCGGCCGACCTCGGTGCAACGGTTGTGCCTCGTGAGCTCGATGTAAGACATGGAAATTCGGTTGTGTTTTCCGAACCATTGAAACGCCTCGGCGCAACCATTGCGCCGCGCCACGGATTCCCGCAGCGACTGTCGGCGAACGCGTCTTCGACCGTCATGGCGCCCCGTGGACGCGCCGCAGCGAACCGGTGAGCCGGCTGCGCTGGGGAGTGGCGTCGGCGCCGCCGGAGCCGCGCGCGACCTCCAGGTCCATGCGGTCGACGACCGACGCTGCCACGCGGCACAGGAGGTCGGCGGAGTTCTGGACCCTGCCGAGATCGAACCACCACACGCCGCTGCCGCCGTCCCCCTGTGACACGGAGCTCCACGCGACGACCTCGTGCGCGCGGTCGAGCACCTGGACCGCGAGCTCCACGCGCGCGGCGTCCGAAGACGCGCCGCCGCCGTCCTCGTACCGCCGCACGATGCCGGCGACGACCAGGTCCGCGTCCAGCTTGTCGAGTACGGTGCTCGCCACGTCCAGCGAGACGCCGCCTGGCATGATCAGGCGGTTCTCGAGCAGCACCGACCGGACCACTCCCGGCTCGACCACCTCGACCGCCGGCGAGGCCGAGAGCTGTCGGACCAGCTCGAGCGCCGCCGCGTCGCCCGCGCTCCGCCGCCGAGTCTCGTTCACGAACGGCAGGACCGCCACCTTGAACGGCCCCTCGCCCAACCGGGGCGAGCGAAACACCAGCCGCGGACCGAAACGGCGCTCGGGCTCGCAGGTCCCGGCCCGCGCGCCGCCGCGCAGGTACGCGCGGAGCGAGCGGCCGAGCCGGTCGAGCACGATGCGCTGGACGCGCGCGGGATCGCGGATGACGCCGAGGCCGAGCAGCCCCGGCTGCTCGTCGCCGGCGCGCACCGCCCCGTCGATCCAGAGGATCCGGGGCGGCTCCCCGGTGGACACGAGGCGGAGCGTGACGGCGAGCCGCGGCGGTGCCTGCGGCTGGTAGGCGCCCACCGAGACGAGCACCACCGCGTCGACCCCCAGCTCCTCGCGCGCCGCGCGCGCGGTCTCCGCGTCCACGCCGGCCGTGTTCCGGACGCGGTGGCGGGCGAGGAAGTCCTCGAGCACGGGGCGCGGCACCACCTCGAGCCCTGCGCCCGCGACGATGCCCTCGACGCCGCGATCGAGCTCCTCGCCCGGCGCCGGTCCACCGCCGACGTTCACCGTGGGGAATACCGCCACGCGCGCGGGCGCGGGCGCGGTGGCCACGGGCACCCGCGGATTGCCGCACCCGGCGGCGGCCACCGCGAGCGCGAGGAGCCGCGCCGCGCTAGTGGAAGAGCTGCGACAGGAGCTCATCGACGGCTTCCTCGGTGATGCGATTGACCGGCTCCCCCCCGCTCCCGAGGAGCCGATCACTGAGCGTCACCCCGCCCTTGGTCGACTGACCGGACCAGACCACCTTGCCGGTCGAGGTCTCGAGCAGCTGCGCGCTGATGGAGACCACGTTCGAGGCCGTCGTCCCGGAGCGGACCTCCCCGTACTCCTTGACGACCCCGACGACCACCGCATCCGCCTTGAGGACCGAGCCGAGCTTGACCACCTCCTCGACGGAGGGGCTGGTGGGCAGCGCCACGCCCGCGCGCGCGATCCCGCGGGCGACCTCGCCCGGGGGCAGCACGTAGATGCCGCCGGTCGCCAGGAGCGCGCTCGAGAACACCTCGCGCACGCGGTCGGCAGCGGCCGCCTCGCGGGTCAGGTTGGAGAAGGGCATCACCGCGACGGTCCGGATCGAGCCGAAGTCCATGTCGGTGTCGTGGTACACGCGGCCGGAGGAGCGGCAGGCGGCCAGCAGCAGCATCGTCGCCAGGCAGATCGAGATCGGGGTTCGGGTCGTCATGGCATGCTCGCGCTTGCGTCGCGCTCAGGAGAGCGTGAGGAAGAGGTGCAGCATCAGGGAGTCCGCTCTCGTCCTGCTCTGGGGGGAACGGTTGTCGATGTTCGAGTAGTTGAGGTCCAGGTACGCGTTCGGCCGGACGTTCCATCGAAGGCTGGCACTCGTGGACTTGGTGGTCGTGTCGGCCACGTCATCCGAGGTCTCCTGATGCTGCCCCGTCAATACCAGGTCTCCTCCGCGCAACGGTGCATACGAGAGGAGATAGTTCCAGAGCAGGCGGGGGCTCGTGCCCGACTGCGTGGAGCGCGTCGCGCCGGCGGTGGCGAGCAGCGCGGGGAACGGCGTGATGCTGGCGAGCCCGGTCAGCTGCTGTGCCTCGACCTCGCGCACCCGATCCCCGGTCTCGCTGTGCGATCGGTTGTAGCCGTAGGTTCCCGACAGGTTCAGCACGCGGTTCGGGACGATCGACGTGGTCGCGGAGGCGAACGTGGTGCGCGTGGACGTGGCCGCTCCCGAGGTGTAGGAGCGGCCCGCGTTTCCGGTGACGCTCAATCCTCGATACAGATCTGCCCGCGCGAAGACGCTGGCCGCGTTCCGGAGCTGGTCGCCCTCCGGGAGTTGCGCCCAGTTCCCTGCATAGGTGGCGCCGGCGGTCGCAGCGGGGACCGGATTCACGCCCAGGGACGTGCCCCAGTCGAGCTGCCCGGTGTGCCGGCCCATCGAGCTGCTGTCCGTCCGCGCAACGCGGGCGGTGAGCGTGGTGACGGGATTCAGGAGCTGCCGGAGCCCGAGGCCGTTCGCGACCACCCAGGCGCCGGACTGCCCGCCCGTCTTGGCCCACCGGAAGCTGAGATCGTGCGTCAGCGCCGGTGAGTCCAGCAGGCGCGTGGTGACGGTCCCGTTCACCGCGTTGGTCACGGTCGTCGTCCGACCCGCAACCGACTCGGCGGAGACCTCCTCGAAGAGGACCACCTCGGTGACCAGGATGGCGCCGAGCGTCGCGTCGGTCGTGACCGTGGCGGCGAGCGGGCGGGTCACCAGCTTCAGGTACTTCGAGCGGGTCCGCTGGATGGGGATCTCGAACCGGTTCTGGAACGGGCCGAACGTCACCGCGCCGTCCAGCGGCACCGGCACCCAGTTGACGTTGTCGTCGCTTCGCCAGGCGGACCACTCGATCGCGCGCCAGACCGCGTCCGGGAGCAGGCGATCCACCCAGACCTGGACGAGGTTCACCGGCTGGAGCGGCTCCCCCATCTGCACGCCGACATCGCGCGGTGCCGTGTCGCCCGCCAGCGTGCGCTGGAAGCCGAGGTCGAGCCCTGCGCTGCCCTGAAGGTTGCCGTCCACCAGCGCCGGGTTCGCCTGGAGCGTGTCGGTGGACGGGACGTCGGGGAACGCCTCCACCAGCGAGAGGCCGGCGAGCGACGGCCGCTGCGTCCGGACCGTGCCGAGCGCGGAGGTGGCCTGGGTCTCGGAGAGCGAGCTCTGCAGCCCGTACGCGAGGTACGCCTGGGAGCGATCGCCGAAGAAGCGCCGGCGGTAGGTCGCGGTCGCGACCTGCCCGAGCGTCCAGGTGCTGGTGTCGTCCACCCGGTCGTCGGTCGTGTTGTACGTCGTCGCGTAGGTGAGCCCCAGCTCGTCCGTCGGCGAGTAGATCGCGGTGACGCCGGCGGTCGTGGTGGCCGTGTCGAACTCGGCGCGGGTCTCGTCGAACTGGTTGGCCCGGCTCAGCCGGAGGTTCACGACGGGCAGGTCCACCGGGTCCCAGCGGGCGGACGCGCCGTAGGTCTCGCTGACCAGCGTCGGCACGCGCGTCCGCTGCCGGCCGCCGGCCGCCGCGTCGACGCTGGACTTCGCGTCCACGGTGTCCCGGTCGTAGGTGAAGCTGCCGCCCAGCACCGGCCCACCCCAGCCCAGCCCGGTGGAGAGCGTCCACTCCTGGCGCGTGCCGTCGGTCGACGTGCCGCCGGTCTCGGACCAGAGCTGGTCGCGGAGCAGCGTGCCGTTGGCGCGCCATCGCAGGGCCTCGGTGAAGGACTTGTCGAGCCCGAGGCGGTACTGCTGCGAGAGCAGCTGCGAGTCTGTGGTGGTGGTGGTTCCCGTCGCATCGGTGAGCCGGAGCCGCGTGACGGTGTACATCGGCTCGGCCGCGGCGGTCAGGCCATCGGCGCGGGCCGCGCGCGGTCCGAGCCCAGCGGCAACGAGCAGCAGCGCCATCGCTCGCAGCGCTCCCCTCAACGCCGCTCCCCCACGATCGCGAGGTCGTACGGCTCGCCCCCGACCTCGAACAGCCCGACCTGCCGCTGGGCGGTGAGATCGATCACCGAGACGGCCCGCCGCTCCGGCAGGAGCGCGAAGACCAGGTTCTGCATCGCGTCGAAGGCAAGGAACGACGCCCCACCTCCCACGTCCACGCCGCCGAGCGGCACCAGCGAGAACGGGTCGTAGATCGCGAGCACGGGGCTGCCGGACTGGGCGACGTAGAGCAGGTCCGTCCGCGGATCGACCAGGATCGCCGATGCGCCCAATCCGACGAACAGCCGGCCCGCGGGCGTGAGCTCCGGGAGCGTGTAGATGGACAGGTAGGCAGAGCCGGCGTGGACCACGAACAGGCGGGAGCCGCTCCGGTCGAGGTCGCCGCGGAGCGGCTCGGGCTCCGTCGTCGCCGAGCCGACGGCGGCGCGGCGCGTGACATCGAGCGTCGTCACCGTGTTCGACCGCCGTCCGAACACGTAGGCGCGATGGCGCGGTGGGTCGAGCCGAAGCGACCAGGGCTCCTCCCCCACCGCGACGCGGCCGATTTCCACGCGGGCGCTGGTGTCCAGGAAGGACACCGTGCTCGAGCGCCGGTTCACGGTCAGCAGCGTCCGACCGCCGTCGACCAGGGCGACGTCGTACGGACCGTCGCCGGGACGCAGCCGGATCGGCTCGCGGACCTGGCCGTTGGTGAGATCGAGGACCTCGATCCGGTCCTCGAGGGAGAGCGCCACGTACGCGAGGTTCGCGCTCTCGTCCATGGCGACCCCCGCCGGCCCCATGCCCGTGGCGATCGCCGCCGTCACCTGGCGCTCGTATCGATCGAAGGCGATGAGTGCGTTGTCCGCAGCGCTCGCGCAGTAGCCGAGCCGCTGCGGGTGGGTGGCCTCCGGTGCCACCAGCGAGAAGCGCGGCGCGAACGCGACCTCGTCGCCGGGGGGCTGCGCCTCCCGCATGATCAGCCACAGCACCTGGGCGCGCCCCGGCAGCACCGTGAACGATCCGGTCACCTGGACCGCCTCGGAGCGGACCAGCAGGTCCGACGGGCCGTCCGGCGTCTCGATGCGCGCTCGGCCGACGTGGAGACGGAACCCGGAGTAGGTCCCAGCCGCGAGCCGGCCCTGTGCGAGGAGCCGCTGCCGGCCATGGCCTTCCCTGTCGACCTCCGAAAGCACCGCCCGGATCGGCTGGACACCATCCTCCCCCGGTCCGAGGGCGTCGACCCCTGCCAGACCGAAGGTGACGTTCTCGACCTCGCGCGCGAGCGGCTGCAGGTACACGTACAGCTCGCCGTCAGCCCCGAGCGGTCCCGGGTTCGTGGAGCGCGCGCGCACCGCCGAGCACCCCGAGCCGCCGACAGCCAGCAGCAGCGCGAGCGCGGCGCGTCGATGTCGGATCATGGCGACCCCCGCGCCCACTTTGCCATGAGTCGCGGGGCCGTTCCATCGGGCCCGCGCGTCCCGGGGCGTTCCGGCGGACAAAAAAGAAAGGAGGGAGCCGCTGGCTGCGCGGCTCCCTCCGGTCGAGCTACGTCAGCAACCGACCACTAGTCCTTCGCGTGGCACTTGTTGCAGAGCGACTTCTGGAACGTGGCGTACGCGGTCGCCGGGCGGTTCTGGTGACCCGCCTGGATGATCGCGGAGGTGCGCCACTCGCCGCGGGCAGCAGCCTCGCGGCCGTAGTACTCGCCGTTCTCGATGATGAACTCGGCGTCGGCCCAGCGCAGCGCGAACTCGTACGGCGACGCGTGCGCGCGGTGGCAGGAGAGGCACATCACGCCGCTGGTGCCCGCGGCGGCGGCGATGTCCGGCGTGCCGGCCGTGCCCACGGCCTTCGTCGCCAGGGTGGCGCGGTCGACGTGCTGCTCGAAGGGAGCGATGGCGTCGTACGCGTTCGTGCCGGTCAGGTCACCCGACTTCACGTAGCTGTTGTAGTTGCCGGCCACGGTGGCGCTCATGGTCGCGAGGTCGCCGGCCGGGTGCTTGAAGATGCTGCCCGAGATGTTGTCGTTGCTGTGCATGCCGGGGTGGCAGGTGCCGCACCACTCGGACATGCCGTTGCCGTACGCGACCACGACCTGGCCAGCGCGGGTCGCGGAATCGAAGCCCGTCTCGGCCACGTTGTAGGTCGACGGCGCGACGGCGACCGGCGGGTTCACGGCGAACGCAGGCTGCGTGGGCGAGGACTTCGGCTGGTAACCGACGCCGGCGAGGAGGCGGTACGCGCCCATCGCGGTGCCAGCGGGCAGCGCCGCGGCCAGCGGGTAAGAGCCGGACTCGGCGATCGGGAGGCCGGTGTTGATGATCGCGCCGGTCTCGTCCATGCGCGCCTTGCTGTGCGGATCGTGGCAGGAGATGCAGGAGAAGGCCGCGCCGTCGTACACGCCCGCGACGTTACCCGCCGGAGCGTTCGGGCGGGAGTCCGCCGTCATGCCGGCGTACGCCGCCGCGATGACCGAGTGACCGAAGCGCTTCGTGGCGACCGCGGCGCCGGCGGTGGTCGTGAACCCGGCGTTCGCCTGCCAGGCGAAGTCGCCGCCCGGGGTGAAGTTCACCATCGTGGGGACGAAGGTCGCGACGGTGGCCGTCGCGAGGGACGGCTCGTAGACGTGGTAGCTGCTCACGCCCGCGCGGCCGTGGCAGATGAGGCAGGTCGAGCTCGGGTCCTGCCCCTGGAGCAGGTACTTGCTGGCCAGACCGACGGTCGGGTTGTTGCCGAGCACGGTCGACGCGGTGCCGGTACCGGTCGTCGTCGAGTTGTGCATCGTGTGGCAGCCCTCGCACTTGGCGACGCCGCCGGCGTGGAACGCATACGCCCGGCCCGAGACGAGCGCGAACGCTGCAACGATTGCGATACGCGTGAACTTCATCGTGTCCCCTCTGCTCCGTTCAATGGGACCGCCAACCATTGGCGTTCCCGGCTGAGCTGCTCCGCTGCGAAAACTTCTTCTGTCCAGCTGCCCCGGCGTCGGGTCATCCCGCCCCGCGGCGATTGCTTCGTCCCCGTCACTACGTCGCGGCGGCTCTGTGCATGCGCAGTGCCGTCCCGGTCGCGGGCCGGATCGCCCGAAATCGCCGAGATCCGTGGCATGCCCGAGCGCGCTCGCGGTGCGAGCTGGGGGATTTCACCCAGACCGGGGGAAGGCACCCACACCGGAACCCCCAACTGCTCCAATCGCAGTGGTGAGCGTCTGTTTGCGCGCGAGGGCATCGCACTGTCCGAGCGTCTCGCGCAGCGCAACGGCTGCGCGACGGCGGCGCATGCGTTGCGTTGACGGGCGACGGAAGACCGACTCCTGCGACCGACTCCTGCCGTCCCTGCGCCAGCGGCCACGCGAACGCTTCGAGCCGTCCGGTCGACCGGCTCCGGGACGCCCGGGACGGCGCCGTGCGCTGGCGCGGCGCGTTCCCCCCAGCATCCGGCACCGCTCACCACCGTGCGTTCACGGCGCGGTAGCCCGGGGGGCGCGAGCCCGTCACACGAACGTTCAGCGGGCGCGCGATGGTGGGATGCCGAATGGCGCGCGCCGCGTACGGAGCCGACCGCCGCGCGCTCGTCCCCGATCCGCGGCGCTCACCAGTCGGTGTGGCAGTCGGTGCAGGCCAGCGCCTCGACCACCCCGTTCACGTGCCGCTCCTTGTTCACGGCCTCGTAGCCGGCCTGCGTCTGGTACCCGGCCCCGTGGCATTCGCTGCAGGCCTTGGTCCCGTGGTAGCGCCGGAACGTCGAGGTGCCGTGCGCCCGCCCGGTGGTCGGCGGCAGCCCGTGGCACGAGCCGCACTCCGCCTGGCCCGGGCCGCCGGTCCAGGACGGGATGGCACTGCCGCCCACGGCGGCCCCGTGACACGCGACGGTGGCGCACCCGTTCCCGTCCCAGGCCGGCGCGAGCACGCCTCCGCCGGTCGCGAGCACGCCGAAGGACACCTGCGCGGCGCCGTCGGTGTGCAGCATGTCGGTCGGCACCACGTGGCACTCGGTGCACGCGAAGCCGTTGGACCAGCGGCTGCCGGCGAGGTGGGCCTGGTGGGCGCCCACCGCGCGGGTGGACGGGTCGGTCTCGCCCGCGGTGCCGATGGGCGGCGCCGCGGCGTTCGTCGTCCGCGCGGCGTCGCCGTGGCAGGAGGTGCAGGTGAGGCCGCCCACGTCCAGCCGGCCATCCACGTGCGTGGCCACGTTCACCGTGGTGGAGGTGTAGCCGGTGTGGCAGGCGCCGCAGTCCGGGTTCGCGGGGTGCGGCGGAGGCGGCGGCGTCCCGTGACAGCTCCCGCAGGCGGCCTGCGTCCCGTCCACCTGCGTCCAGGCGGGCTCGACGTTGCTCCCGCCGGCGCGAAGCGTGCCGCCGTGGCAGTACGTCGCCGCGCAGGTGGTGCCGCTCCAGATCGGCGAGACGTTCCCGTTCGCGGAGGCCAGCGCGCCCCACACGATGGCGGGGTTCCCGTCGATGTGCGCGAGGCCGGTCGGCTTCAGGTGGCACTCGTCGCAGTCGAACGGCCGCGCGATCGCGCTGCCCTGCACGTGCGCCTGGTGCGCGCCCACGGCGCGATCCGTGGTCGCGGTCTCCCCGCGCGTGCCGGCGGGCGGTGCGGCGGCGCCGACGGGGCGCGAGGCGTCGCCGTGGCACAGCGCGCAGCCGGCCGCGTTCACGTCCACCTTCCCGTCCACGTGGACGTCGCGGGCGGGCGCGCCGTCGGCGGCGCCCGGGTGGCAGGTGCCGCAATCGCCGCGCGCGGGGTGCGGATAGACCGGCGGCGCGCCGTGGCAGGTGCCGCAGGCGGCCTGGGTCCCGTCCACCACCGTCCACGCCGGCCGGACGTTGCTGCCCCCGCCGGCCAGCGTGGCGCCGTGGCAGTACGTGGAGGCGCAGGTGGCGCCGTCCCACTGCGGCGACCCGCCGCCGCTGGCCAGCGCGCTCCACACGAGGGCGGGCGTGCCGTCGATGTGGCCGAGGCCGGTGGGGTTCAGGTGGCACTCGTCGCAGTCGAACGGCCGCGCGATGGCGCTGCCCTGCACGTGCGCCTGGTGCGCGCCCACCGCGCGATCGGTGGTGGCGGTCTCGCCGCGCGTGCCGGTGGGCGGTGCGGCGGCACCGATGGCGCGCGACGCGTCGCCGTGGCACGAGGTACACGCCATGGCGTTCACGTCGAGCGCACCGTTCACGTGCGTGGCCAC
Organism: Anaeromyxobacter dehalogenans 2CP-1; assembly: GCF_000022145.1. Classification (NCBI taxonomy): domain Bacteria; kingdom Pseudomonadati; phylum Myxococcota; class Myxococcia; order Myxococcales; family Anaeromyxobacteraceae; genus Anaeromyxobacter; species Anaeromyxobacter dehalogenans. The sequence continues at coordinate 3,634,771 of NC_011891.1, forward strand.
GTTCACCGAGGTGGCGGTGTAGCCGTCGTGGCACTGACCGCAGTCTGCGTTCGCGACGTGCGGCGAAGGCGGCGGCGCGCCGTGGCAGGCGCCGCACGCGGCCTGGGTGCCGTCCACCACCGTCCAGGCGGGCGCGAGGTTCGCGCCGCCGGCCGCGAGCGTGGCGCCGTGGCAGTAGGTCCCGGCGCAGGTGGCGCCGTTCCAGGAGGGCGTGGCCGAGCCGGCGCGCGCGAGCGCGCCCCAGGCCACGGCGGGCGATCCGTCCACGTGCGAGAGGTCGGTGGGCTGGACGTGGCACTCCGCGCAGCCGAGCGGGCGCGCCAGCGGGCCGCCGAGGACGTGAACCTCGTGCGCGCCCACCGCGCGGTCGGTGGTGAGCGCCTGGCCGCGCGTCCCGACCGGCGGCGCGGCTGGATTCACCCTGCGAGACGGGTCGCCGTGGCAGAAGGTGCAGTTCGACTGCCACCCCGCGCCGTGGCAGGCGCTGCACGACACGCCGCTGGTGCCACCCTCGAGATCGGGCCCGTGGCAGGTGCGGCAGGACGCGAGCCCGGCGTTCGCCGCGTACCCGTGCTGCGCCGGATCGTTCCAGCCCAGCGGGTGCGTCTCGGAGCGCTCCAGCTGGCCGTTCATGTGCTTGCCGCCGTCCAGCCTCAGGCTCCCTGCCGCATCCACCGTGGCCGGGTGGCACGCCCCGCAGTTCGAGAGCTGCGCGTGGGGAGGCGGCGGCGGGAGGCCGTGGCAGGTGCCGCAGGCGGCCTGCGTGCCGTCCACGGTGGTCCAGCTCGGCGCGTGGTTCGTGCCGCCCGCGGCGAGCGTCGCCCCGTGGCAGTAGGTCGATGCGCACGCGCCGCCCTGGTACGTGGGCGTGGCGCCGCCGGTCATCGCGAGCGGCCCCCAGGCCAGCTCGACCGCGCCGGTGACGTGCGTGAGATCGGTCGGCACGGTGTGGCACTCGGAGCAGGCCACCGGGCCGCGGAGCGTCCCCGCCTGGACGTGCGCCAGGTGCGCCCCGACGCCCGGAGCGTCCGTGCCCAGCTCGCCCTGCGTGCCCGCCGGCGGCGCCGGCTGGTTGACGGCCCGGTTCGCGTCGCCGTGGCAGAACGTGCAGTTCGACTGCCAGCCCGCGCCGTGGCACGTGGCGCAGGAGATGCCGGTGCCGCCGCCGGCCAGGTCCTCGCCGTGGCAGGTCCGGCAGCTCGCCAGGTCGCGGTTGGCCGCGTAGCCGTGCGCGGTGGGCTCGATCCAGGTCACCGGATGGTACTGGTTCACCTGCACCGTTCCGTCCACGTGCATGCCGCCGGTCACGTTCACGGTCCCGTCGCCGTTCACCGTGCCCGGGTGGCAGATCGCACAGCCGGTGCCGCGGGGATGCGGCGGCGGCGGCGGCGCGCCGTGGCAGGTGCCGCACGCCGCCTCGCTCGCCCCGCCCGTCCAGCGCGGGGACGTGCGGGTGCCACCCGCGGACAGCGTCGCGCCGTGACAGTACGTCGAGGTGCAGGTGGGGCCGCTCTCGCCCCAGGCCGGCCGCGTCCCGCGCGCCGCGAGCGGGCCGAACGTGACGCGGGCGGTGCCGTCGAGGTGCTCGAGGCCGGTGGGGACGACGTGGCACTCGGTGCACGCGAACGGCCCGGCCACGGGACCGGCCTGGAGGTGCGCCTGGTGCGCGCCGACCGCGACGGACGCCGGATCGGTCTCGCCATGCGTGCCGCGGGGCGGCGCGGCCGGGTTGCGCGGACGCGTGGCATCGCCATGGCAGTCCGCGCAGCCGGTGGAGAAGTCCACGGTGCCGTTCAGGTGGCGTCCGCCGGCGACGTCGATCGTGCGGAGCGTGCCGGCGAGGATGGTGGCCGGGTGGCAGATCCCGCAGTCGGCGGACTGGGGGTGCGGCGCGGGCGGCGGATCGCCGTGACAGGCACCGCAGGCGGCCTGCGTGCCGTCCACGCGCGTCCACGTCGGCCGCGTGGCGGCACCGCCGGCGAGGGAGACGCCGTGGCAGTACGCGAAGCAGGTCGCGTCCGCCGGGCTCCACGAGGCCGCCGTGCCGTTCGCCTTGGCGGCCACCCCTAGGACGACGCGCGGGACCCCGTCCACGTGCGCGAGCAGGTGCGCCGGATCCGGGACGGCGTGGCAGGCCTCGCAGCCGAGCGGCGCGGCGATGCCGTGCGAGCCGGACACGTGCGCCGTGTGCGCGCCCACCGAGATGCGCGTGGTGTCGCTCTCGCCGTGCGCATCGCGCGGCGGGGCACCGCTCCCGTTGTCCGCGCCGCCGTGACAGCGGGTGCACGCCGCGCCCTCGGCGCGCTCCTCCGAGGCGGCGTTCCGCGCGGAGTTGCAGCCCGCGAGCGCGAGCGCGAGGACGACGGCCGGCAGACCGGCGGTGCGTCGGGACATGGGTGGAGCCTCCCCCGGCTGTGAGATCCGGGGCATCCGGTATCAGCCCGAGGCCCTTCGCTTCCTTGCCGCGCGTCAAATCGGTGACCCGTCCGTGTTGACGCGCTGGACGCAGTCCGCCGGCGACCCCTCTCGGGGGAGCGGCGCATCGCTCCCCGCGGATCGAGCTTGGTCGATTGCCGTGCCCGCTTCGCGCACGGGGGTGACCATGACCGGCCTCGCGCTCCCGCTCACGATCGTCGTCTCCATGGTGATCTCGCTCGTCGCCGCGCTCCTCGCCGCGCGCCGCCGCCGGGCGCGATCTGCGCTCGCGCCGCTCCCGGCGGGTATCCGAGCGCTCGCTTCGAACGTCCGGGCGATCAGCGGGCTCGGCGCGGACCTCGCGCTGCCTCCGGCGCGCGGATCGCTCCGCCCGACGGTCACGCTGACGGCGCTGCGATAGCGCCCCGCATCTCCGCGGCAGGCGTCCCGCGGCCTCGCGACACGCCGTGGAGCGGCTGCGGCCGGCGGGCGCAGCCGCGCCCGTGCTCGCCCGTTGTGGTGTTCCACTCGATGCGCAGGCCGTGGCCTGCTGCACCTTCCTGCTCGGGGGGAGCAGCCATGCTCGACGATCTCGTCCTCATCCTGACGCTGGTCGGGACCGCCTACGGCGTCACGCTGCTCGTGCAGCGGCGGGTGCACCGGCTGCGAGGCGCGCCGGCGCGGATCGCGGTGGGCCACCGCCTCTACGCCTCGCCGCTCGTGTCGAGCCCGGGCAGCCTGGTGCTGCCGCGCACCCGCGTGCGCGGCCTCCGCGGCGCGATCGGCAGGCTGCTCGGCTGACGGATCCGCGCTCGTTCAGTGCGCACCGGCGGCCCCTCGGACCCAGACGTCGACGTTCGTGTTCTGCGCCAGGACCGACCACCCGCGCGCGGCGAGCCTCGCCCGGAGAGGCGCAAGCTCCACCGGAGGACACGCGCCGGGCGGCGACGGCGCCGGCAGCGCCGATCCCGTGGCGACGCGATCGCGCCCCAGGTGAACGAGCGCCACCGCGCTGCATCCTCCGCGCTCGCCGGGGGGAAGCATGGTGGCCGTGCCCACGGGACAGGTCAGGTACCGGAGCGCGAACGGCCGCGCGGGCCCGGCCAGCAGCACCTCGTTGGCCCCACCGCCCACCACGCACAGCGGTTCGCCGTGAAGGACCGCGGCGAGCCGCGGGCGCTCCCCGGCGCCGAGGTAGTGGAACACCTGTCCGAACCGCTCACGACGCGCGTCGAAAAAGGCGAGATAGGAGGTCGTCGCGACGAGTCCGGCCACGCACGTGGCCGCGACGCCGATCGGGATCCAGCGTCCTCGCGCGCGCGCGAGGACGGGCGGCGCAACCCAGAGCAGGGCGAACCACGCGAGCAGCGGGATGGTGAAGCGTCCGGACCAGGGCTGGGGATAGATCGGCGCCGTGACGCCGAGGAACATCGCCGCCCCGACCGCCGCAACGGGCCCTCGGGCGCCGCGCGGCAGGAGAGCGACGAGCACCGGAAGGGCCAGCACCGAGGCGAACGCGGTTCGACCCGAGTCCGGCGAGGGCAGCGGCTCCCACGCCCACCGCGCCACGCCGAAGCGCGGCTCGAGCACGCCGAGCCCCCCGTACACCCGCTCCACCAGCCCCGGGAGCCAGCCCCGCAAGCCGGGCGGCGCGTAGCCGAGCGGCTCGAGGACCCAGTGCGCGAGCGCCGCCGATGACGAGCGCATCGCCTCGTCCACGCCGCGCACCCCGAGCCCCCGCCCCACTGCCCCGCCCGCGAAGTCGCCGAACGCCCGGTAGATCGGCCAGTACGAGGCGAGGATCGCCGCGCTCCCCGCCAGCGCGGCCGCGACCGCGGCGACGACGATCGCCGGCTCGCGCCGGCGGGCCCGCAGGCGGATCGCGGCGGCGGCGGCGCCCATCAGGACGATGAGGGCCAGCGTCGGCTTGCACGCGATGCTCATTGCAGCGAGCCCGACTGCCGCGGCGACGGCGGCCGGACCGCCGGCCGAGCCGTCTTCCCGCGTGCGCGGGACCCGGAGCACGATCACCGCCGCGGCGAGGAGCGGGAACGCGGCGCAGACGTCGGTGTTCCAGGCCGCCACTCGGAACCCCACCGCTGGGAAGCTCGCGAACAGCAGCGCGGCGAGCACTGCGCGCGAGCGTTCCAGCCCGAGTTCGAGCCCGATCGCGTACACCGCCCCGATAGCACCCAGCGTGATCCACGCACAGCCGAGCGCAGCGCCCGCCCAGCCGAGCCCAAGGAAGACGCGCGTGCCCAGGATGACGTCTCCTGCGACCGGGAGCCCGATCTGCTGCCACGTCGGTGTCGGCCAGGGAGTGAAGCCGCCCCGCCCTGCCCACGCGAGCACGCGCGGCACGTGGTAGATGAGCCCGTCGGAGTGACGCGTTCCGCGGAGCGCGTCCAGCCCGAGCTGAACGATCATCGCGATCGCGACCCCGCTCCCCAGGCCGAGGAGCGCGACGCCGCGGCGGGTCCGGAGGATCTGCCGAACGCGCAGCGGTCGGGACGGCGCCTCTCCCCGCCAGCCGCCGCGCACCGCCCCGACCCACGCCAGCGCCGCGAGTGCAATGGCATGGGCTGCCGCGGTCCACGCCGGCGTGAGGCGACCCACGGTCCCCAGCCCGAGCCCGATCCCGACCAGGATCGCCTGGTACAGCGCGACGCCCATGACGAGCCGCCGCGCCGCCGCGCCGGGCCCGGAGGACGCCGGGACCGCCGCGACGCAGGCGAACGGCAGGACGACGTACAGGATCTCGAGCAGCGCGCGCAAACCGCCGCACGATACCCGGGGGAGCGCGGGCCCGCTACCCGCCCCGCCTCGCGCGGTACCGCCGGATGAGCGCGTTCGTGGAGCCGTCGTGCGCCAGCGCCGGCTCCGCGGGCGACTCCAGCTCCTTCACGATCCGGTTCGCGAGGACCTTCCCCAGCTCGACGCCCCACTGGTCGAACGAGTCCACGTCCCAGATCACGCCCTGGGTGAACACGGCGTGCTCGTAGAGCGCGACGAGCGCGCCGAGCGTGCGCGGGGTGAGGCGGTCCGAGAGGATGGTGCTGGAGGGCCGGTTCCCGGGGAAGGTGCGGTGCGGCACGAGCGGCTCCGGCGTCCCCTCCGCGCGCGCCTCCTCCGCGGTCTTCCCGAACGCGAGCGCCTCGCCCTGCGCGAACAGGTTGGCCATGAGCAGGTCGTGGTGCCGGCCGAGCGCGTGGAGCGGCTGGCAGAAGCCGATGAAGTCGCAGGCGACGAGGTGCGTGCCCTGGTGGAGCAGCTGGTAGAACGAGTGCTGGCCGTTGGTGCCCGGCTCGCCCCAGTAGATCGCGCCCGTGCCGTGACCCTCCACCGGCGTGCCGGAGGCCGTCACGCGCTTCCCGTTCGACTCCATGGTGAGCTGCTGCAGGTACGCGGGGAAGCGGTCGAGGTACTGATCGTAGGGAAGGACCGCGACGGTCCCCGCGCCGAGCAGGTTCGCGTTCCACACGCCGATCAGGCCGATCAGCGCGGGCAGGTTCCGCTCGAGCGGCGCGTCCCGGAAGTGCTCGTCCATCTCGCGGAAGCCGGCGAGCAGCTCGCGGAAGCCCTCGGGGCCGACGGCGATCATGGTCGAGAGCCCGATCGCCGAGTCCATCGAGTAGCGCCCGCCGACCCAGTCCCAGAACCCGAACATGTTGGCGGGATCGATGCCGAAGCGGCGCACCTCGGCCTCGTTCGTGGAGATGGCGACGAAGTGGCGCGCCACCGCGCGCGGATCGCCGAGCGCCGCGAGCAGCCAGGACCGGGCCGAGGCGGCGTTGGTCATGGTCTCGAGGGTGGTGAACGTCTTCGACGCCACCAGGAACAGCGTCTCGGCGGGATCGAGGTCGCGGACCGCCTCGGCGAGGTCGGTCCCGTCCACGTTGGAGACGAAGCGGAACGCGAGGTCCCGGATCGCGTACGCGCGCAGCGCCCGGTACGCCATGGCGGGGCCGAGATCCGAGCCGCCGATGCCGACGTTCACCACGGTGCGGATGCGCTTGCCGGTGAACCCGGTCCAGGCGCCGCTCCGCACCTGGTCCGCGAACGCCGCCATGCGGTCCAGCACGGCGTGGACCTCGGGCACCACGTCGTTCCCGTCCACCAGGATCCGCTCGCCGCGCGGGGCGCGCAGCGCGACGTGCAGCACCGCCCTGCCCTCGGTGACGTTCACCTTCTCGCCGCGGAACATGGCCGCGCGCCGCTCGGGCAGGCCGCGCGCCTCGGCGAGCGCGACCAGCAACCGGACGGTCTCCTCGGTCACGCGCTGCTTCGAGTAGTCGAGGTGGAGCCCGGCGCCGTCCGCGACGAGCCGCTCGCCGCGGCCGGGATCGCGCGCGAACAGCTCGCGCAGGTGCAGCGGCTGGAGCTCGGCGAGGTGCGCCTCGAGCGCCCTCCAGGCAGGCGTTCGGAGGAGGGGTCCGGTCCGATCGGGCATGCGCAGGCTCTTACCGCGTTCGACCGCGCCTGGCACGCGCGGCGGAGGGGCTCGCTCCGGGCGGGCGGCGGGGGGCCTGCTTTCACGGTGCGTCACCGCGCCCCGCCGCCCCCCATCCGCTCCGCCGCCTCCCGCAGCCCCTCGCGCGCGCACGCCTCGGCCACGCGGCGCGGCAGCCCCTCGTCGCTGGCCCCGAGCTGCACCGCCTGCGCGACCACGTGCTCGGCCTCGGCGACGCTGCCGGACAGGCAGTGCAGCAACGCCAGGCGGATGGCCTCGCGCTCGGTGAACGGCTCGGCCAGGCCGGCCTCGGCGAGCGCGCTGACCTCCTCCCAGGCGCGGCGCCGGGCCGCCTCGAACGCGCGCCACCACCGCACCTCGCGCAGCAGCGCCTCCGGCGCGGCGGGCGCCTCCGCGAGCCGCAGCCAGGGCGCCGCCTCCTCGGCGGTGGGGCGCCAGGCGGGGTCGCGCGACAGGAGCTCGAGGGCGGGGTCCACGAGGCAGAACCTACCGCGCGACCCGCCCGGGCGCGAGCGCCGGCGGAGCGCCGCTCGACCGCGCGCCGTGGCCGCGGTTAGCATGAACGTTCGACCATGCCCGGCCCCCAGCCCGACGCCCCCTTCGACTACGACTACCTGGTGATCGGCTCCGGCTTCGGCGGCTCGGTGTCCGCGCTGCGGCTGGCCGAGAAGGGCTGGCGCGTCGGCGTGCTCGAGATGGGCAAGCGCTGGCGGCCGGAGGACTTCCCGCGCACCAACTGGAACCTGCGCAAGTTCCTGTGGATACCGAGGCTGCGGCTGTTCGGGATCCAGCAGATCACGCTGCTGAAGGACGTCCTGGTGCTGCACGGCGCTGGCGTGGGCGGCGGCAGCCTGGTCTACGCGAACACGCTGCTCTCCCCGCCGGACCGCGCCTTCGAGGATCCGCGCTGGCCGGGCGGCGGCTGGAAGGCGCGCCTCGCGCCGCACTACGCGATGGCGAGGTTCATGCTCGGCGCGGTCCTGGCGCCGGAAGTGTTCCCGGGCGACGAGGCGCTGCGCCAGGCGGTGGAGGAGGAGACCGGGCGCGGCGACACCTTCGCGCGCCACACCGTCGCGGTGCACTTCGGCGACCCGAAGCGCGCCGCACCGGACCCGTACTTCGGCGGCGAGGGGCCGGCGCGGATCGGCTGCTCGCTGTGCGGCGAGTGCATGACGGGCTGCCGCCACGGCGCGAAGAACACGCTCGACCGGAACTACCTCTACCTGGCCGAGCGGCGCGGCGCCGAGATCCTGCCGGAGACGCGGGTCACCGACCTCCGCCCGCTCGTGGGCGGAGGCTGGGAGGTCCACACGCGGTCGTCCACGCACGTGGTCCGGCGCCAGCGGCGCGTGCTCCGCGCGCGCGGCGTGGTGCTGGCCGCGGGCGCGATCGGCACGGTGCGCCTGCTGCTCCGCTGCAGGGCGGGCGGGAGCCTGCCGGCGCTCTCCGATCAGCTCGGCAACCACGTGCGCACCAACAGCGAGGCGCTGCTCGCCGTCACCGCGCGCCGCGACGACGTGGACTACAGCCACGGGCTCGCCATCACCTCGGGGCTGCAGGCGGACGACGACACGCACATGGAGGTCGTCCGCTACGGCGCGGGCCACGACTTCATGTCGCTCCTCGCCACCCACCTCACCGGCGGCGGCCCGCCCTGGCCGCGCCCGCTGCGCTGGCTCGGGAACCTGTTCCGGCACCCGGTGGACTTCTTCCGCGCGCACTGGCCGTTCGGCTGGGCGCGCCGCACCGCGGTGCTGCTCGTGATGCAGCCGCTCGCGAGCCACCTGCGGCTGCGGCTCGCGCGCCGGCCGTGGGGGCGATCCCTCACCAGCGCGCTCGACGGCCCGCGGCCGCCGAGCTACATGCCGCTCGCGAACGCGGTGGCGCGCAGGATGGCGGCGCGCATGGACGGGGTGGCGCAGAGCGGGCTCCACGAGGTGTTCCTGGGCGCCTCGAGCACCGCGCACATCCTGGGCGGCGCGACCATGGGCGCCTCGCCGGCCGAGGGCGTGTGCGACGCGCAGGGACGCGTGTTCGGCTACCAGGACCTCTACGTCGCCGACGGCAGCCTGGTGCCCGCGAACCTGGGCGTGAACCCGTCGCTCACCATCACCGCGCTGGCCGAGCACGTCATGAGCCGGATCCCCGCCAGCCCCGCCGGCGCGCAGCGGCCGGCCCCGCGTCCGCCGGGTGGCGCCGCGTGACCGGGCGCCGCGCGCCTTCCCGTCTGAGCCCGAATTGGGGCTTGAGTCCGCTGGGCGCGGGCGCGCACGCTTCCAGAGGGTTCACGCCACGCCGCAGCTCACTTGCGAGGAGGTTCGATGGCCACGAAGGCTGAGCGGTTCCGCTACGAGACCGAGCGTTCCGGCCCGAAGAAGGCGAAGCAGCCGCGGCCGGCGCGGCGCGACACCCCCGTGGACACCGCGCTGCCCGGGGTGAGCGCCACGAGCCGCAAGAGCGCGCGCCACGAGTCGGTCCGCGCCGGGAAGAAGGCGCAGTACGCGCTGGAGGACTCGGCCGGGAAGCCGTCGCGCAAGTCCACCCGCAAGGCATCGAACCGCCAGAAGACCGACAGCCAGATGCGCGTGAAGCGCCGCACCGGCGAGATGCGCCCCGAGTCGCGCGGCCAGCGCGGCCGCTGACGCGCACTGCCCGCCCTCCGCGGCCGGCGCGGGGGGCGGGCGTCACCGCGCCGGCGACCCCATGGCCCGCCACCCCGCCCCCTCCCCCACCACCGCCACCCTCTCCGACCGCGTCTACAGCCCGACCGGCGGCCCGGTGCACCTGCCCCAGGGCCCGGTGTACGCGCTCAACGTGGGCGACACCTGGCGCGAGCCGCCCGCCTTCGCCCGCGCCGAGGCGCAGCGCGTGGCCGATCACCCGGGCCTCCACGGCTACGCGCCGGTGCAGGGGGAGCCGGCGCTGCTCGACGCCATCCAGGAGCGGCTGCAGGCGCGCGGCGGGGCGCCGGTCGCGCGCGAGGCGCTGCAGGTGGTGGTGGGCGCCACCGCGGGGCTCGCGGTGGTGGTGGACGCGCTGCTCGACCCGGGCGACGAGGTGATCGTGCTCGCGCCCTACTGGCCGCTCATCCGCGGCATCGTGGCGGCGCGCGGCGCCGTGCCGGTGGAGGTGCCGTTCTTCGACCGGCTCGACGCGCCGGGGTTCGACCCGGAGGCGGCGCTCGCCGCCGCGGTGACGCCACGCACCGCGGCCATCTACGTGAACTCGCCCAACAACCCCACCGGCCGCTCGCTGCCCGACGAGCTGGTGACCGCCCTGGCTCGCCTGGCGCGGCGCCACGCGCTGTGGGTGATCGCGGACGAGGTCTACGAGGACCTGCAGTACGGCACGCCGCGCCCGCCGCCGTGGACCCGCCCGGAGCTGCGCGAGCGCACCGTCGCGACCCACTCGTTCTCGAAGGCGTACGCGCTCGCGGGCGCGCGGGTGGGCTACACGCACGGGCCCGAGGAGATCATGCGCGCGGTGCGGGCGGTGCAGACGTTCAAGACCTACTGCGCGCCGCGTCCGTTCCAGATCGCCGCCGCCCGTGCGCTGCGCGAGGGCGACGCCTGGCTCGCGGAGACCCGCGCCATGTACGCGCAGGCCGGCCGCAGCGCCGCCGCCGCGCTCGGCGTGCTCGCGCCGGAGGCCGGGACGTTCCTGTTCCTGGACGTGGCCCCGCACCTCCGGCCGGGCGAGGCGCTCGATGGCTTCCTGGCGCGCTGCCTCGAGGCGGGCGTGCTGCTCACGCCGGGGCCGGCGACCGGCGCGGCGTACCGGACGCACGCGCGGCTCTGCTTCACCGCGGTCACGCCCGACGCGCTCGGCGCGGCGCTGGCGCGGCTCGGGCCGCTGCTGGGGCGAACGAGCCGGCCCGACTGAGCGGCGCCGGTGGCTCCGCTCACCGCCCCGACGCGAGCCGGAGCGGCGGCGCGGAGGGCGGGTGGGGCTCCGCCCCGGCGGCCACGCCGCGGAAGAAGCCGATCGCGTCCCGCAGCCCCTCGGCCTGCGCGGCCAGCTCCTCGGCGGTGGACGACAGCTCCTCCGCCGCGGCCGCGTTCCGGCCGCCGATCTCCTCCAGGCTCCGCAGCGCGCCGCTCACCCGCGCGGCGCTCGCCCCCTGCGCGGCGCTGCCGGCCGAGATCTGCTGGACGAGGGCCGCGGTCCGCTCCACCTCGGGCACCACCGCGTCGAGCGCGGTCCCGGCCTGCGCGGCGAGGTCCACGCTCGCGGCGGTGAGCCGGCCGATGTCCTCGGCCGCCGCCCGGCTCCGCTCGGCGAGCCGGCGCACCTCGCTCGCCACCACCGCGAAGCCGCGCCCGTGCTCGCCGGCGCGCGCCGCCTCGATGGCCGCGTTCAGGGCGAGCAGGTTGGTCTGGTAGGCGATCTCCTCCACGATCGAGATCTTCTCGCCCACCTCGCGCATGGCCGCTGCGGTCCGGGCCGCCGCCTCGCCGCCGGCGCGGGCGCCCCGGGCCGCGCCCGCCGCGGCCTCGCCGGTCCGCGCCGCCGCCGCGGCGTTCTCCTGCGCGTGCCGCGCGATCTCGTGCATGGCCGCCGAGGCCTGCTCGGTCTCGGAGGCCTGCTCGCTCGACGCCTGCGAGAGCGCCGCGGCGCCACCGGCGAGCTGACCGCTGCCGGCGGCGAGCGCGTCCGCCGCCCCGCGGATGCTCCCGGCCGCACCGGAGAGCGCCGCCACCATCCCGCGGAGCGCCTCGACCACGCGCCCGATCTCGTCCGCCCCGCCGTCCTCCTCCAGCTCGACGTCCAGCCGGCCGCGCGCCACCAGGTGGAGGGTCGCGCCCACGCGCTGCAGCCGCGCCAGGAGCGGGCCGAGCATCAGCGCCGACGCGAGCAGGCCCAGGGCGAGCACCGCGGCGCCCGTGGCGAGCGCGCGCCACAGCGCCGCCCGGATCGCGCCCTCCAGCGTGGCGGTGTGGACGTCCACCCCGAGGAAGAACTCCTTGCCGCTGCGCGAGCGGAGCGGCACGTAGACCGAGCGCAGCGAGTCGGTGGGATCGACGTAGGTGTCGAAGTGGACCCGGTGATCCGCGAGCGCCGCCACCAGGCCCGGGCTCGGGTGCGTGGTGGTCTGGAAGAAGCGCGGGCCGGTGCCGGAGGCGAGCTCCTCGCGCGTGGCGCTCGACGACGTGAACGCGCTCCCGGAGCCCTGCGCGACGACCGTGTACAGGTAGGCGAGGCCGGTCTCCTCCGCGAGCGCGGAGAGGCGCCGCTGCACCTCGAGGTGCTCCTCGGGCGTGATCGAGGCGGGGCCGTCGACCCGGTCGTGGAACGGCACCAGGAACAGCGCCGCCGCGCGGGCCGCCGTGAGCAGCTTGTCGTCCACGGCCGCGCGGATCTCGCCGGCCTGCACGCGGTACGAGATCGTCACGAACGCGGCCGCCGAGGCCGCGTTCACGGCCGCGAGCAGGACGAGCAGCTTGGTCCGGAGCTTCAGGTCGCGCAGGCGCGCGAGCGCGCCGCGAGCGGGCCGCGCGGAGGGAGGGCGTGCGTGGGCCATGGACCTCAGTCCTAACCCGGCTCGCGCTCCCGTCGCAGGGGACGCCGGGGCGTCGATGTGGGAGCAGGGAGCAGATCCGGCGCGGCCGCGGGGCCGCGCCGGGCGATCACTCGTCCTCGCCGGAGCCGAGCAGCGCCCCGAGGCCGGGGCCGCGGGTCGCGGCGCCCAGCTTCCGGACGGCGTCGAGGTGGTGCAGCAGCAGGTCGCGGTTGTCGCCCACGCTCAGGTTCTGCAGCTCCAGCGCGCCGATGCGGTCCTCCGGCGTGAACGCGGGATCGGCCACGCGCTCCATCGACAGCTTCTCCGGCGCGTAGCTCATGTACTCGGCGCGGGTCGAGAGGACGGTCCAGTCGTCGCCCCGGCGCAGCTCGACGCGCACGCTGCCGGTGACGGCGGGCGCGACCCAGCGGGTGAGCCCGTCGCGCAGCATGAGCGCCTCGGGGTCGAACCACTTGCCCTCGTAGAGCAGGCGGCCCAGGCGGCGGCCCAGCGTGAAGTACAGGTCGAGCGTGTTCTCGTTGTGGATGGCGGAGAGCAGCCGCTCGTAGCCGAGGTGCAGGAGCGCCATGCCGGGGGCCTCGTAGATGCCCCGGCTCTTCGCGTCGATGACCCGGTTCTCGATCTGGTCGCTCATCCCCAGGCCGTGGCGCCCGCCGATGCGGTTCGCCTCGAGGAACAGCTCGTACGGCGAGGGGAAGCGCTTCCCGTTCAGCTCGACCGGCTGACCCTGCTCCCAGGTGATCTCGATCTCCTCGGGCGCGATCTGGACCTCGGGCTTCCAGTGCGCCACGCCCATGATCGGCTCGACGATCCGCATGCTCGAGTCGAGGCGCTCGAGGTCCTTCGCCTCGTGCGTGGCGCCGAGCACGTTCGCGTCGGTGGAGTAGGCCTTCTCCTTGCCCATCTTGTAGGGCAGCTCCCGGCGCTCCAGGTACTCGCTCATCTCCTTGCGGCCGCCGAACGCGGTCACGAAGGCCTGGTCGAGCCAGGGCTTGTAGATCTTGAGCTGCGGGTCCACCAGGATGCCGTACCGGTAGAACCGCTGGATGTCGTTGCCCTTGTGCGTGGAGCCGTCGCCGAAGACGTGCACGCCGTCCTCGCGCATGGCGCGCACGATGGCGGTGCCGGTGACCGCGCGGCCGAGCGGCGTGGTGTTGAAGTACTTCTTGCCGCCGGAGGACAGGTGGAACGCGCCGCACTGGATGGCGGCGATGCCCTCGCGCACCATCGCCTCGCGGCAGTCCACCAGCCGCGCCTTCGCCGCGCCGTGCTGGAGCGCGATGGGCGGGATGTCGGCCGGGTTCGCCTCGTCGGGCTGGGCGAGGTCCGCGGTGTAGGCGTGGACCGCCATGCCCTGCTCGGACATCCAGGCCACCGCGCAGCGCGTGTCCAGGCCGCCGCTGAACGCGATGCCGATGGCGGTGCCCTTCGGAGGAAGCGACTTGTAGATCCGGCTCATGGGACGGGCCAAGTAGCAGAATTCCGGGCCGTGTTCCAGCGGGCGTGAGCGCACCCGGACCGATCTCCTCCCGTCGCGGCGGCGGGAGCGCCGGAGCGGGCAGGCGGGCGCCCGGGCGCCATTCACTGACCGTCACTTCCCGCGCCCGCGCCTGATGGGCGTCAATTCGCCCTCCCCTCGACGCGGTGCGGCGATGGCGCGCACCCGAGCGCCGAGAGCGCCCTGGATCCGCGCACCTGCGGCGCCTCCGCCGGCTGCGCCCGCCGCGGCGGCGCGCCGGGGGGATTGCCGCGGCAAGGCGCCGCATGCTTCGCTTCCCCACATGCCGCCTCGCACCGCGGCCCTGATCGCCGGCCTCCGCAGGATCGTCGCGATCGAGACCCTCCCCCCGGCGCCTCCCCCGGCGCCGCCGCGGTGCGAGCGGCGCAGCCTCCTCGGCCTGCTGCTCCTTCCCGAGCCCCTCCCGCTCGCGCCGCCCCGGCCGCGCCGGCGGACGCGGTGGCTCGCCTGGCTCTTCCTCCCGGAGCAGCTCGGCCGGGAGGGTCCGGATCCGGAGGTGCGGTGATGGAGCACGCACGCCACGTCTTCCGCGCCGCGCTGGGGGTCCTGGTGCTGCTCGCCGGCGTCGGGATCACCCGCGGCTTCCTGGTGCCGCCCACGTACGGCCTCCACGGCCCCTACCGCTGGGCCAACGTGGCCGAGCAGATGAACGCGCGGACGCCGGCCCATCGTGGCCCGGCGGCCTGCGGCGCCTGCCACGAGGACGAGCTGCGCCGCCGCGCGGCCGGCGCGCACCGCGCGGTGAGCTGCGAGATCTGTCATGGGCCGCTCCTCGCGCACGTGGCCGACGACGGGCGCGTGACCTCGCCCACGGTGGACCGCTCGCCGGCGCTGTGCGCGCGCTGCCACCGCAAGGTCCTCGGCCGGCCCGCCGCGTTCCCGCAGGTGGTGCTCGAGGAGCACGTCGAGGGCCCGCTCGACGCCGGCGCCTGCCTCGCCTGCCACGACCCCCACGCTCCCACGCCGTAGCGGAGGCGATCATGGACGACCGCACGCCGTGCCCCGCCTCGACCGGAGGCCCCTCCACCCGGCGCGTCCTCGGCCGCCGCGCGTTCCTGGAGGACGTCCTGCTCCTCTCCGGCGGGGCGGTGGTCTTCCTCGCCGGCGCCACCGCCGCCGCGCCGGCCGCGGCGGAGGCGGCCTCCGGCGCGCCGCCGCCCGCCGACGGCTACCAGCCCTGGGAGCACCGCTGGGCCTACCTCGTCGATCCGGAGCGGTGCATCGGCTGCGGCTCCTGCGTGCGGGCGTGCAGCGCCGAGAACCACGTGCCCGACGGCTTCTTCCGCACCTGGGTCGAGCGCTACGTCACCGGCATGGACGGGACCAGCGTGGACTCGCCGAACGGCGGCAAGGACGGCTTCCCGGCGCTCCAGGTCGCGTTCGTCGCGACGAAGTCGTTCTTCGTGCCGAAGATGTGCAACCACTGCCGCGAGACGCCCTGCATCCAGGTGTGCCCGGTGGGCGCCTCCTACCGCACGCCCGACGGCGCGGTGCTGGTGGACGGCGAGCGCTGCATCGGGTGCGCGTACTGCGTGCAGGCCTGCCCGTTCGGCAGCCGCTTCCTGTCGCCGGAGACGCACACGGCCGAGAAGTGCACCTGGTGCTACCACCGCATCAGCCGCGGGCTGCGCCCGGCGTGCGTCGAGGTCTGCCCCACCGGCGCGCGCGCGTTCGGCGACCTGCGGCGCGAGGGCGATCCGGTGCGACACGCCATCGAGCACGACCGCGTCGCGGTGCTGCAGCCGCACCTGCGCACCGAGCCGCAGTGCTTCTACCTCCACCTCGACGGGGAGGTGCGGTGATGCCCCAGATCAGCGGCTTCGCGTTCCCGAACGACGTCCACGTGTGGTGGAGCCTGATGATCGTGATGTACCCGTACATCACCGGCTTCGTGGCGGGCGCGTTCATCGTCACGAGCCTGTTCCACCTGTTCGGCCGCGCCGAGCTCCGGCCGGTGGCGCGGCTCGCCATGGCGACGTCGTTCTCGTTCCTGCTGGTGGCGTCGCTGCCGCTGCAGCTCCACCTCGGGCACCCGGAGCGCGGCCCGCTCGTGCTCGTCACGCCGCACTTCACCTCGGCCATGGCCGGCTTCGGGATGCTGTACGGCGGCTACCTGCTCGTCCTCGCGCTGGAGGTCTGGTTCGTCTGGCGGCGCGAGATCATCGACCGGGCCCGGCGCAGCCGGGGGGCGGCGCGCGCCCTCTACGCGACGCTCGCGCTCGGCACCTACGACACGAGCCCCGAGGCGCTGGCGGTGGACCACCGCGCCATCGCGGTGCTCGCCGGCATCGGCCTCCCCGGCGCCTGCATGCTCCACGGGTACGTGGGCTTCATCTTCGGCGCCATCAAGGCGAACCCCTGGTGGTCCACGCCGCTCATGCCCATCATCTTCCTGGTCTCTGCGGCGGTGTCGGGCATCGCGCTGCTCCTGGTGCTCTACCAGGTGGTCTCGAAGCTGCGCGGCCGCCCCGCGGACCAGCCCTGCGTCTCCTCTCTGGCGCGCTGGCTGTGGCTGTTCCTGATCCTCACGCTCTCGCTGGAGCTGCTCGAGATCCTGGTGATGGCCTACGAGCGCTCCGACTCGTGGCTGATCATCTCGGAGCTCATCACCACCCGCCTCGAGCTCTCGTACGTGACGGTGCAGATGATCGTGGGCGGGCTCATCCCGGTGATCCTGCTCGCGGTGGTGGTGCTGATGAACCGCTACCTGCACCCGCGCGTCCGGAACACGCTCTCCACGGTGGCGGCGCTGCTCTGCCTGCTGCAGGTGTTCTCGATGCGCTGGAACATCGTGATCGGCGGGCAGCTCCTCTCGAAGTCGCTGCGCGGGCTGCGCTCGCACTACGAGCCGGAGCTGTTCGGGCGCGAGGGCGTGCTGATGGCCGTCGCGCTCGTGCTCGCGCCGTTCGCGATCCTGTGGGTGTTCGACCGGGTGCTCGGCATCGACCCGCCCGGCCCGGGCGAGGCGGACGCCGCCGCGCACGAGCCCGGCGGCGTCCGCGACGCGCGCGCCCGCACCGGGCTGGGAGACGTTCACCCTTAGCGAAGGACGCGGAGGCGGGCCATGGCCGAGGGCGCGCCGGGGACGATCGAGGCGAGGCTGCAGGAGCTGACCCAGGCCGTGGAGCGGCTCGAGCGGCGGGTGGGCGCGCTGGAGGGCCACACGAGCGCGCTGCGAGGCGCCTCCGCCAGGGCCGCGGGGACCGCCGCGGTGGGTCGCGGCCCGGCCGCCGCCGACGCGGCCGCGCTCGCCGGCGGCCTCGCGGGCGGGCTCACCGTGGCCGGCCGCAGCTTCCTCGTGCTGGCCGGCGCGTTCGTGCTGCGCGCCGTCACCGACGCCGGCCGGCTCCCGCCGTGGCTGGGCGTGGCGCTCGGGGTGGCGCTCGCGTTCGCCCTGCTCGCGCTCGCCGACCGCGCCGCGCGCGCCGCGCCCGCGGGCGGGCCGCCGCCGGCGAGCGCCGTCGCGCACGGCCTCACCGCCGCGCTGGTCGGGTTCCCGCTCGTGTTCGAGGCGGCCACCCGCCTCCGGCTGCTCGGGCCGGGCACGGCGGCGCTCGCGCTCGCGGCGCTCGCCGGCCCGGCGCTGGCGGTCTCCTGGCGTCGCCGCCTGCCCGCGCTCGCCTGGATCGCGGCGCTGGGGGCGGTCGCGACCTCGCTGGCGCTCGCCGCCGCCTCCGGTCGGTTCGCGCCGGCGGCCCTGGTCCTCGTGGCGGTGGGGACGGCGACGCTGTGGATGGGCTACGTGCTCGACTGGTACGGCCCGCGCTGGCCGGTGGCGGCCGCCGCCGACCTGGCGGCGCTCGCGCTGGCGGTGCGCGCCGCGCGCGGCGGCGAGGACGCCGGGACCGCCCTGCTCGTGCTCGGGATCCTGCTCGCCGCGTACCTCGGCAGCATCGCGGTCCGCACGCTGGTGCTCCAGCGGGCGGTGGTGCCGTTCGAGGTGGTCCAGGCGGCCGCCGCGCTCGCGGTCGGCCTGGGCGGCGCCGCGCTGCTCGACGCGCGGGCGGAGGGCGGCGCGGCGGGCTTCGGCGTCGCGGCGCTCCTGCTGGCGTCCGGCGCCTACGGCGTCGCGTTCGCGTTCGCCGACCGGCGCGACGCGGCGCGCGCGAACTTCCGCTTCTACGCCGCCGTGGCGCTGCTGCTCGCGCTGTGCGGCAGCGGCCTGCTCCTCGACGGTGCCGCGCGGGCCATCGCCTGGGCCGCGCTGGGCCTGGGCGCAGCGCTGCTGGCCCGGCGGCTGCGCCGGGCCACGCTCGCGCTTCACGCGGCGCTGGCGGGCGCGGCGGCGGCGCTCGCGGGCGGCCTCGTCAGCGGGGCCGCGGTCGCGCTGGCCGGGCCCGCCGAGCCGCCCGGGGCGGCGGCGCTGGCGGTGCTCGCGCTGGTCCTCGCCACCGCCTGGCGCTGCGCCGGCGCGGTGGGGCGCGCCACCCGCGCCGAGCGGGCGCCGCAGCTCGTGCTGGTGGGGGTGGCGGCGGCCGGGCTGTGCGGCGCGGCGGTGGGCCTCGCCTCGCCCGCGCTGGCCGGGTCGCCGGCGGGCCTGTCCGCCGCGCGCACCGCGGCGCTCGTCGCGGGGGTGCTCGCGCTGGCGGCCCTGGGCCGCCGGCCGGAGTGGCTGGAGGCGTCCTGGCTCACCTATCCGGTGCTGGCGCTCGCCGGGCTGCAGCTGCTCGTGGACGCGGTCCCGCACGGCCGTCCGGCCACGCTGGTCCCCGCGTTCGCGCTGTTCGGGCTGGCGCTGCTGGCGGTGCCGCGCCTGCGCCGGCCGCGCGCCGCGCCCGCGGCGCCGGCCAGGGTGCGGTGACGACGGGCCGCGGCCCCGGATGCACCGGGACCGCGGCCCCCTCACCTGCGCGCTACGGACAGCCGAACGGCCGGGTCGCCGCGCCCTGGTACAGGTCGCAGACCGGGACGCGCGCGCCCGAGGCGTGGCAGTCCGTGCACGCCGAGATCGCCTGCGCCCGCGGCGCCACCTCGTGGTTCACGTTCATGAACATCTCGGTGTCGCTCCAGCGCCAATCCACGCCGCGGACGAGCGCGCGGAAGAGGCGCACCGGCTGCGTCGAGACCACCGGGGCGGCCGGGCTCGGCAGCGCCGCCTCGTGCCAGCGGAGCGTGTTCGCGTCCACCGCGGTGACCGCCTTGATGCCGGGCGCAAAGCCGGCGTCGGGCGTCATCACGTTGTACGTGCCGGAGGCGAGCCCGTGCCCCGGCGCGTCGAGCGTCACGTCGCCGGCGGCGTCGCGCGTCGCGTGGCCGGCGGCCACGGTGACGAGCACAGGGACCTGCCCCGCGGTGGCCGCGCCGAACGAGACCACGTCGTTCCACATGGCATCGAGGAACGCCGCGTAGGTGGCGTGGTCGCCGTACCTCGGCCCGGTCGGCGCGGCCGAGGTGGCCGGGACGACCGGGATCGACGCGCCCGCGGCGGTCGGATCCGGCTTCGTGCCCCACAGCGACCAGGCGCCGAACACGTGCGGCACGATGGCGAACGCGCCGTCGATCATCACCGGCTGCCGCCCCTGCATGTGCTTGAACGGGGTGATGCGCGCGCCGGCGTCGCCCAGCCGGGCGGCGGGCTCGGACAGCGCGATGGGCGCGCCGGCCGCCAGCCCATCGGCGGGATCGAACGAGGCCAGGGCGCCCGCGACGGTGGTGTGACGGGCGGTGCCGTCGTACCAGCGGTACGCCGGCTTCACGCCCTTCTCCATCACGAACACGCCCTTCTGCCAGTTGTAGTCCACCTCCACCCCGTCGATGACGGCCCTGGACGTGCCGAACGCCGGGCTGGCCGGGTCGGTGACGCACGCGTCCACGATCGCCTGCGGCGCGCCGGGGTACTTGCAGTCCTTGTAGCCGGCCTGCGCCCAGTTCCAGTTCGTCTTGGTGGCGAGCTGCCGCGAGAACGCGGGCACGTGGCAGGTCTGGCAGGCGACCGCGGCGAGGTGCTTCGCGGTGTGGATGGGCGCGGTCGGCGCGTGGCAGTCGGCGCAGGCGAGCGGCGCCTCCTCCACCATGGCGACCGAGAGGCCGGTGCCCTTCATGCGGTCGTGGCGGAAGGCGTCGCCGGCGTGGCAGTCCACGCACAGCGTGGGCGCGCCGGCGTTCGCCGAGCCCATGTGCACGTCCACCTCCGGGCCGGCCGGCGCCGCCAGCGAAGAGGCGAGGTCGCCCATCTTCACGTTGTCACCGCCGCCTGCGTAGAAGTGGCACTTGCCGCAGTTGTCGCGGCCGGGGCGCCGCACCGAGCGCGCGGCCTGGAGCAGGACGTCGGAGAGCTTCGCGGCGTACTCCGGCGAGCCAGGCGCGACGCAGGCCGGCCCGGCCTCGAGCGGGAGGCACACCTGCGTGCCGGTGCAGGCGGGGCTGCAGCCGGAGACGGGCTTCACGTCGGCGACGCCGAAGTTCTTCTGCGCCTTCACGTACCCCGTGCCCAGGTCGGCGTGGCAGACCAGGCAGTCCACGCGGCCGGCATCGGGCGCGAGCTGGTAGGCGAGCTTCTTCTGCGCCGGGTCGCCGTAGCCGGCGTGGCACTCGCCGCAGCGCCCCTCGTTGCTGGGCACCGCCACGCAGAAGTCGTTGATGAGCCCCTTCTTGCCGACGGTCCCGTCGTCCACCGGGTTGCCCGCGGCGTCGCGGAGCCCGGGGGTCGGGCCGGCCCAGCGGAAGTGCGCCGAGGCCAGCATCTCCTGGCCGGCGCCGGCGTGGCAGGTGAGGCACTCGGCGGTCACCTCCTCGCCCTTCGTGAACGGGCCGGTGAGCCAGGCCGCGTGGATGTTCGTGACCTCGCAGCGCAGCGCGGTGGCGTTCCAGGCCTGGCCCGGGCCGCAGAGGGAGGCGGTCGCCTCGCAGCGCTGCGCCCCCGCGTTCCACGCCTGCCCGGCGCCGCACACGCCCACGCAGGCGGCGGTGCCGCCCGCCGCGAGGCACACCTGATCCTGCGCGCAGCCGCCGGCGCAGGCGCTGGAGAGGAGCGGCACGCAGGTCGCGGACGCGCCGGCGCCCTGGCACACCGTGCCCGCGCCGCAGGCGGGGCTGCAGGCCTCCACCGCGACACAGGCGCCGCCCACGCAGGCGGCGCCCTCGCCGCAGAAGTCCTGGCACTTCTTGTCCTCGGTCGACGAGCAGCCGGCCAGCCCGGCGGCCGCGACGAGCGCGGCGACGGCGAGGCCGTGGATCATTCGGATCAAGACGTTCTCCTCGGAACGGGGTTCACCGCAGGTGGCGGCGCGCCGCGCGCCCGCAGGCGGCGGCGCCGGCCGTTGAGCAACGCGCGTGCCCCACCGTGTCGCCGCGCGGCGCCCTGCGCGGTTCCGTCCCCGTCCCGAGCCATCCCGGGCAGATGGCGCCGCCGATCCCCGCGCGGCCTCCGTCCGGACGTTCACGCGTGAACGTTCGCCGTCTCGTTCACGCCGGCGCCGGTGAACGCCTGGCCGCGGCGCCCGGGCCGCGGCCCGGAAGCCCTCGGAAACCGGCCATGCGGCGATCCGCCGCAGCGCCGCGCGGAACCTTCGCCAGGGCGTGCGGCTCCGATCCGGCGTTCACGTGAACGCCGGAGGAGACGTGCCCCCGCCCAGCGCCGCCCCCCTCCCGTTCCTCGGCCTCGGCAGCGAGGACGCGCTCCGCGCCGTCGCCGACGCGCTCCCGGACGGCCTGTTCACCACCGACGCCGCGGGGCGCATCACGTTCTGGAACCGCGCCGCGGCGCGGATCACCGGGTGGTCCTCCGGCGACGCGGTCGGGCGCGACTGCTCGCTGCTCGCCGGCGACCCGGTGCATGGCTGTGCGTGCGGCGCCGGGCCCATCCGCTGCGGCATGGCCGAGCGCGAGCGCACCTCCAAGACCTGCTCGGTGCGCACGCGCGACGACCGCCTGCTGGTGATCGTGAAGAGCGCCGTGCCCCTGCTCGCGCCCGACGGCACCGCGGTCGGGGCGCTCGAGTCCTTCAGCCCGGTGGACCCGGTGCCCGGCGGGCGGCGGCAGGACGCGTGCGCGCGGCCCCAGGCGTCCGGCCTGCTCGGCCGCGGGCCGGCCATGGAGGAGCTGCGCCGGATGATCGCGCTGGTGGCGCGCTCCGACGCCACGGTGATGCTGCACGGCGAGAGCGGCTCCGGCAAGGAGCGCGTCGCCGAGGCCATCCACGCCGGCAGCGCGCGGGCGGCGGGCCCGTTCGTGCGCGTGAACTGCTCCGCGCTGAACGAGAACCTGCTGGAGAGCGAGCTGTTCGGGCACGTGCGCGGCGCGTTCACCGGCGCCCTGCGCGATCGGCGCGGGCGCTTCCAGGACGCGGACGGCGGCACCTTGCTGCTGGACGAGATCGGCGACATCTCGCCGGTGGTGCAGGTGAAGCTGCTGCGGGTCATCGAGCAGCGCCAGATCGAGCGCGTGGGCGACTCCGCGCCGGTCCCGGTGGACGTGCGCATCGTGTGCGCCACCCACCGCGACCTGCGCGCGCTGGTCGACGCGGGTCGGTTCCGCGCGGACCTGTACTTCCGCCTGGCGGTGTTCCCGCTGCGCGTCCCCCCGCTGCGCGAGCACGTCGAGGACCTCCCCGAGATCGCCACCGCGTTCCTGGAGCGCCACGCGCCGGCCCCCGGGGGGCGGCCGCGCGCCCTCTCCGCCGCCGCGATCGCGGCGCTGTCCGCCTGCACCTGGCCCGGCAACGTGCGCGAGCTCCAGAACGTGCTCGAGTTCGCGGCGCTGCAGGCGGGGGACGGTGACCTCGGGATCGAGCACCTCCCCGCCGAGCTGCGCGGCGCCTGCGCCCCGCTGCCCCGCCGCCCGGGTGCGATGCCGGGGCCGGAGGAGATCCGGTCCGCGCTGGAGGCCTGCGGCGGGCGCCGGGCCGAGGCCGCGCGGCGGCTCGGCATCTCGCGGGGTACCCTCTGGAAGCGGATGCGGGCGCTCGCGCCGGGCTCGTCCGATCCGGGCTAGGCCGCCGCGGTCCCTCCGGCATCCGCCGCCTGCTGGCGGGCAAGTGCCCGATCTCGCACGGCGCCAGGCCATGCGTCATGCGCCGGATGGCGCGTCCGCGCGCGCCCTCCCATCGTGACCATCGCCCCGGGCCGGTCCGGGCTGCGCGATGGAGGTTCACCATGCGGAAGATTGCGATCGCGTTGGGGACGTGGGTGCTGCTGCTGCTCGGGGGGCGTGCGCTCGGCGCCGAGCCCTCCCCCACGCAGGCGAACCTCCAGGCGGCGCACCAGCGCGATCTGGATGCGCACGCGCGGTACCAGGCCTTCGCCCTCGCCGCGGACCGCGAGGGCTACCCGGGCGCGGCGGCGCTGTTCCGGGCGGCGGCGCGGTCCGAGCAGATCCGGGCGGAGCAGCACGCCGCGGCGCTCCGTCGCCTGGGCGGGTCGGTGACGACGGCCGCGGCGGTGGTGGGGACGGTGCGCGACACCCCGTTCAACCTGCGGGCGATGCTGTCGCACGAGAGCGCGGAACGGTTCGGCTCCTACCCGCGCGCGGTCCGGCAGGCCCGTCGCGAGGAGCTGGCGGAGGCGGCGCTCGGCTTCACGCTCGCGCACGCGGTCGAGCGGGAGCTGGTCGCGCTCTATCAGGACGCGGTGGGGCGACTGGACGCCCTCCGCACGCCGGGCGAGCCGTTCCACGTCTGCCGCACGTGCGGGCACGTGGCGCGCGGCGCCCGGCCGCCGGAGACGTGCCCGGTGTCGCTCTCGCCCGCCGAGGCGTTCGAGCGCGTCCCGTAGCGCACGCCCGGGGGCCTCAGGCGGCGAGCGGCACCAGCGGCGGCTGGAGGTCGCCGGGATCCACCCCGACGAGCTCGCCCGCCTCCTCCGGCGTGAGGAACCGCTCCGCGACGAGCATGCGCCCTGCGAGGGCCCGGGCGGCGCGCGCCCGGCGCGCATCGCGCACCAGCAGCGACGCGTGCAGCGCGCGGCGGGCGTCCGGGGGGATGGAGCTTTCGACCAGCAACATGGGAACGAGGGACCAGGTGTTCATCGGCACCCCTGGTC
The DNA here is from genome assembly GCF_000022145.1 of Anaeromyxobacter dehalogenans 2CP-1. Lineage (NCBI taxonomy): Bacteria > Pseudomonadati > Myxococcota > Myxococcia > Myxococcales > Anaeromyxobacteraceae > Anaeromyxobacter > Anaeromyxobacter dehalogenans. The sequence continues at coordinate 3,658,674 of NC_011891.1, forward strand.
CTTAATTCGATGCCGGTCGATTTTCAGGGGAAAGCGGGCGGCGCGCCGAGGGGCCCCCGGCAGCGGGAGGGAATCAGCCGCCGCGCGCCCGCGATTCCGCGAGCTTGCGCGGGGGCGGGGGCGCGAGGGTGCGGGCCCGCAGCGCCTCCAGGTACGCCTCCATCACGTCGCGCCGGAGCCGGAAGTACGCGAAGTGCCCCTCCCGGCGCCGCTCCAGGAGCTGCGCGGCCACCAGCTCCTTCAGGTGGTGCGAGACGGTGGACTGGCACAGGGCGACGCCCTCCACCAGCTGGGAACAGGCCACCTCTCCCTCGGCCGCGGCGCGGCGCAGGATCTCGCAGCGCTGCGGGTCGGCGAGCGCCCGCGCGATGGTGCAGAACTCGTCGTCGGTGAGCTGGACGGGCATGGGCGCTCCTGGCGGGCCTTCGATAGCCGTCGATGCGCGCCGCGTCAAGCCCGGGCGCGTCCGGCCGGGGCGGGCCGGCTCTTCGGCTCCTCCCGCGCCGCCAGGATCCGGGGGAGGCTGTCCTCGATCCAGTCCGTCAGCGCCTCCACGTGCCCGGCCACCTCGCGGCCGAGCGAGGTCAGGCTGTAGTCGACGCGCGGCGGGATGACGGGGTGGACCTCCCTCCGCACGAAGCCGTCGTGCTCCAGGGCCTGGAGCGTCTGCGAGAGCATCTTCTCGCTCACCCCGGCGACCTTGCGGCGCAGCGCGCTGAACCGGTGCGTGCCCTCGAGGAGCGAGACGAGGACGAGCACGCCCCACCGGCTGGTCACGTGATCGAGCACGCCGCGCGACGGGCAGGCGGGCGCGTGCAGATCTCCCCGTCCCGCCTGCGATCGCAGCGCCTCGGCCAGCCGTCCGCCCCTGCCCGTCCTCGCCATGCCAGTAGCTTACTCGAAAGTACGTACTTCCCACAAGTTAGTACGGGCCCTACGGTAAGCATTCCCCCACACCCCGGGCGCCCCGCGCCCGCAGGAGAGAATCCCGTGATCGCCATCACCGCCGCCTCCGGAAAGCTCGGCCACCAGGCCGTCGAGGCCCTGCTGAAGCGCGTCCCCGCCGCAACGCTGGTGGCGCTGGTCCGCCACCCTGCGCGGGCGGCCGATCTCGCCGCCCTCGGGCTCCAGGTTCGCGAGGGCGACTACGACCGGCCGGCCACGCTCGACACGGCGCTCGCGGGCGTGGAGAAGCTGCTCTTCATCTCCGGCAGCGAGGTCGGCCGGCGCGTGCCGCAGCACCAGGCGGTCGTCGACGCCGCCCGGCGCGCGGGGGTCGGGCTGGTGGCGTACACCAGCATCCTGCACGCGGACACCTCCGGCGTGATGCTCGCCGTCGAGCACCGCGAGACCGAGGCCATGCTCCGCGCCTCCGGCGTGCCGCACGTGCTGCTCCGGAACGGCTGGTACCTCGAGAACTACACCGAGCACCTGGGGCCGGCCCTCGCGCACGGCGCCATCGCCGGGGCGGCCCGCGACGGCCGGATCGCCGGCGCCGCGCGCGCCGACTACGCGGAGGCCGCGGCCGCCGTGCTGACCGGCGAGGGCCACGAGGGCCGCGCGTACGAGCTGGCGGGCACGCCCTTCACGATGGCCGACCTCGCGGCGGAGGTCTCGCGCCAGGCCGGCAAGCCGGTCGCCTACCGCGACCTCCCACCCGCGGACTACCGCGCGGTGCTGGTCGGCGCGGGCATCCCGGGACCGTACGCCGACGCGCTGGTGGACGCGGACCTGGGCGTCGCCCGGGGCGAGCTCGACGACGCGAGCGGCGACCTGGAGCGGCTCATCGGGCGACCCAGCACGCCGCTCGCGACCGCGGTGGCGGCGGCGCTCGCCGCGCTCGGCGCGCGGCCACGCGCCTGACCTAGGTCCAGGCGAGGGTGGCGCGCCGGGCCCAGTAGCGCGCCGGCGGCTCGACCAGCGCGGCGAGCCGCTCCTGGTCCTCGGCGCGCGGCTGCAGCTCGAGCGCGCGCAGGTTGGAGCGGAGCTGGTCCACGGTGGCGGCGCCCAGCAGCACCAGGTCCGCCCAGGGGCGGGCCAGCGCCGCCGCGAGGGCGAGCGCGTCGGGCGTGGTGCCGGCCTCGCGGGCCACGCGCGCGAGCGGCCCGTCGGACCCGACGTCGCCGCGCGGCCCGAGCCGCCCGTTCGCGAGCGGCTCCTTCACGATCACCAGCCGGCCCGACGCGTGCGCCTCGCCGAGCACCGCCTCGCAGGAGCGCTCGAGCAGGTTCCAGGTGCCCTGCACCGCGGTGAACAGCGGCCGCCCCCCGCGCTCGATCCCGAGCGCGCGCGCGGCCGCCTCGGCCTGCCCCGGCCCGCTCACGGTGACCCCGAGGCGCAGCCCGCCGTCGCGCAGCCGGGTCAGCTCGTCCAGCACCGCGCCGTCGCCGAGCACCGGGCCATCCGCGGTCACCGAGTGGATCTGGTACAGCGAGAGCAGCGGGCCGAGCGCCTCGACCGACTCGGCGTGCTGCCGCCGCAGCGCCTCCAGCGAGTGGTCCTTCACCTCGTGCTTCTCGGCGTCCACGCGCCAGCCGCCCACGTAGCGGTAGCCCCACTTCGACGAGACGGTGAGGTCGCCGGGACCGAGGCCGCGGGCGTCCGCCCAGGCGCGCAGGAAGGCCTCGCCCGCGCCGTAGGAGCGGGCCGCGTCGAAGTGGCGGATCCCGGCGTCGTGCGCGGCGTCGAGCACCGCGTGCGCGTGCCGGCGGAGCTGCTCGGGCGAGCGGCCCTCGGGGAAGTCGGCGCCGTGTCCGATGGTGTGGTAGGCGGGGCGGCCCAGCGCGGCCATCCCCAGCCCGAGCCGGCGGACGGCGGGCGCCGTCCGCGGGGGTTGCGGGATCTCCATGCCGTATCCTTCTAGCAGGGATCCCGCCCCCCGTCCGCCAAAGCGGACGACGTCACTTCGCGAGCTTCGCGATGAGCGCGTTCGCCTCGGCGGGCGCGCGCTTGCACTCGAGCAGCGCGGTGAGCATCAGCGGCGCCACGATCGTCGCGTCGGACTCCACCACGTACATGGGCGTGTCCTGGGTGAGCTTGTCCCAGGTGATCTTCTCGTTGGGCGTCGCGCCCGAGTACGAGCCGTAGGACGTCGTCGAGTCCGAGATCTGGCAGAAGTAGGCCCAGGGCTTCACCGGCTCGCCCAGGTCGTACTTGATCGACGGCACCACGCAGATGGGGAAGTCGCCGGCGATGCCGCCGCCGATCTGGAAGAACCCGACGCCCTTGCCGGCCGACAGCTCCTTGTACTGGTCGTAGAACGCGGCCATGTACTCGATGCCGGACTTCACGATGGACGGGCTGCACTCGCCGGTCTTCACGTGCGAGGCGAAGATGTTGCCGAACGTGGAGTCCTCGTGGCCGGGGACCACGATGGGCAGCTTCGCCCGCGCGGCGGCGAGCAGCCAGCAGGCCTCGGGGTCGCCCTCGTAGAGGTCGGTCCCGATCGACTGGATCAGCTCGTAGAAGTACTCGTGCCAGAAGCGGCGCTCGCCCTTCTCGGTGGCGCGCGTCCACATCGGGACGATGAACTTCTCCACCGCGCGGAACGCCTCGTCCTCCGGGATGCTGGTGTCGGTCACCCGGCGCATCCGGTCCTCGAGGATGCGGGTATCGTCCGCCTTGGTGAGGTAGCGGTAGTCGGGGAAGTCCTTGTAGCTGTGGTGCGCGACAAGCCGGAACAGCGACTCCTCCAGGTTCGCGCCGGTGACGGAGAACCCGTGGATGAGCCCAGCCCGGATGGCGGGCGCCAGCGTGAGCCCGAGCTGCGCCGACGACATGGCGCCGGCGACGGCCCAGAACATCTTCCCGCCCGCCTCCACGTGCCGCCAGTAGGCGACGAGCGCGTCGCGGGTCTGGCGCGCGTTGAAGTTCTTGTAGTTCGTGAGGACGAACTCGAGGACGGGCAGCTCGGTCTTCGGCATCTCGGCACCTTTCCGTCGCGCCGTCGAGGCGCGCGCACTGCGATCCGGGCGCTCGTACCCGACTGCGCCCCGCCGATCAAGCCCGGCGTTTCGCGGGGGCCCGACGGGCGGGCGGCGAGGCGGTTCCCCGGCGCGCCCGGGGAGCGTATCGTCTCGGTCTCCCCCGAGGTGAACCGTGACGCTGCTGCGCCGCGCCGCCCCGCCCCCGCCCCGCCCCGCCCTCCTCGCCGCGGCCGCGCTGCTGGCGCTCGCGACGCGTGCCGCCGCCGGCCCCGCGGCACCGCCCGGCCCTTCCCGCGCGCCCGCGCCCGGCGCCGGCGAGGAGCCGCCGCCGCTGCTGCAGCTCCCCGCCGACGTGCGCCCGGTCCGCTACGCGCTCGACCTGGAGATCCTGCCCGAGCGCGAGGACGGGATCCGCGGGCGCGCCGACGTGGCGGTGGTGCTGGAGCGGCCGCTCGCCCGGATCTGGCTCCACGCGCGCGACCTCGCCGTCTCGGAGGTCACCGTGGAGGCCGCCGGCGGCGCCCGCGTTCCCGGACGGCTGACGCAGGTGCACCCCTCGGGCGTCGCACGGCTCGACCTGCCGCGGGCGGTCGGGCCCGGGCCGGCCACCATCCGCATGGCCTGGTCGGCGCGCTGGGGCCCGGCCGGCGCCGGCGCGTTCCGGGCGCGGGAGGGGGGCGACCTCTACGCCTCCACGCAGTTCGAGGCGGTCGACGCCCGCCGCGCCTTCCCGTGCTTCGACGAGCCCCGGTTCAAGACGCCGTTCGAGGTGACGCTCACGGTTCCGGCCGGGCTGGTCGCGATCTCGAACGCCCCGGAGCGCGGCAGCGAGCCCGCCGCGGGCGGCCTCCGCCGCGTCCGCTTCTCGGCCACGCGCCCGATCCCCACCTATCTGGTGTTCTGGACGGTCGGGCCGTACGACGTGGTGGACGCGCCGGCGCCGCCGAACGAGATCCGCCCGACGCCGCTGCCGGTGCGGTACGTCGTGCCGCGCGGCCGCGCCGCCGACGCGGCGTTCGCGCGCGAGGCCGGGCCGGCGCTGCTCGCCGAGCTGGAGCGGTGGTTCGGGACGCCGTTCCCCTATCCGAAGCTCGACCACGTCGTGGTCCCCGGGTTCCCGCTCGCCATGGAGAACCCGGGCGCGATCTCCTACGTGGAGTCCGCGCTCCTGTTCGACCCGCGCCGCCAGGCGCCCGACGAGCGCCGGTGGATCGCGGACACCATGGCGCACGAGATGTCGCACCACTGGTTCGGCGACCTCGTCACCCTGCCCTGGTGGACCGAGATCTGGCTGAACGAGTCCTTCGCGCAGTGGATGGGGACGCGCGCGGTCCAGCGCTGGCAGCCGACCTGGGGCGCGGACGTGGCCGGGGTCGCCGGCACCACGCGGGCGATGCGCCAGGACGAGCTCGCGGCCACGCGCGCCATCCTGAAGCCGCTCGCGCGCATCGAGGAGGTGGAGGGGCAGTTCGACGCCATGAGCTACCAGAAGGGCGCGGCGCTCCTCGGCATGATCGAGCGCTGGGTGGGCGAGGCGCCGTTCCGGGACGGCGTCCGCCGCTACCTCGCGGCCCACGTGGACGGGACCGGCTCCACCGACGCGATGCTCGCCGAGATCTCCGCCGCGGCCGGCCGCGACGTCGCCGCGCCGTTCCGGACCTTCCTCTCGCAGCCGGGGGTGCCGCGGGTGGAGGCGGCGGTCGACTGCGGAGGAGGGACCGCGCGCGTCCGGCTCCGCCAGGCGCGGGCGCTTCCGCGCGGCTCCGCGGCGGCGCCGGGCGGCGCCTGGAGGATCCCGGTCTGCCTGCGCTACGAGGCGGCCGGCGCGGTGCGCGAGCGCTGCACGCTGCTGGAGCACGCCGAGGGAACGCTGGCGCTCCCCGAGGGCTGCCCGGCGTGGCTCATGCCCGACGCCGGCGCGGCGGGCTACTACGCCTGGGCGCTCGCGCCCGCCGACCTGGCCCGGCTGCGCGCGCGCGGGCTCGCTCGGCTCTCCACGCTGGAGCGGCTCTCGTTCGCGCGCGCCGTCGCCGCCTCGGAGCGCGCGGGCGCGCTGCCCTACGCCGACGCGATGGACGCGCTCACCGCGCTGGCGCGGGACCCACGGCCCGAGGTCGCCGCCGAGCCCATCGAGGCGCTCGAGCACGCCCACGACTGGCTGGTGCCGGCGGCGGGCCGGCCTGCGGTGGAGGTCGTGGCGCGGCGGCTCTACCGGCCGGTGCTGGCCAGGCTCGGGTGGTCCGCGCGGCCCGCCGAGTCGAGCGCCGTCCGCGACCTGCGCGCCCGCGTGGTGCGCCTGCTCGCGCTCGCCGGCCGCGACCCGGCCGTGCGCCGCGAGGCGGCGCGGCGCGGCGCGGCGTACGCCGGGGTGGCCGACGGGAAGCTGCACCCGGAGGCGCTGGACCCCGAGCTCGCCCCCATCGCGCTCGCGGTCGCGGTGCAGGAGCGCGGGCGGCCGATGTTCGAGGCCGTCCTCGCGCGCGCCCGGGCCGCCCCGGATCTCGCGACCCGCGAGCGGCTGCTCCCGGCGCTCGCCGCGGCGGACGATCCCGACCTCGCGCGCCGCTTCGCGGCGGTGCTCGCGGGCGACGACCTCCCGCTGCTCGAGCGGGTCGACGCCGTGCTGGACCCGCACGCGGTGCGCAGCGATCCCGCGTTCGTCGCCCGGCGGCTGGCGCTCCTCGAGGAGAACGTCGACGCGTGGGCGGCGGAGCTGCCGCCGTTCATGGCCGCCGGCCTCCCCGGGGCCGCGCGCGGGGCCTGCTCGGGCGGCGACGCGGCGCGGGTCGAGGCGCTGTTCGCGCGCCGCGCGGCGGCGCTGCCCGGCGTCGAGCCGATGGTGGCGAGGGCGGTGGAGCGGATCCGGCTGTGCGCCGCCGGCCGCGAGGCCGACGCGGGGCCGGCGTCGGCGTGGTTCGCCCGCGCGGCCCGGCGCGTTGCGCCCCCGCCCGCCGGCGCGGCCGCGCGCTAGCCGTCGCCCCGCCCGCGGCGGGCGCCCGCCCCCGCGGCGCCTGCCCTGGTGGGTGTCCCCGCCGAGTTCCCCTGGCCCATGCCGAACGACCGTTCTATTTTCCGGGCATGGGGAAGGGCGCCGAGACGCGCGAGGCCATCCTGCACCGCGCCGTCCAGCTCGCCAGCGAGGTCGGGCTGGAGGGCGTCACCATCGGGCGCCTGGCCGAGGCCATGGACCTCTCCAAGAGCGGCCTGTTCGCGCACTTCCAGTCGAAGGAGGCGCTCCAGGTCGCGACCCTCGAGCACGCGGGCGCGCTGTTCGTCGAGGCCGTGGTCCGGCCGGCGATGGCCGAGCCGCGGGGGGCGCCGCGGATCCGGGCCCTCGTCGAGCGGTGGCTGCGCTGGCCGGAGCTGGTCCCGCAGCCCGGGGGATGCGTCTTCGTGCAGGCCGCGGTGGAGCTCGACGATCGCCCCGGCCCGGCGCGCGAGCTGCTGGTCTCGATGGAGCGCGCGTGGCTCGGGACCCTCGCCCGCGTGGCGCGCGACGCCCGGGACGGCGGCCAGTTCCGGGCGGACGTGGACCCGGACCAGGTCGCGTTCGAGCTCCACGGGATCATGCTGACCACCCACCACGCCTGGCGGCTCCTCGGCGATCGCCACGCCCGGCGCCGCGCCCGCGCCGCGGTGGAGCGGCTGCTGGCGGACTGCCGGCTGCCCGCCTGACCTCGTCCCCTTCCCGCAGCGCCCGAGGTGCCCGTGCCCCGTCCCGAAAATAGTACGAACGTTCGCTCTCCTGCCCGCCGCGCGCTCCGCGCCGGCTTCTCCGCGCTCTCCGAGGTGGCGCCCCGCCTCGCCGCGCGCGCCGCCGGCCGGCTCATCCTGACGCCGCCGCGGCACCGCCCCCCGCCCGCCGAGCGCGAGGCGCTCGCGCGCGCCGAGCCGCTGGCGCTCCCTGGCCGCGACGGTGCGCTGCGCGCCTGGCGCGTCGGGCAGGGCCCGGCGGTGCTCCTGCTGCACGGCTGGGGCGGCCGCGCCGGCCAGCTCCTCCCGATCGCGGAGGCGCTCGCGGCGGCGGGCTGCAGCGCCGTCACCCTGGACGCGCCCGCGCACGGGGCGTCGCCCGGGTGTCTCGCGTCGATGATCCACTTCGCCGAGGCGGCCCGCGCGGCGGCGGCGGCGGTGGGCGCCCGCATGGCGGTGGGCCACTCGCTGGGCGGCTCGGCGGTCGTGCTCGCCATGATCCGCGGGCTGCGCCTCGACACGGCGGTGGCGATCTCGCCGCCGCGCGGGCCGGCCGGCTTCGTGGCCCAGGCGGCCGCCGAGCTGGGCGTCTCCGCCGCGGCGCTCGGGGAGGACATGGAGCGAAGGCTGGGCGTCTCCCCGGACGCGCTCGACCTCCCGCGGCTCGCCCCGCCTGGCGCGGCGCCGCTCCTCGTGATCCACGATCCCGGGGATCGCGAGATCCCGTTCGCGGACGGTGCCGCGCTCGCCGAGGGCTGGCCCACCGCGCGGCTGCTCGCGACGCAGGGCCTGGGCCACCGCCGCATCCTGCGCGACGCTGGCGTGATCGCCGCCGTGGTGGCGCAGGCCCGGCAGTGGCTGCCGCGCTGCGGCGGGTGCGGACGCCTGGCGACGACCGCCGGACCCGAGCCGCGCTGCGCCGGCTGCGCGATGGCGGACGACCTCTGGGACCGCGACGCCCGGTGGGCGGCCTCCTGAGCGGCAGCGGCCGCGGCGCCGGTCAGCGGGCCGACGGGCCGGCGCCGAGCGGCGAGAGCCAGTAGGCGAGGCCGTTCAGGTCGGCCACCGAGAGCGCCACGAACCAGCCCTGCGGGCCGGACCGCGCCGCCGGGTCGCGCGCGCCGACGATCACCGCGAACCGATCCTGCACCGCGGCGACGCGGGCCTCGATCCCCAGCCCGGAGGGCCCGTCCCAGTCGGCCCACCAGCGCGGCCCGGCGCCGAACGAGAAGCCGCGCGCGTGGCCGAGCACGACCGCGCCGGCGGCGCTCGACCAGGTGTCGTGGGCGGCCCGGAAGGCGACCGGCTCGAGCGTGGTGGCGATCGAGAGCCAGGGGCGCAGATGGAGCTCCGGCTCCAGCCACGCGACGGCGAAGCCGCCGCGCGACACGTCGAGCGAGAGCCGGTACGGGACGAGGCGGGCCGCCAGCGGGCGCCACGCCGCCTGGCCCGGAGCCGCTGTGACCGGGAGCGTCGAGGGATCGAGCACCAGGCGCGGCGTCGGCCCGCGCTCGGCCTGGCGGCGGGAGAGCAGCTCGGCCGCGCCGAACGCCGAGATCATCGCGCCGGAGAGGGGGCCCGGATCCCTCCCGACGGCGGTGCGCTCCACCGCCAGCGCGCGACCCGCCAGCCGGTCGAGGGTGTCCGCCCACCACGCGTCCTGATCGCGCATCGCAAGGCGGAGCCCCTCCGACCCGGCGCGGTAGCCGTGGGCGGACAGGGCGGCCAGGAACTCGCCGAAGCCGAGCTCCGCCGGGCAGAGCGCCTCCGTGTCCCCGGACCGGCACGGCACCCGGCGGTCGGTGAGCGCCTCCAGCGTGGCGAGGACCGGGTCGCCCGCCGGCGCCGGGCGCGGCGCCAGCTCGTCGAGCCAGCTCCAGCTCGCCTCCTGCCGGAGCAGCTGCGCGCGCGTGGACCGGCCGAGCCACGCGGCGAGCTCCAGCCCCGCGAGGCGCGCGACCACCTGGCTCGCGTACGGCGAGGCGCGGACGCCGAGGACGTCCACCGTGCGCCGCAAGGCCTGGCCGACGCAGCGCTGGGTGGCGGGCGCGGTGAGATCCACGTCCGCCGGACTCCCGCGCAGCCGGATCGGACCCGCGTCGCCCGCCTCCGGCGCGCCGCCGGCGCACTCCGCCACCGCGATCCCGTGCGCCGCCTCGTAGACGCCCGCGTAGTAGTCGTAGCGGCGCAGGGGGCGGTCGAGGAAGCCGGCGAAGCCGGAGAGCTGCGCCCCGGCGAGCGGCGCGAACCGGCTGGGCGCCACCAGCCGGCGCTCGGTGGCGGCGCGATCGGCGAGCGCCATGGCGTCGGCGCGGAGCGCGGTGACGCGCGAGGACAGCCCGAGGAGGCGCGTCCTGGCCTCGAGCACGCCGAGCGCGCCGCGCCACGCCTCGGTCATGGCGCGCGCGTCCCACTCGCCGCGAGCCAGCAGCGCCGACGACGCGGCCACCGTCCCCTGGAGCGCGTCCACGTCGAGCAGGGCGTCCCCGGGGAGCGTCGCGAGGCGCGCGCGGGCGCGGCGCGCCTCGGCGGCCACGGCCGGCGGCGCCACCGCGGCCAGGCGCTCGAGCTGGGCGTCGAGCAGCCCGGCGAGCAGCGCGCCGGCGGCGCGCGTGAGGCCGTCCGAGCGGCGGATGGGCTCGAGGACGGCGGCGCGGAACCGGTGCAGCACCTCCTCCGGCAGGCCGCTCGCGGAGACGCGCTGCGCCTCGTCCGCGAGGAACAGCAGCGCCGACGCGACCAGCGTCGAGCGCCGCTCGAACGTCTCGGCGTCTGGGAGCTCCGAGGCGCGCCGCGCCGGCGGGGCGGTCGCGGCCTCCCGGAGCAGCGCGGCGAGCCCGTCGGCGAGGCGCACCACCTCTGCCGCGGGGAGCGGTGCGTCCTGCGGCCCCGGCGGCGCGAGCGACAGCCCTGCGACGTCGCGCGTGCACGGCTCCGGCTCGCGCCCGTGGGAGATGGGCGCCGCCGCGAGCCGGTCGATGCAGGCGGAGAGGGCCCGCCCGAACGCGGCCCGGCTCACCGAGGCCGGCGCCGGGCCGAGGGCCTCGGGGCGCCGGGGCGCGCGCGCCGGCGCGTACGCCGTCGCCGACGTCGCGCTCAGCTCCGCGAACTCCGCCGCCACCTCGGCGAACTCCCGCAGGACGCGCTGGGTGGTGCGGTTCCAGCCGCTCGCCCCGATGGTGCGCGAGAGCTCGGCGCTGCGCGCGGTGGCGAGCAGGCTCCCGAACAGCCGCAGGTGTCGGCCGAGCGTGAAGTGCTCCGGGGCGGCCGTGTCCGTGGCGGAGGGCGGGCGCAGGCGCCGCAGCTCCGGGTCCACCACGAAGAAGACCACCGGGTGGAGCACGCTCCCTCCGCCGGCGGCGTCCACCAGGTGAACCGCCAGCCCGATGGGCGCGTTGTCGAAGACGCCGCCGTCCACGTACTCGTGGCAGCGCGCGGGCGCGCGCTCCGCATCCGCGTCCGCCGGCGCGGGGGCGCACAGCCGCCGGGGCGCGAACGCCATCGGCACCGCGGCCGACGCGAGCAGCGCGTCCTCGATCACCTGCGGCCGGAACGGCGCGGCCTCGCCGGGTGCGGGGACGCCGTCCAGCTCGAGCACGCTCTCGGCCAGCTCCCCGGGCAGCAGCGCCTGGCGGACCACGGCCACGGCGCCGTCCCGCCCCGCCTCCAGGCGCCACGGAACGACGAGCCGCTGCGTCGAGGTGGTGAGCCCCGCCACGTCGCGCTGCCGCGGCTCGGCCTGGGTCACCGCGATCCCGACCGGCACCCGGCACCCGGGGCGGAAGGCGCCGGCCGCGCCCGGGCCGAAGAGCGCCGACCGGATGAGCGCCCCGGTCCGCTCCAGCGGCGCGGCGGACAGCAGGCCGTCCCCCGGCCGGTAACCTCGCGCCGAGCGCGGCAGCAGCTCGTCGAAGTCGAGATCGATCCAGGCGCTCAGGAGCAGGTTCTCGTCCACGTCGCCGGCGCGCTCCGGGCGCGCGCACCAGGTCGCAGCGGCGAGGAGCGCGTTCACCGCGCCGGCGGAGGTCCCGGTCACGGCGGCCAGGCGGGGCCGGAACAGCGCGGCGACCCCGGCCCTGCCGTCGCGGACCGCCGCGAGGTAGCGGACGGTCGCCCAGGACAGCCCCGCCTCGTAGGCGCCCAGGCTGACCCCGCCACTGACCGTGAACGCGACCAGGTCGTCGGGCCGACCGCCGGCCGCGGCGGGCGCGGGCTCCCCGGCCCGGGCGCCCGCGGGCGCCAGGGTCGCGAGGACGACGGCGACGAGCGCGGCGCGGCACGGGAGCACCGCGCCACTCTGCGCGACCGGCCCGGGACCGTCAACGCATCCGGCGGCGGCCGGGGTCGCCCGCTACCCTGCGCGCCCCGCCGGCCGGAGCGGCAGCCTGCGCAGCCGCTCCCCGGTGGCGGCGAACACCGCGTTCGCGACGGCCGGGGCGATGGGCGGGAGCGCGGGCTCGCCCATGCCGCCGGGCTCGGCGTTGCTCGGGACGAGGTGCACCTCGACCCTCGGCATCTCGCTCATCCGGAGCGGCTCGTACGCGTCGAAGTTGCCCTGCTCCACCGCGCCGCCCTTCACGGTGATCTCGCCACGCAGCGCCGCCGACAGCCCGTACACCACCGAGCCCTCCACCTGCGCCTCGACGCTGTCCGGGTTGAGGGCGGTGCCGCAGTCCACCGCGCACACCACCCGGTGCACGGTGATCCGGCCGTTTCGCACCGACACCTCGGCGACCTGGGCGACGTAGCTGCCGAACGACGCGTGGCAAGCGAGGCCCAGCGCGTGCCCGGCCGGCGGCGCCTTGCCCCAGCCGGCGCGGTCGGCCGCCAGCCGCAGCACGCCGCGCAGGCGGCTGTCGCGCGGGAGGTTGGCGAGGCGGAACGCGAGCGGGTCCTGGCCGGCGGCCCGCGCCAGCTCGTCCACGAAGACCTCCTCCGCGAACGCGTTCTGCGACGAGTACACCGAGCGCCACCAGCCGAGCGGCACGCCGATCTCGGGCAGCGCGTGCTCCACGCGGACGGCGCGGGCGGTGTACGGCACGTCGGCCGCGCCCTCCACCGTGTCCGGCCGGTCGCCGCGGCGGCGCGCCTCGCCGAACAGCTGCTGCCCGATGGACGGGTTGCGCACCACGTGGTGCCACGCCACCAGGCGCCCCTTCGCGTCCAGGCCGGCCCGCAGCTCGTTGCGCCCCGGCGGCCGGTAGAAGTCGTGGCGCAGGTCGTCCTCGCGCGTCCAGGTGACCTGGACCGGCGCGCCCGCCGCCCGCGACACGTGCGCCGCCTCGACCGCGAAGTCCGGCAGCGCCCGGCGGCCGAAGCCGCCGCCGAGGAACGTGACGTGCACCGTCACCGCGGCCTCGGCGAGGCCGAGCGCCTTCGCCACCTCGGCGCGGGCCCAGAGCGGCGCCTGGGTCGGCGCCCACAGTTCCGCCTTCCCCAGGGCCACGTGGGCCGTGCAGTTCATCGGCTCCATGGTGGCGTGGGCGAGCAGCGGCAGCTCGTACACGGCCTGCACGCGCTGCGCCGCGCCCGCCAGCGCCTGCTCCACGTCCCCGCCCTCGCTGCGCGACGGGACCGGGTCCACCTTCGCCTCGGCGAGCAGGCGCGCGATGGCGGCGCCGTCGAGCGCGCCGTTCGGGCCCGGCTCGAAGGTCGCCTTCAGCGCCTCGCGCCCCTGGATGGCGGCCCAGGTCGAGTCGGCGATCACCGCGATGCCGCTCGGGACCTCGACCACCTTGCGCACGCCGGGCACGTTCGCGGCCGCGGCCGCGTCGAAGCCCTTCACCTTCCCGCCGCGCACCGGCGGCCGCGCCACCGTGGCGTGCAGCATGCCCGAGACGCGCACGTCGAGTCCGAACACCGCCTCGCCGCGAACCTTGGGCGGCGTGTCGAGGCGCGGCACGCGCTTGCCGATGAGCTTGAACCGCCGCGGATCCTTCAGGCGCGGGTTCGCCGGGACCGGCAGCGTCGCCGCGTCGGCCGCCAGCTCGCCGTACCCGAGGCGCCGCCCGCTCGCGGCGTGCACCACCGCGCCGCCCTCGGCCCGGCAGGCGCGCACGGGGACCCCGAGCCGCCTCGCGCCCGCCTTCAGCAGCACCTCGCGCGCCGCGGCGCCGGCCTTGCGGAGCGGGATGAACTCGCTGCGCACCGAGCGCGAGCCGCCGGTGACCATCTCGCCGTACTTCGGGTCGGCGTCGCCCTGGACGACCTTCACCTTGGTCCAGTCCGCCTCCAGCTCCTCCGCCACCAGCACCGCCATGCCGGTGTAGGTCCCCTGCCCCATCTCCGAGCGGCCGAGGAAGATCGTCGTGGTGCCGTCCGGCGCGAGGTGCAGCCACGCCGACGGCCTGAAGCCTTCCGCCGCCGCCACCTGCCCCGCGGCCAGCACGCGGCCCGGACCGGACACGGCCAGCCACAGCCCCGCGCCCGCCGAGAGCTTCAGGAAGTCCCTTCGCCCCAGCGCCCCGGCGCTCATCGCGCACCTCCCTTGGCCCGCGCCGCGCGGTGGATGGCGCGGCGGATCCGCTGGTACGTCCCGCACCGGCACAGCACGCCGTCCATGGCGGCGTCGATCTGCGCGTCGGTGGGATCCGGGGTCCTGGTGAGGAGCGCCGCCGCGGACATGATCTGCCCGGACTGGCAGTACCCGCACTGCGGGACCTCCTCCTCCACCCACGCCGCCTGCAGCGGGCTGCCGCCGGCGGCGAGCCCTTCGATCGTGGTGATGCGGTGCCCGACGGCGTCCTTCACCGGCGTCTGGCAGCTCCGCACCGCGTCGCCGTCGAGCAGCACCGTGCACGCGCCGCAGAGCGACATGCCGCAGCCGAACTTCGTGCCGGTGAGGCCGAGCGTGTCGCGGAGCACCCACAGCAGCGGCGTCTCCGGCGCGACGTCCACCGTGCGCTTCTGGTCGTTCACGAGCAGGGTCAGGCTGGCCATCTCGTCTCCTCCATGTCCTGCGGCCGGGATCAGGTGGCGGGCGCGGCGGCGGCGGGCGCCGGGACGGGCGCGGCCGCGCGGCGCAGCGTCGCCACCAGGTCTGCGAGGATCTCCACCGCGAGCTCGGCGGGCGCCTCGCCGCCCAGGTCGAGCCCCACCGGCCCGTGCAGGCGCGCCAGGTCGGCGTCGGCGAGTCCCTCCTCGCGGAGCCGGCTGCGGATCCCCGCCTGCGTGCGGCGGCTCCCCAGCGCCCCGACGTAGAACGCCGGCGACCGGAGCGCCGCGGCGAGCGCCGGGTCGTCGAGCTTGCGATCGTGGCTGAGCGTCACCACGGCCGTCCGCGCGTCGAGGCCGATCCGGGCGAGCGCCTCCCCGGGCCAGGCGCGCTCGACGGCAACGCCGGGGAAGCGCGCCTCGGTGGCGTAGACGGGGCGCGGGTCCACCAGCCGGACCTCGTAGCCCGCCACCTCCGCCATGCGCGCGAGCGGCTGCGCGAGGTGCACCGCCCCGACGATCACCAGCCGCACCGGCGGCTCCAGCACCAGCCGGAACGTCTCGCCCCCGCCGAGCTCGAGCACCCGCTCGACCCGCTCGCGCGCGCGGAGCGCGCGGACGTCGCGTGCCAGCGCGTCGGCGCCGGCCGCCTCCACGTGGACGCGCACCCGCCCGCCGCACGGGAGCCCCACCTCCCAGGCGCGCTCGGCCGTCACCCCGTACTCGAGCGTTCGCGGCGCCCCGGTGCGCAGCACCTCCAGCGCCGCCTCCGCCACGGCCGACTCCACGCAGCCGCCCGACACCGAGCCCGCCAGCTCTCCGCGCTCGCTCACCGCGAGCTGGCTGCCGGCCGGTCGAGGCGACGAGCCCCAGGTCGCGACCACGGTCGCGAGCGCCACTCGCTGCCCCGCGGCGCTCCAGGCGGCCGCCCGCTCCAGGACCTCGCGATCGGTCACCGCGTGCCTCCCTCGCCGAGCCGCGCGCGCAGGCGCTCCAGGTCGGCCGGACCGTCCACGTCGGCGAGCGTGCCGGCGGGCGCGTCCACCACCTGCAGCCGGTCCGCGTGACGCCGCAGCAGCGCGCGCCCGATCCCGTCACCCTCGCCGCCCGCGGCCAGCTCGGCGAACAGCGCGCGATGGTAGAGCACCGGCGGCGCGAGGGCGTCGCCATCGCGGGTCGCCACCAGCGGCGCACCGGAGGCGCGGTGGCGCACCACCAGGGCGCGGATCGCCGCGGCGTCCACCAGCGGCATGTCGGCGAGGAGCACCACCGCGCCCGCCGCGAGGGCGGGCACCGCGGCCAGGCCGGCCGCGAGCGAGGCGTTCATGCCGCGCGAGGTGAGGGCGGGATCCGCGACGATCGTGCAGGGGAGGCCCTCCAGCTCCGGCCGGGCGCGCTCGGCGGCGTCGCCGAGCACCACCACCACGGGGCCCACCGCCGCGTCCGCCGCGGCGCGCGCGACGCGCCGGAGCAGCGAGACGCCCCCGAGCTCGAGCACCAGCTTGCTGCGGCCCATCCGCGACGAGCCGCCGGCCGCGAGCACGATGGGCGCGAACATGGCCGGAACCTTAACCCGGCGCGCGCGCGCCCGCCGAGACGGCGACGCGCGAGCGCGCCCGCGGCGCGCCCCTTCCGGGAGCGCACCGCGGGCGCAAGACCTCCGTCCCGCGGCGCCGCGGGATCGGCCGGCTACCGGCCGCCGAAGTAGACGCTGAGGCCGACGCCGACGTTCAGGCCCGAGATGTCCCAGTCGCGGTTCACGTCGTCCTCGAGGTACAGCGCCTGGTAGCCGAGGCCGGCGTCGATCGAGAGGTACGACACCGGGAAGAAGCTCAGCCCCGCGCCGACGCCCCAGCCGAACCCGTCCATGTCGAGGTCGTCCTGCGAGCCCCGCGCGAACACGAGGTTGCCGTTCAGCTTGAGCGAGAGCTGCTGGGCCAGGCTCACGTTGAAGCCGATCGTCGGGCCGAAGGTGGTGGTGCTGGACTCGGTCTTGTCGAGGCCGTAGGTGGTCTCGACGTTCTGGTGCCCGAGGACGAGGCCGATGCCGAGGTTCGGGGCGATGTAGACGAGGCCCGAGCCGTGGACGGTCCAGATGTCCTGGTCGAAGTCGTTGGGGTCGCCGTCCACCTCGGTCGACGTGGTCGAGAACCCGAGCTGGGTCGAGCCGGAGAGCTCCAGCGTGCCCGGCGACAGGTTGCGGGCCTGCGCGGCGAACGGCGCCAGCGCGAGGACGGCGAGGACGGAGATGAGCATCCGCTTCATGTGTGTTCGCTCCGTGGGTGGTGAGGGGCGGCGCGCGGCGGCCCGGCTGCCGCGCCCGTGGCGCGCCGGCGAGCGCCGGCGCACGCACGTTCAACCTGCCTTCGCGCCGCGTGTCAACCGCGGATCGCACCGCGACGCGCACGTGATCCGGCGCGACGAGGGACTTGACCCGCTCGCGGCCCCGCGCGAGAGAACCGGGAGCCCATTCGGCGCGGAGGTCGTACATGTCGGCACTCGTCGCGAGCGCGCTCGCACAGCTCGTCCTGCTCTCCAGCCCGCCCGCGGCCCCCGCGCGCGCGGAGGTCCCCGTGAACAACCCGCTGCTCGCCCCGTGGGCGGGCCCGCACGGCGGCGTCCCGCCGTTCGACGTGGCGCGCGTCGATCAGCTCGCCCCGGCCATCGAGGCCGGCATGGCCGCGAAGCTCGCCGCCGTCGAGGCGATCGCCGCCGACCCGGCCGCGCCCACCTTCGACAACACGCTGGCCGCGATGGAGCGCTCCGGCCGGGCGCTCGACCGCGCCATGACGGTCTTCGGGGTGTTCTCCACCTCGATGAGCACGCCGGAGTTCCAGGCGGTGGAGCGCGAGCTGGCGCCGAAGCTGGCCGCGTTCGACGACCGGATCACGCAGAACGAGAAGCTGTTCGCGCGCATCGCCGCCGTCTACGATGCGCGCGAGACCTCCTGCAGGACGCCCGAGCAGAAGCGGCTCGCCTGGCTCTATTACACGACGTTCGTCCGCGCCGGCGCGAAGCTCGACCCGGCCGCGAAGCAGCGCGTCGCCGCGATCAACGAGCGGCTCGCCACGCTGTACACGAAGTTCGCGCAGGACGTGCTGGCCGACGAGTCCGGCTACACCCTGGTCCTCGAGGACGAGGCGGCGCTGGCGGGCCTGCCGGCGAGCGTGCGCGCCGGCATGGCGGCCGCGGCCGCGACCCGCGGGAAGGCCGGCAAGTGGGCGGTGCTCAACACGCGCTCCAGCGTCGAGCCGTTCCTGGCCTACTCGGAGCGGCGCGACCTCCGCGAGCGGGTCTGGCGCGACTTCACCAGCCGCGGCGATCACGGCGACGCGCACGACACCAAGGCGGCCATCACCGAGATCCTGAAGCTGCGCGCCGAGCGCGCGAAGCTGCTCGGGTACCCGACGCACGCGCACTGGCGGCTCGAGGACTCGATGGCGAAGACGCCCGGGCGCGCCATGGCGCTCATGGAGGCGGTCTGGCCGGCGGCGGTGGCGCGGGTCCGCGAGGAGGTCGCCGACATGCAGGCGGTGGCCGACCGCGAGGGCGCGGGCATCACCATCGAGCCGTGGGACTACCGCTTCTACGCGGAGAAGGTCCGCAAGGCGAAGTACGACCTCGACGAGAACGAGGTGAAGCCGTACCTCCAGCTCGAGAAGCTGCGCGAGGCGATGTTCTGGGTGGCCGGCCGCCTGTTCGACCTGCACTTCACGCCGGCGAAGGGCGTGCCGGTGTACCACCCCGACGTGCGCGTCTGGGAGGTGAAGGACGGCAAGGGCCGGCACGTGGGCCGCTGGTACTTCGACCCGTACGCGCGCGACGGGAAGCGCTCGGGCGCGTGGATGAACGCGTACCGCGCGCAGGAGCGGTTCGACGGCGAGATCCCGACCATCGTCTCGAACAACGCGAACTTCGTGAAGGGGAAGCCGGGCGAGCCGGTGCTGGTGAGCTGGACCGACGCCGAGACCCTGTTCCACGAGTTCGGGCACGCGCTGCACGGCCTCGCCTCCAGCGTCGGGTACCCGTCGCTCTCCGGCACCGCGGTGGCGCGCGACTACGTGGAGTTCCCGTCGCAGCTCCTGGAGCGCTGGCTCGAGACGCCGGAGGTGCTGGACCGCTTCGCGCGCCACGTGAAGACCGGCAAGCCGCTGCCGCGGGCGCTGGTGGCGAAGATCCAGAAGGCGTCCACCTTCAACCAGGGCTTCGGGACGGTGGAGTACCTCTCGGCCGCGCTGGTGGATCTGAAGATGCACCTCGCCGGCTCGACCGAGATCGACCCCGCCGCGTTCGAGAAGGACACGCTCGCCGCGCTGGGCATGCCGCGCGAGGTGGTGATGCGCCACCGGCCGCCGCACTTCCTCCACGTGTTCTCCGGCGACGGCTACTCCGCCGGCTACTACAGCTACCTCTGGGCCGACACCCTCAGCACCGACGCGTACGAGGCGTTCACCGAGGCGAAGGGACCCTACGATCGGGCGGTCGCCGCCCGCCTGCGCGAGCACGTGTTCTCCGCCGGGAACACCGTCGACCCCGCCGACGCGTACCGCGCGTTCCGCGGGCGCGACCCCGGCATCGGCGCGCTCATGCGCAAGCGCGGCTTCCCGGTGCCGGCGGCGGAGCCGGGCGCGGCGCCGCGGTAAGCGCGCGCGGCACGCGATCCGCGATCCGGTCCCGGGATCGCGGATCGCGCCGACCAGGCCCTGCGCCCGGCGGCGTCCCGGCTACGGCCCGGGCGCGGCGGGGCGCGCCGGCAGGACCAGCTCCGCGGCGGTGCCGCCGTCCGGCCGGGGCGCGAGCGCGAGGTCACCGCCGTGCTGGCGGGCGATGGCCCGCGCCACGGTGAGGCCCAGGCCGGAGCCCTTCGCCTTGCTGGTCACGCCGGGGTGGAACACGGCGTCGCCGAGCGCGGGGTCCACCCCTGCGCCGCGATCGAGCACGCGCACGCGCGCGCCGCCGTCCGCGGCGGGCGCGACCTCGAGCACCACCTCGCCGCCCGGCGCGCTCGCCTCCACCGCGTTCTGGACCAGGTTGATGAGCACCTGCTTCAGCTTGCGGCGATCGCCGCGGACGGACGCGCCGTCGCCTTCCACCGACAGCTCCAGCCCGCGCTCCGAGGCGACGCCCTCGTGCAGCGCCGCGACCTCCTGGCAGAGCGCGGCGAGGTCGCACGCGTCCACCGAGAGCGGCACGAGCGGGCGCGAGAAGTTGAGGAAGTCCTCCAGCACCGACTGCATCCGGTCCACCTCGTGGCGGAGGACCTCGAGCCGCTCGGCGCCCTTGCCGTCCGGGAGCTGCTGCCTCAGCAGCCCCGCGAGCGCCTTCACGCTGGCGAGCGGGTTCTTCAGCTCGTGCGCGATCTCGCCGGACAGCTCGACCAGCTCGGCGGCGCGCTCCTGGTGCGCGCGCAGCGCGTCCTCCTGGGCGGCGAGCTGGCGCCGGAGGACGGCCTGGTACGCGTGGCGCAGCCCGTTCCCGAGCGCGTGCACGCCGGCCAGCATGAGGCAGAGCAGCGCCGCGTCGGCCCACAGGTACGCGGTGCCGGCGCCCACGCGCGCGCCGCCGCCGAACGCCGCCAGGTTGAGATCCGGGATGGCGCCGCTCGCCCCCAGGGCCGCCAGCGTCAGCACCCCCGAGATCTGCATGGCAGGGATGAGCCAGCGCACCGGCCCTTCCACCAGCATCGCCGGGATCACCGCCAGCACCAGCGCGGCCGGAAGGAACGGGCTGTCGATGCCGCCGGTCGCGAACGAGACCACCACCTGCCCGAACGTCGCGAGCAGCACGTTGCGGTTCACCGACCGCTGACCCGCCCCGCCCGCCCGGAACGCGAGCAGCTCCCGGACGAAGAAGATCGACACCGCCACCAGCGCCGCGAGCAGCACCGCGCGCCGCCAGGGGGACGGATCGATCCAGACCACCCATCCCACCAGCAACAGCACCGGCAGCAGCACCCACAGCCGGAAGGTGAGCAGCCGCCCGAACAGCCTGGAGAACTCCTCCCGCTGGATGCGCTCCGGCAGCGGCGGGCCGGAGCCCACCCGCCGCCGCGCCAGGGTCGCCGCCGCGCGCATGGCCGCCCCCGGCGCTACAGGTCCCGCCCCAGCGCGCGCCCGAGCGCGAGCCGCGCCTGCGCGAGCCGCGCGCGCGCGTCGGCGAGGCCGATCTCGGCCAGGTACTGGCGGTCGTTCGCGTCGATCACGTCGAGGCTCGACGCGATCCCCGCCTCGAAGGACCGGCGCGCCGACGCGGCCGTCTCGCCGGCCAGCCGCGACTGCGTGTCGGCCAGGCGGAGCCGCTCGCGCGCCACGCGCAGGTCGCGCCGGCCGTCCTCCACCTCCTGGCGCACCGCCAGCCGCTGCGCCTCCGCGCCGGCGCGCGCGCCGGCGGCCTGGGCCTCCGCCTGGCGGCGCTTCCCGTACCGGAAGCCGCCGTCGTAGAGCTGCCAGGTGAGGTCGAGCGTCACCCGCCAGCCGTCCTTCTCGCCGGAGACGTAGGGGGTGTCCGCCGCGAACGCGGACCCGGAGGCGGAGAGCTGCGGGGCGAGGCGCGCCCAGGCGGAGCGGACGCCGGACTCGGCCGCCGCCACCCGCGCGTCCTGCGCGGCGATCTCCGGCCGGTGCTCGAGCGCCTCGCCCGCCAGCGCCTCGGCCGGAACGTCGAGCTCCGGCGCGGGCGCCGTGGTGCCGTCCGGCACCACCACCCGGACCGGATCCCTCCGCCCGAGCAGGATCCCGAGCGCCAGCCGCGCCCGCTCCAGGCCGGCGCGCGCGGACACCAGGTCGCTCTCGCGCCGGACCTGCTCCGTGCGCGACTTCAGCACGTCGAGCGGCGCCGCGGTCCCGGCGGCCACGCGGCGCTCCGCGCTCCGCACCAGCTCGGCCGCGCTCTCGACGGCGCGCTCGGAGGCGGCCACCACCTCCTCCGCCGAGGCGGCACCGTGCGCCGACTGCGCCAGGCCGGTGCGGAGCGTGCGCCGGGTGGCCTCGGCGCCGAGATCCTCGGCGCGGGCCGCGTCGCGCGCGGCGGCGAGGTCGAACCAGGCGGTGGGGACGAGCAGCGGGACGCGCGCGGTGGCGGTCACGCTCAGCGACTCGTCCGGCTGGATGACGCGCTCGGGGCCGCCCGGGAGCGCCAGCGTGACGCCCTCGCTGTTCCTCAGATAGGTGCCCTGGGCGGTGAGCGTGGGGAGGAGCGCGGCGGCGGACTGACGCACGAGCGCGCCCGCCTCGTCGGCGCGGCTGCGCGCCTGCGCCAGGGTCAGGCTCTGCGCGTCGAGCTCGCGGAGGGCGGCCTCGAGCGTCAGCTCGGCGACGGCGGCGTCGGGCGGCGCGGCCGGCGAGGCGGCGGGCGCCGCCGGGGTACCGCCCGGCGTGGCGAGGAGGAGCGCGAGGAGGATCGGCGTGTTCACGGTGCGTTCTCCGGGGCGGCGCGGGGGGGACGGCGCCGCCGGGCGCGGAGGAGAGCAAGGACGGTGCCGGCGCGCGGGATCGCGCCGCGGCGGCGGTTTCGGCGCGCGGCCCGGGTGCGCGCGTTCGGATTCCCGTACGCCGCGTCGGTTCTCCTACGCCGGAGGGTCGACACGCCGGGCGCAACGCCGCGTCCCCGCGGCGCGCCGGGCACCGGCGCACGGCGGCACGCGTCTTGCGACGCGACCGGGCGCAGCCCGCGGAATCCACCGCGGAGGGAGCAGACATGAGACGAGTCGTCGCGGTCCTGGTGGTGCTCACGCTCGTGCTGGCCAGCCTCATCGGCTACCGCCTGTGGAGCCAGGCGCGCGCCCTGTCGGCGCCGGCGGGCGGCTCGGGCGAGATCGAGGGGACCGTGGTCGAGCTCTCCTCGCGCGTGGGCGCGCGCATCCTCGAGCTGAAGGTGCGCGAGGGCCAGCGAGTGAAGGCGGGCGACCTGCTGGTCCGCCTCGACTGCGCCGATCCCGCCGCGGCGCTCGCCGAGGCGGAGGCGCGCCTCGCCGCCGCGCGGGCGCAGGCGGCGGCCGCGATGGCGCAGGTGAAGGCGTCCGAGCGCGCGCGGGTGGCGGCGGGCGCGACGCAGGAGGCGGCGAAGGCGCAGGCGGCCGCGCTGGCGGCGCAGGCCGAGGCCGCCGAGCGGCAGGCGCGGCGGCTCACGAACCTGCCCGAGGACGTGGCCGCGTCGAGCATCGACCTCACCCAGGCGAGCGCGGCGCAGCTCTCGCAGCAGACGCTCGCCGCGAGGGCGCAGGCCACCGCCAGCGCCGAGCAGGCGCGCGCCGCGGCGGTCAACACCACCGCCACCGCGTCGCAGGCGCAGGCCGCGCTGGCGCAGGTGCGGGCGGCGGAGGCGTCGGTGGAGCGCGCCCGGATCCTCGCGGGGGAGTGCGAGCTCCGCGCGCCGCGCGACGCCGAGGTGCAGACGCTGCCGCACGAGGCCGGCGAGCTGGTGCCGCCGGGCGCGGTGCTGGCGCGCCTCGTGGACCTCTCGGAGGTGACCGCCACCTTCTACCTGCCCAACGCCGAGATCGGCGCGGTGAGGCCGGGGCAGAAGGCGGAGGTGGCGGCGGACGCGTGGCCGGGCGAGCGGTTCCAGGCGACGGTGCGCACGGTCTCGCTGGAGGCCGAGTTCACCCCGAGGAACATCCAGACCCGCACCGACCGCGACCGGCTCGTCTACCCGGTGGAGGTGGTGGTGGTGAACCGGGACGCGAAGCTGCGGGCCGGGATGCCGGTGCAGGTGACGCTGCCCGGGACGGGGCGCTGAGGCGCGCGCCATGACGCACGAGCCCACCCCCTCCCCCGGCGCCGGCCCCGCGGTGGTCGCGCGCGCGATGGTCCGGCGCTTCGGCGCCACCGTCGCGCTCGACGGCCTGTCCTTCGAGCTCGCGCGCGGCGAGCTGCTGGGCCTGGTCGGCCCCGACGGCGCCGGCAAGACCACCGCCATCCGCGCGCTGGCCGGCCTGCTCGCGCTGGACGGCGGCGAGGCGCGGGTGCTGGGCGCGGACCCGCTCTCCGGCGCGAACCGCGAGCGGCTCGGGCTCATGCCGCAGCAGTACTCGCTCTACCGGGACCTCACCGTGGAGGAGAACCTGCACTTCTTCGCCCGGCTCTACGTGCTGCCGCGGGCGGTCTACCGCGAGCGCAAGGAGCGGCTCCTCGCCATCACCCGCCTCGACCGGTTCACCGACCGCCGCGCCGACGCGCTCTCCGGCGGCATGTACAAGAAGCTCGCGCTCGCCTGCGCGCTGCTGCACGAGCCCGAGGTGCTGCTCCTCGACGAGCCGACGAACGGCGTGGACCCGGTCTCGCGCCGCGAGCTGTGGGCGCTGCTCCACGAGTTCGTGCACGGCGGCATGACGGTGCTCGTGTCCACCCCGTACATGGACGAGGCGGAGCGCTGCAGCCGCGTGGCGCTGGTACACCGGGGCCGGGCCCTGCTCGACGGGGAGCCGGGCGCGCTCATCGCCCGCTTCGAGGACGAGGCGTACGAGGTGCACGGCGGCGATCGCGAGCGGCTCGACGCGGCGCTCGCGGCGCACCCGGCCGTGCTGGCTGCCTCGCCGGCCGGGGCGCGGCTCAAGGTGGTGGTCGCCCGCGGCGCGCGGGACGAGGTGGCGCGGGCCATCGCGCCGCTCGGCGCCGAGCTGGAGCCCACCCACCCCGACTTCGAGGACCTGTTCCTGGCCCGCATCCGGGAGGCGGCGTGACCCCGGCCGCGAGCGCCGCCGCGCCGGCGATCGAGGCGCGCGAGCTGACGCGCCGCTTCGGCGCGTTCCTGGCGGTGGACCGCGTCAGCTTCGAGGTCGAGCGCGGCGAGATCTTCGGCTACCTGGGCGCGAACGGCGCGGGGAAGTCCACCACCATCCGCATGCTCACCGGGCTGCTCGCGCCCACCTCCGGCACCGGCCGCGTGGCCGGCCACGACCTCGCCACCGACCCCGAGGCGGTGAAGGCCTCCATCGGCTACATGTCGCAGAAGTTCTCGCTCTACCTCGACCTCCCCGTGCGCGAGAACCTGATCTTCTTCGGCGGCGCCTACGGGCTCTGGGGCAAGGCGCTGGAGCGGCGCGCCGACGAGGTGCTGGCGCTCGCCGACCTGCGCGACGCGGGCGACGTCATCACCGGCGATCTGCCCGGCGGCGTCCGCCAGCGGCTCGCGCTCGCCAGCGCCATCCTGCAGCGGCCGCAGGTGGTGTTCCTCGACGAGCCCACCGCCGGCGTGGACCCGGTGGCCCGCCGCACGTTCTGGCGCGTCATCCGCGACCTGGCTCGCGAGGGGACCACCGTGTTCGTCACCACGC
Source organism: Anaeromyxobacter dehalogenans 2CP-1 (assembly GCF_000022145.1). Classification (NCBI taxonomy): domain Bacteria; kingdom Pseudomonadati; phylum Myxococcota; class Myxococcia; order Myxococcales; family Anaeromyxobacteraceae; genus Anaeromyxobacter; species Anaeromyxobacter dehalogenans. Next base: position 3,683,499 of record NC_011891.1, read on the forward strand.
ACTACCTCGACGAGGCCGAGTACTGCCGGCGCATCGGCCTGATGGTGGACGGCAAGCTGGTGGCGCTCGACACGCCGGCCGGCCTGAAGGCGCGCTGGGTGCCGGAGCGGCTGCTCGTGGCGCGCGGCCGGGACCTGGCGCGCGCGGTCGAGCGAGCGCGCGGCCTGCCCGGCGTGAGGAACGTGATGCGCTTCGGCGCGGCGCTGCACCTGCGCGTCGAGCCGGGCGCGCTGTCCGAGCAGGACGCGGCGGCGGCGCTGCGGGCCGGGGGCGCCTCGGACGTGGTGGTCGAGCGCGCCGAGCCGAGCCTCGAGGACGTGTTCCTGGCGGTGGTCGGCGCCGGCGGGCGCGGCGAGGAGGGCTCGCCGTGACGGGGCCCCGGGAGCGGACGCGCCGCTCGCTGGTGCGCATCGGCGCCATGGCGCAGAAGGAGACCATCCATGTCCTGCGCGACCCGCGCACGCTGTACCTCGCGCTGGTCATGCCGCTGGTGATGCTGTTCCTGTTCGGCTACGGCGTGACCACCGACCTGGAGCGGATCCCGCTGGCGGTGGCGGACGCGGACCGGAGCGAGGCGTCGCGCGAGCTGGTCCGGGCGCTCACCGAGAGCGGCGAGCTGGCGCTGGCGGGCGAGGTCGCGCCCCGGGACGCGGACCGGCTGTTCCGCCGGGGCGAGGCGGCGGCGGTGCTGGTGATCCCGGAGGACTACGAGGAGCGGCTGGCCCGCCGCGAGACGGTGGAGCTGCAGCTCCTGGCCGACGCGTCCGACGTCAGCTCGGCGAACCAGCTCCTCTCCAAGGCCGACGCGCTGGTGCGCGCCGAGTCGCGCCGGCGCTCCGCCGCCCTCGCGGCGCCGGCCGCGCCGCCGCTCTCGGTGAAGGTCCGGACGCTCTACAACCCCGCCGCGCGATCGGCGCTGTTCCTGGTGCCGGGGCTCGCCGCGTACATCCTGGCGATCACCGCGATCCTGCTCACCACGCTCACCGTGGCCGGCGAGTGGGAGCGCGGCTCGATGGAGCAGCTCTTCGCCTCGCCGGTGGGCCGGCTGGAGATCGTGCTCGGCAAGCTCCTGCCCTACCTCGTGCTGGCGATGCTCGAGCTGCTGGTGGTGATCGCGTTCGGGGCGGCGGTGTTCGACGTGCCGGTGATGGGCAAGCCGCCGCTCCTCATCGCCATGGGGTTCTTCTTCGTGGTGGGGATGCTCGGCCAGGGGCTGCTCGTGTCGGTCCTCACCAAGAACCAGCTCCTCGCCACGCAGGTGGGGCTCATCTCCGCCCTGCTGCCGTCCCTGCTCCTCTCCGGCATGGTGTTCCCCATCGAGAACATGCCCGTGGCGCTGCAGCTCCTCTCCCGCCTGATCCCGGCCCGCTACATGGTGCACGCGCTCCGCGAGATCCTGCTGAAGGGGAACGGCCTCGACGTGCTCTGGCCCGACCTGCTCGCGGTGGTGGCGTTCGCGCTCCTCGTGATCGCGCTCTCCACCGCGCGCTTCAAGCGGAGGCTCGCGTGACCCCCCGACGCCCCAGGCCCTCGGCGCGCGTGCAGTTCCTGGCGGTGTTCCGCAAGGAGGTCCGCCAGACGGCGCGCGACAAGCGCATGATGGCGGTGCTGGTGATCGCGCCGCTGCTGCAGACGGTGGTGTTCGGGTTCGCGGCGAACTTCGACGTGGACCGGGTGCGCACGGTGGTGCTCGACCGCGACCGCACCGACGTGTCTCGCGAGCACGCGCGGCGCCTGCTCGCCGACGGGACGCTGATCCGCGCCGGCGACACCGCCTCGGCGGTCGAGGCCGAGCTGCGGGTGCACCGGGGCGAGGCCGCCGCGGCGGTGATGTTCCCGGAGCGGCTCGCCGCCGACCTGGCCGCCGGCCGGCCGGCGGAGGTGCAGGTGCTCATCGACGGCGCCGACCCGAACCGCTCCACGGTGGCCGCCGACGCGGTGGCGCGCTACTTCGGCGGCGTGGGCGAGCGCCTGGCGCGGGAGGCGCTCGCCGCGCGCGGCGCCACGCCGCCCGGCCAGCTCGCGCTCGTGCCGCGGCTCTTCTACAACCCCGGGCTCGACTCCCCGCCCTACATGGTCCCCGGCATCGCGGCGCTGCTTCTGGTGGTGGTGACCACGATCGTGAGCGCGATGGGGCTCGCGCGCGAGCGCGAGATGGGCACGCTGGAGCAGGTGCTGGTCACGCCCATCCGGCCCGCCGTGCTGCTCGCCGGCAAGATCGCGCCGTACGTGATCATCGGGTTCGTGAACCTGGCGCTGCTGGTGGGGGTCGCCAGCCTGATCTTCGGGGTGCCCATCCGCGGACCGCTCCCGGTCCTGGCGCTCGGCACGCTCCTCTACCTGCTCACCACCCTCGGCGTGGGGCTGTTCATCTCGACCATCTCGAAGAACCAGCAGCAGTCGTTCCTGGGCGGCTTCCTGTTCCTGGTCCCGGCGCTGCTGCTGTCCGGCGTCATGACGCCGGTGGCCGCGATGCCCGGCTGGCTCCGGGCCATCACCTTCGTGAACCCGGTGCGCCACTTCGCCACCGTGATGCGCGGCTCGCTGCTGCGGGGCGCCGGCCTGGCCGACCTGGCGATCCCCCTCACGGCGCTCGCGGTCATCGGCTCGGCCATCTTCGTCCTCTCCGCGCTCCGCTTCCGCAAGACCCTGAGCTGACCCGGGGCGGCGGCCCGGCCTACCGCGCGGGGTGCGACCCGACTTCCGCTGACCGGGGGCGGGGCGAGGCGCAGTATGACGATCCGGCGGCGCGCCATGTCCGAGCGGATCCTCGTCCTCAACGCCGGGTCGTCCTCGATCAAGTTCGCGCTGTTCGCCGGGCAGGCGGACGGCGCGCTCGCCGCCGAGCTCCGCGGCAAGGTCGAGCGCCTCGGCGGCGACGGCGCGCCACACCTCCTCGCGCGCGGGCCGGACGGCGAGCCGGCGGCCGAGCGCACCTGGCCGGCGAACGCGTACGTGGATCACGCGGCCGCCCTGGGGGCGGTGCTCGAGCTGGTGCGCGCGGCGCCCGGGGGGCGGACGCTCGACGGGGTGGGCCACCGGGTGGTGCACGGCGGCACGGTGTTCGACGGGCCGGCGCTCCTCACCGGCGAGGTGCTCGCGCGCCTCCAGACGTTCGTCCCGCTCGCGCCGTTGCACCAGCCGCACAACCTCGCGCCGATCCGCGCCGTGCGCGAGCTGCTTCCCGGCGTGCCGCAGGTGGCCTGCTTCGACACCGCGTTCCACCGCACCGCGCCGCCGCTGTTCGAGCGGTTCGCCATCCCGGAGGAGCTGCACGAGGCCGGCCTGCGCCGGTACGGCTTCCACGGGCTCTCCTACCAGCACGTGGCCGAGGCGCTCCCGGCGCTCGCCCCCCGGGCCGCGGCCGGACGCACCGTCGCGCTGCACCTCGGGAACGGCGCGAGCCTGTGCGCGCTGCAGGGCGGTCGCAGCCTGGGCGCCACCATGGGCTTCAGCGTGCTCGACGGCCTGGTGATGGGCACGCGCTGCGGCTCCATCGACCCCGGCGCGCTGCTGTGGCTCTCGGCCGAGCGCGGGATGCGGGCGCGCGAGATCGAGGCGCTGCTGTACGACCGCTCCGGCCTGCTGGGCGTCTCCGGCGTCTCGGCCGACATGCGCACGCTGCTCGCCTCGGCAGACCCGCGCGCGGCCCTGGCGGTGGACCTGTTCGTGGACCGGATCCGGCGCGAGCTGGGCGCCGCCGCGGCCGCGCTGGGCGGCCTCGACGCGCTCGTGTTCACCGGCGGCATCGGCGAGAACGCGCCGGAGATCCGCGCGCGGGTCTGCCGCGACGCGGGCTGGCTGGGCGTGGAGCTCGACCCGGGCGCGAACGCGGCCGGGGGCCCGCGCGTCTCGGTCGCCGGCAGCCGCGCCTCGGCCTGGGTGGTCCCGGCCGACGAGGAGCTCACCATCGCGCGCCAGGCCCGGGCGCTGCTCGAGCGCGCGCGGCCGCGCGCCAGGGAGGGAAGCCACGTGACCTCGAACCCCGCCGTCGCGACGGGCGCCGCCGCGCTGTCCGCGTACGGCCCCGCCCGCGCCACCGTCTCCGAGCGGCCGCTCGCGCCCGAGGAGGTCCACCGCCTCGACGCGTTCTGGCGCGCCTGCAACTACCTCGCGGCCGGGATGATCTACCTGCGCGACAACCCGCTGCTGCGCGAGCCGCTGCGCCCCGAGCACGTGAAGAACCGCCTGCTCGGGCACTGGGGCGCGAGCCCGGCGCTGTCGTTCGTGTACGCGCACCTGAACCGGCTCATCCGGCTGCGCGGCGCCGAGGTGCTGTTCATGGCGGGCCCGGGGCACGGCGCGCCCGGCGTGCTCGGCCCCGTCTACCTGGAGGGCACCTACTCCGAGGTCTACCCGGACCGCAGCCTGGACGAGGAGGGGCTGCGCCGGTTTTTCCGCCAGTTCTCCTTCCCCGGCGGCGTCGGGAGCCACTGCACGCCCGAGACGCCGGGCTCGATCCACGAGGGCGGGGAGCTGGGCTACGTGCTCTCGCACGCCTGCGGGGCGGCGTTCGACAACCCGGACCTGGTCGTCGCCGCGGTGGTGGGCGACGGCGAGGCGGAGACCGGGCCGCTCGCGACGTCCTGGCACGTGAGCAAGTTCCTGAACCCGATCCGCGACGGCGCGGTGCTGCCGATCCTGTCGCTCAACGGCTACAAGATCGACAACCCCACCCTGCTCGCCCGCATCGGGCACGACGAGCTGGAGGCGCTGCTGCGCGGCGCCGGCTGGACGCCGTTCTTCGTGGAAGGATCCGAGCCGGAGTCGATGCACCAGGCCATGGCCGCCACGCTCGACCGGTGCGTCGAGCTGATCCGGGGCGCGCAGCTCGAGGCCCGGCGCACCGGGGTCCCCGCCCGCCCGCGCTGGCCCGCCATCGTGCTCCGCACGCCCAAGGGCTGGACCGCGCCGGCCGAGCTGGACGGCCACCGGCTGGAGGGCTCGTGGCGCGCGCACCAGGTCCCCATCCCGCGCGTGAAGGACGACCCGGCGCGCCTGGCGCTGCTGGAGCGCTGGCTGCGCAGCTACCGGCCCGAGGAGCTCTTCGACGCCTCCGGCGCGCCCGCGCCGCGGGTGCGGGAGGCCGCGCCGCGCGGCGAGCGCCGCATGGGCGCCAGCCCGCACGCGAACGGCGGGGTGCTGAAGAAGGCGCTCCTGCTCCCGGACTTCCGCGAGTACGCGGTGCCGGTGCCCGCGCCCGGCGAGTCGCGGGCGGAGAACACGCGCCCGCTGGGCGCGTTCCTGCGCGACGTGATGCGCGAGAACCCGACCCGCTTCCGGTTGTTCGGACCGGACGAGACCAGCTCCAACCGGCTCGACGCCGTCTACGAGGCGTCGCGGAAGCTCTGGCTCGCCGAGCGCTTCCCGGAGGACGAGGACGGCGGGCGGCTCGCGCCGGACGGGCGGGTGGTGGAGATGCTCTCCGAGCACACGCTGGAGGGGATGCTGGAGGGCTACCTGCTCACCGGCCGCCACGGCCTGCTCTCCACCTACGAGGCGTTCGTCCACATCATCGACTCGATGTTCAACCAGCACGCGAAGTGGCTGTCCATCTGCAACCAGCTCTCCTGGCGCGAGGAGATCGCCTCGCTCAACCTGCTCGTCACCTCCACGGTGTGGCGGCAGGACCACAACGGCTTCACCCACCAGGACCCGGGCTTCCTCGACGTGGTGGTGAACAAGAGCGCCGCGGTGACCCGCATCTACCTGCCGCCCGACGCGAACTGCCTGCTCTCGGTGGCCGACCACTGCCTGCGCAGCGAGAACTACGTGAACGTGATCGTGGCCGACAAGCAGGCGCACCTGCAGTACCTGCCCATGGACGCGGCCATCACCCATTGCGCCAAGGGGCTCGGGATCTGGGACTGGGCCAGCAGCGACGAGGGCGCCGAGCCGGACGTGGTGATGGCCTGCGCCGGCGACGTCGCCACGCTCGAGGCGCTGGCGGCCACGGCGCTGCTGCGCGAGGCGTTCCCGGACGTCAAGCTGCGCTTCGTCAACGTGGTGGACCTGTTCACGCTGCAGCCGGACACCGAGCACCCGCACGGCCTCCCCGACCGCGACTTCGACTCGCTGTTCACGACCGACCGGCCCATCATCTTCAACTTCCACGGCTACCCGTGGCTGATCCACCGGCTCGCCTACCGCCAACGGAACCACCCGAACCTGCACGTGCGCGGCTACAAGGAGAAGGGCAGCATCGACACGCCGCTCGAGCTCGCCATCGACAACCAGATCGACCGGTTCAGCCTGGCCATGGACGTCATCGACCGCGTCCCGCGGCTCCGCGCCACCGGCGCGCACGCCAAGGAGCGGCTGCGCAACCGGCAGCTCACCGCGCGCATGTACGCGCACGAGCACGGGGTGGACGCGCCGGAGGACGCGGGCTGGACCTGGCCCGGCGGGCGGCTGGGGGCGCGTTGACGCCGGCGCCGGGCCGCGGGCGCTCGACCTCGGCGATCAGGGGAAGGCGTACTCGCGCTCGACGCGGCACACTCGGACGCGGTACGCGCGGTACCACCGCTCCCGCCCGGCCCGCTGCGCTGCGCGGTGGTCCGCCAGCTCCCGCCAGCGCCGGATGGCGTCCTCGTCGCGCCAGTACGCGACGGTGATGCCGAGGCCGTCGGCGCCACGGGCGCTCTCCACGCCGAGGAAGCCCGGCTGCACGCGCGCGAGCGCCTCCATCTCCTCGGCGGTCTGGGCGTAGCCCTGATCACCGTCGGTGCGGAGGGAGGTGAAGACGACGGCGTAGGCACCGGGGCCGGCCGGCGGGGCGATGCCCCCGGCCGGCGCGGCGCGGGATGGATCGCGCTCGAACATGGGCGGCACTCATACCCGTCCGCCGCAGGCGCCGGAACGGCCCTGGCGGGCTACGTGCCCGCCGCGTCCACCTCGGAGCCCTCGGGCGCCGGGAGTGCCTCCGCCTCCGCCGCGGGCGAGCGCCGGGCCAGAGCACCAGCGCGCCGAGGACGCCGGCGAGCATCGACGCGGCGAAGATCGCGATCTTCGCCGCGGGGACTCGATGCGATCGTGGATGGCGTCCAGCGCGCGCAGCGCCGGCAGCGAGCGGTGGCGCAGCACGCCCTCGCGCGCCCGGCGCAGCTCCGCCTCCAGCACCGCCTGCGCCTGCCCGGTGAGCGCGCGGAGGTCGGGCGGCGGCCGGGTCGGCGTCACCACCGCCAGGATCACCCCCGCCAGCCTGGGGTGCAGCCCGGCCGCGTGGAGGCAGGCCCACAGCAGCACGCCCAGCGCGGCGTACGGCGGCGCCGCCGAGATCGCCGCCCGGCTCAGCCCGGCGAGGGGCGCGGTCACCGCCGCCGCCGCGAGCAGCCACGGCACCGAGATCGCGCCGGAGTCGAACAGCGCCACCACCGCGATCGCGACCAGGTCGTTCACCCATTGCACCAGCGGCAGCGCGAACGCGTGGCCGCCCAGCGACAGCCCGAGCGGCGCCTGCCAGGCGGCGGTGAACGCGGCGCGGGCCGGCGAGCTCGCGATGGCGACCGCGAGCGCGGTGGCGGCCAGCAGCAGCAGGCGCGGTGGAGGGCGCCCGCCAGAAGCCGTCACCGGCGAGCCCGGCCGCCTCGGCCAGCTCGGCCGCCGGCCGGGCCGCCTTGGCGCGGATGGGCGCTGGCGGAACACGTACCGGAGCCGGTCGCGCAGGTCTGCGACGACCGCGTGGGCGGCGTGGCAGTGCGGGCAAGCGGAGCTGCCGTACTCGACCAGCGTCAGCTCCGCGCCGGCCTCGCCGAGCACGTGATCCCGCGCCGGGTCCACCGGAGGATCGAGCCGGACCGGGAGGGGAGCGGACGCGCTCATCGGGTGGCCTTCCGGCGCGAGGCGAGCGGGTCGGCCATCGGCGCGATTCGACTCCGGGCCGTGCGGGCGGCAAGCACCAGCCCGGGCCGGGCGCTCGGGCGTCCCGCCGACGCGCGCCGGCGCACCGCGAGCGGCCCCGCGCGGCGTCGCCATCGAGGGAGCACGCGCGGGCGGCCCCAAGCGACGCAGCGCCGGACCCGTCAGGCGCACGGCCGCCAGCCGCCCTCGTACATAGCGATGCAGAGGTCACGGTTTCGCGCGCGAACGATCGCGCGCCGGAGGTCGGGATGGCAAGCGATCGCGGGTCCTCGAGGTGGAGCCGTCGGCAGTTCGTGAAGGCTGCGGGCGTGGGCGCCCTGGCGGCGGCCGGGCTGCCGCGCCGCGCGCGCGCGCAGGGCGGCAAGACGCTCAAGATCATCCAGTGGAGCCACTTCGTGCCGGGCTACGACAAGTGGTTCGACGGCACCTTCTGCAAGCAGTGGGGCGAGAAGCACGGCACGCGGGTGATCGTCGATCACATCTCCATCCCGGAGATCAACGCCCGCGCCGCCGCCGAGGTCTCCGCGCAGAAGGGCCACGACCTGTTCATGTTCCTCTCGCCGCCGGCGGCGTACGAGAAGCAGGTCATCGACCACACCGAGATCTACCAGCAGGTGGAGAAGCGCTGGGGCAAGGTGAACGACCTCGGGCACAAGTCCACGTTCAACCCGAAGACCAGGAAGTACTTCGCGTTCGCGGACAGCTACGTCCCGGACCCCGGCAACTACCGGCAGGATCTCTGGTCGCAGGTCGGCTTCCCGCACGGCCCGGACACCTGGGAGGACCTGCGCAAGGGTGCCGCGGCCATCAAGCAGAAGATCGGCAACCCGTGCGGCATCGGGCTCTCGCAGGAGCTCGACACGAACATGGCCATGCGCGCGCTGCTCTGGTCGTTCGGCGGCTCGGTGCAGGACGCGGAGGGCCGGGTGGTCATCAATTCGCCGCAGACCATCCAGGCGCTCGAGTTCATGCGCGCGCTGCAGAAGGAGGCGCAGACCGGGGAGGTGTTCACCTGGGATCCCTCCTCGAACAACCGGGGCATCCTGGCCGGCAAGCTCTCCTTCGTGCTGAACGCGATCTCGGTGACGCGCACCGCCGAGAAGGAGAACCCGGAGATGTCGAAGAAGATCCAGATCGTGCCCGCGCTGAAGGGGCCGGTGCGCCGGATGGCGGCCGAGCACGTCATGGACTGCTACGTCATCTGGAAGTTCGCCGAGAACAAGGACGGCGCGAAGCAGTTCCTGGTGGACTACCTGGACGCGTTCGGCGACGCGTTCAAGGCGAGCGAGTTCTACAACTTCCCCTGCTTCCCGAAGACGGTGCCGGACATCGCCCAGCAGGTGGCGAACGACCCGAAGGGCGTGCCGCCGGACAAGTACAAGGTGCTCGCGGGCGTGACCGAGTGGGCCACCAACGTCGGCTACCCCGGCTACGCCACCGCCGCCGTGGACGAGGTGTTCAACACCTTCGTGATCCCGACGATGTTCGCGAAGGTCGCGCGCGACGAGATGCCGGCGCGCGACGCCGCCAAGGCGGCCGAGGCCGAGGTGAAGCGCATCTTCGACAAGTGGAAGTGAGGCGGAGGGGCGCGTGGCGGTCGTCGAGACGCGGAGGCTCACCAAGATCTTCCGGAAGGCCGACCAGGGCGCCGCGGTCAACGAGGTGGACCTCGCCACCCGCGACGGCGAGTTCCTGGTCTTCCTCGGGCCCTCCGGCTCGGGCAAGTCCACGCTCCTCCGGATGATCGCCGGGCTGGAGGAGCCCACCCGCGGCGACGTGCTCATCGGCGGCCGCGTGGTCACCGGGCTCCCGCCTCGCGCCCGGGGCATCGCCATGGTGTTCCAGAGCTACGCGCTCTACCCGCACCTCTCGGTCGAGCAGAACATCGGCTTCCCGCTCAAGGCGCACGGCGTCCCCCGCGACCGGCGCCGCGAGCGGGTGCGCTGGGCCGCGGAGCTGCTCGGGATCGGCCACCTGCTGGCCCGCAAGCCGCGGGAGCTGTCCGGCGGCGAGCGGCAGCGGGTGGCGCTGGCCCGGGCGCTGGTGCGCGAGCCGACCGTCTTCCTGCTGGACGAGCCGCTCTCGAACCTGGACGCGAAGCTGCGCGCCTCCGCCCGCACCGAGCTGATCCAGTTCCACGCGCGGGTGGGCACCACCACCATCTACGTCACGCACGATCAGGTCGAGGCCATGAGCATGGGCGACCGGATCGTGGTGCTGGACAAGGGGGTGGTGCGGCAGGTGGGCACGCCGAAGGAGGTCTACGACGAGCCGGCCGACACGTTCGTGGCCACGTTCCTGGGCTCGCCGCCCATGAACCTGGTCGACGGCGGCGACGTCATCGCCGGCTTCCGCCCCGAGAGCCTGCTGCCGCGCGCGACCGTGACCGGCCCGGCGGTGGCGCTCGACGTCCTCGTGCAGGCGGTCGAGTACCTCGGCTCCGAGCGGATCCTGCATGGCGTCGTCGAGGGCGGCCGGTTCGGCGGGCGAAAGGTCGTGTCGCGCATGACGCTCGGCGCGAGCACCGGGCTCGACGAGGGCGCGGTGCACCCGCTGGCGGTGGCGGAGCGCGATCTCCGGCTGTTCGACCCGGGCACCAAGCGGCGCGTGCCCACGCGGGAGCTGGCGTGGCGATGACCCCGGCCGACGCGGCGCGGCCGGCCGCCGGAGCGCTCCGCGACGTCCCGCGCCGCCGCGGCCCGTCTTCGGCGACCTGGCTCGGCGTGGCCCTGTTCACGCCGGCGGTGGTCTACATCCTCGCGCTGGTGGGCCTGCCGCTGGCGCTCGCGTTCCTGTACAGCGTCAGCGACGTCACCGTCGGCTCCGAGGGCTGGTCGTTCGTCGGCCTCGACAACTTCCGCAGCGTGATCCGCAGCCCCACGTTCCGCCGCGCGCTGCTCGACTCCTTCGTCTTCACGGTCGCCACGCAGGTCATCGTGCTGGTCGCGGCCACGGCCCTGTCGCTCGCGCTGCGCGAGCGCTTCCGGGGCCGGGCGGCGGTCCGGTTCCTGATCCTGCTGCCCTGGGTCGCGCCCATCAGCCTCGGCGCGATCGGCTGGAAGTGGATCCTCGACTCCATCTACTCGGTGGTGAGCTGGGTGCTCGCGCGGCTCCACCTCGTGAACCGGTTCGACCCGCCCATGTGGCTGGGCGAGCCGGCGCTCGCCATGGGCTCGGTGATCGCCGTGCACGCCTGGCGCATGATCCCGTTCGCGACCGTGATCATGCTCGCCGGCCTGACCTCCATCCCGAAGGAGATCCCCGAGGCGGCAGCGGTGGACGGGGCCGGGTTCTGGCGCACGCACTTCCAGATCACCCTCCCCATGATGCGGCCGATCATCAACGTCGCCGTGCTGTTCGGGGTGGTCTTCACGTTCACCGACATGACGGTGGTCTACATCCTGACCCGCGGCGGTCCGTACGACACCACCCAGGTGCTGCCGTCGCTGGCGTTCTTCACCGGCGTGCTCGGCTCGGACCTGGCCGAGGGTGCCGCCATCTCGGTGTTCCTGGTGCCCATCCTGGTCGCGGTGGCGTTCCTGATGCTGCGGGTCGCGCACCGGGCCGAGGTGACGTGAGGAGGCGCGCGTGATCCGGACGCAGGCGACCCTCGGCACCCGCATCGGCCGCTGGGTGATCGTGGCGGGGTTCGCGGCGCTGCTCGCGTTCCCGTTCTACTGGATGGCGATCACCTCGTTCAAGCAGACCTCGGACCTCTACGATGTCGAGCACGACCCGTTCATCTTCAACGCGGCGCCCACGCTCGACCACCTGCGCTTCCTGTTCCACGAGACGCTGTTCCTGCGCTGGTTCTGGAACACCACGCTGGCCGGCGCGGCGGTGGTGGTCATCACGCTCCTGCTCGCGGTCCCGGCCGCGTACGCGCTGGCGCGGCTCACCGGCGCGGCGGGGCAGCAGCTCGGCATCGGCATCTTCCTCACCTACCTCATCCCGCCCACCCTGCTCTTCATCCCCATGTCCCGGGTCGTCGCGGAGCTCGGGCTGCAGGACACGCTCTGGGCCATCATCGTCACCTACCCGACGTTCACCGTCCCGTTCTCGATCTGGCTGCTGATGGGCTTCTTCAAGGCCATCCCCAAGGACCTGGAGGAGGCGGCGCTGGTGGACGGGCTGACCCGGTTCGGCGCGTTCGTGAAGCTCGTCATCCCGATCTCGGTCTCGGGGATCCTGACGGTGGTGATCTTCTCGTTCACGCTGGTGACGCAGGAGTTCGTGTACGCGCTCACCTTCATCTCCTCGGCCGAGCACCAGACGGTGAGCGTGGGCGTCCCCATCTACCTGGTGCGCGGCGACGTCTACTACTGGGGCTCGCTCATGGCGGCCTGCCTGCTGGCGAGCCTGCCCATCGCGATCGTCTACAACGTGTTCCTGGATCGCTTCATCGCCGGCTTCACCGTCGGCGCGGTGAAGTGAGGGGCCCGCGCCCACCGCCTCCGTCCGTCCTTCCGCGCTCGCGGTGAGCGGACGCTCGAGCCGCGTCCCTGCGTCCGCCCGCGGATGCGCCGGGCTCGCGCGCGCCCGCCCCGCGCCCCGCCTCCGTCGGCACCTCCCGGCGCGATGCGTACCGTAGCTGGGGCTTCGGGCCCCGGAACGGGAGGAACCGCCATGTGGTTCGAACGACGGAGCCGGGCGTGGGGCGGGAGCGTGCCGTCCTTCCTCGCGGGCGCCGCCCTCGGCGCGCTCGCCGCCGCGCTGCTCGACCCGCGCCGCGGCGCAGCCCGCCGCGCGCTGGTCCGGGACAAGGCCACCTCGGCCGCCCGCCAGGCGAGGCGCGAGGCGGAGCGGCGCGCGAAGGACGTGGCCAACCGGGCGCGCGGGAGGCGCCACGAGCTCGCGCACGCGGACGAGCGCGTGCCCGACGACATCCTGGTCGAGCGGGTGCGCGCGCACATGGGTCGTCCGGTGAGCCACGCCCGGTCGATCCAGGTGCACGCCGACGATGGCATCGTGACGCTGGCCGGCCCGATCCTGCGGGACGAGGTCCAGGGCCTGCTCACGGCGATCGGGCAGGTGCGCGGCGTCCGCCGGATCGACAACCGGCTCGAGGTGCACGACGCGCCGGGCAAGCACCCGGGCCTGCAGAGCTAGGCGGGTGGCGCCCGCATGGGGGCCGCGCTGGCGCTTCGCACCGGCCTGGTCCTCCGCTATGACCTCGGTCGCATGACCACGGTCGATCAGCTGGAGACGCACCGGGCGGCGCTCACCGGTCACTGCTACCGGATGCTGGGCTCCGCCGCCGAGGCGGACGACGCGGTCCAGGAGACGCTGCTGCGCGCCTGGCGCAGCCTCGAGCGCTTCGAGGGACGCTCGTCGCTCCGCACCTGGCTGTACCGGATCGCCACCCGGGTGTGCCTCGACGCGCTGGAGGACCGGGCGCGGCGGGCCCGCCCGGTGGATCTCGGGCCGGCCGGCACCGCGGCGGACGCGCTCGAGGCGCTCCCTGGGGAGCGCTGGATCGAGCCCATCCCCGACGCGCAGGCGATCCCGGCCGACGTCGATCCCGCCGAGCAGGTGCTGCTGCGCGAGAGCATCCGGCTCGCGTTCGTGGCCGCGCTCCAGCAGCTGCCGCCGCGCCAGCGGGCCGCGCTGCTCCTGGCGGACGTGCTGGGCTGGTCGGCCGCGGAGATCGCCGGCGACCTCGACACGTCCGTGGCGGCCGTGAACAGCATGCTGCAGCGGGCCCGCGCGACGCTGCCGGCGCGGGATCCCTCCGGCCCCGGCGCCGCGCTGTCGCAGGCCGAGGCCGTGCTGCTCGAGCGCTACGTGGACGCCTTCGAGCGCTACGACGTGGCGGCGCTCACCGCGACGCTCCGCGAGGACGCCTGCTTCTCCATGCCGCCGTTCTCGCTCTGGCTGCGGGGGCGCGAGGCGGTGGCGGCCTGGCTCACGGGCCCGGGCGCCGGCTGCCGCGGCTCGCGCCTGGTGCCCACCGCCGCGAGCGGCCTGCCCGCGTTCGCGCAGTACCGGCCCGCCGGCCCCGGCGTCCACCGCCCCTGGGCGCTCCTCGTGCTGGAGCCGGCGCCCGGCGGGATCGCCGCCTGGACCGCGTTCCTCGACACGGCCACCCTGTTCCCGCGCTTCGGCCTCCCGTCCGAGCTCACCTCGTAGCCGCGCTCAGGGCCGGCTCGGCGATGGCCCGCAGGTCCACCTCCGGGCACCCCACGGCCACCCCGTAGCGCTCGGCCCAGCCGCGCGCCTCGGCCAGCGACGGCACGTCCACGATGACGTAGCCCCCCATCAGCTCCTTCGACTCGGCGAACGGCCCGTCCACGACGGTGACCCCGCCGCGCCCGAAGCGGAGGCGCTGCCCGCGGGCGCTGGGCCGGAGCGCCTCGTCGGCGAGCAGCACGCCGGCGGCGCGCATCTCCTCGAGCACGCGCCGGACCGCGCCCGCGCGCGCGGGCGGCGCCGGCTCCTCCGCCTCGGTGGCGGCGGTGGCCTTGTGGAGCGCCATGTATCGGCGCGTCGCCAGCCCCTCCGGCGCCGGCGCGACGCCGAGATCCCACGCCTCGGTCACCGGGCGCACGTCCACCTCCACGCCGTCGCCACCGAGCGCCTGGCCCAGGCGCGCGCCCCACTCCGCCGCGTCCTCGATCGAGGCGACGCGCAGGATCACGAACCCCGCCGGGAGCTCGTTCTCCGGCCTGAACGGACCGGCCAGCACCGCGCGGTGACCCGCGGTGAACCGGAGCCGGACGCCCTGCGCGCTCGACCGGAGCCCCTCGCCCGCGCGCAGCACGTCCGCGGCCTGCATCGCCGAGATCATCGCGCCCACCCGCGCGATCAGCTCCGGCCCCGGCCTCGCGCCCGCCTCCCACGCCGGCGTGGTCCGGTGCATGATCAGGAAGCGCATCGGCCCACCTCCACCGCGGGTGATCGCGCGCCCTGCCGCTCGAACACGATGGCGGTCCCGTCCCTCGAGATCACCTGCCCCATGACGCCTCCTCGGCCTCGCGGGCGGCGCGCCCCCGCAGCAGGGCCACCCGCAGCCGCCGGTCGCGCAGCACCAGGCCGCCCCAGATCAGCGCGGCGACGTAGGTGGGGAACAGCACGTGGCTGAACAGCGGGTTCCCCACCCGCACCTGCGTCGCGACCGCGCCGCCCAGATACGCGGTGAGCAGGATCGCGCCGAGCGCCGCGGTGCGCGGGACGGCGTACAGCGCCACGCAGGCGAGCAGCGTCGCGCCGATCCCCACCACCGTGTCGAGCGGGAACCCGAGCTGCTGCGTCCCCTCCAGCACCGGCGCCGCCCGCACCAGCTTCCCCATGGCGTCGAGCGCGAGGAACGCGATGGCGAGGCCACTCAGCACGCGACCGGTCCACACCGCGGTCCTCGAGGTCGCGCCCGCCTGCACCGGCTCCGCGCCCGCCGTGTTCCGCCCACCGATGTCCGTCGTCAGCTCCATTGTCGTACTCCTGACCTGTCGGGTCCGGGGCGCTCGCCCCTGGACGTGCGTGTCGGCGCCCATCCCGCCGCCCCTCGTCGCGACGATCGACGCCTCTCCGGATCGACACGGTCCGGAGGGAATTCTCATCGAAGCGTGAGCGGGGGGTGCGCGGACGACCGTCACGGGTCGTAAACGCCCGCCGACCCCGCCGTGTAGGGGTGCGCCGCGTGGGGCGTCGCCTCGGCGCTCCCCGAGACGGCACCTTGACGCCGGGGCGATCGCGCCTGACGCGCGGTCGGGGAGGCGGCCGTGGAACGCGCGAGCTTGCGGGCGGCGGGGATCGTCGTCGGGGTGGTGGCGTGGCTGGGCTGCGGCTCCAGTAGCGGCGGAAAGCGGGAGACCTGCACGCCCACGGATTGCGCGGCGGCGGGCGCGTCCTGCGGCCAGGTGAGCGACGGCTGCGGCGGGTTCCTCCAGTGCGGCGGGTGCCCCGAGGGCCAGACCTGCGGTGGCGGCGGGACGGCGAACGCCTGCGGGGCGCCGGCGTGCCACCCGGCCACCTGCCAGTCGCTGGGGAAGAACTGCGGCCAGGTGGACGACGGCTGCGGCGGGCGGCTGGACTGCGGGAGCTGCCCGCAGGGCCAGGTCTGCGGCGGCGCCGGCACGCCCAACGTCTGCGGGACGCCGGCGGCGGGCTGCACCCGCACCACCTGCGCGAAGGAGGCCAAGACCTGCGGCACCATCCCGGACGGCTGCGGCGGGACGCTCGACTGCGGCGCGTGCGGCAGCGGGAAGGTCTGCACCGCCTCGAACACCTGCGGCCCCGCACCCTGCACGCCGACCACCTGCGCCGCCCAGGGGAAGGACTGCGGCCGCATCGACGACGCCTGCGGCGGCACGCTCGACTGCGGCGCCTGCCCCGAGGGCCAGACGTGCGGCGGCGGCGGCAACCAGAACGTCTGCGGCGTGCCCGCGCCCGCCCCGACGGTGCGCTGGTACGCCACCGTGAGCACCCCCGGGCCGGACGTGTACGCCGCGGTCGGCGTGGACGAGCAGGGATCGCGCGTCCTGCTCTCCACCACCATCGACGAGGCCGGGCCGGGCGGCGGCACGCTGCGCCTGGAGAAGCGGGACCACGACGGCAAGGCGGTGTGGTCGAAGACCTTCACGTACGCCGGCTGGCCGGTGTTCCGCATGGCGGTCACGCGCCTCGGCAACGTGCTGCTCGCGATCGACCCGCAGTGCTGGGGCGACTGCACCGGTCGCCCGGGCATCGACCTCGGCGGCGGCGCGATCCAGGACTCCGCCCTGGTGAAGCTCGGTCCCGACGGGCGCTACGTCTGGACCGTGTCGCTGGCCGGGTCGAGCGTGAACCAGCTCGCGACCGACGACTCCGGCTCGGCGCTCCTGTTCCGTGCCCCGCGCCAGACGTACGCGCCGGTGGTCGAGAAGTACTCCTGGGAGGGCAAGCAGCTCTGGTCGAAGGCGTCGCAGTGGGTGGACGCGATCTCGCTCGCGCCGACCGGCGAGGCCTACGTCGCCGGCCACGCCTCGAGCGGCCTCGTCGAGGGCGCGCCGGCGCCCGCCTCCGGCACCTGGACGGCGCAGGTGGTCAAGCTCGGGACCGACGGCAAGTTCCAGTGGTCGGTCCAGTCCGCGACCCTCGGCTACTTCAGCGGCATCGGGACCACCAGCAAGGGGACGCTGGTGCTGCTCGCCGACCGCGCCGGCACGGTCACCTGGGGCGACTCGACGGTGGACAACGGCGGGCTGGTGCTGGCGGTGCTGGAGCCCGACGGGAAGCCGCGCTGGGCCCGCGGCGTGGAGCGGCTCTGGCCGGCGCTCCTGGGCGTGGACCCCACCGGCCGCGCGGCGGTCGCGGGCAACCCGACCAGCTGCCTGGCCGTGACCGTCCGCACGTTCGACCTCGCGAACACGCCGCTCTGGACGCGCACCGTGCCGACCAACGGCCAGTGCGGCTCCACGCGCGCGCAGGCGCTCTCGTACGGCGCCGACCACGAGGTCACGGTGGGCGGCACGTTCGGCGGCACGATCGTCGTGGGCGAGGACACGCTCCTGCCGCAGGGAGACGACGGGATCGCGGTCGAGCTGGCGCCCTGAGCGGCCGCGCGTCGCCGGGACCCCGGGCCGTCGTGGCCCGGGGTCCGCGGCCGGCGCAGCAGCAGCCCTAGGCTCGTTGCGCCGCGGGCTCCGCGGGGGCACGGTTCGCGCCGACCTGGTACGTGCCGACGGGCGCCCGGAACGAGACGGCCAGGCGGTTCCACCCGTTGATGGCGACGATCGCCATGCTGAGGTTCACCAGCTCCGCCTCCTCGAACTCCTGCCGCGCCGCCTCGAACGCCTCGTCCGGCACGCCGGTCTGGCCGATGAGCGTGACGGTCTCCGTCCAGGCGAGCGCGGCGCGCTCGCGCGGCGTGAAGAACGGGGTCTCCCGCCAGACCGGCACCGCGTACAGCCGCTGCTCGGTCTCGCCGTGCGCGCGGGCCTCCTTGGTGTGCATGTCCACGCAGAACGCGCAGCCGTTCAGGTACGACGCCCGCAGCTTCACCAGGTGGTACAGCGTCAGGTCCAGCCCCGAGCCCCGCACGTACTGCTCGAGCGCGTACATCGCCCGCAGGGCCCCCGGCGCGACCTTCCCGTGATCGATTCTCGGCTGCATGGCCTCTCCTCGTTGTTCGTGGTTCATGACCGGCAAGACGGGCGCGTCCCCGTCCCGTGACCGGCCGGCCCGCGACGCCCCGATCGGACCGGGCGACGGCATCGCGGTCACGGCACCGTCACCTCGATCGTCTCGGCTCCATGATGACCACCTCCGCCACCACGCCTGGACACCCCGCGGAGCGGAGCTCGGCGTTCGAGCGCCTCCGCCCCCGCCTGTTCGGCATCGCCTACCGCATGCTCGGCACCGTCCCGGACGCGGAGGACGTGCTGCAGACCGCCTACCTGCGCTGGCACGAGGCGGACGTCGCGGCGGTGCAGAACCCGGAGGCCTGGCTGGTGGCGGTCACGAGCCGGCTCGCGGTCGATCGGCTGCGCCAGGCGAGCGGCGAGCGCCAGCGCTACGTCGGCGACTGGTTGCCCGAGCCGCTCGTCACCGGCGCCGCGCCTCCCGCCGACGCGCGCTCCGAGCTGGCCTCCGACCTGTCCATGGCGTTCCTGGTGCTGCTCGAGCGGCTCTCGCCGGACGAGCGCGCCGCGCTGCTGCTCCGCGACGTGTTCGGCGCCGGCTACGCGGAGATCGCCAGGGTGCTGGACCGGAGCGAGGAGGCCTGCCGCCAGGTGGTGCACCGGGCGCGGCTGCGGGTGCGCGAGGGGCGGCCGCGGTTCGAGGTGCCGCTCGAGGCCAAGCACCGGCTGGTGGCTCGCTTCCTGGACCGGCTGGCCGCGGCCGACGAGCAGGCACTGCTCGCGCTCGTGTCCGACGACGCCACCTGGACCTCCGACGGCGGCGGCAAGGTCCACGTCGCTCGCGGGCTCCGCGGCAGCGCGCGCATCGTCCGGTTCATGCTGAACGTGGCCCGCAAGGGCGCCGGCCGGACGCGGCGCGAGCTGGTGTGGGTCAACGGCGAGCCCGCCATCCTCACCACCCTCGACGGCCGGCCGTTCTCGACCATCTCGTTCGCCACCGACGGCGAGCGCGTGACCGCGTTCTACGCGGTGCTCAACCCGGACAAGTTGCGGCGGGTCGAGCCCGCTCGGGCGCGCTGAGCCGATCAGCCGGGCGGGCGCCGGCGGCGCGCGACGTCGGAGCCGCCCGGTCCCGTGCGCCGGACCCACTCGATGGCGTCGCGCACGCGCCGGGGCACGAGCCGCCGCGACGGGTAGACCGCGAACAGCTCCCGCCCCTCCGGCTCCCCCAGCGCGCACTCCAGCGCCACCAGCCCTCCCGCGCGGGCGATCATCTCGGCCGGCGCGCGCACCACGCCGAGCCCCGCCAGCGCGGCCTCGACCGCGACGCGCGGGTCGGTCGCCGCGAAGCGCTCGTTCGGCCGCAGCTCGCGCACCACCCCGTCCGCACCCAGGAACCGCCACGGCCGGCCCGGGTGCGTCACCACCGCCGGCGCCCGCGCCAGCGTCGCCGCGTCCACCCGCCGCCGGCCCCCGAGCGCGCGCGCGACCACCTCCGGCGAGGCCGCCAGCGCGGACGGGATCGCCCAGAGCCGGCGCGCCACCACGTCGGCCTCGGCGACCGGCCCGACCCGGAACGCCAGGTCGAGCCCCTCCTCCACCAGGCTCAGCACCGAGTTGGTGAGCCGCAGGTCCACGCTGACGCGCGGGTGGGCCGCCGCGTACGCGATGAGCGCCCGGCCGACCCGCTCCGCGCCCGTCACCACCGGCGCCGTCACCCGCAGCCTGCCGGAGGGCTCCTCCTCGCGATCGGCCGCGTCCTCGAGCAGGTCCCGGAGCTGATCGAGCAGCGGCGCCGCGCGCGCGAGCAGCCGCGCCCCCTCGTCCGTGGCGGAGACGCGCCGGGAGGTGCGGTGCAGCAGGCGGACCCCGAGCCGCTCCTCCAGGCGCGCCACCGCGCGGCTGACGGTGCTGGTCGGGACGCCGGTGCGCCGGGACGCCGCCACGAAGCTCGACTGCTGCGCCACCGCCACGAACAGCCGCAGGTCCCCCGGATCGATCATCTCATCCATGGCACGAAGCATACCGGATCGTCCCGTTGATCACCCGCGCCGCCGCGGGCATGGATGCGTGCATGACGACGACGACTGGGGCCGGGCTGAAGGATCGGACGGTGGTGGTGGTGGGCGGCGGGTCGGGCATCGGCCTCGCGGTCGCGCGGGAGGCGCTGGCGCGCGGCGCGGAGGTGGTGCTGGCGGGGCGCTCCCGGGAGCGCCTGGCGCGCGCGCTCGGAACGCTCGGCGCCGGCGCGCGGGCGCGGGCCGTCGCGGCCGACGTCCGGCAGGAGGACGAGGTGATGCGGCTGTTCCGGGAGGTCCCGGCCGCCGACCACGTGGTCGCGACGGCGGTCGTGCCCGCGTACCAGCCCATCGCCGCGTTCGACCTCGAGGCGGCCCGCGCGGTGGTGGACTCGAAGCTGCTCGGCGCGCTGCTGCTCGCGAAGCACGGGGCGCCCAGGCTGCGGCCGGGCGGCTCGCTCACGTTCACCACCGGGATCGCCGCGGATCGCCCGATGCCACGGGGCGCGATGATCGCCGCCGTGAACGGCGCGCTGGCCGCCTTCGTGCGGGCCGCGGCGCTGGAGCTCGCCCCGCTGCGGGTGAACGCGCTCTCGCCCGGGTGGGTGGACACGGAGATCTGGGACGCGGTCGCCGGCGACGGCAAGGCGGCGACGTTCGCCGCGATGGCCGAGCGGCTCCCCGCCCGCCGGATCGGGCGGCCGGAGGACGTCGCCCACGCCGCCGCGTTCCTGATGGAGAACGGCTTCACCACCGGGAGCGTGCTCCGGGTGGACGGGGGGCATCCGCTGGTCTAGGCGGCGCTCCGCGACCCCGTCCTCACGAGGCGAGCGCCCCGGCCGCGCGCGCCGCCGGCGGCCGGGGCGCCCGGCTCACCCGCGGTCGCGGTCGCGGTACATCCGTCGCTGCGCCTTCTTGATGGGCCGCCAGCGCAGCTTCTCCGCCCGCGCCGCCGCGCCGCCGCGGCGGGCCTCCTGGAGCGCCGCCTCGCGCTCCAGCTTGCGCAGGCTCTCGAGCCGCCCGGCGTCGAGCCGGCCCGCCTCCACCGCCCCGGCCACCGCGCAGCCGGGCTCGCCGGCGTGGCGGCAGTCCCGGAACCGGCACCCGGCGGCGAGCGCGGCGACGTCGTCGAACGCGGCCGCGAGCCCTCCGGCGTCCCACAGCCGGAGCTCGCGGATCCCCGGGCCGTCGATCACGCAGCCCGCCCCGGGCAGCTCGAACAGGCGCCGTGCGGTGGTGGTGTGGCGCCCGCGCACGTCGCGCGCCCGGACGGCGCCGACCGGCTGCTCGGCGCGCCCGAGCAGCGCGTTCACGAGGGTGGACTTCCCCGCGCCGGAGGGGCCGACGAACACCGCCGTCCGCCCCGGCCCCACCAGGCCGGCCAGCGCGTCCAGGCCCTCCCCGCTCACGCCGGACGCGACCAGCACCGGCGCGCCCGCCGCGGCCGCCCGCGCCTCGGCGAGCGCCTCCCCGAGGTCGGGGACCAGGTCGGCCTTGGTGAGGACCACCGCGGGCTCGGCGCCGCTCGCGTGCACCGCGGCGAGCGTGCGCTCCAGGCGGCGCGGGTGGGCGCCCTCGTCCAGGCCCTGGACGACGAGCACGACGTCCACGTTGGCCGCGAGCACCTGCTCGACGGTGGCGCGGCCGGCGGCGTTGCGCGAGAGCGCCGAGCGCCGCTCCAGCACGCGCGCGATCACCGGCGGCTCGCCGGGCGTGGTGAGCACGAAGTCGCCTGCGACCGGCACCGGCTCGGCGCCGAGCAGGTGGCCGGGGACGATCGCCAGGCGATCGCCCGCCTCGAAGCGGACGCGCAGCCGGCGGCCGCGGTCCGCGACGACGCGGCCGACGAGGAGAGTGGAGGCTTCTTCAGAGGAGAGCTGCGCCGAGAAGTACGGACCCCAGCCGAGAGCTGCGAGGGTGGACACGGTTGGACCTCGAATGCACGAGCGGACGGACGCGCCGCCGTCGCGCCGCACGGGCGGACGCGTCGGAGGCGCACGGGTCGCGCGGGCGCTCGCGGGAGCGCGGCGCGCGACGACTCGGGCTAGAGGACACGATCGGTCACGAGTCTCTTCTAGGCGGCTGGCCGCCGGGCGTCAACCGCCCTGGCGGCGAGTGCGGCCGGATGGCGCGGCGTTCAGCGGCAGGCGCGCGTCGGCTCGGGGCTCCCGGCCCGACCGGCCCGGACGTTCCGATGCAGCTTCACCACCGCGTCGGCGATCCCGTCGGGGCCGATCCGCTTCGCGAGCACCTCGTCGGCGCCGCTGGCCCGGAGGCGCGCGGCCAGCGCGGGGTCCTCGCTCCCCGTGACCGCCACGATCGGCAGGTCCCGCTCGCCGCCCACGTGGCGGATGCGCCGCACCAGCTCCCCGCCGTCCACCTCCGGCATCACCACGTCGGTGACGAGGACGTCGAGGCTGAAGATCTCCTCCGCCAGCCTCAGCAGCCCGGCCAGCGCGTCGCGCTCCGTCACCACCTCGAAGCCGCGACCGGCGAGCGCCTCGGAGAGCATCGCGCGCGCGAGCGCGTCGTCGTCGACCACCAGCGCGCGCGGCCTCGCCGCGGTGAGCCCGGTGACCGCCGCGTCCAGCACGGCGCGCGCCGCCGGTCCGGCGCCGAACTCGACGCCCACGCCCCCGGCACGCCCATGGACCACGGTCGCCGCCAGGCCCAGCCGCTCGCCATGCGGCGTCGACAGGTCGAGGCGGATGGGCGTGCCCGGGACCACCGGGGCGCCCGTGCTCACGAACGCGCCGCCGTGGGACACGTCCTCGAAGCGCGCCTCGACCGCGGCGGCCGGCGTGGTCAGGCGGGTGCGGCCGCCCACGCGGAAGCGTGGCGCGGACCGTCGGCCCCCGTCGGTGCGCGGCGGGCACGCTTCGGCCAGGTAGGCGTGCAGCCCTCGCCCCTCCTCCACCGCAACCACGAACCCCGCCGGCGCCGCGTCCCGCGGCTGGAACGGATCGCCCACCGCCACCGTGCGCACCGTCCCGGAGCAGGTGAGCTCCTCGCCCGGCGCTCCCTCGAGCCGCAGCACGAAGCGGTCGCCCAGCGGAGGCGAGAGCGGGCTCGGAACGAACAGCCGGCGTCTCGCAGGGTCGTAGGTCATCGCCTCCCATCCCGGGCCGCCCAGGGACAGCACCAGCACCGGCAGCGGCCCCGGCGGCTCGACCGGCTCGTCCAGCCCGGCAGCGGCGGCGAGCACCGTCACCCCTTCGGCGACGCGGTCCTGCCCGAGCGAGACCCGTGCGTCGCTGGCGCCGAGCGCGTCGACGACGTTGGCCCGGGTGGACGCGGTGGCCTGCGAGAGGGACAGCGCCACGCCGCCCGCCCGCGCGCACCAGAACGCCAGCCGCGCCACCGCGGCCGCCGGCTTCGGCGCGTCGAGCCGCACGACCGCCAGCAGGCCCTGCGACTCGCGCCGGAACCCCGCCTCGCAGCCTTCCAGGTCCTCGCGCACCAGCGCGAGGACGGTGGCGAGCGCACCCGTCACCTCGCGCGCGCGAGCGCCGTGGACGTGACCGAAGCTCACGACGACGGACTCCGGCATCAGTAGCTCACCTCCAGCACGGCGTGACGGTGGGTGCATGGTACGCCGTCGCGGGCGGCGGCGGCGCAGGGCGCGAGCAGCTCCACGCGCGGGCGCGCAGGATGCCCCGCAGGCGCGACCGCGGCCGCGGTGCGCGACGCGGCGCAGGCCGGGCCGGCGAGCAGCCAGGCGCCCGCGAGGCAGACGAGCGCAGGCCGTGACGGCGGGGTTCGTGCGGTCATCGATTCGCCGCAAGAGCACGGAGCGTACCGCCCGCCAGCGCGCGAGATGACGCAGGTTTGGGTCGCCGGCGGGGGTCGCCGCGCCACCACCCCCGCTGCATGGTGCGCCGCGGCGCGCGCACCGCCGACGAAGGGGGGCCGCGCGAAAATCCGCGCCTGCCGTGCGGTCTGCGCCCCGCGCGCTCGCGAGCCCGGCGCGGCGGGTCCCCCGGCACTCGCGAGTCGGGGGTCCGGTCCGCGACGCGCGGGACAGCGGGCGCGCGCGGGCACGGCGGCCGAGGGTGCGACCGACCGCCCACCTGCCCGCTCCGTCCGTCCTGGGATGGGCACGGCCCGCCCGTCCGGCTTATCCGGTGGACATGCGCTTCCTCCACCCGGAGCACGACGAGGCGCTCGAGCTGTCGCTCGAGGACGTGTTCCTCGTCCCCAGCTACTTCGACGGCGGCTCGCGGCTGGAGGTGGACCTCCGGCCGGTGGACTTCGCGGGCGGCTCCCACCCGGTCGTCTCCGCCAACATGAACGCGGTCACCGGCAAGCGGATGGCCGAGACCATGGCGCGGCTGGGCGGGCTCGGCGTCCTGCCGCAGGACATGAGCCTCGAGACCGCGGCGCGGATCATCCAGCACATCCGGTCCGTGGACCCGCGCCACGACACGCCGCTCTCCGTCTCGCCCCGCGCCACGCTGCGCGACGTGCAGGGGATCATCCGGAAGCGCGCGCACGACATGGTGGTGGTGGTGGACGACGAGCGCCGCCCGGTCGGCATCGTGACGCACGCCGACCTGCGCGACCAGGACCAGTACTCGCCGGCCGCGTCGTTCATGTCGTCGCGCCTCGTGACCCTCCCGGCGGGCACGCCGAACCGCGAGGCGTTCCTGCGGATGGAGGAGCAGCGGGTGAAGGCCGCGCCGGTGGTGGACGGCGCGGGCCGGCTGGTCGGCGTCCTCACCCGCGACGACGCCGTGCGCCTGGAGCTGCTCGCGCCGGCGCTCGACCCCGCCGGCCGGCTCATGGTCGCTGCCGCGGTGGGGATCTCCGCCGACGCCGCCACCTCGGCCGCGCGGCTCGCCGAGCTGGGCGTCGCGGCGATCGTGCTCGACACCGCGCACGGGCACCAGCGCCGCATGGTCGAGGCGATCCGCGAGGTGCGGCGGGCCATCGGCGACCGGCTGCCGCTGGTGGCAGGGAACGTGTGCACGCCGGAGGGCACCCGGGACCTGCTCGACGCCGGCGCGGACGTGGTCAAGGTGAACGTGGGCCCGGGCGCGATGTGCACCACGCGCATGCAGACCGGCGCCGGGCGCCCGACGTTCACGTCCGTGCTCGCGTGCGCCCGCGAGGCGCACCGGCGCGGGCGGCACGTGTGGGCCGACGGCGGCGTCCGCGATCCGCGCGACGTGGCGCTGTACCTCGCGGCCGGCGCCTCGCGCGTCATGATCGGGACGGCGCTCGCCGGCACGTACGAGAGCCCCGGCGACGTGAAGGAGGATCGCGAGGGGCGGCCGTACAAGGAGAACTACGGCATGGCGAGCGCGCGCGCGGTGAGCGATCGCACCGCCGGCATCGATCCGTTCGAGCGCGCGAAGAAGGGCTTCTTCCGCGAGGGCATCTCCACCTCGCGCATCTACATCCGCGAGGGCCGGGAGAGCGTGGGCGCGATCCTGGTGGACGTGATCACCGGGGTGCAGTCGGCGTTCACCTACGCCGGCGCGGCGTCGGTGCCCGAGTTCCACCGCAAGGCGGTGGTGGGCGTGCAGACCGCGGGCGGCTACGTCGAGGGCAAGCCCCGCGGGTGAGCGGCCGCGGCCCGGGACGCATCCGGGCCGCTCGGCGCCCGCCCGTTCGTCGCGCCAGGTGCACCGAGCCGGCCGGCGTCAGCGGGCGGCGTGCGTGCGGCGGCCGCGCGCGGCGCCACGACGCGGGGCGGCTGGGCGCAGCAGCGCGTCCCACGCCGCCATGGCGGACTCGACGATCCCGAGCAGCTCGGCGCGCGAGGCGCCGTCGCGCGCCCGGAGCGAGAGCCCCTGCAGCACGGTGGCGTAGAACGCGGTGAGCGCCTCCACGTCGGCCCCTGGCGGAAGGTCACCCTCGTCGACGCCGCGGCGGAGCCTCCGGCGCACGTCCTCGACCGCCCGGGCGCGGCGCGCCCGCAGCAGCGCGTCCAGCGCCGCACCGTCGCCGTCTGCGCCGCCCTGGCATGCGCCCAGCACGATCATGCAGCCGCGTGGCTTCCCCGCCGCCGTGAGCCCCTCCACCGTCGCGCGAAGCATGCCGCGGAGGGCCTCCCGCGCGGTGCCCTCGTCCAGCGCGCACCGCCCGCCCGCGCCCTCGGTGGCCGCGTACAGGTCCAGCGCCTCCCGGAACAGCGCCGCCTTGCTCCCGAACGCCGCGTAGAGGCTGGGCGAGTTGATCCCCATGGCGCGGGTGAGGTCCGCCATGGAGGCGCCGTCGTACCCGCGATCCCAGAACACCTCCATCGCCTTCTGCAGCGCCTCGCCCCGGTCGAACGAGCGAGGCCGCCCGCGCGTGCCCATGCCGGCCCCCTTTCTGTGTCGTACAGCATAGAAAGTCGGGCGGCTCCCTGGCAAGCGCCGTAGGCTTTCTATGTCGTTCAATACAGAACGGGAGCAACCATGGGAAACCTGCAGGGCAAGGTGGCGCTGGTGACCGGAGGGAGCCGCGGGATCGGGGCCGCCATCGTGCGGCGGCTGGCGCGGGAGGGCGCGACCGTCGCGTTCACCTACGTCAGCTCGGAGGAGCCCGCCCGCCGGATCGCGGAGGCGGTGGAGCGCGCGGGCGGCCGCGCGCGCGCGTACCGCGTGGACAGCGCCGACCCGGTGGCGGTCGAGCGGATCGTGGACGAGGTCGCCGCCGAGCACGGGCGCCTCGACTTCCTCGTGAGCAACGCAGGCGTGGCGACGCTCAAGCCCGTCGAGGAGACCACCCTGGAGGACTTCGATCGGATCGTCGCGACCAACCTCCGATCGGTGTTCGCGGGCGCGCGCGCGGCCGCTCGCCACCTGCGCGCCGGCGGGCGCATCATCACCATCGGCAGCGCCCACGACGAGCGGGTCCCGTTCGCGGGCATCTCCGCGTACGCGGCCAGCAAGGCCGCGCTCGTCGGCCTGACCAAGGGCCTGGCGCGCGATCTGGGCCCGCGCGGCATCAGCGTGACGCTGGTGTCGCCGGGCCCGATCGACACCGACATGAACCCGGCCAGCGGGCCGCTCGCCTCCACCGTCCTGCCGATGCTGGCCTTGCCGCGGTACGGGACGGGCGACGAGGTGGCCGGCCTGGTGGCGTACCTCGCCTCGGACGAGAGCGCGTTCGTCACCGGCGTCTCGCTCGCCATCGACGGGGGGATCACCGCCTGACGGGCGAACGCGGCGCCATCGCGCCACCCGCTCCGGTAGAGTGGCGCGATGGCGAACGCACCCGGTCACGCCTGCCCGCGCTGCGGCGCACCCCGCGCGCCCGGGCCGGAGTGCCCGGGGTGCGGGGTGATCTATGCGAAGGCCCGGCCGCGGCCGGTGCCTGCCACCCCGCTGCCGGATGCGCCGCAGCCGGAGCTCGGCGCGGAGGGCGGCGCGCTCGGGATGCCGCCGCCGGCGCGCTGGTCCGGCGCGCTGGACGGCGCCCGCCGCGAGCTGTGGATCCGGGCGGTCGCGCCGCCTGCCGCGCTGCTCGTCGCGCTCGCGCTGGTCGCGAGCGGACCCGGCCACGCGCTGCTCCGCACCTTCCTGTCCATGTGGATCCACGAGCTCGGTCACGCCACCACCGCCTGGCTGTGCGGCCACGGCGCCTTCCCCGGCCCCTGGCGAACGCCGATCTCGGCGGCGCGGCTCCCGCTCGTGGTGGTGTCGGTCGCCGGTGGGCTCGCCGCGCTCGCCTGGCGAGGCTGGCGCACCGGGCGGCGGGCGCTCCTCGCCGCCGGCCTGGCCGGCCTCGGCGTCCAGCTCGTCTGCACGCTGCTGCCGGCCGGGACCGCCCGGGCGCTCATCACGTTCGGCGGCGACGCGGGGTGCATGGTGATCGGCGCGGCCCTGGTGGCGACGATCTGGTCCGATCCCGAGGGCCCGCTCGGCCGCGGCTCGCTGCGGTGGGGCTTCCTCGTCATCGGCGCGGCGGCGCTGGTGGACGCGCTGCACGGCTGGGTGCACGCGTGGCGCGACCCCGGGGAGCTCCCGCTCGGCGAGATCGAGGGCGTCGGCCTCTCCGACGCGAGCACGCTCATGCAGGTGCACCGCTGGAGCGCGTCCGCGCTCTCCGGCCGCTACGTGGCGCTCGGGCTCGCCTGCCTCGCGGGGCTCGGCGCGGCCTACGCGGTGATGCTGGCGCGGGCCCGGGCGGCGGTCGCGGGGGAGGCGCGGCCGGGCGCCTGAGCCGTTCGGCTCGTGCCTCCGACATAACGGACGCCGGTGAGCCCATAACTAGCGGTCTACGTCGGGCATCTACATAAAACGGACGCACGTCCTAGAAAACGGATTCGCGGTCTGATAGGAACATCCGCCCGGCCGCGCCCGCCGCACGGCCCCAGGAGCCGCCATGTCCGAAGACGTCCACCTCGACTCCAACGTGCCAGGCAACCCGGCCTACCACTTCACCATCGTCGCGCCCGGCACGCCGGCACGGGCGGGCTGGGCGGAGCGTGCGCCGCTCGTCCCCGGGGCCGCGCTCGCCACGCAGTGCGTCCACGCGGGCGTGCAGCCCGACCCCGCCTACGGCGCGGTGATGCCGCCCATCTACCAGTCGTCCACGTTCGCGTTCCGCGACGTGTGCACCAACGCCGGCTACGACTACACGCGCAGCGGCAACCCGACGCGCGCCGCGCTCGAGGAGGCCATCGCCACGCTGGAGGGAGGCGCCGGGGCGACCTGCACCACCACCGGCATGGCCGCGGTGCTGGTGGCGCTCAACCTGCTCCCGCACGGCAGCCACCTGCTCTGTACCGTGGACTGCTACGGCGGCACGTTCCGGACGCTCGAGCACGCGCGGCAGGCGTACGGGCTGGAGGTCACCTACCTCGACCTCGCCGACCTCGGCGCGGTCGAGCGCGCGCTGCGGCCGAACACCGGGATGGTCTGGATCGAGACGCCGTCGAACCCGCTGCTCCGCCTCACCGACATCCGCGCGGTGGCCGAGCTGGCGCACCGGCGCGGCGCGCTCGTGGTGGTGGACAACACGTTCCTCTCGCCGGCGCTCCAGCGCCCGTTCGAGCACGGCGCCGATCTGGTGGTGCACTCCACCACCAAGTACCTGAACGGCCACAGCGACGTGGTCGGCGGTGCGGTGGTCGCGCCCCGCGGCCGCACCGCGCTCCTGCAGCGCATCCAGTCGATGAACAACCTGCTCGGCACCTCCCAGAGCCCGCACGACGCCTTCCTGGTGCTCCGCGGCCTGAAGACGCTGGCGCTGCGCGTGAAGGCGCACGAGGCCGGCGCGCAGCGGGTGGCGGAGTTCCTGGCCGGCCACCCGCAGGTGGCGCGGGTTCACTACCCCGGCCTCCCGTCGCACCCGCAGCACGCGCTCGCGCGCGCGCAGCAGCGCGGCTTCGGCGCCATGCTCAGCTTCGAGCTCCGCGACGGCCGCCCGGATCGGGTGGACCACGTGCTGCGCACGCTGCGCTGGTTCACGCTGGCGGAGTCGCTGGGCGGCGTCGAGAGCCTGGTGGCGCACCCGGCCTCGATGACGCACGCGTCGATGACGCCGGAGGCGCGGCAGCGGGCGGGCATCACCGACTCCGTGATCCGGCTCTCCATCGGCATCGAGGACCCCGCGGACCTGATCGGCGACCTCGACCGCGCGCTCGCGTCGCTGCCGGCCTGAGCGCCGCCGCGCTCGCCGCGGTCGTCTATACTCCGCCGCGACATGGCGACGGCCGAGAAGACGCGCACCGTGTTCGCGGTGCCGAGGATGGATTGCCCCTCCGAGGAGCGGATGATCCGCCTGGCCCTCGAGGGCGCGGCGGACGTCGCCGAGCTGCGCTTCGACCTGCAGGCGCGCACGCTCACCGTGCTCCACGCCGGCGATCCCGCGCCGCTCCTGGCCCGGCTGCAGCCGCTCGGGCTGGGCGCCGAGGTGGCGGCGTCGGCCGCGCACGACGGCGCGCTGGCCGGGGCCGCCGCGGCCGCGCCCGAGGCAGGGGCGGAGGCCCGCACGCTGCGGCTGCTGCTCGCCATCAACGCGGCCATGTTCCTGGTCGAGGTGGTGGCCGGCTGGCTCGCCGAGTCCACCGGCCTCATCGCCGACTCGCTCGACATGCTGGCGGATGCGCTGGTGTACGGCCTGAGCCTCTGGGCGGTCGGCCGCGCCGCCAGGGCGCAGCTGCGGGCCGCGCACGTGTCGGGCGTGCTCCAGGCGGCCCTGGCCGTCGGCGTGTTCGCCGACGTCGCGCGGCGGCTTGTCGGGGGCAGCGCGCCGGAGTCGCCGGCGATGATCGGCATCTCTGCCCTGGCGCTCGCAGCCAACGTGGGCTGCCTCGCGCTCGTCGCCCGCCACCGCCACGGCGGCGCGCACATGAAGGCGAGCTGGATCTTCTCGACCAACGACGTCCTCGCGAACCTGGGCGTCATCGCGGCCGGCGCGCTGGTCGCGTGGACCGGCTCGGCGCTGCCGGACCTGGTCATCGGCACGGCGGTGGCGCTGCTGGTGCTCGTCGGCGCGATCCGCATCCTGCGCCTGCGGTGATAGCCTCGCCGGCGCCCCGTCCCCGAGGAGGCGTCCCCTGTCCCGCGTCCACGTCGAGCTGCCCGACACCTTCGCCTTCTCCACCGAGCTGCCGATCCGCATCGGCGACGTGAACCACGGCGGGCACCTCGGCAACGACGCGGTGCTGTCGCTCGTGCACGAGGCGCGCGTCCGGCTGTTCGCGCGGCACGGCTGGACCGAGCTCGACGTCCGCGGGCCGGGCATCCTGATGGTCGACGCCGCCGTGGTCTACCGGGCCGAGGGCGCCTGGGGGATGACGCTGCGGGTGGACGTCGCCGTCGCGGACCTGGGATCGCGCGGCTGTGACCTCGTCTACCGGCTCTCCGACGCGGCGAGCGGCAAGGAGATCGCCCGCGCCAAGACCGGCATCGTGTTCTTCGACTACGCCGCGCGGCGCGTCGTGCACGTGCCCGAGGCGTTCCGCGAGGTCTTCGGCCCTCCCTAGTCCGCGGGCCCGCCGCCCCAAGGCGGTGCGTCACCCCGCGCGAACGATGGGTGTCACTCCCGGCGGCCGTTCTCGCGCCAGGGAGGACTCGATCCATGGGACACGTGTTGCTTCGATCGCCGTCGCGCCATGCGCTGCTCACCTCGCTCCTGCTCGCCGCCTGCGGAGGAGGAGGCTACGGCGGAGGGGGCGGAGGCGGAGGAGGTGGCGGCTACGGTGACGGCGGCGGCGGTGGGGGCGGAGGTGGCAGCGGCGACGCGGGGCTCGCCGCGCTGTGGGTGGTCCCCGAGTCCGCGCCGGCGCTGAGCGCCGCCGGGCAGGCTGGGTTCACGGCCGGAGAGCTGTTCTGCAACGCGCACACCGCCGCCCACGCGGGCGGCGAGATCCGCGGCCAGCTCGACCTGGGCGGCCCGCTGCGCATCGCCACGCTGGACGGCGCGCAGGAGACGCCGCCGGTCGTCACGAACGCGTTCGGCGCCGCGGCGTTCACGGTCGACCCCGGCACGCTCCGCATGCGCGGCGTGGTGGTGACCTCGGGGGTCCCCACCGCGAACGCCGCCCACGTGCACCTCGGGGCGCGCGACGCGCCGGGCGAGATCATCGTCCCGCTGGCCGGCGGCCCCGAGGTGTGGGTGGTGCCGGACGGCGCCCCGCCGCTCACCACGGCCCAGCGCGAGGCGTTCGAGGCAGGCACGCTGTTCGTGAACGTCCACACCCCCGCCCACGCCGGCGGCGAGATCCGCGGCCAGCTCGACCACCGCGGCACCGCGCGGCTCGCGGCGCTGGATGGCGCGCAGGAGGTCCCCGCCACCGGCTCGAGCGGCTTCGGCGCGGGTCTGCTCGTGGTGGACGACGCGACCGGCCGGCCGGGGGGCTTCGTGATCTCCCGGAGGCTCACCGCCGAGTCCGCCGCGCACGTGCACCAGGCGGCGAGGGGCACCTCCGGCGGCATCATCGTCCCGCTGTTCGGGCGGCCCGGGCTGTGGGTGGTGCGCGACGACGCGGAGCCGCTCACCGCGGAGCAGCGGACCGCCTTCGACGCGGGCGGCCTGTACTACAACGTGCACACGACCGCCAACCCGGCCGGCGAGATCCGCGGCCAGCTCGGGCGCGGCGGCCCGCTCCGCATCGCCTCGCTGGACGGCGCGCAGGAGACACCGCCGGTGACGTCCGCCGGCTTCGGGGCCGGGCTGCTCGCGCTCGACGACGGCGGCGGCGGCGAGGTGGGCGGGTTCGTGGTCGCGGCCGGCCTCACCGGCGCGACCGCCGCCCACGTGCACCAGGGCGCGCGCGGCGCCCCCGGGGACATCCTGGTGCCGCTCTCCGGTCCCTGAGGCGCAGGGTTCACGCCGGGACGTGCACCGTCACCGCCAGGGCATCGGCGGTGACGTCGTACGTTCCGAGCGGGCGCGTGGCCGGTCCGTGCTGCACGGCGCCGTCGAGCGCGTAGCGCGAGCCGTGGCACGGGCAGATCACCTGGCCGCGCCCCGCGTCCCACCCCACGATGCAGCCGAGGTGCGTGCAGATCGCGTCGAGCGCGGCGTACGCGCCGCCGGCGAGCGCCACGACCACGAGCGCGAGCGGCCGCGGCGCGCCGCCCGGCCGGCCGGCCACCGAGCCACCGTCGGCGGCGAGCTGCGGGAAGTCCGCCAGCGGGAACACGACCGCGCCGTCCGTCCAGCGCGGGAACCCGGGATCTCCGGCGGTGAGATCGACCGCCACCTCGTCCAGCGCCGGGTCGTGGAACGCGGCGTAGGCCGCCAGCCCCTGGATCGCGGGCGGGCGCGTGACGCGGCCCAGCAGGTCGAAGGTGGAGGCGTGGCACGGGCAGATCACCTCGCCGCCCTCGAAGCCCACCGGGCAGCCCTGGTGCGTACACGTGCTCGACATGGCGGCGAAGGTGCCGTCGGCCGCGTGGACCACGAGCACCGGATCCGCGAGCCCGGGCGCGCGCGCCCGCACCGCGCCGCCCGGGCGCGCCAGCGCCGGATGGCGCGACAGCGTCAGCGTGAGCCGCCCGTTCACCGGCGCGGCGACGTCCACCAGCGGGGCCGGGGACGTGTCGGGCGCGCAGGCGGGCAGCGCCGCGCCGGCGGCGGCCCCGGCGCCGCCGGCCAGCGCGCGGACGAGGAACTGACGGCGGGTGACGCTCATCGCTCCACCTCCAGCTCGAGCCGCGCGTCCACGTCGACGCGATCGTCCACCTTCACGAACAGCAGCTCCGGCCGCTCGACCTGGTGCGCGTCCAGGCTCACCGGGAAGGTCGCCTCGACGTGGGCCCGGTCCGGCCCGTCGAAGTGCACGGCGGCCGCCGCCTCGACCGGCCGGGGGGACTTGAGCGTCAGCTCGCCGCGCAGCTGCACCCGCACGTCCACCGGGTAGCGGTCGGGTGGATCGAGGTGGCCGACGCCCTTGAAGATCACGTACGGCTGCCGCGCCGCGCCGGTGACCTCGAGCATGTGCGCGTCGCGGTTCGAGTTGCCGGAGTGGAACGAGTCGAGCGGCGCGCGGACCATCACCTGCACCGTCCCGTCCGGCAGCACCCGCGCCTTCCCCTCCACGGCGCGGGACGTCCCCTCGACCGCGTGGAACTTGTGGACCAGCCGGTAGCGGAGCGTGCTGGCGGGCCCGACGTCGAAGGTGCGTGGGGCCGCCCCGGCGGGCGAGGCCGTTGGGGCGAGTGCGGCGAGGACGGACAGCGCGAGCGCGGCGATCATGCCGTCCAGACACCCGGCCTCCGCGCCCGGGGACACCTGCACCCCAGGTGCGCGCACCCCGTTGGGCTTGGCGCGCCGGGACCCACGCGCCCTGCCGCCGGTGTCGTTAGGAACGTGCGGTGCCGATGGACGAGCAGGCGGCTGCCCGGCTCTACCGGACCTACGGGCCGGCCGTCTATCGCCGTTGCCTGCGGCTGCTGCGGGATCGCGAGCTGGCCCGCGACGCGACGCAGGACGTCTTCGTCCAGCTCCTGCGGCACTGGACCACGTCGACCGAGCCGGAGGCGGTGCTGCACTGGATCTACCGGGTGGCCACCAACCACTGCCTCAACCTCCTGCGCAACGCGCGGCGTCACGGGGAGCGATCCCTGGAGCTCGCCCCGGCGCGCGCGGCGGCGGGGACGGCCGCCGAGCCGCAGCGCCTGGTCGCGCAGCGGGTACTGTCGCGGTTCGACGAGGTGACGCAGGCGGTCGCGGTGGGGGTGTTCGTGGACGGGATGGAGCACGAGGAGCTGGCGCGTGCGCTCGGGATCTCCCGGCGTACGGTGAGCCGTCGCCTCGACCGCTTCGTCGAGTCCGCGCGCGAGTATCTGGCCCGAGGTGAGGGATGACGGCCTGCCCGTCCGACCTGAGGCTGGAAGCCCTGCTGCTCGCGCCCGACGGCGCCGACGCGGCGCACGTGACCGCGTGCCCGGCCTGCCAGGAGCGGCTCGCCGAGATGCGCGCCGAGGGCGAGGCGTTCGCACGCGAGGTCTACCCGGCCACGGTGGACGCGGTGGTCGCCTCGGTGCGGGCGACTCCGGCGGCTGCGCCACGGCCGGCGCCACGGCTGCACTGGCTCCGCTTCGCCGTCCCCCTCGCCGCGGCCGCCGCGGTGGCCGTGTTCCTCCTGGTGCGCCTGCGTCCGGCGCCCACGGTGGAGCTGTCCGTGTTCGTGCAGGACGCGGCGCGCGCCGCGCCGGTGGCGGATGGCGAGCCGGTGCCCGCCACCGCGTCCCTCCGCTTCGAGGTCCACCCCAGCTCGCCCTGCTGCCTGTGGATCCTGTCGGTCGATCCCAAGGGGAACATCGCGCGCCTCTACCCGCCGAAGGGCGACAAGGCCTCCGAGGAGCTCATCCACCCGGCCGAGCCGCACGCGCTGCCCACCACCGCCGTGCTCGACGGGCAGGCTGGCCCGGCGCGCATCTTCGCGGTCTGCACCAAGGCGCCGGTGCCGTGGCCGAAGCTGAAGGACGCCGCGGCGAAGCGGCTCGAGAAGGGCGACGAGGCCGTGCGCCAGCTCCGCGCGATCGGCGGGCTGCCCCGGGGCTCGGCGCAGACGTCGGTGCTGATCGAGAAGCGCGGCTGAGCCTCAGAACAGCAGCACCGTCACCCCGACCGTCATCGCGCCGAGCGTCGCGTACCCCACGCCCTGGTGCACCGCGGCCAGGTCGCGCTCGGAGAGGCTGCCCGCGCGCCGGCGCGCCACGATGCCGAGCACGATCTGCGTGACCATGCCCGCCGTGGCGGCGCCCATCGCGATCTTGTGCAGCAGCGCGGTGTCGAGCCGGACCGGCTCCTTCAGCGGCTTCGGGGCGAGCACCCCCAGGAGCGCCGTCGAGAGGAACAGCGCGCTCGTGCCGTAGGCAAGGCCTCGGTGCCAGGCGTGGTAGCGACCGGTGTCGCCGCCGCCGCGGAAGCGATCGTCGAAGTCGAGCTGGCCGACCACGGTCGTGGCGGCGAGCGCCGCCCAGGTGGCCAGGCCGACGGCGGGGTGCAGCCTCAGCATCAGCCGGCGCCGCTGGAGCTGGCGCTCGACGCGCGGATCGGCCTGCTTCGCCGGCCGCCCCAGCAGGTCGAAGTCGAGGTCGGGCGGCGGCGGCTCGAGATCGGGGCGACGCTCGGGCGCCGCGTGCGGCGCGCCGACGTCCGCGTTCGAGGCCTCGCCGGCCTTTGCGCCGTCGCCCGCCTTCGCGGCCTGCCCGGCCTTCGAGGCCTGCCCGGCCTTCGAGGCCTCCCCGGTCTTCGCGGCCTCCCCGGCGCGCGCCGGCCCGGACCCGGCCAGCGCCAGGGCGAGCGCCACCCCCGCAGCTCCACGCACTGTGATCGCGGTCATCGTGGGTTCGGACACCCCGCACCGTTCCCGTGCGCCACCCGCCCTGCACACGGCCCGGATGAAGCCCCACGAAACGCGCCGCCGCGCCGGCGCATCCGATGCCTGGACCGGAACCGGAGGACCGACATGGCTCGACGCGTGAACGCAGGGACGGCCGCCTGGCTGCTGGGCGGCACGATCGTCACCTTCACCCTCGCCACCGCGGCGCTCGCGACGCCGAGGCGAGGGCCGAACGCCGCCATCACCGAGGGGCGGCACGTGTTCCGGTACGACACGTTCGGTGACGAGGCATTCTGGAGCGGCGTGCTGCGCCTGCACGAGCCGATCGCCGCCCTCACCCCGGTCCAGGCGCTCGGCGCGGGGCTCAAGGTCGACCTCGACGCGCTCCCCGCCGCCACGGTCGACGCGCTCCGCGCCGGCGAGGTGAACCTGAACGACCCCGCCGTCACGCTGGACCTGCTCGCGCGCGACGCGGTGGTGGGGGTGAAGGCGAAGGTCGAGGATGGTGCGCTCAGCGCCGTCGGCATCACCTGCGCGCTCTGTCACTCCACCGTGGACGACGCGCTCGCGCCCGGGGTCGGCCACCGGCTCGACGGCTGGCCCAACCGCGACCTGAACGTCGGCGCGATCGTCGGGCTGTCGCCGAACCTCCAGCCGGTCGCGGACCTGCTCGGCGTGGACGTCCCGGCGCTGCGCTCGGTGCTGGACGCGTGGGGGCCGGGCAAGTTCGACGCGACCGTGTTCCTCGACGGCAAGGGCTTCCGGCCGGACGGCAGGACCGCCGCCACGCTCATCCCGCCGGCGTTCGGCCTCGCCGGCGTGAACCTGCACACGTTCACCGGCTGGGGCCAGGTCACCTACTGGAACGCGTTCGTGGCCAACCTGGAGATGCACGGCCAGGGAACGTTCTTCGACCCGCGCCTCGACGACGCGACGAAGTTCCCGATCGCCGCGCGCAACGGCTTCGGGCACGTCCGCCCGCCCGAGGGCAAGCCCGACCTCGTCACGCCGAAGCTGCCCGCGCTCCACGCGTACCAGCTCTCGCTGGCCGCGCCCCGCCCGCCCGAGGGCAGCTTCGACCCGGCGGCCGCGGCCCGCGGCGGCGCGCTCTTCGCCGGCGCGGCGAAGTGCGCGAGCTGCCACGTCCCGCCCATCTTCACCGAGCCCGGCTGGAACCTGCACACGCCGGCCGAGATCGGGATCGACGACTTCCAGGCGAACCGCGGCCCCGAGGGCCGCTACCGCACCACGCCGCTGCGCGGCCTGTTCGCGCACGCGAAGGGCGGCTACTACCACGACGGCCGCTTCGCGACGCTCGGTGACGTGGTCGATCACTACGACCAGCACCTCGACCTCCACCTCACGCAGGCGCAGCGCAGCGATCTCGTCGAGTACCTGAAGTCGCTGTAGGCGCATCCCTCCCGCGCCCGCAGCCCCGCGAGCCCGGCCCACGGCCGGGCTCGCGCCGTTCGGTCCGCCCGTCCGCCAAACCGGACAATCGTCCGTTGTCCGCTTGACAGGAGCGACGTCCGTCATCCAAGATGCCCTCACCATGCGCTCCCCTGCTCCCGCAACCGACGCGCGCGCACGGCCGGTGCGGTGCGCCTGTCGTCCGCCGGCGCCCCCCGCGCGAATGCGCGGCTGACGCCGGCGAGCGCCCCCCTCTCCTCCCTTCCCGCCTGCCCCGGCGCGGCCCATGCCGCGCCCGATGGAGACGTCCATGTCGAAAGCCGCCACCGCAGCCCTCCCATGGCACCGCCGCGAGGACACCTGGGCGATCCTGATCGCGCTCGGGCTGGTCCTCGCCGTCACCGCCGCGTTCTTCCTGGGCGGCGGGCGCGCCGTCTCGGCCACCGCGCTCTCGTTCCCGACCTGGTCCGAGGCGGGCAAGCTCCTGGGGGCGCTGGGCGCGAACCCGCTCGCGCCGCTGGCGCTGTTCGGGACGTTCCTGGCGGCGTTCTCCGTCGCGTCGCTCGTCATCGGCTGGGACGTCGCCCGGTACGCGGCCGGGTTCGCGCTGCTGTTCGCGTTCTCGATCGTGGTGACGGCGCTCGGCTCGAACGCGGTGCTGAAGCAGTGGCAGCTCGAGACCCCGCTGCTGGCGCTCGGGGTGGGCATGCTGCTCGGCAACGCGGTGACGCTGCCCGCCTGGTTCCAGTCGGCGCTCCGCACCGAGTTCTACGTGAAGGTGGGCATCGTGCTGATGGGCGCGACGCTGCCGTTCACCATCATCCTGCAGGCCGGCCCGCTCGCCATCGCGCAGGCCACCCTGGTCGCGGTCTCGACGTTCTTCACCATCCACCTCGCCGCCACGCGGCTGTTCGGGCTCGACCCGCGCTTCGCGGCCACGCTCGGCGCCGGTGGCTCCATCTGCGGCGTGTCCGCCGCCATCGCCATCGGCGGCGCCTGCCGGGCGGAGAAGTCCCACGTCTCGGTCGCGATCTCGATGGTGATCCTGTGGGCGGTGGCCATGATCTTCGCGCTGCCCTTCGCCTGCCGCGCGCTCGGGCTCGCGCCCGGCGTGGCCGGCGCCTGGATCGGCACCTCGGAGTTCGCCGACGCGGCCGGCTTCGCCGCCGCCTCCGCCCTGGGGGACGAGCGCGCCGTGAAGACGTTCACGCTCATGAAGGTGGTCGGTCGCGACATGTTCGTGGGCGTCTGGGCGCTCGTGGTGGCCTTCCTCTCGGTGACCCGCTGGGACCGCGAGCGCGCCGGCGCGCCGGAGAAGGTCGGGACCGGCGAGATCTGGCGCCGGTTCCCGAAGTTCATCCTGGGCTTCCTGGCCGCGTCGCTCGGGGTCACGGTGATCCTCGCCTCGGTGGACTCCGGCGCCGGCACCCGGTTCGCCAAGGAGGCGATCGGGCCGCTCAAGAACCTGCGCGGCTGGGCGTTCACCTGGACGTTCCTGTCCATCGGCTTCACCACCCGCTTCCGCGAGCTGACCCGGTTCGGCTGGCGCCCGTTCGCGGCGTTCGCGGTGGGCGTGCTCGTGAACGTGCCGCTCGGCTACTGGCTGTCCACGCACGTCTTCGACGCCTACTGGCTCGCGGTGCGGTGAGGCGCGCCATGGTCGACCACGTCACCCGCATCACCGTGGAGGCCGGCTCGCCCCGCGCCGCGGCGCTGGGCGGCGCGCTCGCGCAGCTCGGGTTCACCGTCCACGCGGGGCGCCGGGGCCTGGTGGCGGAGTCGAGCGAGGTCGAGGCGCAGGACGCCAAGCGGCGCCTCCGCGCGCTCGGCTTCGCCGACCGCGAGTACCGCGTGTCCCTCGAGTACGTCCGCCGCTGGGGGATCCTGTGAAAGCGCCGCTCGTGCCGCTGTTCGTGAAGCTCGCCGGCCGCGAGGTGGTGGTGGTGGGCGGCGGGGCCATGGCGGCCGTCCGCGTCCGCCAGCTCGCCGAGGCCGGCGCCCGCGTCAAGGTGGTCGCCCCGCAGATCCGCGAGGAGGTCGCCGGGCTGGCGGCGGAGCTGGTCCGCCGGCCGTTCCGCGGCGGCGACCTCGACGGCGCCTGGTTCGCCGTGGCGGCGGCGACGCCGGAGGTGAACCGCGACGTGGCCTGGGCCGCCGAGGCGCGCCGCATCCTGGTGAACGCGGTGGACGATCCGGAGCACGCCACCGCCTACACCGCGGGCGTGGTCCGCCGCGGCGACGCCACCGTCGCCATCTCCACCGCCGGGCGCGCCCCCGCGCTCGCGGGCCTGCTCCGGGAGGCGGTGGACGCGCTGCTCCCGCCCGAGGTGGCCGGCTGGGTGGACGCGGCCGAGGCGGAGCGGCCGGCCTGGAAGGCCGCGCGCGTGCCGCTCGCGGCGCGCCGCGGGCGCCTGCTCCGCGCGCTGAACGCGCTGCACGGCGAGCCGCCCGAGGCCCCCGTCCCGCCCGGCTTCGTGTCGCTGGTGGGCGCCGGCCCCGGCGACGCGGGCCTGCTCACCCGCCGCGGCGCCGAGCGGCTCCGGACGGCGGACGTGGTCCTGTACGACGCGCTGGTCGACCCCGCGGTGCTCGCGCTCGCGCCCTCGGCCCACCGCTTCCACGTGGGGAAGCGCGCCGGGCGCCCGAGCGTCTCGCAGCGCGCCATCGAGCGGCTGCTGGTGCGGGCCGCCCGCGCAGGCAAGCGCGTGGTCCGGCTGAAGTGCGGCGATCCGTTCGTGTTCGGCCGCGGCGGCGAGGAGGCCCTGGCCCTCGCCGCCGCCGGCGTGCCGTTCGAGGTGGTCCCCGGCGTCTCGTCCGCGGTCGCAGCGCCGGCACTCGCCGGCATCCCGGTGACGCACCGCGGGACCTCCGCCGCGTTCGCGGTGGTGGCCGGGCACGCCGAGGCGTCGTACGGCCCGGTGCTCGACGGCCTCGCGCCGGGCACGCTCTCGCTCGTGGTGCTCATGGGCGTGGGCGAGCGCGCCGGCATCGCCGCGCGGCTCCGCGCCCGCGGGTGGGCCGCCGAGACGCCCGCCGCGCTCGTCCTGGGCGCGTCGGGCGAGCTCGTCCACACCTGGCGCGGCCGCCTCGCCGACCTGCCCGGCCTCGCGCTCCCGCCGGACCGCACCCACCTGCCCGGCACGCTCGTGGTCGGGGCCGTCGCCGCCCTCTCCCTCCGCTCCCCGCACTCCACCGAAGCGCAGCCCGCCGCCCGCGCCGACGCCCGGCCGACCTGAAAGGACCCCATGACCGCCACGCCCGCCACCCCGCGCGACCGCGCCTCCTTCGCGGACGACGCCGAGATCTCCGCCTTCGTCGACACGCTGGGCCGCTTCGAGCGCGGCGAGCTCGACGCCGAGGCCTGGCGCGCGTACCGCGTTCCCCGCGGCGTCTACGGCCAGCGCCAGGACGGCGTCCACATGCTGCGCATCAAGCTGCCGCAGGGCGCCGTGACCGGCGCGCAGCTCCGGGCGATCGCCGACGTCGCCACCCGCTGCTCGCGCGGCTTCGGGCACGTCACCACGCGCCAGAACTTCCAGCTCAACTACGTCCGCCCCGCCGACCTCGAGCCCGCCATGCGGCGGCTCGCCGAGGCCGGCATCACCACCTCGGGCGCGTGCGGCAACACGGTGCGCAACGTGCTCGCCTGCCCGCGCGCCGGCGTCTCGCCGGACGAGGTCTTCGACGTGACCCCGTACGCGGAGGCGTTCACCCGTCACTTCCTGCGCCACCCGCTCGGCCACGCGCTTCCCCGCAAGTTCAAGGTGGCGTTCGAGGGCTGCGCCCGCGACCACGTGGCGACCGCCATCCAGGACCTCGGCTTCCGCGCCCGCCTGCGCGACGGCGCGCGGGGGTTCGCGGTGACGGTGGCCGGCGGGACCTCGTCGCTGTGCACCGTCGGCGCGCTCCTGGTGGACTTCCTGCCGGCCGCGGACGTCCTCGCGCTGGGCGAGGCGGTGGTCCGGGTGTTCCACGCGCGCGGCGATCGCGTGAACCGGCACCGCAACCGGCTCAAGTTCCTGGTCCGCGCGCTCGGCTTCGAGCCGTTCCGCGCGCTCGTCCTGGCGGAGCTGGCGCAGGTGCGGGCCGAGGGCGCCCCGGCGCTGCCGTTCGACCCCGAGCGCCCGCCGGTCGAGGCTCCGCCCGCCACCGCGCGCCCGCCCGCGCCCTCGGTCGCCGACCTCGCCGCGCGGGTTCGCGGCGCCCGGCTCCGCGGGCCGGGCGAGCCGCCGCCGCTCCGGATCGTCACCGAGCCCGCGCCGGCCGCGCTGGCGGCGTTCCGCGCCACCAACGTGCTCCCGCAGCGGCAGGCCGGCCACGCCATCGTGGCGGTGTCGCTCGCCCAGGGCGACGCGACCGCGGCCCAGCTCGAGGCGCTCGCGACGCTGGCCGAGGCCTACGGGGACGGCGCGGTGCGGTTCACCAGCGGCGGCCACGTGCTCCTGCGCTGGGTCCGCGAGGAGGACGTGCCGGCGCTCCACGCGCGGCTCTCGGCCGCCGGCCTCGGGCGCGACGGCGCCGGGACCGCGGCAGACGTGGTCGCGTGCCCGGGCGCGGACGTGTGCCGCCTGGCGGTGACGCGCACCCGCGCGCTCGCGCGCCTGGTCGAGGACGAGGTGCGGCACGCCGTTTCGGGCGCCGGCACGGCGGCGCTGCCCGTCGCCATGTCCGGGTGCCCGAACGGCTGCAGCCAGCACCACCTCGCCGCCATCGGGCTGCAGGGCAGCGCGCGCAAGCTGGGCGGCCGCGCCGTGCCGCAGTACTTCGTGCTGCTCGGCGGCCACGTGGACGCGGGGGGCGCCACGTTCGGCCGGCTCGCCGCCAAGGTGCCGGCGCGGCGCATCCCCGAGGCGGTGGCGCGGCTGACGTCGCTCTACCTCGCCGAGCGCCACGCCGGCGAGGCCGCCGGGCCGTTCTTTGCGCGCGCCCTCGACCGCGCGAAGACGATCCTGGCGGACTACGAGCAGCTGCGGCTCGAGGACACCCGGCCCGAGGACTTCGTCGAGCCGGGCGCCACCGAGGACTTCCGCCCCGGCGCGGACGCCGGGGAACGCGCCGCGTAGCGCTCCCGCGCATCACGCGGGACGTGCGCGGTCGTGCGATCGCCCCGGCGCCGCGCGACGGTCAGGAGCCGTGCTGCGCGGGGTCCATCATCGGGCAGCCGTGCTCCTGCATGTAGGTCGCGTGCTGGCGCACGGTGGACTGCAGGGCCTGGAGGTCCGCCGGATCGTTCGGCGTCACCACCAGCCGCGCGCCCTGCGGCACGTCCTCGACGCTCGCCTGCGAGGGCGGCGGCATCTGCATGCCCGCCATACCTCCGTGCATGCCGTGCATCGCGCCGTGGTCCGCGTCTCCGCCCGCGTGGTGGCGGGCGTGCATCGCCGCCATCGCGTGCACGCGCTCGCGCAGCGCGGACACCTGGTCGGGATCGCTCGTCGTGAACGTCACCGCCTCGCCGCTGGAGGTGTCCTCGGCGGAGAGGCGGGTGCCGGGCACGCTCATCGGGCACATCCCCGCCATCCCGCCCGGCGCCGTCGCGGCGCCCGGCGTCGCGGCGGCGGCCCCTCCCGTGCCGGGTTCCGGGGCGGCGTGCCCCGCGTGCATGCACGCGGTCGCCCCGACGAGTGAGAGAACGAACAGAAGCGACCGACTCATGGCTGCCCTCCTTGCCAGCGCCTGGCGAGACCCGGGAAGCTGAGCCCGGGGTGCCGTGCCCGGCGCTGCCCGCCGGGGTCGCCGCCCCGTCGTTCCGCGCAGCGCCCGGTCCCTGGCGCGTTCGGGGCGCGCGCGCCTCAGAGCGCGTGAATCCATCCCCGGACCGAGCCAGGCGGTCGAGACGCGAGCAGCGCGAGGCGCGACGACCGAGCATGCCCGTCGGCATGTGAGGGAGGAGCAACGACGCGATGCGACGCGGATCGGCCGCCGCGGCGACGGGAGGGGATGGGTTCACGTGCTCTCAGGGACCGTGAAGTAATCCGTCCGCGCTGCGGGTGCGGCGCGGGCAGGCGCCCGGGGTCGAGCGCGCCCACCTTCGGGGACGCGGGGGCGTCGGAGGGCTCGTTCAGCCGGCGGAGCTCGGTCCGGCGCCGGGAGTCCCGTCCGGAGGCGATTAGGCCGAGAGTCTGCTCGCGATGAGACGCATGATGTTGAAGCTGATCGCGGCGAGCAGCACGATCGTCTTCACCTTTACCAGCCCTCGGACGTTCAGCCGGTCGAGTCGCCGGTGCACACGGAGATCTGCGTTCGTCCTCTCGGCGAGGACGCCGCGCTGCACGTAGACGCGCTTGGCGTCCTCTGTCCCCATCCGCACGCGCCAGGCCCCGATCGCAGGTGTGTCGTTGCGCTTCGGAGCGTGCGGATCGACGGCTTTGCTCTTCGGCTTCGGCAGCGGCGCATACGGAGTCGCGCCCCGCTCTGCGATGGCCTCGATGTTGTCGAGCGTCACGAAGCCACCGTCGACCAGGTACTCGCGTGGCGTCTCGCCCGTTCGGCGCCGGATCTCGTCGAGCATCGGCACGACGTGCGGCTGGTCGGTACCGTTGTTCGTGACGTCGGTGCCCACGATGACACCGCTCTCGTCCGTCGCGAACTGCACGTTGTAGGCGGGCCGGAACCCACCGTCCGCCATCTTCATCACGCGGCTCTCCGCGTCCGTGGTGCTGACGCGGATCTCGCCGCGACGCCTCGCGTCCGAGGGCTTCTTCTCGTCTCGCTCGACGCGCTGCTTCTCGACGACTTCGACCTCCGCAAGTGCGGCCTCGACGGCATCGAGCCGAGCTTGCGCGGCCCGCTCCTTCGCAGCCTGCACACGCTTCGTCGAAGCTGACGGATCGCTCTCGATCTCGCGCCTGAGCTTTCGGACCTGTTCCTCGGCTTCTTTGCGGCAGCGCTCCAGTGACTGACGACGCCGGAAGCTCGCCGCGCCGGCGCTCGCCCGGACCTTCATCCCGTCCTGCGCCACGCGCCGGAGCTGCACCACGCCTTCCTTCATGAGCGCGGCCAGCACCTGCGTCATGAGCCGGTCGAGCTTCTTCCCGTGCTCCACGCGAAAGTCGGCGAGCGTATGGTGGTTCACCGGCACCCCGCCGCAGATCCAGCGGTAGGGCGCGTCCCGCTCGCACAGCCGCTCGAGCAACCGCGCGCTCCCCACGCCCTCCGAGTTGGCGAACAGCCACAGCGCGAGCAGCACCGCCGGGTCCGTCGCTGGCCGCCCAGCATTGCTGCCGCGCGACGCGATCTCGTCGTAGAACGCCGACAGGTCCAGCCGCTCGACCAACGTCCAGATGGCGCGAACCGGGTGCTCGTCCGGGACCAGCGCTTCGAGGTCCGTCGGCTGCAGCGAGAGTTGATTTCGGACCGGCCTCACCACCCGCGGCGCGTCGTGTTCGCTCACGCCCCGAGAAGATCACGGCCGGCGGCCACAGTCCATGGGGCACCGGCCGATTCCTTCACGCTCTCTCAGCGCCCCGGCGACGCGCACATCGCGGCGCGGGCGTCGCCGATCCACACGTCGGGCTGCCCGCCCGCGCGTCAGCGCACGCCGTGCCACCACGCGTCGGTCGCGTCCCACGCGGCCTGGTGGTCAAGCCCCTTCATCATCTCCTCGGTGTGCTTCCAGCCGCGCGCGGCCATCGCCTCCCCGTCGTCGGTCCGGACGGCGGCGTCCCACGCGGCCTGGTGATCCTTTCCCTTCATCATCTCGGCCGCATGCCCGTGCATCCGGGCGGTGAGATCGGTGCGCGACGCCGACGCGCGCACGGCCTCGCGCGCCTCGTCGGTGCCGGTGGGGACCTGCGCGGCGCGGGCTGCGCCGGCGCCGAGCGCGAGCGCGGCGGCG
Source organism: Anaeromyxobacter dehalogenans 2CP-1 (assembly GCF_000022145.1). Taxonomy (NCBI): domain Bacteria; kingdom Pseudomonadati; phylum Myxococcota; class Myxococcia; order Myxococcales; family Anaeromyxobacteraceae; genus Anaeromyxobacter; species Anaeromyxobacter dehalogenans. The sequence goes on from NC_011891.1 coordinate 3,728,418, forward strand.
AGCGGGATCGAGTGGCGGAGCTTCATGGTCGTCTCCTCCCGGGCGGTTCAGCGCGTGCAGGCGCAGGCCATCCGCGCAGCCTCGGGCCGGGCCGGCCGCTCGCGTGCCGGCGCCTGGGCCGGGTAGCGGGTGTCGTCGTAGCTCGGGCCCGCGGCGACCGCGCCGGTGCCGGCGGTGCCGCTGGTGGCGAGGGTGGCGTGCGTCGCCTCCCCGTAGTTGACGTCGTCGTGCGAGCCCGCGTTCGGCGGCAGGTCGGCGGCGAGGGCGGAGCCACCGAGCAGGGTGGCGGCGGCGAGGGCGAGGAAGGTCGGGGTGCGCATGTTGTCTCCTGGTGCGGGCGTCCCGCCCGCGTCTTCGTCGTGGATTCGACGTGATCCAGGGACTGCAGCGCTCGTGCCGGGCGGCGCGAGCGGAGCGGGCCGCGAAACGCGCGAGATCCGGGGCGGTCGCGGTCGCCGGAGCGGCGCGCGGCGTGACCGCTGCCGTCACATCGTGATCGCGCGCGATCCGCTCCTGCGCGAGCTGCCGCAGCCCGGCCGTTGTCCCCGGCCGCGAGCGCGCCAGCGTCGCGGCGTGACGCTCGCCGCCGCCCTGTGCGCGATCCCGCCGTTCGACCGGCTGCCCGACGAGAGGCGGTGGGCGCGCCCGGCGACGAGGTCGCGCTGGCCCCGGCGTCACATCGCGCTGCGCGAGCGCGGCGCGCCGCCGGTGCCGGCGAGCTCCTGCAGCGCCTCGCGCGCCGCCGGATCCGCCTCGAGCACCTGCCGCGGGAGCCGGCGCAGCGCGAGGGCCGCGAACTCCGGCATGCCCGCGACCTCGAGCGGGAGCCACAGGTGCGCACCCTGGTCGGTGGTCACGTGGAACCAGCGCTGCGCGCCGTTGAAGGACAGCTTCGCGACGCTCCCCCACCCGACCAGCAGGCGGCCGAACACCCCGACGCGCTCGAGGCCGGTGTCGTGGACCATCACGTGCGCGCGCGCGGCGGAGGCGAGCTGGAACACCGCGACCGAGAGGAGCAGGAGGACCACCGCCGCCCCGCCGGCCATCCCCACCGGCCCGACCCGGCGCGGCTGCGCGCCCCACGACCGGATCATCAGCGCAGCCACCAGCACGGCGGGGACGAGCGCGGTGACGCAGGACAGCAGCGCGTTCCGCGGCGGCGTCCGGAGCACCAGCGGCTGGCCCGGCTTCCAGGGCACGTGGGATGGCGCGGCCCGGCGCCGGCGGCCCCGGAGCCGCGCGGCCTGCGCAGCGAACATGAACACCGCGAGCACCGCGAACGCGATCAGGCTCTCGCGCATGCGGCCAGTTTGCACCACGGGCCGCCGTCCGGTGAAGGCCGCCCCTGGGGGCGTTCACCGCTTCGAGGTGGGTCGCGGGATGACGACCGCCCCGGTCGGCCCGTGCGCGCGGCGGGAGGGGGGGCGCTCCGGCGCCGGCGTGCTCGGGCGTCCCCCGACACGCCCGCGACACCGCCGCGGACGACGCCTAACGTCGGATCGGCCCATGGCCCGCGCCACGTTCCGCTTCTACGCCGAGCTGAACGACTTCCTGCCGCCGCGCCGGCGCGGCGTTCCGTTCGAGCACGCCTTTCACGGCCGCCCTGCCGTCAAGGACGTGATCGAGTCGCTGGGCGTGCCGCACACGGAGGTGGACCTCGTCCTCGCGGACGGGGAGTCGGTGGGCTTCTCCTGGCCGCTCCGGGACGGGGCGCGCGTGAGCGTCTACCCGGTGTTCGAGGCGCTCGACATCGGACCGCTCGCGCGCGTCCGCCCGGCCCCGCTGCGCGAGGTGCGCTTCGTGCTCGACGGCCACCTGGGCCGGCTCGCGCGGCACCTGCGGATGCTCGGGTTCGACGCGCGCTGGTGGCCGGACGCGGGTGACGAGGAGCTCGCGGCCGTCTCCGCCGGCGAGGGCCGCGTCCTGCTCACCCGGGACCAGGGCCTGCTGAAGCGCCGCGTGGTGACCCACGGCTACTGGGTCCGGGCCACCGACCCGCGGCGGCAGCTCACCGAGGTGGTCCGGCGGCTCGACCTGGCGCGCGCCGTCGCACCGTTCCGGCGGTGCCTGCGCTGCAACGCGCCGCTCGAGCCGGTCGCGCCGGAGGCCGTGGCGGATCGCGTGCCGCCGGCGGTGCGCGCGCGGCACCGCGCGTTCCGCCGGTGCCCGCCGTGCGGCCGCGTCTACTGGGCCGGCTCGCACCACCGGCGGATGGCGCAGCTCGTCGCCGAGCTGCTCGCCGAGTGCGCGCCCGGCGCGCGCTGAGCCTCGTCCTGCGCCGCCGACGGGTGCGATGCGAGACCGCGCCGGCCGCGGCGCTCGCCGGGCGCGTCGCGCTCCGGGACGAGCGACCGCCCCGTGCGCGGCGTGCCCCGGGGCGCAGGAGGTTCCCCGGCGTGCTCGATTGCGCAGACACGATTGCCGCACCGGTCCATTCGATTGATCTCGGATTGTGGCGTGGTCGGTCGTCGCATTGACCGGTGGGGTTCGGGCGCGTCTCATCGCGCTCCGACGTTCGCGGGGTTCCGTAGCGCACCCGACGTAGGAGGGGGAAGTCATGAGGAAGCTGATGATGCTCGTCGCGATCGCGGTCGCGACGGCGCTGTCCGCCGGCTGTCAGGGCGACAAGGGGCCGGTGGGCCCGCAGGGGCCGCAGGGCGACAAGGGGGACCAGGGCGACAAGGGTGATCAGGGAGCGCCGCCGCTCGCCACCACCGAGGCGTGCGCCGGCTGTCACGCAGGGTCGATCGCGTCCGTCCACGCGCTCGCGCCGAACGACGCGGTCCAGGTGACGCTGTCCACCGACGACCGCTACACGATCAGGGTGAACCCGGAGACGCACGCGGTGACCTTCCGCTTCAACGTGAAGGTGAACGGCGTGAACCGGATCGACTTCACGGACAAGGCGGCGACGCTGCGCGCGCACAACGAGGACGCGTTCTGGGTCTACGACCCGGCCCTCCGCGCCGGCCGCCGCACCAAGATCCCGTGCGGCACCGTCGCGAGCGCCACCTGCGATCCGAACGTGCAGTGGGCCGTCTCGAGCAACGGCAGCGGCAACTACACCATCACCGTGTCCGGCTTCGCGGCGGACCCGGCGCCCGGCACGACGTTCATGCTGAGCACCATGGGCCCGGACGAGATGACCGCGACCGTGGTCGCCACGCTCGGCGAGGCGGCGCACGGCTCCGTGAGCGACGAAGCCTGCCTGAACTGCCACGGCAACCACATCTGGCGCGGCGCGGCCCATGACGTGACCAACCCGCAGGGCATCGGCCCGTGCGTGGTCTGCCACAACCGCGACGGCGCGGTCGAGACGCGGCTGACCGGGTACGTCGCCGCGAACGCCAACGTCACGCCGCCGATCGTGGGCGTCGATCCCGCCGAGGGGACCCGCGGTACCGGCCTCATGGGCATCGTCCACGGCATCCACAACTCGAAGAACATGCCGGACGGCGTCTACCACTGGCTCTGGACCAACGGGACCAGCTTCCACGACTTCTCGAACGGCTTCCCGGGCAACATGAACAACTGCGCCACCTGCCACCGAGGCCCCGACCAGCTCGCCGCGGCCGCCGGTGCCCCGGTGTCCTTCGCGCTGTGCGTGTCCTGCCACGACGACCTGGGCGCGTTCCCGAGCGCGCCGAGCTCCGGCACCTACAACCATGCCGCGTTCACGCCGTTCTCCTCCTGCAGCCCGTGCCATGACGGCCAGACCGCCGCGATGTTCCACGACGGCCAGGTCACCGAGCGCGCCGGCCTGATCTGGGACGGCGCCGACCAGTCGATCGTGCTCGCCTCGACCATCAAGCTGGCGATCACCGGCGTGACGGTCGGCGTCGCGGACGTGACGGTCACCTGGACCGCGACCAACCCGGACGAGGGCGGCGCGGCCTGGGATCCCTGCAACGACGATTACGCCGTCGGCCCGGTGTTCTTCCGGACGCCGCCGGATCTGGCGACCGAGGGCTGCACCAACACGACCGCCGGCTGCGGCAACTCGATGAGCTTCATCCGGTCGTACGCGCAGGCGGACGACTGGGTGAACGACGGCCTCACCGGCGCGTCCACCACCATCCTGCCCGGCCAGCCCAACGGCTCCACCCTGCTCACCACCGCCAACACCACCTGCGACGCGAACCACGTCGCCACGACGGTGCTGCCGCTCCAGGGCACCACGGCCACCCGCGGCATCCTCGCGCTGCAGGGCAAGCCGCAGGTCCGGTTCTCGAACGGCAACGTCGTCTGGGTCCGCGCCACCACCCCGACCCGCGAGTTCCTGGTCGCCGACGGCGCGGTGCCCGACGTCGTCCGCCGCCAGATCGTCTCGGTGGACAAGTGCAACGCGTGCCACTTCGGCACGCTGTACCAGCACGGCGGCAGCCGCGTGGACAGCATCGAGCTGTGCGTCATGTGCCACAACCCGGCGTCGAGCGAGCAGAACCGCCGCGTGGACATCGGCATCAGCGCCGCGAACGCGTACGACGGCCTGAACGGCCAGACGTACGACCTCCGCACGATGGTGCACGCGATCCACTCGGCCGGCGAGACCGGCCGAGGCCTCATGTACTACCGCACCAACGGCATCTTCTTCTTCGGCTCCGCCGAGGCGCTGGCGGTGCTGCCGAACTGGCCGTCCGGCGACGCGTGCGTCACCTGCGTGGACGAGGAGGACGGGCCGCTGACCTACTGCAAGGTGTACGGCTCCTCCGCCACCGGCAAGGACTACTCGGTCGTGGCGAACACCGACGGCACCTGCAAGGCGCAGGCGGACCTGCCCGCCAGCACCGACGGGACGTGGCGCCCGCACCGCTTCGTGGAGGTGGAGTACCCGCGCGCGCTGAACGACTGCGGCGCCTGCCACGTGGACACGCTCACGGGCACCACCGCGGACGTGCTGCCGGATCCGAGGCAGGTGGTCGGGGTCACCTACGACGCCGGCGTGGCGCCGTGGAACGTCCTCGCCGACGACCAGCTCCTCGGCCCGACCACCGCGTCGTGCATGAGCTGCCACCAGTCCGATGACGCGATCGAGCAGTTCCGGCTGCGCCGGCACGCGTACGACAACGGCTGGGCGCCATCGGAGTTCGAGAACGGCCGCCAGACGCTGATCGACGCGGTGCCGTAGCGACCGCTGCGAGGCGGCGGGGAGCGATCCTCCCCGTTGCTCCCGAGGGGCGGGGGTGCCATCCGGCGCCTCCGCCCCGATCGTTCGGCGCCCTGCCCTGCCTCCGCGGTGACCGCGGCGACGGCCGCGGACGCCGATCGCTGCTCAGGGTGCGCGAGCCGGCGCCTCCGCCGGCGTACCCGGTTGCGGCGGCGCCGGCCGCCGCTGCGCGCTGCCCAGCGCCTCGGCGCGTCGCGCGAGCAGCGCATCGAGCTGCTCGAGCTGCTCCGGCCGGAAGATGCGCCGGATCCCATGGACGCTGGCGGCGTCCAGGGCCTGATAGTCCGCGAGCAGGCGCTGGTCCCGGACCTGGACGGCCCCAGGCGGCGGGGCGGCGCCGGTGCCGCCGCGGAGCGCTCCCTCGCCCGGCCCCGACGCCCCGTTCTGCGGCCCCGACCTCGCCGCCTCCACGTCGCGGTCGCGCTCCGCGACCAGCTCCCGGGCGCGGAGCTGGACCTCGCTCAGCTTCAGCTCGAGCGTGACGACCTGGCCGGCGTCGAGGCCGAGCGTGTCGCGGCTCCTCAGGATGACCTGCAGTGACGGCTCGGGGAGCGCGGCGCCCTTCCCGCGGGCGTCGCGCGGCTGCGCGGCGGCGGCGAGCGGCGCGACGAGGAGGAGCGCGGCCAGCTGGCGCGCGCACTGCGTGAACGATCGGTTCATGGTCACGATACGTGGTGCCCGGGGTTGCGCGGCGGTGACGTCCCGTCGACGGATGGTCCGGCCATCATCTCACGGCTCGCTTCGGAGCTCCCGCGCCGCCTCGCCCAGCCGCTCGATGGCGGCCTCGAGCTGCGCGTCGTCGAGGTAGGGCGCCGGGCCGAGCCGCAGGTGGCGCCCGCGGCTGTCGGCGAGCACGCCGCGCGCCACGAGCGCGCGCTGCAGGGCCGCCGCGCGGGGCGTGTCGAGCGCCAGGAACGCACCGAACCGGTCGAGCGGCGTGCTGCGGTCGCGCCCCACCAGCGCGTCGTCCAGGCCGAGCGCGTCGAAGCGCGCCGCGAGCAGGTCCACCTGGCGCCGGTAGCTCGCGCGGAGCGCCTCCGGGGTCAACCCCTGCGCGCCGAAGTAGTCCATCACGCGCGCCGCGCGGTAGTGGCTGGTCGGGTCGTAGGTCGAGCCCGCGAACGCGGCGGCGCCGCGGCCATACGGGACGAGGTCCGGGCGCGGCGCGTCCGCCAGGGCGTCGAACTCGGCGTACCAGCCGGTGACGGCCGGCCGCAGCCCGCGCGCGTGGGGCGGCAGGCGCAGGAAGCAGTTCCCCTCGCCCAGCTGCAGGTACTTGTACCCGCCGCCCACGATCCAGGCCGACCCGAGCCCCACGGCCGGGAGCGCGAACGGCATCGCGCCGAGCGCGTGGTAGGCGTCCACCAGCAGCTCGACCCCGCGGGCCGCACACGCCTCCGCGAGCCCTCCGAGCCCGGGGACGATCCGCGCGTCCTCGTACAGGACCGCCGAGACCAGCACCGCGGCGGTCCGGTCGCCGGCGCGCGCGGCCAGCCGCTCGGCGAGCGTGTCCACCGGCCGCGCCGGCAGGACCTCCACCTCGAGCCAGTCCTCGCCGAGGCGGGCGAGCTGCCGCCGCAGCGTGTGGAACTCGCCGTCGGTCGTGACCAGCCGCCGGCGCCGCCGCAGGTCGAGCGCCGAGAGGAACCGCAGCACCAGCTCGTGCGTGCTCCCACCGAGCGCGAGCTCGCCGCCGGGATCGGCGAGCAGCGCCCGGAACCCCTCCCGCACCCGCTCCGCCTTCGCGAGCGCCCGCCCCCACTTCCCGTCCACCTCGCGCGCCGCGTCCTCGAACGCCTCGAGCACTCCCTCCCGCGCGACGTCCGGCCAGGCCTGGTGCGAGTGGCCCGTGAGCAGCAGCCGCTCCGCCACCCGGAACCGCGTGTAGTGGCGCGCGAGCGGGTTCACAGCGCGCCCCGCACCGCCCACAGGTCGGGGAACGCCGGGGTGAACAGCGTCGTGCGCAGGTACTGCGCGCCCGCCGAGCCGCCCGTGCCCGGCTTGTCGCCGATGGTCCGCTCGACCATCTTCACGTGCCGGTAGCGCCACTCCTGCACGCCCTCGTCGAGGTCCACGAAGCGCTCGCACACCAGGGCCGCCTCGCCGTCGGCGCGGTACACGTCCAGCAGCACGCGCTGCACCGCCTCGGACGGCTGGCGCCAGCCCGCCGCGCGCGCCTCGGGGACCGGCGGCGGCGCGAAGCCCTGGGTCGCGAGGTAGCGCAGGAGCGAGTCGAACAGCGACGGCGCCGCCATCGCCGCCGCGATCGGCGCGTGCCCCGGACCGCCCGGCGGATAGGGTGCGAGCATCCGCTCGTCCCGGCGCCCGAGCATCGCCTCCAGCACCCGGAACTGCGCCGACTGGAACCCGCTCGCCGCCTCCAGGCGGCTGCGGAACGCGGTGAACTGGCGCGGCGTCATCGTCTCGATGACGTCCACCTGGGACACGACGGTCTTCAGGATGGTGAGGACGCGCTTCAGCGTCGCGAGCGCGTGGCCGCCCTCGCCCCGGTGCAGCCGCTCCTGCAGGTGGGCCAGCTCGTGGACCACCTGCTTGAACCAGAGCTCGTAGACCTGGTGCACCACGATGAACAGCAGCTCGTCGTGCTCCTCGGAGCGCGGCCGCTGCGCCGAGAGGAGCTCGTCGAGCGCGAGGTACGAGCCGTAGGTCAGGGCCGCCGAGTGGGCCGAGGGATCGGTCATGCGTCCTCCGGCGGGGATGCCTAACACGGGCCGGGGCGGTCCGCCCCGCCGCGCTCCGTCGGGGACGCGGCGCCGCCCAGCCCGACGTGCCGGCGCCCGTGGACGGCGCGCGCCGCGACGCGCACCGTGAAGCTTTCCTGAACGGCCCATGCGCGATCCGCCCGTTTCGTGGCGCCGCGCGCGCGCGTAGCTTCCTCCCCGCCGCCCGGCTCCCGGTGGAGCCGCGGCGAGCCCCGGAGGAAGCCACATGTTCCACGCCAAGGCGTACGCCGCCACCAGCCCGACGTCCCCGCTCGCAGCCACCACGATCCCGCGCCGCGACCCGACCCCGCGCGACGTCCAGATCGAGATCCTCTACTGCGGCATCTGCCACTCCGACCTGCACACCGTGCGCAACGAGTGGAGCAGCCTCGCGTCCACCGTCTACCCTTGCGTGCCGGGCCACGAGATCGTCGGCCGCGTCGCGAAGGTCGGCGCCGAGGTGACGCGGTTCGCGCCCGGCGACCTCGTCGGCGTCGGCTGCATGGTGGACTCCGACCGCACCTGCCCCGAGTGCCGGGCCGGCCTCGAGCAGTTCTGCGCGGGCCAGGTCCTCACCTACGGCGCGCCGGACAGGCACCTCGGCGGCGTGACCTACGGCGGCTACTCCGGCAGCGTCGTGGTGGACGAGCACTTCGTGCTGCACGTCCCCCCGAACCTCGATCCCGCCGCCGCCGCGCCGCTCCTGTGCGCCGGCATCACCACCTGGTCGCCGCTGCGGCACTGGGGCGTGAAGGAGGGCAAGAAGGTCGGCGTGGTCGGCCTGGGCGGGCTCGGCCACATGGGCGTGAAGTTCGCGCGCGCGCTCGGCGCGCACGTGGTCGTGTTCACGACCTCGCCCGGCAAGCGGGAGGACGCGCTCCGCCTCGGGGCGCACGAGGTGGTCCTCTCCCGCGACGCGAACGAGATGCGCAAGCACGCCGGCAGCTTCGACTTCATCCTCGACGCGGTCGCCGCCGACCACGACCTCAACGCGTACGTGGCCCTGCTCCGCCGCGACGGCAACCTGACGCTCGTCGGCGCGCCGGAGAAGCCGCTCCCGGTCGCCGCGTTCGGCCTGCTCCTCGGCCGCCGCAGCATCTCCGGCTCGCCCATCGGCGGCATCGCCGAGACGCAGGAGATGCTCGACTTCTGCGGCTCGCACGGCATCACCGCCGACGTCGAGGTGATCCCGATGCAGCAGGTGAACGAGGCCTACGAGCGGATGCTCCGCTCGGACGTGAAGTACCGCTTCTCGATCGACATGGCCTCGCTCCAGGCGGGGTGAAGGCCCGCGCCGGCTCCCGCGCGGCGGTAGGATCGCGCCGCCGGGGGCCCGGGCCCGCGGTGAGACGGAGGTCGCGACGATGTCCCCGAAGCGCTCCAGGTCGTCCGGCCGTTCCGGGCGACCGTACGTCATCTGCCACATGGGCCCCTCGGTGGACGGGCGCATCGTCACCGACGGCTGGCCGCGGTCCGCGCGGCTGAGCGCCGAGTACGAACGGATCCACGCCGCGCTCGGCGCCGACGCCTGGATCATCGGTCGCATCTCCATGGCGCCGTACGCGGGACGGGCACCGCTCCCGGCGCGCGGGCCCCGGGCACGCGTCCCGCGCACCGACTTCATCGCGCGGGCCGAAGCGCCCTCGTACGCGATCGCCCTCGACCCTTCCGGCAGGCTGCGCTGGGAGTCGGGCGCCATCGACGCGGAGCACGCCGTCACGGTCCTGACCGAGCGGGTCCCGGACCGCTACCTCCGCTTCCTGCGCGACCGCGGCGTGTCGTACCTGTTCGGCGGCCGGGACCGGATCGACGTGCCGGCGGTCCTCGGGAAGCTGCGCGCGCGCCTCGGCATCCGCCGGCTGCTCCTCGAGGGCGGCGGCAAGATCAACGGGTCCTTCCTCGCCGCGGGCGTCATCGACGAGCTGAGCCTGCTCGTCGCCCCGGTGGCCGACGGGAGCGTCGGGACGCCCGCCCTGTTCGACGCGGGCGAGTCCGGGCCCAGGCTGCGCCTCCGGCTGCTCTCGGCGGAGCGCCGCCCCGGCGATCTGCTGTGGGTCCGGTACCGCGTCGTGAACGCGGCCGCCCCGGCCCGCGGCCGCCCCTGACGCGCGGCAGCCGCCGTCAGCTCACCGTCTCGGCGCTGTACCGCGCCAGCAACCCGGTGCGGACCGCGTACCGGTAGACGCGGACGAACGCCCACCCCGCGAGCACGATGGTCCCGGCCGCCAGCAGCGCTCCCTGCCCGAGCGCGGTCCACGCCACCGGCCGGCCGGCGGTGAGCGCGCGCAGCTGCTCGAACACGTACGACGGCGCGAGCAGCCAGGACACGGCCTGCATCCAGCGCGGCAGCGTGGCGATGGGGTAGAACACGCCCACGAACGGCGAGAGCACCGCCGGGATGGGCCAGATCAGCCACTCGGCCGCCGGGCCGAGGCGCAGCACGATGGCGCAGCCCAGGATCCCGAGCGCGATCCCGAACATGAACAGGATCAGCAGCGCCGGGACGATGGCGAGCCCGTAGGCGACGAACGAGAGCCCGAACGCCGCCGTGGCGAGGCCGAGCATGACCGCGAGCCCGAGCGTGCTCGTGAGCACGCTCGACACCACCAGGCCCGAGACGTACTCGCCGGTAGTGATGGGGGTCGCGAACACGTTCAGGAAGTTGCGCGACCACACGTCCTCGAAGAACGCCATCGTCACGCCGTGCATCACCCGCGAGAAGAAGTCCCAGAGCAGGACGGCGCCCAGGAGCATCGGGACGAAGTCGAGCCCCGACGCGGCGACCTGGTTCAGGTAGCGGGAGATGAAGCCCCAGAGCACCACGTCGATCGCCACCCAGGCGAACAGCGGCAGGATCCGCGCCGGGCTCCCGCGCAGCAGGTACGCCTGCCGCAGCACGACCGCCGACACCCGCCGGACGCGCGACGCGATCACGGCTGCTCCAGCGCGAGCGGCTCGCGCGCGACGGTGATGAACAGGTCCTCGAGCGAGGCGCGCCCGTGCTCGCCCGGCAGCGTGCGCGGGTCGCCCTCCAGCAGGATCCGGCCGTGGGACAGGAACAGCACGCGGTCGCAGACCTCCTCGACCTCGCGCATGTTGTGCGAGGTCCACAGCACGCCCTGCCCCTCGCGCGCGGCGACGCCGCGGATCCGGACCCGCAGCTCGCGCGCCACGGCCGGGTCGAGGGACGCGGTCGGCTCGTCGAGCAGGAGGAGCCGCGGCGCGTTCAGCATCGCCTTCGCGATGGTGACCCGCGACTGCTCGCCCGACGAGAGGACGCCGGTCTTCGTGTCGCGGAACGGGACGAGGTCCAGCTCCGCGAGCAGCGCCTCCACGCGGGCGCGGACGTCGCGGACGCCGTAGAGGAGCCCGAACACCGTCAGGTTCTGCGAGACCGTCAGGTTCCCGGGCAGCGGCGCGTACACCGCCGCGAAGCTGGTGCGCGCGAGCGCCTCCGAGCGCCGCCGCGCCAGGTCGACGCCGTCGATCCAGATCCCGCCGGAGGTCGGCGCCAGCACGCCCAGGATCATGCTGATGGTGGTGGTCTTGCCCGCGCCGTTCGGGCCGAGCAGCCCGACGATCTCGCCGGGCGCGACGTGGAACGTGATCCCGTCCACGGCCGGAGTCGCGCCGTAGGCCTTGCACAGCCGCTCGACGCGCAGGATGGGGCCGTGCCGGGTCACGAGGCCTCCGGCGCCTCGTCGCGGGCCAGCCGCCGCAGGCCCAGCTCCTCGAGATCCAGCTCCTCCTCGACGCGCTGGAACGCCGCGTCCCCGATCGTACCCTCGGCGCGCAGCGACAGGAGCCGCCCGCGCTCCGCCTCCACCGCCCGGCGCGCCACGGCGGCGCCCTGGGTGCGCGGCGGCCCACCGTCGGCCTCGCCCGCGGGCGCCTCCGCGGCCCCGCCGCGCAGCTCCGCCTCGGCGCCGCGGAGCATCACCTCGTAGCGGTGCCGCAGCACGCGCGAGAGCTCGTCACCCGCCGCGCCGTCGGTCGCCGACAGGCCGGCGCGCAGCGTCTCGACGCGCGCGAGCCGGACCTCCCGATCGACCGAGCGATCTCCCTCGAGCCGCAGCGCGCGCAGCAGGGGGCGGAGCGTCATCCCCTGCAGGACCAGCGTCCCGAGCACCACCGCGAACGCGGTGAACACGACCAGGTCCCGGTGCGGGAACGCCGGCGCGCCCCGGCCGCCGGTGGGCAACGCCAGCGCCGCGGCGAGCGTCACGATGCCGCGCATGCCGCACCAGCCGACCACCGCGGCGCCGCGCGGCGAGAGCCCGATCGCGTCCGGCCGCTCCGGCGCCCCGTCGCACGCTGGGCGGCAGCGCAGCCGACTCACGGCGGCCGTGGCGGACACCCACGCGATGCGCGCCACGATGGCGGCGAGGCCCACCGCCCCCGCCACGCCGGCGTACCGGAGGAGCGTGGCCGCGTCGATCCGCCCCAGGATCGCCTTCAGCTGGAAGCCGACCAGGATGAACGCGAGGACGTTCAGCACGAAGACCGCGAATCCCCAGACGGCATACGACGGGATGCGGACGCGCGCGGCCATCTGCCCCGCGGCGCGCTGGGCGCTCGCCATGGCGAAGACGACGACGGTGAGGATGCCCGAGAGGTGGAGCCGCTCGGCGAGCATCCAGACCGCGAACGTCCCGCAGAACTGGACCACCACGGCGATGGGCACGTCCTCGATGCGCGCGATGAGCGGCGGGATCACGCGGGCGAGCGCGTACCCGAGCGCCACGCTCCCCACCGTCGCGACCAGCAGCAGCGGCAGCGCCTCGAGCGGCGAGAGCGCGCCCGCCACCGCCGCGCCCACCGCCAGGCGGTAGACGAGGAGCGCGCTGGCGTCGTTGAACAGGCTCTCGCCCTCGAGGATCACCATGAGGCGGTGCGGCGGGCGGAGCTGCCCGAGCACCGCGGTCGCGGCCGCCGCGTCCGGGGGCGCCACGATGGCGCCGAGCGCCACCGCCACCGCCCAGGGCATGCCGGGCACGAGCGCGCGGGCGACCACCGCCACCACCACCACCGTCAGCGCGACCGCGCCGACCGCAAGGCCGGCCACGGTGCGCCAGCTCGCCCGCAGGTCGCGCTGGGACGCGTCGTAGGCCGCGTCGAGCAGCACCGGCGCGACGAACAGCGTCAGCGCAAGGTCCGGCTCGAGGACCAGCGTCGGCGTGCCCGGCACGAGCGCGAGCGCCGCGCCTGCGAGCGCCACCAGCGCCGGGTACGGCGTCCCGATCCGCCGGGACAGGGCGGTGAGGGCCGCGCCGGCGAGGAGCAGGCCGATGATGATCTCGAAGACGAGCATTCGGGCCGGACGCCCCCGATGCCGGCCACCCGCGGCGGGCACGTCCTCCGCCACCATTCTGTCGCGAGTCGCTCCCGCCGTGCCGTGAAGATTTCCCGAACGCCCCATGCGCGTTCCGGGGCACCGACGCTCCCCCGTCGGCCGAAAGAGGATCGTAGGATCCCGGCGGCCGCACCGGCGCCGGCAAGGAGGAGGACGCGCACCATGGCCTTCACACCGCTCAACGCGCTCAACGCGTTCATCGCGGTCGCCCGTCGCCGCAGCTTCGCCGCGGCCGCGCGGCACCTCGGCGTCTCCACGTCGGCCCTCAGCCAGTCCGTCCGGCAGCTCGAGACACGCCTCGGCGTCACGCTCCTCACGCGGACGTCGCGCACCGTGGCCCTCACCGACGCGGGGCAGCGCCTGCTCGAGAACGCGGGGGCGGCGGTGGACCAGGCGCTGGAATCGCTGAAGACCGTGTCCGTCCGGCCCGGCGAGGTCACCGGCCGCGTGCGGCTCACCGTGCCCAGCACCGCGGTCACGCCCGTGCTCGCCCGGCTCCTGCCGCGGTTCATCGAGCGACACCCCAGGGTGGAGGTCGAGGTGCAGGTGGAGAGCCGGTTCGTGAACATCATCGCCGAAGGGCTCGACGCCGGCATCCGGCTGAGCGAATCCATCGAGCGCGACATGGTCCAGGTGCGGCTCACCGAGCCCGGCCGCTTCGTCGTGGTCGGCGCGCCCTCCTACCTCGCGCGGCGCGGCACGCCGGAGAAGCCACAGGATCTCCTGCAGCACGACTGCATCTGCATCCGCTCCAGCGTGCACGGGGCGAGGTACGCCTGGGAGCTCGAGCGCGGAAAGAAGTCCTGGCGCGTCCCGGTCCAGGGGACGGTGACCACGAACGATCCGGTGCTGATGCACGCCCTGGCCGTCGCCGGCGTGGGCCTGCTCTACTCGTTCGAGCCCGAGGTCGCTGACGACCTGCGCAGCGGGCGGCTCCGGCTCGTGCTCGAGCCCTACGCCGCGGCGGTGCCGGGCTTCTTCCTCTACTTCCCCAGCCGCGCGCAGGTGTCCCCGGCGCTCCGGGCCTTCGTGGACGTCGCCCGCGAGGTGGCGGGGCAGTCGAGGACGCGGGCGGGCTGATCCGCGCCGGCGCTCGCCGCGGCGTTCGCGCGTTCCGCGCGACCGCCACGTGAAGGCTTCCTTCACGCCTCATGCGCGTTCCTCCCGTTTCGCCGCGACTCGCCCGCGCGTAGGTTCCCGCCCGTCGCCATGAACGTCCTCGCCACCGCCGCCTCGCTGCTCCTCCTGTCCCCGCCGTCCGCGCCCGCTGCCCGGGCCACGGCACCACGATCGGCCGACGCCTCGCGGACGGCGCCCGCCGGAGGTCCGACGCAGATGCGCATCACACGTGCAGGCACGCAGGTTTCGCAGAAGGGACCGGCCGATTGGTTCACCGGCACGGTCCGGGTGGACATGCTGTTCCAGGCGAACGATCCGGCGCGGGCCAGCGGCGGCCAGGTCACGTTCGAGCCGGGCGCCCGCACCGCGTGGCACACCCACCCGCTCGGCCAGACCCTGATCGTCACCTCCGGCGCCGGCCGCGTGCAGCAGTGGCGCGGTCCCATCGAGGAGCTCCGGCCCGGCGACGTGGTGTGGATCCCGCCCGGCGTGAAGCATTGGCACGGCGCCGCGCCCGCGACCGCGATGACGCACCTGGCGATCCAGGAGGCGCTGGACGGGAAGGCCGCCGACTGGATGGAGAAGGTCACCGACGAGCAGTACGCACCGTGAATCAGGGCCGCCGGCGCCGCCGCCCGGACCCCGCCGGAGAGGGGACCTCTCCCGAGCCGGCCCGCCCTGCCCGACGTCCGCTAGCATCGCGTGCACCCTCGAGACCCGGCTCACGGGTGGAGCGAGAACCCGATGGCGAACGCGCAAGATCCCGGCGGACTCCTCGCCACGCTCGACGCATTGCTCCCGGACCTGGAGAGCCTCTACACCGACCTCCACGCGCACCCCGAGCTCTCGATGCAGGAGACCCGCACCGCGGCGATCGCGGCGGACCGGCTTCGCGCCGCCGGCTACGAGGTGACCACCGGCATCGGGAAGACCGGCGTCGTCGGCCTGCTTCGCAACCGCGATGGTCCCACGGTGATGCTCCGCGCCGACATGGACGCGCTGCCGGTGAAGGAGCTGACCGGGCTCCCGTACGCGAGCACCGTCACGGCGACCGACGCGGAGGGCAGGAACGTCCCGGTGATGCACGCCTGCGGCCACGACATGCACGTGGCGTGGCTCGCCGGAGCGGCGACGTTGTTCGGGCGCGCCCGCACCGCGTGGCGGGGGACGCTGCTCACGGTGTTCCAGCCGGCCGAGGAGATCGCCACCGGCGCGCAGGCGATGATCGACGACGGGCTGTTCACGCGCTTTCCCAGGCCCGACGTGGTGCTCGGTCAGCACGTCATGGTCGGCGCGGCGGGCGTGCTGGGCTGGCGCGCCGGCGTCATGACCTCCGCGGGCGACAGCCTGCAGATCCGGCTGTTCGGGCGCGGGGCGCACGGCTCGATGCCCCAGGCCAGCATCGACCCGGTGGTGATGGCGGCCGCCACCGTGCTCCGCCTCCAGACGATCGTCTCCCGCGAGCTGGCCGCGAGCGAGGCGGCCGTCGTCACCGTGGGCGCCCTGCAGGCCGGCACCAAGGAGAACGTCATCCCCGACGAGGCGCTCATCAAGCTGAACGTGCGCACGTTCGACGAGGGCGTGCGAACGCGCGTGCTCGCCGCCATCGAGCGGATCGTGAAGGCCGAGGCGGCCGCGTCGGGGGCGCCCAGGCCGCCCGAGATCACGCCGCTCGATCGCTACGGCGCCGTCGTGAACGACGCCGAGGCGACCCGTCGCGTCGTCGAGGCGTTCCACCGGAGCTTCCCGGCGGAGCGCGTGCAGGAGGTGGCGCCGACGTCCGCGAGCGAGGACTTCGGCTGCTTCGGCGCCCAGTGGCACGTGCCCGCCGTGTTCTGGTTCGTGGGCGGGACCGATCCGGAGTCCTACCGCAACGCCCGGGCGGCGGGCCGGCTGGGAGAGCTCCCCACCAACCACAACCCGCGCTTCGCGCCGGTGCTGCACCCGACGCTGCGCACCGGCGTCGAGGCCGCGGTGTCGGCCGCGATGGGCTGGCTCGCGCCGTGACCGCCCCGGGCCAGTCCGGCCCGTGACGCGGCGGGCGGCCAGCGGGTGCACGTGAGCCGATCGGTCTCGGCGCCGCGGCCATCCACCGCGGAACGGCCTCCAGCGCACGGAGCGCGTGAATCCATCCCCGGACCGAGCCAGGCGGTCGAGCCGCGAGCAGCGCGAGGCGCGACGACCGAGCATGCCCGTCGGCATGTGAGGGAGGAGCACCGACGCGATGCGACGCGGATCGGCCGCCGCGGCGACGGAAGGGGATGGGTTCACGCGCTCTCACAGCGCCTCCCGTTCGCGTGGGGCCCGTCGCGAGGCACACGATGGCGTCGCCGAGCCGGGCACACGAGGACCGAGCAGCGCAGGCGTGCCCGTCGGCACGTCGAGCAGCGCAGGGACGAGTCTGCCCGGCGCAGGCAGCCAGCGTGCGCCGCAGCAGGGCTCCACGCGAATGGGCGGCGCTATCAGCCCTCCCGGCTGGACCGCCCGAGCAGCTCCGCCTTGTCGATGGCCGCGCGAAGCGCCTCGGACGGCTCGCGCGTGCGGTCCCCGTCGCGCAGGAGCCGCTGCGCCTGGCTCACCGCGCGCGCGAACTCGAGGTTCCCCAGCATGCGGTCCGGCTCGCCGGTGAGCCGCTCGGTGAGCTTGCGGAGCCGCGCCTTCATCTCGCCGAAGTTCTCGTTCATCTCTCTCTTCTAGGCTCGACGGGGGTGCGCCGCTCGTCGGCGCGGAACTGGCCCTTGCCGGGCGGGCATGGGCCCGAGCGGCCGGCGCAGTGGATCCCAGGAATGGCGAAGCCCGGCCTGCTGGGGCCGGGCTCCGTCTCCGCTGTGAAGCGGATCAACAGGTCAGCGGATCAGATCGGACGGACGTTGGCCGCCTGCAGGCCCTTCGGGCCCTTGGTCACGTCGAACTCGACCTTCTGCCCCTCTGCGAGGCTCCGGAAGCCCTCGGCCTGGATGGCGGTGTGGTGGCAGAACACGTCCTCGCCGCCGCCGTCCTGGGTGATGAAGCCGAAGCCCTTCGCATCGTTGAACCACTTCACGGTACCGGTAGCCATCTCTCACGACACTTTCTTCGTTCTCGAGCGGCGATGTCCGCCGTCGTGCCCTGCCCAGAGTGGGCCGGGGAACCCGCTGTATAGCCTTAACTTTCTGTAAAGTCCACCGGTCGAGCGGCGCGGCGACGAGTTCCCCCTTCGGAGGCGACTCGGGGATCGACGCGCGGCGGACGGGCCGACGCCCCATGGCAGCGGCGTCCGGCGCGGGAGCGGCCGCTCACATCCCGCCCATCCCGTCGTCCATGAGGTGCCACATTCCCATCATCCCGATGTCCTCGTGCTCGAGGATGTGGCAGTGGAACATGGTCATCCCGCCGTGGTCGCGGATCGGCATGCGGAAGGTCGCGCTGCCCCACTTCGGGATGATGATCGTGTCCTTCCACGCGGGAGCGCTCGTGTACAGCGCCGCGTACCTCGCGATGCTCGCGTCGCCGCCGCTGATCGAGAGGACCTGGGCGTCGTTCACGTGCTGGTGCCACGGGTGGTCCATGCCGCTCTCGTTCACGACCTCCCAGATCTCGTCGTCGCCGACCATCGAGTGATGCTCGCAGCTGCGGATGGAGCCGTCCGCGAGCTGCTCGAAGGTGATGCCGTTGATGTAGCCCCGCCCCTGCCCCATGCTGAGCGCGAACCTCGGCCGCGCCAGCGCCGGATCGTCGGAGAGCCTCGTCGTCCCCGGGGCCACCGCGGCGGGGAGCGCCTGGGCGGCGCGCGTCCGGCTCGCGATCCGGACCGTGAGCAGCGTCACCTGCGCGCTCGCCATGTTCCCGTGCCGGGCGTACGGCAGCGCGAGCAGCTTGTAGTCGCCCTTGTCGGCGGTCCCGAACGGCACGAGCAGGTCCACGCGCTCGCCCGGCGCCATCAGGAGCTCGGACCGCGCCGCGGTGGGCCGATCGAGGAGCCCACCGTCCGCGCCCACCACGTGGAACGGGTGGCCCTGGAGCGAGAGGCGGTAGAAGCGGGCGTTGCTCACGTTGAGGATGCGCAGCCGTCGCACCTCGCCCGCGGTGACGGCGAGGTACGGGTTCACCTGGCCGTTGACGGTGACGACGTTGCCTTCCCTGCCCCGCATGTACTCGGAGAGCATCGTGTAGGGCGCGGGGGCGCCGTTCGAGACCGTGACGTCCTTGAGCACGAGGAGCGTCGCCGGGTACGGATCGAGCGCGGTGATCTCGCCGTCGGAGACGTCGATCGCGCCCACCAGCCCGTTCCACATCTGCTCCGCCACGGAGCCGTGGAGGTGCGGATGGTAGAGCGCGATCGAGCCCGGCCGCTGCATCGCGAGGTCGTAGTCGTAGGTGAGGCCCTGCCCGCCGCCCTCGATGCGGAGGTGCACGTCGTCCGCCGGCAGGCCCGTCATCGCGTCCGCCCCGGGGGACACGTGCAGCCCGTGCACGTGCACGTTGGTGGGATGGCGCTCGTGGCCGAGCAGGTTCAGCGCCGGGTCGGCCGGGAGGCCGTTCGTGAACTCGAGGCGGATGCGCTGGCCGGGGCCGGGCTCGGCCCGGAGCACCGGCGCCACGAAGCGGCCGTCCAGCGGCGCGCCGAGGTCCCGGTACACCATCGCGTTCGCGCTCGCCCCGTCGATCGCGACCGGCGCCTGGCACGCCTCCAGCCGGTAGTGGAGCATGCCGCCCGGCGACCCGGAGACCGGCGTCGCGACGGGGAGCGCTCTCAGCGGCCCGCTGACCGGCGGATCCGTCACGGTGGTCGTACCCCCGCCTCCCCCGCCCCCGCGCATCATCCGTGCGAGCGCACCGCGCGCCGTCGCCGCACCCGCGACCGCTGCCGTCGTGCGCACCAGGAACTGCCGCCTGCCGATCGGCTTCCCGCGCATGGTGATCCCTTTCGATGTCGGGGGGTCCACGTGCAGGAGAGCCACGCACCGTTCCGCGGACAACCACACAGCCGGGGAATGCGGCGAAACGCTCGGGCGCGCCATTCACCTTGGGTGATCGATGCCGGGGAAGGCTGCCGCAGGTCAGGCCATCGGGTGCGCGCGGCGAGCCCTGGCATGGCCGCGCCACCACGCGCGCCGGGCGGTGAACCGGGGTCGACCTCCCGCTTGGGTCGCGCGCGATGAGATCCGACGGGCTACGACGTCGAGGGCCACATGACCCCCCACCACGACGCCCTCGCCGCGCGCCCTCGCACGCCTCGCACGCCCCGATCGCCCACGCGACCTCGTCCGCGCGCCTTCGCCACGCTCGCCAGCGTGCTCTGCGCCTGCGCGGCCGCCGGCACCCAGCACACCTCCAGCCTCGAGAGACCCGCCATGAACGCCCCCGAACGCCCCCGCTCCTCCGGATACGCGGACGTCGACGGCCTGCGCCTCTACTACGAGATCCGCGGCACCGGCGGGGCGCCGCTGGTCCTCCTGCACGGCGGCCTGCACAACAGCGCGCTCGACGCCCCCGTCGCCGAGCGCCTCGCCGCGCACCGCCAGGTGATCTCGGTGGACCTGCAGGCCCACGGCCGCACCGCCGACGTCGAGCGACCGCTCCGCTTCGAGCGGCTCGCCGACGACGTCGCCGCGCTGCTCGCCCAGCTCCGGATCCCGCGGGCCGATCTTCTCGGCTACTCGCTCGGCGGCGGGGTTGCCCTGAGGACGGCGATCCAGCACCCCGAGCGCGTCCGCAGGCTGGTCCTCGTGTCGGTGCCGTTCTCC
The DNA here is from genome assembly GCF_000022145.1 of Anaeromyxobacter dehalogenans 2CP-1. NCBI lineage: Bacteria > Pseudomonadati > Myxococcota > Myxococcia > Myxococcales > Anaeromyxobacteraceae > Anaeromyxobacter > Anaeromyxobacter dehalogenans. The sequence continues at coordinate 3,748,506 of NC_011891.1, forward strand.
GACGCGGGGTGGTACCCCGAGGTGAAGGCGGGGTTCCAGCACCTCGGCCGCGCGCTCGCAGAGCCGATGCGGCCGTCGCCCGTGTACCAGACGTACGCCGCCATCGCGCCGCACCCCGAGCGCTTTCCCGACCTGCTCGACAAGCTGGGGGAGCTCGAGAACCGCCCATACGACTGGTCGGCGGACGTCGCGCAGGTGACCGCGCCCACCCTGCTCGTCTACGCCGACGCGGACGCCATCCGGCCCGAGCACGCGGTCCAGCTCTTCCAGCGGCTCGGCGGCGGGCGCCGCGACGGCGGCCTCGATCGCAGCGGCGTGTCGAAGGCGCGGCTCGCGATCCTCCCCGGGCTCACCCACTACGAGGTGTTCGAGTCGCCCGCGATGCCCGTCGCGGTCGAGCCGTTCCTGGATGCGCCGGAAGGGTGACGCGACGTCCCGGCGGGCGGGCGCCACGGCGACTCGCGCACGCTCGCGGCCGGTTTGCCGGCCGCGAGCGGCTTGCGCAGCTTGTCGATGACCCCTGGAGGAACGCCGTGAGCCTCGACCTGACGAAGGAGCGGGGGACCCCGCTCGACAAGCAGCAGTTCACCTGGAAGGACTTCCTGCGGCACCAGTACTCGAAGCTCGACGCCGACGCGTTCACCCGCGTGCGGGTGATCCTGATGAACGGGATCGAGCAGGAGGCGCTGCGCTTCCAGCACGCCTGCGCCCGCATGAACGCGCGCCTCCAGCAGCCGCTCGCCCGCATCCGCCGCGTGGAGCAGCACCAGGCCACGCTGGTGAACTGGCTCAACCCCGCCGACCAGTCGCCGCTCGAGACCACCATCGGCTACGAGCAGGTGGCCATCGAGGTCACCGCGCACCTCGCGCAGCACGAGCCGGATCCGTACGTGGCGCAGGCGTTCCGGTTCGGGCTGCTCGAGGACTTCGACCACATGTACCGGTACTCGGCCCTGCTCGATCGCCTGGAGGGGAAGGACGCGAACAACATCCTGCAGAGCTACACCGACGTGATGCCCGGTCGCCCGACCGAGCAGGAGCACCGCGCCCCGGAGGACGACCTGCGCGACCACTACGATCGCGCGAAGGCGCAACCGCTCACCAAGCTGAACACGCTCACGCTCATGGCGGGCGAGCAGCAGACGCACGCCTACTACATGAACATCGGGCCGATCTTCTCGGACCCGGTCGCGCGGGCGCTCTACGCGGAGATCGCGTCGATCGAGGAGCAGCACGTCACCCAGTACGAGTCGCTCATCGATCCGGACGAGAGCTGGCTGGAGAAGTGGCTCCTGCACGAGGCGACGGAGGTCTGGAACTACTGGAGCTGCCTGCAGCAGGAGCGCGAGCCGGCGGTGAAGGCGATCTGGGAGCGATTCCTGGACTACGAGCTCGGCCACCTGCACGCCGTGCGGGAGCTGTTCGAGTCGGTGGAGAAGCGGGACGCCGCCGCGGTGCTGCCCCGGTCGCTCCCGGAGCCGCTGCGGTTCGAGAGCCAGCGCGAGTTCGTGCGCCAGGTCCTGGAGCGAGAGGTGGACCTGCGGGCGAGCGGGACGCGCTTCGTGCCGCTGGAGGAGGAGTCGCCGGCGTCGATCGCGTACCGCCGGCGGATGAACGCCGACGGCTCGCCCACGGAGATCGTCGCCGGCGGCTATCGCTGGCGGCCCGGGACCGAGCTCGCCGGGACCACGTCGGTCCACTAGGGAGGGGAACGCCATGGCGCAGAAGCACTCGAAGAAGCCCACCGACATGGGGACGAACCGGACCGGCATCGCGGCCTCCCCGGTGGACGCGAAGAAGGCGGTGGAGGGGGCGCAGCGCGCCGCTGCGACGGAGGGGGGCGCGGAGCGCCTCGCCGACTTCCGCGCGGAGTGGTCGAAGGCGGCGCCGCCCGCCGGCACCATGCCGCCTCCCGCGACGGTGAAGGGCGCCGTGAAGAGCCTCTCCAAGGCCGTCCGGGGGGAGACCGCGAACGTGCTGCTCGACAAGCTCGGCGAGCGGCTGGCGTTCGAGCGCACCGGAGTCCGGCTCTACGAGGCCGTGCTCGCGAAGCTGCCCGCGAGCAGGACGAGCGACGGCGACCTCGGCGCCCCCGAGCTGCGGCAGCTTCGCGACGAGGAGCACCGCCACATGCTCGTCGTCACGGAGGCCATCGAGCAGCTCGGGGGCGATCCCACCGCGGTGACGCCCTGCGCGAACCTCGCCGGCGTGCAGGGCCTCGGGCTCGTCCAGTCCCTCGCCGACCCGCGCACGACGCTCACGCAGTGCCTCGACACGCTGCTCGCGGCGGAGCTCATCGACAACGACGGGTGGAAGCTGCTCATCGCGCTCGCCGAGGGGATGGGCCAGACCGAGGTGGCGAAGCGCTTCACGGAGTGCCTGGCCGAGGAGGACGAGCACCTCCTCAAGGTGCGGGCCTGGGTCGCCGAGCGGCTCGAGATCCAGGCCGGGACGGGGCTCCCGCGGGCCGACTTCGGGGAGCCGGCGCAGCCGGTCTGACCTTCATCCTTCTTCACGTTCGCGACGCGCACCGGACAAGCGCGCACGCGAGGATGCTCCCGTGACCTTCACGGAGGCATCCCCATGAGCTCGTTCCTGTCCGGCGCCCTCGGTGCCGTCGTCGTCCTCCTCGCCGCCGGCGTCGTCCGCGCCGCCGCCTTCCGCCGGTGGCGGCGCCACGGCCACGGCCAGGTCCGCGCCGGCTGGCTCCTCCGCCGCATCGGCGCGAGCCCGGACCAGGAGCGCGCCGTCCGCGCCGAGCTGGACGCGCTGTCCGAGGCGTTCAGGGCGCTCCGCGCCGACGCGCACCCGCTCCGCGGCGACCTCGCCGACCTCATCGTCGCGCCCGGGCTCGACGCGACGCGCGTGCGCGAGGCCATCGAAGCGCGGCTCGCCAGCGCCTCGGCGCTCCGGGCCCGCGTCGCCGAGGCGGTCGCCCGCGTCCACGACGTGCTCGACCCGGCGCAGCGCGAGCGGCTCGCGATCCTCCTGCGCGAGGGGCCGCGCCGGCACGGCTGCGGCGGGGTTCACGGCGCGCACGCGTGAGCGGCGGCCGGGGCCGGGGCGCCGCGCCGCCCTGACGCGCTCCCGGCGCGCTCGCGCGCCCGACCCCGGATGTCCGCGCCGCGCCGGCGCGGACCGGGGTAGAGGTAGACGCGAAGAGGGGGCCCGCGGAGCCCGCCCAGCGAATGGCCCAACCCGTCCTCGAGCTGCACCAGCTCACGAAGCGGTTCCGCGGGCCGGCGGCCATCGGGCCGGTGTCACTCACCGTGAGCCGTGGCGAGGCCGTGGCGCTCCTCGGGCCGAGCGGCGCCGGCAAGTCCACCCTGCTCCGCCTGGCGCTCGGCCTCCTCCGTCCCGACGCCGGCGAGGTCCGCTTCCTCGGCGCGCCGATCGGACCCGGCGACCACGCGGCGCGCAGGCGCATCGGCTACGTCGTCCAGGGCGGTGGCCTCTTCCCGCACCTGACCGCCGCCGCGAACACCACCCTCGTCGCGCGCCATCTGGGCTGGGCCGCGGAGCGCGTCCGCGCGCGGCTGGCGGAGCTCGCGGCGCTGGCGCGCCTCCCGGCCGACGCGCTGGAGCGCCACCCGGGCGCGCTCTCGAGCGGGCAGGCGCAGCGGGTCAGCCTGATCCGGGCGCTGATGCTCGATCCCGAGCTCCTGGTCCTCGACGAGCCCCTCGGCGCGCTCGACCCCATCACGCGGGCCGGGCTCCAGGAGGACCTGCGGGCCGCCTTCCGGGCGCTGTCGAAGACGGTCGTCCTGGTCACCCACGATCTCGCCGAGGCGGCCTTCCTCGCGGACCGGCTGGTGCTGCTCCGGGACGGCCGGGTGGTCCAGGCGGGGACGCTCGAGGATCTCGCCCGTCACCCCGCCGATCCGTTCGTCGCCCGGTTCGTCGGCGCCCACCGGGCCCTCGTCCTCCCGGAGGTGCGGTGATGCTCGCGGTGGCCCTCGCCCTCGCCGCGCTGGCGACCCCCGGGGTCCGCGTCGGCTCGAAGGCCTTCACCGAGTCGGTCGTCCTCGGCGAGATCGTCGCGCAGACCGCCGCGTCGACGGGGACGGCCGCCGTCCACCGCCGGGCGCTCGGCGGGACGCGGGTGGTTTGGGAGGCGCTCACGCGGGGCGAGATCGACGTCTACCCCGAGTACACCGGCACCCTCGTCCGCGAGATCCTGGCCGGCGAGCCGATCGCCGACGACGCCGCCCTCCGGCGCGCGCTGTCGGCGCGCGGGGTCGGCGTGGCGGCCGTGCTCGGCTTCGACAACACCTACGCGCTCGGGATGCGGCGTGCAGCCGCCGAGCGGCTCGGCATCCGGACCATCTCGGACCTGCTCCGGCACCCCGGGCTCCGGTTCGGCTTCACGAACGAGTTCGTGGACCGCGCCGACGGCTGGCCCGCGCTCCGGTCGCGCTACGGCCTCTCGGCGTCGTCGGTGCGCGGGCTCGACCACGACCTCGCCTATCGCGCGCTGGCGGAGGGCGCGCTGGACGTGGTGGACCTCTACTCGACGGATGCCCAGATCGCCCAGCTCGACCTGTCGGCGCTCGACGACGACCGGCGGGCGTTCCCGCGCTACGACGCGGTGATCCTCCAGCGGCTGGATCTCGACGCGCGCGCCCCTGCGGCCGTCGCAGCCATCCGCCGGCTCGCGGGCACCATCACCGCGCGAGAGATGACCGCCATGAACGCGCGCGTGCAGCTGGAGCACGCCGACCCCGGCGAGGTGGCGGCGGCTTTCCTCGCGGAACGGCTCGGGCTCGCGCCGGCACCGGTGGCGACGGACGGGCTCGCGCGCCGCGTCGCCGATCGCACGCTCGAGCACCTCGTGCTGGTCGCCGTGGCGCTCACCGGCGCGATCCTCGCCGCCGTGCCCCTCGGCATCCTGGCCGCGCGCCGCCCGCGGCTCGGCCGGCTCGTCCTCGCGATCGTGGGGGTGGTGCAGACCGTCCCCTCGCTCGCGCTCCTCGTGTTCATGATCCCGCTCCTCGGGATCGGGGCGCGCCCCGCCATCGCGGCGCTGTTCCTGTACGGGCTCCTGCCGATCGTGCGGAACACGCACGCCGGGCTCACCGGGCTGGCCCCGGAGCTGCGGGAGTCGGCCGAGGCCCTCGGGCTTCCGCCGCTCGCCCGGCTCCGGCGGGTGGAGCTGCCGCTCGCCACCCCCGCCATCCTGGCCGGCGTGAAGACCTCCGCGGTCATCACGGTCGGCACCGCGACGCTCGGCGCGCTCGTGGGGGCCGGCGGCTACGGCCAGCCCATCCTCACCGGCATCCGGCTGCTGTCGGTGCCGCTCATCCTCGAGGGCGCGGTCCCCGCGGCGCTCCTCGCGCTGGGCGTGCAGGGGCTGTTCGATCTGGCCGAGAAGCTCCTCGTGCCGGCGGGCCTGCGGGCGGAGCGGGGGTGACCCCCCGGCCCGCCGCGCGCGTCTGCGGCGGCGGCCCAGGCGGTCCACGCGAAGAACGCGGTCAGGCGCCGGAGGTCGTCGGGGCTGGAGACGAGCCCCGGCGAGAGCCCGGTCCTCGCGCTCGGCTGCGAGAAGAACGCACGCGGCGACTCGCGCGCGTGCTCGAACGCCGCCGCCTGGCCCTCGGTGAACCTCAGCACCCCGGTGGCCGGATCGTAGCGGTTCTCGCGGAGCTCGGCCCACGTCCGCGGGCCCCCCTCCCGCTCCGACTCGCCCAGGCCGCGGGTGAGGAGCAGCTCCTGGCCCGCGAGGACGTCCTCGCGGTCGAACCCCACGCGGCCTCGCGGATCGACGGTCCGCTCCGGGATGGGGGCGAGGCCGTGTAGGTGCGGTAGGCGAGGCGCGACGACCGAGCATGCCCGCCGGCATGTGAGGGAGGAGCAACGACGCGATGCGACGCGGATCGGCCGCCGCGGCGACGGGAGGGGATGGGTTCACGCTCTCTCAGCCCCGGCGACCGCGCAGGACCCGCTTCTTCAGCTCGCCGATCCAGACGACGGAGCTCGCCACGGAGACGCAGAGGAGCCAGTCGCCGGCGTCGAGCGGGACGGTGCGGAACGGGCGCTGCAGGAAGGGCAGGTGGACGACCGCGACCTGCAGCGCCGCCGAGCCGGCCACCGCCAGCCACAGCCACCGGTTGGCGAAGAGCCGGTGGAACGTGCTGTGGTGCTCGAAGCGTGAGTTGAAGGTGTTGAAGAGCTGGAAGAACACGAGCGTCGTGAAGCCCATCGTCCGCGCGCGACCGATCCCCTGCCCCGCGTCCGCGCCGGAGACGAGCCCGCCGGGGAGCTCCCAGTCCATCACCAGCAGCGTGCCGACCGCCATGACGACGCCGATGAAGACGATGTCGAGCCAGGCGCGGCCGGGGAGGACGCGGCTGCGCGGATCGCGCGGCGGCCTCAGCATCACGTCGTGATCGGGCGGCTCGACCCCGAGCGCCAGCGCCGGCCCGGAGTCGGTCAGCAGGTTGATCCACAGGATCTGGGTGGCGAGGAGCGGCACCACCAGCGCGGAGCCCTCCTCCGCCACGAGGCCGATCGTCCCGGCGAAGACCACGCCCAGGAACATGACCAGCACCTCGCCGATGTTCGACGACAGCAGGAAGCGGAGGAAGCGCTGGATGTTCGCGAAGATCGACCGCCCCTCCTCCACCGCGGCCACGATCGACGCGAAGTCGTCGTCGGCCAGCACCATGTCCGCGGCGCCCTTCGCCACGTCGGTGCCGGTGATCCCCATCGCCACGCCGATGTCGGCGGCCTTGAGCGCCGGTGCGTCGTTCACGCCGTCGCCGGTCATCGCGGCGATCTCGCCGTTCGCGTGCAGCGCCCGGACGATCCGCAGCTTGTGCTCCGGGGCGACGCGGGCGTAGACCGCGACCTCGCGCACCGTGTCGCGCAGCTCCGCCTCGTCCATCCGTTGCAGCGCCGTGCCGGTGACCGCCGCGGCGCCGGACTCCGCGATCCCGAGCTCCGCCGCGATCGCGGAGGCCGTGGCCGGATGGTCGCCGGTGATCATGACGGGACGCACCCCCGCGCGCTTCGCCCGCGCGACCGCGTCGCGTGCCTCGGGCCGCGGCGGGTCGATCATCCCCACCACCCCGAGGAACACGAGCGCCTGCTCCAGCTCCTCGGTCACCGCCTCCGCCGCCGCGTCGCGGCCGAGGGCGCGGTAGGCGACGCCGAGCGTGCGCAGCGCCTCCGCGGCGAGCGCGTCCACCGCGCGCCCGAGCTCCTCGCGGCGGGCCGGCGTGAGCGGTCGCGTCCCCGCGCCGACGCGCTCCTCGGTGCAGCGCGCCAGCAGCACGTCGGGCGCGCCCTTGGAGAAGACCATCGTCCGGCCCGGGTCCTGGGCGTCGGTGTGGGCCGTGCTCATGAGCTTGCGCTCGGACGAGAACGGCACCTCGCCGACGCGCGGGAAGCGGCCATGGAGCGCCTCCGACGCGTGGCCGACCTTGCGCGCCGCGACGACCAGCGCGCCCTCCGTCGGATCGCCCTGGACCGTCCAGCGCCCGCCTTCCTGGCGGAGCGCCGCGTTGTTCGCCAGCTCCCCGGCCGCGAGCGTCCGGGACACCTCCTCCAGCAGCGCCGGGTCCTCGACCGGCTCCCCGCCCTGCTGCACCTCGCCCGCCGGATCGTAGCCGGTCCCGGTGAGGTCCACGCGGCCGCTCGCCGTCACCACGGCGCGGACCGTCATCTCGTTCCGGGTGAGCGTCCCGGTCTTGTCCGAGCAGATGGTGGTGGTCGAGCCGAGCGTCTCGACCGACGACAGCTTGCGGACGATGACGTTCCGCTCCGCCATGCGCCGCGTCCCGAGCGACAGCACGATGGTGGTGATGGCGGTGAGGCCCTCCGGCACCGCCGCCACCGCGAGCGACACCGCGAGCAGCAGCACGTCCAGGAGGTCCGCCAGCGCGTTCAGGTGCTCCACCAGCACCAGCGTCGCGCCGATCACGACGGCGATCGCGACCACCGCCGCGCCGAGCAGCTTCCCCACCCCGTCGAGCTCCTTCTGCAGCGGCGTCGGGGCCTCCTCCGTCGCCTGCAGGGAGGCGGCGATCCTGCCGATCTCGGTGGCCCGCCCGGTGCCGGTGACCACCGCGCGGCCGCGCCCCGCCGCGATCGCGGTCCCGCTGAACACCATGTTCGTCCGGTCGCCGATCCCCGCCTCCTCGGCGAGCGGCGCGGAGTCCTTCGAGGCGGCGGTGCTCTCGCCGGTCAGCGCCGACTCGGCGGCCCGGAGCGCGATGGACTCGACCACCCGTGCGTCGGCCGCGATCGTGTCGCCCTCCTCGAGCAGGAGCAGGTCGCCCGGCACGAGCTCGGGCGTCGGCACCATCCGCTGCTCGCCGTCGCGCAGCACGCGGGCGCTCGGGGCCGACATCGCCTCGAGCGCCGCCAGCGCCTGCTCGGCGCGGCTCTCCTGCGCGAACCCGAGCACGCCGTTCAGGAGCACGACCGCGAGGATGGTGAGCGCCTCGTACGGCACGGGCCCCTCGGGCTCGAGCCACCAGGCGGCGAACGACACCGCGGTCGCGACGAGCAGGAGGCCGGTGAGGACGTCCTTGAACTGGGCGAGGAACCGGCGCCAGGCCGGGACGGGCGGCGCGGACGGCAGCTCGTTCCGCCCGTACCTGCGGAGTCGGTCCCGAGCCTCTCCGTCGGTCAGCCCGCGCTTCCCGTCCCCGGCGAGCGAGGCGACGACGTCGCGGGCGGTGCGGCGGTACGGCGGGCGATCCTGGGGCGCGGCGGCGACTTCCGGGAGTGCGACCATGTCCGTGGCTCTTGCCCACCGCGGCCACCGGGCCCGTGCCGCAGCCGTGGGTCCGCATCAACGTACGCCCGCCGCGGCCGGATCCGGGCGCCGACATCGGGGGGTGGGGCATTGCGCAGCAGGCGGCTGCGCACCTGCGGGACCTTTCCCCGCTCAGGGAGCGGTCGCTCGATCCGCCTTCTCTCCGGACGCAGGCGCCGCCGCTGCGTGCGTCTCCGGCAGGAGCGGGAGCGTGACGACGAGCTCGGTGCCGCGGCTCCCGTCGTCGCCGCGGGCGGCGATCGTGCCCCCGTGGAGGTCCACCAGCCCCTTCGCGAGCGCGAGCCCGAGCCCGAGCCCCGCTCGATTGCGATCCAGCGTGTCGGCCCCCTGGGCGAACGGCTCGAAGAGCCGGGAGCGGACCTCCGGCGCGATCCCGACCCCGTCGTCGCGGACGCGCACGACCGCAATCCCCGGCTCCTCGCGCGCGACCGACACCTCGGTCTTTCCGTCGGGGCCCGCGAACTTGGCCGCGTTGGAGAGCAGGTTGCCGATCACCTGCGCGAGCCGGACGGCGTCGCCGTCCACCCACAGCGGCCCGTCGGCGACCCGCAGGTCGAGACCGGCGCCGCCGCGGACGAACAGGGATCTGTGGTCATCCACGGTCCGGCAAACGACCTCGGCGAGATCCATTCGCGCGCGGCGGACCTGCACCTTGCCGCTCGCGAGGCGGGTCGCGTCGAGCAGATCGTTCACGAGCCTCGTCAGGTGACCGAACTGCCGGCCCATGATGGCGCGCGCGCTCGCTGCGCGCTCGCTGCCTGGCGCCACGCGGTCGAGCAGGTGCAGCGCGTTGCCGATGGAGCCGAGCGGGTTCCGGAGCTCGTGCGAGAGCATGCTCAGGAAGTGGGTCCGCCTGCCGATCGCGTCACGGAGCTCCTGCGCGACCCGGCGCTCCTCGTCGTGCAGCCGGAGGGACGCGAGGTAGGCGCCGAGCAGCGAGGCGACCACCGAGAGCAACTGGAGATCCTGTTCACCGTACGCGGCGTCGTCGCGCTCGACCAGGAGGACGCCGGCGAGCGCGTCCAGCGCGACGAGCGGCACCGCGAGGTGCGACGCCGGCCCGGCGGGGATCGGCGGGAGCGCGCCGGGGGCGTGGTCGAAGAGCGACGCGAGCAGCGCCTCCGCCCTGGTCTCCAGGCGACGGCGCTCGGGCTCGGGCAGCGGCGGCTCGAGCAGGAGCCGGGGCGCGGCCGCCGCCGTGGCGTTCACGAGCGCGCACCGATCGTGGGGTACGAGGCGGCGGAGGGCAGCGAGCGCGCGCCGGACGCGCGCCTCCGCGTCCTGACCGGCCTCGAGCGCGTGCGCGAGGTCGGCGAGGACCGAGGCCGTGGGGGGCGGGGTCACGGCGTGGGCTCCGTCACCCTGCCTCCTCGCCGCGGGGCCCGCCTCGACCAGCTCCGGCGCCCGCGCGAGCCGGCGCGCGATCACGAGTCCGGCGAGCTCACGGAACGACGGGTGGAGATCCTCGCGCACCAGCCGCCGCAGCTGCTCGACGGCCTCGCGCCGCGCGGGGTCGTGCCACGCGCCGGGGAGCACCCACGCGTATCCGAGCCCCTCGCGCCTCAGGACGACCGCGGCCAGCTCCGGCTGCTTCTCCGCTGCACGCTTCAGCGCCCGCCGCAGCAGCGCGGCGGTCGCCGCCGAGCCGACGAGGTCCGCCACCTCGTCCCACAGCCGCTGGAACAGCTCGGCGGCGGACGCGCGGCGGTGCGAAGCAGGCTCTCGGCTCGGGGACGACATGCCGCGGCACTCCGGGTGAAGCTCGCGTCGTGGGCGGTCACGCTACCACCTCGGTCCGCAGCCGCGCGGGCTGCCCCAAGAAGCCGGGCGGTTCGCCGAGCACAGGGCCGGTCGGCGCAGATGGGGGAGCGGCCGGACGCCGGTACGCCCCCGTGCGACCGCGTCGGCACCTCGGTTACTGCTTAGATCTGGGCCGACGCGGGTGTAGACCTCGGATCGCCGCCGGTGGGCGGGAGGCGTGCAGCCGCTCCACCACCACCCCTCTCCGCCGGGCGGGGCCGCTTCTCACCCGTCGAGCCCGGCCCGTCGAGCGGGGAAAAATCGAGCCGCGACCATGGCCACGCCGAGTCCCGAACGAACGGCGAGCGACGCGCAGGAAGCCGAGTGGCGCGCCAGGGAGGGCGAGCGCCTCCTCGTCGTCGGCATCGGCGCCTCGGCAGGCGGCCTCGAAGCGCTCGAGCGCTTCCTCCGGCAAGTACCGCCGGACAGCGGCCTCGCCTACGTCGTCGTGCAGCACCTCTCCCCGGAGCACGAGAGCAGCCTCGCCGACATCCTGGCGCGGGCCACGCAGCTGCCGGTCGAGCTCGCGTCGGAGGGGAAGCGCATCGAGCGCGATCACGTGTACGTCATCCCACCCGCGGCGGGGCTCGTCGTGGAGCGCGGCGCCCTGCGGCTCGTCCCCTTCGACCACAGGGGCGCTCGCCTGCTGGTGAATGCGTTCCTGACCTCGCTCGCGGAGGACCAGCGCGAGAACGCCGTCGGCGTCGTGCTCTCGGGGACGGGCTCCGACGGCGCGCTCGGCATCGCGGCCGTGAAGCGGCACGGCGGCCGGACCTTCGCGCAGGCCGCCGGCGACGCCAGGTACGAGAGCATGCCCGCCGCCGCGATCGCGACGGGGATGGTGGAGCAGGTCCTCCCCGCCGAGGAGATCCCGGCGGCCCTCGTCAAGCTCGCCGCGGAGCGGCGGCACCATCCGCCCGAGAGCGCGCGGGGCGAGGCGGAAGGCCTCCGGCAGGCGCTCGAGACCGTCGGTCGGACGACGGGACACGACTTCAGCCGCTACAAGCGGACCACGATCCTCCGCCGGCTCCACCGGCGGATGGCCGCCACCGGGCTCGGCTCGGTCCGGGAGTACGCCGCCCTGCTCGAGGGCGATGCCGACGAGACGCGGTTCCTCGCCGAGGACCTGACGATCAACGTCACGAGCTTCTTCCGCGACGACGGGCCGTTCCAGGTGCTCGAGCAGGTCGTGATCCCCGACCTCCTGAAGCGGCGGCGGGCCGAGGGAGTCCGGCTCTGGGTGCCGGCCTGCTCCTCCGGCGAGGAGGCCTACTCGCTCGCGATCCTCTTCTGCGAGCGCGGCGACGAGCTGCCGCGCCCGCCGCAGATCCAGGTCTTCGCGACGGACATCGACGCCTCGGCCCTCGCGGAGGCGCGGCGAGGCCAGTACACGAGCGTCGTCGAGCGGCAGGTGAGCGCCGAGCGGCTGGCCCGGTTCTTCACGAGGCGCGGGGACTCGTACTCGGTCACGCGGCCGCTCCGCGACCTCTGCATCTTCACGGAGCACGATCTCGTCAGGGATCCGCCGTTCTCGCGCATGGACCTCGTGTCCTGCCGCAACCTGCTCATCTACCTCGAGCCCGCGCTCCAGAAGCGGGTCATCGAGCTCCTGCACTACGCGCTCCGCCCGGGCGGCTACCTGCTCCTCGGCAAGGCCGAGATGATCGACGCGCAGGAGCTGGAGCTGTTCGAGGTCGTGGACAAGACGGAGCGCGTGTTCCGCCGGCGCGAGGTGGACCGGCGCCCGGCGATCCTCCCGCCAGGGAGGCGGGCGCTGCCCCTCGAGCTGGCGGCGCCCAGCCGGCGGGGCGATCCCGAGGTGAGGAGCGCCGCCGATCGCTCGCGCAGCATCGTGCTCGAGGAGTACGCGCCTCCGTCGGTGGTGGTCGATGCCCGCGGCGAGATCCGGTACTACTGGGGGACGAAGCTGGCCTTCTTCCTGCCCCCCCGCGCCGGCGCCCCCTCGACGAACCTGATGCACGTCGCCCGGCGCGAGCTCCGGGTCGAGCTCTCCGCCGCCCTCCACAACGCCGCGCGCCAGGCGAAGCCCGTCACGTACAAGGACGTGGTGGTGGAGGCGGAGGGCGTCCAGCGCCGGCTGAACATCGTCGTCCGGCCGCTCCCTCCCTCGGAGCGGGATCCAGACGAGCTGTTCCTCGTCGTGTTCGAGGAGCTGCAGTCCGTTCCCATCGCGCACGGCACGCCGCTCGACGCGCCGACGCTGGAGCGACACCGGCAGCTCCAGCGCGACCTCGAGAGCACCCAGGAGCGCCTCCAGGTCACGATCGAGGAGCTCGAGAACGCGAACGAGGCGCTCCGCAGCTCCAACGAGCAGCTGCAGGCGATGAACGAGGAGATGCACTCCGCCAACGAGGAGCTCCAGACCTCCCAGGAGGAGCTGCAGTCGGTGAACGAGGAGCTCAACACCCTCAACGCCGAGCTGAACAAGAAGGTGGACGAGCTCGAGCTGCTCTACGGCGACATCCAGAACCTGTTCCAGAGCACACAGATCGCGACCATCTTCCTCGACCGTCAGTCCCGGATCGCGCGGTTCACGCCGGCCGCGACGGCGGTCTTCCGGCTCGCCGACGGCGACGTGGGGCGGCCGCTGTCCGACTTCGCCGCCCGGTTCGACGCCCAGGGCGTGCCCCAGGAGGTGGCGACGGTGCTCGAGACCCTCGCGCCCGTCGAGCGCACCGTCGGGCTGGTGGACGAGAAGCGGTCGTTCCTCATGCGGATGAACCCGTACCGCACCCCATCCAACGTGATCGCGGGGGTGGTGGTCTCCTTCATCGACATCACCCAGCTGAAGGAGACGGAGGCGGCCCTGCGGCGGGCGGTGGAGGAGCGCGAGCGCGCGGAGCAGTCGCTCCGAGACGAAGACCGGAGGAAGGACCAGTTCCTCGCGGTCCTGTCGCACGAGCTCCGGAACCCGCTCGCGCCCATCCTGAGCAGCCTCCACGTCCTCGAGCATGCGACGGCGGACACCGGCGCAGCGGCCAAGGCGCACGAGATCATCGCCCGCCAGGTGGGGTACCTCGCCCGGCTCGTGGACGACCTCCTCGACGCGACGCGCATCGCGAACGGCAAGCTCCAGGTCGAGCGCCGGCCGCTGGACCTCCGCGAGCTCGCGCGGCGTACGGCCGAGGACCACCGCGTCAGTTTCACCACGCGTGAGGTGGCGCTCGAGGTCGCGCTCCCCGACGAGCCGGTGTGGGTCGAGGGGGACGCGACCCGCCTCGCGCAGGTGATCGGGAACGTGCTCCAGAACGCGGCGAAGTTCACGCCCGGCGGCGGTTCGGTCCGGCTGTCCCTCGAGGCCGCCGATCCCGTCGCGGTGCTGCGCGTCCGGGACACCGGCGTCGGGGTCGATCCCGCGATGATCCCGCGCCTGTTCCAGCCGTTCTCGCAGGCCGACACGACCCTCGACCGCCGCCTCGGCGGGCTCGGGCTCGGCCTCGCGCTCGTGAAGGGGCTCGTCGAGACGCACGGCGGCACGATCGCGCTGTCGAGCGGCGGCAAGGGGATGGGCACCGAGGTGATCGTGCGGCTCCCGCTCATGGCAGCGCCGGCAAGGGTCGAGGTCGCGCCGGCCGCGGCGCCGCCGCGCCCGCGCCGCATCCTGGTGATCGAGGACAACATCGACGCCGCGGAGAGCCTGCGGCTCGCGCTCGAGATGGAGGGCCACGAGGTGGCCGTCGCGCACGACGGTCCGCACGGGATCAGGCGAGCGCGCGAGCTCACGCCGGAGGTCGTGCTCTGCGACATCGGGCTCCCGGAGATGGACGGCTACGCGGTCGCGAGGGCGCTCCGCCACGAGCCTGGCCTCAGGAACACGCTCCTGATCGCGCTCACCGGCTACGCGCTTCCCGACGACCATCGGCGCGCCGTCGAGGCCGGGTTCGACGCGCACCTGACCAAGCCCACGACCGTCGAGGGCGTGCAGGAGGCCATCGATCGTGCGCCACCGCCGGCGTCACCGGGCGGCGGCGCGCCGCCGTGACGCGCGAGGTCGCTCCTCCGGGTCACGGCGCCCGGTCCGCGTCCGCGGTGCTCTCCAGCTCCTCCGCGCAGGCGACGAGCGCGTCCGCCATGATCCGGCGCCGCCGTCGGTTCCACCAGCGCGCGTGGTCGGTCAGCTCGAGCGCGGCGAGGCGCGCGACGCAGGCAGCCACTCGCGTACCGGAGTCCTGCCCTGCGGAAAAGCTCGTGGCGTCGTAAGCGGTCATGTCCGTCGCCCTCCGGCGGCCTCGCGGCGGAGCAACGGCTTCGATTCGAGGCGGCCCTGATCTCCTAGCGCGCGGCGCGCGGCCCTGCCCGCGCTTCGCCCTTCGCCCGTCGCCGGGCGCGGGGGGAGCGGCCCGGCGCTGCCGCGCGCGCCGTGTTAGATCTCCTGCACAGCCCGCCGCATCTCTCCCGATGACGCGCCGACTGCGTCCCGGGAGGGTGCATTGTTCGTGGCGTCCAGGCTCGAGTCGTCCTTCTTCGGCCGGTCGCGCGGCGGCGCGGTCGCCGCCCCCCTGAAGCCGTTCCGCGACGAGCTGCTCAGCCTCGAGCGGCTCGACGAGCGCGCCCGCTCGCTCGCCGCGCGCTTCACGGTGGACCCGTCGGGCCGCGCGGCGCGGACCGTCCTGCCGCGCTTCGAGGACAACGTCCGGGCGCTGCGCGACGGCTATCGCTCGCTCGCCGGGGACGTGCGCCGCGGCGAGTTCGTCACGCCCGCCGCCGAGTGGCTCCTCGACAACTACCACCTCGTCGCGTCCGAGAGCCGCGACGTCCGCCACAACCTCCCGCGGCGCTACTACCGCGAGCTGCCCAAGCTCGCCGCCCGCGAGGAGGCGGGGAACGCCCGCGTCTACGCGCTCGCGGTCGAGCTCATCCGCCACAGCGACAGCCGCCTCGACCGCGCCCAGCTCGTGCGCTGGCTCGACGCGTTCCAGACGGTCGCGCCGCTCACCATCGGCGAGCTCTGGGCCTGGCCGAGCATGGTCAAGCTGGCGCTCGTGGAGAACCTGCGGCGCCTCGCGGACGAGGCGCTCGTCGCCCGCGCCGCCCGGCGGGCCGCCGACGCCTACCTGGCGCGCTTCGACGCCGCGGGACACGGCTCCGCGCCGCCCCTGCCGCGCGTGCTGCACCCGGCGCTCGTCGTGCAGCTCCTCCAGCGCCTGCGCGAGTACGGGCCCCGCCTCTCGTCCGTCCGGAGCGACCTCGACCGGCACCTCGCCGCGGACCGCCGGACGGCGGAGGAGGCGATCCGGAGCGAGCACCAGCACGAGGCCGTCGCCCAGGTCTCGGTGGCGAACGTGGTCACGAGCCTGCGCCTCTGCGCGACGCTCGACTGGACCAGCTTCGTCGAGGGCGTGAGCCTGGTGGAGCGGGTGCTGCAGCGAGATCCCGCGGGCGTCCACGCGCGCATGGACTTCCTCACCCGCGACCGCTACCGCCAGGCGGTCGAGGAGCTCGCAGAGCCCACCGGGGAGGCCCAGGTCCGCGTCGCGCTCCGCGCGGTCGAGAGCGCGCGGGAGGCGGCGGAGGCCGGGGGGCCGGGCGCGCGCGCGGCGCACGTCGGGTCCCACCTCATCGGGAAGGAGCGCCGCGAGCTCGAGGTGGACGTGGCCTGGCGCCCGGGCCCGAGGAAGCGGCTCCGGCGGTTCGCGTTCGCCCACGCGACCGCCGCCTACCTCGGCGGGATCGCGGTCGCGACGGCGGCGCTCGTCCTCGCCGGGCTGGCGTACGCGCACCGCGCCGGCGCCTCCGCGCCGGCGTCGCTCGCGGTGGCGCTGCTCCTCCTCCTTCCGGCGAGCGAGGTGGCCGTCGCGCTCGTCCAGCGCCTGGCCGCGCGCCTCGCTCCGCCCCGGCGCCTCCCCCGCCTCGACCTGGCCGGCGGGATCCCCGAGGACGCGCGGACGCTCGTGGTCGTCCCGACGCTGCTCACGAGCGTCGAGGGCGTCGAGCGGCAGCTCGAGCACCTCGAGGTTCTCGCGCTCGGGAACCTCGACCCGCACGTCCACTTCGCGATCCTCGGGGACTTCGCCGACGCCGAGTCCGAGGCCGCGCCCGCGGACGCGGGGATCCTCGCGGCCGCCCGGAGCGGGATCGCGGCGCTGAACGCCCGCCTCGGCGACGGCCGGGACGACCGGTTCTTCCTGTTCCATCGCGCGCGCCGCTGGAACGCGGCCGAGGACGTGTGGATGGGGTGGGAGCGCAAGCGCGGGAAGCTCCAGGAGCTGAACCGGCTGCTCCGCGGCGCGACGGACACGAGCTACGACGTGCAGGTCGGCGACGTCGGCGTCCTGCAGCGCGTGCGCTACTGCATCACGCTCGACTCCGACACGCGCCTCCCGCGAGACGGGGCGAAGACGCTCGTCGGCATCATCGCGCATCCGCTCAACCGGCCCGTGCTCGACCCGCGCTCCGGCCGCGTCACCGAGGGCTACGGGGTCCTGCAGCCGCGGGTCAGCGTCACGACCGCGAGCGCGGCCAGCTCGCGCTTCGCGCGGATCTTCGCCGGCCACACCGGCGTGGATCCGTATACCACCGCGGTCTCCGACACCTACCAGGACCTGTTCGGCGAGGGCAGCTTCACCGGCAAGGGCCTCTAC
Organism: Anaeromyxobacter dehalogenans 2CP-1; assembly: GCF_000022145.1. Classification (NCBI taxonomy): domain Bacteria; kingdom Pseudomonadati; phylum Myxococcota; class Myxococcia; order Myxococcales; family Anaeromyxobacteraceae; genus Anaeromyxobacter; species Anaeromyxobacter dehalogenans. Next base: position 3,765,690 of record NC_011891.1, read on the forward strand.
GACGTGGACGCCTTCACCGCGGCGCTCGAGGGACGCGTCCCGGACAACACCCTCCTCTCCCACGATCTGTTCGAGGGCCTCCACGCCCGCACCGGGCTCGTGACCGACGTCGAGGTCGTGGACGACTACCCCTCGAGCGTCCTCGCCCACGCGCGCCGCCAGCACCGCTGGACGCGCGGCGACTGGCAGATCCTCGGCTGGCTCCTGCCGTTCGTGCGGACGACGGCGGGCCTCGCGAGGAATCGCCTCCCGCTCATCTCCCGCTGGAAGATCTTCGACAACCTGCGGCGCGCGCTGCTCGCGCCCGCGACGGTCGTCCTCCTCCTCGCCGCGTGGACCGCGCTCCCGGGCAGCCCGGCGCTCTGGACGGCCGCGGTCCTGGCGTCCGTCGCGCTCCCGCTGCTCCCGCTCGCGCTCGCGGCCCTCCGCGGCCCGAGGCGCCACCAGCCGGTCCGGGCCTTCCTGCGCGCGCTCGCCGACGACGCGGTCGCCACCTCGGCCCGCGTCCTCCTGCAGGTCACGTTCCTCGCGAACCAGGCGTTCGCGATGGTGCACGCGATCGCGGTCACGCTGGTCCGGCTCACCGTCACGCGGCGCGGCCTGCTCGAGTGGGAGACCGCCGCCGCCAGCGCCGCGCGCGGCGCCGGGCTCGAGGCGCGGTCCTTCCTCGCCGGCATGGCCGCGGGCCCTGCGATCGCGCTCGCCGGCGGGATCCTCGTCTCCGCGCTGCGGCCCGCAGCGCTGCTCCCGGCCGCCCCGCTGCTCCTGCTGTGGGCGCTCGCGCCGCTCGTCGCGCACCGGCTCTCGCAGCCGATCGCGGCGCGCGACCGCGAGCTCGGGGAGGAGGACCGTCGCTTCCTGCTCGGCGTCGCGCGCGCGACCTGGAGGTACTTCGACGCGTTCATGGGGCCGGACGACCACCACCTGCCCGCGGACAATTTCCAGGAGGCGCCGGACCGCGTCGCGCACCGGACCTCGCCGACGAACATCGGGATGGGGCTCCTCTCCACGCTGGCCGCGCACGACCTCGGCATCATCCCGACCGGCGAGCTCCTCCGGCGGATCGACGCCACCCTCACCACCATGGAGGGGCTGGAGCGGCTCGAGGGGCACCTCTTCAACTGGTACGACACCGCGAGCCTGGCGCCGCTCCCGCCGCGCTACGTCTCGACCGTGGACAGCGGCAACCTCGCCGGCGCGCTCGTCGCGGTGGCCGAGGGGCTCCGCGCGCTCGCGCGCGGGCCCGGACCGCCCGGCGCTGGGCCCGGCGCCGCGCCGGCGCGGCTCGAGGACCTGGCGGCGCGCGCCGCGGCGTTCGCCGATGGCATGAGCTTCCGCTTCCTCTACGATCCCCGCCGGAGCCTGTTCGCGATCGGCTACCGCCCCGCCGACGCGGAGGGGCCCGGCCGGCTCGATCCCGCGCACTACGACCTGCTCGCCTCGGAGGCCCGCCTCGCCAGCTTCATCGCCATCGCGAAGGGCGACGTCCCGGAGAAGCACTGGTTCCACCTCGGCCGCGCGGTCACCAGCGTGCACGGCAGCCCGGCGCTCCTGTCCTGGAGCGCGACGATGTTCGAGTACCTGATGCCGCTGCTCCTCCTGCGCAGCTACCCCGACACCCTGCTCGACGAGAGCTGCCGGCTGGCGGTGCGGCGACAGCGGGACTACGCAGCCGAGCGCGGCAGGCCATGGGGGATCTCCGAGTCGGCCTACGACCTCGTCGATCACCACGGCAACTACCAGTACAAGGCGTTCGGCGTCCCGGGGCTCGGCCTGAAGCGCGGCCTCGCGGACGAGCTCGTGGTCGCGCCGTACGCCACCGCGCTCGCCGCGCTCGTCCACCCCACCGCGGCGGCGGAGAACCTGCGCCGCCTCGAGCGAGAAGGCCTCCTCGGCGCGTACGGGTACTTCGACGCGGTGGACTACACCCCCCGGCATCCGGAGGAGACGGACGCCGCGCCGGGGCGCGCCGATCGCGGGGGGACGATCGTCCGGACCTACCTCGCCCACCACCAGGGGATGACGCTCGCGGCCATCGCGGGCGCGCTCCAGGGGAACCGCATGGTGGAGCGCTTCCACGCCGATCGCCGGGTGCAGGCGACGGAGCTGCTCCTCCAGGAGCGCGTGCCGCGCCACGCGGCGGTCATCCGGCCGCGGCCGGACGAGGTGGCGCGCGTCGCCGCGCCGATCCCGCCGGCGGCCGCCCGCCGCTTCCGCTCGCCCGACACCACCTTCCCGCACGCGCAGTTCCTCTCGAACGGGAGCTACACCGCCGTCGTCACGAACGCGGGCGGCGGCGCGAGCTTCTGCCGCGACCGCGCCGTCACGAGGTGGCGGCAGGACGCGACGCGCGACCTCGGCGGCCAGTACCTCTACCTCCGCGACGTCCGCAGCGGCCGCGTCTGGTCCGCGACGCACCAGCCGACCGCGCGGGCCGGCGGGGACGACGTGGTCACGTTCACGATCGACAAGGCGGCGTTCCAGCGGACGGACGACGACATCGGGACGCGCCTCGACGTCGCCGTCTCGCCCGAGGACGACGTCGAGGTGCGGCGGCTCGAGGTGACGAACCACGGCGACCGCGCCCGCGAGCTCGAGGTGACGAGCTACGCCGAGATCGTCCTCGCGCCGGGCGCCGACGACCTGGCGCACCCCGCCTTCGGCAAGCTCTTCGTCGAGACGGAGTACGTCGCGGAGTGCAGCGCGCTCGTCTGCCGGCGGCGGCGGCGCGCCCCGGAGGAGGCCGAGGTCTTCGCGGTGCACGTCATCGGCCAGGAGGGCCGGACCCAGGGGCCGGTGGAGTGGGAGAGCGACCGCGAGCGCTTCCTCGGCCGCGGGCGCGACCCCGAGGATCCCGTGGCGCTCGACGGGCGCGCGCTCTCCGGCACCACGGGCATCCTGCTCGACCCCATCGTGAGCCTGCGGCAGCGCGTGCGGCTCGCGCCGGGCGGCGTGGTGAGGCTGTCGTTCGCGACCGGCGTCGCCTCCAGCCGCGAGACCGCCCTCGCGCTCGCGCAGCGGTACCACGACCCCACCGCCGCCGCCCGGACCTTCGCGCTCGCGTTCGCGCACGCCCGGAGCAGGCTCCACCACCTCGGCATCTCGAGCGAGGAGGCGCTCCTCTTCGAGCGCCTGGCCTCGCGCGTGCTCTACGCCGACGCCTCGCTCCGCGCCGGCCCGGAGCTCCTCGCGCGAAACGCGCTCGGCCAGGAAGGCCTCTGGGCACACGGCGTCTCCGGGGACCTCCCGGTCCTGCTCGTGCGCATCGCCTCGGACGCGGATCTCGCGCTGGTCCGGCAGGTCCTCCAGGCGCAGGAGTACTGGCGCCTGAAGGGGCTCCGCGCGGACGTCGTGCTCCTGAACGAGCACCCGGTGAGCTACCTCGACGAGATGCACGCGCAGCTCGCGGCGCTCCTCGACGACGGACCGTGGCGGACGTGGAAGCACACGCCGGGCGGCGCGTACCTGCTGCGCGGAGACCGGATGACCGAGGCCGAGCGCCTCCTCCTCTGCGGGGTGGCGCGGGCCGTGCTCACGGGCGGAGCCGGCTCCCTCGCGCAGCAGCTCGACGCCGCGCAGGGATCGCGCGAGCCGGCGCCGCTCGCGCTCCCGCGGGCCGGGAGGCGGGGGCCCGCGCTCGCGGCGGCCGCGCAGCCCGAGGTCCCCCCGCTCGCGCTCTGGAACGGCCTGGGCGGCTTCGCCGGCGGCGGGCGCGAGTACGTGATCGTCCTCGAGGGCGCCGAGGAGACGCCGCTCCCCTGGGCGAACGTCCTCGCGAACCCCGCCTTCGGCACGGTGGTCACGGCGTCGGGCGCGTCGTTCACCTGGTCCGAGAACAGCCGCGAGAACCGCCTCACCCCGTTCGCGAACGACCCGGTGAGCGATCCCACCTCCGAGGCGATCCTCGTCCGCGACGACGAGACCGGCGAGGCGTGGTCGCCCACCCCGGGGCCGCTGCCCCGGACCGCCGCGTCCGGCCGGTTCGTGATCCGCCACGCCGCGGGCGCGACCCGCTTCGAGCGGGCGGCGAGCGGCGTCCGGCACGCGCTCGACGTCTTCGTGGACGCCGCGGACCCGGTGAAGCTCTCGCTCCTCACGCTCACGAACGAGAGCGGCGTCGCGCGGTCCCTGTCGGTCTTCTCCTACGTCGAGTGGGTCCTCGGCCCTCCGCAGGCCGGCCAGAGCCTGCACGTCGTCACCGGGCAGGACGCCGGGAGCGGCGCGGTCCTCGCCACGAACGCCTGGAACCACGAGTTCGCCGGCCGCGTCGCGTTCGCCCACGCGAGCGAGGCGCTCCGGTCCGCGACTGGCGACCGCACCGCCTTCCTCGGCCGGAACGGCTCGCTGGGCCAGCCCGCGGCGCTCGGCCTCGCGGCGCTCCCCGCGCGCTTCGGCGCGGGGCTCGATCCGTGCGCGGCGCTGCAGGTCGGCGTCGTGCTCCAGCCGGGCGAGACCCGGCGCATCGTGTTCCTCGTCGGCGAGGGGCGGGACGTCGCGCACGTCCGGGCGCTCGTCGCACGCCACGGCCGCCCCGAGGCCGCCGACGCCGCGCTCGCCGCCGTGACGGCGGCGTGGGAGGAGACGCTCGGCGCGGTGCAGGTCCGCACGCCCGACGACTCCTTCGACGTCCTCATGAACCGGTGGCTCCTCCTCCAGGACCTCTCCTGCCGCATGTGGGCCCGGACCGGCTACCACCAGCCCGGCGGCGCGTTCGGGTTCAGGGATCAGCTGCAGGACGCGATGGCGCTCGCGATGGCGCGCCCGGCGCTCGTGCGCGCGCACCTCCTGCGGGCGGCCGCGCGCCAGTTCCGCGAGGGGGACGTCCAGCACTGGTGGCATCCGCCGGGCGGGCGCGGGACGCGCACCCGGTGCTCGGACGACCTCGTGTGGCTGCCGTACGCGGTGGCGCACTACGTCGAGACGACGGGCGACGCCGGCGTGCTCGACGAGCGCGTGCCGTTCCTCGAGGGCGAACCGCTCGCGCCGGGCGCGCCCGACGCCTACGCCCAGCCGCGCGGGTCGGACGAGCAGGCCTCGCTGTTCGAGCACTGCGTGCGCGCCCTCGAGCGCGGGCTCACCTCGGGAGTCCACGGCCTGCCGCTCATGGGGACGGGCGACTGGAACGACGGGATGAACCGCGTGGGGAGCGAGGGCCGCGGCGAGAGCGTCTGGCTCGGCTTCTTCCTCCACGCCGTCCTCTCCGGCTTCGCCCCGCTGTGCGCAGCCCGCGGCGAGGCCGACCGCGCCGCGCGCTACCGCGCCGAGGCGGCCCGGCTCGGCTCGGCGCTCGAGCGGAGCTGGGACGGGGAGTGGTACCGGCGCGGCTACTACGACGACGGCGCGCCGCTCGGCTCGGCGGAGAACGACGAGTGCTCCATCGACTCGATCGCCCAGTCGTGGGCCGTGCTCTCCGGCGTCGCCCCGGCGCGCTTCGCCGATCGCGCGATGGACTCCGTCCGGACGCACCTGGTGCGGCGCGGCGCCCAGGTGGTCCTGCTGCTCGCGCCGCCGTTCGACCGCTCGACGCAGGAACCCGGCTACATCAAGGGCTATCCGCCCGGCGTGCGCGAGAACGGCGGGCAGTACACGCACGCCGCCGCGTGGGTGGTGATGGCGCTCGCGAAGCTCGGGAGCGGAGACGAGGCGGCCGAGCTGTTCCACATGCTGAACCCCGTGAACCACACCCGCACCGCCGCGGACGTCGCGCGCTACCGGGGAGAGCCCTACGCCGTCGCCGGCGACGTCTGCGCCCACCCCGAGCACGCAGGGCGCGCCGGCTGGACCTGGTACACGGGCTCGGCCGGCTGGCTGTACCGCGCCGGGCTGGAGAGCATCCTCGGGCTGCGCAGGCACGGCGGGACGTTCGAGCTGGATCCGTGCATCCCGGCGTCGTGGCCCGAGTACGGGATCACCTGGCGCCTCGGCGCGACGCGGTACGAGATCACGGTCGCGAACCCCGAGCGGCGGTGCCGCGGGATCGCGCTCGCCGTGCTGGACGGCGTCGCGGTCGATCCGTCCGCCTTCGCGCTCGCCGACGACGGCCGCACGCACGAGGTCCTGGTGGTGATGGGGGCGGCCGGCCAGCGCGGCGAGCTGACGGGGCCGACCGCGGTGACACCCGCGTGACATCCCCTGTCCATGTATTGCCCATGACGGCATCGGCCCTCCGCGCCCGCTTCCCACGCGACGACGGGTTCCACGCGGACCTGAAGCGCCGCGTCGCGGCGTACTTCGCGGCGACGGGCGAGCCGGCGCAGGGGGGCCGCGCGATGCACGTGAAGACGGCCGCCATCTTCGGCTGGTTCGGCGCCTCGTATGCGCTGCTCCTCGCCTGGGGGGACGTCTCGGCGTGGCTCGCGATCGGCCTCACCGTCTCGATCGCGCTGGCGACCGCCGGGATCGGCTTCTCGGTCATGCACGACGCCAACCACGGCGCCTACTCGCGGTCGCCCCGCGTGAACCGCGCCGTCGGGCTCGCGCTCGACTTCATCGGCGCGAGCTCGTACGTCTGGCGCTTCAAGCACAACGTGCAGCACCACACCTACACCAACGTCGCCGGCCTGGACGCCGACATCGACGCCGAGCCGTTCCTCCGGCTCGCCGGCGCACAGCGCCGCCGCGCCCTCCACCGCTTCCAGGGCGCGTACGCCTGGCCGCTGTACGGCGTGCTCTCGCTGAAGTGGTGGCTGGTGGACGACGTCGTGGACCTCGTCCGCGGGACGATCGGCGGCCATCCGTACCCGCGGCCGCGCGGGCGCGAGCTCGCCGCCGTGGTCGCCGGCAAGGCCACGTTCCTCGGCTGGGCGCTTGTCGTCCCGGTCCTCGTCCACGGGAGCGCGTGGCCCGTGGCCTTCTTCGTGCTCGGTTCGCTCGTGCTCGGGGTGGTCATGGCGGTGGTCTTCCAGCTCGCGCACGCGGTCTCCGGCGCGCAGTTCCACGACGCGCCCGCCGCAGACGGCCGCATGCCCGCGGCCTGGGCCGAGCACCAGGTCCGGACGACCGTGGACTTCGCGCGCTCGAGCCGGGTCCTCGCCTGGTACCTGGGCGGCCTCAACTTCCAGATCGAGCACCACCTCTTCCCCGGCGTCTGCCACGTCCGCTACCCGGCGCTCGCGACGATCGTGGAGGAGACGTGCCGCGCGCACGGGATCCCCTACCGCGCGGAGCCGTCGCTCGGGGCGGCCATCGCCGCGCACCACCGGCACCTGCGCGCCCTGGGCGCGCCGGTGCCGGCGTGAGGGACCGCCCGGACCGCCGGGCGACTTACCTGGTCGTCCCGGGCGGCGGCGACGTCGGCGCGGGCGGGGACGCCCCTTCGCTCGAGCTCCCCGTCCCGGTCGCAGGAGGCGTCCGGTCGCCGCTGCCCATCCCGGACCCCGAGGCGGCGCCCGAAGGGTTCACCGCCACCGTCACCGCCGTCGGCCCGTTGGCGGACGGCTCGTAGACGACGCGCGCTTCGGCGCCTTCGCGGATCTGGTCCGCTGCCGCGACCCGGCCGTCGATCTGGACCTGCGTCCGATCGTTCAGCTTGAACCTCATGACGTCGCCCGCGCGAGGCTGCAGCACGATCTCGTCGGACCGGACCTGCGTCACCACGCCCGCGGCGAGCTGCTGGCCGCGCACGCTGCGCTCCGTCTGCTGGACGAGCCCGCTCTCGGCCGCCCGCTGGTGCCGCTGCGTCTCCTGCGTTGCCCGGGCGGTCTCCTGCTGCGCCGAGGCCTGGAGCTGCTGGGCCTTCAGCTGCTCCTGCCGGAGCTTCATCTGATCCTGCTCCAGCTTCGCCTGATCCTCCCGCACCTGCGCCTCCGCCGCCGCGGCCCTCTTCGCCTGCTCGGCCGCCGCGTCCTGCGCGGCCTGCGCGCGCTTCAAGGCCGCCTGGGACTGCGCCTGCGCCGACGCGACCTCCCGCGTCGCAGGGTTCGGGCTCTCGGACGCCTGCTGCCTGCTCGCGCAGCCCAGCAACAGCGCCGTGCACGCTACCGCGTAGCTCACCGCTCTCATGGTTTTGCCCCCGATCAGATCTCTGTGGTGCGTCTCGAGTCGGCAACCACCGGCCCCGGCGCCGGGCTCGGCGAGCTCGCTCGCGACCCTGGGCGCCGGCTCCCTGCGGCCGCTATGGAGGGAAGGCTGACGAGATCGCTCGTCGCGCGTCAGGGTTTCGGCCCTGCAGGACGGCGTCATGGGGAATCCGGGAAGTCTCACCAGGAGCGCGCTCGCGTTCTCGCTTGCCGCGGGGGTCGCCTTCCTCGGCAGCGCGATGCTGCTGAAGGCGGGCCGCACGTTCCCGGCCCTGGCGGGCGGGGCGCCGGGCGCCGGGCAGCCGGGCATCCTCCTGGTCACGACGGTGATCCTGCTCGCGACGACCGGTGTGCTCCTGGCGGGGATGGCCGCGCGGGACCTCCTGGAACAGCGCCGCCGCTCTCACGCGCGCTGAGGGACGCGCCGTACCACCGTCAGGCCCGGAGCACGACGGTGATGCTGCCCGACCGCTCCAGGTACGCGTCCTTCACGTCCGCGAGGCTCCCCTTCCCGAGCCGCCGCACGTGGGCGAGGAGCTCGTCCTCGGAGACCCGCGTCGCCCGCATGACGTCCCGCTGTAGCACGCCGTCGCGGACGAGCTGGCGGATCCTCCCCTCGAGCAGGTCGGCCGCGCGCCTGCTCCGAGACGTCACGAGCGAGAACAGCCAGTCGAGGGCGACGAGCGTGGTGAGCGCCACGACCGCGGTGGTGAGGCTCGCGTCGTCCGCGACGAGGGTCTTCCGGACGGCGGTGGTGACGAGGAACAGCAGCACGATGTCGGAGACGCCCCACCGGGCGAACTCCTTCCGCCCGACCACGCGGAACAGGACCTGGACGAACAGGTAGACGAAGGCCGCCCGGAACACGACCTCCCACGGCGGAAGCTCCGGGCGCCAGAGGGCACTGTCCATGGTGCAAGGATGCGACCGCCGGGCGTGGGCCGCAGCCGAGGGCTGCCGCCGTGCGTGAAACGGCGCGCACGCCAGTCCCATGCCGGCGGGACCGAGAACACCTGGTACCACGTCGCGCGACGACGCGGGCCCGATCCACGGCCTCGCACGCGGAACCAGGCTCCCCCCCCGCCACGGCGCACCGTGGCGGGGGGGACTCCGGTCCTGCCCACCGGTCACGGCAGCTCGTCGTCGTCCTCGCGCCTCGGCGAGAACGCGCCGGGCTCGTCCCTGCGGACGCTCGCTCCACCCTCGCCCTCGACGCGGATGCGCTCCTTGCGCAGGTCCTCGTCAGCCGCTCGCTGCTCGGTCACGCGCTCCTTGCGGAGCCGGACCTCCTCCTTGACGACGGGGCGCTTGCGGATCTCGACCTCCTCCTCGTGGACCGGGACCGAGACGCTGTCCTTCTCGAACGCCCTCTCCCCCGCGCTCATGGCGCGCTCGCCGGTCGCCGGCGTGCGCTCCACGTGGACCACCTCGCGCGTCACGGGAACGTCGACGTGCTTGGTCTCGGTCACGACGTCCTTGCGGAGCCGGACCTCGCCGGCATCCCGCTCGCGCTTCAGGACGTCGAGCTCCTCCTCGTGCACCGGTACCCGGATGTCCTCGGCGCTGGTCCGCGTGGTGTCGCGGGTGTCGGTGAACCCGTAGTCCCCCCGCTCGCGCATCGCGATGAAGGCGTCCTTGGTCATGGCGAGCCGGATCTCGTCGTCGGTGATCCCGCTGATCTCGTCGTACCTGGCGATGTAGTCCTTCGGGAAGAAGATGCCCTTCTCCACCGTGAAGCTCCGGTCGTCCTTCGCGACCACCTTGCCGAGCTTTTCCCCATCGCTGCTCAGAACCGTCATCCCGTCCTGCACCATCCAGCGGTCGTTCATCTGTCGTCCCTCCCGGCCTCAAATGCTGCTTATGCCTGGGCAAGCGGCCTGCCCTGCGGCGCGAGCCGCGACCGGGCTGGCGACCGGGTGAGTCGGGAGGGCGTCGGCAGGACCGCCCGCGGCAGGCCGGTGCGCCGGGCAGGAGATCGCCCCGCCCACCCACGGGATGCTCGGCGCTCCGCTACATCATGTTCGCGCCGCCGCACACGGGCAGGTAGACGCCCGTCACGTGCCGCGCCGCGGGGGAGCAGAGGAAGGCGACGGCCCCGGCGATGTCCTCCGGCTCGGCCAGCCGCCGGAGCGGCGTGTGCGCGGCGATCGCCTCGTGGAACTGCGCCGGCTGGTCGCGCGTCGCGTCGGTGAGGGTGAGGCCGGGCGCGACGACGTTCACGCGGATGCCGTGCGGCCCCAGCTCGAGGGCGAGCGCCCTGGAGAACCCGTCGAGCCCGGACTTGGCGCACGAGTGCGCGACGAACCCGGGGCCCGGGAACCGCGACAGCGTGCTGCTCACGTTCACGATGCAGCCGCTACGCCGCTGGATCATGCCGGGGATCACCGCCTGGCAGGTGAAGAAGCTGGCCTTCGCCTCCCCCTCGACCTTCCGCTGGAAGTCCTCCCAGGCGTACTCGGCGAACGGGACGATCGGAAAGCCGATGGAGGCGTTGTTGACGAGGATGTCCACGGGGCCGAGCTCCGCCTCGACGCCGCGGACCATCGCCTCGGCCTCCGACCGGACCGTGGCGTCGGCGCGGACGAGGATCGCCCGCCCGCCCGCCGCGACGATCTCGTCCACCACGTGCTGCCCCTTGGCGCGGCTGGCCACGTAGTTCACCGCGACCTTCGCGCCCTGGCGGGCGAGCGCCTTGGCGATGGCGGCGCCGATGCCGCGGCTCGAGCCGGTGACGATGGCGATCTTGTCCCATGATCCAGATCGCCGAGTGGTGGTCGCGCGAGCGCGATCGGGCCCCGGGCGAGGCGCTCGCCGCGCTGCTGTGGCGCCTCGCCTGCGATCCGCGGCCGCACCTGGAGCCGCTCCTGTCCAAGGTGGGCGGGCACCTGTGCGTCCGGGCGATGCAGCTCGTGCGCGAAGGCTCCGCGTGATCCGGCGCGACGAGAAGTCTGGCGAGGGAGGACCGACATGGCCGCGAAGGACGACCGCGCCGCGAACATCACGCCGGACTCCCGGGTCGGAGAGCTGCTGGAGCGCTGGCCGCAGCTCGAGGACGTGCTCATCGAGCTCTCGCCGCGGTACCGCGCGCTGAAGAACCCGGTGCTCCGGCGCACGATCGCGAAGGTCGCCACGCTCCGCCAGGTCTCGGTCGTCGGCGGCGTCTCGCTGGCCACGCTGATCGAGCGGCTCCGCGCGGCCGCCGGCCTCGCGCCGCTCGCCATCCCGGCGGCGGAGGCCGGGGCGCCCGGCCGGCGCCCACCGTGGGCGGTGGAGCAGGCGGTGACGCGGCGCCATGATGCGCGCGCGGCCATCGAGGCGGGCGAGCACCCCATGCCGAAGGTGATGGCGGACCTCGCCGCGCTCGGCGAAGGGGACGTCTACGAGCTCGTGACGCCCTTCGTCCCTGCGCCGCTCGTGGATCTCGCCCGCGGGAAGGGGTTCGAGAGCTTCAGCGTCTCCGAGGGAGACGCCGTGGTGCGGACCTACTTCCGGAGGGTCGGATGAGCGAGCTCATCAACAACCGCGAGAAGCGCGTCCAGACGCTGAAGGAGATCATCCTCCACCTGCACCGCGGCGAGGCGCCGGAGGCCGTGCGGGGCCGGCTCGCGGCGCTCATCGCGGACGTGGACGCGAGCGAGGTCGCCGCCATGGAGCAGGAGCTCATGGCGGAGGGCATGTCTCACCAGGAGGTCCAGTCCCTCTGCGATCTGCACGCGGACGTGCTGCAGGACGTGATGACGCGGCCCGCGACGCCGATGCCGCTCGCGCCCGGCCACCCCGTGCACCAGCTCCGCGCCGAGAACCGCGCGCTCGGCGCCGCGGCCCAGGCCGCGCGGTTGCACGTCCGGAAGCTGGCGGCGCTCCCGGACGAGGGGCGGTTCGACGCCAGCCGAGTACGGATGGTGCCTCGTCGCGCCGGCCACGGGCTACCGCCCGCCCGAGCCGCGACCGGTGACCGACGCCGTGAAGCTGCCGCCGGCGCAGGCGGTGCAGTTCCCGAGCGGCACGCTCTCGTTCGAGCAGCTCCTCGGGCTGTTCCAGACGTTGCCGGTGGATCTCACGTTCGTGGACCGAGACGACCGGGTGGCGTTCTTCAGCGAGGGGCCCGACCGCGTCTTCGCCCGCTCGCGCGCCGTCATCGGCCGGGAGGTGAAGCACTGCCACCCGCCGAAGAGCGTCCACATCGTCGAGCGCATCGTCGCGGACTTCAAGGCGGGGCGGGAGAGCGTGGCGGAGTTCTGGATCGACCTCCACGGGAAGTTCGTGCACATCCGTTATTTCGCCGTCCGCGACGCCGCGGGCGCGTACCTCGGCACGCTCGAGGTGACGCAGGACCTCACGCGGCTGCGGGCGCTCGAGGGGGAGCGGCGGCTGCTCGAGTACGACAGGCCGCAGACCTGACGGCGTCCACCTCGGGACGTCGTCGTGGCTCGCGCATTCCCTTGACCGCCGGAGGACACCTCCACATATCCGGGCCCGTCGGTTCCGGGAGCGGTGGCGAGCGTCCGCGCGCCTCGAAGCCGGATCCCGCGTCACACCCCTCCGTCCCGCCTCCGGGAGATTCGCCATGTCGAGCCCCTCCGTCAACCGCCGCATCGTGCTCGCCGCTCGCCCGCGCGGCGCGCCGACGGCGCAGGATTTCCGCCTCGAGCAGGTCCCGGTGACGGCCCCCGCGGACGGGCAGGTGCTGCTTCGCACGGTGTACCTGTCGCTCGACCCGTACATGCGGGGCCGCATGAGCGAGGGCCCCTCCTACGTGCCGCCGCTGGCGCTCGGGGAGACGATGGGGGGTGGCACGGTGAGTCGCGTGGTCGCCTCCAGGCACCCGGGATTCCGCGAGGGCGAGCTGGTGCTCGGGGCCACCGGCTGGCAGGACTACGCGCTCTCCGACGGCGAGGGGCTGATGCCGGTCCGCGACACCGCGCATCCTTCCTACGCCCTGAGCGTGCTCGGCATGCCCGGCTTCACCGCGTACCACGGGCTCCTGAACATCGGCCAGCCGAGGCCCGGCGAGACCGTGGTCGTGGCCGCGGCGAGCGGCGCGGTCGGCGCCGTCGTGGGCCAGATCGCCAGGATCCGGGGCGCGCGCGTGATCGGCGTCGCCGGCGGCGCCGAGAAGCGCCGGTACGTGACCGAGCAGCTCGGCTTCGACGCCTGCCTCGATCGCCGCGACCCGCACCTCGCGCAGCAGCTCGCCGAGGCCTGCCCCGACGGCATCGACGTCTACTTCGAGAACGTCGGCGGCGCGGTGCTCGACGCCGTGCTGCCGCTCCTCCGCGAGGGCGCGCGCGTCCCGGTGTGCGGGGGGATCGCGCACTACAACGACGAGGCGCCGCCGCCCGGGCCGGACCGCCTGCCGATGCTGATGGCGCTCGTGCTCCGCAAGCGCCTCCGCCTGCAGGGCTTCATCATCCTCGACCACTACGCCGACGGCTACGCGCCCTTCCTGCGCGACATGAGCGCATGGGTCGCCGAGGGCAAGGTGAAGCTCCGCGAGGACGTGGTCGTCGGGCTGGAGAACGCGCCGGCGGCGTTGATGGGCCTGCTGGAGGGCAAGAACTTCGGCAAGGTCGTCGTCCGCGTCGCGGATTGACGCGGGGTCCGGTGCGGTGGGGACGGGCGAGCGCGGCAGCCCCGGCATCGGCGGGGTCACGTCGCCGTCGCCGTCCCTCCACCTCACCCGGGCATCACGCGATAGAACGCGCCCAGGATCCCGCCGAACACGAGGTGCGCGGCGACCGTGGTGATGGGCGTCCGGACGCCGTAGTTCAGCGCGAGGAACCCGGGCGGCTCGAGCTGCCGCGTGACGTCGGGGCCTTGCTCCTCGCTCGCCATCCTCGGGTGGAGACCGGGCAGGATCCGCATCCCCGCGGTCAGCACGAACGCCGCGTGGACGAGGCCGATGGCGGCGCCCAGCCACACCGATGCCCTGCCCCAGGCCTCGAACGCCGCGACGTATAGGAGCGAGAACAACCAGCCGTTCACGAGGTGCACGCCGAACCCGAGGAGCTTCGCCCGGTCCCGGCTCGGGGTGAGCATCGTGCCCAGCATGTACGGCAGGTTCATGCGGGTGAGCCGGAGGCCCTGGCTCGCCGACATCACCGTCGTGAGCACGACCGTCCCGACGAAGCCCCAGAGCAGCCAGCTCCCGACGCTCATGGGCCCACCTCGTCGGCCGCGGGCAGCTCGCGCGCCTCCGCAGCCGACGCTGGCGCCTCGCGCCGGATCCGCCGCTCCAGCGAGAGCGCCGCGTTGATGAGGCCGACGTGCGTGAACGCCTGGGGGAAGTTCCCGACCGCCTCGCCGGTGGCGGGGTCGATCTCCTCCGCGAACAGGCCGACGTCGTTCGCGAATCCGCACAGCCGCTCGAACGTGGCCTGCGCGTCGGCCGCGCTCCCCGCCCCGAGCGCCAGGGTCTCGGCGCCCCAGAAGCAACAGATCCCGAAGGCGCCCTCGCCGGGCGAGTCGCCGGTGCGGTACCGGTAGAGGAGGCCGTCCCGCGCGCCGAGCTGCTCGGTGATCCGCCGGTACGTCGCGCGCATCCGGGGCGCGCTCGCGTCCTGGAACCCGTACCACGGGATGAGGAGCAGCGACGCGTCGAGCTCCTCGCCGTCGAGCCGCGACACGTAGCTGCCGAGCCGCGCGTTCCACGCGTGCGCCTCGACCTCGCCGCGGATCGCCGCCCGGTTCCGCTCGAACAGGCCCGCCGGCGCGTGGCGGACGTGCCGCTTCGCGTGCAGCTCGAGGAGGCGGTCGAGGGCGGTCCAGCAGAGGACGCGGGAGTGCGTGTTGTGGGCCGCTCCGGACCGGGGCTCCCAGATCCCGTCGTCCGGCCGCTGCCAGTTGCGGCAGACGTACTCGCCCAGCGCGGACAGCATCCGCTGCGTCTCGCGGTCGAGCGTCCCGCCGCTGCGGACGAAGTGCGCCACCGCGTCGATCACCTCACCGTAGACGTCGAGCTGGAGCTGACCCGCGGCGCCGTTCCCGACCCGCACCGGGCGCGATCCACGGTAGCCCGCGAGGTGCCCCAGCGTGCGCTCGGCCGCAGGCTGGTTGCCGTGGACGTCGTACAGCACCTGGAGCGCCGGCTGCGTGAGGCGGGTCGAGTGCAGGAGCCAGCTCACGAACGCGTCCGCCTCCTCGCGGAAGCCGAGCCCGAACAGCGCCCGGACCGTGAGGGCTGCGTCGCGCAGCCAGCAGTACCGATAGTCCCAGTTGAGATCGCCTCCCACCCGCTCCGGGAGCGACGTGGTGGGCGCCGCGACGACGGCGCCGGAGGGTGCGTAGACGAGGAGCCGCAGCGCGAGGGCGCTCCGCACCACCGCCTCGCGAGCCGGTCCGCCGTAGCGGATCCGCGCGGCCCAGTCGCTCCACCAGCCGACCGTCCGGTGGAGGGCGTCGTGCGTCGCGGCCCCGAGCGGCGGCAGCACGGCGGGCCACTCGCTCGCGAAGGTGAGCGCAAAGTGGCACGCCTCGCCGGCGCGGAGCCGGACCCGCCCGGTGGCGCGCCCGCCGTCCTCGATGCGCAGCGGCAGCCCGGCGCGGAGCGCGACGAGCCCCGCCCGCGTCTCCACGCGCAGCCCCAGCCCGCGCGCGTCGACGAGCCGCGGCCGCTCGCGCCCGTAGTCGGGGCGCGGCTCGAAGATCGCCTCCAGCTCGACGTCACCGCGCTCGCACGCAGCGATGCGCAGGATGGCGTGGTCGGGGAGGAGGAGGCGCCGCCGCTCCGGGCCGGACGCGACCGGCATGAAGTCCGTGACCGCGACGGTCCCCGATGCGGTCTCGAACCGCGTCTCGAGCACGTTGGTGTCCCCGAGGTAGCGCCGGCGGGTCCGGAATGGCTGGGTCGGCGCGACGGTGAAGTGTCCCGCCCCGTCGTCCAGGAGCGCGCCGAGGACGCTCGGGCCGTCGAACCGCGGCCAGCACAGCCAGTCGATGCTCCCGCGCCTGGACACGAGCGCCGCCGACCGGCCGTCGCCGATGATGGCGTGATCGTGGATGCGCTCCACCCGCACCTCCCCGGCGCCGGCGCCGGTCCGCGACGGGGCCAGCGGCCAGCCCGTCCCGCAGATGCGTGCGGCGCACCGGGGTTACCGTAGTGCCCCCGAGGTCGCGCGGCACCGGAGCGGTGGAGCACTCGGTCGCCGAGGTCGGCGACCTGCCGCTCCGTCCTAGGCCTCCTGAGCGGCTGGTCCGGTGAGCCCGTGGAGCAGATCGGCCCTGTCCACGATCCCGACGACGCGCCCGTCGGCGTCCGTGACCGCGAGGACCTTGTCGTCGCCCTGCAGCATGCTCGCGATGGCCTCCGAGAGCAGCGCGTGCTCCCGGGCCGTCGCCACGTGGCGGCTCATCACGTCGGCCGCCGTGCCACCTCGCGTGTGCGCGGCGACCGACTCCTCGCCCCTCGCGTGCCGGAACGGGAGCCGCTGCATGATCGCCCGGATCGCGCCCGGGCGCAGCGCCGGCGTCACACGCTCGAGGAGCTCGGCATCCGTGACGAGCCCGACCGGTCGCCGCTCGTCGTCCAGCACCAGCGCGCGGTTCAGGCGGGTGGAGGTGACGGCCTGGAACACCTCGGGCAGCGGTGACTCAGGATGGATGGCCGGGACGTCGCGGCGCATCACCCGCGAGAGCGGCACGTCGCCGGCGAGTCCCAGCTCGCGTGCGATCGGCTCCTTCTTGCCGAACCCGACGCCGACCGTGCGGAGCAGGTCCACCCGGCTCACGATTCCGACGAGCGACCCGGCCTCGTCCACCACCGGGAGGCGCTTCAGCCTGCGACGAGCCATGCGCTCCGCCGCCGCGGGGAGCGAGGCGGACGACCTCACCGTCACGGGGTCGGGCGTCATCACCTCTGCCGCCGTCCGTCGCTGCTGGGTCAGGCGCTCGAGGAGCTCCTGGAGCGCGGGCCTGTCGAGCGTCGCCAGCAGGTCGAGCCGGACGCCGAGCCCGCCGCGGTGGACGAGGTCGCTGCTGGTGACGATGCCGACCGGCCGACCGCCCTCGACCACCGGGACCGCGCGGTACGTCTTGCCGAGCGTGAGCTCCACGACCTCGCGCACCGGTGTCGAGCGCGCCACCGTCACGACGTCCCGGCTCATCACGTCGGCGACGATCGCCGTCGTGGTGAGATCCCGGACCGGGTGCGGCTCGAACAGGAGCACGTCCGTGTCGTCCACGGTGATGAGGCCGTGGCGAACGAGCGCGCGGAGGCGGGGCGCGAGCCGCTCGACCTGCTCCGGGCGATCGACCCACTCGATCACGAGGGGCAGGCGCCAGGCGACGTCGACGAGGCTGCTGACGTGGATCCGGCCCGTCGCGCCGAAGCCCTCGACGCCCTTCAGGACGGTCGCTCCCTGGGCGCTCTCCCGACGGAGGAGCTCCAGGATCGCGAGGTGGAGCGGCTTTCCGTCCGCCCGGTCGTCCTCGCTCACGTAGATGCGGACCCGCTTCGCCTTTCCGAGCGTCTCCATGCGCGCTCCTCGTGCGCCCTCCATCAGAAGTGTCGGGCGTTCGCCGCGCCGAGGAGCGTCTCGCATGGGGTGCGACCGATGAGCCCTTCTCGGCCGCCGGGTCGGATGAGTGGAGCCCCTTCCGATGGCTCGTCGGGAGGGCGTTCCTTCGGTACCGAGTCTCCCCATCCGACCGCCGTCGCGTCGATGGGCGGCAGGCGTCCCACAACGGAGGACGAACACATGGAGAAGAACACGATCTGTCTCTGGTTCGACAAGGACGCCGAGGCGGCGGCCCGCTTCTACGCGAAGACCTTCCCGGACAGCGCCGTCGGCCGCATCTACCGTGCGCCCAGCGACTTCCCGAGCGGCAAGAAGGGCGACGTGCTGATGGTCGCGTTCACGGTGGCCGGGGTGCCGTGCATCGGCCTGAACGGGGGTCCCGCGTTCAAGCACAACGAGGCGTTCTCGTTCCAGATCGCGACCGAGGATCAGGCGGAGACCGATCGCTACTGGAACGCGATCGTCGGCAACGGTGGCCAGGAGAGCGCGTGCGGCTGGTGCAAGGATCGCTGGGGCGTGTCGTGGCAGATCACGCCGCGGGTCCTGATGGAAGCGCTCGAGGCGGGGGGCGAGGAGGCGCGGCGCGCCTTCGAGGCCATGATGCCGATGACGAAGATCGACGTCGCGAAGATCGAGGCGGCGCGGCGCGGCTGACGCCCGCATGACTCGACGCATCCGGCCATCGACTCCATGGGACTCCTGACCTTCGCGCTCAACGTGACGCTCGACGGTTGCTGCGACCACCGCGAGGGGATCGCCGACGACGAGATGCTCCGCTACTGGACGCGCGTGATGGACGGGGCGGGAGCGATGCTCTTCGGCCGGGTGACCTACGAGCTGATGGAGGAGGCCTGGCCGCAGGTGGCGCGCGACCCGAAGGCGAGGCCGGCGGACCGGACCTGGGCGAGGAAGCTCGAGGCGAAGCCCAAGTACGTGGTCTCGACCACGCGCCGCGACTTCCCGTGGAGCAACACGCACCTCGTCGAGGGAGACCTGACGCGGGCGGTGAAGGCGCTGAAGAAGGCCACGCCGCGCGGGATCCTGGTGGGCAGCCCCCAGCTCTCGGCCGCGCTGCAGCGCCTCGATCTCGTGGACGAGTATCGCCTCGTCGTCCACCCGGTGGTGGCCGGGCACGGTCCGTACCTGTTCACCGGCCTGCAGCCCTCGCTGCGCCTGAAGCTCGTGGCGGCGAGGCGGCTGAAGTCGGGCATCGTGACGCTGCACTACCGGCGACGCTAGAGGGCGTTCGGCGGACGCCGGTTGCGAGCAAGCGGGCGGCGATCCTTCCCGGCCGGCGCCCCTTGCACGCACCGGTGACGTTGCGCCGCGGTGGCAGGAGGGCGCCTGGCCCACGCCTCGCGCCTCACTTCCGGAGGATGCTCTCCAGCTTCTTCCCCCTGGCGAGCTCGTCGACGAGCTTGTCGAGGTAGCGGATCTTCTGCATCAGCGGGTCGGCGATCTCCTCGACGCGCACCCCGCACACCACGCCGGTGATGAGCCCGACGTTCGGGTTCAGCCGCGGCGCCTTCGAGAAGAACGTCTCGAAGTCCACCCCGGAGTCGATGGCGCGCTGGAGCTTCGCGCCGCGGTAGCCGGTGAGCCACGCGATGATCTCGTCCACCTCCTCCTTGGTCCGCCCCTTCTTCTCCGCCTTCTGGACGTACAGCGGGTACACGCTCCCGAACGACATCGTGAAGACGCGCGGCTTCTTTTCCATGGTCGCCAGGTCTCGCGACGCGGCACCGAGGTCCCCGCGTCGATCCCCTCCCAGGCGAGGAGACCATGGATGCACTTTGCGTGTCGACCACCTTGCGCATTTCGCCGGCGCCCTCCGCTCCGGACGTCTCCAGCACGTGCCACCACGGCGCGACCGCGATCGGGCTCCGGTGCCCCCAATCATGAAGGCTTCCTGCACGGCCCATGCATCTTGCGGCCGTTTCTCGGACGTCTGCCCGCGCCTAGGTTCCCGGGCGACGAGAAGGCGCCGATGGCCGTCGAGCCGGACCACGTGGGCCTCGAGGGGCTCGCGAAGCTCGCGGACGAGGGGAAGCTGCGGGTCCACGTGAGCGAGGCGCTTCTCCTCGTCCCGCGGGCGTTGCTTGCTCACGCCGCCTCGAGCAGGTGCCATGTCGGGTCGGCGTTCCGCAGCGGGAGCGGCAGCTTCGACTCCCGCGCCGGCTCCGAGCGCACCAGTCGCCAGGACCGTCCAAAGGCCGAGGCGACGTCCTCCGCGCTCGCGCCCCGCGGCGCCGGCCCCCGCCACCCCGGCTTGAACGCGAACAGCAGCATCACCGTGCGCGCCCCGCGCAGCGCGGTCACGCCCTGCGCGTACGCCGCTCGCTCCGGGTCCGAGAGCCCGTGGAAGCAGCCTGCGTCGAGGAAGAGGTCGTAGCCCGGCGAGAGCCCGAGCGCGTCGAGCCGGGTGACGTCGCCGTCCAAGAACTGCACCTCCACGCCGGCCTCCGCCGCCCTCCGGCGCGCCTGTGCGAGCGCTGTCGGGACGAGATCCACCCCGGTCACCTTCCACCCGTGGCTCGCGAGATAGACCGCGTGCGCCCCCCTCCCGCACCCGAGATCGAGCGCCCGTCCGGGAGGACGCGCGCGCGGTCCCTCGACGAGCGCCAGGAGCTCCGGCGGCAGTGGCTGGTCTTCCCAGGGCGTGAACCCGAGCAAGTATGCCAGGCGGTACGAAGTGCCCATCGCGCACCTCTCCGGCGGCGCTCAGTCCTGTACGCGCCACCGCCGGGGAGATAGACGGCGGGCGTGGGGCGCGCTGCTCCCGAAGAGACAAAGGCCTCCGTCGTCGACGCACGGCTCCGCAGACCATACAGAATCGGTCCCCGCGCGCGCACCAGGGGCGCAGCGCGCCAGGGTGGTCCGGGCCTGCCGCCGGGTCGACGGGCCCGCCTCGACCTGCCCCTCACGGCGAGAGCTGTGAGGCGGCGGCCTTGCTGCGCAAGCTGACCACGTGTCGCCGAGGAGGCGCGCCGAAGAGCCGCGCGTACTCGCGGCTGAACTGCGAGGGGCTCTCGTACCCGACCTTGAATGCGGCGCCGGCCGCATCGAAGCCCTCGTTCAGCATCACCCGCCTCGCCTCGTTCAGCCGCAGCCACTTCTGGTACTGCAGCGGGCTCATCGCCGTGAGCTGGCGGAAGTGCTGGTGCAGGCTCGACGGGCTCATGTGCACGCGCGCAGCCAGCTCCGCGATGCGCAGCGGCGCCGCATAGTTCACCTTCAGCCACTCGATGGCGCGCGCGATGGCGTGGCTCTGGCTGCCCACGGATGCAATCTGGCGCAGGCGTCCCGCCTGGTCGCTCGTCAGCAGCCGATAGTGGAGCTCGCGACGCACGAGCGGCGCCAGCACGTCGATCGCGTCCGGCTCGTCGAGCAGATCCGTGAGCCGCATGAAGGCGTCGAGCAGCGGCGGCGTGACCGCGCCGAGCGCCATGCCCTTCGCGGCGGAGCGCTCCTCGCGCGCCGCCAGGTGGACCTGCGGCACGAGCTCGGCCAGCAGGCGCAGGTCGAGCTTCAGGGTCAGGCCCAGGCAAGGTCGTTTCGGGCTCGCCTCGAGGACCTGGGAGCTCGCCGGGACGTCGAGCGACGCGATCAGGAAGTGATCCCGGTCGTACGCGTACGCGTCGTCGCCCGCGAGCATCCGCTTCTTCCCCTGGACCACCAGGACCACGCTCGGCTCGACCCTGCAGATGCCCGGCGGCGTCGGCCCCTCGCGGCGGAAGAACAGGAGGTCCGCGATGGGCGTCGAGCGGTCCTCGACGCCCTCGGTCCACCGCCCGATGGTGCGCGCCAGCGCCGCGCGGATTGCGTCGAGAGACGTCCCTGTCTGGTCGGATGGCATGCGGGCCCTTTCCCTCCCTCACGGAGCATCATTGTAGCGAATGCCGCCCAGGCGTTCTCGATCCTCCGCGGCC
Source organism: Anaeromyxobacter dehalogenans 2CP-1 (assembly GCF_000022145.1). NCBI lineage: Bacteria > Pseudomonadati > Myxococcota > Myxococcia > Myxococcales > Anaeromyxobacteraceae > Anaeromyxobacter > Anaeromyxobacter dehalogenans. The sequence continues at coordinate 3,787,152 of NC_011891.1, forward strand.
TTGTCGGATCAGGCAAGAACAGGCGCCGATCCGTCTACCGGTCGCGCATGCCCCCCGACAAGAATGCCCAGGTCGAACCATCGATCCCCGAGGAGACGCGAATGAAGAGGCTTCACCCCCACAACGGAATCACCCGGCGCTCGCTCATCGCCTGCGCAGCGCTTGCCGTGACCTTTGGGCCCGGTCTCGTGCGCGCCGCTCCCGATGCGAGCAAGGAGAACGCCGTGAAGCGGACCCAGGCCTGGGACAAGACCTTCGCGAGGAGCGCGAAGGTGGACCATCAGAAGGTGACGTTCAAGAACCGCTACGGCATCACGCTCGCGGGCGACCTGTACCTGCCGAAGGACCGCGCCGGCAGGAAGCTCGCGGCGCTCGCCGTGAGCGGTCCGTTCGGCGCGGTGAAGGAGCAGTCGTCCGGGCTCTACGCGCAGACCATGGCCGAGCGCGGGTACGTGACGCTCGCGTTCGATCCGTCCTTCACCGGCGAGAGCGGCGGCGAGCCGCGCAACGTCCCGTCGCCGGAGATCGACACCGAGGACTTCAGCGCCGCGGTGGACTTCCTCGGCCTTCAGGCCTTCGTGGATCGCGCCCGCATCGGCCTCATCGGCATCTGCGGCTTCGGCGGGATGGCGCTCAACGCCGCCGCGCCCGACAAGCGGATCAAGGCCGTGGTCACGACGAGCATGTACGACATGTCGCGAGTGATGGCGAAGGGCTACTACGACCGCCTCACGAGGGAGCAGCGCGGGCAGCTGCTGGAACGGATGAGCCAGCAGCGCTGGGCCGACGCCGAGCGTGGCACCCCGGCCGCGGGCCCGCGGATCCTGCCCGAGACGCTGGAAGGGGTGACCGATCCCGTCGCCCGGATGTACTTCGACTACTACCGCACGCCGCGCGGCTTCCACGAGCGCTCGCCCAACTCCAACGGTGCCTGGACGGCCACGGGGGCGATGCCGTTCATGAACATGCCGCTGCTGACCTACGTCGACGAGATCTCGCCGCGTCCCATCCTCCTGATCGCCGGCGAGAACGCGCACTCGCGCTACTTCAGCGAGGACGCCTACGAGGCCGCGGCGGAGCCCAAGGAGCTCCTGATCATCAAGAACGCCGATCACGTGGATCTGTACGACCGTCCGGACAAGATCCCGTTCGACAAGATCGCGGAGTTCTTCGGCAAGAACCTGAGATGAGCGATCGGGGGCGCTCCACCGGCCGGACGCTTGGCCGGGGGCGCCGCTCACCCCCATGGCACGCATCTTCATCACAGGGTCGGCGGACGGGCTGGGCAAGGCCGCAGCCGAGACGCTTGTCGCCGGCGGTCACGAGGTGATCGTCCACGTGCGCACCGAGCAGCGGCTCGGGGCGGTGCAGGAGCTCGTCGCACGAGGTGCGACGGCCCTGGTCGGCGATCTCGCCGACCTGGAGCAGACCCGCGCGCTCGCAAGGCAGACCAGCACGCTCGGGCGCATGGACGCCGTGATCCACAACGCGGGCGTCTACTCCGGCCCTTCGGTCCTTCCAGTGAACGCGGTCGCGCCCTACGTGCTCACGGCGCTCATGCCGCGCCCGGAACGCCTGATCTACCTGAGCAGCGGGATGCACCACGGCGGCCGACCGCGGCTCGAAGGCCTGGACTGGAGCGGGCGGCGTGCCACCGGGTCCTATTCGGACAGCAAGCTCTTCGTGACCGCGCTCGCCGCCGCCGTCGCGCGGCTGTGGCCGGACGTCGTCAGCAACGCGGTGGATCCGGGGTGGGTGCCCACTCGGATGGGCGGTCCCAACGCGCCGGACGATCTCCGCCTCGGGCACGCCACTCAGGAGTGGCTCGCGACCAGCGACGCTCGCGAGGCGCGCACCAGCGGCGGCTACTGGCACCATCGACGGCAGGTCGCGCCGCACCCCGCGGTGCACGACGTGAAGTTCCAGGCCCGGCTTCTAGGAGAGCTGGCTCGGGTCACCGGCGTGACGCTGGAATGAAGACATCGCGCGCGCCCCCTCGTCCTCCTTCTGCTGGTCGGCAACGCGCCGCTGACGACGGAGGCCCCCCCTCCGGCGACCGACTCGGCCGCAACGCAGGAAGTGACTTCGATGAAGATCAAGATCCAGCTCGAGGGTCGTGCGTTCACCGCGACGCTCGCGAACGGCGAGGGAGCGCGTGACTTCCTGTCGCTCCTGCCCCTCACGCTGACGCTCACCGACTACGACGGAACGGAGAAGATCGCCGACCTGCCGAGGAAGCTCTCGACCCGCGGCGACTGCTGCCGGGCATGAGCTGACCGTCTCGGGCCGACGCGCGAAGGCGGAGGGGTGCCCACGAACAAGCGTGTTGTGTCTGAGCTATAATCATGACACAACCGCCCTCCCCGGCCCCCCACGGCCGGACAGAGGAAGATCGAATGGCCTACGTGCGGAGACGGGGCAACCAGCTCGCCATCGTCCGAGGTGCCCGCAACCCGGAGACGAAGAAGGTCGAGCAGGAGATCCTCTTCACGCTCTACTCGAAGGGCGAGGCGCTGGCGGCGCTCGGGAAGGCCGACGGCGGAGACGCCTTTCGCTTCCAGTCCCTCGTCGAGCGCGCTCACCCCGACGTGCGCTTCGACTGGAAGGCGATCTCCCGCGCCATCGCCGAGAACCTCGAGGTCCTGCCGGAGAACTACGATTACCGCTCCACCCGCCTGCACGCCGGCTTCCGGCGAGACCTGCTCGCCTTCGCGCGGCAGGTCGTCCTCACCGATCCGCTCGGCGCGACCGCCGCGCGGCAGCTCATCGACGAGCACCGCGAGGCGCTCGAGTACCTTCGCGAGCTCATCGACCGGCGGCTCGCCGCGCCAGCTCAGGTCGAGAGCGAGTGGACCGCGGACAACGCCTTCTACTGGCGCTTCGCGTCCCGACCCTCGGACGTCCCGGCTGACGTCGAGGAGCAGGCGGCGGACCTGTACGCGCGCCAGGAGTACCGCCGCGCCGCAGCGGCGTTCCGCCTGTTGACCGAGTCCTTCCCCGACTACGCGGAAGGTCACAACTACCTCGGCCTCATCGCGCTCGACCAGCGGCGTGCGGAGGAGGCGATCGAACACTTCGAGCGCACGATCGAGGTCGGACGCCGCCTCCTCCCGCGCCGCGTGCCCCGGAGCAGCTGGTGGAGCGATCACCGGACCCGGCCGTACATGCGCGGGCTGCGCAACCTCGCCCTCGCCCTCGTCCACGCCAAGCGCTACGAGGAGGCCCTCGCCACCTGCGACCGGCTCACCACGGAGTGCGACGACAGGATCACGGCCTCGGCCCACCGCGCCTCGGCGTACCTCGACACCGGCCGCTGGCGGGAGGCGCTGGCGGCCGCGCTGCACATCCACCAGCTCAGCCCAGGCGACAGCCTTCTCGCCGCCTTCGCCGCCTTCGAACTCGGGCGTGAGGCCGAGGCTCGGGCGCTGTTCCTCCATGCCGCGTTGAACAAGCCGCGAACCGTGGGGGGCCTCCTCGGCGTCCGGTTCGCGCGCCCTCGGGACCGCGACGAGACCGTGGACCACAACGACGGCGTCCTGCTCGCGAGGACCCTGGACGACTTCCTGCGCAAGCGTCGCCCCGCCTCCCGGCGCTTCTTCGCCGGGCTCTGGGAGCACCCGATGGTGAAGGACCTGCGCGAGGAGGTGGCGGTGGTGACCGCCCGCTGGCAGGCCGACCGTCAGGGTCGCGACCGCGCCGCCTTCGTCCGGATGCAGGAGCTGCGCTCCTGGGAGTTCGCCGAACGAGCCTGGGGCCCGGAAGGCCCTCCGATCGCGGGCTCCCCTCCCCTAGCCCGCGGGCGTGCCAGGAAACAGCTTCACTGACGAGCATCGGCGAGGGTTCCACACAGATCCGCGCTGCGCTCGGGTTCACTTCGCGGTGCGCATCGCGAGCTCCCGGGCCGCGTCGATGAAGAGTCGCAGCGGCGCGTAGCGCTGCGATCGGGGGGAAGTACAGGAAGAAGCCCGCGATGGTAGCGGACTCGAGCAGCCGCTGCAGGCGGCCCGTTCGCAGCGGGCTCTTCGAACTGGAGCCGGGCGCCACCGCGCTCGGCGGGCTCGCGCTCGCTCAGGTAGACCGGCGAGCGTGCGACGTACTCTGGCTCCGGGTATCGCGCCGAGAGGCAGGGGAGCCCCACGGGCCGGCGCGCTCGTCTGCGACTACGCGGGAGCGGCTCAGGGGGGCGGCGGTCCCGCGGGGAGCGTCACCAGCGACAGAACCACGAGCGCCGCGAATAGGCCGATGGTGACGACCCAGCTCGCCCGCCGCGGCGGCGGCGGCGCGGCGCCGGTGGCGAGCCGCCGCTCGGGCGGCCGGAGCGACCACGACGTGACCGTGAAGGCGGCGAACACGAGCGGCGCGACCCACTTGCCGGCACGATCCCCGACGAGGAAGTGGGACGCGGCGGCGCCTGCGTAGTTGAGCAGGGAGCCCGTGTACGCCCACTCCTTGACGCGCAGGAACCGCGGGAGGAGGAGCACTGCGCCACAGGGGATCTTCCAGACGCCGATGATGAGCAGCACGTAGAGGGGATACCCCAGGTGCTCCATCACGACGCGGACGTACTCGATGCGGAGGAGGTCCCAGAGCCCCCCGGCGATCATCTCGTAGGCGACGATCAGCGTGGACGTCCAGTAGAGGGCGCGCGCGGCCCAGGCCGCGGCGCCGAGCCGGTGGCCTCTGGGGGCGGCGGGGGATGACGCCGCGGGATCGCGTGGAAGCGGGTTCGAGTCGTGAGCGAGCATGGGTGAGCTTTCGATGTGTGCGAGATCGCCGATCTCGACGGGTGGGTACGTCGCGACGATGACGCGCGAGCCGAAGGAAACGTGACGGACGCGTCCGGCGTGCGCGCCCGGTTGCCCCCGGCACGACGGGGCTCGACGCGCGAGCGACGACGCGCGCCGCAACCCCATGGTTCGCACGCGACTGGCGCCGTCGTCGTCGCGTCACCCGGGGATCTTCAGGTCGAGCGCGCGGAGCCGCTCGGGATCGGCGAGCACGTCGATCTCGACGATCTTGCCGTGCGCGACCGTGAACCCCAGCACCGAGAAGGGCTGCCCTTCCTTATCGAACGAGACGAGGCCCGCAGCGCCGTTGACGAGCGCGGCCCGGGTCTCGCCGGCGGCCCGGGCGGCGTGGATCGACTGGTCGGCCGCCGCCCGCGCGCCGCGGATTACGATCGTCCCGCCCGGCGCGGCCGGGCCGCGGTCGGCCCGGAGGACGACGTCCGGATCCAGGATTCGGAGCAGCGCGTCGAAGTCTCCTCCGCGCGACGCGGCGAGGAACGCATCGACGATCACCCGCTGCCGGGAGAGATCCGGGTCAGGGCTCGGCGCGGCGCCACGGACCCGGCGGCGCGCCCGGCTCGCGAGCTGCCGGGCCGCCTCCGGTGAACGGCCGACCACGCGCGCGATATCCTCGAACGGGACGCCGAACATGTCATGGAGCACGAAAGCGAGCCGCTCCGCGGGCGCGAGGGAGTCGAGCACCACGAGGAGCGCGAGCCCGACCGAGCCCGACAGGAGAGCCTCGGTCTCGGGATCGGGGCCGCCCGCACCGCTCACGATCGGCTCGGGCAGGCGGACGCCGACCGGCTCTTCGCGCCGGGATCGGCGCGACCTGAGCATGTCGAGGCACACGCGGGCAACCACGGTGGTGAGCCACCCGCGGAGGCTGCTCACCCCGTCCGTGTCGGCGCCGCTGAGGCGGATCCAGGCTTCCTGGACGGCGTCCTCGGCCTCGTTCAGCGATCCGAGCATCCGATAGGCCACCGCGCGGAGATGCGCGCGGTGGGCCTCGAACCGCCCGGCCAGAGCCTCGTCTTCCTTCATCGGTCACGTTCCTTGGTCGCGTTCCGTCTACTGCGTGACGAACGAGGCGAGCCTGGCGTGACGAGGAACGACCACGGAGGCCGCACGGGCGAGACCGATCCGCATCTAGCGATACGAGGAGACCTCTTCCATGAAGATTTTGATGGTGCGTTCGAGCATAAAGCCGGAGCACGTGATGGACGTGGAGGCCGCGGTCCAGCGGCTCTTCTCGGCCATCGAGCGCGCGCGGCCGGCCAACGTCCGGTACGCCTCGTCGATGCTTCCCGACGGGGAGACGTTCCTGGCCCTGCTGCAGGTCGAGGAGGGAACCGAGAACCCCCTCCCGGCGCTGCCGGCATTCAGGGAGTTCCAGGAGCGCCTGAAAGCGTGGGTCGCGAGCCCGCCCGTCGCCGAGCAGCTCACGGTGGTCGGGTCGTACCGGCTTTTCGGGTAGCTCGCACACCGACGTTCCTAGGTCGGGCGCCGCCGCACAGCGGGGCGCCTGCCTCCGCAGCGTGCCGTCCGCTGGATGCCAGCGGTAGTGCACCACGGCGACTTCGTTGCGATGGGCAGAATGAACGGGGACTCGCCCTCGGCCGGAAGAACTTCCTCTTCGTCGGGACGGACGAGGCCGGCGAGAACCTGGCCGGCCTGTACTCGCTCATCGCGAACGTGCGAGGCGAGCGGCGTGAACCCCGTCGACTACCTCACCGACGTCCTCCTCCGCGTGCAGACGCACCCGGCGGCGCGGATCGACGAGCTGCTGCCACACAACTGGACGCCCCCGAGACCCGAGCCGTCGGCCTGAGCAGGTCGGCGGCGAACTCGAACACGACCGGGGGGAGCGACGAGCCCGCGGCGGCGCGGGGCGGACAACTACCGGGTCAACACGTCCGCGGCCGGGCGGTTATGGAGGGCCCGCTCGAAGCCCTTCCCGCGGATCCCAGTCACGTTTCAGGCACGTTTCACGGTATGTCAAACGACGAAGGCCCCGGAACGACGCGGTTTCCCGCGCAATTCCGAGGCCTTCTGAGTCGGGGAGACAGGATTTGAACCTGCGACCCCTTGGTCCCGAACCAAGTGCTCTACCAGGCTGAGCCACTCCCCGATGCTGCAGGACGCCGGTGCTTCACCAGGGCCTCGGGAGGGCCTCGGTCCGACGTAAGGCCGCGTATCTACTGGACGGCCGAGAGGGTGTCAAGGGGCTTCTCCGCGGCGGGGGCAGAAAAGCCCGGGGCTGCTGAAACGGCTGGGCGGGAGGCGTTTCGGGCGCCCGAAACGACGCGTCGGCTCAACCCTTCGACAGGCTCCGGGTGAGCGGCGGGGGACGGGCTGCACGCGCGTCAGCTCTCCCTTCGACAGGCTCAGGGTGAGGGGCGGGGGCGGGCTGCACGCGCGTCAGCTCATCCTTCGACAGGCTCAGGGTGAGGGGCGGGGGCGGGCTGCACGGCTCCGCTCACCCTTCGACGGAGCTCAGGGTAAGCGGACGACGGCCTACCTCACGCAGACCGCCTCCATCTCGGCGATCTCCTTGGGCACGGCCTCGGTGAGGTTCGCGTGACCGTCGTCGGTGACGAGCACGTCGTCCTCGATGCGGATGCCGACGCCGCGAAGCGCTTCGGGGGCGTCCGGGTCGTCCTCGGCGACGTACAGGCCGGGCTCGATGGTCAGCACCATGCCGGGCACGAGCGGCCGCGACTTGCCGTCCACGTAGTAGTCGCCGACGTCGTGCACGTCCATGCCGAGCCAGTGGCTGGTGCGGTGCATGTAGTACCGGCGGAACGACTTGTCGGCGATGCGCTCGTCCACGCTCCCCTTCAGCAGGCCAAGGCCGATGAGGCCGTCGGTCAGCTCGCGGACGGTCTGGTCGTGGATGGCGTCGAGCGTGGTCCCGGGGCGCACCGAGGCGACGGCGCGCTTCTGCACCTCGAGGCAGAGCGAGTACAGCTCGGCCTGCGCGGGGGAGAACTCGCCGGACACGGGGAACGTGCGGGTCACGTCGGCGGTGTACCACTGGTACTCGCCGCCGGCGTCCACCAGGCACACGTCGCCGTCCTTCAGCACGGCGTCGCCGGCGCGGTAGTGGAGGATCGTCGAGTTCACGCCGGCGGCCACGATGGTCCCGTAGCCGGGCCCGCTCCCGCCGCGGCGGCGGAACGCGTACTCGATCTCCGACTGCACCTGGTACTCGCGGCGGCCGGGCAGGCCGTCGCGCATGGCGGCCATGTGCGCCTCGGCGCTGATCTCGGCTGCGCGGCGGAGCTTCACGATCTCGTCGGGCGTCTTCACGAGCCGCAGCTCGTGGACGATGCGGCCGGGATCGACGACCGCCTCGGGGGGCAGCTTGCCGAGCCGGGCGGCGCCGCGCAGCTCGGTGAGGATGCGCGAGAGCCGCGCGTCCCAGGCGGCGTCGAAGCCGATGCGGTACCAGAGCGTCCGCGCCCCCTCGACGAGCCGGGGCAGCTTCTCGTCCAGCTCGGCGACGACGTACGCCTCGTCGGCGCCGTACAGCTCCTTCGCGCCCTCCACCCCGGCGCGGCGCCCGGTCCAGATCTCCTTCTCGCGATCCCGCGGCCGCACGAACAGCACGAGCTTCCGCTCGCCGCCGCGCGCGAGCAGCACGGCGCAGCCGGTGGGCTCGTCGAGGCCGATCGCCCACGCGTAGTCGGAGTCCTGGCGGAACAGGTACTCGGAGTCGTGGTTGCGGACCTTCTCGTCGGCGGCGGGGAGCACCATCACGCCGCCGCCTCGCTTCTCCATCTCCTCGAAGACGCGGGCGCGGCGGGCGGCGTGGATGCTGGGGTCGTGGGCCATGGCGGACCCTTATAACCCAGCCCCCGCAGGCAGGCTCGGGCCGTGATCAGGGCACGGCCGGCCGGGGCACGGCGCCCCCGGCGCGCGGCGTCATGATGGCCTCACTTCGCCGGGAAGGGCGCGCCGGCCCAGGCCTCGAACGCGGCCTTCTGCTCGGGCGACGGCGCGGCGGCGGGCTCGAGCCAGAGGGTGTCCTCGGGCGCCTTCCCGAGCGTCACAAGCACCTCGACCAGCTCGTCGCGGCGGAACACGGTCAGCCGGAGCGCACCGCCCTCCCCCACCTCGCAGAGCCGGTTCCACAGCGCGCCGGCGTCCACCCGGAACCCGTCCTCGGCGACGACCTCGTCCTCTGCGTAGAGCCCGGCCCGCCAGGCGGGGCTGCCCTCGCGCACGCTCCGCACCGCGAGCTTGGGCGACGTCGCGAGGTCGGCGCCGAGCCAGCCGGCGGGCGGCCGATCATCGTGGTTGCCGTTGCTGGCGGGCTTGCCGCCCTTGTCCTCGAAGCCGCTCGCGGCGCGCCGGCGGAGCGCGAGGCCGACGAGGTCGAGGTCGGGCTGGAGCGGCGCGGTCCCGCGCACCCACCGGTCGAAGAACGCGCGCGCGGGCGCCTCGCCGAGCAGCTCGGCGGCGACCCGCTCCACGCCGTCCTCGGGCACGCCTCCGTCGGCGAAGCGCGCGTACAGCGTCCGCAGGAGCGCGTCGAGCGAGTGGCCGGCGCGGCGCAGCGCGAGGTCGAGCGCGAGCGCCACCAGCTCGCCCTTCAGGTAGTAGGAGATGGCGCTGTTGGGCGAGTTCTCGTCGGGCCGGTAGTGCTTCACCCAGGCGAGGAAGCTCGCCTCCTCGACGCTCATCTTCCCTGCGCCGGGCGTGCGCTCGAGGCTGGTGAGCGCCTGGCCGAGGTTCTCGAGCCACTTCTTCGGCGACAGGATCCCGGCGCGCACCAGCGCGAGCTGCTCGTAGTAGCTGGTCGCACCCTCGAACCACCACAGGAGCCGCGTGTACTGCTCCCGCCCGTAGTCGAACGGCACGAACGCCGCGGGGCGGAGCCGCTTCACGTTCCACAGGTGGAAGTACTCGTGCGAGAACAGCCCGAGCGTCTCCACGTACGCGTCGCGCGGGAAGAAGCCGCCGCGCGCCACGTTGAGCGTCGTCGAGCGCGCGTGCTCGAGCCCGCCGCGCCGCTTGTCGGTGACGTGCACGATGAAGAGGTAGCGATCGTAGGGCAGCTCCCCGCCCATCAGCTTCCCCTGCGCCTCCACGATGCGGCGCGCGTCCTCGGCGAGCCGCTCCCCGTCCACGTGCCCGCGCCCCCACAGCGCGATCTGGTGGGGCTTCCCGAGCGCCTCGAACCGGACCAGCCGGTGCGTGCCGATCTCCACCGGCGAGTCGGCCAGCTCGTCGTAGTCGCGCGCCGTGAACGTCGTCGGGCCGCCCTCGAGCGCGGTCGCGACCGACCAGCCGGCGGGCGGGGCGATCTCGAGCAGGTGCGGCTCCCGCTCTCGCCCGGGGACCCACGGGAACACCGCGGCGCCGTTCAGGTAACCGTGCGTGCCGTCGAGGTGGCAGGTGCGGACGGTCAGGTCGTTCGCGTAGACGCGGTAGCGGAGCACGAGCTGCGTCGCGTTGCCGCAGGCGACCCGGACCCGGTGCTTGTCGAGCCGCTCCAGGGCGAGCGCTCGCCCGCTGCCGTCCTCGGCGGCGAGCCCCTCCACGTGCCGCGCGTACTCGCGGACCAGGTAGCTGCCGGGCGTCCAGACCGGAAAGCGCAGCTCGGCGGACGGACCGGGGCGCTCGACGTGCACCTCGACGTGGAACAGGTGGCCGTGGGGCTCGGGCATCGAGAGGCGGTAGCGCATGCAGCCGCCGACTGTAGCCCGGGATCAAGTCCGCCGCGGGGGCTTCTTGGTACGTTGCCCCGGGGGAGACGCGGCGATGGAAACGCAGGGCCATCGAGGCGGAGCCCGGCCCGGCGAGCCATCGTCGCCGCTGCTGCGGCTCTACCTGCTCGGACGGTTCGAGGCGGTCCGGGAGGACGCGCCCATCCCCGCGCACGCCTGGCGCCGCCGCCGGCCCGCCGACCTCCTCCAGCTCGTCGCGCTCACGCCGGGCCGCGCGCTCGGTCGCGACCAGGCCATCGACGCGCTCTGGCCGGACAAGGACCCGGCCAGCGGCGCGAACAACCTGCACCGCGCGCTCTACGACCTGCGCCAGATCCTGGGCGGACGCTGGGTGGACATCGAGCGCGGCCAGGTGCGGATGCGGCCGGACGTCTGGGTGGACGTGGACGCGTTCGAGCAGGCCATCGCCGACGGCGGCCGCGAGCGGCTCGCGGAGGCGGTCTCGCTCTACCGCGGCGACCTCTGCCCGGGCGAGCGCGAGGTGCCCTGGCTCTCGGCCCGCCGCGCGGTGCTGCGGGCACGCTTCGTCGAGGCGGCCTACCCGCTCGCCCGCGCGCACGCGGAGGCCGGCGCGGCGGCCCAGGCGATCCCGCTGCTGCGGCGGCTCCTCGAGGTGGACCCGGCCGCGGAGGACGCGCACCGCCAGCTCATGCGCCTGCTCGCGGAGTCGGGGCGGCGCGCGGAGGCGCTGCGGCAGTACGACGCCTGCGAGGGGGCGCTCCGCACCGCCGGCGTGGCGGTGTCCGACGACACGCGGCTGCTGCGCCAGGCGATCCAGCGCGGCGAGGTGGGCCACCCGCAGGCGCGCCCGGCGCTCGACGGCGTGCGCCGCGCGGCGCGGCGGCTGCTCGGCACGGTGGACCCGCCGCCGGTGCGCGGGCGCGGCGCGATCCTGCTGCTGTTCGAGTCGCTGGTGGAGCGCGGCAGCGGCACGCTGATCTTGCTCGGCGAGCGCGGGGTGGGGAAGACGCGGCTCGCCGTGGAGGGCGCGCGCATCGCGCAGTCCCGCGGGGCGGGGGTGCTCTCGTGCGTGGCCGGCGCGCAGGGCGCGGGCGTGCCGTACGGCCTGTTCGCCGACCTGTTCCGCGAGGAGTGCCGGCTGGCCCAGGGCGTCGCCGACCCGTTCGCCGACGCGAACTTCGACGGCAGGGCCTCGGCGGAGGCGGTGCGCCTGCGGGTGTTCGACGCGGTGACCCGCGGCCTCGCCACGCTGGGCGAAGGCCGGCCGGTGTACCTGCTGCTCGACGAGCTTCACGACGCCGACGAGTCGTCCCTCAACCTGCTCCACCACCTCGCGCTCCACGCCGGCGCGCAGCGCCTCATGATCGTCGGCACCTGCCGCGAGGACCGCATCCACGCGGGCACGCCCATCCAGATGGCGCTGTCGCACCTCGACGGCGGGCGGCTGGCGCGCGGCATCCGCGTGCCGCGGCTCGGCCTGGTCGCCACCCGCGAGCAGGTGGCCGATCTCGTGGGCGGGGTTCCGCCGGACGCGCTGGTGGAGCAGGTGTATCGGGTCACCGACGGCTGCCCGTTCCTGGTGGAGGAGGCGGTGCGCGCGCAGCGCGAGACCGGCCACCAGGTCCCCGCGGAGCCGCGGGCGGGCCTGCGTGCGCGGGTGGCGCGGCTCGGGCCTCGGGTGGAAGGGCTGCTCGCGGCTGCGGCGGTCGCGGGGCAGCGCTTCGACTTCGAGCTGGTGCGGCCGGTCACCGGGCTCACCGCGCACGAGGCGGTGGGCGCGCTGGAGGCGTGCCTGGAGCACGGCCTCCTCGACGAGGACGGCAGCGGGTACCACTTCCACCACGGGATGGTGCGCGACGCGATCCTGGCCGGGCTGGAGCCGACCCGGCGGGCGGCGCTGCACGGCGCCCTCGCCGACGCGCTGGAGGCGAGCGCCGGGCACGAGCCGCCCTCGGAGGCGCTGGCGCGCCACCGACGCGAGGCCGGCCAGCCGGAGCGTGCGTTGCGCCACCTGGTGGCCGCCGGGCACCGCGCCGCGGCGCGGGCCGGCCTGCGCGAGGCGGTCGCGTTCTACGCGGAGGCGCTCGAGCTGCTGGCCGGCCAGGCGAGCCCGGATCCGGCGCTGCGGCTCGAGCTGCTCGAGGCGATGGGGCGGGTGCAGCTCGAGCTGGGCGAGGTGTCGGGCGCGGCCCGCAGCTTCGGCGACGCGGCGCTCCTCGCCGGCGCGGGTGGGGCCGGACGGCCCGATGTGCGCGCCCGGAGCCACCGGCTCGCCGCCATCGCGCACGCGGCCGCGGGGCGGATCGACTCCGCCCTGGCCGAGGTGGCGGCGGGGCTGGAGCCGGCGGGCGACGAGCCGGCGCCGCTCCTCCACCTGCGCGCGCAGCTCGACTGGCACCGCGGGCAGTACGCCGAGGCGCGCGAGTCGGCCCGCGCCTGCGCCGAGGCCGCGGGGCGCGCCGGCGACGCGGACCTGCTCGCCCGCAGCCACGATCTCTCCGCGCTGGCGCGCGGCATGCTCGGGGAGGCCTCCACGCCCGAGGACGAGTCGGACGCGGTGGGGCTGGCCGACCGGTGCGCGCAGGACGCCGCCCCGGAGCACCCGCTCGACCTGCACCTCGTCCTGTGGGACCGCGATCTGCTCGGCGACCTGGGCTGTGCCGAGCTGGCGCGCGGCGCGGGGCTGCTGGTGGACCGTGCCCGGCTGCGCGAGGCGCCGGAGGCCCAGGCGGCGGGCCGGCTCGGCGAGGGCACGTTCGCGCTCGCCGCCGGCCAGCTCGAGGCGGCCGAGCTCGCCATCCGCGCCGCGCTGGACGGGTTCCGCTCGGTGGGCTCGGCGCTCGGCGAGGCGCTCGCGCTCGAGCGGCTCGGCCTGCTGCTCACGGTGCTCGGGCACCTCGAGGAGGCGCGGTCGGTGCTGGGCGAGGCGGTGGTGGTGGCGGAGCGGTCCTCGCTGCGCCGGCACGCGCTCACCCGCATCCACGCCGCCGAGGTGCGCCACCGGCTCGCCTCCGGCCTCACCGCGGCGGCGGAGGACGCGCTCCACGAGGCGAGCGAGACCGCCGCCCGCCACGGCGACTGCCTGGCCTGCGACGCGGCGTTCCGGCCCGAGGCGGTGCGGGTGGCGCTGGCGCGCGGCCGGATCCCCGACGCGGACCTCGAGGTGCTGTCGCTCGAGGAGATCGCGCGGCAGCGCGGGGGCCGCGGGCTCGCGGCCGTGGCGCGCCTGGCGCGCGCGCGGGTGCTCGCGGGCCAGGGGCGCACCGACGACGCGCGGGCGGCGCTGGCGCAGGCTCGGTTCGCGTTCCTCGCCGGCGGGCAGCGCTACGACGCCGCGCGCTGCGTCCGGCTGGAGGCGCGGCTCGGCGGCGCGCTGCCGGACGACCTGAAGGCGCTCGATGCGCTGGTGCGGGTGGACGCGGACGCCTAGACGTCGCGGGCGGTTGCGCGTTCGCACGGCCCCGCGGGCCCGGGAATCGCTGCGCCCCAGCCATTTTGATCCAGGTCAAGCGTTCGGCCACCCCTTGACGCCCGAATCTTGAACATGAGAATGATTCTCAACTTCATCGGTCGCCGGCCGCCGCCTTCCACCCACCCTCCCCGCGCCCAGGTCCACCGCATGCCCGTCCCGCACCCCCTCGTCGTCGCCGCCCTCCTCCTCGCCTCCGCCGCCCGCGCCCAGGCACCGGACGAGCCGTCCCCGCCCGCGCCCGACCACGGCAAGGTGGCCACCGACGACGCGACGCCCGCCGGCGCGGGGACGCGCGAGGTGGAGCTGGCCTACCTCCCGTCCGTCACGCACCACGGCGGCGGGCGCTTCGAGCAGGCGGCGCACGCGCACGTGAACGCGTTCGCGGTCACCGCGCTGGTCGGCGTCACCGACGACCTCGACCTGAAGCTCACCGGCGGCTTCGCCCACGCGATGGACCGCTCCGACCCCGCCATGGCGACCCGCGGCTCCGGCCTGACCGATCTCACCTTCGGCTCGCGCTGGCGCCTGCTCGCCTCGGCGCCGCGGGCGCTCGACGTCATGCTCACCACCGCGGTCGTCGCGCCCGTCGGGCACGAGGCGTCGCCGGGGTCGCTGGGGCTCACGCAGGGCTTCTGGAGCGTCCGGAACGCGCTCGTCGCGTCGAAGGACTGGGGGCGGGTCACCGGCAACGCCGAGGTCGCGCTCACCGTGCCGGTGGGCGGCGGCGCCGGCGCCTTCCGATCGGCCACCTGCGGCAACCTCGCCGTCGGGTACGCGGTGCTGCCCTGGCTGCAGCCGCTCCTCGAGGCGAACTACGACCTCGCCCGCAGCGCCGTGACCTCGCAGCGCGTCGCGGTGACCGCGGGCGTGAACCTCAGCGGCAGCGGCGGCACGCGCCTGATGGCCGGCGTCCAGCGGGCGGTGTGGGGCCGGAACGTCGTCGAGTCCACCAGCGGGCTCGTCGCGCTCAAGACCGGCTTCTGACGAGGGCGCGAGAGGAGCCACGCGATGATGCCGCTCGGGCTGATGGGCGAGGGAGAGGTCGCGGAGATCGTCTCCGTGCAGTGCGCCGCCGGCGGGACCGCCGCGGCGAGGGTCGAGGACATGGGCCTGCGGCCGGGGAAGCGCGTCCGGATGCTGTCGAACGGCGCGGGCCCGGTGCTGGTGAAGGTGGACGAGTCGCGCCTCGCGATCGATCGCGGCGTGGCCATGCGCATCGCGGTGAGGACGGCATGAGGACGAACCTGGCGAGTCTCTCCCCCGGGCAGCGGGGGCACATCACGGCGCTCCGGGCGCCGGGCGCCCTGCGGCGCCGGCTCATGGACATGGGCCTTCTGCCCGGCGAGGAGGTCCGCGTGGAGAAGGTGGCGCCGCTCGGCGATCCCATCGAGGTGACGGTGAAGCGCTACCAGCTCTCGCTGCGCAAGGCGGAGGCGGAGGGCATCGCGGTGGAGGTGATGCCGTGAGCGCCGCCCGCCCGCTCCGCGACGCCGCCGCGGCCGCGAACGGCCCCGCGCGCACGGTGACGATCGCCATCGCCGGCAACCCGAACTCCGGCAAGTCCACCCTGGTGAACGGCCTGGCCGGCTCGCGGCTGCAGGTGGGGAACTGGCCGGGCGTCACGGTGGAGCGCAAGGAGGCGTCGTTCGAGCACGGCGGCCGCCGCGTCCGCCTGGTGGACCTCCCCGGCACCTACTCGCTCTCGCCCTGGTCGCAGGAGGAGCGCGTCGCGCGCGACTACCTCGTCGAGGAGCGGCCGGACGTGGTGGTGAACGTCGTGGACGCGACCAACCTCGAGCGCAACCTGTACCTCACCGTGCAGCTCCTCGAGCTGGGCCTGCCGGTGGTGATGGCGCTCAACATCTACGACGAGGCGCAGGCGAAGGGGCTGCGCATCGACGTGCGGGGCCTCGAGGAGCGGCTCGGGATCCGGGTGATCCCCACCTCCGCCACGCGCAAGGAGGGCCTGCCGGCGCTGCTCGACGCGGTGCTCGCGACCGCCGACGCGGCCGCCGGCACGCGCCTCGGCGCCCCGCCGTCCTACGGCCCGGACCTCGAGGACGCCATCGCCGCGGTGGAGCGCGCCGTCGAGCAGGCCGACCCGGCGCTCGCCGCGAGCGCCCCGCGCCGCTGGCTCGCGCTGAAGCTCATCGAGGGGGACGCGCCGGTGGTGGCGGCGACGGCGCTCGACGCCCCGGCGCTGGTCGAGGCGCCGCTCCGCCACCTGCGGGAGGCCCACGGCGGCGACGTGGAGGCGATGGTCACCGAGGCCCGCTACGCCGTCGCGACCGGCCTCACCCGCGAGGTGCTGACGCAGCCGGCCCGGCCGCGCCGCGAGCTGACCGAGCGGATCGACCGGGTGGTGCTGAACCGCTTCCTCGGCATCCCCATCTTCCTCGCCGCCATGTGGCTGGTGTTCAAGCTCACCTTCGACCTCTCTGCGCCGTTCGGCGACTGGATCGACGCGGCCACCAACGGCCCGCTGAAGCGCTGGGCGGCGGCGCTGCTCGGCGCGGCGGGCGCGCCGGACTGGACCGTCTCGCTCGTGAACGACGGCATCGTCTCGGGCGTCGGCTTCGTGCTGGTGTTCGTGCCGGTCATCTTCGCGATGATGTTCTTCATCACGCTGCTCGAGGCCTCTGGCTACATGGCCCGGGCCGCGTTCGTGATGGACAAGGCCATGCACGCCATCGGCCTGCACGGGAAGTCCTTCATCCCCATGGTGCTCGGGTTCGGCTGCAACGTGCCGGCCGTCTACGCGACGCGCACGCTGGAGAGCCACCGCGACCGCGTGCTCACCGCGCTGCTCGTGCCGCTCATGTCCTGCGGCGCGCGCCTCCCGGTGTACGTGCTGTTCGTGGGCCTCTTCTTCCCCGGCCGGTCCGGCACGGTGATCTGGGGCCTCTACGTCCTCGGCATCGCGCTCGCGATCGGGGTGGGCATGGTGTTCAAGCGCACGCTGTTCCGCGGTGAGGCGCCCGCCTTCATCATGGAGCTGCCGCCCTACCGCATGCCCTCGATGCGCAGCCTGTGCCTGCACACCTGGGAGAAGGGGAAGCACTTCCTCTACAAGGCGGGCACGTACATCCTCGCGGTGTCCGTGATCGTCTGGTTCCTGCTCAACCTGCCCTGGGGCGTCGCGAGCAAGAAGGACTCGCTGCTCGGCCAGGCGGGCCAGGCGGTGGCGCCGGCGCTCGCGCCGCTCGGGTTCGGCACCTGGGAGGCGGCCTCCTCGCTCCTCACCGGCATCATCGCGAAGGAGATCGTGGTCGGCACCATGGGCGAGATCTACGCGCCGGCGGCGCCGCCCGAGCCGGCAGGCCCGGCGCCGACGCTCGCCGAGGACGCGCGGGAGCTGGCGACGTCCTTCGTCGCCGCGGTGGGCGCCGCGGGCGCGAACGTGAGCTCCACGTTCGGCCTCACCTCGCTCCGCGCCGAGGACGACACCGCGCCGGACACGCCGCTCAAGCTCGCGGTCCACCGTGCGTTCACGCCGCTCACCGCGCTCGGCTTCATGATCTTCGTCCTGCTGTACATGCCGTGCGTGGTGGTCGCCATCGCCATGCGCCAGGAGCTGGGCGGCTGGAAGTGGTTCGGCGTCGCGTTCGCGTACCAGACCGCGCTGGCCTGGAGCGTGGCGCTCCTCGTCCACCAGATCGGCCGCGCGCTCGGGCTGGGGGCGTGACATGGGTGCCGGCGATCTCGTCGCGGCGGCGGTCATCCTCGGCCTGGCGGTGTGGCTCCTCTGGCGCTCGGCGTTCCGGCGCGGCGGCGGGTGCGCCGGCTGCTCCGGCGCAGGCTGCGGCCGGCCCCCGGAGCACGGCGGCGCCCTCGTGAAGCTGGGACGGCGCGGGCGCTGAGGGCAGGCGGCGCTCCGTCGCGGGCCTCGACGCGTGGCGGGCGTCCTCCTAAGCTCCGCCGCCATGGATCCCTACGGCCTCCGCCGCGTCATCTCCCCCGCGGGCGTGCTCCCGCAGCGCGCCGACGTCCTCGACCCGGCGCTGCCGCTCGGCGAGGACGAGCTGTCGATCGAGGTCGAGGCGCTCAACGTGGACGCCGCCAGCTTCCGCCAGCTCGAGGGCGCGGTGGGCGGCGATCCCGGGCGCATCGGCGACGAGGTGCTCCGCATCGTCCGCGCGCGCGGCAAGATGCACAACCCGGTCACCGGCTCGGGCGGCATGCTCATCGGCCGCGTCCGCGCGCTCGGGCCGCGCCACCCCGCCGCGGCCGCGCTGCGCCCGGGCGACCGGATCGCGACGCTGGTCTCCCTCACGCTCACCCCGCTCCGCATCGACGGCATCCGCGCCGTGCGGACGGAGATCGACCGGGTCGAGTGCGACGGTGAGGCGATCCTGTTCGCGACCGGCCTGTGGGCGAGGCTGCCGGACGATCTCCCCGAGACGCTGGCGCTCGCCGCGCTCGACGTGTGCGGCGCGCCCGCGCTGGTGGCGCGGCACGTGCGCCCGGGCATTCGCGTCCTGGTGCTGGGCGCGGGGAAGTCCGGCGCGCTCGTCGCGGTCCAGGCCCGCGCCTCGATGGGCGACGACGGTGCGGTGGTGCTGGCGGATCGCTCCGAGCCGGCGCTCGACGCCCTCGGCGCGCTGGGCGTCGCCGACGCGCGGCTGCGCGTGGACGCCACCGACCCGCTGGCGGTGCTCGCCGCGGCCGAGGGCGCGGGCGGGCGCTTCGACCTCGTGGTGAACTGCGCCAGCGTCCCCGGGACCGAGATGGCGGCCATCCTCGCCGCGAAGGACGGCGGGACCGTGATCTTCTTCTCGATGGCGACCAGCTTCACCGCCGCGGCGCTGGGGGCGGAGGGCGTGGGCAAGGACGTCACCATGCTGGTCGGCAACGGCTACGCCCCGGGGCACGCCGAGCTCACCCTCGACCTGCTCCGTCGCCACCCGCGCCTGCGCGCGCTGTTCGAGCAGCGCTACGCGCGCTAGTGCCCCCGCTCCGGCCGCGGCCGGCCGCCGCCGCTCGATGGGCGGGGCCGCTGGCGCGGTAGCCCGCGCGCGGTATCATCCCGCCGCCGCGCGATGCGCGGCCGTCGTCACGGGGCCGTGGCGAAACTGGCAGACGCGGGGGACTTAAAATCCCCGGCCGCGGAAGCGGCGTCCCGGTTCGAGTCCGGGCGGCCCTACACTCTGAAACGCCGTCGCCGCAGGGGCGAGAACGCGAGGGGAGCCGAGTCCAGGCACCGGCTGCAGCCCTGGTGCAGCCCGCGGAACATCGAAGGCGCGCGCCACCACGCCGCCGAGCAGGTCCTCGGCGAGGTGGGTGTACTTCGCGGTCATCCTCGGGTCGGAGTGCGCGAGCAGCGCCTGCCCGGCGCCCGTCCCGCCCGCCGCCACCACCGCCGTGCCGAACGAGTGCCGCAGGTCATGGAAGCGGACCTTCCGCGGCACCGGTCGCGCGTAGACGCTGTCGTGGCCGCAGCTCGGGCAGGCGTCCGGGATCGGTGGCGGCTGCACTCCGCCCCGCTCCTCGGTCCAGCCGCACGCGGCGCGCCGCCGGCAGCGGAGCTCGTGCCCGGTGACCAACCCGGCCCGCCCGCAGGCGCGGCGGAGCATCTTCACCAGGTTCGGGAGGCGCTTCGTCCGGTCCCACGCGAACAGGTACGCCCCCGGTGTCGCGAGCTGCCGCTCGAGGTCCGCCACCAGGTCGTCGTGGATGGGCAACCGGCGCGCCTTCTTCCCCTTCGAGATCGTCGCGTTCAGTACCTGGTGCTCGAGATCGACGTCGGCCTTCCGGAGGCCGAACACGTCGCCTCGGCGGAGCCCGGTGAAGAACGCGACCTTCGCCACGGTCCGCCAGCGCGCGAAGATGTGCGGCTCGAGCAGGGGCCACTCCGCCGGCGTGATCACCTGGATGCTCTTCTCCGGCGGCCTGAGCTGGCGCGCCTCGGGCACCGGGTTCGGCCGGCCCTCCCACGGCCCGCCCTGCACCCGCGCCGCCTCGAAGATCGCGTTCAGGTGGCCGCGGATGTGCTTCACGCTCTTCTCGCTGAGCTCGCCGAGCTTCGCGCCCAGGAGGCGGTCGACGACCGCCGTGGTCACGTCCACCGCCGGCATCCGGCGCAGCCGCACCAGGTGGCTCGAGCACCAGGCGGCGAACGTGGGCGACCGGAGCCCGGCGCCGCGGGTGGTCCCGTAGAAGTCCTCGAGGTCGCCGAAGGTGACGCCGGTGGTCGCCCCCCGCGGGCGCGGCGCGAGGCCGGCGCGCTGCCGCTCGGCCAGGTCCTCGAGCTCGGCCAGGAGCCGGCGCGCCTCGCCGCGCAGGGCGATGGGGGACAGCGGGCGCCCGTCGGCGCGGCGCTTCCTCACGGTGCGCTGCCGCTTCCGGCCGGCGCCGTCCACCCACTGCACCACGATCCGCTCGCCGCGCTCGAGGATGGCGCCCATGGCTACTCCTCTGCCGTGTCCAGGTACCGGCGAAGGACCTCCGGCCGCCAGCGGTACAGCGCGCCCAGCTTCACCGCGGGCAGCTTGCCGAGGCGGCGGAGCTTGTAGACCAGCTCGACCGAGCACGCGAGGTGCGCAGCGACCTGCTCGGCCGTGAGCAGTGGTGACCCCAGCGCCGGCACGGTGGAGGTGCTCACGGCCGGAGATCCTCAGCGGAAATCCCCAGGACCCTCGCGACGGCCTGGGCGGTCCGATCCGACATGAGCTGTGGGGCCTTCTCGGCCCAGTACAGCGTCGCTCGACTGATCCCCGCCGAGACGGCGAGTTGCTCCATGCTCAGCCGCGCGCGCTGTCTCGCAGCTCGCAGAGGGCTCGCGTTCTCAGGATTGGCGCTAACCATGACGCGAATCCTCGCTCGGTTTTCGGAATCGTCCAGCGCAGTGCACACTCTCTGGTAGGACACGATCCGTGTAGTACCGGCGCTGCCCGCGAGCCTTCCGCCAGCGGCCCCACCGCGCGCCGGAGCTACCTACTCGGAGCCCGCCTTCTTCCGGCGCTTGAGCCAGGCGTCGAGGATCTCGCGCATCACCTCCGACGCATCGACCCTCCGAGCTCCGCGTTCGATCATCCGGCGCGTGGCTTCCTCCCGGAGCGCGTCATCCTGTTCCGGGGTCAGCGTCCACTGCCCTTTCACGAAGCCCTTCGTCGGCACCACGCGCCACTGTCGAGCGGGTTTCGGCGTCTTCACCATGTCGGGACCCCTCCGTCCCGAAGGGTACTATCACGCCGGCGTGACAGCGTGCCTGCCGCGGCGGGGCTGAGACGCCAAGTCTGATCCGACTTCGCGCTCGACGGCGTCGAGAACCCGCTCCAGGTGTGCCGCGGCGCTGATCAGCCTCGTGAGCTGCATCTCCGGATCGGGGAGCCGGGAAGGCTGGCCGCTCTGCTTCAGTGCGAACTCCACGAGGCCTACGTCGAGCA
The DNA here is from genome assembly GCF_000022145.1 of Anaeromyxobacter dehalogenans 2CP-1. Classification (NCBI taxonomy): domain Bacteria; kingdom Pseudomonadati; phylum Myxococcota; class Myxococcia; order Myxococcales; family Anaeromyxobacteraceae; genus Anaeromyxobacter; species Anaeromyxobacter dehalogenans. The sequence goes on from NC_011891.1 coordinate 3,808,492, forward strand.
GCATCGAGGTCAGGGCGTCTGCGCCGCTCCCGTCTGCGGCCTGCGCCTGCGCGAAGGCGGTCCGGATGCTCGCCCGAACCCGCTCGAGACGAGGACCATCCGGGAGCGCAAGAGCCCGAGCATCCAACCGGCTGCGCTCGCGTCCCCTATCAGCGCTCAGCTGCTTCGCGCGGCCAGAGGCGGCCTCAGCCTCGAACTGTTTGTGCGCCCTCTTCATTGTGAATCCTCCTGGCCACGGCTGGTTTGGGAAGGGGGCCGTGCCCTGTAATCCGGCACGCTAGCACGCTAGCACGCCAACGAGCAACACCCCTCCAGCTCTCGCGGGCCGGCGGGCCGGCGAGTTAGGGGCCGCGGTCTGAGTACAGTCGCTGCGGTGGCCTCAAGCCGCGCGGGACGCCGACTCGGACGAGCGTCCCGGGCGAGGAGTCCGGAATCGGCGCGCATCTGTGCTGCACGGCATCGGCTCGGCCTGCCGCTGGGGGTTTTGGTGTTCCCCGGGCCCGGTCGAGCCGGCGGTGGTGCCCGCGAGCTGGCTCGCCGCGCAGGCACGGACGGCGGCGCACCGGCGCGCTAGCCGCGGGTCCGCATCCGCGCGAGGCGCTCCTCCGCGCGGGCGTCGGCGAGGTCCTCCTCGGCCGCGACCTGGCGCAACCGGTGCCGGCGCCACGCCGTCAGCACGGCGTGCGCCGCCACGTAGCAGGAGATCCAGGTCAGCGCGAGGCCGACGGGGATCGCCAGGAGCGCGACGAGCGGGTCCACTCAGGGACCGTGAAGTAATCCGTCCGCGCTGCGGGTGCGGCGCGGGCAGGCGCCCGGGGTCGAGCGCGCCCACCTTCGGGGACGCGGGGGCGTCGGAGGGCTCGTTCAGCCGGCGGAGCTCGGTCCGGCGCCGGGAGTCCCGTCCGGAGGCGATTAGGCCGAGAGTCTGCTCGCGATGAGACGCATGATGTTGAAGCTGATCGCGGCGAGCAGCACGATCGTCTTCACCTTTACCAGCCCTCGGACGTTCAGCCGGTCGAGTCGCCGGTGCACACGGAGATCTGCGTTCGTCCTCTCGGCGAGGACGCCGCGCTGCACGTAGACGCGCTTGGCGTCCTCTGTCCCCATCCGCACGCGCCAGGCCCCGATCGCAGGTGTGTCGTTGCGCTTCGGAGCGTGCGGATCGACGGCTTTGCTCTTCGGCTTCGGCAGCGGCGCATACGGAGTCGCGCCCCGCTCTGCGATGGCCTCGATGTTGTCGAGCGTCACGAAGCCACCGTCGACCAGGTACTCGCGTGGCGTCTCGCCCGTTCGGCGCCGGATCTCGTCGAGCATCGGCACGACGTGCGGCTGGTCGGTACCGTTGTTCGTGACGTCGGTGCCCACGATGACACCGCTCTCGTCCGTCGCGAACTGCACGTTGTAGGCGGGCCGGAACCCACCGTCCGCCATCTTCATCACGCGGCTCTCCGCGTCCGTGGTGCTGACGCGGATCTCGCCGCGACGCCTCGCGTCCGAGGGCTTCTTCTCGTCTCGCTCGACGCGCTGCTTCTCGACGACTTCGACCTCCGCAAGTGCGGCCTCGACGGCATCGAGCCGAGCTTGCGCGGCCCGCTCCTTCGCAGCCTGCACACGCTTCGTCGAAGCTGACGGATCGCTCTCGATCTCGCGCCTGAGCTTTCGGACCTGTTCCTCGGCTTCTTTGCGGCAGCGCTCCAGTGACTGACGACGCCGGAAGCTCGCCGCGCCGGCGCTCGCCCGGACCTTCATCCCGTCCTGCGCCACGCGCCGGAGCTGCACCACGCCTTCCTTCATGAGCGCGGCCAGCACCTGCGTCATGAGCCGGTCGAGCTTCTTCCCGTGCTCCACGCGAAAGTCGGCGAGCGTATGGTGGTTCACCGGCACCCCGCCGCAGATCCAGCGGTAGGGCGCGTCCCGCTCGCACAGCCGCTCGAGCAACCGCGCGCTCCCCACGCCCTCCGAGTTGGCGAACAGCCACAGCGCGAGCAGCACCGCCGGGTCCGTCGCTGGCCGCCCAGCATTGCTGCCGCGCGACGCGATCTCGTCGTAGAACGCCGACAGGTCCAGCCGCTCGACCAACGTCCAGATGGCGCGAACCGGGTGCTCGTCCGGGACCAGCGCTTCGAGGTCCGTCGGCTGCAGCGAGAGTTGATTTCGGACCGGCCTCACCACCCGCGGCGCGTCGTGTTCGCTCACGCCCCGAGAAGATCACGGCCGGCGGCCACAGTCCATGGGGCACCGGCCGATTCCTTCACGCTCTCTCAGTGCACCGCCGCGGGGTCGCAGTCGTGCGGAGGCACCTTGTCCGGCGATTGCGCCACGATGAGGGTGTCGCAGTTGCGGCAACGATACGCTGGCGCACTGGTGAGTCCGCCCGTTGTCGTCACTTCCATCTTCGTGAACAGCCCCTCGACGTACCCACCCACAATCAGCCGCCTCGTCGCCATGGTGATCTCCTTGTCCTACTGGTGCGGACACGGATCCATGGGGGTCTGACAATGAGTGAGAACACGGAAAGTAGAGTGAGGTAGGCTAGTCGCGTGCCCTCCTGGTGGCGCTGCTCCGAGTGCAGGTGCCCGTGGACCAAGGCCGACCGCCGGCGCCGGCGCACCGGCCTCCCGCCGCTCACGGTGGTCGCGAAGACTTGCTCGCCCCGGTGTGCCACGGTCCGCAACCGCAGGATCGTCCCGCAGAACGGCGGTGCCTGGCGCTGCTCGGAGTGCGGCGTCGGGTGGGGCGAGGCGCTCGAGCGCCCGCCGCGCGCGGCCTGCGCGAACTGATGCGCGGCCGGGCCCGGACCTGCTCGCCGGAGTGCGGGGCCGCCCGGGCGCGCCGGCGCCACCTCGTCGAGCGGCGCGCGTGTAGGGGAAACCACCTGCCACCAAAGTGTCGAGTTTAGAATTTTATAAACACCCCACTTGCGGGCGGGCGCCGTGCCCGCTAGCCTGTGGACTGCATGGCATCCCACCGCACGCCAGGCCAGCTGCTCGCCGAGCTTCTTGAGGAGCGCTCCTGGACGCAGAACGTCCTGTCAGTAGTCCTCGGCATCAACAAGGCCACCATCAGCCAGATCGTGGCCGGGAAGCGGGACCTCGATGTCGAACTCGCGCTCCGGCTCGCCGAGATCTTCGATGTGCCGGTCCAGCAGTTCATGGATCTGCAGAAGTCGTATGAACTGTCGCGCGCACTCCTGACCTGGTCCCCCGATCCCGCATTGGCGCGCCGCGCGGAGTTGTTCGGCTCACTGCCGATCGCCGAGATGATCAAGCGGTCCTGGCTATCGGTCGGCGATCTAAAGGACATGCCCAAAGTCGAACGGGCAGTCGCTGCGTTCTTCGATGTCGCGGCGATCGAGGACGTGCTCACTCGTCCCCAGCCACACGCCGCGAAAAAGACCGCCGCGGGGACTCCGGTGACGCCGACGCAGCGTGCGTGGCTCCAGCGTGTGAAGCAGATCGCGCGCGAGATGATCGCCCCGAGATACTCGGCGGCCGGGCTTCGCGCCGCGATCGAGAAGCTCTCTGACCTTCGTCTCTCCCCGGACGAGGCTCGTCACGTGCCGCGCATTGTGGCTGAGGCCGGCGTGCGCTTCGTGCTTGTTGAATCGCTGTCCGGCGCGAAGATCGACGGGGCATGTCTATGGCTGGACGAGAAGGCTCCCGTCGTCGGCATGTCTATGCGCTTCGATCGTTTCGACAACTTCTGGTTCGTGCTTCGCCACGAGCTCGAGCATGTCCTCCGTGACCACGGCCGAGACCATCCAATGCTCGACACCGAGTTGGAGGCCAGCAACTCCGTGGTCGGGACCGACCGGCCCGAAGAGGAACGCCAGGCGGATGCCGCCGCCGCAGCGTTCTGTGTGCCGCAGAAGGATCTCGAGTCCTTCATCGCGCGGAAGAGCCCGTTCTTCGCGGACCGCGACATCGTCGGCTTCGCCGCGAAGCGCCGGATCCACCCGAGTCTCGTCGCTGGTCAGATCCGCCACCGAATGAAGCGGTGGGATTTGTTCACGAAGCACAACGCGAAGGTGCGGTTTGCAGTTGCACCGGGTGCGATGGTCGATGGCTGGGGGAACGTCGCCCCAGTAGAGCAGGCAAGGAGCGTGTAGCGATGAAGAAGGCGATCCTCCACCAGCGGCTCCGCCGGCAATATCAGGAGGAGACGGGTAACGCCGGTCCAGTGACGACGAACGAGGTCGCGCGCTGGGCGGTCGGGCGGAACTTTCTCCCCCTTCCAAAACCTGTAGACCCGATGACCAGGCTGGCGGACGAACTCGCCCGCTCGTGGCGGCAGGAAACGCGGCACGACAAGAACACCGGTCGCCCATACAGAGCGAACCACGCGGTCACGGAGACGGTATCGGGAACGACGCGGACGCTCTGGGGCGACATCGACCATGCGCCCCGGTCGTTCGTGCACAAGTCCTTCGTGCAGCGCCGCGAGCAGATCGTAGGGGACTGCGTCCAGCTCACCTTCGACTGCGACCACTTCAACAGTGAGCATCCAGACGAGGAGCCAATCTCCATTCCGCTGGACTTCACTGAAGACGTGGACGAGCGGAAGTACGGCGAGGCAACCCCGGACGCGGAGGCGGCATAGAGGGCAGAGCGTCCATCGGGCCCTGTTACAGTAGGTGTGTACGGCATCGTCTACGTCGGCCGCGGGGAGCGCACGGGCCGGCGGATGATGCGAGGAGCGCGTATGGCTTGATGCGGCGCGACCCGCAGCCCCTTGCACGGGCGGCGGGTCGCGGGGTGATGCTGCCCGACCTAGGTCGAGACGGAACAGGACACGCGGACGGTGTCACCACTGGACGCGCTCGTCAAGCTCTCCGCTGCGGGCGGTAACTGGAAACGAAAGGAGGCCCTCATATGAGCGGCTCTTCTATGTTCCCGCCTGTGCCGCCGGGATGCACGGTCATCTTCCGGCGCTGGCGCAAGGACCCGCGGACGGGAGCGTGGCTCGACGCTCGCCGGTACGGGCACCGCGCGTGGCCGATGGTCGTCCGCAACGACGACGACAAGCGGCAGTAACTCGTAGCCTGCAGTGCAGCGGCCCCGGTGCTCCGTCGCCGGGGCCGCTCTCGTTGAACGACTGCGCTGAGCGGCTCGCTCCCGCGCTCCGTTCGGCGGGCAATGCCACCGCGCGCGGGGCTGGAGAGGCTGGGGGAATGGCCGCTCGACAGGTCCCCGCGCGAGGCAACTCTAGGAGGCCAGCATCGGCGGCATCGGAAGCGCGAATGATCCGGCGCCACCGGCCTTCACCGCTTGGAACTGCACGATCTGCTGGCTCTTGATGAACGCCTTGCCCCAGTTGTTCTCGATGATCTTCTGGACCGCCACCCCTGTGCCACTGAAGGTGTGCGTCGCGGCGTGATACACGGAGAGCACTAGGTCCTGCAGCTGCTGGTCCGACTCGAGGTCATCGACTACTAGACCGAGGGTCTTCAGCTCCTCACGTGGGATGAAGCGCGAGTGAGACTTGAAGTGGTCGTGGTTGTTGAGCGTCTTCGCGATCGCCTCAGCCTTGGCCACAGCGTCCGGATGACCGCTGAGCATGTACTTGGCCAACCACGAGCCGACGAGCGACTCTGCGAGATCCGTGTGGTACCGGCACTGCATGAGCAGCGACGGCCCGAGCGAACGCAGGATGGGCAGCCAGGTCGCGATCTTCGCGGGGTTCTTCGCGCATTCATCTTGCGCGAACTTGAACTGCTCCATGATTGCGTGGGCTGGTGCCACGCGCGTGTAAACGTCCCCGCCGGACAGGATGAACTGCGGGTCGATGGGCCCCAGGAACGAATGCTTGCCCATCAGGAGACGATCGCCGGAGCAAGCCAGCATGGTGGCAGCTGACATCGCCGCATGCGGGACGATCACCCGGACGTCGGAGAACTTCGACCGCATGTAGTTGACGATCGCCTCGGCTGCCTCAGCCGAGCCGCCCGGCGAATGAAGGATAAGGTCGACGCCCTTCGCCGCCGCCAGCCCGTGGAACACCTCCATTAGCCCTTGAAGATCCTCCATCGTGACGGAGGTCAACTGAGGGTCGGAGCCTGGCTGCGTCCATGCGGTTGCGTACAGGACCACATTCCGCCCCGTCGTCTTTGCCACCTCTTTGAGGTAGCGACGGCGAACGATGTCGAACTCAGTTCCCGGGGTGGGTGCAGGCTTCTTGGCGCGCTCTGCCTTGATCTCGTTGAGGATTCCTCCCCACGTGGGCATCTAGCGCTCCGATCCGTCGTTCGTCGAGTACATGGGCGCGATGGCTTCCGCGACGAGGTAGCGACCAACTTCCACCACTGCGCGTTCGTACCCCCCGTAGAGGCTCAACACGTCCATGACGCCCGGACCTGCCTCTCGGGCGGCTGCCTCCTCGATGGCCGCGAACTCGGCCTCTGCCTCTCGCTGCAGTTCTTCGCGCGACCTGGACATGGCGTCTCCTAAGGGGTCGGTCGGCTCCAAGCGGACGGGGGACACGGACAGTATGCGCTTCCGAGGGCGAAGTGAAGAGTGGCGAGCGCGTACATGTGAACCATGCTCGGGTGACCTGTCGCGTCATCTCATTTAACGGATGCGGCGGGATGGCGTCGCGACCTGAGATGGTGCGCTCGACTGGGCGTGGTTCTGCAAACCGTCACGCTCCCCTCGAAGCGCGTCACCGCCTCGCGAACGGTATGGTCACAACGGCGGTTGCTTCGCGGACAACCTATCCCGCAACAGACGGCGACGCCGACGCTGTATCGTTCGAGCGCGCGCAAGAGGAACCGCGCCGCGCGGAGCCCTTCCGATGACCGAGGAAGACGCAGCACGGACTGCGACGGGACGAGCCCTCGATGAACTCGCCGCCGCGGCCAGGCAGGTAGCAGCGGCGTTCAGCACGCAGCTCCCCAGGGAGATCCGCGCCAGCGACGCGATCGCAGCCTACGCCGCCGCCCGTGCCTTGGCGGACGCCCTAGCCGTAACCTTCGGTCCCAACGTCCGTGCGCTCGCCGATCGCGTCGCGGTGAAAGTGAAGGCCGAGGTGCTCACGAACGCGGGCCTCTCGTCCGACGGGTCGACGCACTAGGAACTCGTGGCCGAGCCGACCGCGACCCTCCAGGTCCTCCTCGCCGCGATCGAGCGGCTCGAGCGCAAGGTCGACGCGCTCACTGCGCGCCTCGCGGAGCCCCCGCCGGCGGAGGCCGTGGGCAAGCGGGAGGCGGCGCGGCTCCTGGGGGTCGACCGCTCGACGACGCTCGAGCAGCTGCTCCGCAACGGGCGGCTGCGGGCCACCAGGTACGGGGGCCGGGTTCGGATCGCCCGGTCCGAGATCCAGCGGTTCCTCGAGGAGCCGGAGGCGCCGCGCCGGCACCGCGCGGCCGCCGCGCCGCGCCGGGCAACGACGCGCCGCCAGGTCATGGACGAAGCGGCGCGACTGCGTGCGTTGAAGATCGGCGACCTGTAGCGAGGAGCACGCGGGCGAGCTCCTCGGCCCGGGCTACCGCTCAGCTGCCACCGACGTCGGCCTCCCTGGTGACGGCGAGCACCGTGCACGGCAGCGGCTCGCGCTGGCGCACCGCGGCGCGGCCCTTCTTGTTCCAGCTCGAGAACGCGACGACCTCGGCGAGGCCGGAGAACAGCTCGGGCACGCTGAACCCGTCGCCCGGCTGCTCCCACTCGGCCCATTCGCTCTCGGGCGCGCCGGCCGCCTCCGCCACCTCGAGCCCGCGGCTCGCCTCGAGCTCGAAGGCGACGCGGGTCACGGTCTTGACCTGGTTGCGGACGTTCGCGTTCGGCAGCGCCAGGTCGAGCAGCTCGAACTCGGAGACGTAGGGGAGGCCGACGTGCACGACCTGGTAGCCCTCGCCGTCGCCGGGCGGGAGCACGACCTGCCCGCCGGCGACCCGGAGCGGCGCGCCGGCCGCGTCCTCCCGGAGCACCCGGCCGTCCGCGAGCGCGACGACCTGGAGGCCTTCGAGGTGTCCCAGGCCGCCCACCACCGGCCCGGGGTCGGCCGCCGGGACGGCGCGCGCCGTGACCGCGGAGTCGAGGAAGATCCCCTCCTCCGCCATCACGCGCGCGGTCGTGTAGGGCTTCCCCTCGGCGTCGATCGCCTCCACCGGCTCGGTCGGGAGGACACGCGACGCCATGCGCTCGACGTAGCGGTGCCAGGTCCCGTCCCCGATCTGCCGCTTCACGATCAGGTAGACCGCGTCCTCGGTGCCCTCGGGGATGGCGCAGACGTCCTCGACGATGCCCTGCGTGTCGTGCCACGCCCAGGCCCAGACCTCTTGATCCCGGACGTAGGTGAGCGAGAGGAGCTTCCCGTCGGAGCGCACCAGCCAGGCGACGCTCCACGGGTCCTCCTGGAACGTCCACGCCTTGATCGAGTAGCCGGTGAACAGGTGCTTCGCGAGGAGCGACAGGTCGGAGCCCACGAACCCCTGGCGGCCGTCGTCGTACACCAGGTCGCGCACGCCCGAGCCCTTGGTGCGGACGTACAGCACAGCGTCGCCGACGGCGCTCGGCACGACGAGCGGGTCCAGGTAGCTCGAGCCGGCGGAGCTCTGCGGGACCGCGGTTGCCTTCCCCGGCCCGAGGACCTCGCCGCTCGGCGGCCGGATGGCCCAGACGCCGCTCTGCGTGCCGATGAGGAGCGCCGCGGCGCCCACCGCCCACCGGACCTCCTCGCGGAGCCGCCCGGCGAGCTCGAGCTCGAAGGCGTCGTCCACGAGCGCGGGCGTGTGCCTGTCGAAGTTGTAGTAGTCACCGGTCCGCGAGAGGAAGGCGTGCGCCGGGCGCTGCGCCGTGCCGAGCAGCGAGCGCCGCTCGGCGTGGAACGTCACGACGGACGGTTGCTCGAGGCGCACCACCTCGCCTGCGGGCCCGAACACCGTGAACGGGTTTCGACCCTGGGGCGGGGAGTAACTGAGATCCGGCGTGTCGCCGGTGTCGCGGAACTCGGCGACCTCGAATTCCCCGACGTAGCCGAAGACGGTTCCACGGCCCCGGTACACGCGTCGCCCGACGAGACGGGAGCCGTCGACTCCGGTCCACGCCCCGGAGGCCCAGAGCTTGATGGTGCGGTCCGGGAAGAGCACCACATCGGTCGGAGCGTTCGACTCGTAGACGGCGAACGGATCCGGGACGGCCCCGACGGGCGTCCAGTAGGGGTAAGTCGCCGCCGGCGGGTCACCCACCATCACGGCCTCTGGGACGTGCCCGCGGTTGTCCGCGATCACCGACTGCCAGAACTGCCCGGCGTACGAGACGCACGCGCCGAGGGGGTACGTGAAGCCGGTGTGCCAGGTGGCGCCCGCGCCGACTGCGATCTTCCGCACCCGAAGCGGGCTCGTCTCCCACTGCAGGCCGCTCTCGTCTTCCCAGATCTCCGTGACCTGCCACGCCCACTGGCGAGCCGGGTGCGTCGCGTCCGCGACGTTCTCGAGCGCTTCGACGCCGAGGTACACGACGCCGTTCGGCGCCGGGACGTCGAACGAGAGGGGGACGAGCTCCCACGAGTCGTGCGCCAGGCGGCGCAGCTCGCGCGGATCGTAGCCCTTGCACGTCAGGGTCACGACGTCGCCCTGCTGCGCGTACTTGAGGCGCGGGAGGTCCGCGGCCAGGTACGGAGTGGCTAGCTCGTACGGCTGCGCCGAGTTGAGCGGGTCGGCGATCGTCGCGCCGCCCACGTGGAAGCGGACGTACCCCTGGCCGAACTCGAGCTCGTACGCCTGGCCGAGGTCCTCCGAGAAGATGAACGGGATCAACCGCGCGCCGCGGTCCACGCCGGCGGCGGAGTCCTTGGCCTCCCGCACGAACGGGGTCCCGGGCCGGTTGAGCGCGGCGCCCTCCGGGGACAGGAAGAAGTTGCGCGCGCGCCGGAGGCCGACCTGGTACTTCGCGAGGTCGTGGCGCCCGTGGAGCCGCGGGCCGAGCTCGCCGGCGGCGAAGGAGCCCTGGCGGAAAGGTTGGAGGCCCATCAGGTCGTCTCCCCTCGGTGAACGCTCATCGGCGAGAACCTCGCGCGTCCCGGAGCGCCGTGCCCACGCGAACCAGTAGCCGGACGAGCTCGGGATGGTTGCCGTATCCGTGGGCGTCGAGGGCCTCCTCCAGCTCCCTCGTGCCGAACTCGGAGACGACGTCGCGGGCGATGCCGATCGACGAGTCGAACCGGTCGCCGCCGATCTCCTGGTCGTCGCGCGCCGCCTTCTCCCACGAGGTGACCTGGGCATCCCAGGTCTCGCGCCACGCCTCGAGGGACCGCTCGTGCATCTCGAGGAACCTGCTCGCCCCTTCCCCGTCGAGACCGAGCTCGTCCGCCACCTTTTTGAACTCGCCGAGGATCGGGTCAGCCGGATCCATCCCTGCAGGCGCCTCGAGATCGAGTGGCGACTCCGGAGCGGCCGCGGGTTCGGTCGGCTGGCGCTCGCGGCGTTCCTCGCCGTCGCCCTCCCCCTCCACCTCCGACCCGCCCACCCCCTCCGGATCGCCGTCCAGCTCCGCCTGCATCTTCGGGTAGAGGACGCGCCCGGGCGCGCCCGGCTCGCCGTCCGCACCCCGGCGTCCGTCCTGGTCGCTGGCGACCTCCGGCCTGCCGCGCGGCGCACCGGCCGCCGATGGCATCGTGCGCGCGTACATCTGCTCCATCCGCGCGCGCGGACTGCTCTGCTTCTCGGGTTCGAGGCGAACCTGCGTCGGGGCCGGGTCCTGCGCCTTCGCCCCCTCCTGCTCCATCGACTTGTAGAGCTTCCCCCCGATGTCGTCTGCCACGCCCATTGGCTACCTCCTCGAGTTGCGACCACCGCGCCGGGCCTGCGCGACAGCGCTGGTCACGGCGCGTCGGTGCGCGGCGAGCAACGGCTCGGCCTTCTCGCGCGGGAGCCCCAGCTCGACCATCGCCCGGAGGAACCGGTCCTCGGCGGCACCGCCCGCATTGGCGCCGGGCGGCTTGGTCGCCCCCGGTCCGCGCTCGGGCGGCGGTCGCTCCCCCGCGCGGACCCGTGCGCCGCCGAGCTCGGCTTCCATCTTCGGGTACATCGACTTCGGGAAGCGGTGCCCCGAGTTCACTTTCCGTCCTCTTCGGCCCGGTCACCGTGGAGGTACGCGCGCTGCCGCTTCACCCCCATCTCGCGAACCGTGAGGAGCGCCCTCGCGATCCCGTCCCACAGCTCGCCCTCGGCCTCCGAGATGGTCGAGAAGACCGTCCCGCCGGTGTGCGTTCCCGGCGCCCCACCGGACCCGACGCGCACCGCGTCCCCGAGTGCCCTTCGCGCGGCGACGAGATCCCGGTGCGCCGCGAGTCGCTGGCGGACCTGCTGCTCCAAGTTGAGGAAGTACTCGCCGAGGGACACGACGTCCTTCCGGACCTGCTCCTGGAGGTCCTGCAGCTCGAGCTTGTCTGCCGCGAGCTGGACCTCCGCCAGGTCGGTCTCGGCCTTCTGCGCCGCCGCACGGGAGGCCGCGAGGGATGCCTTGAGCGTGCGCTGCTTCCGCCGCGCGTTCTCCCGCTCGAGGAGGTCGTTCTGCGTGACCTCCGGAGCATCCTCGATCGCGCGCAGCGTCTCCTGAACGGACGCGATCTGCGCCTCGAGATCGCGCACCGCGGCCTCGCACTGCTCGCGCCTCTCTTCGGCCGCCTTCACCTTCGCGGCAACCGCGTCCCTCAACTGTTGGGTCGCAACCGCTTCCACCTCTTCGATCATGTCCGTCTCCTGTGGTGATGCTGCTTTCCCGGCGCGCCCCCGTCGCGCGCCTCGGTCTCTTTGCGGCGAGCTGCGTCAACCCTCGTCGCTGTCCTCCTCCTGGTGGTCTTCGTCGCTCTCGTGCGCGCCACGCTCGACGATGCCTCGCCTCGAACGGTGCCCGTCCAGCATTGGCCCGGCGTCGGCCCGCACCTCGCGCCAGGCGTGAGGGAGGACGGGCCGAGCCACGCCGTTCACCACTCGCCACCCGGGAGCCAGCTCGCTCGCCGGCAGGCGTACGATCTCGCCGGGCTCGTACATCCGCCCGGCGCGGTAGTACGGCACGCCAACGGGCGCGCCCGGGATCCGATAGGTCTTGGTGGTCGCCGGCCCGCCGATCGGGCACCGGTCGATGCCAGGCTCCCGCGCCGCGCAGCGCTTCACCTTGCACCGCCGAGGATCGTCTCGAACCGCCGTGAGGCGCCGGTCGCGGGCGGCGCGCTACACAGCGCCCATCGAGCCGCGCAGGCGGCGAGGAGCTCCTCGACACGCGCGAGCCGCGCATCGAGATCCTGGCGGACCGTCAGCGTGGCGTGCGCCTCGATGACGGCCTGGGCGGCGCGGGCTGCCACGTGATCGGACTTGGCACCGCGCGCGAGCTGGACCAGGCGATCCGCGGCCGATGGAAGACCGTTCCGGAGACGGGTCACGGCATCCCGGATGACCTCGCCGCGTGCGGCCTCGACCTCCGCCCAGCACTCGGGGATGGCGCGCCAGCGCTGAACCGTTCGCACTGAGAGGCGCACGTGCTTCGCTACGTCCTCGGTCCGGGTGTGCTGGACGAAGGCGGCGAGCAGTCGGTCATGGTAGACGCGCTTGCGGTACGAACTGCGGCGCCTCGCGCCGTTCATGGGGGTGACAGAGGCGGTCATCGAGCGGCTCCTCAAGCTCGAGTAGGCGCCGCCTCGCGACACTCCGATAGGTGGACAGGTCGGTTGTCGGCGGTTCTCTGCTCGACGAGCTGCTTCGCCGCGGCGGCCAGAAGCCGCGGGTAGCAGGCACGCGCGAACCCGCTCTGGTTCCTGACGTCGAGCAGCGCGCCACATCCGCAGGCGCACTGCCGGTTCGACACGTTCGCCTTTCGGCACAGGTAGCAGATGCCGCTCCGGTTGCTCGGGCGCAGGGGATCGCCGCAAGCGGCGCACGAGCGGTCTTCCGGGCGAGGCGTGGCGCTGGGACTTCTCACCGGCACGCGACCTGCCCAACGACCGGCAGCGCCAGCTGCAGAACCTGAGGCCTACCGAGCGCAACGCGGCGCCGCTTATCTCGGGATATCGCTGGGTTGTGCGCACGAGCCGGGCGGGCTGCCGTCCAGGCGCGACGCGGCGGGGCATCAGGTGGAATCAAGTCGTCAGGTCCACGCGCCGAGCGTGTCACCTCACGCGGCGGACGGCGCACCTCGGCGCTGCGGTCCTCGGCGGCCTCCTGCCAGTACGCCGGGGGCGCCTCCTCGCGCACGGGCGCGGACTCTGCGGGGCGATCGCCGGGTTCAGCGGGCTCGGATGCGGGCCCGGCTTCGTTCGCCTCGCTGGCGGCCAGCGCGGCCGCCTCGGCGCGCAGGCGCGCCGTCGTACGGCGAAGCCGCTCCTCCGCGTTGGGGCCGTGGTCCGGCATCATGGCGCGCCGCCCATCGCGGCGGCGCGGGCCGGCTCGAGGATCTGCAGGCCGAGGCCCAGGCAATGTGCCTCGCGCTCCAGGCCGGCGCGGTAGAACTCGAGCGCCGCCGCCACATCGGGACGGCGGGGCCGCGCGGTGAGCAGCTGCCCCTCGGTGCGCAGCTCGCAGCCGCCCAAGGTGGTCTGGAGCATCGGCGTCAGCTTGCCGGCCGCGTCGATTCGCTCCTCGAGCAGCGCCCAGCCTTCGGCCTCCCGCGCCGCGGCAGCGAGCCGCCGCTCCGGCTGCTCCCGTGGACCCGCCGGCTGTTCCTCCGCCGGCACTGGGCGCCGCGGCGCGCCGTTCGCTCCGCTGTACGCGTTCCACTTCGCCGCGAGCTCGTGCATCCCGTCGCAGCGCCGGAAGCCGGCCTCGTCGAGCCCCGTCCGCCACCGCCGCTCGACCTCGGCGGAGTCCCCGTTCGACAACCGCAGGAGCTCGGTGAGCGCCTTCGCGTCGCGCGGCTGGAACCCGTACGCGCTGCCACGCACCTCGCGGAAGGCGGCCTCGAGGCGTTCCTGCAGCGGCCGGTGCCGCGGATCAGGCTCTGCCCCTGCCCTCCTGCGCCGGCGCGGCGCGCTCGCCGGAGCCGAAGGCGACGGCGAAGACGTCTTCGTGTTCTGTGTTCCCTTGTTCTCTTGTTGGATGGGGTCGGCCGACATGTTGGCCCGGGTGTCGGCCTGGGTGTCGGCCGGGGTGTCGGTCGGTCCGGACGGCGCCTGAATTCCGAACCAACTTCCGAGGTCTACGAGCGTCGGGGGGGTGCCGCCCGAGGTGTCGGGTGCACTGTCGGCCTGGGTGTCGGCACGGGTGTCGCCCGACACCCCCACGAGCGATGCCCGCCGGGCGGTCGCGAGTCCGACCTGCTCGAAGCGGCGCAGCGCGCGGCGCACCGCCTGCCACTCCATGCCGTACCTCGCGGCCAAGCCGTCGTAGCTCACGAGGACCTGGCCACGCCCGATGCGCCAGCGGCCATCCGCCGAGACCGAGCCTCCCGGCCGCCACTCCGCGGCGTAGGCCAGGCCGATGAAGAGGCGGAGCTGCTCCGCGGTGAGTTCGCCGATCGCGCGGGCCAGCACCGCGTTCGGCAACCCGGTGAAGCCCTCGCGCGGCTGGACGGGCCAGGCGCGCGGCATCAGACGTCCTCTTCGAGCGCGCCCAGCGCCTCCAGGAGCAGCCGCCGCGCGCGCCGCCGATCCCCCGCTGCGAGTGCCACCCTGGCGGCCTCGAGCGCGTCCCACGCCGCCTCGCCACGCGCGGCGCTGGACCGCCTCTCGTCGTCGTGGCTCCGAGGTGCGTCGGAGACGGGCGCCGACGCAACTTGCAGCCCCGGTGCAGCCCTGAGTATCGGGTCAGATGCATCGGAGCCGTCCCGGTACAGCGACGGCCCGGAACCCGTGTCAGTGATTCCGCCTGGATGCGCCCCGGTGCACTCCGTCCCAACGTATGCAACGCTAGTCCTGGCCGGTTCGAGTCCGGGCGGCCCTACACTCGCCACCCCTTCAGCCGGACCCTTTGCCGCCGCGGCGTCGGAGGCCGCGAGCGGCGCCGGTGGCAGGCAGCGGTCACGTGCAGGGCGTCGGTCGCGCGCGAACACGTCACCGCGCCAGAACGTGCGGTCCCGTGATGCTCCTTGTTCTCCGCACGCCTCGGCGCACACTGACGGTGGTGCTGCCGGCGAGCACCCCACGTGAAGGGAGTTGGTCATGCTCTGGACCGTCGCCGTCGTCCTCCTCGTTCTCTGGGCCGTCGGGCTCCTGAGTTCGTACACCCTCGGTGGATTCATCCACGCCTTGCTGGTGGTGGCAGTCGTCGCGGTGCTTGTGGGCATCATCCAGCGCCGGCGAGTCGTCTAGCGCCGCGAGGAGCCCCGGGGCGAGCGCTGCCTCGGCGCGCCCGGGCGGCCGTCGTCGAGCTCACGGAACTGGAGGTCACGAGATGCGCAGCCTGCTCATGGCGTTGTCGTTGATCCTTTGCCCGGTGATGGCCCGCGCGCAGGTCGGCGTCTCCGTCGGCGTCAACATCGGGTTCAGCATGCCCGTCTTCCCGGAGCTCGTCGTGGTGCCGGGCCACCCCGTCTACTACGCGCCTCGTGCGCCTGCGAACTACTTCTATTACGACGGACTTTACTGGGTGTATCAGGGCGACCGCTGGTACCTGAGCAGCTGGTACGACGGGCCGTGGCAGATGGTGGATCCCGACTCCGTGCCGCTGTACCTGCTCCGCGTTCCGGTGCGCTACTACCGCCAGCCGCCCGTGTACTTCCGCGCCTGGGCGCAGGACGCGCCCCCACGCTGGGGCGAGCGCTGGGGCCGCGGCTGGGAGCAGCATCGAAGGGGATGGGACCGATGGGATCGCCGATCCGCTCCACCTCCCGCGCCGCTTCCGGTCTACCAGCGGGAGTACTCCGGTGATCGCTATCCTCGCGCGCTGGAGCAGCAACACGCGGTCCGCTCCGAGAGGTTCCAGTACCAGCCGCGCGAGGTCGTGACGCGGCAGCACTATCAGCAGAGGGCCAGCCCACGGCCGGTGTCGGTGCAGCCGGCGCCCGCGCGAGAGCCGCCGCCCTCCCGGCCTGCGCCGCAGGTGCAACCCGGGCAGCAGAGGCAGCATCCTCAGGGTGCACCGCAGGAGCAGGGTCGGGAGATGCCGCCCGCGCGGGACCGCGGCCGGGCGAGCCAGGCCGTGCCGCAGAAGAGCGGCCAGCAAGACGAGGGCCGGAAGGACGGGGGCCCGCCGGGCAAGGGCCAGAAGGACAATGCCGGCGGGCACGGTCAGGGCGAACGTTGATCGAAGCTCATGAAGCTCACGGAGAGGGAGCAGCCCCCATGAAATGGATGAACGCCGTCGCGATGTCGCTTCTGTCGTCGTTGCTCGTGGCCGTCGCGGGTTGTGCCACCTCGCCGAGCACCCCGGCCAAGCGCGAGGATCTGAAGGCCAGCGCCGTCGATGCGCTGGCGACGATGAAGGCAGACGACCCGAGCCTCGCGGGGTTCCTCGACAAGGCGCACGGCTACGCCATCTTCCCTCACGTGGGGAAGGGCGGGGCCATCGTCGGTGGCTCCTATGGCCGCGGCATCGTCTACGAGAAAGGCGCGCCCATCGGCTACGCCGACATCTCGCAGGCGACGGTCGGGCTCCAGCTCGGCGGCCAGAAGTTCATGGAGCTGCTCACCTTCGAGAGCGCCAAGGACCTCGAGCGCTTCACGGCCGGCAAGCTGGCCGTCTCGGCGAACGTCTCGGCCGTCATGCTCAAGTCCGGCGCCGCGGAGTCGGCCAGGTACACCGACGGCGTCGCGGTCTTCGTCAAGCCGATCGGCGGAGCGATGGTCGAGGCCTCCATCGGCGGACAGCAGTTCACCTTCCAGCGCGAGTGAGCGTCACTCCCGCTCGCCCAGGATCGCGAGCATCGCCGCCACGTCGACGAGCTTGTCGCGCGGGGCGCCGCGGCGTGCTCCGCGCGCGACCTCCACCTCGTCGAGCCGCGCCCAGTCCACGAACGACACCGGCCGGACGCCGCGCGCGCGCAGCAGCTCGTCGATGGCGTGGCGCGGGGGCAGCGCGCGGGCCTCGAGCCCGGCGCCGTCCGCGAACATGTGCGCCACCACGTTTGCCGAGGCGCGCCGGTGCTCGCCGATGAGCCCCTGCGGTCCGCTGCGCGCCCAGCCGACCACGTACTCGCCGGGGAACACCGTGCGGCGGACCGGGTCGACCACCCGCCCGTCCTCGTTGGCGACGACCCGCGCCTTCTCGTCGAAGGGGACGCCCGCGATGCGCTCCGCGGCGTAGCCGACCGCCGGCAGCACCAGCCCGACCTCCAGCACCTCGGTCTCGCCGGTGCCGCGCGCGGCGACGCTGCCGTCGGCCCTCGTCTCCAGGCGGTTCCTCTCGAGCCTCAGCCCCGCGACCGCGCCGGCCGCATCCGGGAGCACCTCCGTCGGCGACACGAGGAAGCGGAGGTGGAGCTTCCTCGCGTCCGGGCGCGGCCGCCGCGCGGCGAAGGCGCGGAGGATCTCCAGGTTCCCGCCCGGCGCGGGGTCGCTCAGGCCCGCGAGGTCGGCGGGGTCGACGACCGGGTCCGCCGCCTCGAGGGTGCCGAGCTCCCGGAGCTCGGCCGGCGAGAACGCCGCCTGCGCAGGGCCCCTCCGCCCGAGCAGGTACACCTCGCGGACCTGGCTCTCGCGCAGGGCCTCGAGCGCGTGCGCCGCGATGTCGGTCCGCTCGAGCTCGGCCCGCGTGCGCAGCAGGATGCGGGCGACGTCGACCGCGACGTTGCCGTTGCCCACCACCGCGGCCCGCCGGACCGACAGGTCGAACCGCGCGTGGCGATAGTCCGGGTGGCCGTTGTACCAGCCGACGAACACCGTCGCCGGCGTGCAGCGCTCGATCCCCTCGCCCGGGATGCCGAGCCGCCGGTCGGACTCGTTGCCGGTGGCGTAGACGATCTGGTGGTAGTGCCGGCGAAGCTCGTCCACCGTGACGTCCTGCCCGAGCCGCACGTTGCCGAGGAACCGGAAGGTGGGCCGTGCCGCCGTGCTCGCGAAGACGCGGGTGACCGCCTTGATCTTCTGGTGATCGGGCGCGACCCCGCCTCGCACCAGCCCGAACGGCGTGGGGAGGCGATCGAACATGTCCACGTCCACCGCCACGTCGGTCCGCTTCAGCAGCGCCTCGGCCGCGTAGAAGCCGGCAGGACCGGAGCCGATGATCGCGACGCGCATGCGAGGTGCTCCTTACTGTCCGGCGGATACCGTGACGCATCTTACGAGACACCGCGGAGAAGGCCCTGCGACGCGGGGCCTCGGCGGATTGCCCGGTAGCGGGCGATCGCACCCTGGGCGGCTCAGTCGATGGGGATGCTCCGGCCGTCGTGCGGGTGCACCGGCACCGTCGCGGGGTCCACGCCCTCGGAGCGTGCCCTTCGAGCAGATGGGGCGTCCCCCCGCATCGTGAGAAGGCGGCGCGGCGGCCGCCCGGGGGCGGGTCCGCCGCGCCGCTCGCCGCCGCTCCACTCAGTGGATCGACGCCTGATCGCTCTTCACCGCCTGGACGGTGTCGCCGATGGACCGCTCGCTCTCGACCTCGGCGATGTCGGCCAGGCTGATCACGCCGCGGAGCCGGCCGTCGTCGTCGCAGACCATCACCCGAGACAGCTGGCGCTGCCGCATGAGCTGCTCCGCGTCCCTGAGGTCGTCGCCCAGCCGGCAGGCCACCACCTCCCGCGTCATGCAGCTCGACACCTGCTCGTCCGCCGTGCGCCCCTCCGCCAGCACCCGGATAGCGAGGTCGCGATCCGTGATCGCCCCCACCGGCTCGCCGGCGTCGTTGCACACCGGCACGAACCCGATCTCCTCGTCCCTCATGAGCTCCGCGCAGTCGCGCACCGAGTCGTTCTCCCGGCAGCCCGTCGCACGGCTCATCGCCTGTTCGACCCGCATCGTTCGCCTCCTCCCGTGGATGAGGGTGCGGACGCGGCGGGGAACGGCAACGTGCGGGCGGGAGGTGCCACGGCCGCTCGCGCGCCTGATTGCGCCGCTGCCCGCTTTTCGGGCAATCGCACATTGCGGGCACTCTGGCCGATTCGGCAATCGAACATTTACGTCCTCCGACGCCGCTGGCGGCAACGGTGACGGCCCATCGTGGCCACACACGGACTCGGGGTAAATCACGCTCCGTCAAATCGGCGGCTTACGCATCCGCGATCCCCCGCCCTCGCAGGAGGCCTCCGGGGCGCCCCCATCGGGACCCCTCGTCACGAAGCGGGGTGGTGTGCACGTGTGCGACAACCGCTCGATCGTAAAGCCACCGAGAAGAAGAGAGGACGGCAGGTCCCCGCCCGCCGCTACGGGATCCGTCCGTCCTTTCGCGCATCTGTCCGCCTCGCATGGCGCGAGGTGGACGACCGGGCCCCTGCCGGAAGCAGGAGATGCCGTGACCGTGACCCGCGCTACCCAGGTGCTCTCGCTCCTCGCGATCGCGAGCGCCGCAGTGTCCGCCGCCGCGCAGCCCGCACCGCTGCCGTCCGCATCGCTCACGCCGCAGACGGCGCTCCCGCCGAAGGCCATCCCGCCGTTCGTGGATCGGCTGCCGGTGCTCTCCGCCAGCGCGGAGCCGCTCTGGTCGGCGTACCCGCGCATCGAGACCGTGGTGGACGACGGCGAGACGCCGCTCGCCGTCCACATGTGCGAGTTCCAGACGAACGTGCTCCCCACCGGCACCTTCGCCCCCGGGCAGCGGCCCGCCACCTGGACCTGGGGCTACCGGCTGGGCGGATGTCCCGCCGCCGGTGCGCTCCCGCAGGACACCTTCCTCGGCCCGGTGGTCGTCGCGACCCGCGGCGCGCCCACCACCGTGCGCTACGTGAACGCCCTCCCCGCCTCGCCGGATCCCATCTCGACGAACCCGCTCGGCACGCACGTGATCGCGTACTCCGACAGCGTGGACCAGACGCTCCACTGGGCCGACGCGAACATGCAGATGTGCATGTCGAGCATGCCGCCCGCGCTCCGCGACGTGTGCACGTACCCGTACCGCGACGCGAACGGCGCCATGGGCATCCCCGCGGCGCCGCACCTCCACGGCGGCGAGATCCCCGCCGAGCTCGACGGCAGCCCGGACTCCTGGTTCACCAGCACCGGCATGATGAACGGGCCGACCTGGTACGCGAGCCCGCTGTTCTCGCCGGCGCCGAACGAGACCGTCTATCGCTACCCCAACAGCCAGGAGGCGGGGCCGCTCTGGTTCCACGACCACACGCTCGGCGCGACCCGCCTGAACGTCTACGCCGGCCTGGCCGGCGGGTACGTGCTCGTCGATCCCGATCAGCAGCTCCCGGCCGGCCTGGAGAACCCGGCGAACATCGTCCCGCTCATCCTGCAGGACCGAATGTTCGACACGAACGGCGAGCTGTTCTTCACCGCGGGCACCAAGGGCGGCATCCTCTGGGCGCTCAACCCCGAGCACCCGTACTGGAACCCGGAGTTCGTGGGCGACACGCTGCTCGTGAACGGGACGGTGTGGCCGTACCTGGAGGTCGAGCCCAAGCGCTACCGGTTCCTGTTCGTGAACGGCTCGAACGCCCGCACCTACGAGCTGTTCCTCACCAACCCGAAGACCAAGATCAACGGGCCGGCGATGTGGATCATCGGCACCGACGGCGGCTACGTGGACGTGGCCCGGAAGATCGATCCGACCGCGCTGAAGCCGGCGCCGCAGCGGCTCGTGATCATGCCGGGAGAGCGCTACGAGGTCATCATCGACTTCGGCGGCCAGCCGGCGGGCACGACGCTCGTGCTCAAGAACGTCGCGAAGACGCCGTACCCCGGCGGCGCGACGCCGGCGGGCGGCCTCTCGCAGCTGATGCAGCTCCGGATCGCCTGCCCTCCGGCGCCGGCGCAGTGCGGCGCCGGAGGGATCGCCTGGAACCCGGCCGTGGATCCGACCATCCGCAGCGGCGCGGGCGCGGTGAAGCCGCTCGTCGCGTTCGACACCGGGACGCTCGGCGCGGGCGTGACCGCACAGAAGACGCGCCTGCTCACGCTGAACGAGGTGATGGGGATGCCGGTGAACGCGGTGAACCCGATCGACGGGGTCATGACCGCGTATCCGGGCGGACCGCTCGAGATCCTGGTCAACAACACGAAGTGGAGCGGCGCCTCGGCGCGCAACGACCCGGCCTCCGGCACCGCCTACCGCGGCGACTTCACCGAGCTGCCCGCGGGCGGGCTCCACTACTCCGAGCTGCCGGCGGAGGGCGAGACGGAGCTGTGGGAGATCGCGAACCTGACGGCCGACTCGCACCCCATCCACCTGCACCTGGTGCAGTTCCAGCTCCTCAACCGCCAGGCGCTCGACGTGCCGAAGTACGCGGCGGCGTACGCGGCCGCGTTCCCGCAGGTGAACGACCCCGCCACCGGCCAGCCGCTCATGATCGGCATGAACGTCTGCACCGCCGGCGCCTACTGCCCCGGCTACGGGCCGCCGCTGCATTACGACACCGGCACGCCCGGCAAGTTCGGCGGCAATCCCGACGTCACCCGGTTCCTGAAGAGCGTGCCGGTGCCGGCCGCGGCGCAGGAGCGCGGCTGGAAGGACACGGTGCAGGTGCCGCCGGGCACGGTGACGCGGTTCGTGGTCCGCTGGGCGCCGACCAGCGCCGACGTCGGCACCACCGCCGCGTTCCCGTTCGACCCGAGCGGCCAGGGCGGCGCGTTCAACTACGTGTGGCACTGCCACATCATCGACCACGAGGACAACGAGATGATGCGGCCGGACACCATCCTGCCCATCCCCGGCGCCAGCCGGACCTACGTGATGGGCGAGGACTACTGACGGTCTGCGGCGGGGGCCGGCTCCATCCCGGGGCCGGCCCTGCGCCGCACGGCTCACTTCCCGCCGGCGGGCGGCTCCTTGCCGGCGGCGCCGCCGCCCGCGGCCGAGTCCATGCCCGGCATGTCGCCCCAGCCGCTCTCCATCATCGCGGCGAAGCGCCAGCTCCCGTCCACCCGCACCAGCATCGCGGCGCTGCGCCCGGCCATCTTCTTCTTGCCCATGGTCATCGACCAGGTGTCGCCCACCAGCGCGAGCGAGTCGCTCACCAGGTGGATGGTCGGGTTGTGCGTCATCTTCGCGTCGGACATCGGCTTCGCGTACATCGGCTTCATCACCTCGAGCCACTGCTCGCGGGTCCACGCCTCGGCGCTCCCCTGCCCCTTCGCGTCGTCGGTCGCCATGAGCACCGGGAAGTGGACGAGCGTCGCCGCGGCCTCGACGTCGCCGTTCACCCCGGCGGCGTCCATCGCCTTCATGAGCGCGAGGATCTCCTTCCGGTCGGCGGCCTCACGCGCGACCTTGTTCGGCTTCCACGCGGCCATGGGATCCGCGCCGGGCGGTGGGGCCGTCTTCTCCTGCGCGGCGGCGGCGGAGGCGGTGAGTGCGACGGTCAGCAGGAGCGCGATCCGGATCATGGTTCCTCCTCGGGGGTTCGTGGGCCGCGCGGGGCGCGGCGCCCCGGCAACATCCTCCTCCGGCGTGGCGGCGGCGCTCGCCCGGGCGGGGCGGCCTCGCCAAGGACGGCGCCGCGGCGCCGCGCCGGCCGCTCCCTGGGCGCAACGCCGCTCGCTCCCTCGCGGGCACCCGCCTTGACACGGCACCCTCCGTGACGGAAGAGCCGCTGCATGCCCCTTCCCCCTCCGCCCCCCGCCGCCGGCGCGCTCGAGCTCATCGGCGCGACGCCCATGGTCCGCGTGCGCCACCTCGACACCGGCCCGTGCGAGCTGTTCCTGAAGCTCGAGAGCGCGAACCCGGGCGGCTCGATCAAGGACCGCATCGGCCTGTCGATGATCGCGGCGGCCGAGCGCGACGGGAGCCTGGGCGGCGACCGCCGTCACCTGGTGGAGGCCACCGCGGGCAACACCGGGCTCGGCCTCGCGCTGGTGGCCGCGCAGCGCGGGTACCGACTGACGCTCGTCATCCCCGACAAGATGAGCCGCGAGAAGATCCTGCACCTCAAGGCGCTCGGGGCCGAGGTGGTGATGACGCGGTCCGACGTGGGCAAGGGCCACCCGGAGTACTACCAGGACCAGGCCGAGCGGATCGCGCGCGAGGAGGGCGCGTTCTACGTGAACCAGTTCGCGAACCCGGCCAACCCGGCGGCGCACGAGGCCGGCACCGGGCCGGAGCTCGTGGCGCAGCTCGGCGGCCGGCTCGACGCGATGGTGTGCGGCGTCGGCTCGGGCGGCACGCTGACCGGCCTCTCGCGCCACCTGGCGAAGGCGGTCCCCGGCTGCGAGATGGTGCTGGCCGACCCGGAGGGCTCGGTGCTCGCCGGCTACGTCGAGACCGGCACGATCGGCAAGGCGGGGAGCTGGCTGGTCGAGGGCATCGGCGAGGACTTCCTGCCGCCGGTCGCCGACCTCTCGCGCGTCCGGCGGGCGCACCGGATCCCGGACCGCGAGAGCCTGGAGACCGCGCGCGCGCTGCTCCGCGCCGAGGGGATCCTGGCCGGCTCGTCCACCGGCACGCTGCTCGCGGCGGCGCTGCGCCACTGCCGCGCCGCGGACCGGCCGCTCCGCGTCTGCACGCTCGTGTGCGACTCGGGCAACAAGTACCTGTCGAAGATGTTCGACGACCTCTGGATGCTGGAGCAGGGGCTCTCGGACCGGCCCACCGTGGGCGACCTCACCGATCTCGTCACCCGCCGCTTCGCCGACCGCGCGGTGGTGACCGCCGGTCCCGGCGACCCGCTGCTCGTCGCGCTGAACCGCATGAAGGCGAACGACGTCTCGCAGCTCCCGGTGGTGGAGGACGGGCGCGTGGTGGGCATCGTGGACGAGTCCGACCTGCTGCTCGCCGCGGTGGACGACCCGTCCCGGCTCTCGCTGCCGGTCCGCGACGTCATGACCACCCGGCTCGAGACGGTGACGCCCGCGACGCCGTTCCAGGCGCTCCTGCCGATGTTCGCGGCGGGCCTGGTACCCATCGTGATGGACGCCGGCCGCTTCGTCGGCCTGGTCACGCGCATGGACGTGCTGGGCGCGCTCCGGCGCCGCGTCGCGCGCTGACCGACCGCCCGCCGGCGCCGGCGCCGGATTCGCGGGCCACCCGGCCCCGTGGCACCATGGCGCGATGGACCCGCGCGCCGAGCTGCTGGCACGCCGCGCCGCGCTGCGCACCCGCCTGCGCGCCGGCGACGCCCGCGCCGCGCTCTCGCTGGCCCGCTCGCTGGAGCGCGACCCGCCGCGCGACCACGCCGCCGCCCGGCGCGCCTACGAGGCCGCGGCGAAGGCCGGGCTCGCGGACGCGATGGCCGCGCTCGGCGAGATGCTCCGCGACGGCCGCGGCGGCCCGCGGGATCTCGAGGGCGCGGTGCGCTGGTTCTCCGAGGCGGCGCGGCGCGGGAAGCCCGAGGCGATCGCCAGCCTGGCCGGCGCGCTGCTGCACGGCGAGGGCGCGCCGCGGGATCGCGCGACCGCGATCCGCCTGTTCCGCCGCGCGGCCTCGGCCGGCGTGGTCCAGGCCATGGTGGACCTCGCGCTGTGCCTGCGCCAGGGCGCCGCCGGCGTGCCGCGCGACGACGCGGCCGCGCTGCGCTGGCTCCGCCGCGCCGCCACGCTGGGCCACGCCGGCGCGGCGCTCCTCGTCGGCCAGGCCTACTGGTTCGGCCGCATGGGGGCGCCCCGGGATCGCGCGCGGGCAGCGCCGTTCCTGCTCGCGGCCGCGCGCAAGGGCGAGCCGAAGGCCGCCGGTCTGGCCGCGGAGGCCCGGACGGTGCTCGGGGGCGCGGCGCCGCGGCGGCCGCCGGCGCGCGTCACCGCCCCCGCCGCGCGTCCCGCAGGATCTCGCGCGCCGCGTTCCGGCCGCACGCGCCCATGACCCCGCCGCCCGGGTGGGTGGCGGCGCCGCACAGGTACAGGCCCGGCACCGGCGTGCGGTAGCCGCCGCCGCCGGGGAACGGCCGCAGGAAGAGCAGCTGCGCCGGCGTCATCGCGCCCTGGAAGATGTTCCCGCCGGTGAGCCCGAAGCGCCGCTCCAGGTCGAGCGGGGAGAGCACCTCGCGGTGCAGCACCGAGGCGGCGAAGCCGGGCGCGTAGCGGTCGAGCAGCGCCACGCAGCGATCCGCGAACGGCTCCTTGAGCGCGTCCCAGGAGCCCTCGGCCAGCCGGTACGGCGCGTACTGCACGAACATCGACATCAGGTGGCGGCCCGCCGGCGCGACGCCCGGGTCCACTGCGGAGGGGATGGTGCACTCCAGCACCGGCTCCTGGGAGGGCCGGCCGGCCACGGCGTCGGCGAACGCGCGCTCGAGGTGGTCCAGCGTCGGCGAGATGTGGATGGTGCCGCGGTGATGCGGGCCGGGCGTTGCGCCGGCGTGCGGCGCCGCCGGGAAGCGCGGCAACTCGGAGAGCGCCAGGTTGATCTTGAGGGAGGCGCTCGCGTAGTCGATCGCGCCCACCGCCTCGGCCACCTCCGGCGCGAGGTGCTCCGCCCCCACCATCCCGAGCAGCGTGCGCCGCGCGTCCACCGACGAGGCCACCCGCCGGGCCGCGATCTCGGTGCCGTCCGCCAGCACCACCCCGTCCGCCCGCCCGCCGCGCACCCGCACCCGCGCCACCCGGGCGCCGGTGCGGACCTCCGCCCCGGCCGCCCGTGCCGCGCCCGCCAGCGCGGCCGCGAGCGCGCCCATGCCGCCGCGCACGTAGCCCCAGACGCCGCGCGCGCCGTTCACCTCGCCCATCACGTGGTGGAACAGCACGTACGCCGTGCCGGGCGTGGACGGCGAGGCCATCGCGCCGATGATGGCGTCGGTGGCGAGCGTGGCGCGGAGCGGCTCCGACTCGAACCAGCGCTCGAGGATGGGGCGCGCGGCCCCGAGCAGCACCTCCAGCGCGCGCGGGCCGTCCTTGCCGAGGCGCAGCAGCCGCCAGCCGGTGCGCGCCAGCCGCCACAGGTCGCCGGGCCGGCCGGAGAACGGATCCGGCGGCGGCTCGAGCAGCGACGGCTCGACGGCGCGGGCGAGCCGGTCGAGCAGCGCCTCGTAGCGCGGGAAGCGCTCCGCGTCGCGCCGGGAGAACTTCGCGATCTCGCGCTGGTTCAGCGCCGGGTCCGGGCCGAGCAGGAGCGAGCGGCCGTCGGGGAGCGGCGTGAACGAGGACGGGTCGCGCGGCAGCACCGCGTAGCCGTGGCGGGCGAGGTCGAGCTCGCGGACGATCTCGGGGCGGAACAGGCTGACGACGTACGCGGCCGTGGAGACGCGGAAGCCCGGCCACGGCTCGTCGCCGCCGCTCGCGCCGCCGACGCGGTCGAGCGCCTCCAGCACCAGCGTCCGCTGGCCCGCGCGCGCCGCGTACGCGGCCGCCACGAGGCCGTTGTGCCCGCCGCCCACCACCACCAGGTCGAACGGCTCCATCCCGCGGTGGTAGGCGGGCGGGCCGCCGGCCGCAAGCGCACCGGGCGCCGCGCCCCCGGCGATGCGGGGGGCGGGCGCCCGGGCGCCACGGCTGGGCTCCTCGAAGCCGCTCCGGCCGAGCCCGTCGAGCCGCGAGCGGAGGGCGCGATCAGTTCGCGGCCTTGACCGGCTTCTCGGAAGGCGCCTGCGCGGTCTTCGGCTGCGCCTTCTTCTCCGCCTTGGCGACGGCGGTGGTCTTCGCCTTCGCGTCGGTGGCCGTGGCCGTGGTGGTCTTCTTCTCGCCGCACGGGAACGCCGGCGACGCGAGCCCGAGCAGCGCGAGCGCCGTGGCGGCGCGGAACAGCAGCTTCATGGGAGGCTCCTTCCGCTCCTCGCCGCCCCGGGGATCGGGGCGACTCGAGGCCCATGTCCGCCGGGCCTCGCCGCCGCAACCGCGCCGTCCGTGAACGTCCGCTTGCGCCCCCACGGCGCGCCGCGGCAGGGGGCGGGCGCGCGCTGGCCGGGCGCAGCACCGGGACGGCCGCCGCCGAGGTGCTCCGGGCGCCCACCTCTCGCCCTGACGACGCACGCCGTCGCCGAATTCGCAGGTGGCCTGCGCCGGAGCGCGGGGGTCTACTGCGCGATCGCGCGTGTCCCACGTTCCGGCGACACGCCTCCCCCTCCACGAAGGAGCATCTCGATGAAGCGCCTCCTCCTCCTCGCCGCCGTCGCCACGGCTACCGCCTGCGGCGGCGGCTCCGACAAGAAGGACCCGAACTGCAACCCGGCGGATCCGGCGGCCTGCGCCGACGGGCTGGTCTGCGAGGTGGTCCAGGGCGTCGGGACGCGCTGCGCGTCGCCGGTGGTGATCACCGGGGTGGTGTACGACCTGTCGCTCGGCCTGGAGGCCGGGCCGATCGAGGGCGCGCGCGTGGTCCCGCTCGACGTGAACGGCGCGCCGGTCGGCTCCGCCGCCACCACCGACGCGACCGGCGCCTACTCGGTGCAGGTGCCGGCCGAGCGCGACGCGAACCTCGCGCCGGTCTCCGGGCACGTGACGCTGCGCGCCGACGCCGACGGGTTCGCCACCTTCCCGTCCGGCATCCGCTCGGCGGTGCCCGTCGATCTCTCGGCGGCGACGGAGGTGAACGCGGCCACCACGCAGTGGGTGGTGGCGTCCTCGCTCACCGACGTCGGCCTCGACCCGACCAGCGGCGCGGGCACCGGGCGCCTCCACGGCAACGCCGCGCAGGCCACCGCCGGCGCGCTCGTCGTGGCCGAGCGCACCGACGGCACGGTCCGCACCGGCGTCGCGGACGCCTCCGGCGACTACGTGATCTTCAACGTCCCCGCCGGCGACTGGACGGTGCAGGGATACACGCAGGGCGTGAACTACCAGCCGGCGCCGGTGGCCGGGCTCACCGATCTGGAGGACCGGCAGGTGGACCTGGTGGTGAAGAACCGCGCCGCCGCCACGGTCACCGGCAGCATCCAGCCGACCGGCCAGAACCAGCCGGCCGCGCTCGACACCACGGTGGTGCTGGTGGTCCGCGCCACCTACGACGTCGAGCTCGATCGCGGCGAGTCGCCCCCGGGCCTGGTGGCGCGCCTGACGAACGCCACCGGGACCCGGTTCAGCGTCCCCGGCGTGCCGGACGGTGAGTACACGGTGCTCGCGGCGTTCGGGACCGACGGCTACATCCGCGACGTCTCCGGCATCGGCGGCACCGCGCCGGTCGAGGTGCTGGTCGAGAACGGCGTCATGACCAGCGCGCCGGGCGCGTTCAAGATCACCGGCGCGGTGAGCTTCGCCGACCCCGGGATCTCCCCGTCCACCGGGACCGTGGGCGAGACGCTGGTCACCGACGCCTCCACCCCGACGTTCGCCTGGCAGGCCTACCCGTCCGCCACCGGCGGCTTCGACCTGGTGGTGTTCGACTCGCTCGGCACGCCGGTGTGGGCGCCGGCGCGGCTCGCGGCGGCGACGCTGTCCGTCCCCTACGCCGGCGCCGCGCTCGAGGCTGGCCGCACCTACCAGGTGCGGGTGACGGCGTACGACAACGCCGGCATGGCGGTCTCCCGCTCCGAGGACCTCCTCGGCGTGTTCACCTACGTCCCGCCTGCGGCCCCGTAGCCCGGCGGCCGCCGCGCGCGCGGCACCGGGCTCCCGGTCCCGGTGCCGCCGCGCGCGTCTCACCCCCTCCCACCCCGCGGCTGTGGCATCCTCCGGTTCGCGCGCGGTGCGTCCGCTGCGCCAGGAGGGAAACCCATGGCCGTGGTGCTCGTGCTGCTCGGGCTGGTGGTGCTGGTGGCGCTCGCCGCCGTCGGCATCTACAACGGGCTCGTCACGCGGCGGAACGCGTACAAGAACGCGTACAGCCAGATCGACGTCCAGCTCAAGCGGCGGTACGACCTCATCCCGAACCTGGTCGAGACCGCGCGCGGCTACCTGAAGCACGAGCGCGAGACGCTCGAGGCGGTGGTCGCGGCCCGGAACGGCGCCGCCGCGGCCGCCCGCGCGGCGGCGGCGAACCCGGGGGACCCGCAGGCCATGAACGCGCTCTCCGGGGCCGAGGGCGCGCTCGCCGGCGTGCTCACCCGCTTCCTCGCGGTGGCCGAGGCGTACCCGGATCTCAAGGCGAACCAGAACATGCTGGCGCTGCAGGAGGAGCTGACCTCCACCGAGAACCGGATCGCGTTCGCGCGCCAGGCCTACAACGACGCGGTCATGGCCTACAACAACGCCCGCGAGACGTTCCCCGGCGTGCTGCTCGCCGGCGGCTTCCCGCCCGCCACGTCGTTCGAGCTGCAGGGCGCCGCCGAGCGCGAGCCGGTGCGGGTGCAGTTCTAGCCGATGGCCGCCCAGGCCCCGCCCGCCGGGCGGGTCACGCTGGACTTCTTCGCCGCCCAGCGGAACGCCCGCCGGCGCACCACCGTCCTCGTGATCGCGTTCGCGGTGGCGCTCGCCGCCGTCATCGCGGTGGTCTACCTCGCGCTCGCCGTGGCGCTCGGGCTGGGCGCCGGCGCGGGCGGCGGCGGGTGGGCGGTGGACGGGTCCGGCGCGGTGTACGGCCCGCCGCTCCTCCAGCCCGGCCTGCTCGCGCTCACCGCGCTCGGCGTCGGCGCGGTCACCGGGGTGGGCGGCGCGTGGCACGCGGCGCGGCTCTCGGCGGGCGGCGGCGCCGCGGTGGCGGAGCTGCTGGGCGGCACGCCGGTCGACCGCGCCACCCGGGATCCCGCCGAGCGGCGCCTCGTCAACGTGACGGAGGAGATGGCCCTCGCCGCCGGGATGCCGGTGCCGCGGCTCTACGTGCTCCGCGGCGAGGCCGGCATCAACGCGTTCGCGGCCGGCCACACGCCCGGTCACAGCGTGGTGGCGGTGACGCGGGGCGCGCTGGAGCGGCTCACCCGCGACGAGCTGCAGGGCGTGGTGGCCCACGAGCTGTCGCACGTGCTGAACGCGGACACGCGCATCGACCTGCGGCTCATGGCGGCGGTGGGCGGGCTCGGGTTCCTGACGCTGCTCGGGCGGCTGCTCCTCGACGTCGACTCCGGGCCGCGCCGCTCGCGCGATCGCAACCGCGGCGCCATCGCGCTGGTCGGGCTGGGGCTGCTCGTCGCCGGCGCCATGGGCAGCCTGTGCGGCCGGCTGGTCCGCTTCGCGGTGGCGCGGCAGCGCGAGTGGCTGGCGGACGCGTCGGCGGTGCAGTTCACGCGCAACCCGGACGGCCTGGCGGGCGCGCTCCGGAAGATCGCGGCGGAGGGGTCGGCGGTGTCCGGGCCGCACGTCGCCGAGGCGGCGCACCTGTTCTTCGCGCGGGCCTCGGGCGGCCTCCTCGCCGGCCTGTTCTCCACGCACCCGCCCATCGAGGAGCGCCTCCGCCGGATCGCGCCGCACCTCGCCGGCGCCCCCCTCTCCCGCGCCACGGCGGCCTCCGCGGAGGCGTCGCCGCCCCGCCCTGCGCCGGCCCCGGCCGCTGCGCAGGCGCCGGACCGCGCCGGCGAGGCGGGGCTCGCGGGCGGACCGGCGGAGCCGGCGTCGGCGCCGCCCGCGTCCGCGCTCCTGGCGGACCACCTCCCCCGCGCGGCCGGGCTGCTCTCGGGCCTCCCGCCCGCGCTCGCGGCGGCGGCGCGCGAGCCGTTCGGCGCGCGCGGCCTCGCCTGCGCGCTGCTCGTGGACGCGGCGGCGCCGGTGCGCGCGGCGCAGCTCGCGTACCTCGAGCGGAACGACCGGGCGCTCCGTGCCGAGGTGGAGCGGCTCCTCCCCGCGCTCTCGGGGCTGGATCGCACCGCCCGCAACGCGCTCCTCGCGCTGGCGCTCCCGGCGCTCGACGCGCTCTCGCCGGCGCAGGGCACCGCGCTCGCCGCCGACCTCCGCGCGCTCGCCGCCGCGGACCGCGCCGTGTCGCCCTACGAGCTGGCCGTGCTCCGCGCCGTCCTCCGGCGGCTCTCCCGCGGCGCCGGCGCGCCGCCCCGGGCGCTCCTGCGCACCGTCGAGGAGGCGGGGCCGGAGTGCCTGGAGCTGCTCTCCTGCCTGGCGTGGACCGGCGGGCGCGACGCGGCCGCGGCGCAGGCCGCGCTCGACGCCGGCGCGCGGGCGCTGGGTGCGCGCGGGCCGTGGCGGGTCCTCCCGCGCGACCGGCTCGGGCTCGGGCGCCTCGAGACCGCGCTCGACCGGCTCGACGCGGCGTCACCCTCAGTGAAGTCCGCGACGCTGGAGGCGTGCTCGGCCGTGGTCCGGGCCGACGGGCGCGTCGGCGCGGACGAGGCCGAGCTGGTCCGGGCGGTC
The DNA here is from genome assembly GCF_000022145.1 of Anaeromyxobacter dehalogenans 2CP-1. Classification (NCBI taxonomy): domain Bacteria; kingdom Pseudomonadati; phylum Myxococcota; class Myxococcia; order Myxococcales; family Anaeromyxobacteraceae; genus Anaeromyxobacter; species Anaeromyxobacter dehalogenans. The sequence continues at coordinate 3,839,545 of NC_011891.1, forward strand.
GCTGCCTCGCTCGGCCTACCCTTTCCGCCCGGGCTGGAGGCGGCCACCGCGCCCGGGGCGGACGCCCTGGCGCCCCCGCTCAGTTGAAGAACGCGGGCGGCCGGACCGTCACGCCCTCGATCGGCTGCCGGGCGGCGAACCCCGCGTCCACGGGGTGCCAGTGCGACACCGCCGGCTCCCCGAACTGCCAGCACAGGAACACCGGCTCGCCGTCCTGGAGCGAGTAGAAGTCCACCAGGCCGGCCTCGAGGTCCTTCACCAGGCACCCGAGGCCGTTGATGCGCTCCACCGCCGCGCCGAGCTGGTCGGCGAGCGCGCGCAGCCGCTGCGCGTCCTCCCCGTGCCCGGCCGGGCCCGGCTCGCCCCGCTGCAGGACGGCCATCGCGACCTCGGCGCCGCCCAGCGCCTCCACGCACGCGACCATGTCGGCGCGCACCTGGGCGACCCGCCCGAACTCGATCTCGAGGTCGGACACGAGGTCGTTCGCCTCCTCGACGGTGAAGTACCGGGGGCCCTCGTCCATGGGCGGAAACCTCGTCATCTCCGTGTTATAAGCGCGGCGCGTGGCCCGACCAGGGCCGAAAGGATCACGCCGAGTGCTCGAGACCGTATCCAAGGGCTTCAAGGCTGCCCGCAACAAGCTGAAGGGGCGCACCGAGATCACCCCGGAGGTCGTGGACGACGCGCTCCGCGACATCCGCGTGTCCCTGCTCGAGGCCGACGTCTCGTTCGACGTGGTGAAGCGGTTCGTCGCCCGCGTCCGCGAGAAGGCCATCGGCGAGGTGGTCGAGACGAAGGTGAAGACGGAGAAGGGGCAGCTCCGCGTCACGCCCCAGGACCACTTCGTCAAGATCTGCCACGACGAGCTCGAGGCGCTGATGGGCCCGGTGGACACGTCGCTCCGCCAGGGCGAGCGCGGCCGCCCCACCGGCATCATGATGGTCGGCCTGCAGGGCTCCGGCAAGACGACGACGGCCGGCAAGATCGCGAACCGCCTCCTCAAGGACGGCAAGCAGGTCATGCTGGTGGCGGCGGACGTGTACCGCCCCGCCGCCGTGGACCAGCTCAAGGTGCTGGGCGAGCGGCTCGGCGTGCCGGTGTTCCACGAGCCGGGCGTCTCGCCGCCGGACATGTGCCGCCACGCGTTCGAGGCGGCGCAGCGCGACCACCGCAACGCGGTCATCTACGACACCGCCGGCCGGCTCGCCATCGACGACGAGCTCATGACCGAGCTCGAGAACATCAAGGCGAACGTCGCGCCCGAGAACATCCTGCTCGTCGCCGACGCCATGATCGGCCAGGACGCGGTCAAGACCGCGACCGAGTTCGACCGGCGCCTCGCCATCGACGGCTTCATCCTGACGAAGCTCGACGGCGACGCCCGCGGCGGCGCGGCGCTCTCGATCAAGGAGGTCACCGGCAAGCCCATCAAGTTCCTCGGCATGGGCGAGGCGCTGGATCGCCTCGAGGAGTTCCGGCCCGAGGGGCTCGCCTCCCGCATCCTGGGCTTCGGCGACATCGTCGGCCTGGTGAAGGACTTCGAGCAGCACGTCGACGAGGAGACCGCAGAGGCCGAGGCGCAGAAGATCCTCTCCGGCGACTTCACGCTCGAGGACTTCGTCAACCAGATCCGGATGGTCCGGAAGATGGGCCCGCTCGGCGAGCTCATGGAGAAGTTCCCGATGTTCGGGGAGCTTCCCGAGAACTTCCAGTTCGACGACTCCGCCCTCACGCGCATCGTGGCGATGGTCGACTCGATGACGCAGGCCGAGCGGCTCCGCCCGGACTCGATCACCGACCAGCGCGTGAAGCGGATCGCGAAGGGCGCCGGCCGGACCGAGAAGGACGTCCGCGACCTGCTCAAGCAGTACAACGCCATGCGCGGCGTGATGAAGCAGGTGGGGTCCGCGCCCGGCCTGCTGGCGCGGCTGCCCGGCGTGAAGCAGCTCATGCAGCTCCGCAAGATGCAGGGCAAGGGCATGGAGGACGTGCTCGGCGCCGACGCCGACGCGGTCGAGCGCGCCATGCAGGGCGGCCTCGTGGACCCGCGCATGGCCGCGCAGATGGCCGGGCTGCCCAAGGGCTACACGCCGCCCATGTCGGCCGGCGCCATGGCGCGCGCCCGGATGATGGGCTACGCGCCCGAGCCGATCGCGCTCGAGAGCGCCAAGGAGCGCGAGGCCCGCAAGAAGAAGCGCAAGGCCGAGCGCCAGGCGCGCAAGAAGGGCCGGAAGAAGGGCCGCCGCTGATCCGGAGCGCGTGGTGGACCTGCCCCGCCAGCGCGCGCTCTCGACGTACCGCGCGGCGCCGTTCCGCCCGCCCGCCTGCGCCGGCGCGGTCTACCCCGACGCGCCCGGCGCGCTCCGCCGCGCGCTCGACGGCTGGCTGGCGCTCCCTGCCGGCGCCCCGGCCGCGTCGACCCCGCCCCCCGGCGTGGTGGTGGCGCCGCACATCGACTACGCGCGCGGCGCCGCCGGCTACGCGCACGCGTACCGGGCGCTCGAGGCGAGCCGGGCCGACCTGTTCGTGATCTTCGGCACCGCCCACGCCACCCCGCCGCGCCCGTTCACGCTCACCCGCCTCGACTACGGCACGCCGCTCGGGCCGGTCCGCACAGACCGCGCGCTGGTGGACGCGCTCTGCACGACGCTCGGCGAGGACGCGCTGCTCGGGGACGAGCTCGTCCACCGCGACGAGCACTCGGTCGAGCTGCAGGCGGTGATCCTGGCCCACCGGCTGCGCCGGCCGTTCACCGTGCTGCCGGTGCTCTGCTCCGCCATCGGCCACCTCGCCGACCCGCGCGCCGCGACCGCCCCGTTCCTCGGCGCGCTCGGCCGCGCGGTGGCCGGCCGCCGGGTGTGCTGGGTGGCGGCCGCCGACCTCGCCCACGTCGGCCCCCTCTACGGCGACGCGCGCCCGCCCGCGCCGGCCGAGCTGGCCGCGCTCGCGGCGGCGGACCGGCGCACGCTCCGCTACGTCGAGGCCGGCGACGCGGCGGGCTTCCACCGCGACGCGGTCCGCGACGGCGCGCGCCGGCGGCTCTGCGGGATCGCCCCGATCTACGCGGCGCTCCGCGCGGCCGGCGCCGGCGCGCGGCTGCTCCACTACCAGCAGTGGACCGACGGCGTCGACTCGGTGTCCTTCGCCGCGGCCGCCGGCTGACGGCTAACCCTCGTCGCCGCCGCGGGCGTCCTCCTCGCCCGCCGCCTCGCCGTACTCGATGGCGCAGCGCGGGCAGAAGGCGTTCGGCGCGGGCGCGCCGGGCACGGCGATCGTGTCCCCCTCGGCGCCGCACACCTGGCACTCGCCGGCGATGACGACCTCGCCGCGGTCCTGCGGGCTGTTCTTGGTCGGCTCCCTCATGATCCACCTCGCCGTCTGCGCTTCGGCACCACCAGGCCGCGCGAGAGGCGCCGGAGCACGCGCTTGAGCTGCCGGCGCTTGTACCGGTCGTGCGACGAGTCGCCCGCCTCGTTCGCGATCGCGGTCGCGCGATCCACCACCTGGAACTCCACCAGCGAGAACACGATCCGCCCCAGCTCGTCCGCCATGGGGTCGAGCGGCGGCAGGAGGTCGTCGATGCGGACCGGCAGGTCCACCACGAAGTTCAGCACCCGGTAGCCGCGGCCGCTGAACTCGTTGCGCGGCTCGGAGGGATCGCGCCGCTCCAGGTCCGGCGGGAGCTGCAGCTGGCCGCCGATCTCGGCGCCGCGCGGGTGGCGCTTCAGCAGGTCGACGAAGCGGACCAGGCTGTTCTGCGTCTGGCCGGGGACGGTGTAGTTGAACGGGAACAGCGTCCGGGTGAGGTGCAGCACCACCGGCGCGATCTGCTCCGGGGTCTCGGTGACGATCCGGTAGCGCACCCGGTCGAAGATCTGCGCCGCCACCGACTCCTTCTTCGCGATGAGCTTCGTCACCAGCGAGCCGCGCGCCTTCACGCTCCCGGCGAACTCGAGGATGGGCATCCCCCCGGCCCGCATGCGGGCCGCCTCGCCCATGATGCGGCGGTCCACCCGCTCCGAGAGGTCGCTCTCCCGGGTGGGCGTGCGGAACAGCAGCTCGCGCGCCTCCAGGTGGTGGATCACGTGCATCACCTTGAGCACGACGCACGCGATGCGCCGGTACTTCCGCGGCTCGGCGACGCCGGAGGCGAGCAGGAACAGGTCCCGCACGTCGTCCGGCATGGCCACCGGGTCGGCCACCCGGTAGCCGAACGCGTGCCGCAGGTACTCGACCGCCTGGCCCAGGATGGCGCGCAGGCGGCGCTCGTCCCGCGGGTCCTCCAGGTCGAACAGGTTCAGGCCGAGGAACTCGTCCACCTCGGCGGCGGTGGTGAAGTCCAGGCGGCGCCAGTCCACCACCGACCCGCCGCGCAGCACCAGCCGCAGCGCCTCCAGCTCGGCCAGCCCCATCTCCTCGAGCGGGCGGTAGAGAGCGCCCGGAACGGACGGCTGCTTCGGCTGCTTCAGCTCGAAGGGCATCTCTCCTCGGAGGTCGCGGGGCGCGAACGGCGAGGCTGAAGATGTCAGCGCGGGGTGGCCGGGTCAAGGCACCGATGGCCGCACGCGAGCGGCCGCCTGCCGCCACGGGCGGCGCCCGCCGGCCCCGAGCCCGTCCGAGGTCCGGCGGAAGCCCCGCCTGTTCGTGAACGTCGATCGGCCGCTAGAACTTGATCGGGAACGTCACGTCGGAGCGGCCGCTCTTCGACCTCGGGAACCTGGTGCCCCGGAGCACGCCCGACAGGCACTGGGCGAGCGGGCCCGAGGCGTACTCCGGCGTGGCGCACTTGGCGTTCTGCACCGACCCGTCGGGGGCGATGGCCCAGCGCATCTTCAGCACGCCGGACGCGGCCGGATCCCGCGTCTTCTGCTCCTGCACGCACTGCTGCAGCGAGGAGACGCGGCCGAGGATGGTCTCGTTCACCTGCGAGTCGGAGACGCGGTCCGGCAGCGCGCCGCCGCCGGGCGCGGGCGGCACGTACACGGAGCGTGCGCCGGGCTTGGTGCCGCCGAGCGCCGCGTCCAGCGCGGCGTCGTTGCTCTCGAAGTCGAGGACGGAGTCGCGCTTCCGCGGCGCGGGCGCCGGCGCGGCATCGGCCTTCGCGACGCGGGTGGGCTCGCGCACCGCCCGCTCCGGCGCCTCGCGCCGCGCCGGGCGCGCCGGGGCGGGCTCGCGCCGCGCGGGCGCCTCCGCGACCTTGCGCGCCGGCTCGGGCGCCGGCGCCGCCTTGGCGGGCTCGGGGGCCGCCGCGGGGGTTGGCGCGGGCGCGGGCTCGGCAGCGGCCGGAGGCGCGTCTGCCTTCGCGACCACCGGCTCGGCGGCCGGAGTGGGCGCCGGCGCCGCCGCAGGCTGCGCGGCGGGCGGAGCCGGGGCGGGCTCCGGGCGGGCCGCGGTCGCGACCGGCGCGGGCGCGGCCTGGCTCGCCGGCGCGCGGCCGAGGATCCACCAGCCGGCCCCCGCGGCCGCGACCACCGCCACCGTCGCCACCGCGCCGAGCACCGCCGCGCGCGAGGCGGAGCGGCGGTTCCGCAGCTCCTCCGCGCCTCGCGCCACCGACGAGCGCCGCTCGATCTTCTTCTCGCCGGTGGTCTCGAGCGCCTTGATGGGCAGCGGCACCGCGCCGGTGGGATCCACCCCGCCGCCGTCCGGCAGGTCCATCGAGTCCATGAGCGACTTCACGCCGCCGGCCGACGGCCGCGCCGCGGCGGGCTCGGGCGCGCGGGCGGCCAGCTCGTCGCTGGCGAGCGCGGCGAGCGCGGACGCGCCCACCGGCTTCCAGTCCACGTCGGCGCCCGGCACCGGCGACGCGGCCGGCGCGGGCTCCGGCGCGGCGCGCGCGGAGGCGGACGCCGCGAACGGCGCCGGCGTGCGCGACGGGCGCGCGCCCCGCGGGACCGGCGAGAGGTACGCGGCCAGGTCCGGCACCGCGGACACCGCCGCCCAGTCGCCCATGCCGGGCCGCCACACCAGCGAGTCGGGGCCGACGTCGCCGCCCTCCCACTTCTTCTTCACCTCGAGGAGCGGCAGCGGCCCCACCTGCGCCTGGCCGATGGCCACGTACCACTCGGTGGCGGGCAGCTCGGGCGTCGGCGCCGCGGAGGCGGCCGCGAGGCGCGCCTGCTCCTCCGGCGTGGTCTCCTGGGTGGCGTCGGGATCCTGCCCGGGCGCCGCCACGCCGGCCGGCGGCGTGTCGCCGAACGCGTGATCGAACGCCTGGCCCAGCTCGGCGTCCAGCCCGCCCTCCGGCGCGCCGCCGCCGCCGGGCGGCGGGGTCCCGGCGCCGCCGCCGGCCGCCGCGGCCGTCGTGGACGCGGGCGCCTCCGGCGCCACGGCGCCGTTCTCCGCGGCCCGGCGGACCCGGATCACGTTCCCGCACTTCTTGCAGCGCACCTTGACGCCGCTCGGACCGACCTTGTCGTCCGAGATCATGTACTGAGCGTCACACCGATCGCAGCCGAATTTCATGTGCCAACCCGCGCAGATCCTAGGTTTGCCTGCTCCGCACCGTCAAGGACGCCCCCGCTCACGCCGGCACGACGCAGGAGAGGCCGAGCTTCTCCCGCAGCGTCGCATATTCCTCGGAGACGCAGAACGTCGCCAGGTCGCGCAGGCGGGTCTCCTCCCGCAGCTTCGAGACCTGGGGCTTCTCCGCCGCCGCCGCCCGCCGCACCACCTCGAGGTCGCCGGCGAGCAGCGCGCCCGCGCGGTTCGAGGTCAGCTCCGCGCCGTCCAGGTACGACCGCACGTCGCCCGGGTGCTGCACCTCACAGTAGCTCCGGGCCAGGAGCTTGAGGGTGTTCTTGCGCACGCCCTCGGGCAGCGTGCGCTCCAGCTCGCGCTTCAGCTTCTCCACCAGGTGCGGATCGGCGGTCACCACGAAGCGCGAGGTGCCCACCGAGCACGCCGCCTGGAACACCAGGTCGAGCTGGTCGTGCGGCATGAGCCGCGCGAGGTACAGCTCCGGCCGCGCGAACGCCATCGCCTTGCCGATCGCGAACCACAGCTCCTTCTTCGGCGCCTCCTCGAACAGCTCGTCGGAGGCGACCAGGCCCGCCGGGTCGGTGGGCACGATGGCCAGCTTCGCCGCGGCGCCGGACTTCCGGAACAGCCGCAGGCCCCGGAAGCCGAGCGTGCGCTCCACGTACTTGAACATGTTGGCGAAGAAGAGCATCGAGCCCTGCACGTCGAGCTCGTCCTTCTTCGGGTTCAGCCCGAGGTCCTTGTCGCGCTGCAGGAACATCGGGCGCGCGTGGACCGCCAGCAGCGTCATGATGTCGGCGAGCGGGCCCTTCACCCGCTCGTGGAGCAGCAGCGCCCAGAGCGCGTCGTCGAGCGGGCGGCTCGCCTGCTCGCGCGCGAACTTGCGCAGCCGCGCCACCACCTGGACCTCCTCGCCGTCGGTGGCGCCGAGCAGGTGGACGAGCACCTGCGCCGCCGAGTACGCCTGGTCGTACTCGCGCCGCGAGGCGTGCAGCTTCACCAGCGCCGCGGCCGGCTTCTGCGTGCGGCTCCCGCCGCGCAGCAGCTGCCGGTACGCCGCCACCGCCTCGGCCTCCTCGCCCGGCTTCCGCGCCGCGAGGTCGGCGTACAGCTCCAGCGACACCGCGTCGTCCGGGTCGGCCTTCGCCACCACCTGGTAGGCGAGCCGCGCGCCGTCGTCGTTCCGCAGCACGTTGCGGTACAGCTCGCCGACCGTCTTCCACAGCGCCAGGCGCGCCTGCGCCACGTCCGGCGTCTTGGGCAGCCGCTGGATCATCCGGAGGTACGCCTGCTCCAGCTCCTGCCAGCGCTTGCCGCGGGTGAGGGCGTCCTCGATGGCCGCGAACGCCTGGACGAGCCGCGGGTTGCGATCGAGCGCGCGCTCCAGCTCGGCCAGCGCGGCGTCCTCGTCCTTGACCTCGTCGCGCAGCACCTCGGCGCGCGCCAGGTGGAGCCGGGCGGCGCGGACCGGGTCGGCCTGCACCTCGGGCCGCGCCACCATCTGCCCGAGCACGTCGGCCGCCTTCTGGCCCTGGCGCGTCTCGCGGTAGAGGCCGAGCAGCGCCTCGGTGACGGGCAGGCTGGTGGGGTCGATGCGGGCGGCGCCCAGGAACGCGTCGATGGCCTGGTACGGATCCTGGAGCTTGTCGCGGCAGGCCTCGCCGATGGCGACGAAGTCGTCGAACCGGGCCTTGCCCTCGAGCAGCGGCAGGAGCCGCTGCCGCTGGTCCACCGCGCCCTCCCAGTCGCCCACCGCCTCGAGCACGCGCACCAGGCTGCGGCGCGACGGCTCGTGGTTCGTGTCGATCTCGAGCGCCTTGCGGAACGCGTTGGCGGCCCGGTCGAGCTGCCCCAGCTTCGCGGCGATCTCGCCGATCTGCCAGTGCGTCTCGACCACCTCGAGGTCGGTGAGGCCGTCGCGGTGGTGGATGATGACCGCGGTGAAGATGCGCAGCGCCTCGTCCCACTCCTCCCGCCGGACGAGCAGGTTGCCGAGACCCTCCAGCGCGGGCAGGTAGGTCGCGTCGAGCTCGTACGCCCGGCGGTAGGACGCGAGCGCCTTGTCCATGCGCCCGAGCTTCTCCGCCACGTAGCCCTGGCGGTAGCACTGGCGGCACAGCTCGCGCGCGTCGCCGCCCGCGTCCAGCACGCCCACGATCACGTCGAGCACGCGCTCGGCGTCGGCCCAGCGCGCCTGCGCCACGTAGATGTCCGAGAGCGGGCGCGCCGCGTCGAGGTGGCCGGGGGTCCGCTTCAGCGCCTCCTCGTAGTAGCGGGCCGCGCTCTCCCGGTCGTCGCGCTCCTCCTGGTAGACGCGCGCCGCCTCGGTGTAGCGCTCGGTCTTCTCCTGGACGTCGGTCGCGTAGCGGGCCTCGTCGACCAGCAGCTCGAGGTACCGATCGCGGTCGCGCTCGCGCTCCGCGATGCCCTTCAGCGCGCGCAGGGCCGGGAGGTTGCCCGGGTCGAGCTGCAGGGCGCGGCCGTAGGCCTCCTTGGCCCCGGCGACGTCCATGAGCATGTCCTCGAAGATCGCGCCCATGCGGACCTGCAGGTCCACCGCGTCGCGCGAGCCGCCGGCCACCCGCGCCTCGCGGCGCAGCATGTCGAGCGCGAGGTTCCAGTTGCCGCTGTTCTCGTACAGGCGCCCGAGCGCGCTCACCGCCTGGCGCGAGTCGGGGTCGAGCTGGAGCGCGTGGCTCAGCATGGCCTCGGCGCGATCCACCCGCTGCAGCTCCTTCCACCAGATCTCGCCGATGGCCACCTCGAGCGTCACCTGCTCGCGCCGGTCCTGCACCAGCGAGACGTGGTGCTGCATCACGCTGATGAGCCGGTCCCAGAGCGCCTCGTCGCGGTAGAGCCGCTCGAGGTTCTTGATGGCCACCGCGTTCGCGCCGTCGATGCGCAGCACCGCCTCGTTCTTCTCGATGGCGGAGCGCGGGTCGCGCAGCTTCTCGTCGTGGATCGCGGCGCTGCGCGACAGCACCCGCACCTGCTCGCGCGGGTCCTGGGTGAGCGCGATGAGCCGCTCGTAGACGCGGTTCAGCTCGGCGAAGCGGTCGAGCTTGGTGTACAGGCGCTCCAGCCCCGCCAGCGCGTCGGCGTTCCGGTCGTCCAGGCCGAGCACGGTCCGGTAGCCCTCCACCGCCGCCTCGTCGTCGCCGATCTCGTTCTCGTGCAGCGAGGCGATCTGGAGCTGGTAGGCGATGCGCGCCTCGTCCGAGGCGGAGAGGTCGCGCGCCCGGGCCAGCACGCCGGCCAGGTCGGCCCAGCGCTGCTCGCGCCGCAGCAGCTCGGACAGCGCCTCCAGCGCCGCCGGATCCGCGCCGTCCAGCTCCAGCACCCGCCGCAGCGCGCTCACCGCCTCCTCGACGTCGTGCAGCTCGCCGTCGTAGATGCGCGCCATCTCCAGCAGCGTGGCCTTCTTCTCCTCCAGCCCCGCGGCCGCCTCGAGCTTCTGCTCCAGCGTGATGACCAGGTCGCGCACCCGCCCGCGCCGCTTGAACAGCTGCGTGAGCGCGTCGAGCGCCTCGGGGCTGGCCGGGTCGGCCTCCAGCGCCTTGCGGTAGGCGGCCTCCGCCTCCTCGGGCGCGTCCAGCCGCTCGTCCCGCACCTTGCCCAGGCGGAGCAGCAGGCGCGCCCGGACCATGCCCTTCGCGTCCTCCGCCACCTGCTCCAGCACCGCCGCGAGCTCGTCGAACGCCTCGGTCTCGGCGGCCAGCCGCTCCGCCTCGGCGAGCGCCTCGGCGTCGCCGGGCCCCTCGGCCAGCGCGCGGCACCAGCCGAGGAAGCTCATCTCCTTCTGGCCGAGCCGCTTCTCGTGGACGCCGGCCACCTCCTTCAGCAGCGCCAGCTTCTCCGCCGGGTCGGGCAGGTGCGGCGCGAACAGGTCGCAGACCCGCGCCAGCGCGCGCCAGTTGCCGGCCGTCTCGTGCAGCGCCCGGAGCTGCTCGTAGGCGGTGCGGTTCGCCGGGTCGAGCTCCAGCACCTTGTCGAGCGCCGCCGCGGCGGCGTCGTTCCGCTTCTGGGCGCGCCACAGGTCGGCCACCGCCAGCCAGGCCGGCACCGCCTCGGCGGGGCCGCCCTCGGCCGCGAGCAGCGCGGCGCGGGCCTCGGCGGCGCGGACGCCGTCCTGGGCGGCGCCGCCCTGGCGGAAGGTCTCCTCGATGCGGACCAGGTCGCCGGCCGTGTGCGGCTCGATGTCGAACGCGAGCTTGGCCTGCTCCACCGCCTCGCGCTTCTGGCCGGCCCGCAGCAGCACGTCCGCGAGCTCGAGCCGGACGCGCTTCACCCCGGCCGCGTCCTCCTGGAGCGGGACCAGGCGCCGGTAGACCGAGACCAGCGCGTCCTGGTCGCCCTGGGCGGCGTGGATGTCCCGCAGCGCCTCCAGCGCGCGCCGGTTGCGCGGATCCGACTCCAGCACCGCCTTGTACGACTGCACCGCCTGCGCGGCGTCGCCGAGCCGCGTGCCGAGCACGTGGCCGAGCTTGTCGTTGAGGCGCGCGATCTCGCGGCGGTCCACCGTGGCGGACACCCGCAGCCGCAGGTGCTGCGCCAGGTCCTGCCAGCGCTCCAGCCGCTCGTAGAGGTCCTCCAGCGCGGCCAGCCCCGCCTCGTGGCGCGGGCGGATCCCGAGCAGCTCCTTCCAGAGCGCCACCGCCTCGTCGAGGCGGCCCAGCTCGGCCGCCAGCGCGGCCATGCGGGCCAGCACGCGCTCCCGGGCGGCCGGCTCCTGCGCCGCGGCCCGCTGTGCCGCCAGGTTCTGGAACAGGTCCTCGCGCCGGCCGGCGCCGTCGTACAGCGCCTCGAGCGCCCGGAGCGACGGCACGTGGCGCGGGTCGGCCGCCACCGCGGCCTCGTAGGCCTCGGCGGCCCGATCCGGCGCGGCGAGCCGCTCCTCGCAGAGCTGCCCCAGCCGGAACAGGAGCTGGACGCGCTCGGCGCCGTGGGCGGAGGAGGCGAGCGACGACAGCGCGTCGGCGAGGTCGGGCCAGCTCTCCAGCTTCTGGTAGATGCGCTCCAGCGCGGGCAGCGCCGCCGGCGCGGCGGCCGGGTCGAGCGCCGCGGCGCGCCGCAGGAACTGGGCGGCGCGGGCCGGCTCGGCCAGGTGCTCCTCGTACAGGGCGCCGAGGCGCAGGGCCACCTGCGCGGTGTCGGACGGCGGCAGCCGGTCCAGCTCGTCCTCGTAGATGGCGGCCAGCTCCTCCTCGTGGCCGCTCCGCGCCGCGAGCGCCTCCATGCGCGCGCGGAGCGCCGGGTCGGCGGGGTCCTCGCGGAACGCCTTGCACAGCGCCAGGAACGCGAGCGAGGGATCGCCGAGCCCCTTCTCGCGCAGCTCGGCCAGCGCGAGGTAGAGCGCCTTGCGCTCCTGCGGATCCGGGCGCTCGCCGGCGCGCTGCTCCAGCACCGCCGCCTGGCGCAGCGGGTCGCCGGCCGCGGCGTAGGCCCGCTCCAGCGCCACCGCGGCGCGCGCGTTGCCGGGGTCCTTCTGCAACATGGCCTCGAGCCGCGCCAGCGCCTCGGGGTGGTCCGGCCGGGCGCGCAGCACCTCCTCGTACAGCTCGAGCGCGCCCTCGCGATCGAGCAGCCGGTTCTCCTTCAGCTCCGCCAGGCGCTGCCGCACCGCCCCGAGCACGTTCGCGTCGCCGGCCTCGGCCGCGGCCGCGATCTCGCGCGCCAGCACGTCGCCGAGATCCACCCAGCGCTCGGCCTTCACGCACAGGCGATCCAGCCGCCCGAGCGCCTCGCGATCGTCCGGCGACAGCTCCAGCAGGCGCTTCAGGCTCTGGATGGCGCCGGCCGCGTCGCCGAGCCGCTCGTCCTGCACCGCCGCCAGCCGCCGCAGCAGGTGGGCGCGGCCCTCGGCCAGCTCCTCCATCGCCAGCCCGCGCCGCAGCGCCTGCGCCAGCGCCTCGGGATCCGCGCCCGCCTCCAGCGCGTCGATGAGGCCGACCAGCGCCTCGCGATCGTCCGGGGCGAGGTCGAGCACCTTCTGCCAGGCCGCGGCCGCGCGGGCCGGCTCGCCGTGCGCGAGCCGCGCGATGCGCCGCTGGTACTCGGCCCGCGCGACCGGCTCGCGGGCCCGGTCGGCGTGCTCCTCCAGCAGCGCGGCCAGCTCGTCACCCAGCCCCGCCGCCTGCGCGTGGCGGACCGCCAGCTCGAGCGACTCGGGCGCGTCGGGGTCCGCCGCGAGCGCGCGGGACGCGGCCAGGAACGCCATCTCGGCGTTGCGCAGCGGCCCGCCGTACGTCTCGGCCACCCGCCGCAGCAGCGCGGCGCGCCGGGCGGGCTCGGTCTCGTTCGCCGCCCGCGCCTCCAGCGTCTCCACCACCTTTCCGTGCTCGCCCTCGGCCGCGTACACCGGCTCGAGCAGCAGCGCCGCCTCGAGCGCGGCGGGACCGGTGCCGCGGGCCAGCTCCTCGAGCGCGGACAGCGCGGCCGGGTGGCGGGGCACGCGGTGCAGCACCTCGCGGTAGGCGACGAGCGCGCCCTCCGCGTCGGCCAGCCGCTGGTGGCGGATGCGGCCGAGCCGGAAGCGCAGCTCGGCGGCCTCGGCGACGAAGTTGGGCTGCCGGTCGGCGAGCGCCACCTCCCGGTCGAGGATCTGGACCAGCTCCTCCCAGCGCTCGGCCGCGCCCAGCAGCCGCCCGAGCAGCCGGAGCGCCTGGGGGTCCTCCGGGTCCACCGCGAGGATCTTCCGGTACGCGTCCACCGCGCCTTCGCGATCCGAGAGCTGCTCAGCCATGATCTTCGCCACCTCGAGCAGGAGTTCCTTGCGGGCCGCCGCCGCGGGCGCGACCTCGGCGAGCCGCGAGAGCGTGACGGCCAGCTCGCGGTGGGCGCCCATGCGGCGGTAGACGCGCGCCAGCGCGCCGAGCGTCTCGGGGGAGACCGCCGCCGCGGCCACCTCCTCGTACTGCCGGGCCGCCTCGGCGAGATCGCCGAGCCGGTCGGCGCACACCGCGGCCAGCCGCCGCCGCGCCTCCAGCGCCGCGCGCGCCGGCAGCCCGGCGGCGAGCGCCACCCGCAGCGCCTCCGCCAGCTCCGCCCACGCTCCGGTCGCCGCCGCGAGCCGCTCCAGGTCCGCCCGCGCCGACGGCGCGTCGCGTCCCGCCCGCGCCGCGTCGGCCAGCTCGCGGACCCGCGCCTCGAACGCGCGGCGCCGGTCGCCGAGCCGCTCGTGCAGCGCGGCGATCTCGGCGAGCAGCGGCGCGCGCTCGGCCTCGTCGGCGCCCTCCAGCCGGACCTCGAGCAGCGCGGCCAGCCGGCCCGCGTCGCCCGCGGTCCGGAGCACGTCCTCGAGCAGCCGCGCCGCGCCCTCGCGCGCGTCCGGGCGCTTCAGCAGGCGCTCCAGGCCGGCCACCGCCTGCGGCTCGCGCGGGCGCTCGGCGAGCACCTCGGCGTAGCCCTCCACCGCCCGGCGCGGATCCGGGTCGCGCTCCAGGCGCGCCGCGCGCCGGAGCAGCGCCGCCACCCGGCGATCGGGATCGGCCCCGCAGGCGCGGGCGAGCGCCTCCAGCACCTGGAGCAGCTCCGCCGTCGCCGGCCCGGGCTCCGCGCCCGGCGCCCGCTCCAGCACGCGCGCGAGCCCCTCCAGCGCCTCGATCCGGTCCGGGGCCTCCTCGAGCACCGCGCGGTAGGCCTCGGCGGCCACGCCCCCGTCGCCCAGCTCGTCCGCGACCACCGCCGCGTGCAGCAGGTGGCCGATCCGCTCCTCGCCCTCCGCCAGCGCGGCGCGGCGGCGCGCGACCTCGAGGATCTCCCGCGCCGAGCGCGCCGCCTCGTGCAGCGCCGCGAGGGCCTCGAGCGCCTCGGCGTCGTCCGGCGCGAGCGCCAGCACCGCGTTCCACGCGTCCACGGCCCCCCGGCCGCCGACGCGCGCCTCGCGCAGCCGGGCCGCCTGGCGGAGCAGGGCGAGCCGCTCCTCCGGCCCCGCCGCAGCCGCCGCCTGCTCGTAGACGTCGGGCAGCTCGTCCTCCGCGCCGGTCTCGCGCGCGAGCCGCGCCAGGTCCTCCTCGGCGCCGGCGCGGGACGGCCCGCCCTCGGCGAAGGCGCGGCAGGCCGCCACCCAGGCCAGGCCGGGCTCGCCCAGGTCGCGCTCCAGGATGGCGCGCAGCTCCGCGTGCAGCCGGGCGCGCTCGCCGCGGTCCTCCACCGCCGCGAGCCGCGCCTCCCGCGCCGCCACCCGCCGGGCGTGCTCGCCGCCCTCGCGCAGCGACGCGTCGGCGGCGTCGAGCGCCTCGCGCCCGACCGCCCCCGGGACCGCGGCCAGCTCGGCGAGCGCGTCGCGCACGTCCGCGCGCGAGGGATCCCGGCGCAGCAGCTCGGCGTGGAGCGCCAGCGCGCCGGCCGGATCGCCCAGCCGGAAGCGCCGCAGCTCGGCGAGCCGGGCGGCGGCGTCCGCGTCGAACGCGCGGGCCAGGCGGCGCTCCAGCAGGGCGGCGAGCGCCTCCGGCCGGTCGAGGCGCTGGTACAGCCGCTCCAGCGCCGCCGCCGCCTCCGCGTCGTCCGGCGCGAGCGCCGCCACCTCGCCCCACGCCGCGGCCGCGCGCGCCGGATCGGCGAGGCGCGCCTCCGCGACCGCCGCCTCCTCGCGCAGCGCGTCCTCGCGCGCCGCCGGCGCGGCCTCCGGCGCGGCCGCCAGCGCGGCGCAGACGTCGGCGAGCTCGCCCCAGCGCTCGCGCGCGCGGTGCAGGCGGCGCAGCGCGGCCAGCGCGTCGCGATCGCCCGGCGCCGCCCCGGCGACCTCGGCCCAGGCCGCGGCGGCGCGGTCCCGGTCCAGCCTGCGCTCGGCGAGCTCGGCGCGCTCGCGCAGGACCGCGAGCCGCCCCGAGGCCGGCACCGCGTCGACCAGCGCGTCGTGCACGCGCGCGCAGGCCTCCCACTCCTGGGCCTCGCCGGCCACGCGCCGCAGCTCGGCCCGCAGGTCCGCGTCGCCGGGCAGCTCGCGCGCGGCCGCGGCCAGCGCGGCGAACGCGAGCGACGCCTGCCCCAGCTCCTGCTCCGCGACGCGCGCGGCAGCGCGGTGCGCGGCGGCGCGGCCGCCGGGCTCCGGGTGTGCCCGGGCCTCGGCCTCCAGCGCGCGCAGCCGCCGGCGCGGGTCCGCCTGGCCGGCCAGCGCGCGCGCCGCCATCAGCGCCGCGGCCGGGTCCTCCGCCCCGAGCTGCTCCTCCAGCGCCGCGAGCGCGGCCGCGTCGTCGGGCGAGGCCCGCAGCGCGGCGGTCAGCCGCTCCACCGCGGCGCGCGCGTCGCCCATTCCGGCGCGGATGCGCGCGCTCTCCAGCGCGGCCCGGGTGGCCTCGGCCGGCTCCGGCGAGGCCGCCGACAGGTCGCCGAGCGCCTCGGCCCGCCCGGCCTCGTCGCCGGCGGCCCCGAGGGCGCCGGCGAGCCGCGCCAGCAGGCGCGCGCGCTGCTCCGGGGCGCAGCGGGCCAGGGCGGTGCGGCACGCCTCGGCGGCGGCGGCGGGGTCGCCGAGGCGCTCCTGCAGCACCTCGGCGCGCTGCGCGAGCAGCGCCACCTGCTCGGCGCCGGTCGCCGCGGCGGCGCGCTGCGCCAGCAGGCGGTCGGCGTCGGCCCAGCGCTCGGACGCGAGCGCGGCGCGCGTGAGCCCGGCCAGCACCGCCGGGTCGCCGGGCCGCAGCTCCAGCGCGCGCCGGAGCTGCGCGGCGGCGTCGTCGAACGCGCCCAGGTCCTCCTCGGCGGTGGCGGCGGCGCGGATCCGGAGCGCCGCCTCCTCCTCGGGCCGCCCGGAGAGCCGGCCCGCCACCTCGACCAGCAGCGCGAGCAGCTCGCGGTGCGCGCCGACCTCGCGGGCCAGCGCCTCGCAGCGGGCGCGGGCCTCGGCGTGGTCGGGGCAGGCCCGCAGCGCCGCGGCCGCGGCGGAGAGCGCGCCGCGGCGGTCGCCCAGGCGCTCGGCCCGGACCGCGGAGGCGTCGAGCAGGTGGCGGGCGCGCTCGCGCGGGTCGGCGGAGGCGGGCAGCTCCTTCGCCACCCGCTCCAGCATGGCGGCCTGCCGGGAAGCGTCGCCCGCGGCGGCGTGCGCGCGTGCCAGCGCCTGCGCCACGCGCAGCGGCTCCGCGCCGCGCGCCAGCAGCCGCTCCAGGAGCGCCACCGCCTCCGCGCGCTGCGGCGGGGAGAGCCCGCCGGCCTCGACCACGGCCAGCGCCACCCCGGCGGCGTCGGCGTGGCGCCCGAGCGGCTCCGCCAGCGCCTCGGCGCGGGCCAGCTCGATCACGGCGCGCTCGGCGGGACCCCGCGCGCGCGCCGCGAGCCGCGCCAGGATCCCGATCCGCTCCTCGGCCGCGGCCGCGCCGCCCTGCGCCTCGAGCGCCGCGTGCAGGCCCCACAGCGCCTCGTCGTCCTCCGGGCCCTCGGCGAGCACCGCGCGCCAGGCGGCCCCGGCGCGGTCCGGCTCGCCGGCCTCGGCCCAGAGCCGCGCCAGCTTCGCCCCGAGCGCGCGCCGCTCGTCGCCGGCCGCGTGCTCGCGCCGGGCCTCGAGCTCGCGCGCCAGCTCCTGCTGCTGGCCCGCCCGCGCCAGGCACGACTCCAGCGCCGCGCGGGCGCCGCGATCCTCCGGGTCCACCTCGACCAGCGCGCGCCAGGCCCGGACGGCCTCCTCCGGCTGGCCCAGGTCGCGGTCCAGGATCTCGGCCACCCGGCGCAGCAGCGTCTTGCGCGCCTTCAGGTCGCCGTTCGCGGCCGCCGCGGCGGTGCGGTAGGCGCGCGCCAGCTCCGCGAACGCGTCGGCGCGGGCGGCGGCGCCCTCCATGGCCTTGCGGGTGGCCGGCCGGGCCGGGTCGAGCGCGAGCGCGCCCGCCAGCGTGCGCAGCGCGTCGCGCGGACGCCCCAGGCGCTCCTGCTGGATCTCGGCGAGCCGCTCGAGCAGGCGCACCCGCTCGCCGGGGGAGCGCTCGCGGCGGGCCGACAGCTCCAGCACGCGCGCGAGCGGCTGCCACTCGCCGGCCTCGGCGAGGAGCGGCGCCAGCGCGGCGGCGGCGGGGGCGTGGCCGGGGTCGGCGCGCAGCGCCGCCTCGAGGTGGCGCCGGGCGCGGCCCGCATCGCCGAGCTTCTCGCGCGCGATGGCGGCGGCGCGCACGCGCAGCGGCGCGTGGGCGGGCTTCGCCGGCGCGGCGGCGAGGTGGCGCTCCAGCACGTCCAGCGCCTCCGCGAAGCGGCCCGCGTCGGTCTCGTGCTCGAACGCCTGCAGCGCGGCGGGCTCGCAGGCGGGATCGAGCTCCAGCGCGCGGCGCAGCGCCGCCAGCGCGGACTCGGCGTCGCCGAAGCGCACCAGATCCACCCGCGCCATCTCCAGGTGCAGGGCGACCTGCGCGGCGCGGTCGCGGGTCTGCGTCGCGAGGCGCGCCAGCGCGTCGGCGTGGCCGCGGTGATCGCCGCGCTCGGCCAGCACCCGCTCCAGCAGCTCCAGCGCGGCCGGCGCGCCCGGGGCGAGCGCCCAGGCGCGCTCGATCCGCTCCACCGCGCGGCCGGCGCCCTCGGGATCGTAGGCGGCGTGGATCTGCGCGAGCCGGAGCTGGAGCGCCGCGGCGGTGCGCCGATCGGACGCGCGCGTCGCCTCGGCCTCCAGCCGGCCGGCCTCCTCGCGCCAGGCGCGCGGGAAGCCGCGCAGCCGCTCCCGCGCGGCCGCCGCGCCGGGCGCGGCGCGATCGAGCGCGAGCGCGTCGATGAGCGCGTCGGTCGCGAGCGCGTGGTCGAGCGGCTCGTCCACCAGCGCGGCGCCCAGCCGCGCGTACTCGGCGGCGAGCGCGCGCGGATCGGCGCCGGCATCGCGCGCGCCGTCGAGCAGCCGCTTCGCCTGCGCGAAGCGGCGGAGCGCGCCGAAGCACTCCATGGCGCGGGCGCGCGCCTCCTCCAGCGAGGGATCGAGCCGGTGCGCGCGCGCGTAGAGCAGCGCGGCGCGGTCCCGCCGTCCGAGCCGCTCCTCCTGGACCTTGCCCAGCCG
Source organism: Anaeromyxobacter dehalogenans 2CP-1 (assembly GCF_000022145.1). Classification (NCBI taxonomy): domain Bacteria; kingdom Pseudomonadati; phylum Myxococcota; class Myxococcia; order Myxococcales; family Anaeromyxobacteraceae; genus Anaeromyxobacter; species Anaeromyxobacter dehalogenans. The sequence continues at coordinate 3,857,981 of NC_011891.1, forward strand.
GAGCGTCACCGCCGCGGCGGCGGCCCGGTCGGCCGTGGCGGTCGCCTCGCGCTCCAGCGCGGCGGCCACCCCCGCCCAGTCGCCGCGCTCCTCGAGGAGCTCCACCAGCGCGCGAAGCGCCACGGGGTGCGCCGGCTCGAGCTGGAGCAGCTGCCGGTACAGGTCCTCCGCGCGAGCCACGTTGCGCAGCTTCCGGTGCGCGAGGGTGGCAGCCTCGGCGAGCAGCGGGCCCGGGCCGGGCGCGTGACGCGCGCGCCCCTCGTAGAGCGCGATCAGCTCCTCCCAGCGCGCGCCGCGCTCGTAAAGTCCCACGAGCGCGTGAAACGCCTCGTCGTCGCCGGGGGCCGCCTCGAGCGACTCGACGTGGGATCGGATCTGCTCGTCCAGGGAGGGTGCGCTCAAGGTGGCTTCGCGGGGGAGTGAGTGGCGGGAAAAAAGCGCCTGACGACGCGGAAGTATAGGGCGCTGTTCGCAGGAGGGTCAACGTTGTCCCGGCCGGATTCCCTTGCCCTTACGGGCATTTGACTACATCGCCCCCGGTCGCGGGCGGGGTGGCAGGAACCCGGACGACCCAGGGTACGGGGTCGCATTGACCGTCCCTCTGCGGGACGTGTCTGGGGGCGCCGCGGTGCGTTTCCCGCGCAGATCGCGCGCTCCGCTGCCGCTCGCCCGACCGTGCACGAGCGGTGATCGCGGGCGGCCGGAGCGAGACGCCGCGCGGCGCGCGCGCGGCGCGGATAGCGCCCGATACCAGCCCGCGATCGCCTCACTGCGACTTCCGCGACGCATCGGCGAGGCGCGGCGCGACCTCGCCGGCCGGCGCGGGCGCGCCGTGCGCGGCGCCCGGCGCGTCCGCCTCCGCGGCCTCGCCGGCGGGGAGCAGGTCGAGGACCGCCAGCACCGCCGACGCCGCGAGGCCGGCGGTGAGCGCGAGGCCGAGCGTCCCGTGCCCGCACGCCATCCCCAGGCCGATGGTGAGGAACAGCACCGCCGCGTCGCGCGGGTCCTTCAGCCCGGAGCGGAACCGGACGAAGCTGCCCAGGCCCACCAGGCCGAACGCCTTCGCCACGCTGTCGCCGATCACCATGGTGATGATCGCCGCGGCGGCGCAGAGCAGGATCTGCGCCTGCGCCATCTCGGTCTTCGGGAGGCGCCGGCCCAGGAGCAGCCGCCAGGGCCGGACCCCGAGCGCCACGCCCACCGCCAGCGCCGCGCCGATGCGCGGGAGCACCGTGCCGAGCGGCAGCGTGTGCAGGTCGATCCCGCTGATCGGGGTCAAGGGGTGCATGAGGCCTCCACCGCCGCCGGCGGGAGCGGGGCCGGGCCCGCCGCGTGCGCCGCCAGCGCGAGCGCCGCGTGCGCGTTCCGCAGCACCGGCAGGCTCGCCGGCGCGGCCCGCAGCGCGGCCGCGACGATCTCCCGGCCGCGCGCGGTCGCGGCGAGGTGCCGGAGCGACGACACCGCGGTGGCGGGCCAGCGCGCGACGCCCTCGGCCCGCAGCGCCCAGGCGCGCGGGTGATCCATCCCGTCCACCGCGTCGAGCGCCTCCTTGGTCGCGGCGAGCGCGCGCTCGCGCAGCGGCCAGGTCCACGGCGCCGCGTTGCCCGCCAGCGTGCGGAGCACGCGCTTCGGCGCGAGCGGGAACAGCCGCTCGCGGAGCGCGCGGGCGGGGCCACTCTCCACCCCGACCGTCCCGCGCAGCGCGGCGAGGCCATCGTGGGCGGCGAGCGCGGCGCGCATCGCGTCGGCGCGCGCGCCGTCCACGCCGGCCAGGCCGCGCCCCACCGCGTCCCACAGCCCCTGCCCGACGCCCTCCGCGCGGAGCGCCCACGCGCGCTCCGAGCCGAGCCCGGCCAGCCCGCGCAGCACGCCCTCCAGCCCCCCCCGCTCCAGCGCCTCGGCGCGGAGCGCCCACGCCTCCGATCCATCCGCCGCGACCAGGCCGGCCACCGCGGGCCCCGGCGCGCGCGCCAGGAGCGCCGCCCGCAGGCGCATCGCCTCGGACGACGCGTCGGCGCCCAGGCCGGCCGCCACGTCGGCCGGGACCCGCCCGGCCAGCGCCCACCTCAGCGCGTGCGACTCCGGGTCGGACAGGCCCTCGAGCGCGCGCGCAACCACGGCCGGGCACCGGGCGGCGAGCGCCACCCGCCGCGCGTGGGCGGCGCGGCCGGGGATGCCCGCCAGCAGGTGGGCCGCGAGCGCGGGCTCCCGCGCCGCGAGCGCGTCGAGCGCCGCCTCGAACCGCTCCGCCAGCCCGCCGGCCTCCGCCTGCGCGGCCGCGTGCGCCCGGGGGCGCGCGGTGGGCGGCGCGGCGCGGGGCCGGCGCGGGGCGCGGCCGTCCACGCGCGCGGCGATCGCCTCCGCGACCAGGTCGGCGAGCGCCTCGAGCGACCTCCCCTCGTTCGCGACCCGGAGCCAGGCCTCCGGCGCCGCGGCGGCCTCGGCGGCGAGGTGCTCGCGGATCCGGACCTGGAGGCCGTGCCCGGCGAGGCCCTTCCTCGATCCCGGCTCGTCGGCGCGGCCCTCCAGGATCTTCCCGACGCGCTTGCGCAGCCGCGCCAGGTCGGGATCCACGTCCACCAGGACGGCGAGGTCCGGCCAGGTGCCGCCCGAGGCGGCGCGCACCGCCGCCTCGACCTCGGCGCGCGGGAGGCCGCGGCCGGCGATGGCCAGCGCCAGGATCGAGTGGAGGCTCCGGTCGGCGACGCAGAGCGCCCCGCGCGCCAGCGCCGGCCGCACCACCTCCTCGAGCTGCTGCGCCTCGCGGGCCAGGTTCAGGAACAGCTCGGCGCGCGGCGAGAGCTCGAGCAGGCGCGGGTCGCGCGTCAGCTCGCGCACCCGGCGCGCCGCGGCGGTGGCGAGGACCCCGCGCTCGCGCGCGTGGACGACCTCGCGCCCCGCGCCGCGGAGGCGCTCGCAGACCAGGTTGGAGAGCGCGGTCTTGCCGCTGCCGTCGATGCCTTCGAAGGACACGAGCATGGGGTCAGGCCCTGCGCGTGCGCGCCGGCGCGGCGCGCGAGAACGCCTCGGCGAGCTTGCTGTACGGCTGGGCCCGCGCGGTGACGAGCGCGACGAGCCAGCGCGGCGGCGCGTCCGCCCCGAGCTTCAGCTCCAGCACCGCGCGCGGCTCGGCGCCGAGCGGGGGCGGCAGCCCGTCGGGCCACGGCGGCGCGCCCGGCTCGAGCAGCGGCCAGCCGGCGGGGTGGAACCGCAGCCCGTCGTCGAGGGTGACGCGCCACCCCTCGCACGGCTGCCACACGCGGCGCCGGTACGACGTCGCGACGAGCGGCGCGAGCGGCCCCGGCAGCGGCAGGCACGCGAGCGCGCGCGCCAGCGCGGAGCGCGGCAGCCAGGTGCGATCCTTGGTGGTGAGCCCTCCCCGCTCGTGCTTCAGCTCCAGCACCACGTGCCCGGGCCGGCCGGAGCGATCCGGGTGGTAGGCCTTCGCGCGCACCTTGACGCAGTCGCCGGGCGACTCGAGCGCCCGGAGCGCCAGCGGCGCGCCGGGCGCGTCGAAGTAGACGGTCGCCACGCGGGTGGTGACCGCTGCCCCGGCGCCGAGCCGCGCCGCGATGTCCCGGGCCTCCCCCGGCGCGAGCAGCACCTTGTGCTCGCGCCGCAAGAGCGTCACCGGTCCCTCCGCGTAGGGCACCACGCTAGAACCTCGTCGCGAGCTGGACGGCGATCGCGTTGGCCGGCGCCGTCTCCCCCGGGCGGCGCGCCCGCTCCCCCTGCACCTTCAGCTTGAGCCCTTCCCCGAAGCCGAGCACCGCCCCGGCCACGGCGGACGATCCGGTCCCCTGCGCGGGCGCGCGGAGTCGCAGCGCCTCCAGGCCCGCCATCGGCGTGACGCGGAGCCGCTTGCCGAGGGGGATCGTGTACTCGACCAGGCCCAGACCGGCGGTGAACGTCCCCTGCTGGATGTGCCCCGTGAGCCCCTCCAGGCTCACCGCCAGCGGTCCCGCGTCGAGCGCCGCGAAGGCGGAGGCCGCCTCGCGCCGGGGCACGTCCGGGGTGGAGCGGCCGGCGCGGTAGCCGGCGGCGCCGAGCTCGAGCGCCCCGGCGAGCCGGACCGCGGCGCGCGCCACGTAGTCCTGCGGCGGCTTCTCGTCGCCGTTGGGCGTGCCCTGGAACACGCCCGCGGACAGCTCCACCGCGCCGTCCCACGGGCGCAACGCGCCGACCGCGCCGACGCGCCGGCCGCCCATCTCGTTCCGGTCCACCAGGTAGTCGTTCACCACGCCGCGCCCGATGCGCGGGAGCTTCCACGCGGAGGCCGTCTCCCGCTCCAGGAACGGCGGCTTGAACCGGCCGGCGGTGAGCCGCGTCGAGGAGGGGCCGTCGAGGCGCACGAACGCGTCCTTCAGCGGCTTCGTGTCGGCGACGTCCGCCTCGATGACGGTGAGCAGGCCCGGCATGCTCCCGCGCACCTCGATGCGGGCCCGGTCGAGCGCCACGTCGCGCTTCCACCCGTCGCGCGCGTCCGCCGCGCCGCCGACGAACACCTGCCCGCCCACCTCGATCTGGAGCCCCTCGCGGCGGGCGCGGATCGGCTCCGCCACCGGGCTCGGGGGCGGCGCGACCGGCGCGGGCGGCGCGGCCCTCGGCGCGGGCGCGGGCGCCGCGGGCAGCGGGGCGGCGCGCACCACCTCGACGCGCGCCGTGCCGGCCGGCGCGTCGGGCGGCGAGTAGGTGGCCTCGCGGGCGCTCGCCGCCCCGGCCGTCGCCGGGGCCGCCGGCACGTCCGCCTGGCCAGCGAGGGGCCGGTCGGTGTCCGGCACGGCGGCCGGCGTGGCGACCGCCACCTCGCGCTCACCCCGTGCCGCCGGTGCGGCGCTCCCCTCCGCCGCGAGCGCGGCACACGGGCTGGAGAGCAGCAGCAGCAACGGGAGCGCACGGCGCGTGGGTCGGTATGCGAGCACGGCCGGCCGCGGTGCAACGGCGATGCCCGTACATCCGCGCCCACGCTCCCCCGCCCCCAGGGCGGCCGCGCGGCGCCGGTCGTGGAAGCGCCGTTCCCACCCGCGCCCGCGGACCGCCACGCGATCGGCACGGGAACGCCGCGGCGCGCACCCCGACGGAATGGTGCGGCGCCCCGCGCGTGTTCAGACGGGCTGATCCCCTCAAGCGCCGTCCTGCGGCCCGCGCCCTCGCGCGCACGGAGATGCCACATGCGCTCGTTCCCCCGCCTGCTCCTCGCGCTCGCCGCGCTGCCCTCGGCGGCCTTCGCCGCGAGCGTGACGCGCGGCCCCTTCCTGCAGCAGACCGGCCCGTCCTCCGCGCTGGTGGTGGTGGACACCGACGCGGCCGCGACGGTGCAGGCCATCGCGGACCTCCCGGGCGGTGGGACGGCGCGCGCCGCGAGCGACGGCACCCATCACCTGCTCCGCCTCGACGGGCTGCCGGCGGCGAGCGCGGTGCCGTACCGGCTCACCGTGGACGGCGTCGAGCGGCCGGGCGGCACGCTCCACACGCCGGGCCGGCCCGACACGGCCGAGGGCCGCGCCGCCATCCTCGCGGTCGTCGGCGACTACGGCACCGGCGATCCCGCCGAGATGAACCACATCGCGCGCATCCGCGAGGAGGGCGCGCAGGCGATCCTGACGGTCGGCGACAACGCCTACCCGGACGCCACGGCCGCCGACTTCCTCACCAAGCTGTTCCGCCCGATGGCGGCGCTCCTCGCGGACGTGACGATGTGGCCGGCGCTCGGGGACCACGAGTACCGGCAGGCGTGGGCGCAGCCGTACCTCGACGCGTTCGAGCTGCCCGAGGGACCCCAGGGCGAGCGCTACTACGCGTTCGACTGGGGCGACGTGCACGTGGCCGCGCTGGACTCGAACTGCATCGTCCCGATGGACGCGGCCACCGCCGGCTGCGACGGGAAGACCATGGTGGGCTGGCTCACCGCCGACCTCGCCGCCAGCCGCGCCCCGTGGAAGATCGTCCTCATCCACCGGCCCGTGGTCGCGACCGGGAAGTACGGCGTGTACCCGCAGATCCCGGCGGCGCTGCTCGGGGTGCTGGAAGGTGCCGGGGTGGACCTGGTGCTGCAGGGCCACAACCACCTCTACGAGCGGAGCTGGCCGACGCGGCAGGGCCAGCCGGTGCAGAAGGACTACGACCACCCCGCCGCGCCGGTGTACGTGACGAGCGGCGGCGCGGGCGGCTGGCTCTACGACTTCGCCCTCCCGGCCGAGCCCTGGACGGCGTACCGCGAGAAGATCGACCAGCACCTCCGGCTGACGCTCGAGGGCGGCACGCTGAAGGTGGACTCGATCCGCGGCGACGGCGTCATCCACGACACCTTCACCATCGTGAAGGACATCCCGCCGCTGCCCGCCCAGCCGCCCGGTGGCGGGGACGGCGGCGGCGCTGGCGGCACCCCGGAGACGCCGCCCGCGAACGGCGCCGTGGCGGTCGGCTGCCAGGCCGGCGCTGGCTCGGGCTGGGCGCTGCTCGCCCCGCTGGCGGTCGTCGCGGCCGCGGCGCTGCGGCGGCGGCGGCAGCGTTAGCGCACGGCGAGCGCCGCGCCGCCGCGCCCGCGGGGAGCTCGCGCGAGCCCGCGTCGGCGTGCTCCGAGGTCGCGGGCCCCAGGCAGCTCCGCCCCGCCGGGCGGGGCGCCGCCCCGTAGAAGGGGAAGCCCCCGCGTGCCCGCTTCCCCGCGCGCCGACCGCTGCGCTGCATGTGCTCATGCGACGCACCTCGGCGGCCGCCGTTCTCCTGCTTCCGTTCCTCCTGCTCGCCTGCAACGGCGCGCCCCTCCCCGACGCCTCGCTGGGCGGCCAGCCGGGCGGTGGTGGACCGGGCGGCCAGCCGGGCGGAGGAGGTGGCGGCGGCGGCGCCGGGTCGGTGAACCCCGACGCCCCGCTCGCCGCGCCCGCCTGGCCTCCGCTGCAGGCCAGCGTCGAGCCGTACGCGCTCGCGTTCGACGACGCGACGGCGGCCATCGTCTACACGATGTGGAGCAAGGACTACGCGCCGGGCCGGTTCCACTACCACGGCGCCTGGTGGGACGTTGAGCTGCGCCAGCGCGGCGACGGCTCGCGCGAGCACCCCAAGCACAGCTGGAAGGTGCGCCGCCCGAAGGACGCGCCGCTCGACGGCGAGCGCACGCGCAACCTGCTCGCGGAGTGGCCCGACGGCGGCTACCTGTCGGACCCGTTCTCCTACGGGCTCATGAAGGGCGCCGGCGTGCCCACGCCGCGGGCGCAGTTCGTGACGCTCGACGTCAACGGCGAGCACCAGGGCGTGTACGTCGAGCTCGAGGAGCCGGACGAGAAGCACTTCCTCCTGGAGAACGGCATCGACTCGAACGCCAACGTCTACCGCTGCGGGCTGCGCGACTGCGAGCTGAAGCTCACCCCGCCCGCCCACTACCAGGGGCCGTGGGAGAAGAAGACGAACGAGAGCGAGCCCTCCGACGACCTCGACGCGTTCCTGATCGGCCTGAACCGCACGCCCGAGGGCGAGATCGAGGCGTGGCTGGAGCAGCACGTCGACCTGCCGCGCTTCTTCCGCTTCTACGCGGTGGGCATCCTCATCAGCCTCTCCGGCATCGACGACTCCGGCAGCTACCTCGTGCACGACCGCACGCGCGACAAGTGGCTGTGGGTGCCGTGGGATCTCAACAACGCGAAGCTGGTGTTCTGGCGCGACAACCCGGTGGAGTGGGGCGTGCCGTTCCGCTACGCGATCCCGTTCTACACGCTCTACGACGCCGCCACCCTGGGCGTCGCGGCCGGCAAGGAGGCGCGCTACGGCGGCGCGCACCCGCCGTTCGTGGTGCTGTTCCAGCGCATCTGGGACCGGCCGGCGCTGCGCGACCGCATCCTCGACGAGGTGGAGGCGATGCTCGACGGCCCGTTCGCCGAGTCCGAGACGTCGCCGCGCATCGACGGGCTGCGCGCGCTCATCGCCGGGCTGCTCCCGGCCGATCCCTGGGTGGAGCCGGCGCACGCGGACGCCTCGGTGCAGGTGCTGAAGGACTACGTCCGGCGGCGGACCGGGTTCCTGCGCGAGCAGATCGCGCTCGAGCGACACCGCGGCGAGGGAGGCCTGGTGGTGAACGCGATCGCGCCGGACGCGATCGAGCTCTACAACCGCGAGGACGCGCCGCGCGACCTGGGCGGCCTGGCCCTGACCGGCGACCTGCGCCAGCGGCTCGCGACGCTGCTGCCCGCCGGCACGGTGGTGCCGCCGCACGGCACGCTGCGGCTCCCGTTCCCGGTGGCGGCCGAGGGCGGCGAGGTCGGGATCTTCGACGTCGCGACCCAGCTGCCGGTGGACGCCGTCTACTACGGGCCGCCCGGCGGGCGGACCTACGCGCGCACGCCGGACGGCGCGGAGACCTGGGCCTGGCGGTGAGTGGGGGAGCCGGGGCGGGCGCGCGGCGAGGACCGCGCGCGCCCGCCGCCCGGATCAGAACGTGTAGCGGACCGTCGGGTAGACCGCGTACCCGCTCGCCTTCGCCTTCGTGGCGTAGACGTAGTCCGCGGCCAGGCCCACCGAGAAGTGGCGCAGGCGCGTGAAGTACTCGATGCCGGGGCCGCCCTGCACCACCACGTCGTTCGTGCTGAACAGGCCCTCGGGCCAGCTCTTCGCGTAGCCGCCGCGGCCGTGCACGTAGAGGTAGAAGCGCTCCCAGTCGTTGCGGTCGGTCCAGCCGAGCAGCGCCACGCGCAGGTCGAGGCCGCCGGCGAACAGGCTGAAGGCGCCGTAGCTCGAGCTGCCCTTCTGGTTGCCGCCCTGCCCGTAGACGGCCATCGAGAGCCGGTTGCCGAAGTCCATGCCGAGCGTGAGCCCGACCATCAGGCCGCCGGCCGCTCCGCCCCCCTTGCCGGCGTAGGGATACTTCGCCGGGTCCTCGGTGGGCGTGTCGGTGAAGCCCATGTAGCCGGCCTCCATGCCGACGAAGAGGCCGCGCTCGACGTCGCGGAAGCGCGCGGCGCGCGGGTCCTCCTGCAGCCGGGGCGCCGACTCCTGGGCGCCGGCGAGGAGCGGCGCGCTGAGCGCCAGGATGGCGAGGATGTTCTTCACGGAGATGTCCCTCCTATTCGCCGCCGGCGGACCGGAGGATCCAGGGGTAGGTGATGACGGCGATGCCGCCGCCCTTGGGCTTGGGGAACTGCCAGCTGGTGATGCGGCTCATCATGCAGTCGTGGACCTTGGCGTCCTCGAGCGTGGTCGCCCCGGAGTCCACCTGCGGGCTGGTGGCGCTGCCGTCGGTCTGGATGACCCACTTGATCGACACCTTGCCCGCGAGCCGCGGGTTGATGGCGAGCTGCTGCTCGTAGCAGTAGCGGATCTGCGCGGCGTGGTCCTGGATGACCTTGCGGACCAACTCCTTGTCGATCGATCCCATGACCTGGGCGGCGCCGGTGCCGATGCTGATGTCGCGGTCGCCCTTCTTGCCGAGGCCGCCCACGCCGGTGCCGTAGGTGCCGAGCCCGCCGCCGCGGCCCTTCGTGCCGACGGCGCCGATGCCGATGGTCTCGCCGGAGCCGCCGCCGCCCGAGCCGGAGCCGCGGATGCCCAGGCCGCCCAGGCCCTGCGCGTCGCCGACCACCGGACCGAACATGTTGCCGACCGCGCCCTTCAGGTCGCCGCCCAGGCCGCCCGAGCCGAACACGGTGGAGAGCCCGCCGCCGCCGCGGCCGAGCGCGCCGAGCAGGCCGGTGCTCTTCACGACGTCCTTGGCGTTCGGGTCGATGGCGCGCGGCGCGGACCGGGCGTTCGACTTGGGCGCGTCCCGCTTGCCCATCTTGCCCTCGTCGCCCTTGTGCTTCTCGGCCATCTCGCCCGGATCGTCCTTCTGCGTGCCGCCGGCGAGCTTCTCGAGCTTCTTCGGCTTCGCCTCGGGGGGCTTGATGATGAACTTCGCCATCCGGGACGGGTTCTTGAACAGGTCGTCGGCCAGGACGTCGGTGTCGTACGGGAAGTTGTTCGCCGCGACGATGAACCCGGACTGGATGAAGAACAGCACCAGGAACAGGTTGAGCAGCCGGTAGTTGACGCGGTCCCAGAGCGGGACGGGCTTCACCGGCTCCGGCTTCTTCGGGCGCGCCTCGATGGCGAGGCGGCTGCCCACCTCGGCGCGGACCGCGCCGGCGCGGGGCACCGGGATCCAGTAGGCGCCCTTCACCTTCTCGTCGCTGGCGGCCTTGCGCGACTTCACCAGCTCGCCGAACGCCGTGCGCTGCCCCCGCTCGTCCACCACGCCGGTCATCCCGGAGCCGAACGCGAACTTGTAGTCGCCGTCCTCGAAGCGGAGCATCGGGAACTCGGCGAGCGGCAGCCCCTCCACGCGCAGGCTGCACTTCTCGCCGTCGCCCACCAGCACCGGCTGCTTCGGCCGCACGAACGTGGCGGCGTCGAGCAGCGTGTCGCCCCAGAGCACGCGCAGCTCGACCCCGAGGTCGGCGACCGCCGAGAGATCCTCGGCGGCGGCGGCATCGGCGGGACGGAGCGCGGCGCGGCGGCGCGGCTCGGTGGACCGGCGCGGCGCGGGCGCCGGGGCCGCGGCGGGCGCGGGCTCCGGCCGCGGCGACGGCGCGGGGGCCGCGGCGACGGCAGCGGCCGCGGCGACGACCGGGGCGGCCGCGACCGGCGCCGCCTCGGCGGCGCCGACCGCTGCGGCGGGTGCGGGCGCGGGCAGCTCGGCGTGCGCGTGCCCGTGGCCGTTCACGCCGTTGCCGTTCACCTTGGCCGGGCGGGCCGCCGCGGGCGCGGCGACCGCGTGGTTCACCGTCTCGGCCGCGGGCACCGCCGCGTTCGCCGGCGCCGGCACCTCCGCCGCCGCGCCCTCCACCACGATGAGGAGGCCGCCGAGCGTGATCTGGTCGCCGGCGCGCAGCGCGCCGCGGCTGACCTTCTTGCCGTTGACGAAGGTCCCCTCGGCGCTGCCCATGTCGATGATGGAGATGGCGCCGTCCGGCGAGACCTCGATCACCGAGTGGATGCGCGAGACCTTCTCGTCGTCGAGCACCAGGTGCGCCGACGCGAGGCGTCCGATCTTGATGATCTCGCGGCTGAACTGCTCGCTGCGCACGAGCTCGTTGCCGCGGAACACCTTGAGGGTGATGGGGGTGGCCATGGTCTCCCGGGTGGTCGCCGTGGGTACCGGCTACAGGTCGCCGGACGCCTGCATCACCTTGTCGCGCCAGTCCTCGCGGATCTTGATGAGGTTGGAGTGGTCCACCTTCTGGCGCGACTCCACGTACTCGCCGTCGGGCCGCTTCAGGTCGCCCTCGATGGTGTCGTCCTCGAAGTTGATCACCGTCTTCTTCTCGTACTCGACCTTGCCCTGAGGCTGCTGGGCCGCCCCCTGGCCCGTCGACTGGGCGGACGTCGCGAGGGGAAGGCCGAGCACCAGCGTGAGCAGAAGCATTCGCATCTTGGAACCCCGATTCTCGTTGGCCGAGGCTATCACCGCGGCCGGTGGTGCAAGTAGCAACGGCTGTGCTCCGGAACCGACCTTCGCGCTCACCGTGACGGGTTCGGGGGCGATGTGGGCGCGGCACCTCCGCCCGCACCGGTACCCGGCTCCCCCGGCTCGCTCTTCCCCGCCCCTGCCCCGGCGGCGGCAGGCGCGACGGCGGGCGCGGCCGCCGCGGCCTTGCGCGCGGCGGCCTCCGCCGCCTTGCGCTCCGCGTCCCGCTGCATCTCCTTCGCGGCCTCCTGCGCCCGCTTGTTCTCGGCCACGATCTGCTCGCACTCCCGCTGGAGCTTGAGCGCCGGCGAGTCGGCGGACGCCACCGGCCCCACCATCCGGCCGTAGGCGCGGAGCTCCTCGAGCGCCGGCTCGCACTCGTTCTTCACGCGCATGAACAGGACGCCGCGGGCGAGGTGCACCTCCGGCAGCGCGTCGCCGGACGCCTCCTGCGCCTTCGCGTACGCGGCGAGCGCCTCGTCGGGCTTGTCCTGGTGGCGCTTCGCGACGCCCAGCGCCAGCCACGCCGGCGCGTTCTTGGGATCCGCGTGCACCATGGCCTGCGCGTGCTCCGCGACCACCGGCCAGCGGCGGCCCTTCACGGCGGCGTCGAGCAGCGCGCGGCGCGCCGGCAGGTACCCGTCGTCCAGGGTGAGCGCCTTGCGCCACTGCGCGGCCGCCGCCTCGACGTCGCCCTGCTTCGCGAGCACTTCGCCGGCGAGGAAGGGCAGCTCCGGCTCGGAGGGCGCGAGCTTCTGCGCGCGCAGCAGGATGAGCTGCGCGACGTCCAGGTTGCCGCGCTGCAGCGAGACCCGCGCCATCACCACGTACGCGCCCACCGAGCGCGAGTCGCGCAGCAGGGCCTCGCGGGCCAGCCGCCAGGCCTCGTCGAGCTGGCCGGCGTTGCGGTACATCGCGGCGAGCCGCTCGCGCGCGCGGGCGTCCTCGGGGAAGTCGCGCACCACCGCCGCGTAGATCGACTGCGCGCCGGCCAGGTCGCCCTGCTTCTCGAGCAGCACGCCCAGGTTCACCGCCGACTGGCGCAGGCCGGGCTTCGCCGCGAGGGCCTTCTGGTACTCCGCCCGCGCCTCGTCCACGCGCCCCTGCGCCTCGAGCGCGACGCCCAGGTTGTGCCGCGCCTCGGCGACCTCGCCCGCGTCGAGCACCGCGCGCCACTTGCGCTCGAGGACCGCCCAGTCGGTGGGCACCTTGAGCCGGCGCTGGTCCTCCTGAGCCTGGACGGCCTCGGCGTAGAGCCGCTGCGCGCGCGCCGAGAGCGCCTCGGCCGCGTCGGCGGGGAGCCCCGCGGGGCGGGCGCCGGACGCCGGCGCCGGGGCGTTCGCGCGCGAGCCGGCGCAGCCGGCGGCGGCGAGCAGGAGCAGCAAGGAGGCGGTGCGCGCGTTGGTCACGGCAGGAGGTCCTCGTCCTCGTCGCCGCCCTTCTTGCGGCGGGGGAGCTGCGGCTCGGCGTCGGCGCGGCCGGGGCGCGCGTCGGCGGGCTCGGCGGCCGCGCGGCCGGGGCGCGGATCGCCGGGCTCGGCCGCGGCGCTGCGGGCGCCGGCCGGCTGGAGGCGGAGCACCGGCAGCGGCGCCTCGGGGGCGCGCGGCGCGCCGGCGGCGGGGCGGGCCTGCACCGGCTGGATCTCGGCCAGGATCCCGTAGCCCTTCGGCGCCTCGGCGATGGGCGGCGCGGGGACCGACGGGACGACCTCGGCCGAGGCCGCGCCGGCCTGATCCGGCTTCGCCTTCGCGAGCATGGCCGAGGCGTCGCGGGCGCACGCGTTCACCACGCCGTAGTCGCGCGACGCGTTCGCCGCGAGCTCGAAGCCCTCCACCGCCTTGCGCTCGAGCGGCTCGGACGCCTGCGTGAGCTGGGCCCGGTACTCCTCCACGAACGCCTTGTTGCCGCGGATCTCGCGGGGGATGGGCGCGGCGTGGAGCGCGCGGGCGAAGCGCTCGTACCCGAGGCCGATCTTGTACAGCGCGCAGATGGCGGGGCCGGCCTGCTTCAGCTTCACCACCTCCCCGTAGGCGTCCTCGAGCTGCTTCAGCTTGCGCCCCTTCACCTGCAGCTGCGCCTTCAGGTAGTTCGGCGCCACGTCGAGCGTGATCTTGTCGTACTTGCCGAAGTCGTCCTCGAGCTCGAGGTACATCGCCTGCGCCACCAGCCCGAGGCCGCGCTCCTTCACCTTGTCCCGGTTCCGCCGCCAGTAGGCGTAGCCGGCCTGGTAGGTGCGCTGCGCGGCGGCGCCGTTGCCGGACTTCTCCTGGATCGCGGCGATGCGCTGCTGCGCGTCCATCCAGTCCTCCGGGTCGCGCGCGTACTTCAGCTGGAACTCCTCGAGCTGGCGCAGCTCGCGGCTGGCCTGGCCCTGCTTGCCGTAGAGGTCGGCGAGCGAGCGGAACATCCGCCGCGCGTCGGGGCCGTTCGGCCAGGTGTCGAGGTACGCCCGGGTGGCGGCCTCGGCCTTGGCCCACTCCCGCAGGCCGGCGCGGAACACCGCCGCGTTCACGATGGCGTCGTTCGCCTTCTTCTCCTCGTACACCGCGGGCGGCCCGGCCGGCGCCTCGGCGACGGCGGCGGCGGCCTTGCCGCCCCTGGCCTTGCCCTTCGCGGCGGGCGGCGGCTCGCGCCGGCTGGCGGCGCGCCAGGCCTGGAAGTACCGCTCGTAGTGGTCCGCGGCGCGCCCGAAGTCCGCCACCGCCTCGTACGCCTCGGCGTTGTCGTAGAGCGACTTCGGCGCGAGCGTGTGCGTCGGGTACCGCTGCAGGAACTGCTCGCGGATCTCCATGGCGCGGTCGAGCCGGTGGGCCCGGACGTAGTCCACCGACGCGTTATAGTAGGCGGTGGGGGCGAGGCGGGAGGTGGGCCAGTCGCGCGCGAACGCGAGGTACTGCTCGGCCGCGCCCACGAAGTCCTGGGCCTTCTCCTTCTCCTCGATCACCTTGAACGCGCTCTGCTCGATGACGCGGGAGAGGTCGTCCTTGAGCTGCGGGTGGGCGGCGATGAGCGCGCGGTTGTCGTAGAACCGCTTCGCCCAGCCGTTCACGTTGCGCCAGTCGCCGAGCAGGTTGTACGCGTCCAGCACCAGGTTCGCGGAGTAGCCGGCCAGCTCGTGCTGCGGGTGGTCGAGCGCGATGCGCGTGAACAGGTCGCTCGCCTCGCCGAACGCGTTGTGGCGGTAGTGCAGGTTCGCGAGCTTGTAGGCGACCTCCACCCACTTCTCGCCGCGGGGCTGGTACTCGAGGTAGCGCTGGCACGCCTCGGCCAGCTTCTGCCGCTGCGGCGCCATCGCGAGCTTCTTCTTCGGGTCCGAGGGCTGGCGCTTCTCGGTCTCGTCGAGCTTCTTCGCGACGAGGTCGTAGGCGAACACCGCGTTCTCGAGCGCGTCCTTGAAGAACTTGCCCGGCTTCGGCGCCGGCTGCCCGGCCTGCGGCTTCGCCTTGAGCGCCTGGACGTCGGCGAGCGCCACGCGCTCGTACTCCGCGCCGGCGGCCTCGAAGTCGGCGAGCGCGTAGAGCAGCTCGGCGTGGAAGAACCGCATCTCGTAGGCGGGCGCCTCGCCCGGGAAGACGTCGAGGTAATCCTTGTAGACGGCGGCGGCGTAGCCGGCGACCGGGTCGTCGCGCGTCTTCTTCCACTCGTTGTGGTACTGCACCGCGAGGATGCGCAGCGTGGACTCGGCGTCGCGCCGCGCGTCCTTCAGCACCTTCGCGTTCTTCGGGTCCTTGCCCTCGGCCGACGCCTCGATGTCGCGGAGCATCCGCACGAAGACGTGCGCCTGGGCCACCGCGGCGTCCTTGCGCCCCATGCGGCCTGCGCAGGTGACGATGCGCGACTGGAAGAACGGCGCCTCCACCGAGAGCGGCTTCTCCTGGATCATGCGGTGGTAGACCAGCACCGCGTCGCGATCCTTGCCCTCGTCGAAGTACAGGCCGGCCAGGGACTTCAGCATGTCCCACCAGCCGGTCTGGCCGCCGACGCGCCGGAAGTCGTCCCAGGCGCCCTCGGCCGAGCCGACGTGGCTGTAGGTGCGGACGTAGTCCTTCCGCGCCTCCTTCACCAGCGCGAGCTTGCGGTCGGCGGGCACCGTGCTCGTGGGCATCTCGCCGAAGAAGATCACCCCGCGGAACAGCTCCAGCGCCTCGCTCCAGTTGCCGAGGTTGTAGTGGACCCAGCCCTGCTTGTAGAGCGCGTAGCCGTAGACCGAGCTCTCCTGGTACTCGGCGGCCTTGCGGTAGGATTCGAGCGCCTTGCGCAGGTTGCCGTTGCGGTCGTTCTTGTTGGCCCGCTCGAAGTAGTACTCGCCGAACGCCATCCACGCGTCGGGCACGTAGCGCGAGCTCGGGAACTTCTGGATGAGCGCGCGGTACGCCTTCAGCGCGTCGGGGTCGTTGCGGTCGCGGCGGGAGAGGTTCTCGCCCAGGAAGTAGAGCACCTCGTCGAGGCGCGGGTAGCTCGGGTAGCGCGAGATGATGGCCTTGTAGAGCGCCACCGCCTGCTCCTGCAGGCGCCGCGACTGCTGGTCGAGCCCCTTCTTCTCCTCCTGGAGCCGGCCCACCTCGCCCGGGTTCGACGTGCCGATCTCGATGATGCAGTCGTCGCGGCGGTTCGCCTCGAAGAAGAAGTACTGCGACTCCTCCCAGAGCAGCTCGGCCAGCCGGAAGTACCACTGCGGCGTCTCGGTGGCCGAGCCGCCGCCGAGCTGGATGAGCTGCTGGAGGCTGGCGATCTCCTCGCGGCGCTTGGCCGAGATGTCCACCTCGACCTTCTTGCGGAACGTCTCGAAGTCCAGCTTCGGGCCGCCCGGCTCGGCGACCTTCTTCGCGGCCTGGAGGCTCCCGCCCAGCGACGCGTCGGGCGCGACCTGGCGCTTCTGGCCGAGGTCCGCCTCCTTGGGCTGCGGGCGCGGATCCGCGGCGCGCGCGGGACCGGCCGCGAGCGCCACCACCACGGCGCCGAGGGCGAGAGCACGGGTCATGCTTCGGTCTCTCCTGGTGAGGCCCTACTTCGAGGCGGTGCCGGGCCGCGAGAGGCGGTCCTTGCAGCCGCGGGTGAGCGTGTACGAGTACGTGCCGAGCTCGTCGCGCCAGAACTCGCCCTCGTACGGCCAGTACAGGTGCTCGTCGGAGACGGCCGAGGAGTACTTCAGGTCCTTCACCACCTCGACCTGGCTGCCGCGGGCCAGCGAGCCCTCCAGCGCCTCGCGCTCCTTGCGCGAGACCTCGATCTTGATGCGGAGCGCCTGCGCCAGCAGCGAGCGGAGCTGGTCCCGCTCCCACTCGAGCTTCGCGCGGGTGCGGGCCCCGGCCTCCTCGACCAGCGCCACCTTCTCGGCCCGGAGCTGGTCGCCCAGCCGCTTGGCCAGCGCCGACTGGCGGAACTCGGAGCGCCGCCCGCCGATGCCGCGGTCCATCTCGTCCTCGACCTCCGTGACGCTCTGGGCGAGCTGGCGGACGTTCTGGTCGGTGAACGCGAGCTTCATGATGCGGCGCGGGAGGGCGCCGGCGCGCACGCCCGCGTCGAGCAGGTCGTAGTACGCCGCGGGCGGCCGCTGCGCCGCGGTGGTCTTCACCAGCTCGTCGTAGACCGGCTGGTACAGCCCGGCGAACGTCTCGAGCACGCGCCGCGCCTCGGGGTAGCGGCAGTTCTCGTAGTAGACGATCGACTTCAGGACGTACGACTCGGGGAAGTACTCGTCCTTGAAGTACGGCGACTGCAGCGTGAGCAGGTTGCCGAGCGTCTTCTCGTAGTCGCCGATGCGGTAGTGGGCGTACGACGCCTCCCACAGCCCCTCGAGCCAGCTCTCGCCGCCCCACGGCATCTTCCCGTAGTAGAAGATGGCGTAGCGGTTCTGCCGGTTCTGGTAGTGGATGCGCGCGAGCTGCAGGAACGCGAGCTCGCGGAGCTGCGGATCGGCGGCCCGGCCGCGCTTCGGGTTCGTCAGGCGGACCACCTGCTTGAACTGCTCGGACGCGCCGACGTCGTCGCCGGACGCGTAGAGCACCAGGCCGTCCACGAACCGCGCCTTCGCGTACACGTCGCCCTGCTCGTTCGGCGGGGCGTCGCCCTTCGGCGCCGCGGCGCCGGCCTGCTCGCGCACCAGCGACACCAGCCGCCGCGCCTCGCCCCAGGCGCCGCGCGCCTCGTCGGCGCGCCCGGCGTCGGCGAGCGCGCGGCCGCGCTCGAACTCGTACTTGGCGAGGAGGAAGTGGAAGCGGTCCTCGAAGCCGGGCGGGAACGAGTCGCGGGCGTGCTTCGCCACGCGGGAGAGCAGCGGCTGCTCGTTCTTGAGCTTGTTGCCCGCGTAGAACAGCCACTCCATCGAGGAGCCGTAGAAGCGCGAGCCGCTCGGGCCCTTCGCCAGGATCTCGTCGAAGGTGGCGAGCGCCGAGTGGAGCAGGCCCATGCGCGCGAGCGACTTGCCGAGCTGGTAGCGCGCCTCGTCGTGCGCGGCGGCCAGCGCCGGCTCGCGCAGGATCTGGTCGAACGCGAGGGCCGCCGTCTCGGTGGCCTTCTCGTCGAGGAGCCGCTTGGCCGCGTCGAGCCGCGCCTTCGCCTCGGCGGCGGGCGCGGCCTTGCCGAGCTCGAGCGCGGGGAGCGAGAGCGACTCGTCGCGCTTCTGCGCGGCGGGAGGGGCCGGCTTCTTGTCCGGCGCGGTGAGATCGATGCCGAGCTGCGCCTCGGCCGCGGGAGCGGCGGCGAGGGCGGCGACGGCGAGGAGGATCTTGGAGGTGGCGCGCGCCATGGTGGCCTAGTGCCCCGCCCGGTTGTGGAACGGGAAGAAGAACGACAGCCCGATCTCGGTGAACAGCTGGTTCTGGATGTCGTCCCGGGCCGCGCCGCCCTCCTGCCAGTTGGGCACCGGGACCGAGTAGATGTAGTCCTTGAACTCCAGCCGGGCGGCGATCCACTCGGCGAAGAACACGCGGAAGCCGAGCCCCACGTGGCCGCCGATCGTGCTCTTCGTGCCGGGCTTGCCGCCCGAGACGGCGAGCGCCTCCGCCTGCGTGGCCGACAGCACCTCCTCGTAGGAGATCCAGTCGGCACCCGCGATCACCGAGAGGTCGAAGTGCGCGACGCGCTCCGCGAACACGTTGAGCTTGCCGTACACCGGCGACCAGCCCACCTCCAGGCCCGTGACCATCTTGAGGTTGCCGGGGACCTGGTAGAGCTGCGTGTCGGCGGCGTCCTGGCAGCCGCCGTTGGAGGGGCACACCACCGCGGAGCCGGTCCGGGTGGAGCTGCCGGCCGCCACGGCCGCGCCCACGTAGAGCCACTCCGCCGGGTGATAGCCGAGCTTCAGGCCGCCCCAGCGCTTCGCGTAGAACGCGTCGTTGAGGGAGAGGTTGCCGGTGAGGGAGAGCTCGAACCGTCCGGCCTTCTGGAAGAGCGCGCCGGAGACCGGCGGGATCTTGCCGGCGAAGGCGTCGGACTTGCTCTGCGCCCGCGCCGCGAGCGGCGCCAGCAGGAGCGCCAGCGCGAGCGCGGCGAGCGCGCGTGCGGCGAGGGATCGGATCGTCAGGCCGTCGGTCGTCATGGGTGGACGTACTCGAACGTCGTCGGGAAGAAGAACGAGAAGCCCACGTTCGCGGTGAACACCTTCTGGAGCGTGCTCGGGACCGAGGCGACGGGCTGATCGGGGTAGAGCGTCGCGAGCATGCCGAGCTCGAACGCCATCCACTCCCGCGGGTAGAAGCGGACGCCGCCGCCGAGGTCGGTGGCCAGGTGCGGCCCCTCGTTGCGCGGCGCGACGCTGGTCGCCGTCCACACCGCGCCGAAGCCGGCGGTGAGGAACAGGTCGAAGTGGATGATGCTCTGGTTGAGGAAGGCCGCCTTGCCGTAGATCGGCGACCACACCCCGGCCAGCATCGCCTGCCCGTACAGATCGGAGGTGAGCAGCTGGCTCTGGAAGGCGAGCTTGCCCTCGCGCACGTTGTCGGTGCGGAGCGAGGTGCCGCAGCCCCAGTCCTCGCGGTAACAGGCGCCGCGCACCGCGATGGCGAAGGAGTCGTGCACGCTGTACGCGAGCCGCAGGCCGACGCCGAGCTTCTGGTAGAACGCGTCGTTCACCGTGGCCGAGAACATCGGCGCGATCTCGAAGCGCCCGCGCTTCATGAACCCCTTGCGCTGGACGGCCTTCACCTTGTCGCCGAGCGCCACGTCCTTCTCGGAGAAGGGCAGCACCGGCGCCGGCTCGGCCTTCGCCGCGCCCTCGCTGGGCGGTGGCGTGGCCGGCTTGGGCGGTGGAAGGTCATCCGTGCGCACCGGGTCCGCGTCCTTCGCGGGCGGAGGTGGCTGGCTCAGATCGAGCCCTGGAAGGTCCTGGGCGGCCCCGGACAGCGGGACCACCACGACGAGCAACCAGGCATATGCGAGATGTTTTCTCATTCGATGGCGTCCCACGTACACGGGGCATCCTAGCCAAAGCAAATGGGAGGAGCAACGGAGCGTACCGCGCAGAAATGCGTGATTCTGTGCGTCTGTAGGCGCTTGTAGCGGGTCGAGAGCCTTCCTTGTCGAGTCGCGAGGTGCGTGCTAACGATTCCCACAATCATGCGTCCCCAGGTCATCCGATTGATCGCCGCGCTCGCCTCTGCCGCAGCGCTCACCGCTTGCCAGAACCCGAACGTCGGGGAGCGCTGCAAGCTCTCGTGGGGGAGCGGCGACCCGCCGAGCCCGCAGACCGCTTCCGGCGACTACTTCGAGTCCGGCAACATCGGCTGCGAGGACCTCATCTGCATCGTCTCACCGGCCCCGGAAGGCTCCAAGTACGGCGGCTGCTCCGGTGATTCGTGCGGATACTGCTCGAAGCCGTGCGTCTCCGACCAGGACTGCTACAAGTCCGAGACCGGCCTGGTCTGCGACCAGGTGGTGCTCGACCCGGCGTTCCTGGCCAGCCTCGACGAGACGACCCGCCAGCGCTACCTGGGCGAGACGCAGTACTCGTCCTACTGCGTCGTCCCGCGGCAGTGATCGGCGCGCGCGCCGTGGTCGTGCTCGCCGCCGCGCTGGCGTGTGCCTCTCCCAAGGCACCCGAGCCGGCGCGCCCCGCCCCGCGCGTCATCGTCGAGACCGCGGCCGGCGCGAGCCACGCCGTCCGGGTCGAGGTCGCGCGCGACGAGGCCTCGCGCACGCGCGGCCTCATGGAGCGCTCCTCCCTCGCCGCGGACGCCGGGATGCTGTTCGTGTTCGAGGAGAGCGAGCTCCACACGTTCTGGATGCGCAACACGCTCATCCCCCTCGACATGATCTTCGTCGACGACGCCGGCCGCGTGGTCGGCGTGGTGGAGCGGGCCGAGCCCCTCACCCTGTCGCCCCGCGACGTGGGCGTGCCGAGCCGCTACGTGCTCGAGGTGAACGGCGGCTGGGCCGCGGCGCACGGCGTGAAGGCCGGCGACCGGGTGCGCTTCGAGAACGTGCTGTATTGAGCGCGGGGCCCGTGACCTCGCGCGCCCGCCTTCGCGGGCTCGCGCGACGTCCCCGCGGGCGCAGGATCGCCGCGCTACCCCTTCCTCAGCAGCCGCTTCGCGAGCAGCGGCCCGAGGCTCTCGGACATCAGGCGCTCCACCGTGCTCTCGAAGTCGGCGCGGAGGCGCTCGTCGGACCAGACGAAGCGGATGCCCATCCCCGCCTCCTCGCCCTGCGCGCTCGCGTGCACCACCTCGCCGTTCAGCTCGAACGCCGCCGGGCGCCCCGGCACCGCGAGCCGGAACACGAAGCGCGTCCCCACGGGAAGCGTCTTCCGGGTCTTGATGAACGTGCCGCCCTTCGAGATGTTCTTCGTGTAGTCGGCGAAGAAGCTGTTCAGCTTCTTGTAGTCGACCTTCAGCTCGATGGGCGCGCGCGCGTGCTCGCGGTTCTCCGGCATCGCGCGCCATGTTATCCCGGGGCTGGCGCGGCCGGTAGCGGCGGCGCCGATATCGGCGGGACGCGATGCTCGATCTCCTCCAGGCGCTGATCCGCCTGCGCGCGGTGCGCGGCGCCGCGGCGCTGCTCGCGGCGCTGGGGCTGGCGAGCGGCTCGCTCCCGCTGCTCGACGCGCCGGGGTACGAGCTGGGCGAGGCCGGCGCGCTGCTCGCGGCGCTCGTCCTCGGTCCGGCGCTCGGGTTCGCGGCGGGGCGCGCCGCCCGGGCCCGCCCGGAGCCGTCGCCCGCGGCCGCTGCCGCCGCGGCGGGCGCGGTCGCGGCGGGCCTGCTCGGGCTGCTGCTCGCGGGCGCCCTGCTCCGGGCCGCGGTCGGGCCGTGCAGCGCCCTCGCCGCCGCCGGCTTCTTCCCGCTGCTCGCCGTCCCGTCGGCGCTGCTCGCCGCCGCCCTGGGCGCCGCCGCCGCGTTCCTGGCCCGCGGCCGCGCCGGCCCGGCGGCGGCCCTGTACGCGCTCGTCGTGCTGGCGGCGCTGGGCGTGGCGCTCCGGGGCGCGTACGCCGGCCCGGCCGCGTTCGCCTGGAGCCCGCTGCTCGGCGCCTGGCCCGGCCCGCTCTACGACGAGGCGCTCCGGGTGGACGGGCGGGTGGTGCTCGGCGCCCTCGAGGCCACCGCGCTCGCCGCCGCGGTGGCCGCGGCGGCCGAGCTCGCGCTCCGGCCCCGGCGCACGCGGCGCCGGCTGGCCGGGGTCCTGCTCGCGCTCGCCGCCGCGGCGGGTGCGGTCGCCGCCGCGCGGGGCGCCCGCGCCGCGCTCGGGCTGGACGGCTCGCGCGAGACGGTGGCGCGCGCGCTGGGCGGCGTCCGCGAGGGCCCGCGCTGCACGCTCGTGCTCCCCTCGGAGAAGCCGGAGGCGGCCGCCGCCGAGCTGCTGGCGGAGTGCGAATTCCACGTGGCCGAGGTGGCGCGCGCGCTCGGGATCGAGCGGCCGCCGCGGGTGACGGTGTACGTGTACCGGAGCGCCGAGGAGAAGCGGCGCCTGGTGGGCGCGGCCGGCACCGACTTCACCAAGCCCTGGCGCGCCGAGATCCACCTCGGCGACGCGCCGCTCCCGCACCCGGTGCTGCGCCACGAGGTGGTCCACGCGGTCGCCTCGGCGCTCGCGCCCGGCCCGCTGCGCGTCCCGGCGCGGGCCGGCGTGCTGGTGTCGGCGGGCCTGGTGGAGGGGCTGGCGGTGGCGCTCGAGGTGCCGCGCGGCGCCTGGACGGTGCACGAGTGGTCCCGGGCGGCGCGCGACCAGGGCCGGCTCCCGGACCTGCCGGCGATCGTGGGCCCGGGCGGCTTCTGGAGCCAGGCGCCGGCGCGCGCGTACACCGCGGCGGGGAGCTTCCTCGCGTTCCTGCTCGCCCGGCACGGGCCGGCGCCGGTGGCGCGCGCCTACGCCACCGGCGACGTCGCCGCCGCCCTGGGCCGCCCGCTGCCGGCGCTGGTGGACGAGTGGCAGCGCTTCCTCGACGGCGTGGCCGTGCCGGAGGGGCTCCGGCGCGAGGCCGAGGCGCGGCTCGCGCGCGGCAGCCTGTTCACGCGCCGCTGCGCGCGCGAGGCGGCGGCGCTGGAGGCCGGCGCCGGGGCCGCGGCGGCCGCCGGGCGGACCGAGGAGGCCTGCGACCTGTACCGGCGCGCCGGCGCGCTGACCGGCTCGCCCTGGGCCGCGAAGGCGCGCGGCGACGCGCGGGCACGGTCCGGCGACCTCGCGGGCGCGCTCGCGGCGTACGCGGAGGCCCGGGCCCAGGGCGAGGGCCAGGGTGCGCTGCAGGGCGCGCTCGCCGCCGCCGAGGCGGACGTCCGCTGGCGGCAGGGCGACGCCGCCGCGGCCGCGGCCGGGTGGGCGGAGGCGCTCGGCGCGGGCCCGGACCGCGGGGAGGCGCGGCTCCTCTCGGCCAAGCTCGCGGCGCTGCGCGACCCGCGGCTCGCCGCCGCCGCCCTGCCCTACCTGCTCGGCCTCGGCGACGCGACGCTCGCGCTCGCCCGCACCGCGGCGGTGGACGCGCCGCTCGCGGCGTACCTGGTCGGGCGCGCGCACGGGATCCGCGGCGAGGCGGCGCCGGCGGCTGCCCTGCTCGCCCGCGCCGCGGCGGGCGGCCTCCCGCCCGAGCTCGCGGCCGAGGCGCGCGCGGCCGGCGGCGAGGCGGCCTGCGCCGCCGGCGAGATCGGCGCGGGCGAGGAGGCGCTCCGGGCGGCGCTGGCGCGCGCCGCCTCGGAGGCGGAGCGCGAGCGCCTGGAGGCGGGGCTGCGCCGCTGCGCGTTCGTGGCCGCGGATCGATCCGCCGCGCGCTGACGCGCAGGCGCGATCAGACGCCGCCGCGCAGGCGGTCGATGGCGGCCTTCGGGTTCTTCACACCTTTCTTCAGCAGCCACCAGCCGACCTTCATCCCACCGACCGCGAGCACGCCCAGGTACCCGTGCTCCAGCAGCCGCGCCGTGGACGCGTCCACCCGCACGCGCACCTTCACGGCCGGGTCGCGCTCGATCACCAGCTTGAAGAACTCCACGCCGAACTCGCCCACGTCGTCGGAGCGCAGCCCCGTGATCCGCTCCACCGCCGCGGCCGGCAGGGTGAGCGTGAAGTCCGGGTCGGGCGCCGCGCCGTCCTCCACCGCGGGCCCGCCGCTCGCCATGGTGAAGCGGGCCGGGCCGCCGTCGAGCGCCAGGTTCACGCGCGCGCCGCGCGCCAGCGGCCGGGTGGCCTTGCGGGCGGCGGGGGCGGTCTCGAAGAACGTGCGGAGCGAGGCGAGGCTGGGATCGGCCATCGCCGGGAATGTATGCGGCGGGAAAGCGCGTCGGCAACGGCCCGCCGCGGCGCCCCGGAAAGGCCCGAGAAGATTGACGCGGCACCTCGGGCGGGACAAAGTCGCGCGCATGACGAAGCGCCTCGCCCTCCTGCTCGCCCTGGCCACGGCCTGCGCAGCGCGCCAGCTCCCCGGCACCAACATCGACGACACCCGGGACAACCGCGGGGTCTTCGAGGCCATCCAGCAGTACGTCCAGGCCATGGGTCGCCGCGACGCGGCCGCGGTGGTCGCGCTCGCCGCGCCGGACTACTTCGACGACGCCGCCACGCCCGCGCCGGAGGACGACGTGGACCGCGCCACGCTCGCGCGCACGCTGCCCGAGGACCTCGCGAAGGTGGACGCGCTGAAGCTGGAGATCCAGGTCCGCAAGATCGAGGTCCAGGGCGACCGCGCCATCGCCGAGGTGTTCTACGACGGGTGGTACCGGGTGAAGACCGCGACCGGCGTGGTGCCGCGGCGCGACTCCGACGTGCACCGCATGCACCTGCGCAAGGTGGACGGGCGCTGGCTGTTCACCGCCGGGCTGTAGCGGGTCAGACGCCGAGCAGCGCCCGGAAGCCGCCCTCGCCCATGTCGCGCAGCGCGGCGAGCCGGTCGCGGTAGCGCCTCCAGTCCTTCCAGGCCAGCCGGTCGGCGCCGAGCGCGGCGCGGTGGAACGCGTGGATGCGCGAGGCGGTGAAGCGCAGCGCGGCGTAGCGCGCCCACGGGTAGAGCGCGTCCGCGGTCTCCGGCTCGAGCCGGCGCTTCGCGCGGTAGCCGGCGAGCAGCGCGGCGGCGCGCGCCGGGTCGTAGCGATCCACGTAGCACCAGGCGTTCACCGCGACCCCGAGGTCGTAGGCGAACGGGTCCACGCAGCTCATCTCCCAGTCGAGCACCGCGCCGACGCGATCGCCGATCCAGAGCACGTTGTCGATGAACAGGTCGCCGTGGACCAGCCCGCGCGGCGCGCCGGGGAGCCGCTCCGCGCGCGCCAGCTCCTCCTCCAGCATCGGCAGCGCCGCCCGCACGTCGGCGTCGCCCCCGCCGTCCGGCCGCAGCTCCGAGATCCACCCGCGCACGCGCTCCGGCGCGTACGGGTTGCGGCGCTCCGGCACGAAGCCGGACGCGAGCTCGTGCAGCCGCCCGAGCTGCTCGCCCACGCGACGGCAGCGCTCCGGGCCCGCGGCGTCGCGCGAGATCTCCTCGCCGGCCGCGTAGGCGAACAGCATCGCCTGCTTGCCGTCCACCGGCACCCAGGGCCGCCCGTCCGCCGCGAGGCGCAGGCGCGCCACCGGGAACCGGGCCTCGTGGAGGTAGCGCTGGACCTCGGCCTCGAACCGCACGTCGGCGTCGGTCTTCCCCTCGTTGAGCCGCAGGAACCAGCGCTCGCCGCCGGCCCACAGGTGGTAGTTCGTGTTGACGCTGCCCTTCGGCTCCGGCTGGACGCGGTCCGGCGCGGGGAGCCCGAAGCTCCGGACCGCGGCGGCGATCTGCTCGCTGGAGAGGACGGTGTAGAGGGCCATCGGTCGAGGCCGGCCGGAGCCGGGAGGCGGAGCATGCCCTCCAGGGTCGTCCCCGTCAACGGTCGGGGGCCGGCGGGAGCGTCGCCGGCGGCGGCCCCGCCAGTGCCTCGGCGAGCGTGATGGGCCGCCACGCCGCCTCGACCACGCGCCACCCGTCCGCCTCGCGCTCGAGCCGCAGCGCGAAGCGGTGCGCGGTGCCCTCGCCGGGGAGGAGGTTCACGAGCGCCTTCCCCCGGCCCGCCGCGCGCGACAGCACCGCGTCCACCTGCGCCGCGGCGCGGTCCCCGTCCACCGCCACGGTCGCGCCGGCCACCGCGGCCGAGGCCCAGGCGCCGCGCAGCACCTCGAACGCGACGAGCTGCTTCGCGCCGGCGCGATCCAGGCCGTGCCCCCCGAACCGCTCCGACAGCGGCGCCACCACCGCATTCACGTCGCGGGACGCGACCGCCGCGGCAGAGCCGTCCACCAGGCGGCGGATGCGCGCCTCGTCGTCCTCCTCGCCCCGGCCCCACCACCAGGCGGCGCCGGCCGCCGCGATCGCCAGCGCGATCGCCATCCACCACGCGCTCCTTCGCCTCACCCTCGCCTCCCGGGCGCCCGCCCGTCCGCCCTCTCCGTCCCTGGCCCCGGGGCGCCGGCGCCGGTTAGATTCGCTCCAGCCGACCTCCGCGCCCCTGTTCCGGGCGAAACGAAAGTACACTCCGCCGCCGTGAGCCGCGACAAGAAGGACCCCATCGCCCTGTCCGACGCGCACAACTCGCGCGGCATCGAGCTCGCCGACCGCGGCTGGCTCGACGAGGCCATCAAGGAGTTCCACAAGGCCATCGAGCTCGACCCCAGCTCCGCGCACGCGCACGACAACCTCGCGACGGTGTACTCGGAGAAGAAGCTCTACCGCGAGGCGCTGAACGAGTACCTCACCGCGCTCCGGCTCGAGCCGGACAGCGCCACCGCGCACTACAACCTGGCCTCCTTCCTCGCCACCCACGGGCCGGACATGGCGGTCGTCGAGTACCAGGACGCGATCCAGCTCGAGCCCGACCACCCCGACGCGCACCTGAACCTCGGGCTGACGCTGGCCGACCAGGGCAAGACGGAGGAGGCGGTGAAGGAGCTCGGCGTCGCCATCGAGCTCGAGCCGTCCGACCCGTTCCCGCGCCACGAGCTGGCCGGCCTGCTCATGGACGAGGGCGACTACCGCGCCGCCATCGCCCACCTCAAGGAGGTCGTGCGCCTCGAGCCGTCCAACTTCGAGGCCGAGCTGGACCTGGGCATCTGCTACGCGCAGAAGGGCTTC
Organism: Anaeromyxobacter dehalogenans 2CP-1; assembly: GCF_000022145.1. Taxonomy (NCBI): domain Bacteria; kingdom Pseudomonadati; phylum Myxococcota; class Myxococcia; order Myxococcales; family Anaeromyxobacteraceae; genus Anaeromyxobacter; species Anaeromyxobacter dehalogenans. The sequence continues at coordinate 3,884,923 of NC_011891.1, forward strand.
TACGCCGAGGCCGAGCGCGCCTACGCGCGGGCCGCGGCGCTGAAGCCGGACGACCTGCTCCTCAACTACGACGTGGCGGCGCTGTACGCGCTCTGGGGCAAGCCGGCCCCGGCGCTGGAGGCGCTGCGCAAGGCGCTGGCGCAGGACGCCGACAAGGTGCGGGACTGGCTCCGGACCGACCCGATGTTCGATGGCCTGAAGGGCAACGCGGAGTTCGAGGAGCTGGCCCGCGGGTAGCGCTCCGGCTGCCCGGGTCAGCCACGCACTCCCCGTATGGCCGCCCCCTCGGCGGAGGGCGGACCTTCACCCAGGGCGCGGGGTTGGCTAGCCTCGGGCGCATGCCCGAGCTTGCCTTCTTCCGCCACGGCGAGGAGCTGCTGCGCGTCACCCTGACCGATCGCACCGCGCTCGGCAGCGGCCCCGAGTGCGACGTCTCGCTGCCCGATCCCGCGCTCGCCCGCGTGCAGGCGGTGGTGGAGCGGCGCGCCGACGGGTGGTGGCTGGTGGACCGGTCCGGCGCGGGCACCGCGGTGGGCGGGGCGCCGGTGCGCGAGGCGCGGCTCGGCGACGGCGCCGACCTCGCGCTCGGCGCCTGGCGGGCGCTCTTCCGCGCGGCCGAGGGCGTCGCGCCGGGCGCGGGCGAGACGCGGCTGCGCGCGCACGACGAGCCGCCGGCCGGGGCGCCGCCGCCCGCGCGGCTCCGGCTCCGCGCCGGCGGCCGCGAGCGCACCGTCCCGGTCACCGCCGCGGGCGTGGTGGTGGGCAAGGACCCGACCTGCGACGCGCCGCTCGACGACGCGTTCGTCTCGGCCCGCCACCTGCGCGTCGAGGCGCGCGGCGGCCGGTGGGCGCTCGTGGACCTCGGCTCGACGAACGGCACGTTCATCAGCGGCGCGCGGGTGACGCGCGCGGAGCTGCCGTTCGGCCTGCCGGTTCAGCTCGGGGACGCGGAGATCGTCCTCGAGCCGCGCGAGGCGCCCGAGCCCGCCCGCGCCGAGGCGTTCGAGGGGATGATCTCGCGCGACGCCGCCATGCGGCAGGCGTTCGAGCTGGTGGAGCGGGTCGGCCCGTCGGAGGCGGCGGTGACCATCCTCGGCGAGACCGGCACCGGCAAGGAGCTGTTCGCCCGCGCGCTGCACGCGCGCTCCGCGCGGCGGGACGGGCCGTTCATCCCGGTGAACTGCTCGGCCATCGCCGAGACGCTCATCGAGTCCGAGCTGTTCGGCCACGAGAAGGGCGCGTTCTCCGGCGCGGAGCGCATGCGCAAGGGCGCCTTCGAGGAGGCCGACCGCGGCACGCTGTTCCTGGACGAGATCGGCGAGCTCCCGCTCGACCTGCAGCCGAAGCTGCTCCGCGTGCTCGAGCTGGGCGAGGTGAAGCGGGTGGGCGCGTCCAGGCCGATCCAGGTGAGCGTGCGCATCGTGGCCGCCACCCACCGCGACCTGCGCGCGCAGGTGCGCGCCGGGCGGTTCCGCGAGGACCTGTTCTACCGGCTCTGCGTGGTGCCCATCACCGTCCCGCCGCTGCGCCGGCGCGCCGGCGACGTGCGGGCGCTGGCGGAGACGTTCCTGGCGCGCGCGGCGCCGCGCGGCGTGGCGCTGCGCTGGAGCGAGGAGGCGCTCGCGAAGCTCGAGGCGTACGACTGGCCCGGGAACGTCCGGCAGCTCCGGAACGTGGTGCAGCGCGCGCTCCTGTTCCGGGGCGAGGGGCTGGCCATCGGGCCGGCGGCGGTCACCTTCGAGGACACGCGCGCCGCGCCCGCCGACGGCGGCGACGACGACACGCTGTACGTGCGCGGCCTCACGCTGGAGGAGATCGAGCGGGAGGCGATCCGCCTGTCCCTGCGACGCAACCGCGGCAAGCGCGCCGCGGTGGTGAAGGAGCTGCGCATCGCCAAGAGCACCGTGATGAAGCGCATCGGCCAGTGGGGCCTGCACGACGAGGGTCGGCCGCCGGGCGAGGCGCCGGATCCCGAGCCCGACGACGAGGCCGAGGTGGCCTGACGCGGGGGCGCAGCCCTCGTCGGCTAATGCATCCAGCCGTCGCCCCGACGCAGCAGCGTCAGCGGGCTCGTGTCCTCGGGCAGGTCCACCGCGTCCGGGCGGTAGGCGAAGCCGCCGGGCCGGAACGTCGCGCCGTCCAGCAGCCGCGCGATGGCCCGGGTGAGGTCGTCGTCGGCGGCCAGCACCGGCTTGACCCGCAGGCCGGTCGCGAACGCGATCTCGTCGAGGACGCCGAGGTCCCCCGGGTCCGCCAGCGCGACCACCACCGCCGCGCCGCGGGGCTCGTTCACGCGCGAGAGCGGCAGCACGTTGCGGGTGCGGATGAGCTTCTCGGGCAGCAGGCGAAGGACCGCCGGCGGCACGTGCCGGTCGCCGATCTCCATGAACGGCACCCCGAGCTGCGCGCCCACCGCGCCGAGCACGACCGGCTCGCCCAGGAACCCGAGGCTGACGATGCTGCGGCCGAGGCGCCCGCCCCAGCGGCGCTGGTGCGCGAGCGCGCTCTCGAGCTGGACCGCGTCGATGGCGCCCTGCGCCACGAGCAGCTCGCCGATCCGCATCCTCGCCATCGCACACCCTCCACGGACGGTGGAACACACACTCCGAACGGGACGGAGTGTACCACCTACCTCAGGGGGATGTGAGAGGAACGCGCCTACTTCCGGCGCGGCTTCTTCGGGGTGAGGTCGGCCTGGAGCTTCCTGGCCTGCGCGGCCGCGTCCGACCTGGGGAACTTCGCCACGAGCTCCTTCAGCACGCCCGGGGCGTCCTTCTTCAGCTCGTCCACCTCGAGCATGGCCCGGGCGATGCCCAGCATCGCGTCGGGCGCGCGCTCGGAGCGCGGCGCCTTCTCGTAGATCCAGCCGTACGCGACCAGCGCCTCGCGCCAGCGCTTCTGCTCCATCGAGCGCTCGGCGGAGTGGAAGGCGGCCTCGGGCGCCATGGCGTCCGCCGGCCAGCGGCGCACGTACTCGTCGTACAGCGTCCGCGCGACGCTCTTGTCGCCGGTCGCCTCCTCCTTCTGCGCGAGCGCCAGGAAGGAGACCTTGTCGTCCGGCCGCTCGAGCGTGTCGATCCGCTCCTTCGCCTCGAGCTCGTCGAGCGCGCCGCGCCCGCGGAGGGCCGCGAAGCGCTTGTCGGTGCGATCGGAGAGGGCGCCGACGGACTTCTCGATCTGCCCGAGGCGGTGCTGCTCGACCTCGAGGTCGCCCTTCACGCGCGTGAACTCGTCCTGCAGGCGCTGGAGGGAGACCCCGAGATCGGCGCCGCTCCGCCGGGCGGCGCGGTTCAGCTCGTCGATCTTCTGCTGCACCTCGACGATCTTGCGATCGACCGCGGCGACGCGATCGGCGACGACCCGCTGCTGCTCGGCGGAGTCCGCCTCGAGCCGGTCGAGGCGCGCCTCCATCTGACGCCCGCGCTCCAGCGGGACCCAGCATGCGGTCAGCAGGAGCGCGAGCGCCGGCGCGGCGGCCCGGAGGATGGAGGTGCGGAGGCTCACCGCTCGATCTGGAAGTCGTCGCGGCGGTTCTTGGACCAGCAGGCCTCGGTCGCCTCGGAGCAGACCGGCTTCTCCTCGCCGTAGCTGACCGTGTCGACGGAGGAGCTGACGCCGAGGTCGGTCAGGTACTTCTTGGCCGACTCGGCGCGGCGGTTGCCGAGCGCGACGTTGTACTGCGCGGTGCCGCGCTCGTCGCAGTTGCCCTGCACGAGCACGCGCTTCGCCGGGGCCTGCTTCAGGCAGTCGGCCAGCTTCTGCAGGTTCTGCTGCGACTCGGGGGTCAGGTTCGAGCGATCGAAGGCGAAGTGGACGCTGAACGCGGTGACGTCGGCGCACTCGGGCGGAACGGACGCCTCGGGGGCGGCGGCGGCGCAGCGGCCGGCCTGGCACTTCTCACCGGCGCCGCAATCGCGATCCGACGCGCAGGAGCCGGGCTCGCGGGCCACGCAGCGCTCGCCCTGGCAGGTCTGGCCGGCGGGGCAGTCGGTGTCGGCCGCGCACTGGGGCTTCGGAACGCACGCGTTCGCGCGGCACACGAAGCCTTCCTTGCAGTCGGAGTCGGCGCCGCACTCCTGGCAGCGGCCCTCGACGCAGACCTTGCCGTACCCCTCCTGCTCGGCGCAGTCCTGGCTGGTCTTGCACTCACCGTTCTTCGGCTTCGACGGACAGCCGCCGAGGACGAGGGCACCTGACACGGTCAGGGCGAGAAGGAGAACACGACGCATGACGACCTCCATTCGAAAATGACAAGTCTGGGAACTTGGGGACGCCCGCTTATTGGCTCCATTCGGAACGCCTGTCAAAGGATTTCCTCGTCGCGGAACCATCCGGGATTAACATCCCCGCATGCCGGCGACGGTGCTCGTCGTGGACGACGAACGCAACATCCAGCTCACGCTCTCGCGCGCGCTCTCCATGGAGGGCTACGCGGTCGAGACGGCCTCCGGCGGCCGCGAGGCGCTCGAGAAGATCGCCGCACTGCCGGTGGACGTGGTGGTCATGGATGTGCGGATGCCCGACCTGGACGGACTGGCAGTCCTCCAGCGGGCACGCGAGACCCGCCCGGAGCTGCCCATCGTGATCATGTCCGGGCACGGCTCGATCGACACCGTGCGCAGCGCCTTCAAGCTCGGCGCCTTCGACTACCTCGAGAAGCCCATCACCGAGAAGGAGAAGCTGCTCGTCGCGGTGAAGAACGCGCTCGCGCTCGAGTCGCTCCGCGCCGAGAACGCGGCGCTGCGCCGCGCGGCGGGCCAGGGCCAGCTCGAGATGATCGGCGGCGGCCCGGCCATGCAGCGGCTGTTCGACCTGGTGCGCCGCACCGCGCCCTCCGAGGGCCGCGTGCTCATCACCGGCGAGAACGGCACCGGCAAGGAGCTGGTGGCCCGCGCCATCCACGAGCAGTCGCGGCGGCGCGACCGGCCCTTCGTGAAGCTGAACTGCGCCGCGGTGCCGGCCGAGCTGATCGAGAGCGAGCTGTTCGGCCACGAGCGCGGCGCGTTCACCGGGGCGGTGGCGGCGCGGCGCGGCCGGTTCGAGCAGGCCGACGGCGGGACGCTGTTCCTCGACGAGGTGGGCGACATGCCCGCCGCCATGCAGGCGAAGGTGCTGCGCGTGCTGCAGGAGGGCGAGCTGGAGCGGGTGGGCGGCCAGCAGACGCTGCGCTGCGACGTGCGGGTGGTGGCCGCCACCAACAAGGACCTGCAGGCCGAGGTGGCCGCGGGCCGGTTCCGTGAGGACCTCTACTACCGGCTCAACGTCGTGCCCATCCACACCCCGGCGCTGCGCGATCACAAGGAGGACGTGCCCGAGCTGGCGGCGCGCTTCCTGGCCGAGGCCTGCGAGCGGAACGGCCGCCGCGCCATGCGCCTCGGCCGCGACGCGGTCGCCGCGCTCCAGACGCACGACTGGCCCGGCAACGTGCGCGAGCTGCGCAACCTGGTGGAGCGGCTCGCCATCCTCTGCGACGGCCCGGAGATCGGCGCCGAGGACGTGGTGGCGATGCTGCCCGGCGCCCGCCGCCCGCGCGGCGATCGGCTGCGCGCCGGCGCCGCGTTCCACGAGCTGGTCGAGGAGGCGGAGCGCGAGATCGTGCTCGCGGCCCTCGAGGCGCACCAGGACAACGTGTCGGACACGGCCCGCGCCCTCGGCCTGGAGCGGAGCCACCTCTACAAGAAGATGCGCGCGCTCGGCATCAAGCGCGGCGCCGAGTAGCCGCCCGCCCGCCCCCGCCCGGCCGTGTCGCCCCGGCCACGGCGGCCGTGTCGCGGCGGACACGCGCGCCAAGGAATCCGCTGGGCCGCCGCGCGTTCCATGGAGGTGGGGGCCCCTGGCACGCCGACTGCTCCCCCAGGGGCATGACCTTTCACCGCCGCGGCGCTTTGCCGGACGCCACCCCGGGAGCTATCGTTCGAGCCCTCGCCGTGGACACCCCCTCCCACCCCGCCACACCGCCCCCGGCCGCCGTCCGCGCCGCCGAGGGCGAGGAGCCGCCGCGCGTGCGCCGTCGCCTCTCCCGCAAGTCGAAGCGGCTCCTCCGCGCCGCCGCCCTGGCCGTGCTCGCCGGCGGCCTGCTCGGCGGCGGCCTGCTCCTCGCCTGGACCCGGGAGCTGCCCGCGTTCGACGGCCTGAAGGACTACGAGCCGCTCGTCTCCACCCGCGTGTTCGGCGCCGACGGCGAGGAGGTGTTCCAGTTCGCGCGCGAGCGCCGCACCGTGGTGCCGATCGACGGCATCCCCGACGTGCTGAAGAAGGCGGTGCTCGCCGCGGAGGACGCGCGCTTCTACGAGCACGAGGGCGTGAACTACCTCGCCATCGCGCGCTGCGCGGCGAAGGGGCTGCTGGGCGGCGGCGTGAAGTGCGGCGGCTCGACCATCACGCAGCAGGTGGTGAAGACGTTCCTGCTCCCCACCGAGTGGCGCGTGAAGCGGAAGGTGAAGGAGCTCGTGCTGGCGCCGCGGCTCGAGCAGAACCTGACCAAGGACGAGATCCTCTACCTCTACCTGAACCAGATCTACTTCGGCCACCGGCGCTACGGCGTCGAGGAGGCGAGCCGCTTCTACTTCGGCAAGGGCGTGAAGGACCTCACGCTCGGCGAGGCCGCCGTGCTCGCCGGCGTGATCCAGTCGCCCATGCGCTGGTCGCCGGTGAACCACCCCGCGCGCGCCAAGGAGCGGCAGCGGTACGTGCTGCGCCGGATGATGGAGGAGGGCTTCATCACGCGCGCGCAGGCGGAGGCCGAGTCGGCGCGTGCCATCCGCACGCGCCCGCCGCCGGACGATCCGCCGGGCGCGTGGTACGCGGACGCGGTCCGGAAGTACCTGGACGAGCGCTACGGCGCCGAGGCGGTCGAGACGCAGGGGCTGCAGGTGGACGTGGCCATGGACGCGCGGCTCCAGGCGGCCGCCGAGACCGCGCTCGAGGGCGCGCTGCGCGCCGTGGACAAGCGCCAGGGCTGGCGCGGCCCGCTGCTCCACCTCGACCCGCCGCGCGCCGCCGCGGCGCTCCCGCTCTGGCGCAAGCGGCTCGAGGCGATCGAGCCCGGCCCGGGCGAGGTGTACGTGTGGGACCTCGGGCGCGTGAACCCCGACCAGATCGAGCCGGGGGAGGACGAGGAGCAGGAGCGCGACGTGGCGCGCATGGCGCGCGCGCGGCGGCTCGAGGACGGCGGCATCTACGCCGGGCTGGTGCGGGAGGTGGACGACCGGACCGCGGTGGTGGACCTGGGCAACGCGCGCGGCGAGGTGACGCTGGCGCAGGCCGCCTGGGCCCGCAAGTGGAACCCGACCTCCGCCACCGCCGCCCCGAAGAAGCTGTCCACGGTGGTGCAGCCGGGCGACGTGGTGAACGTGCGCGTGGTGCCGGGGAAGGTGCCGGCCGCGCGCACCGCGGCCGCCGGCAAGCCCGTGCCGCTCGCGCTGGAGCAGACGCCGCTGGTGCAGGGCGCGCTGGTGGCCATCGACCCGGCCACGCGCGGCGTGCGCGCGCTGGTGGGCGGGCTCGACTTCCAGGCCTCGCAGTTCAACCGCGCCACGCAGGCGCGCCGGCAGCCGGGCAGCGCCATGAAGCCGTTCGTGTGGGGCGCCGCCATCGAGTCGCGCCGCTTCACGCCGGCCACGGTGGTCTACGACACGCCCGACCTGTACCGCGACCCGTGGACCGGCAAGGAGTGGAAGCCGCGCAACTTCGAGAAGGACCAGTTCGACGGCCCCATGCTGCTGGCCTCGGCGCTGGCCCACTCCAAGAACACCGTCTCGGTGAAGCTGGTGGACGCGCTCGGGGTGGATGCGGTCATCGGCTTCTCGAAGCGGATGGGGATCGCGTCGGAGCTGCCGCGCAACCTCACGCTCGCGCTCGGGACGGGCGAGGTGCTGCCCATCGAGCTGGTGAACGCGTACGCGAGCCTCGCGGCGAACGGCTTCCAGACGCCGCCGCTGGTGGTGCTGCGCGTGCGCGACCGCACCGGCAAGGTGCTGGAGGAGCAGCGGCCGGTCGCGCCGCCCGCGCCGTCCCGCGACGGCGCGGTGGTGGTGACGGCCTCCGCGGTCGAGGCGGCCGGCGCCCCCGCGGCGCCCGCTGCCGCGCCCACCGCCGCCGTCCCCGGCGCTGCTCCGGCCCCGGCCGACGCGCCCGCCGGGGCGCTCGCCGCCGCGGCCCCGGCGGTCGAGGGCGCGGGCGCCACCGCCGCGCCGGCGCCGTTCCCGGTCCCGACCTCCGGCACTCGGCCCGACGTCTCGTACGTCGTGACCTCGATGCTGCGCGGCGTGATCGAGGGCGGGACCGGCGCCGCCGCGCGCGTGCTGGGACGGCCCGCCGCCGGCAAGACCGGCACCGCCCAGGATCACCGCGACGCCTGGTTCGTCGGCTACACGCCGGAGCTGGTCGCGGGCGTCTGGGTCGGCTTCGACGACCACTCGCCGCTCGGGCCGCGCGAGACCGGCGCGGTGGCGGCGCTCCCGGCCTGGATCGCGTTCATGCAGGCGTCGCTGGGCGGCAGGCCCGCGAGCGACTTCGACCCGGTGCCCGGCGTCGAGGTGGCGCGGGTCGATCCGCAGAGCGGCCTGCTGGCCGCGCCCGACCAGGGCGGCGCGCCCGCGCTGCCGTTCCTGTCCGGCACCGCGCCGGCGCAGGAGGCCTCGTCGCACCCGGGCTCCGCGCCGCAGAACTTCTTCATGGACGACCATTGACGCCGCGGGCGGCCATCCCCGTGCTCCCGCCCGCGCTGCTCGCCGCCCTCGCGCTCGCCGCCCTCCCCGCCCGCGCGCAGGCGCCCGGCGCCGCGCCGCCGGCGCTCGCCGCCGCCGCCGAGGCGCTCGCGGACGCGCTCGGGCCGCCACCGGACGGCCGCCGCGCCCTGGCGCTCTCGGTGGAGACGCGCGCGCGGGCGCTGGCGGCGCCGCTCGAGGCCGCGCTGGAGGCGGCGCTCGCCCGCCGCGGCTACGCGGTGACCCCGGCGCGCGCCCCGGCCAGCGAGGCCGAGGCGGCGGCGCGCGCCTCCGGCCAGGACTGGCTGCTGCGGGTGCAGGCCGGGCTGGTGCCGGGGCGGCGCGAGCTGTCGCTGGTGGGCGAGGTGATCCCGGCGTGGGCGTCCTTCTTCCTGCAGCACCGCCCGGGCGCGCGCGCCATCCCGCCGCGCCTCGTGCAGGCCCGCGCGGCCGCCGACCCGGACACGCTGCTGCTCGCCCGCGAGGACCGGCCGGCCGGCGCCGGCTTCGCGAGCGTGCGCGCGCTCGGGCAGGTGCCGGACGAGGTCCTGGCGCTCGCGGTGGGCGAGCCGGGCGGCGGCGGCGTCCGCGCGATCGTCGCCGTCACCTCGACCGAGGCCTGGGTGCTCTCCTCGGGCGGTGCGCCGGTGGCGCGGCGCGCGCTCGAGCCGGGGGAGCGGACGCCGGTGCGCGCCCCGGCCGCCGCGCTGGCGGTGGGCGAGTTCGGCGGCGGGCGGATCGCGGTGCGCCTGGCGGGCGCCGCACGCGGTGAGGTGCTCGCGCTACGCGACGGCGCCCTCCAGCCCGCGGGCGCGCTCGACGGCACGCCGGTCTGCGCCGCCGAGGGCGTGCGCGTGTGGGGCGCGTTCGCGCCCGGGCGCGGCGAGCTGCTCGACCGCCTCGCCGCGGATCCCGCGAGCCTGACGGCCGCCCCGCCTGCCGCCGGGGGCGCCGCGCCGGCCGCGCCGCGGCGCCTCTACCGCGTGACGGCGGCGCCGCACGGCGGGCCCGTGGCCGTCGCAGCGCTGGGCGTGGACGGGCGGCTCGACCTGCTCGGTCCCGACCTCGCGCCCGCCGCCGCGCCGCTCCGGGGCGTGGGCGCCGGCCTCGCGCTCGCGGACCTCGACGGCGACGGCGCGCCGGAGCTGGTGGTGTCCGAGCCCGGCCCGGGCGCCCCGGATCGCGTCCGGGTGCTGCGCACCTCCGGCGGTCCGCCGCTGCTCGAGTCCGGACCGGTCGCGGGGCGCATCCTGGCGGGCGCCGGCGGGGATCTCACCGGCGACGGCGTGGACGACGCGGTCCTCGGCTCGGTCGGCGCCGGCCCGGACGGCCGGCCCGTCACGACGCTCCTGCTGGTGAGCGCGGACGCGCGGGAGGCCCCGTGATCCGACGCGCCGCCGCGCCCGGCCTCGCGCTCGTCCTCGCGCTCGGCGCCGGCCTCCCCGGCCCGGCGGCGGCCGCGATCCCGCCCGCGTCGGGCGGCGAGCTCCGCGTGCTGCTCCCCGCGACGCCGCGCGTCGGCGATCCGGCGCAGGCCACCGCACCCCAGGACCTCGCGCTGGTGCGCGCGCTGCAGGCCACGCTCGTGGAGGTCGACGCGAGCGGCGGCCTCGCCCCGGGCCTGCTCGCCGAGCTCCCGGCGCCCGAGCCGGGCGGGACCGCCTACCGGCTCCGCCTGCGCCCCGGCCTGCGCTTCGGCGACGGCACGCCGCTCCGCGCCGCGGACGTGGCGGCCAGCCTGGCGCGCCTGCTCGCCCGGAGCGGCCCGGCGCGCGAGCCGTCTCCGCACGCCTGGGTGCTGCTGCCGGTGCTGGGCGCGGACGCGGTGCTGGAGGGGCGCGCCGTGGCGCCCGCTGGGCTCGAGGTGCTCTCGGAGCTGGAGCTGCGCGTCGTGCTCGCGTTCCCGTTCCCGGAGCTCCCCTGGGCGCTCGCCGCGCTCCCGTCGGCGGTGGTGTCGTCGCGGGGCGCGGGCGCCGGCCCGTTCGTGCTCGACGGGCACGAGGCGGGCGCCGTCCGGCTCGCGCCCAACCCGCACGCGGTGCGCGGCCTGCCGTTCGCGGATCGCCTGCTGCTCGGCGCCGCCGAGGCGCGGGGCGCGGCGCGCGCGCTCGAGCGCCGGCAGGCGGAGCTCGCCATCCGGCCGGAGGCGGTCTCGGACGGCGCCGTCCCCGCCGCGCCGCTCACCGTCACGCTGCTGGCGCTGCAGCGGTCGCGCCTGGGCGCGGGCACCGAGGCGGTGCGGCGGGCGGTGGAGGCGGTGGACCGTGCCGAGCTGGCCCGCCGGTTCGTGCGCGGCCCCTCCGTGCCGCTCGAGACGCTGGTGCCCCCGGCCATCCTGCCCGGGCGGCCGCGCCCGCGCCCGGGCCGGCTCGCGACGGCGCCGGCGCCGCGGCAGCTCACCCTGCTCGTCCCGGCCGGCGCGCCCGAGGCCCTCGCCGCCGCGGACCGGCTGCAGGTGAAGCTCCACGACGCCGGGATCCGCGTGTCGGTGGAGACCGCGCCGCCGGAGCGCTTCGCGGCGCGCCTCGCCGCCGGCGACTGCGGGGCGGCGATCGGCTCCGTCCCGGTGCTCGGGCTGCGCCCGGCGCTCGCCGCCGGCCAGGTGGCGCTCGCGACCCGCGGCCCGGCCGCCGCGCGCCAGGCCATGGCCGCGCTCGCCGGGCTGGAGGGCCCGGCCGCGCTGGCGCGCGTCGCCGAGCTGGAGCGGTCGCTGGACCTCGTGCCGCTGTTCGCGTCCGGCCAGCGCGCCTCGCCGGCGCCGGCGCTCCAGGGCGCGGCGCCGCGCGCCGACGGCGGGATCGATCCGGGCGATCTGTGGCTGCTGGGGGGAGGCGCGCCATGACGCTCCGCGGGAAGCTCGCGCTCGCGTTCTCGCTGTTCGCGGCGGTGCCGCTCGCCGCCACGCTCGTGCCCGTGTCGCGGGCGCTCGGGCGCGCGCTCACCACCGAGCACGCCGCCCGCCTGGACGGCGCCGCGGCCGCCGTGCAGAAGGAGCTGGCGCGCCTCGGCGAGCACGCGGCCGGGGCGGTGGCCGACCTGGCGCGGGCGCCGGAGCTGGAGGCGTTCGCGCGGGACCGGTCGGCGGACGGCGCCGAGCTCGCGGAGGCGGCGGCGCGCGCCGGCGAGTGGATGGGGCCGCGCGGCCTGGACGTGCTCGCGGTGCTGGAGCCGGACGGGCGGGTGGTCTCGTCGGGTCACCTGCCCGGCCGCGCCGGCGATCCCGACCCGGAGCTGGGCGACCTCCCCGACGCGGTGCGCCCCGGGCGCGCGGTGCCCCGGGTCGTCTCGCGGGCCGGGCCGGAGGGCGTGGAGCCGGTGCTGGCGCTGGTGGCCTGGGCGCCGGGGCCGGGCGATCCGCCGCTGCGGGTCGCCGGCGGCGTGGCGCTCACCGAGGCCCGCGCGGCCCGCCTGGCCGCGCTGACCGGCGGCGCGGTGGTGATCCGCTCGGCGGACGGCGAGGTGGTGGCGGCCGCGTCGGCGGAGGCGCCCGGGCCGGCGCGCGGCTGGCGGCGGCTGCGCCTGCTGTTCGGCGGGCTCTCCGCCGCGCCCCGCCGCACGATCCCGCTCGGCCCGTCCGAAGCCCCGGTCGCGCGGGTCGAGGTGTCGCTCGCGTCCGAGGGGCTGGCCCGCGCCGAGACCACGGTCCTGCTCGCGTTCCTGGGCGCGCTCGCGGCGGGCGTGGCGGCCGCGGCCGCGCTGGGCGCGGTGGTGGCGGCGCGCATCACCCGGCCGCTGGAGGGGCTGCGGGCCGCGGCCGCGCGGGTCGCCGGCGGGGACCTGGCCGCGCGGGTCGAGGTCCGCGCCGGTGGCGAGGTGGGCGAGCTGGTCCGGGCGTTCAACGCCATGACGCAGGACCTGGCGCAGGGGCGCGCCCGGCTGGCGCAGGCGGAGCGCATCGCCGCCTGGCGCGAGGTGGCCCGCCGGCTGGCGCACGAGATCAAGAACCCGCTCACGCCCATCGCGATGAGCGTGGAGACGCTCCGCGAGGCGCACGCGCAGGGGCGCGCCGACTTCCCCGAGATCTTCGACGAGGGCACGCAGGCGATCGGCGAGGAGGTCCGGCGCCTGAAGCGGATCGTGGACGAGTTCAGCCGCTTCGCCCGCCTGCCCGCGCCGGAGCGCAGCGAGGTGCCGGCGGAGGAGCTGGCGTCCGCGGTGCTGGCGCTGTTCCCGGCGGCGCCGGCGGGCGTCGAGGTCGAGCGGGCCATCGCGCCCGACCTCCCGGCGGTGCTGGCCGACCGCGACCAGGTCATGCAGGTGCTGCTCAACCTGGTCCGGAACGCGCTCGACGCCATGCCGTCCGGAGGCCGGCTGCGCCTGGTGGCGCGCAGCGACGGGGATGCGGTGGCGTTCGAGGTGTCCGACTCCGGCGCGGGGATCGCGCCGGCCGACCTGGAGCGGGTGTTCGAGCCCTACTTCACCACCAAGCCCGGCGGCACGGGGCTCGGGCTCGCCATCGCGCGCCGCATCGCCGAGGAGCACGGCGGCTCGCTCGAGGCGGCGTCCCCGCCCGGCGCAGGCGCGACGTTCACGCTGAGGCTGCCGGTCGCCGCGGCGGCGGTGCGGCAAGCGCCGGGCGCGTGACCGCGCGGCGAAGCCGCTCCCGCGGGCAAGGCCCCTACCGCACCGGCGTCGCCTTGAGAGCGGTCTTCCCTTCCTTCACGTAGACCTGGAAGCGGACCGTGCGGCAGCCGTACTTCGCCACCAGCGTGGCGCGATTCTGCTCGAGCTTCTGCCGGAAGCGCTCGTAGGTGAGCCCCTCGACCGGCTCGCCGCACTCGCCGCGCACCCGGAGGAAGTCTCGGAAGACCTCGCGCCAGTGCTCCTCGTCGGTCGGCGGCTCCGGCGCGGTGGCGCGCGCGGCGGCCTGCAGCAGGTCTGCGGGCGCTGCCTGCGGCGGGTCGGGCACGATCGCCGGCGGCGGGCGAGCCGCCGGGGCGGGCACCGCCGCCGCCGCGAACGCGCCGCCCTGGAGCGCGCTGACGTCGAGCCGCTGCGTCGCGCCGGCGGCGGGCGGCGGGGGGACCGGGGCGGGCGGCGGGCGCGGCGGGAGCTGGAAGCTCTCCGGCTCGGGGGCGGGCGCCGGCGCGGCGAAGAACTCCTGCGTCAGCGACGGGGCCGGGCCGTGCGCCGCGGCGCCGGCCGCCTCGGTGGCCCGGTTCAGCGCGGCCGAGAGCGTGCCCATCTTGCCGGCCATGGCCGGCGCGCGGGCGCCGAAGTCGCCGCGGCCGATCCGGTCCGCGGCGGCGAGGAGGTCGGGCGGCACGTCCGGCGCCGGCTCGGCGCTGCGCACCAGCACGCCGAACAGCAGCCCGAGCACCAGCAGGACCGCGAGGAGCGCCGCGCCGTTCCACTGCAGCCGCACCACCGGCGCGAGCGCCGGCGCGGCCTGCGCGGACACCACCAGCGCCGCGTCCTGCACGCCGGCGACCGGCACGGCCAGCACCCGGTGCGCCGGGGCGGCGCCGGTCAGGAACCCGTGCGCGCCGATGGCGACGCCGAGCACATCCACCTTCACCGGCGCGAGCCGGCCCGCGTCGCGCTCGCGTCCGGCGCCCCCGCGCGCGGAGGCCGCGAGCTCGTCCGCGCCGGCCGGCGCCGAGGACGCCACCTTCGCGCCCGGCACGGCCAGGGTCAGGTCCACGCCGGTGCCCGCGGCGACGCCGCGCAGCCACGCGGCGTCGAGCGGGACCACGACCGCGAGCGCGCCGGACGCGCCGGCCGGGACGGCCACGGTGACCGCGAGCCCGCCCTGCGCCCGGGCGTACACGCGCCGCGCCTTCCCGGCGAGCGCCTCGCGCAGCGCGGCCACGACGTCGGCGTCCGCCGCCGGCTGGGCCGCGCGCCGATCCAGCTCGGCCGCGTCCACCGCCACCGCGCGGGCGCCCGCCAGCGCGGTTCCCAGCTCGGACTGCGCGGCGGCCAGCGCGGCCGCCGCCGCCGCATCGAGCGCGGTCCCGCGCGCGGCCGCGTCCGGCTCCGCGGCGGCGACGCCGCGCGCCTTCCCGGCGGCGGCTGCCGGGGCGAGCGCCTGGAGCAGCGCGCCGTCGCGGGCGGCGAGCACTGCGGCGCCGTTCGCCTCCGCCTGCAGCGCGTGCTGCGCCGCGGCGAGGCGGCCCGCGCCGGCCTGCAACCGCGCGTCGAGCTGGCGCAGGGCGCTCGCCCGGAGGTCCGAGGTGAGGAGGTGGAGCGAGGCCGCACCGGCCCCGACCACGATGAGCGCATAGAGCCAGAGCTTGAGCCGGTTCATCGTCCGCCCTTATAGGCGGCTGCCGAGGGGGTGTCAAACCAACCGCCGACCGAGCGAGCGCCCCTTTTCTTCCGTGTTCCCGGGCAGTTCGACGGCCGGCCCGGGTTCACGGTCAGTGGATGACGGCCCCGGACCGGGACGGCGCGGCCGAGGGCGCTGCGCCGGGGCCGGGAAGGGGCGCCACCCCCCCCGCGACGTGTCACGTCCGAGTACACCTTTCCTCCGTACGTTGCTGTTTCAACCTGGATCGGGCCGCCCTCCCGCCCGTCCGTCTCCCCGGAGACCCACCTCGTGAAGCGACTCCTCCTCGCGCTCCTCCTCGCCTCCCCGCTCGCCGGCCGCGCCGACGAGGGCATGTGGACCTACGACGCGTTCCCCTCGGATCGCGTGGCCCGCAAGTACGGTTTCGATCCGTCCACCGCGTGGCTGGACCGCGCCCGCCTCGCCTCCGCCCGCCTCGCCCGCGGCTGCTCGGCGTCGTTCGTGTCGGACGGCGGCCTGGTGATGACCAACCACCACTGCGTGCACGAGTGCGTGGAGGAGCTCTCCAGCGCCGGCAAGGACCTGGTGGCGACCGGGTTCCTGGCGCGCACGGGCGCGGACGAGCTGCGGTGCCCCGCGATGCAGGTGGACCAGCTGCTCCGGATCACGGACGTGACGAAGCGGGTGCACGGCGCGCTGGCGGGCCTCCAGGGCGCGCGCTTCAACGCCGCGCTCTACGCGCAGAAGGCCGCGATCGAGAAGGAGTGCCAGGGCACCGACCCGGGCCTGCGCTGCGAGCTGGTGGAGCTGTACCACGGCGGCGTCTACAGCCTGTACCAGTACCGCCGCTACGACGACGTGCGACTGGTGTTCGCGCCGGAGTTCGCCATCGCGTTCTTCGGCGGCGATCCCGACAACTTCATGTTCCCGCGGTACGACCTCGACGTCGCGTTCATCCGCGTGTACCAGGGCGGCAAGCCGGCGCGGACCGCGGACCACTTCACCTGGTCGCCCGCCGGGGCCCCTGCCGGCGCGCTCACGTTCGTCTCCGGGAACCCCGGCAAGACCGAGCGGCTGCTGACCGTGGCGCAGCTCGCGTACGTGCGCGACCACGCGCTGCCGGATGCGCTGGAGCGGCTGGCGGAGGAGCGCGGCCTGCTCACCGGGTTCCAGCTCACCGGCCCGGAGGCGAAGCGCGTCTCCACCTCCCGGCTCTTCTACAACGAGAACAGCGTCAAGGCGCGCCGCGGCCAGCTCGCCGCGCTCCGCGATCCGGCGTTCTTCGCGACGAAGGTGGCGGAGGAGAACAAGCTCCGCGCCGCGCTCCGCCGCGACCCGGCGAAGGCCCGGAAGTACCTTCCGGCCTGGGACCGCATCGCGGCCGCGCAGGTGCGGGCGCTCTCGCTGGAGATCCCCTACGACTGGCTCGAGCTCCTGCCCTCCGGGCGCAGCCGGATCGGCGGCGACCTGTTCTGGATGGCGCGCCACCTGGTGCGCGCGGCGGACGAGCGCAGGAAGCCGGACGGCGAGCGGCTGAAGGAGTACCGTGACACCGCCCTCCCCTCCCTGGCGGACAGCGTCACCAGCACGGCGCCCATCGACGCGGCCTACGAGACGGTCCGCCTCGGGTTCTGGCTGGAGAAGGTGCGGGAGCGGCTCGGGACGGATCACGCCGCGGTGAAGCACGCGCTCGGATCCGCCTCGCCCGCCGAGGTCGCGCGCAAGGTGGTCGCCGGCACGGCGCTGCGCGACCCGGCGGTCCGCAAGGCGCTCTGGGAAGGCGGCGCGGCGGCGGTCGACGCCAGCAAGGACCCGCTCCTCGCGCTCGCGCGCGCCGCGGACGCCGACGCGCGCGCGGTCCGCAAGCAGTGGGAGGACGAGGTCGACTCGGTCGAGATCCAGAACCAGGCGCTCATCGCCCAGGCCCGCTTCGCGGTGTACGGCCGGAGCATCTACCCGGACGCCACCTTCTCGCCGCGGCTCTCCTACGGCCAGGTGAAGGGCTGGAAGCAGGACGGCCGCGAGGTGGCGCCGTTCACCACCTTCGCGGGCGCGTTCGAGCGCCACACCGGCAGCGAGCCGTACGCGCTCCCGAAGAGCTGGCTGGACGCGAAGCCCCGCCTCGACCTGGCCACGCCGCTCGACTTCGTCACCGACAACGACATCATCGGCGGGAACTCGGGCTCACCGGTGTTCGACCGCGACCTCCGCATCGTGGGGCTGGCCTTCGACGGGAACCTGGCCTCGCTCGGCGGCGACTACGGGTTCGACGATTCGGCGAACCGCGCCGTGGCGGTCCACTCGTCCGCCATCGTCCACGCGCTGGCGCGCATCTACGGCGCCGACCGGCTGGTGTCCGAGCTCGGCGCCGCGCCGGCCGGGGCCGCCGGGGCGGCCCCCCCGCCGGGCGCCACCCGCAGCACGAAGTAGCGGGACGGATCGCCGCGGGCCCGGGTGCCGTCGAGGCGCCCGGGCCCGTCCATTTTGCCGCGCCGCCCCGCCCAGGGCCCCTGATATCCTCCGCCGCCTCAAGGAGATCGCCGTGACCGCTCCCGCCTCCGCCCTCGATCGCTTCTTCGGCCTCCGCGCCCGCGGCACCACCGTGCGGCGCGAGATCCTGGCCGGCACCACCACCTTCATGACGATGGCGTACATCCTGTTCGTGAACCCGGAGATCCTCGGGAACGCGGCGGGCGCGGGCCACTTCGCGGCCATCCTCACCTCGACGGCGCTGGTGGCCGCGGTCATGACCGCGGCCATGGGGCTGTTCGCGAACCTGCCGCTCGCGCTCGCCTCGGGCATGGGGCTGAACGCGGTGGTGGCGTTCGGGCTGGTGCTGGGCAAGAAGCTCACCTACCCGCAGGCCATGGGCGTCATCGTGGCGGAGGGCCTGCTCATCACGCTGCTGGTCGCCACCGGCCTGCGCCAGGCGGTGGTGCGCGCGGTGCCGATGACGCTGAAGCGCGCCATCGGCATCGGCATCGGCCTGTTCCTCGCCATCATCGGCTTCAAGGGCGCCGGCTTCATCTCGGCGGGCGGCGCGCTGCTGCAGCTCGGGCCCGAGGGCGCCGCGGGCCGCCTGGCCGGGTTCCCGGTGGTGCTGTTCGCGCTCACGCTCGTGTTCACCGCCTGGCTCGTGTCGCGCGGCGTGCGCGGCGCCCTGCTCATCGGCATCGCGGTCTCCACCGCGGTGGCGGTGGCCGCGAAGGCGGCGTTCGGCGGCGCGGGCTTCGCCCCGCACGTCGCGAACCTGCCCAGCTCGATCTTCGGCCTGCCCGACTTCTCCATGCTCGGCCAGGTGGACTTCTCGTTCGTGACGGTCCTCGGCTGGCTCGCGGCCTCCCTGGCGGTCTTCTCGATCATGCTCTCCGACTTCTTCGACACGGTCGGCACCGTGGTCGCGGTGGGCCAGGAGGCGAAGTACCTGGACGAGAACGGCAACTTCCCCCGCGCCAGCACGGTGCTGATGGTGGACTCCCTCGCCGCGATCGCGGGCGGGCTCGCCGGCGCCAGCTCGGCGACGACCTACGTGGAGAGCGCCGCGGGCGCGGCCTCCGGCGGCCGCACCGGGCTCACCTCGGTGACCACGGCAGCGCTGTTCGCGCTGTGCCTCTTCATCTCGCCGCTCGCCGGCATCGTCCCGCCGCAGGCCACCGGGGCGGTGCTGGTGCTGGTCGGCTACATGATGATGCGCGACGTCGGCTCCATCGCCTGGGACGATCCCACCGAGTCGATCCCCGCGTTCCTGACGGTGACCGTGATGCCGTTCACCTACTCCATCACGAACGGCATCGGCGCCGGGTTCGTCTCCTACGTGCTCCTGAAGCTCGCCGGCGGCAAGGCGCGCCAGGTCCACCCGCTCATGATCGGGGCCTCGATCGCGTTCGTGGTCTACTTCGCCATCGGCGGGTAGGCGGCGGGCCGGCGGCCGGGCCCCGGAGGGCGCCGCGCCGGCCCTGGCCGGCTCACGCGTCCCGCGGCACCGCGATCATCCGCTCCAGCGCGCGGCGCGCGCCGGCGGCGACGTCCGGCTCGACCCTCACCTCGTGCTTCCCGCGCACCAGCGCGTCGCGGATCATGAGCAGGTCGATCATCTTCATGTAGGGGCAGTGCATGCGACAGCCGATGCAGCCGTCGGCCACGATGAACTCGCGATCCGGCCAGCGCTTCTTCATCTGGTGCACGATGCCGTGCTCGGTGGCGACGATGAACGTCCGGGCCGACGGGAACTTCTCCACCGCGGAGATCATGGCGGTGGTGGAGCAGACCACGTCGGCGACGTCGATCACGTCGGCACGGCACTCCGGGTGCGCGATGACCACCGCCTCGGGGCGGCTGGCGCGCACCTTCTCCACGTTGGCCGAGCGCAGCACGTCGTGCACGGGGCAGCAGCCGTCGTAGACCACCACCTCCTTCTCCGGCACCTTCGCCGCCACCCAGCGGCCCAGGTTCCGGTCCGGCGTGAACAGGATCTTCTGCTGCGGCAGCGAGCGCACCACCGAGGCGGCGTTCGCGCTGGTGCAGCAGATGTCGGAGAGCGCCTTCACCTCGGCGGTGGAGTTCACGTAGGTCACCACCGCGTGGCCCGGGTAGCGCGCCTTCCAGTCCTCCAGCGACTCGGCGGTGATCGAGTCCGCCAGCGAGCAGCCCGCGGACAGGTTCGGCAGGAGCACGCGCTTGTCGGGCGCCAGCACCTTGGCCGACTCGGCCATGAAGTGCACGCCGCAGAACACGATGGTGGACTGCGGCACCTTCTGGCCCAGGATGGCGAGCTGCAGCGAGTCGCCGACGTGGTCGGCCACGTTCTGCACCTCGGGCACCTGGTAGTTGTGCGCCAGGATGACCGCGTCCTTCTCCTTCGCCAGGGCGCGGATCTCCGCCTCGAGCCCGGCCACCTCGGCGGCGGGGAGGTCGCTGCCGCTGACGGGGTGCGCGACGGGGTCGTGGATGGGGACGACGGGCAGGGTCATGGCTTCACCCGGGCGCCGCGCGCGGGCTTGATGTCGCCCGTGCCGGCGGGAAATAGGCGCCAGAACTCGCGGCGCACGAGGCCGACCAGGGTGGCCGACTTGGAGAACCCGTGGTAGCGGGCCACCGCGTCGAGCATCGTCACGTCCTCGTCGGTGGCCGAGAAGCTGCGGACCTTGGCGGCCCGGCCGCCCGGTCGCTCGCCGTTCTTGCGGTTCATGCGTCGCGCTTCCGGCATGGTCGAAAAGTTATATAAACGTTCGTGAAGACCTACGCATCCTACGACGCCCGCGCGCCCCGGCGCAACCCGTGCCGGCCGTTCCCTTCGAGCGCCAGGCCTTGCGCGGAGGACCGGGAGCGGGCATCCCTGCCTGCGTGCGCCTCGTCGTCACCACCCCGCTCCGCCCGTCCGCCGAGGAGGAGCGCGACGCCGTGCTCGCCGCGGCGCGCTACGACCTGCCCTACGCCGCGCGCGGCGGGCGGGCGCTCACCCGCGTGGTCGCGGCCGCGGGCGGCGAGGCCGCGCTCGTCCTCTCCGCCACGCGCGCGGTGCTGGTGGCGGGCGGGGCCGAGCACGCCTGGTCGCCGGGGATGGGCATCCTCAGGATGAAGCGGGTGCTGGCGGCGCGCGCGTCCGGCCGGCCCGCGGCGCCGCCGGATCGCGACCCGTTCACCGAGGCGGCGGGGCTCGAGCCGGGCGACCGCGTGCTCGATTGCACGGCCGGCCTCGGCGCGGATGCGCTGGTGGCGGCTGGGGCGGTCGGGCCCCGCGGCGAGGTGGTGGGGATCGAGTCCTCGCGCGCGCTGGCAGCGTGGACCGGCGAGGGGATGCGAAGGCTGGAGCACGAGCCGGCGAGGCGGGTGGAGATCCGCTGCGCCGACCACGCGGCGTTCCTGGCCGGGGCGGCGGATCGGTCCTTCGACGTGGTGGTGTTCGATCCGATGTTCCGGCACGCGCGGGCGGAGCCGGGCGGGTTCGACGTGGTCCGGCGGCTCGCCGACGCGCGGCCGCTCGCGGCGGAGGCGCTGGCCGAGGCGCGGCGGGTGGCGCGGCGCTGGGTGGTGGTGAAGGACGGCGCGCCGGGGTGGGATCTGGCGCGGCTGGGGCTGGTGCCGATGGCGAGCGCGCGGGGGGCGCATCGGTACTATGCGAGGGTCGAGGCGAGGTGAATCGGAGCGGGAGCCGCGCGCGAACGTTCCGAATGGCGGTGAGGGGGCGGGGGCGGCGGGAGCGGGGCTGCTTGGCCGGGCCGAACGGGGGCACGAGGGGGCGGGGGCGGTGTGCCGGAACCGGGCGGCGGGGGGCTTCGAGGACGCGGGGGCGGTCGGAGCGGGGCTGCTTGGCCGGGCCGAACCGGGGCATCGAGGGGGCGGGGGCGCGTGTGTACGGTGCGCATCGCGCAGGCCGAGGTCCCGAGGGGCAGCGAGCGTTCGGCGGCGGTCGGGCCGGTGCCGCGTACCGAGGCCGCTGACGGCTCGTCGCCCTCCTTCGCTCCGAGCGCCATGCCATGGCGGAGTTCCTGGTCGCGCTGGCGGAGTTCGACCGGCGGGGGTTGTACCGGGACCTGGGGCACGCCTCGCTGTTCTCTTTCCTGCATCGGGAGCTGAAGGTCTCGGCGGGCTCGGCCCAGCTTCGGAAGACGGCCGCCGAGCTCATCCAGCGCTACCCTGCCGTCGAGGGAGCGCTGCGGGAGGGCAAGCTGTGCCTGTCCTCGGTCTGCGAGCTGGCGAAGGTGGTGACACCGGAGAACTGTGCCGACGTCCTGCCCCGCTTCTTCGGGCTGTCGAGCCGCGAGGCGGCGGCCGTCGTCGCGTCCATCCGGCCGGTCGAGAATCCGCCGCGGCGGGAGATCGTGGCTTCGCTGCGGTCCGCTGCTCCTGCGGTGCTCCCGATGGCGGCCTCGCGCGATGCCGAGTCGCCGGAGCCCGCACGGGTCGTTTTACTTCATGCGCATGAAACGCCGCCGCCCCTCTCCGCTCGCGGTGGGCCTGTCGAACCGCAAGCGCTCGAGGCGGGCCCGGCGGCGCTCGCTCCGCCCGCCGCGCCAGCCCTGAAGCCCAGTTCCGTGGACTGGCTCGACGGGGATTCGGCGCGCCTGCACCTCACCGTCTCCAAGGCCTTCCTGAAGAAGCTCGACGCCGCGCGGGACGCGCTGTCCCACGCGATGCCCGGCGCCTCCCGCGAGAACGTCCTCGCGGCGGCGCTCGACCTGCTCATCTCCGAGCGCGACCGGCGCAAGGGGCTCGGCGCCCGGCCGCAGAAGAAGGTTCGTCCTTCGAAGACGGACCACGTCCCGGCCCACGTCCGCCGCGAGGTCTGGGCGCGCGACGGCGGGCGATGCACCTTCGTGCTCGCGTCCGGGGAACGGTGCGGGTCCACGCACCGGCTCGAGCTCGACCACGTCGTGCCGCGGGCGCGCGGCGGCGCCTCGACGGCGGACAACCTTCGGATCCGCTGCAGAGGTCACGATCTCGAGGAGGCGCGGCGGGTCTTCGGCGACGCGCTGATGGACGCATACGCGCCGAGGCCGCCCGCATCTCCACGGGCGAGCGACCGCCCTTGTCGGCCACCATAGCGTCGGCTGCGCGCGGCCGCGCCCGGACGGCCGCGCTACAATCGCCCCGCGCACCCGGAGGAACTGCTCGAGCGCGGCGTTGAGCGGCTGCGCCCGTTCTTCGACGGGCTCGGGTTCCGGTACGCCTTCCTCGAGACGGTCGTGGGATCGGGGGGCGTCGCGGCCGTGGGCGAGTTTCGCCGCGGGCCGTGCTTCGTCAGGCTCCACGTCCGCGGGGCGCTCGGCATCGTCGAGTATGGGCTGGACGGCGATCCGCGCGCACTCGTACGTCATCGTGACGTGCTCGCGCGGGTCAGGGTCGAGCAGCAGGCGGCGTTCCCGGCGTTCGGCGATGATCCCCTGACGAACGTCAGCGCGCTGCGGAGCGACCTCGAAAGATTCGTCCGGGCGCTCCTCGAGGACGACGAGAAGCTCAGGGCTCTGCTCGCCACGCCGTCGCCGAAGCGCAGCGGGCATCTCCCGTAGGCCGCGAGCCCGCCGCGATGAACGAGAAGGGCCGGCCGCGCGGGTGCGCGACCGGCCACGGGAACGTCGGAGCGGCGGAGGCTAGGCCTGCGCGGCGGCGCCGCCGGCGGAGGAGGCCTCGGGCTTCGGGCCGCCGGGCTTCGCGAGGAACTCCTCGGGGTGCTCGAGCAGCAGCGCCTCGCGCAGCACCTCGTCGGCGTGGTCCACGGGCACGATCTGGAGCTTCTCGCGGACGCGGCGGGGGATCTCGCGGATGTCCTTCTGGTTCTCCTTCGGGATCAGGACCTTCTTGATCCCGCCGCGGTGGGCGGCGAGGACCTTCTCCTTCAGGCCGCCGATGGGAAGCACGCGGCCGCGCAGCGTGATCTCGCCGGTCATGGCCACGTCCTTGCGGACGGGGATGCGGCAGAGCGCCGAGACCAGCGTGGTGGCCATGGTGATGCCGGCGGAGGGGCCGTCCTTGGGGATGGCGCCCTCGGGCACGTGGACGTGGATGTCCACGTTCTCGAGGAACCGCTTGTCGAGCCCGAGCAGCTCGGCGCGCGAGCGCACGTAGCTCATGGCGGCCTGCGCGGACTCCTGCATCACCTCGCCGAGCTTGCCGGTGATGGTGAGCTTGCCCTTGCCGGGCATGACCTGCGCCTCGACGGTGAGCAGCTCGCCGCCGAGCTCGGTCCAGGCGAGGCCGGTGGTGAGGCCGACCTGGTCCTGCTCCTCGGCGGTGCCGTAGCGGTAGCGCGGCGGGCCCAGGTACTTCTGCACCATCCGCTCGGTGACCACGTACGTCTTGCCGTCCACCTGCCCGGTCTTCAGCACGTCCTTCGCGATCTTCCGGCAGATCGAGCCGATCTCGCGCTCCAGCGAGCGGACGCCGGACTCCTTGGTGTACTTGTGCACCAGGGCCCGCATCGCGCTGCGCTTGAACTCGACCGGCACGTGCTCGAGGCCGTTGACCTCCTTCTGCTTCGGGACCAGGTACCGCTTCGCGATGGAGAGCTTCTCCAGGTCGGTGTAGCCCGCGAGCCGGATCACCTCCATGCGGTCCTGCAGCGGCAGCGGGATGCCCGCCATGGTGTTCGCCGTGCAGATGAACATGACCTTGGAGAGGTCGTAGTCGAGGTCGAGGTAGTGGTCGTTGAAGTTGAAGTTCTGCTCGGGGTCGAGCACCTCGAGCAGCGCGGCCGACGGGTCGCCGCGGAAGTCGGTGGACATCTTGTCCACCTCGTCGAGCAGGAACACCGGGTTGCCGGAGCCCGCCTTCTTCAGCGACTGGATGATCTTGCCCGGCAGCGCGCCGATGTACGTGCGCCGGTGCCCGCGGATCTCGGCCTCGTCGCGCACGCCGCCGAGGCTGATGCGCACGAAGCGGCGGTTCATGGAGCGGGCGATCGACTTCGCCAGCGAGGTCTTGCCCACGCCCGGCGGGCCCACGAAGCAGAGGATGGGGCCGCGGATCCGGTCCACCAGCTTCTGGACCGCGAGGTACTCGATGATCCGCTCCTTGGGCTTCTTCAACCCGTAGTGATCCTCGTCGAGGACCTTCTCGGCCTCGGGGATCTCGAGCTTGTCCTCGGTGTAGTCGTACCAGGGGAGCGAGAGGATCCAGTCGATGTAGTTGCGGACCACCGTGGCCTCGGCGCTCATCGGGCTCATCATCTTGAGCTTCTTGAGCTCCTTCTTGGCCTTGAGGGTGGCCTCCTTCGACATCTTCTTGTTCTTGATCTTCTCCTCGAGCTCCTGGATCTCGTTCTTGAACTCGTCGCGCTCGCCGAGCTCCTTCTGGATCGCCTGCATCTGCTCGTTGAGGTAGTACTCCTTCTGCGTCTTCTCCATCTGCTTCTTGACGCGCGTCCGGATCTTCTTCTCGACCTGCAGGATCTCGATCTCGCCCTGCATCAGCTCGTAGAGCTTCTCCAGCCGCTTCGCCGGGGACTCGGTCTCGAGGATCGACTGCTTGTCGTTCAGCTTGAGCGAGAGGTGCGCGACGATGGTGTCGGCGAGCCGCGCCGGATCGTCGATGGACGACACCGAGGTCAGCATCTCCGGCGGGATGCGCTTGTTGAGCTTGACGTAGGCCTCGAACGTCGAGTGCACGGAGCGCATCAGCGCCTCGAGCTCGACGGTGCGCTCGCTCTCCTCCTCGATGTCCTCCGCCTCGACCACCAGGAACTTGTCGGAGTCGAGGAAGCGGCGGACGCGGGCGCGCTGCTTGCCCTCGACCAGCACCTTCACGGTGCCGTCGGGCAGGCGGAGCAGCTGGATGATCGAGCCGACGGTCCCGACCGCGAAGATGTCGTCGGCGGCGGGCTCGTTCGTCTTCGCCTTCTTCTGCGCGCAGAGGAGGATGGCCTTGTCGTGCGCCATGGCCTCCTCGAGTGCGGCGATCGACTTCTGACGGCCGACGAACAGCGGCACCACCATGTGGGGAAACACGATGATGTCGCGGAGCGGGAGGAGCGGCAGCGTGCGGCTCTTCTTCCCGTCCTTCTTCCCGTCGTCGTTGCGCGAGAAAATGGGCACGGTGGTCAGGCTCCTTGGTGGCCCCGGAGCAGCCCGTCGAGGCCGGTGAGAGACTAACACTTAACATCCGGGCCGCCCCCGTTCTTCGGGACCGCACTCAGGTTTCGCACCGGCGGGGCTCCCCCGCCCGCCCGCGCTCTTGTCGGGCGTCCCGCACCCCGCTACAAGCCGGGACCCATGCCCTTCGAACAGGTGGCCGCGCGCGTGCGCCGCGGCGAGATCGGCCGGCGTACCTTCGTCTGCACCCCCTTCGGGCGCAGGCTCGTGACCTACGCGGACCTGACCGCCACCGGGCGGGCGCTCGCGCCGGTGGAGGCGCTGGTCGCCGCGGCGCGGCCGCTCTACGCGAACACGCACACCGCCATCTCGACCACCGGGCGGGTGACCACCCGCCTGCGCGAGTCGGCGCGGGAGGCGATCGCACGCGCGGTCAACGCGGGCCCGGACGACGTGGTGCTGTTCGTGGGGAGCGGCGCCACGTCCGCCGTCAACAAGCTCGTCGGCCTGCTGGGCCTGCGCATCTCCGAGCCGCTGGAGCGCGCGTACGGCCTCTCGCGGCACGTCCCGCCGGACGAGCGGCCGGTCGTGCTGGTCTCGCCCTACGAGCACCACTCGAACCAGCTCCCCTGGCTCGAGTCGGTGGCCGAGGTGGTGGAGGTGGACCTGGACGGCGACGGCCAGGTGGACCTGGCCGACCTCGACCGGAAGGCGGCCCGGTACGCAGGGCGCCCGCTGCGCGTGGGCGCGTTCTCGGCGGGCTCCAACGTGACCGGCGCGCTCACCGACGTGCGCGCGGTCGCGCGCGTGCTCCACCGTCGCGGGTTCCTGGCCTGCGCCGACTACGCCGCGGCCGGCCCGTACGTCCCCATCGACATGCACCCGGCCGACGCGGACGAGCGGCTCGACGCCATCGTCGTGTCCACCCACAAGTTCGCGGGCGGGCCGGAGGGCTCGGGGATCCTGGTGGCGCACCGCGCGCTGTTCCGCAGCCGCACGCCCGAGCGGCCCGGCGGCGGCACCGTCGAGTACGTGGCGGCGTTCGACCGGCTCTCGGTGGACTACACCGAGCGGCTCGCGGAGCGCGAGGAGGGCGGTACGCCCGACATCCTCGGCGACGTGCGCGCGGGGCTCGCGTTCCTCGTGAAGGAGGCGCTCGGCCCCGAGGCGATCCTCGCGCACGAGACCGCGCTCGCCGAGCGCGCCATGGCGCGCCTGCGCCGGCACCCCCGCATCCGGCTCTACGGCCCGGCGCACGGGCCCCGCCTGCCCATCCTCTCCTTCAACGTGGAGGGGCTGCACCACGACTTCGTGTCGGCGCTGCTCGACCACCTGTTCGGCATCCAGAACCGCGCCGGGTGCTCCTGCGCCGGACCGTACGGGCACCGGCTGCTGGGCATCGGCCCGGAGCGCTCGTCCGAGCTCCGCCGCGCCATCGCGCTCGGCGTGCTGGCGCTGAAGCCGGGCTGGGTCCGGATCTCCCTGCCCTACACCGCCACCGAGGACGAGATCGAATTCCTGCTCGAGGCGGTGGAGCTGGTGGCGGATCACGGCGAGGCGTTCCTGCCGCTCTACCGGCTGGGCTGGGGCGACGGGATGTGGCGGCCGCTGGACGCTGCGCCGGCGGATCCCGTCGCGGTGGAGCTGACGGTGGAGGCGGTGCGCGCGGCGCTCCTGCGCGAGGAGCCGCCGGCGCCCCCGGCGGAGGAGCCGGTGACCGAGGCCCAGGCGGCGGCGCTCCGCCGCGACTACCTGGACGAGGCGCGGCGCCTCGCGACGGAGCTCGAGGCCCGCCACGCCGGCCAGCCGCTGCGGTGGAACCCGCCCACCGGTGACGCGTTCGTGGACCGGCTGGTCTGGTTCCGCTACGTGCACGCGGACCCTTCGGCTCCGGCGGCCTAGGGCCGCCTACGCTCAGGGTGAGCGGGCCTACATCCGGATCGACGCGCTCATCCCGAGCGTAGCGCCGCGCGAGCGGCGCGGAGTCGAGGGACCTACGCCGACTCCGCCTCCTTCTGCATCACCACCAGCGGCGCCTCGTGCTTGTCGACCACGTCCTCGGAGATGACGATCTCCCGGACGTTCCGGCGGCTCGGCACGTCGTACATGATGTCGAGCATCGCGTTCTCGAGGATGGCGCGCAGGCCGCGGGCGCCGGCCTTGTTCTTCATGGCGGCGCGGGCGATGGCGACCAGCGCGCCGTCGGTGAACTTGAGGTTCACCCCGTCCATCTCGAGCAGCTTCTTGTACTGCTTCACCAGCGCGTTGCGCGGCCGCGTGAGGATGTCCACCAGCGCCGGCTGATCGAGCTCCTCCAGGCTGGTGATGACCGGCAGGCGGCCCACGAACTCGGGGATCATCCCGAACTTGAGCAGGTCGTCCGGCTCCACCATCGCGAGCAGCTCGCCCACGTTCTTCTCGGTCTTCGACTTCACGTCGGTGCCGAAGCCGAGGCTGCGCCCGCCGGAGCGCCGCTCGATGATCTGCTCCAGCCCGCAGAACGCGCCGCCGCAGATGAACAGGATGTTGGTCGTGTCGACCTGCAGGAACTCCTGCTGGGGATGCTTGCGGCCGCCCTTCGGCGGGACGTTCGCGACGGTGCCCTCGATGATCTTGAGCAGCGCCTGCTGCACGCCCTCGCCGGACACGTCGCGGGTGATCGACGGGTTCTCGCTCTTGCGGGCGATCTTGTCGATCTCGTCGATGTAGACGATGCCCTTCTGCGCCCGCTCGATGTCGTGGTCGGCGGCCTGCAGCAGGTTGACGATGATGTTCTCGACGTCCTCGCCGACGTAGCCCGCCTCGGTGAGCGTGGTGGCGTCGGCGATCGTGAACGGGACGTTGAGGATCTTGGCGAGCGTCTGCGCGAGCAGCGTCTTGCCGGAGCCGGTGGGGCCGAGCAGCAGGATGTTCGACTTCTGCAGCTCGACGTCGTCGATCGAGACGCGGCTCTCGATGCGCTTGTAGTGGTTGTGGACCGCGACCGCGAGCGTCTTCTTCGCCCGCTCCTGGCCCACCACGTACTCGTCGAGGATGGTCTTGATCTCCGACGGGCGCGGCACCCGCAGCTTCTGCTCACGCTTCTCCTCGCCGGCGATCTCCTCGGCGATGATGTCGTTGCAGAGCCCGATGCACTCGTCGCAGATGTAGACCGTCGGCCCTGCGATGAGCTTCTTCACTTCCTTCTGCGACTTGCCGCAGAAGCTGCAGCTCAGCGTCTCGCGCTTCTCCACGTGCCACCTCCGGTTCGCGAGCCCGCTTCCTCGGCTGCTTCCCCTGGTGAGGATGCCCTCCGGCGCCTCGCCTCTTCCCTCATCTTACTGTGGCTTCTTGTCCGCCGCCTTCTTGTGCAGGAAGACGTCGTCGATCAGCCCGTATTCCTTCGCCTCTCCGGCGCTCATGAAGTAGTCCCGCTCGGTGTCCCGCTCGATCCGCTCGATCGGCTGGCGGGTGTGCCGGGCCATGATCTCGTTCAGCTTGGCCTTGAGACGGAGCGCCTCCTTGGCCTGGATCTCGATGTCGGTGGCCTGCCCCTGGAAGCCGCCGGAGAGCTGGTGGATCATGATGCGCGCGTTCGGCACCGCGAAGCGCTTGCCGGCCGCGCCGCCCGCGAGCAGGAACGCGCCCATGCTGGCGGCCTGCCCGAGGCAGATGGTGGACACCTGGGGCTTCACGTACTGCATGGTGTCGTAGATGGCGAGGCCCGAGGTCACGGAGCCGCCCGGGCTGTTGATGTAGAGGTTGATGTCCTTGTCCGGGTCCTCCGACTCGAGGAAGAGGAGCTGGGCGATGATGACGTTCGCGACGTCGTCGTCGACCGGCGTCCCCAGGAAGATGATCCGGTCCTTCAGGAGCCGCGAGTAGATGTCGTAGCTGCGCTCGCCGCGGTGGGTCTGCTCGACCACGTACGGCATGGGGATGTAGGGCATCGCGGGTCTCCGGCGTTCGCTACTGCTGGATGGTTGCAGCGGAGGAGAGCAGCGAGAGCGCCTTCTCCTCCCTGATCCTGTTCTTTAGCGCCTCGCGCGCGTCCTTGCCGCGCGTCTGCTGCTGGACCTTCGCCAGGGGCATCCCCAGCTCGTCCGCGATGCGGGCCGCCTCGGCCTCCAGGTCCTCCTCGGTGACCTCGATCTTCTCGGCGTCCGCGATGGCCTCGAGCAGCAGGGCGCCGCGCACCTGGAGGAGCGCCTGCTCGCGCAGATCGGCGCGCATGCGCGACACGTCGAGCTGGAGCTGGCGGATGTCGATCCCCTGGCGGGCGAACCGCTCGGCCGCGCCCTCGAGCATGGTGTCGATGGCGCGCTCCACCAGCGCCGGCGGCACCTCGAACTCGTTCCGGGCCAGCGCCGCCTTCACCAGCGCGTCCTTCAGCTCCGACTCGGCGCGCCGCTTCTCGCGCTTCTCCAGGTCGGACCGGATCCGGGCGCGCAGCGCGTCCAGGGTCTCGACGCCCTCGATGCCCAGGTCCTTGGCGAGCGCGTCGTCGAGCGACGGCGCCTGGCGGGCCTTCAGCGCCTTCAGCGTGACCTTCATGTGCGCCGTCTTGCCGCGCAGCGCCTCGTCGCGGTGGTCGGCCGGGAACGGCTCGTCGAGCTCGACCACGTCGCCGATCTTCTTGCCCTTGAGGGCCTCGACGTTGCCTTCGGTGATCGGACCCGGCGCCACCTTGACGGTCACTCCCTCGGCCGTGCTGCCATCGAACGGCTTCCCGTCGATGGTGCCCTCGTGATCGATCACCGCCCAGTCGCCCTCCTGGGCCTCGAAGCGCCCCTCGACGGGCACGAGCTGGGCCATCGAGTCCTGGATCTTCGTCAGCTCGCCGGAGACCGCCTCGTCGGTGACCTCGGGCGGCTTCCGCGTCACCTCGAGGCCCTTGTAGTCCTTGGGCTCGAGCTTCGGCTTCACCTCGACGCGCGCCGAGTAGCGCATGGGCTTCCCCTCGGCCACACCGTCGGTGATGGAGACGCTGGGCGGCGCCACCACCGGCAGCGACTCGACCCGGACCGCCTCGGTGAACGTCTCGGTGACGATCCGCTCGGCGACCTCCCCCTCCACCTCGGTCTTGAACTGGCGCTCCAGGACCTTGCGCGGCGCCTTGCCGGGCCGGAAGCCGCGCAGCTTCACCCGCCGCGACAGGCTGGCGTACGCGCGATCGAGCTCCTTGGCGACGCGATCGGGGTCCACCTCGATGGTGACCTTCCGCTCGACGGGGGAGACCGTTTCGACCTGGATCTTCATGTCCTGTTCGACCTTTGCGGGTGTGTGGGCGGGGAAATCGGCTAGTGCTACGTGCCCGCCGGTGGCGGGTCAAGGGTGAAGTGGGCGGGGAGGGGCTCGAACCCTCATGCCTTGCGGCACTGGATCCTAAGTCCAGCGCGTCTGCCAGTTCCGCCACCCGCCCCCGGGCGCCTCTTTACCATGCTCGCGAGGACGGGGAGCCGCGTCCTGTAGTACACAGAAACGCGTGGAGTCGCACCACGACCACGCCCCCGACGACCCCTGCCTGCCCGCCTGCCCGGGCTGGGCGCAGGGCGCGCTCGAGTTGTTCGCGCCGCAGCGGCGCTACGGCGAGATGCTCGAGGCCTGCCGCAACGCCTCGGCCATCGAGTGCGTGATCGTGGCGCCGGCCGCGCCGGCGGTGGAGATCCCCGAGTACCTCCACGAGGAGGAGCTGGTCCGCGTGAACCTGGTCGTCGGCCGGGACACGCCGGAGGTGCTCCTCGACGAATGGGGGATCCGCTGCAACCTGACGTT
Organism: Anaeromyxobacter dehalogenans 2CP-1; assembly: GCF_000022145.1. Classification (NCBI taxonomy): domain Bacteria; kingdom Pseudomonadati; phylum Myxococcota; class Myxococcia; order Myxococcales; family Anaeromyxobacteraceae; genus Anaeromyxobacter; species Anaeromyxobacter dehalogenans. The sequence continues at coordinate 3,916,143 of NC_011891.1, forward strand.
CCGCGGGCGCCGCTTCGACTGCGCGTTCCCGTGGCCCTCGGTGCTGGCGGGGATCCTCAAGCCACCCGAGCGCAAGCGGCCCCGCTTCGGCGTCATCCAGGGCGGCAAGAAGGACTAGCGCCCCCCGGCCTCCCTCGGCCGGAGCACCACCACGTGGTTCCGGAGCGCGCCGCCGCCCCAGCGGGCGTCCACCGCGCCGTCGTACACGCCCAGGTCCTCGACCCGGAAGCGCCGCGCCAGCTCCGGCGCGAGCACCCGGTCCGGCGGCTCCGAGGTCATGAGCAGCAGCGGCGGCGCCACGGGCGGCTCGGGCCGCTCGCGCGGATCCCAGGCGTGGATCTCGCGCCCGCTCGCCCAGATCACCTCGATGAACTTGCCGGTCACGTCGCCGGCGCGGAAGAACGGCACGCCGGCGAGGTCGGCCCGGTGGCGGAGCTCGCCGTAGGGCCGGTAGCCGGGGTTGCGCGTGATGATGGCCGGCACCTGGCCGAGCACCAGCACGCAGGCCGCGGCCACCATCCCCACCATCCCGCCCCACATCGCCAGCGGCCGGAGGCGGAGCCCGGCGTGCGCGAGCAGCGCCGCCAGCGCCCAGAACACCGCCGCCGCCGCCGCGAGCAGCGGCCACCCGGGGCTGGCGCCGCGGGCGCGGAGCGCGAGCCACAGCGCAGGCGGGACCGCGGCGGCGATCGCCGCCATGAGCCAGGCGTTCGCCCGGACGAGGGCGCGATCGGCGCGGGTCTCGGCGCCGGCCCGGAACGCGTCGGCCAGCGCGCGCACGTAGACCGCGGTGAGGAGCGCCATGGGCACCAGCACCGGGAGCAGGTAGCGCTCCTTCTTCTCCGGGAAGAGCGACAGGAGCCCCACGCCGGCCCAGATCCAGGCGGCGAGCAGCCGGTAGTCGGCGAGCCGCGCCACGCGGCGGCGCGCGTACGGGAACACCAGCGCGGCGGTGGCGAGCACCGCCCACACGCCCGACTGTGCGGTGAAGCTCCAGTATTGCCAGAACGGCCGCACGTTCCGGTTGATCCAGGCGGTGGACTCCTTCTGCGCGACGTGCGCGGAGGCCTCGGGCCGGGCCAGCCAGGCGTAGGCCGGCCACGCCGCGCTCGCGGCGAGCGCGACGACGATCGTGAGGAGCAGCGGGCGCCAGGCGGCGCGGTACGGCGCCACGCCGGACGAGAGCGTCCGCGCCACCAGGTACGGGAGCAGGAGCGAGAAGAAGGAGACCGGGCCCTTCGAGAGGAAGGAGAGGCCCATGAGCAGGCCGGCGGCGGCGAAGCTCGCGAGCCGGCCGGCGGGGCGCGCCAGGCCGCGGTGCAGCTGCCAGATCGCGCCCAGCATGAACGCGTGGCAGAAGATGTCCCAGGTGATGTCCCGGGCCATGAAGAACACGTAGAACGAGGTGGCGGCGGTGCCGGCGGCGAGGAACGGAGCGAGCCGGTCGCCGGTGAGCTCGCGCGCCAGCAGCCACGCGAACGCGACCAGCAGCGCGCCGGCCAGCGCGGCGGGCAGGCGCAGCCGCCCGAGGTCCTCCTCGCCGAACGCGTCCATGGCGACGGCGGTGGCCCAGGTCGGCAGCGGTGGCTTCTCCAGCCGCGGCTCCCCGTTCATGGTGGGCAGCAGCCAGTTGCCCTTCTCGAGCATCTCGCGCGCGGCGGTGAGGTTGCGCGACTCCATGATGTTCGCGGTGAGCGCGCCCGCGTTCACCACGAACGTGCAGGCGCAGAGCGCGGCGAGCAGCAGGAGCTGGACCCTCCCGCCCAGGCCGGGCGGGCCGGCGCGACCGGGCGCGGCGCTCATGCGGCGGGGTGGCGCCGGGCGCGCAGGCCCAGCACCAGGTTGCGGGAGTAGGCCACCGCGCCGCCGGCCTGCCCGAAGAACAGCACCGGATCGCGGCGGAACACGGAATACACCAGGATCATCGTGGAGCCGACCAGGCTCACCACCCAGAAGCCGTTCGAGAACACCGACTCCTTGCGCGACTCGGAGTCGATCCACTGCATCACGAAGCGGAACGTGAACACCACCTGGCCCACCGAGCCCCACACCTTGAGCCAGAGCGGGATCTCCACGTTGCCGAGGATGTCGCGCAGGTTGCCGGGCGCGCTGGAGACGAGGTACGCGACGCTCAGCACCGGGACCAGGTAGGCGGCCCACCGGAACGGCGCGCTCACGGTCATCCACCGCTGCTGCAGGTGCAGGTTCCGGATGTAGATGAAGTAGACGATGAGCTGCCCGAGGACGATGGCGAAGTCCTTGCGCAGGATCCCGTAGACGAAGAACAGGATCCCGCCGAGCAGGCTGAGCTGCCAGAAGACCACCGGGGAGATGGGCTTGCCGGCCTTCTCGGAGTGGAACCACTGCACCAGCATCCTGGCGGCGAACAGGATCTGGGCGGTGAACCCGACGGCGAAGATCCAGAGGTGGCTCGCGGTCATCCCTTTTTCGCGATCTCGTAGCGGATGTAGCGGCTCCGCATCCAGCGGTAGGCGAACAGGTCGGCGGTGGGGCCGAGCAGCCGGTTCCAGAGGTGGTACTTCGACTCGCCGGCGACGCGCGGGAAGTGGCGCACCGGCACCTCCTTCACCTTGCCGCCGTCGAGCTGCACCAGCGCCGGGAGGAAGCGGTGCATCCCCTTGAAGAACGGGATGCGGCGGGCCACGTCGGCGCGGATCACCTTGAGCGGGCAGCCGGTGTCGCTGGCGCCGTCGTGGGTGAACGAGCGCCGGATGGCGTTGGCGATCCGCGAGGACAGCTTCTTCACCAGCGTGTCCTTGCGCTTCACCCGGACCCCGGTGACGAGCTCGTACTCGGCCGCGAACGGCATGAGCAGGTCGAAGTCGTCGGGCGAGGTCTGCAGGTCGGAGTCGATGTAGCCGGCCCAGCGCGTCTCCACGTGATCGAAGCCGGCCTTGAGCGCGGCGCTCAGGCCGGAGTTGCGCGCCAGGTGGACGAAGTGGAAGCGCGGGTCCGCGGCGCAGAGCGCCTCGATCATCTGGCCGCTGCGGTCGCGCGAGCCGTCGTTCACGAACAGGATCTGCGCCGGCGTGGAGGTGCGGTCGAGGTACGCGGTCAGCTCGCGACCGACGCGCTCGAGGTTGTCCTCCTCGTCGAAGACCGGGACGATGACGGTGAGCGTGGGATCCATGGGCCTCGGCTTCCGGGGACGGGGCGGGCTACCGGCGATCGGCCGAGGCGCGCGCGCCCGGCTCCCCCGCGGGCGCGGCGGCCTCGCCGGGGCGGGCGGCCGGGCCGCGGATGGCGGCGGCGTTGAGGGGGAAGAGCAGGATCATCGCGAACAGCCAGGTGGCGCCGAACTCGAGCAGCTCGTCCCGCTCGCGCGACGGCACCAGCGCGATGAACGCGAACGTCGCCACCACCGCGATCACCTGCCGGACGCGGGGCACGGGCACGGCCCACGCGTCCACCAGCCGCGCGAACGCCGCCCGGCGGCGGTACGCCCAGGGGAGCACCAGCAGGAACAGCGCGGCGGCGACCGTGAAGAGCTGGGAGAAGACCAGCTTGTTCACCTTCACGCTGCCGACCACGAGGTTGTGGAGGTTCGTCTCGTGCTGCGCGTTGTGGCTCTGGAAGAACTCGGGGCTCTGGATGCCGAGGAGGCGCTGGCCCCAGCTGATCTCCTCGCCCGCCGCGAAGAAGCAGAGCAGCGTGAGGCCGATCCAGGTGAGGCGGTGGAGGCCCGGCTTGCCCGCGCCCGGACGGCGCGCGGTGACCGCGGCGACGCCGGCGCCGACCAGCAGCGCGATGGCGGTGGCCCACTCGATGGGGCCGTCCTCCACGGCGTAGACCTGCTCGAACCAGTGCACGTCCACGATCGCCGCCGCCAGGCCGACCAGCAGGCCCACGGCGACGAAGGCGTAGACGGCGAGCTCCATGGGGTGACGCTTGTCGGTGTCCACGTGCGAATCCTGCTGCGAGGGTGAGGGGCGGGCGCGCCGCCCTGCCGCAGCGCGCCGGATACTACGTCGGCCCCCTGCCCGGATCCACGTCGGCGGGGCCCGGGGCCCGGCGGCGCGAGGGCCGCTGCGAGGCATGCCCCGGATAGACGAAAACCCCTGGGGTCGCCAGGGGTTTCGAGTGAGCGCGGAAGGAATCGAACCTTCAACCTATGGATTAAGAGTCCATTGCTCTGCCAGTTGAGCTACGCGCCCGATGCATCTCGGGATGGCCGAGGGGCGCCGTATTAGCAGCGTCCCGGTGGGCTGTCAACGACCTCCGGCGCGATCATCGCGCCGCCTTTTCAGCACGCCCGGAGGGATTCGAACCCCCGGGCATTCGGACCCGGGGGCTTCGCACGAACGTGGCCGACGACGGGTCGTACCGCGACGCTGCGCCCCCGGACCCCCGCCGCGCTCCGGCGCGGCCTCCTCCGGCCGCGCCTGCGCGCCGAACGATGCAGCGCGCCCGGAGGGATTCGAACCCCCGACCCGCGGCTTAGAAGGCCGCTGCTCTATCCAACTGAGCTACGGGCGCGTACGTCGAAGGTTACCTCGCCCGCGATCGGGAGGATCTACGGGGGCCAGTGACGGCCCCCGGGCCCCCGGCCAACTGAGCTACGGGCGCGTACGTCGAAGGTTACTCTGCCCGCGGGTCGTGGGCGTCGGGCGAAAAAGTGGGTGAGTAAAGGGGCTCGAACCCTTAACCCCCGGATCCACAGTCCAGTGCTCTACCGATTGAGCTATACTCACCGTAAATCATCATCTCAGCGCGCCCGGAGGGAATCGAACCCCCGACCTGCGGCTTCGAAGGCCGACGCTCTATCCAACTGAGCTACGGGCGCGAAACTTCGAAACGCGACCTTGCCCGCGACCCGGAGGATCTACGGGGGCCAGTATTGGCCCCCGGGCCCCCGGCCAACTGAGCTACGGGCGCATGAGGGAGCCGCACCCGGCCATCACCATTGCTGTCAAAGAGTCGGGGCGGCCGGATTCGGACCGGCGACCTCCTGCGCCCAAGGCAGGCGCGCTACCAGGCTGCGCTACGCCCCGGAACACCTGCGGTGGCGCCGAGCGCCCCTGAGCCGATCCGAGAACGCCCGTCTCTAGCCGACCCGCCGCCGTCCCGTCAAGCGCCGCGAGCGGCGAGCGTGGCGAGCAACGGGCGCAGCCTGCGGAAAGCCTCACCTCGGTGGGAGAGGGCGTCCTTCTCCTCCGGCGTGAGCTCGGCCATGGTCCGCCCGCGGGTCCCCTCCCCGGCCTGGAGCTCCGCGGTCGGGATGAACAGCGGGTCGTACCCGAAGCCGCCGTCCCCCCGGCGCGCGCGGCCGATGCGCCCGGAGCACGTCCCGGTGACGGTTCCGACCAGCGTCCCGTCCGGCCGGGCGAGCGCCAGCACCGCCTCGTAGCGCGCGGCACGGCGCGGGTCGGGGAGCCCGGACAGCGCTGCCAGCAGCTTGTCGTTGTTCCGCTCGTCGCGGGCGGCCCGCCCCGCCACCGGCCCCAGCTCCAGCTCGGCCACGCCCGCCAGCTCGCACACCGGGCTGGCCGGCCCGTCCGGCTCGAGATCGGACCAGCGGGCGGAGCGCACCCCGGGCGCCCCGCCCAGCGCGTCCACGCACAGGCCGGAGTCGTCGGCGAGCGCGTGCAGCCCCGACCAGCGCGCCCAGGCGATCGCCTTCTTCTCGGCGTTCGCCTGGAACGTCGCCCCGTCCTCCACCACCTCGGGCAGCGGCCGGCCCAGGTCGTCGGGCGAGACCACCCGCACCGCCAGGCCCGCCACCAGCCGGCGCAGCTCGCGCAGCTTCCCGGGGTTCGTGGTGCCGAACAGCAGATCCACGGGGCTCACGGCGTGCGAAGCGCCGCCTCCTGGAGCTCCTTCAGGCGCGACAGGCCGGCCAGCGCGGCGTCGAGCATCCGATCCAGCTCGGCGCGCGGGAACGGCTTGCCCTCGGCGGTGCCCTGGACCTCGACCAGCGCGCCGTCGCCGGTCGCGACCACGTTCATGTCCACCTCGGCGGTGGAGTCCTCGTCGTAGTCGAGGTCGAGGTGCACCTGCCCCGCGACGATCCCCACCGACACCGCCGCCACGCTGCGCTTCACCGGGTCCTGCGCGAGCTGCCGGCGCTTCTGGATCCCGCGCACCGCCTGGACGAGCGCCACGTAGGCGCCGGTGATGGCGGCGGTGCGGGTGCCGCCGTCGGCCTGGATCACGTCGCAGTCGAGCGTCACGGTGCGCGGCCCGATGGCGCGCAGATCCACCGCGGCGCGCAGCGCCCGCCCGACCAGCCGCTGGATCTCGAGGGTGCGCCCGGTCTGCTTCCCGCGGGCCGCCTCGCGCTGCATGCGCTCGTGCGTGGAGCGCGGCAGCATGCCGTACTCGGCGGTGACCCAGCCCGCGCCGGTGCCGTACACGTGCGGCGGGACCTTCTCGTCCACCGAGGCGGTGCACAGCACGTGGGTGTCGCCGAAGCGAACCAGGCAGGAGCCCTCCGCGTGCTTGGAGACGCGGGGCTCGAGGAGGATGGGGCGGAGGTCGAGCTCGCCGCGGCCGTTCTTTCGCATGGCGGCGGGATTAGCACGGGCGCGCCGGGCGCGCCACGCCCACGGGGCGTCCCGGACGGCGGGGGCTAGCGGCTCGCCCGGACCGTCTGGGCGCGGTAGGCGGCGATCCCCTCGACGATGGCGCCCGCCACCTGCTCCTGGTAGGCCGCGCTGCGCAGCCGGTCGCCCTCGGCCGGGTGCGAGATGAACCCGACCTCCAGCAGCACCGCCGGCATGCGCGCCCCGGCGAGCACGTAGAACGGGGCCTGCTTCACGCCGCGGTCCTCCGCCCCGAGCGCCTGGACCAGCCGCTCCTGCACCGCGTACGCGAGGCGGGACGACTGCTGCAGCGCCGCGGTGTCCTCGAGGTCGCTCAGGATGGCGGCGACCGGATCCGACGGGTCCAGCTCGGGCTCGCCGGCCAGCCGGTCGGCGTTCTCGCGGGCCGCCACCGCCGTGGCGGAGGCGTCGCTCGCGTCGGCCGACAGGAAGTACGTCTCGATGCCGTGGGAGGCGCGGCGCGCCTCGGCGGTGGGCATCGAGTTCAGGTGGATGGAGACGAACAGGTCGGCGCGGATCGCGTTCGCGAGCGCGGCGCGCGCGGCGAGCGGCACCGAGGCGTCGGCGGCGCGGGTGAGCACGGCCTTCGCGCCGAGGCGCTTCAGCCGGGCCGCCACGCGCCGGGCGATCTGGAGCGTCAGCTCCTTCTCGCGGTCGCCGCGCGGCGAGACCGCCCCCTCCTGCTCGCCGCCGTGGCCGGGATCGATCACGGCGACGAAGCTCGGCCCCCGGGTGGCGGAGAGCGCGATCAGCGCGGCGGCGAGGTGCGCGAGCACGGCCGCGGATTGTAGCAGAGGCTAGGGGACGAGCTCGATCCGCGGCGGGTCGCCGGGGAGCACCTCTCCCACCTCCACCGCCGCTACGCCGGCCGCCCGGAGCGCCTCGAGCACCGCGCCGGCCCGGGCGGCGTCCACCGCCGCGAGCAGCCCGCCGTTGGTCTGCGCGTCGGCGAGCACCGCCGGGAGCGCCTCCGCCACCCCGGGCGCCACCCGCAGCGCGGGCTCCACCCAGGCCAGGTTCGCCTTCGAGCCGCCCGGCAGCACGTCCTTCGCGGCGAGGTCGAGCACGCCCGGGAGGACCGGCACCGCGCCCGCGTGGAGCCGGAGCGCGACGCCCGAGCCCTCCGCCATCTCCCAGGCGTGGCCGAGCAGGCCGAAACCGGTGACGTCGGTGAGCGCGCGCACGGCGCCGCTCTCCGCCAGCACCTCGCCGGCGGCGCGGTTCAGCGCGGACATGACCTCGACGGCCGCGTCGATCATCGGGGCCGGCGCGATGCCGCGCTTGATGGCGGTGGTGATGATGCCGGAGCCGAGCGGCTTGGTGAGGAGCAGGCGGTCTCCCGGCCGGGCGCCCACGTTGCGGAGGACGCGGTCCGGGTGGACGAGGCCGGTCACGGCCATGCCGTACTTGGGCTCGGGGTCGTCGATGCTGTGGCCACCGACCACCGGCGCGCCCGCGAGCCGGGCGGTCTCGGCGCCGCCGCGCAGCACCTCGCCCAGCATCTCCATGGGCAGGGTCTTCACCGGCCAGGCGACCAGGTTCAGCGCGAACAGCGGCCGCGCGCCCATGGCCCATATGTCGGAGAACGCGTTCGCCGCGCCGATGCGGCCGAACCAGTACGGGTCGTCCACCACCGGCGTGAAGAAGTCCACCGTCTCGACCACCGCGCGCTCGGCGTCGAGCGCGTACACGGCCGCGTCGTCGCGGGTCGAGTGGCCGACCAGCACCCTGGGATCGTCGACGGCCGGGAGGCGGCGCAGGACCTGCGCCAGATCCGCTGGGCGGATCTTGCAGGCTCAACCCGCCCCGTGGCTCAGGCTGGTCAGCCGCACCGTCTTGTCCGCCTCGCTCATGGTTTGGGACATATCGTCCCCGGCGGCCCGCGGCAACGCCGCCGAGCGAAGGCCCGTTCGCGCGGCGCAGCTGCGCCCGCGGGGACCTCGCGCGCACCCGCGTCAGCGGGCGCGCGAGGTCACGGGACCCGCGCAGCAAGGTGGGGCCGCGCGGAGCTCCGCTCCGTGGGGCGGGGCGCAGCCCCGTTACGATTGCCCGGCCGCGAGCTGGAGGTACATCTCGGCGTTGCGGTTGCCGGGAGAGATCTCCAGCACCCGCTGCCAGTGCCCCACCGCCTCGTCCTTGCGACCCACCGTGAATAGCGAGAGGCCCAGGTTGAGGCGCGCGAGCACGTAGCTCGGGGCCTGCCGGACCGCCTCCTCGTACTCGGCGATGGCCGCCTCGCGCTCCCCGGCGTCGCGCAGCGCGCCGGCCAGCTTCGCGCGGATGTCCACGAACGCCGGCCCCAGCGCGAGCGCCCGCCGGTACTCGGCGATCGCCTCGGCGTACAGGCCGGAGGAGAGGTACACGTCGCCGATGTCGGCGTACATGTTCGCGAGCTTGCCCTGCACGAAGCGATCGAGCTTGCCGTGCTGCGCGCCCGAGCGCGACAGCGCGTGGCGGTACGTCTCCTGCGCCTCGCGGTACTTGCCGGTGTCGTTGTACGTGACGGCGAGGTTCAGCGCCGCGTCGGTGTAGCCGGGGTTGATCCGGAGCGCCGCCTCGAAGGCGCGCAGCGCTTTCTGGTACTGCCCCTGGTCGTGGTAGATGACGCCGAGCATGTTGTACACGTCGGCGAACGACTGGTTCTGCTCGACGACCTCGGTCAGGTACTGCTCGGCGAGCCCGTAGTCCTTCTTGAGGTAGTAGCCGCGTCCGAGCGCGAGGGCCTGCTTCAAGGTGTCTTCCATGGTCGGGGCCTCCCGGCGCGCGAGTCTACACCAGACCGCGGCGCGCCCCGAGCGGCCGTTCACCGGCCGCGCGCGCCGCGCGGGACGCTCACAGCCCGTCCACGAACCGCCAGCGCTCGCCCTCGCGCGCGAGCACGTAGCGCGCGCGGCGGCGCTCCGCGGCGCGACCCTCCCGGACCAGCTCGTAGTCCTCGCCCACCTCGGCGCGGTCGCGCTCCACCCGGATCTGCCAGGCCGAGATCCGGACCCGCGCGCCCGCCGCGGCGGCGAGCTCGGCGCGGAGCCGCGCCCCCAGCGCCGCGGGGTCGCCGGCGTGGGCCTCGGCGACCAGCCGCTCCAGCGCGGCCGCGTCCGCCGCGTTCCAGGCGTCCTCGCGGCGGAACAGCGCCGTGAGCACGCCCCGCAGGCCGGCGAACTGCTGCCCGTCGCCGCACCAGAGCGCGATCGAGCAGCGGGTCATCGCGAACGCCTCGCGGCCGACGTAGGAGACCTCGGCGTGCTCGTCGCGCCAGGTCACCCGGCCATCCGCCTCCACGATGGCCAGCACCGAGGCGCGGTCGCCGTCCACCTGCACCGCCACCTCGGCGAAGCGGACCGGGACCAGCTCGGCGGTGCCGCCCGACTTGAAGCCGTAGACGTCGTTCAGGTGCGCGCGCTCCTGGTGGCGGAGCGCCTCGCGCACCTGCGTCTCCGGGCTGGCGGCGGAGATGGCGAGGTCGGCGCCGGCGATCCGGTCCCAGTAGCGCCACAGCAGCAGCGCCGCCACGGCGGCGAGCGCCAGCGGGACGAGGTAGGGGGCGCCGACCTTCGCGGCGCGGGCGCGCCGGCGGGCGGCGCGGGAGCCGGGGGAGAACGGCGGGGGACGCGCCGGCGGCGGCGCGGGCGGCTCAGCGGATCGAGGCAAGGAGCTTCTCGGCCTCGGCCCGTCGCGCGTCGCCCGGGTGCTTCACGATGAGCGTCTGGAGCGCCTTCCGGGCGCGGTGCTTCTCGTCCATCTTCAGGCAGGCGCTGGCGAGCTTCCAGAGCGCCTCGGGCTCGTGGGTCGAGCCCGGGTACTTGTCCACCAGCGTCTCGTACCGGCCCGCGGCGCCCGCCCAGCGCGAGCGCTTGTAGTAGTACTCGGCCACGTACCACTCGCGCGCCGCCAGCCGGGTCTGGGCCTCGGCCAGCACCTTCTTCGCGTCCGCCAGGTACTTCGACTGGGTCCGGGTCTGGACGAAGTCGGTCAGCACCTGCACCGCCTTCTCCGCCTGCCGCTGGTCCTTCTCCGACGCCGGCGGGAACAGCGCGAAGTCGCCGGGCGCGTCCTTGAAGTAGGCGAGGCCGGAGCGGTACTCCGCGTAGTCCACGTCCTCGTGGGTGGGGTGGAGCTGGACGAACTGCTTGTAGGCCTCGGCGGCCTCCAGGTACCGGTCCTGCTTGAACTTCACGTCGGCGAGGCGCAGCTCGGACAGCGCCGCGAACTTCGAGAACGGGTACTTCGTCTTCACGAACTCGAAGAACTTCACCGCCTCGGTGAAGTTGTCCGCCTTCAGCTCGTCCATGCCGGCCTGGTAGTTCTCCTCGGGCGTCTTCCCGAGCTTCAGGCCGCCGGTGAAGGTGGTGTGCTTGGTGCCGCACGCCGCGAGGGCCACGGCGGCGGACAGGGCGGCGGCGAGGGCGAGGTTCCGGCGCATGGGGCCCGGAAGATAGCAGAGGCCCGGCCGGCGCGCAGTCGTTCCGGGGACCGCCCGGGTTCAGCCGTCCTGGTCCTCGTAGACCCCGAGGGCCCGGGCCACCACCGCCCCGGAGAAGCCGCGCCCGAGCAGGAAGCGCGACAGGCGGCGGCGCCCGGCCGCGTCGAGGTCCGCGAGCGGCCGCCCCCGCGCCCGGCGCTCCGCCAGCGCGCGGCACAGCACCAGCTCGGCGGCGCGGGGATCCTCCCCCGCCTCCCCGGCCAGCGCCGCGGCCACGGCCCCCCGCGCCTCGCCCGCACCGATCCCCTCCCCCACCAGCCGGCGCTCGGCCATCCGCGGCCCGAGCCTGCCGCCCGCGACCAGCGAGCGCGCCCGGGCCCGGGCGTAGGCGGCGTCGTCGAGGTAGCCCAGCCGGCGCAGCCAGGCCACGGTCTCGTCCGCCTCGGCCTCCAGGCCGTCGCGCGCCAGGCGCGCGCGGACCTGCGCCTCGGTGCGCATGCGGGACGCGAGCTGGCGGAGCGCGATCGCCTTGGCGCGCGCGAGCGGTGGCTGCCCGGGGGGCGGCACGGGGCGCGGCGCTAGAAGCGCTCGATCTGGAAGTCGTCGTCCGGCCCGCCCTGGCCGCCGGCGCGGGGCGCGGCGGGGGGCCGGGGAGCGGCGCCGGGCGCGAGCCGCCCGAGCGGCGCGCCGGGCGCGGGGCGGGGCGCGGCGGGCTGCCCGGGCGCCGGCGCGCGGGCCGCGGGGCCCGCCTCGGCCGGCTTCTCGAAGGAGTCCCACTTCGAGTCGGAGGTGCCGCTCACGCCCGAGACGCGCAGCGCGAAGTCGTCCGGGTTGGTGGCCTGCCGGAGCGCCTCCTCGTAGCTGATGAGGCTCGAGCGGAGCAGCGCCATGAGCGACTGATCGAACGTCTGCATCCCGTAGGTGGTGTGGCCCTGCGAGATGGCGTCGGTGATCTCCTTCGTCCGGTCCTTGTCCTCGATGAGCTCGCGGACGCGCCCCGTCGCGAGCAGCACCTCGATGGCCGGCACGCGCCCCTTCCCGTCGGCGCGCGGCACCAGGCGCTGCGAGATCACCGCCTTCAGCACCGAGCCGAGCTGCAGGCGGACCTGCTTCTGCTGGTACGGCGGGAACGCGGAGATGATGCGGTTGATGGTCTCGGTCGCGTCGAGCGTGTGCAGGGTGGACATCACCAGGTGGCCGGTCTCGGCCGCGGTGAGCGCGGTCTCGATGGTCTCGAGGTCGCGCATCTCGCCCACCAGGATGACGTCGGGGTCCTGCCGGAGCGCGCTCTTCAGCGCCTGCCCGAAGCTCATCGTGTCCACCCCGACCTCGCGCTGGTTCACGATCGAGCGCTTGTCGCGGATGAGGAACTCGATGGGATCCTCGATGGTCATGATGTGGCAGGTCTCGGTCGCGTTGATGTGGTCGATCATCGCCGCGAGCGTGGTGGACTTGCCGGAGCCGGTCGTGCCGGTGACGAGCACCAGGCCGCGCTGCTCGCCCGCGACCTTCTCCAGGATCTTGGGCAGCATGAGCTGCTCGATGCTCTGGATGCGGAACGGGATGACGCGGAGCACCACGCCGAGCGTGCCGCGCTGCTGGAAGACGTTCACGCGGAAGCGGCCGAGGCCGGGCACGCCGTAGGCGAGGTCCACCTCGTTCGTCTGCTTGAACTTCTCCTTCTGGTACTCGTTCATGATCCCGAAGCCCATCCGCGCGATCTCCTCGGGCGGCAGGCGGCGGGCGTCCTTCAGCGGCACCAGCGAGCCGTCGACGCGGAACATCGGCGGGAGGCCCGCCTTCAGGTGGATGTCCGAGGCGCCGGCGCGGAGCGCGACCTGCAGGATCTCGTTGAGTTCCATCGCGGTGCCGAGGGTAACATTCGTGATCCGGCGGATCCAATCGGACGGACCCCGGCGCGCGGCGCCTATGTAGGCGCGCGTGAGCGGCGCCCGGCCGCCGGTTCGCCGCCGGGGTCCCCGCCCGGCCCGGCGCCCCGGCGCGCCGCCCGCGCCCGCCGCAGCACCTCGCGCAGCGCGTCGCGGCGGACGGCCGCCGACGCGGCGCCGACCGCGAGCAGCGTCAGCACCGTGGCGGCGTGCGTGAGCACCGCGAGCGCGGCCGCGTCCGCCGGATCGGCCCCGAGCCGGCGCGCGCCCAGGGCCGCGAGCGCGTAGTACACGCCGGTGCCCACCGGCAGCCCCGGGGTGAGCTGGCCGAAGGTGACGAGCGCGAGGATCACCGCGCCGCCGGCGAGCGGATCGGCGACCCCGAACGCGGCGAGCGGGAGCGCGTAGGCCGCCGCCGCGGCCAGCGGCGGGAGCGCGCCGAGCGCGAGCGCGCGGGACAGCCGGGCCGGCGCCGCCAGGCCGCGGATCCCCTCGGCCCCGGCCGCGACCAGGCCGGCCCAGCGCGCGTGGCGCGGTGACAGCCGGCGGGCCGCGCCCGGGCCGAGTCGCGCCAGCGCCACCGCCGCGGAGGCCAGCGCCGCCACCGCCGCCGCGCCCGCGAGCGCGGCCCGGCCCGCCCCGCCCCCGCGCGCCGCGGCCGCCACGGCGCCGAGCGCCACCACCGCCGCGAGCTCGAGCAGCTTCGCCACGAGCTGCGAGGACAGCGCCGCGCCGAACGGCCGCCCGGTGAACCGTGCCAGCAGCGCCGCCGCCGCCGCCGGCCCCAGCTTGCCCGGCACGGCGTTGTGCACGAGCGCCCCGAGCGCGGTGGCGTGGTAGGCGTCGGGCCAGCGGACCCGCGCCGGCGCGAGCGCCGCCCGCCACACCAGCGCGCGCAGCGCCGGCAGCGCGGCGGTGATCGCCGCGAACGGGACGAGCCAGCGGGCCTGGGCGGGGAGCTCGCGGGCGAACGCGCCCAGGTCGAAGCGCGGGACCAGCGCGGGCGCGCCGCCGCGCCACTCGGGCCGGAAGAACACCAGCCCGACGAGCACCGCCCCGCCCGCGGCGGCGGCCGCGAGCACCACTCCTCGTCCGGCGCCGCCCCGCTGCGACATGCCGGCAAGGTCGTCATCGCGGGAGCGCGGGCCCGGACCGCGGCCCCGTGCCCAACCTTCGGGCATGCGCCTGAGGACGGACGGAGTGCTGGCGAGCGCCTTCCCGCTGGCGCTCGGGGTGGCCCTGGGCGGCCATCTCTCCCGCCGGCTGCGCCGGCAGCAGCTCGCCCGGCGGTTCATCCGCCTGGCGGACGAGGTGCCGCTCGACGTGCTGCTGGAGCGCGAGGTGGGCGTACCGGTCCGGGAGGCGAACGAGGTCTCGCTGCTCGAGGACGGGTCGATCTTCGACGCGCTGGAGCGCGAGATCCGGTCCGCGCGCGAGTCGATCCACATCTGCGAGTTCATGTGGCGCGGCACCGGCGACCCCTCCGAGCGGATCGGCCGCGCGGTGCTCGAGCGGCGCCCCGGCGTCGTCTGCCGGATCGTGCTCGACTGGTTCGGCTCGCAGCACTTCGACCCGGCGCTGGAGCGGCGGCTGGTGGCGAGCGGCTGCGCCATCCGGCGCCACGCGCCGCTGCCGGACCCGTTCCGCTGCAACCACCGGCGCGTGCTGGTGTTCGACGGGCGGACCGCGTTCGTGGGCGGCTTCGGGATCTGGAAGAGCTGGCTCGGGAACGGGGTGGGCGAGGAGGGCTGGCGCGACACGGCCGCCCGGGTGCGCGGCCCCGCGGTGGGCGACCTGCAGCGCGCCTTCGACGAGAGCTTCCAGGCGGCGGGCGGCCAGCCGCTCCCGGCCTCCGCCTACCCGCGCCTCGCGCCGGCCGGGCCGCACCGCGTGGCGGTGGTCGCGTCCACGCCCGCCTGGGCGCGCGCCACGCTGGCCGCGCGGATGAGCTATGCGCTGCTGGCCTCGGCCCGGCGCCGGCTGTGGATCGCGAACTCCTACTTCGTGCCGGATCGCTCGCTCCAGGACGTGCTGATCGCCCGTGCCCGGGCCGGGGTGGACGTGCGGGTGCTCGCGCCGGGACCGTGGCACGACGTTCCGCTGGTGCAGGCCGGGCAGCGCCGGACCTACCGGCGGCTGCTCGCGGGCGGGGTGCGCGTGTTCGAGTACGACGCGTCGATGATGCACGCGAAGACCATCCTCGCGGACGGCGCCTGCGCGATCGGCTCGACCAACATGGACTCGCAGAGCCTCTCGTTCCTGTGGGAGACGTCGATCGTGACCGACGCGCCCGAGGCGGCCGCCGGGCTCGCCCGGCGGTTCGGGCTGGACCTGACCCGCTCGTACGAGATCGAGCCCGGCGCCTGGCGGCGGCGGCCGAGGGCCATGCGGCTCCGCGAGGCCGGCGCCGCGGTGGCCGAGCCCTGGCTCTGAGCTGCGCGGCGGCTCCGGACGCACGACGGCCGGCGCCGCGTCGCCGCGGGCCGGCCGTGGAGGTCCCGGAGGACGGGGCGGCTAGCGCTTGGAGAACTGGAAGCGCTTGCGGGCGCCCGGACGGCCGTACTTCTTGCGCTCGACGGCGCGCGCGTCGCGGGTCATGAAGCCGGCCTTCTTGAGCACCGGACGGTACTCGGGGTTCAACTCGACCAGCGCGCGGCTGATGCCGTGGCGGATCGCGCCGGCCTGGCCGGAGAGGCCGCCGCCGGCCGCGTTCACGAAGACGTCGAGCTTGCCCATCTGGTCGACGAGCTTCAGCGGCTCGACCAGGATCATCTTCGAGGTCTCGCGGCCGAAGTACTCGTCCATCGAGCGGCCGTTGATGGTGATGTTGCCCGTGCCGGGGACGAGCCGCACGCGCGCGACCGCCTCCTTGCGACGGCCGACGGTCATGTTCGCCTGGATAGCCATGTGCGATCGTCCTTACTGAGCGAGGCTCAGCGCCTCGGGCTTCTGCGCCGCGTGCGGGTGCGTGTCGCCCGCGTAGACCTTGAGCTTGGCGAGCATCTGCCGGCCGAGGTTGTTGCGGGGCAGCATGCGGCGGACGGCGTTCTCGATGATCTGCTCGGGGTGCCGCTCGCGGAGCTTGTTCATCGGCGTCTGCTTCGCGCCGCCCGGGTGCATGGTGTGCGTGAAGAAGACCTTGTCGGTCTCCTTGTTGCCGGTGAAGCGGACCTTCCCGGCGTTCACCACGACCACGAAGTCGCCGGTGTCCATCGAGGGGGTGTACGCCGGCTTGTGCTTGCCCTTGAGGATCGAGGCGATGCGGGTGGCGGCGCGGCCGACGGTGAGATCGGTGGCGTCGACGACCCACCACTTCCGACCGTTCAGGGCCTCTGCGCGGGTGGCGCTGTGCGTGGTGCCTTTGGACATGGATAAACCTGCGGAATCCCGAGTTTGGAAACGCGCCTTTTAGAGGACGCGTGCCCCGTTGTCAAGCGTGATCGGACCCCTGTCCTGGCACCCGGCACGCGAGCCGTGCCTCCAGCCGGAGGGGAGCGGAAAGCGCCGCGCAATCTAGCGGCTTCGGGGCTTCCCCACAAGACCTCGCTCGCCGTCCCGGCCGGCGGGCGCCGCGCGCGGCCGCGCGGCGCACGTTGGCCTGGGGGGAGGAGCGTATGGCCGATCGGCGGATCGGGGCGCTGGGCGCGGTGTTGCTGCTCGCCGCGTGCGGGGGCAGCGGGCGGGCCGGGGGCACGGCCGATCCGGGGCCGGCGCCGCCGCCGCAGACGCCGCCGGCGAGCAACCCTCCCCCGACCGGCGGATCGAGCGCGCCCCCGGCGCGGCTCGAGGTGTCGTTCACCGGGACCGAGTTCCGGTTCCTCGGGATCGGGGCCGACGGGACCGCGTACGCGACGAACCTCTCCGGGCCGCGGCAGATCCACGCCAGCGCCGACGGGCGCACCTGGACGCCGCGCGGTCCGACCCCGGGCGGGCGCGGCGTGCGCGTCTTCGCCGCCCTCTCCGGCGGTGCGCTGCTCGCCGACACGGCCGACGCGACCGGCCACGTGATCGCGCGCTCCGGCGACGGCGGCCGGACCTGGACCGACGTGCTGTGGCTCGGCGGGTACCGGATGCTCACCCCGGGCAGCGTGGCGGAGCTCGGCGGCGAGACGTTCCTGCTCGAGTACCAGTCCTTCACCGGCGACAGCGTGCCCATTCGCCTGTGGGCGAGCGCCGACGGCGGCCTCACCTGGTCGGTGCGCGCCGAGACCTCCGAGCACCGGCACGGGCACGGGCTGCTCGCCGACCCGGCCACGGGCGCGCTCTGGCTGTTCTACGGCGACCGGGTCGGCGGCACGTACCTCTCCTTCGACGGCGGCCGCACCCAGGCCCTGGTGCGAGGGCCGCTCGAGGGCGGCGTGCTGGTCCGCGCGGTGGCGACGCCCGAGGGGCTGCTCGGGGGGATCGACTCTCCGTTCACGCTGGTGGTCCCCCACGTGATCACGCTCTCGTTCGGCGGCGCGTACGAAGCGGGGTTCCGCCTGCCCGGCCCGAGCTACTCGGCGCTCGCGCTGCGCGGCGGCGGCTACCTGGTCGGCGCGGCCCGGGAGCCGGCCGGCGACGTGTACCCGGACGGCGACGTGTCGGCCCACCTGTTCGCGTCCGCCGACGGCGCCGCGTTCGACGAGGTGTTCGCCTGCGCGCGCCTCTCGCCGGACGCCACGGCGCGCGCCGACGCGAACTGGCAGCTCGCGAGCGGCGAGGTGGTGGTGGACGTCCTGAACTGCGAGGGCTTCGGGCCCGGCGGCGCGGGGTACGTGCTGCTCGCGCCCTCGGCCGGGCCCTGAGAGCACGTGAACCCATCCCCTCCCGTCGCCGCGGCGGCCGATCCGCGTCGCATCGCGTCGTTGCTCCTCCCTCACATGCCTCGGGGCATGCTCGGTCGTCGCGCCTCGCGCTGCTCGCGTCTCGACCGCCTGGCTCGGTCCGGGGATGGATTCACGCGCTCTGAGAGCGCGTGAGCCGGCGCGCCCCGACGGTCAGCGGCCGCCCAGCCGCGCGCGCAGCGCGGCCATGACGCTCTCGGTGTGCGCCGCCACGTCCTGCGGCGGCGCGGCGAGCGCGGCCGGGTCCACCTTCTCGTGGGCCGCGGGCGGCAGGTCGTCGAGGAAGCGCGACGGGGTGCGGGGCAGGAGCTTGCCGCGCTTCGATCGCGCCGCGACGCGCGTCAGGTACAGCCGCTCGCGCGCGCGGGTGATGCCCACGTAGGCGAGCCGCCGCTCCTCGTCGAGGTCGCGGGCCTCGCCCTGGATCCCGGCGCAGGGGAGGTAGTCCTCCTCGACGCCCACCAGGAACACCACCGGGAACTCGAGCCCCTTCGCCGCGTGCAGCGTCATGAGCGTGATCCCGCCCTCGCCCGACGGATCCTCCTCCTCGCGCGAGTCGAGCGCGAGCCGCTGCAGCCAGGTGGCGAGCGACGGGCGCGCGGTGCGCTGGACGTAGCCGTCGAGCGAGCGCAGCAGCCCCTCCAGCGCGTCCACCCGGCGGGATCCCGCCTCGAGCGACTGCACCCCGGCGCGCACGTGGCTGAACAGGTCCACCTCCGCCACCAGCGCGCGCGCGGCCTCCGACACCGGCCCCTCGCGGAAGCGGGCCTGGAAGCGGTCCACCAGCGCGACGAACGCGCCGATCTTCTCCGCGGCGCCGCGCGGGAGGTCCGGGATCTCCGCCGCCCGCCGCATCGCCTCGAGCAGGTGGAGCTTCCGCGGGATGGCCCAGTCGTGCACCCGCTCCATGGACGTGTCGCCGATCCCGCGCGGCGGCACGTTCACGACGCGCGAGAGCGACACGTCGTCCTCGGGCTGCACGCAGAGCTTCAGGTACGCGAGCAGGTCGCGCACCTCGGAGCGGTCGAAGAAGGCGGGGCCGCCGTGCACCTTGTACGGCATGGAGCCCTCGCGGAACGCCTCCTCGAACGGGCGCGAGAGCGCGTTGAGGCGGAACAGCACCGCGAAGTGGCTCCACGGCCGGCCCTCGCCGCGCTGCCGGGCGATCTCCTCGGCCACGAAGCGCGCCTCGTCCTCCTCCTCGGACATGGCCACCACCCGCACCGGCTCGCCCGCCTCGCCCGCGGTGAACAGCGCCTTCGCCTTGCGCGCCGCGTTCTTCGCGATGACCGCGTTCGCGCAGGCGAGGATGTGGCCGGTGGAGCGGTAGTTCTGCTCGAGCCGGACCTCCTTCGCGCCGGGGAAGTGCCGCTCGAACCGCAGGATGTTCTTCACCTCGGCGCCGCGCCAGCCGTAGATGGCCTGGTCGTCGTCGCCGACCGCGCACACGTTCCGCCGCTCGCCGGCGAGGAGCTTCAAGAGCTCGAGCTGGGCGGCGTTCGTGTCCTGGTACTCGTCCACCAGCAGGTAGCGGAAGCGCTCCTGGCAGCGGGCGCGCAGCGCCGGGTCGTGCGCCAGCATCGCCACCGGCCGGGCGATGAGGTCGTCGAAGTCCACCGAGCGCATGGCGCGGAGCGCCTTCTCGTAGCGCGGGTACACCTCGGCGGCGACGAGGTCGTAGTCGTCGCCCTGCCCCGCCTCCCGCGGCACGATCCGCTTCTTGCCGGCGTTCTTGGCGCGCGAGAGGAGCGAGAGCACCCGGTGCGCGTCGAACTTGCGGTCGTCCACGCTCACCTCGCGCATGCACCGCTTCACGAGCGCGAGCTGGTCCCCGGCGTCGCAGATGGCGAAGCGGCGGGGCAGCCCGGCCGCCTCGTGCTCCTGCTGCAGCAGCCACAGGCCGAAGCTGTGGAACGTGGAGACGAACACGTCCACGCCGGGCGGGCCCGCCAGCGCGGCCACCCGCTCGCGCATCTCGCCCGCGGCCTTGTTGGTGAACGTGACCGCGAGCACCTGCTCCGGGTCCACGCCCTGCACCAGCAGGTAGGCGACGCGGTGCGCGATGACGCGGGTCTTGCCCGAGCCCGCGCCCGCGAGCACCAGCAGCGGGCCCTCGGTGGTCATCACCGCCTCGCGCTGCGGCGGGTTGAGGGTGGACAGGTCGAGCATGGCGCGGGGCCCGCGTATCTGGCACGCCGGCGGGCCGCCCGCAAGACTTGAAAATCCCGGCGCGACCGCGCGCCCGCGCCGTCGCGCGGCGCGCAACCGTCCGTTCCCCGTTTTGCCGCACCGGCGCGCGCCGCCGCGGTTAGGAACACGCCCCTCCACACACCCGGAGGTCCCCCACCATGATGCGTTTCCTCGAGACCGACGACTCCACCACCCGCCTCTTCCAGCGCGTCGTGCTGGGCCTGGTGATGTTCCCGCACGGCGCGCAGAAGCTCCTCGGCTGGTTCGGCGGCCGCGGCCTGGAGGCCACCCTGACCGGCTTCACCGCCGGCATGGGGCTGCCCTGGCTGCTGGCGGTGCTCGTGATCCTCGCCGAGTCGGTCGGCTCGGTCATGCTCGTGCTCGGCGTGCTCTCGCGCCTCGCCGCGCTCGGCATCGCGTCGGTGATGGTGGGCGCCATCGTCACCGTGCACGGGCAGCACGGGTTCTTCGCGCCCGACGGCTTCGAGTACCACCTGCTCGCGCTGGGGCTGGCGCTCCCGCTGGTCGTGGCGGGGGGCGGCCGCCTCTCGCTGGACCGCGCGCTGGCCCTTCGCCGCTCCGCCGGGCGCGCCCACCCGGCGCTCCCGGCGGAAGGCTAGTCCCGCTCGTCAGGCGCCCCGGGCCCGCAGCGACGCGCTCGCGGCGGGCCCCGGCGCGCCGGCGCCGATCCGCCCGAGCGGCGCGGCCACGCCCACCGCCACCCAGGCCCAGAGCGACAGCCACACCGCCAGGATCAGCAGGCTCCCCAGCAGATCCATCAGCCTTCGCCAGCCGTCGGCCTTCGCGGCGCGGGGGACGGTCGGGTTCACGGGACGGGCCATGGCCTCTCTCCTTGTAACCGGCATGCCGGATTATAACCGGCAAGTCGCGTTTAGATGGTTACAGCTTGGGCCTGGCTATCTAACCTGTCAAGTGGCATCATGCGGGTTAAAGGAGCGCTCGTGACCCAGCCCCCCTTCCGGTTCGATCTCTCCGGCGGCCGCCTCTGCCTCGACTTCGCGAACACCGTCGGCGGCATGCGGGGCGTGACGCCGAAGGAGCGCCTGGCCGCCTACCCGGACCTGGTCGAGTTCGCGCGGCAGACCGGCGCGGTGAACGAGGCGCAGGCCCGCCACCTGCTCGCCGAGGCCCGCCGGCGCCCCGCCGAGGCGGAGCGCGCCTTCTCGGACGCGCTCACGCTCCGCGAGACGCTGTACCGGACGTTCCTGGCGCGGGCGGAGCGGCGCGCGCCCGCCGCCGAGGACGTGGAGCGGCTCTCGACGGCGCTGGGCGCGGCGCTCGCGCACCGGCGCCTGGAGCGCCGCGGCGACGCGTTCGCGCTGGGCTGGGACGCGGACGCCGGCGCGCTCGACGCGCCGCTCTGGCCGGTGGTGCTCTCCGCCGCCGAGCTGCTCACCTCCGACGCCGACGCCGACCGGGTCCGCGTCTGCGGGCTCTACGAGACGCACGAGTGCAGCTGGCTGTTCGTGGACGAGACCCGCGCCGGCACCCGACGCTGGTGCTCGATGCAGGACTGCGGCAACAAGGCGAAGGCGCGGCGCCACCACCGGCGCACCCGCGAGCAGCGGCAGGCCTAGCGGACCGTCGCCGTCACGCGAGCAGCAGCCAGGCCAGCCCGCCCAGCAGCGCGAACTTCACGGCGTAGTACGTGGGCCGGTTCCAGGCCTTGAGCCGCTTGCCGACGAGGCGCACCTGGTACACGCGCGCGAAGGCGCGGTTCACCCAGCCGATCTCCTCGCCGTCCTCGTTCCGGGTCCGGCTGGCGCGCATCAGGTGGTCGCCGACCCAGCGGTTGAGCCGGCCGGCGGCGCGCCAGCGCATGGGCCGCTCCACGTCGCAGAACAGGATGATCCGGGCCGTGTCGGTCTGGTTGACGGCGTGGTGGACGTACGTCTCGTCGAACAGCACCGCCTCCCCGTCGCGCCAGGCGTAGGGCTCGCCGTCCACCACGATGCGGCAAGCGTCCGAGCCCGGCGTGACCAGGCCGAGGTGGTAGCGGATCGAGCCCGCGAACGGATCCCGGTGCGCCATGAGCGTCCCGCCCGGCGGGAGGAGCGCGAACATGGCCGCACGGACCCCGGGGATCGCCTCGACCAGCTCGACCGTTCGCGGGCAGCGGGCGCGCGCCGACGCGAGCGGCTCGCCGTACCACTTGAGGTAGAAGCGCTTCCAGCCGCGGCGGAAGAACGAGTTGAACCCCGCGTCCACGTGCCCGTCCGCCGCGCGGATGCGCTCCTCCGACTGGAGGCGCAGCGCCTCGTCGCGGATCTCCTGCCAGTGCGCCCGGAGCGGCGCGAGCGCCGGGAAGTCGGCGAGGTCGAGGAACGGGCGGCTCGGGACCGCGGAGGCGAGGTACACGAGCGCGTTCAGCGGCGCGAAGAAGGTCGAGTGGTCGGTGAGCTGCCGGAAGAAGGGGTGGCGGACACGGCCGCGGCGGTGCACGTACGCGGCGGAGCCGACCAGCGCACCGACGGCGCCGAGCTTCAGCAGGAGGGCGGGGTTCACGTTCGCGGGTCTATGGCGCGCGGCGCGCCCGCCGGCCGCTCCCGGGCGGGGATGCCGCGGGCGCGGCGGCCC
Source organism: Anaeromyxobacter dehalogenans 2CP-1 (assembly GCF_000022145.1). Lineage (NCBI taxonomy): Bacteria > Pseudomonadati > Myxococcota > Myxococcia > Myxococcales > Anaeromyxobacteraceae > Anaeromyxobacter > Anaeromyxobacter dehalogenans. Next base: position 3,938,629 of record NC_011891.1, read on the forward strand.
GGACCCGCCCGCCGGGCCCCGCGGCGCCCTCGCGACGGCCCCACGCGAAGGGGAGGCGCTGTAGTGTGGGCGCGCGCCGGGCGAGCGGACCGGCGCGGAGGGACGGACCGTGCAGGCGCAGCAGGACGAGCGGCGGGGCGCGCCGGCGCGGATCCCCGCCGGCGTGTGGGTGCTGGGCGGCGTGAGCCTGCTCATGGACGTCTCCTCCGAGATGATCCACGCGCTGCTGCCGCTGTTCATGGTGACCGCGCTCGGCGCGGGCGCGCTGACGGTGGGCGTGATCGAGGGGCTGGCCGAGTCCACCGCGCTGGGGGTGAAGGTGTTCTCGGGCGTGCTGAGCGACGCGCTCGGCCGGCGCAAGGCGCTCGCGGTCGCCGGGTACGCGCTGGGCGCCGCCACGAAGCCGCTCTTCGCCCTGGCGCCGACGCCGGCGGTGGTGCTCGGGGCGCGCCTGCTGGATCGGGTCGGCAAGGGCATCCGCGGCGCGCCGCGCGACGCGCTGGTGGCCGACATCACGCCGCCGGCGCTCCGGGGCGCGGCGTTCGGCCTGCGCCAGGCGCTCGACACGGTGGGCGCGTTCGCGGGCCCGCTCCTCGCCACGGGCCTGATGCTGCTGTGGGCGAACGACTTCCGCCGCGTGTTCTGGGTGGCGGTGATCCCGGGCGCGCTGTCGGTGGCGCTGCTCTGGCTCGGGCTGCGCGAGCCCGAGCACCGCGGGGACGGCCGACGCACGAACCCGATCCGGCGCGAGAGCCTGCGGCGCCTCGGCCCCCGGTACTGGTGGGTGGTGGGCATCGGCGCGACGTTCACGCTCGCCCGCTTCAGCGAGGCGTTCCTCGTGCTGCGCGCGCAGCAGGGCGGCGTCCCGCTCGCGCTCGTGCCGCTGGTGATGGTCGCGATGAACCTGGTGTACGCGCTGACCGCCTATCCCTCGGGGCGCCTGTCGGATCGCGTGAGCCGCAGGGGCCTCCTGGCGGCGGGGCTCGGCGTCCTGGTCGCCGCGGATCTCGTGCTGGCGATGGAGGGCGGCTGGCCGGTGGTGCTCGCCGGCGTGGCGCTGTGGGGCGTGCACATGGGCATCACGCAGGGCCTGTTCGCGACGCTGGTGGCGGACACCGCCCCGCCCGACCTGCGCGGCACCGCGTTCGGCGTCTTCAACCTGCTCGCCGGGATCGCCACGCTGGTGGCGAGCGTGGTCGCGGGGCTCCTCTGGGAGCGGCTCGGCGCGCCCTTCACGTTCCGCGCGGGGGCCGTGTTCTGCCTGCTCGCGCTGGCGGGGCTCGCCGGGAGGCCGGCGGGGCTCCGGGCGGCGCCGCGCGGCTGAGATCCGCCGGCGGCTCAGCCGGCGAGCGCGGCGATGGCCCGCTCCAGGTCCTCGGGCAGCGGGGCGCGCACCTCCACCGGCGCGCCGTCGGACGGCCGCGGGAACGCGAGCCGCGCGGCGTGGAGCGCCTGGCGCGCGATCGCGTCGGCGCGCACGCCGTAGGCGGCGTCGCCGAGCACCGGGAAGCCGGCCTCCGCGAGCTGCACCCGGATCTGGTGGGTGCGCCCGGTCTCGAGCCGGACCCGCAGGAGCGCGGCGCCTCGCAGGGCGCGCTCCACCGTCCAGGACAGCCGCGCGCGCCGGGCCGAAGGGAAGCGCGTGGTGAAGCGGCGCGGATCGGCCGGGTCGCGCCCGTACGGCGTGTCGAGCCGGCCCTCCCGCGGCGGGGCGCCCCCCACCAGCGCCAGGTACTCCTTCTCGACCGCGCCGGCCTCGAACGCGGCGCGCAGCGCGGCCAGCGCCCGGTCGTGGCGCGCCAGCAGCAGCGCGCCGCTCGTGTCGCGGTCGAGCCGATGCGGCAGCCCGGGGACGGCGCGGCCGTCCACGTCGAACGAGCCCAGCCGGCTCGCCGCCGCGACGGCCGACGCGCCGCCGGGCGCCGACGCCTCCACCGCGAGCCCGGGCGGCTTCGCGACCACCAGGCAGTCCGCGTCGTCGTACAGCACCGCCAGCGCCGGGCCCGACGCCTCGGCCGCGCGCGGCGCGGGCCGCTCCACCGCGACCTCCTCGCCCCCGAACAGCTTGCGGTGCGGGGAGCAGGTCTTTCCGCGGATGCGCACCCGGCCCGTCTCCACCAGCCAGCGGGTGCGCTCCGCGGTCGCGCCGATCGCGCCGGCCAGCCAGCGGTCCAGCCTGGCGCCGGCCGCCTCGCGCGGCACGCGGAGGAGCTCCGGCGCGGCGGGTGTACCCACCGTGAACGGCCCCCTTCTTCCGGGCCCCGCGGGGCCGCGACCCGGTCTAGAACGATCCGAACCCTTCATGGAGGACACCGGGATGAAGCTCTACTACGCGCCGCGCACGCGGGCCACCCGCCCCCGCTGGCTGCTCGAGGAGATGGGCGTTCCCTACGAGCTGGTCCGGCTCGATCGCGCCGCCGGGGCGCTGCGCACGCCCGAGCACCTCGCCCGCCACCCGATGGGCCGCGTGCCGGTCCTGGAGGACGGCGACGCCCGCCTCTTCGAGTCGGCCGCCATCTGCCTGTGGCTCGCCGAGCGCTTCCCGGAGAAGGGCATGCTCCCGCCGGCCGGCACGCCGGGCCGCGCGCTCACCTACCAGTGGCTGTTCTTCGCCATGGACGAGCTGGAGCCGCCGCTCGAGGCGCTGCACGGGCTGCTCCGTCCGCCCGAGGGCGAGCGCGACGCGGCGGCCATCGAGGCCCAGAAGGCCAGGTTCCTGGAGGGCGCGCGCGTCCTCGACCTGGCGCTCCGGGGCCGCCCGTTCCTCGCCGGCGACGCGTTCGGCGTGGCCGACCTCGTCACCGGCGCCGTGGCCTCCTGGGGCAAGGCGCTGGTGGGCGGTATCGACGGGATGCCGGCGCTGGCGGCCTGGCTCGCCGGCGTGAAGGCGCGGCCCGCCTGGAAGCGGGCCATCGCCGACTGAGGCACGGGAGCGCCCCGCGCGGCGCAGCCGCGCCCGCGGGGACCTCGCGCGAGCCCGCGAACGCGGGCGCGCGAGGTCACGGGCCCCGCGCAGCCGGGTGGGGCCCCGCGGAGCTCCGCTCCGTGGGGCGGGGCGCAGCCCCGTCAGATACCGTCCCCGGCTTCACGTTGCCGTCGGCGTCCACGAGCTGGACCTCGCCGAGGCCGATCTCGCGCAGGCCGGGCTCGATCTTGGCGCGGTCGCCGATGATGACCCAGGTGACGCGGTCCGGCTCCACCATGCGGGCCGCGTCGGTGAGGTCCTTCGGGCCGAGCGCGGCCACCTTCTGCGCGAAGCCGTCGAAGTAGCGATCGTCGAAGCCGAAGCGGACGATCTGCGCGATGGACCGCGCCACCGCCCGCGACGTCTCCCAGCGGCCCGGCAGCGACAAGGTCAGCGTGCCCCGCGCCACCGCCGCCTCCTCGGCGGTGACGGGCTTCGCCCCGCGGATGCCGGCCAGCTCCTTGCGGATCTCCAGCACCGTCTCCTTGGTCTTGTCGGCCTGCACCGGCGCGAGCGCGAAGAACGGCCGCTGGCCGCGGGCGTCGGTGAGCAGCGCGCGGGCGCCGTAGGACCAGTGCTTGTCCTCGCGCAGGTTCATGTTGAGCCGCGAGGTGAACGCGCCGCCCAGCACGGTGTTCATGGCGGTCTGCGCGATCTCCGCGGGGTTCGCCCGCGGCGGGGCGACCTGCCCGGCGATCACCACCGACTGGATCGACCCTGGCCGATCGAGGAGGAACACGCGCTGCCCGGCCGGCAGCGCCACCTGCGCCAGGTTCTTCTTCGGGACCTCGCCCGCCTTCCAGCCGCCCAGCAGCCGCTCCAGCTTCGGCACGATCTCCGCGGCGGTGGTGTCGCCCACCACCACCAGCGTGGCGTTGTTCGGCTTCACCCAGGTCGCGTGCCAGCGGGCCGCGTCCGCGCGGGAGAGCTTGCCGACGGTGGCCGCGGTGCCGGAGCCGGTGAGCGGGTTCGAGTAGGCGTGCCCCTCGCCATACAGCAGGCGCGGCAGGATGCGGAACGCCGCCGTCACCGGCTGCACCGCCTCCTGGCCGAGGCCGGCGAGCTGCTGCGCCTTCAGCCGCTCGAAGTCGGCCTCCGGGAACACCGGGTTCACCACCACGTCGGCGAACAGCGCCAGCGACGCGTCGAGGTTCGCGCGCAGCGCCGCCATGCTGACCAGCGAGGTGTCGAGGTCCGCGCCGGTGTCGAGGCGCGCCCCCAGCCGCTGCAGGGTGTCGGAGATCTCCAGCGCCGAGCGCGAGCGGGTGCCCTCGTCCAGCATGGCCGTCGCCAGCTTCGCGAGCCCGGGCGCGCCGTGCTGGTCGGAGGCGTAGCCCGCGTCCACCAGCAGGTCGAGCTGCACGTCCGGGACCGCGTGGCGCTCGGCCACCACGACCTTCAGGCCGTTGGAGAGCTGGTGCCGCGTGAACGCCGGGAACCGGGGCGCCGGCGCCGGCCCGGGCTCGGGCCGCACCTTGCGATCCGCGCCGGTGGCGGCGGCCTGCAGCTCGGGGAACGGCAGCACCGACAGCACGTAGACGCCGTCTGACAGCCAGCGGCGGCAGGCGTCCCGGACCTGGGCGGCGGTGGCCGAGCGGATGCGCCCGAGCCGGGTGCGGTAGGCGTCCGGCGTCCCGCCGTAGACCTGGTTCTCGGCGAGCACGTCGGAGACGCCGCCGAAGCCGCCGATGCGCTCCACGCCGCGCACGAACTCGGACAGGATGCCGGTCTTCGCCCGCACCAGCTCCTCGGCGGTGGGGCCCTGCGCCACGAGCCGCGCCACCTCCTCGCGCACCGCGCGCTCGACCCTGGCGAGGTCGCCACCGGGCTTCGCGGTCGCCTCGATGAAGAACGTCGAGCCGATCTCGCTGGTGCCCGGATCGGCGCTCACGTCGGTGGCGATCCGCTCGTCGTAGACGAGCCGCTTGTAGAGCCGCGAGCTCTTGCCCGACGCGAGCACCCGGGCCGCCACCGTGAGCAGGTCGTCGTCCGGGTGGCCCCACTCCGGCGTGTTCCACACCAGGTAGGCGCGCGCCTGCGGCACGCGGTCCTGCATCACCTGGCGCTGCTCGCCGGTGCGCTTCGCGATCCAGGCCTGCTGCTTGGCGATGGGCTCGCCCGGCGGCACGTCGCCGAAGTAGTGCTCGACCTTCTTGCGGACCTCGTCGGGCTTCACGTCGCCCGCCACCACCAGCACCGCGTTGCTCGCGCCGTAGTAGCCGCGGAACCACTCCTTCACGTCGTCGAGCGAGGCGGCCCCCAGGTCCTCCATGGAGCCGATCACCGTCCAGGAGTACGGGTGCGCCTTCGGGTAGAGCGAGGGCGTCATCACGTCGTACACGCGCCCGTACGGCTGGTTCTCGCCCTGCCGCTTCTCGTTCTGGACGACCCCGCGCTGCTCGTCGAGGCGCGCCTGCGTGATGGCGCCGAGCAGGTGGCCCATGCGGTCGGACTCCATCCACAGCACGGTGTCGAGCGCCGACACCGGCACGTTCTGGAAGTAGTTGGTCCGGTCGTTGTTGGTGGTGCCGTTCAGGTCGGTGGCGCCGACGCGCTCCAGCACCTTGAACCAGTCGTCGTCGAAGTGCTCCGAGCCGTTGAACATCAGGTGCTCGAAGAGGTGCGCGAATCCGGTCTTGCCCGGCCGCTCGTTCTTGGAGCCGACGTGGTACCAGACGTTCACCGCCACGATGGGCGCCTTGTGGTCCTCGTGGACGATGAGCGTGAGGCCGTTCGGCAGCACGCTCTTCACGTACGGCAGGTCCGGGATCTCCGGCAGGCGCACGGCGGCGGGAGCGGCTGGGGCGGCGGCGGCCGGCGAGGGCATGGCGGCCAGGGCTGCGATGCCGGCGAGGGCGAGGGAGGCGAGGGTGCGTGTGGGCATGTGGGCTCCGTTCGGTCGCAGAGGCCCGGATCCCGGAGACGTGACGGCTGCCCGCCCTCCCGGACCCGGCCGGGGGTGCGCGACGCCGCGCACCTGGCGCGCGCACACGAACGCACCGTCCGCGCACGCCTCCGCGGGTCGGTCACCGCGCACCCGCCGCGCATGATAGCGTTCCGGGGCGACGGCAACCCGCCGTTTTCCCCCAGCCGACCCTCCCCGCCCGCCCACCATGCGCTCCGTCTCCCTCGAGCTCCGGCTCCTCGTCGCCCTCTTCGCCCTCTGCGCCGGGGCCGCCTTCCTCGGCGCACGCCTGAGCGGCGGGATCGTCGAGCAGCAGGTGGAGCAGGCCGGCACCGAGCGGCTGCGCGGCGCGGAGGAGGCGTTCGCGTCGCAGGAGCGGGCCGAGATCGAGAAGCTCTCGGCCACGCTCGACGCGCTGCTGTCGCGGGACGACCTGCGCCAGGCGTTCGTGGCGCGCGACCGGGAGCGCCTGCTGGCGCTCTCCGCGCCGCTGTTCGAGACGATGCGCGACCGGGATCGGATCACCCACTGGTACTTCATCGCGCCGGAGCCCGACGCGACCGTGTTCCTGCGCGTCCACCGGCCCGAGCTGCGCGGCGACAAGGTCGATCGGGTCACGTTCCGGCGCGCGGTGGAGACGGCCGACGTGGGCGCCGGCAAGGAGCTGGGGCGCACCGCGTTCGCGCTGCGGGTGGTCCGGCCCTGGCTCCAGGATGGGAAGGTGGTCGGCTACCTCGAGCTGGCCGAGGAGATCGACCACTTCCTGGGCGCGATGAAGTCGCGCACCGGCGACGACTACGGGATCCTGGTGAAGAAGCGGTTCCTCGACCAGCGGCGCTGGGCCGAGGTGCTCGGCGAGCGCTCGAACACCTGGAACGACCGGGCCGACGTGGTGGTGGTCGACACCACCACCTTCACCGAGGGCATCATCGACTACGAGGGCGACCTCGAGGTGCTGCCCGACGAGGGCGTCGCGCTCGGCGAGGTGGTCCGCGACGACCGCGCGTACATGCGCGGCATCTTCCCGCTGCGGGACGCGGGCGGGCGCAAGGTGGGCGGCCTGTTCGTGCTGCACGACTTCACCGCGGAGCACGGCGCGGCCCGCGCCGCCATGCTCCGCTCCTTCATGGTGCTGATCGGCGTCGGCGCGGTGCTGGCCGCGATCCTGGCCGCGATGCTGCACTACGCGGTGTTCGCCCGGCTGCGCCGGCTGGAGCGCCGGCTCGAGCGCGAGGCGGCCCTGCGCCAGCTTCCGCCGGGGCGGGTGGTCGAGCTCACCGACGACGAGATCGGCCGGCTCGAGGTGCTGCTGGGCCGCGCGCTGTTTCCGAGCCGCGACGAGTTGCCGCGCGACCCATCGTCCACCGGCCGCCAGGGTTGACCCGAGGCAAGGCCGCAGGGATCCCGCGGGCGCATCCTGCGCCTGGGCCGGAGGGAATCGGCCAAGGCGATCATGGCGGAAGCACGCGAAGCCGAGGAGCGTGGCACCGGCGCCCCGGCGCCGGCCGGTGGCGTCCCGGGAGGGAGTGCGTCCGGCCGCGCAGTGCCGTTCTGGCGCCGCCTCTCCACCAAGCTGCTGGCCGCGGTGGTGCTGCTCGCCCTGCTCGCGCTCGCGGCCGTGGTGCTCGCGGAGCGCCGCTTCGAGCGGCACCTCCAGGACGAGATCGTCCGCTCCACCGCGCTGGTCGGCGAGGCGGTGACCACGGTGGGCCAGGCGGCGCTGCTCGGCGCGACCGAGCGCCACGAGTACCGGACCATCGGCCGGCTCGCCGCGCTGGAGGGCGTGGACCGGATGCGCGTCCTCGACCCCCGGGGCACGGTTCGCTACGCCAGCCGGCCCGAGGAGATCGGGCAGACCCGCGACAAGGCGCACGCCTCCTGCGTGCCCTGCCACGCCGGGCACGAGCTGCCGCTCTCGCGGGCGCCGGCGGAGCAGCGCTGGCGCGAGGAGCGCGGGCCGTCCGGCCGTCGCCTGGTGGTCACCACGCCCGTCTACAACGACCGGACCTGCGCCACCGCCGAGTGCCACGTCCACCCGCCCGGCCGGCAGGTGCTGGGCCTGCTCGAGACCGACGTGGCCCTGGAGCCGATCCTCTCCGGCGTGGCGTCGTTCCGGCGCGGCTTCGTCTCGCTGCTCGTGATCGCGATCGTCGCGACCTCGGCGCTCATGTACCTGTTCCTCCGCTCGGAGGTGCTCGGGCCGGTGGCCGCGCTGGTCGAGGGCACGCGGCGCGTGGCGAAGGACCAGCTCGACGTGGAGGTCCGGGTCCGCTCGCGCGGCGAGCTCGGCAACCTGGCCGCGTCGTTCAACGACATGACCCGCTCGCTCCGGCGCCTGGAGGACGAGCTGAACGGGCTGCTCGCCGGCCTCGAGGAGCAGGTGGAGGCGCGCACGGCCGATCTGCGCAACGCGCAGGAGCAGCTGGTGCGGACCGAGAAGCTCTCCTCCCTGGGCAAGCTCTCGGCCTCCATCGCCCACGAGATCAACAACCCGCTCGCCGGCATCCTCACGTTCGCGAAGCTGGTGTCACGCACCCTGGCCGAGGGTCCGCCCGACGACGCGCGGCGCGCGGTGCTGCAGCGGAACCTGGGGCTGGTCGAGCGCGAGGCCCAGCGCTGCAGCGCCATCGTGCGCAACCTGCTCGACTTCGCGCGCGAGCGCCCCATGGCGAAGAAGCCGGTGGATCCGCGCGCGGCGGTGGAGGAGGCGCTGTCCCTCATCGCGAACCAGATCGCCATCCAGGGCGTGAAGCTGGAGCGCCACCTGCCTCCGCTCCCGCAGGTGCTCGCCGACTTCGGCCAGCTCCGCCAGGCGTTCGTGAACGTGGCGATGAACGCCTGCGAGGCGATGGGCGCGAAGGGCGGCAAGCTGCGGATCACCGCGCGCGCGCCGGAGGGAGCGGTGGAGATCGCGTTCCAGGACGACGGGCCGGGCATGCCGCCGGAGCGCGTGAGCCACATCTTCGACCCGTTCTTCACCACCAAGGAGAAGGGCACCGGCCTGGGCCTCTCGGTGGTGTACGGCATCGTGCAGCGCCACGGTGGGAGCATCGCCGTGGACAGCACCGAGGGCGAGGGCACCACCTTCACCTTCCGGCTGCCGGCGGTCCCGGCGGAGCGGACCGCGGAGCCGCCGGCCCCGCCGATCCCGGCCGACCCGGCCGCCGCGCCGGCGCGCGCGCAGGGCTGATCGGCCCGGGCCGGCTCACCCGCCCCGCTGCGCGCCGCGCAGGAGCGCGGCGGCGAGCGAGAGCGGGCCGGAGGCGATGTCGTCGGCGTCGATCACGATCACCTCGTCGTCGCCGTCCCAGCGCGACTCGCGCGGCGGCAGCGGCCCGGCGCCGGGATCCACCACCAGCACCGCGGCGGGCACGAGCGCGCGCACCCAGCGCAGGATCGCCGCGAGCCGCCTCGGGCTGGCGCCGCGGCGCACGATCACCACCGGAGCCTCGGAGCGATCCCGCACGTGATCCAGAACAGGCGTCCGTCCGGCGCATTTCACCCCCTGGCGGGCACGTCCGCATTAGCATCCCCGGATGCGCCGGCCGCTCGTCACGCTCGACCGGGTGGACGTCCGCCTGGGCGGGGTCCCCGTCCTCGCCGACGTCACGCTCGCGCTCCACGCCGGCGAGGGGCTGGCGGTGCTGGGCGGGAACGGCGCGGGGAAGTCCACGCTCCTGCGGGTCCTGCGCGGGGAGCTGTGGCCGGATCCGCGCGGCGGGCGACGCCTGTTCCACGGGCCCGACGGCGCGTTCGAGAGCCCGATCGGCGCGCGCGAGCGGTTCGCGCGGGTGGCGCCCGAGGCGCAGGACGCGTACCTGCGCAACGACTGGGACCTGCCGGTCGAGGCGGTGATCCGCTCCGGCTTCTTCGACGCGCTGTGGCCCTCCGAGGCGGCGACGCCGGAGCAGGCGCGGCGCGTGCGCGAGGTGGCCGGCGCGCTGGGCGTGGACGCGCTGCTGGGGCGCTCGGTGCTGGAGCTGTCGCGCGGCGAGGGGCGGCGCGTGCTGCTGGCGCGCGCGCTCGCGCCGCGGCCGGAGGCGCTGTTCCTCGACGAGGCCTGCGACGGGCTCGACGCGCCGGCGCGGGCCGGGCTGCTCGAGACCGTGTCGGGCATCGCGCGCGGCGGCGTCGCGGTGGTGATGGCCACGCACCGGGTCGAGGAGCTCGTGCCCGAGCTGGGCCGCGTCATCCGGCTGGAGGGCGGGCGGATCGCCTGGGAGGGCGACCGCGCCGCCGCCCTGGCGGGCGCGCGCGAGGCCGCGGCGCCGCGCCGCGCGCCGCGGCGCGACGCCGGCCCGCGCGCGGCGCTCTTCGCGCTCCGCGGCGCCACCGTGCTCGTGGACGGGCGCGCGGTGCTCGACGGCGTGGACTGGACCGTCGGCGCCGGCGAGCGCTGGTCGGTGACCGGCCCGAACGGCGCGGGGAAGTCCACCCTGCTCCGGCTGCTCGCGGGCGAGGAGCAGCCGGCGCGCGGCGCGGTGGAGCGGCTCGGCCTCGGGCCCCACGCCTCGGCCGACGACCTGCGCGGCCGCGTGGGCCTGGTCTCGCCGGAGCTGCAGGCGCGCCACCGCTTCGACGCGCGCGCCGGGGACGTGGTGCTCTCCGGCTTCGCGGGCACGGTCGGCCTCGCCGTGGAGCCCACCGCGCGCGAGCGGGCGCTGGCCGCCGCCGCGGCGGCGCGGCTCGGCGTGACGCCGCTGCTCGAGCGCCACGTGCTGTCGCTCTCCTACGGCGAGCTGCGCAAGGTGCTCATCGCCCGCGCGCTCGCCTCGGCCCCGCGGGCGCTGCTGCTGGACGAGCCGCTCGCCGGGCTCGATCCCGGCGCGCGCGCCTGGGTGCTCCGGGTGCTCGACGATCTGGGCGCGGCCGGCACCGCCATCGTGGCCGTGTCCCACCACGCCAACGAGCTGCCCGGCGCGGTGGACGGGCGGGCGCGGCTCGAGGCGGGCCGGCTCTCCGTGGATCGCGGCTGAGGGGGACCGCGGCCGGCGGCGGGCGGGCGCACGGCGCGCCGCCCGGGCGGTGGCGTCGCGGGCGGCCCGGGGGTATCACCGTCGCGTGCCGCTCGCCCCGCTCCTCGCCCTGCTCGCCGCCGCCGCCCCGTCCCTGACCCTCGCGCCCGAGGCGGCGCGCCCCGGCGACGCGGTGCTGGTGCGGGTCGCGGGCACCGGGCGGGAGGCGCCGCGCGGCACGCTGGGCGGACGCCCGCTCACGTTCTGGCGCGCCGGCGCGGAGTGGCGCGCGCTGGCGGCGCTCCCCATCGAGACGCCGGCCGGCGAGCTCCCCGCGGAGGCCGAGGCCGGCGGCGCCGCGCTGCGGGCCACGCTGCGGATCGTCGAGCCCAGATTCGCGTCGCGCGCGCTCACGCTCGCGCCGAAGTACGTGGAGCCGCCCGAGGCGGTGAAGGCCCGCATCGCGGCCGACCGCAAGGCGTTCGCGGACGCCTACGCGCGCCCGTTCGAGCCGCCCGCGTTCGCGCGGCCGTTCGCGCTGCCCCGTCGCGCGCCCACCTCGGGCCGCTACGGCGACCAGCGGGTGCTGAACGGCGAGAAGCCGAGCGTGCACTACGGGCTCGACCTGACCGGCCCGCGCGGCGCGCCGGTGGCGGCCGCGAATGCCGGGCGGGTGGTGCTGGTGCGCGACGCCTACCTGTCCGGCCGGAGCGTGGTGCTGTGGCACGGGGCGGGCATCTACACGCTCTACTTCCACCTCGACCGCGTGGACGTGCGCGCCGGCCAGGTGGTGCGGCGCGGTCAGCGCATCGGGCGGCTCGGCTCGACCGGCCGCTCCACCGGCCCGCACCTGCACTGGAGCGTGCGGGTGGACGGGCTGCTCGTGGATCCGGAGTCGCTGGTCGCCATCGACTTCGCGCGGGGCGTCGCGCCCGCCCGCGCGCCGGCGCCCGCACCCGCGGTCGCCTCCCCGGCCGCCGTCCCGACCCCGACGCCGGCCCCGGCCGCCGTCGCCGCGCCGGCGACCCCGATCGCGCCCGCCGCCGCCGGCACGCCCGCCGCGCAGCCCTGACCCGCTAGCCCTCGCGCCGGATGACCTCCAGCATCGGCGCGTGGAGCGCCGGCGCCGCGGCCAGGATGTCGCCGGTCTCCAGCATCCGGTCGCCGCCGTCGAGGTCGGTGACCAGGGCCCCCGCCTCGCGCGCGATCAGGATCCCCGGCGCGACGTCCCACGGCTTCAGCCGCTCCTCCCAGAACCCGTCGAAGCGCCCGGCCGCGACGTAGGCGAGGTCGAGCGCCGCGCTCCCGAGGCGCCGCACGCCGCGCGCGCGGCGCACGAACGCGCCGAACAGCCGGAGCGGCCGCTCGTGGCGCCGGTGCACGTCGTAGGGGAAGCCGGTGACGAGCAGCGCCTGCACCAGCTCCCCGCGGGCGGACGCCCTCAGGGGCGCGCCGTTCAGGTGCGCCCCGCCGCCTCGGGCCGCCGTGAACAGCTCGTCGCGGAGCGGGTCGTAGGTCGCCCCGGCGGCGATCCCGGCCCCGTCGAGCGCGGCCACGTTCACCGCGAACTGGGGCAGCCCGTGCGCGTAGTTGGTCGTCCCGTCGAGCGGGTCCACCACGAAGCGGAGCCCGCCGCCCTCGCCACCCCGGCCGCCGCTCGCGCCCGACTCCTCCGCCAGGATCCCGGCGCCGGGGAAGCGGCCGCGCAGGAAGCCCAGCACCGCCGCCTCGCTCGCCCGGTCCGCGTCGGTGACGAGGTCGATCTCGCCCTTCAGCTCCACCGAGCGCGCCTGGCCCCACCGCTCCCGCAGCACCGCCCCGCCCCGCCGCGCCGCCTCGGCGCAGGCCTCCCGCAGCTCCGTCGCCTCGCTCATCCGCTCCGGCTCCTTTCCGCCCGCGGAGGATAGCCCGCCGCAGCCCTCGCCGCAGCGGCCACGCGGACGGAGCGCCCGACCCCCGCGCTTGGTAGAATGCCCGGATGCTCAAGGCGCTCGCCGTGCTCCGGACCATCTTCCTCCTCGGCCTGGTGGTGTACGTGGTCGCCTGGGCGATGCCCTGGTCCACCTACGTCGCCGATCCGATCGAGGTCCAGTACCGCCACTGCTCCGCCAGCCTCAGCCGGATGAGCGGCGCCGTCTGGATCGCCGTCGCCTGGATCGCGTTCGAGACCGTCGTCGGCTGGATGATGTCGGCCTGGTCCGGCCGCCGGAAGGGCGCCGCCCGCGTGCCCCCGCCGGCGAGCGGCGAGCCGCCGTTCGCGCCGCCGCCGCGCGGGTGAGCCCGGGCGCCGCGTGATGCGCCCGCGCGCACTCCTCTACCGGCTCCGCTCCTGGTTCTACCGCCGGGACGTGACGCTCTGGTACGACCCGCGCTACCGCCTGCCGCTCTCCGGCCTCGAGTCCGGCGCCGGCATGGAGCCGCGCCGCGCCGACTTCGTGGCCTGGTGGCTCGCCGACTCCGGCGCCGTGCCGCGCTCCCGGCGCCGCACGCCGCGGCGGATCTCGTTCGAGGACCTGGCGCGCGTGCACGACGCGGAGCTGCTCGAGTCGCTGGGCCACCCCGACACGCTGGCGCGGGTGTTCGCGGTGGACCCGTCCGACGTCCCGGTGGACGAGGTCATGACCACCGTCCGGCTGGCCTGCGGCGGCACCCTGGGCGCGGCCCGCGAGACGCTCCGCACGCGCGCCCCCGCCATCAACCTCCTGGGCGGCTTCCACCACGCGTTCCCCGGCGCCGCGGGCGGCTTCTGCCCGGTCAACGACGTCGCCGTCGCGATCGCCGCGGTGCGCGCGGAGGGGTTCTCGGGGCGCGTGGCGGTCCTCGATCTCGACGCGCACCCGCCCGACGGCATCGCCGCCTGCCTGGCGCAGGATCCCGATCACTGGATCGGCTCCATCTCCGGGTCGGACTGGGGGCCGCTCGAGGGCGTGGACGAGACGGTGCTCCCGCCGGGCAGCGGCGACGACCCCTACCTCGAGGCGCTCGGCGCGCTGCTCTCGCGGATGCCGCGGCCGCAGCTCGCGTTCGTGCTGGCCGGGGGCGACGTGCTGGCCGGCGATCGCTTCGGCCAGCTCGGGCTGTCGCTCGACGGCGCGCGCGAGCGCGACCTGCTCGTCGCCGCCGAGCTGGACTTCGTGCCCACCGTGTGGCTCTCGGCGGGCGGCTACTCGCGGCGATCCTGGCGCGCGCTGGCCGGCACGGGCATGGCGGTCGCGGCCGGCTCGCTCGCGCCCATCCCCGACGAGTACGACCCGCTCTCCGCCCGCTTCGAGATGGTCTCGCAGAAGCTCCTGCCCGGCGATCTCGGCGACACCGGCGACATCACCGCCGAGGATCTCGAGGAGGCGCTCGGCATGCGGCCGCGGCGCCAGCGGCTGCTGCTCGGCTTCTACACCGCCTCCGGCATCGAGCACGCGCTGTTCCGCTACGGCGTGCTGGAGCAGCTCGAGCGCATGGGCTACCGGCAGTTCCGGGTCGGGTTCGACTCCGCCGGGCTGGGCGATCGGGTGCGGCTCCACGGCGAGGCGGAGGGGCAGGAGCACCTGCTCGTCGAGCTGATCCTGGAACGGCGACACGTGCTCGGGGTCGAGGTGCTGTTCGTGCACTGGCTCTCGCTGCGCAACCCGCGGGCGCAGTTCAGCGACCGCCGCCCGCGCCTCCCGGGGCAGGAGGTGCCGGGGCTCGGCCTGGCGCACGAGGCCGGGTCGATGCTGGCGCGCATGGCCATCCGCCTCGGGCTGGGCGGCGTCGCGTTCCGGCCGGCGCACTTCCACACCGCCTACGCCGCCCGCCACGCGTTCGCGTTCATCGACCCGGAGCGGCAGGGGCGCTTCGAGGCGCTGGTGCGGGACCTCGCGACGGTGCCGCTCCTCGAGGCGACGCGCGCGGTCTCCGAAGGCCGGGTGCTCCTCGACGGGCGCCCCTACGCGTGGGAGGCGGACGAGATGGCGTACTGGCTGCGCGAGTCGCCGTCCGAGCCGGGGGAGGCGGAGCGCGAGCGCGAGCGGGTCCGCTTCACGCTGCTGCCGGAGGCGCCCCCGCCGGCGGTCAGGGCGCCGGCTCCGCCAGGAGCAGCCTGACCTCCTCCTCCAGCTTCTCTCCCTCGGCGCGGTCGTAGCCACGGTGGACGTGGCGCACCAGCCCGCGACGGTCGATCACGAGCGTCGTGGGCAGCCGCTGCACGTCGAGCCGGTCGCCGAGGGCGGCCCCGCCCGGATCCCAGAGGATCTCGAACGCGACCGGGGCGGGCGCGAGGAAGGCCTCCACCGCGGCCCGGTCCTCGTCGAACGCCACGCCGGTGACCCGAAGGCCGTCCTCGCCGTGCTCCCGCGCCAGCCGGTCGAGGTGCGGGAGCTGTTCCTTGCAGGGCTCGCACCAGCTCGCCCAGAAGTCCACCACCTGCACCCGTCCGCGCGCCGCCGCGCCGCCCACCTGGACGTCCCGGCCGGCGAGATCCGGCGCCGAGAACGACACCTCGGTGCCCAGCAGGCGCGACGGGCCCGGCGGCGGGCGCGGGGTCGGGCGCTGCGGGGTGCGCGGGGCGGCGCAGGCGGCGACGAGCGCGAGCAGGGCGGCGGCGAGCGGGGGGCGGCGCATCCCCCGATTGTAAGCGCGACGATCAGGGCCCGCCCGGAACGCCGCGCGGGCCGTGAACGCGCCCTTGCGCTCCGCGTGGTTCACGCAAGGTGACCGGCCGCCCCGGCCCCCGGTCCCAGGTGGGATCGTGCCTCCCGCTTACGCGTGATCTAGCGCAAGATTGCGCTCGCCTGCCTGTGCGATCTTCCGCGCCGACCCGGGCGGCGGACACCGCGCCGCCGGGTGAATCTTGACCCGCCGTCGAGTGAGATCCTGATGCGCACTCCGAGACACATCGTCGCCGCCGTGGCGCTGCTCGCAGCCACCGGCGCCGGCGCCGACACGGTCGAGGTCACCTCGACCACCCTCGTCTCCGCCGGCCAGCAGGCCCGCGACCGGCGCCTGGGCGAGGCGCCCGACCTCGTCACCGTGGTCCCCGCCTACGAGATCGTCAACATCACGGCGCGGGACATCCGCACGTCCATCGCCGACGACCTGCAGCTCCAGCTCTCGGGCTGGGGCTCCTACGACTTCGACAGCCTGCGCTGGGACAACGGCACCAGCGAGTCGCTCACCGGCGACCTGATGAGCGCGCAGGTGCAGGCGAAGTTCCTCGACCGGCGCCTCACGCTGCGGCTGGGCCGCGAGCACGTCATGAGCGGCGTCGCGCGCATGATCCAGATCGACGGCGGCGAGGCCATCCTGGTGCTGCCCGGCGGCTTCCGGCTCTCCGGGTACGTCGGCTCGCCGGTGGCGCAGCGGTTCGCGTCGCGCTCCGGCGTGAAGAGCTGGAACCCGGCCGGCGGCGACTTCGCCTACGGCGGCCGGGTCGGCTGGTCGCTGGCGATCCCCGGCCACGCCGGGCGCGGCCTGGACGTGGGCGCGTCGGCGAACGTGGTCGAGGACGCGGGCGACCCCGTCCGCCAGGAGGTGGGCGCGGACTTCCGGCTGCAGCCGCTGCAGACCGTGTCCTTCACCGGCTTCGGCGCGTTCAGCGTCTACGACGAGCGCTTCAGCGAGGCGAGCGTGGCGGCGCGCTGGAAGCCGGTGCACCGGCTGGAGGTGAGCGCCGACTGGCGGTTCCTGGCGCCGGACCTGTTCCTGGCGCGGAACTCGATCCTCTCGGTGTTCTCGGCCTCCACGCGCAAGGAGTACGGCGTGGGCCTCGACTACGAGCTCGGGCGCGGCCTCTCGGTGGGCGCCGACTACCACCTCTCGGTGGAGCCGGGGGAGACCACCGAGGACGACAGCTACCTCGGGCACGACCTGGTGATGCGCGCCGACTGGACCCGCGGCGCCACCGACGCCGGCGCCGAGGTCACCTACCTCGACGCGCTCGAGAACGGCTACTGGGCGGGGCGGCTCTACGGCAAGCAGGGCTTCGGCAAGGTGTTCGCCGCCGCCGACGTGATGAGCTACTTCTTCAAGGAGGACGTGAACGGCGAGTCCTTCGCCGTCACCGGCTCCCTCAGCGGCGGCATCGAGCTGGCCCGCGGCTTCAGCGCGGTGCTGTCGGGCCGCGCCGGCGTCACCCCGTACATGGAGCAGACCTACGACGTCATGGCGAAGCTCGTCTACAACCAGACCTACACGGTGCGGGAGGTGCGGTGATGAACCGGATCGTCCCGGTGATCGCGGCCGCGCTGCTGGCGGCCTGCGGCGCGAAGAGCAGCAAGACGGTGACCGCGGCGGCGGCGGAGCAGCCGGCCGTCGAGTTCACGCACGAGGCGCACATCATGGCCGAGGTGGCCTGCCTCGACTGCCACTCCGGCATCGACAAGGCCACGCGGCTCGAGCCCAAGCGCCACGTCAGCGTGAGCTGCTCGGACTGCCACGACGACGCGCGCGGCCAGGTGAAGGTGCCTGAGCGGGTGAAGCAGGTGCGGTTCACGTTCTCGCACCAGGACCACCTGGCGAAGGTGAAGGACTGCAAGACCTGCCACCAGGCGCTGCCCGAGCCCGGCGACAAGGAGATCAAGGCGCCGCCCATGGCCGCCTGCACCTCCTGCCACAACCACCAGATGGACTTCGCGCAGGCGAAGTGCACGCCCTGCCACACCGACCTGAAGGGCTTCGTGCCAGAGTCGGCCTTCGCGCACACGGGCGACTGGCTCCGGACGCACGGCAACTCCTCGCGGACCAGCGCGCAGACCTGCGCTGCCTGCCACGACCAGACCTACTGCGCGACGTGCCACGCGTCGCAGACCACGCCGGCCCTTCCCTCCTCGATCTTCCCGGAGGAGGTGAAGCGCGACTTCATCCACCGCGGCGACTACGTGTCGCGCCACATGATCGAGGCGGGCGCGAACCCGGCCAGCTGCCGCCGCTGCCACGGCAGCCCGTTCTGTGACTCCTGCCACACGCAGCAGAACCTGACCATGAAGTCGCTCACGCCGTTCCCGGTGCACCCGGCCGGCTGGGCCAGCGACAAGGCCAGCGGCCACTTCCACGGCGACGCGGCCCGGCGCGACATCACCTCGTGCGCCGGCTGCCACGACAACGGCGCCTCCGCGGTGTGCGTCGCCTGCCACCAGGTGGGCGGCCTCGCGACGAAGAGCCCGCACCCGAAGTCCTTCGCGCGCAAGCACGACGCCGGCGACCGCCGGTCGAACGCGATGTGCGCGGCCTGCCACCACGGGGCGTAGCCCGCGGCGCAGGACGAGACTCGAAGGGCCCGGTCGCGCGAGCGGCCGGGCCCTTTTCTTCTCGCGGGGGCTGCGCCCCCGCCCCGCCCAGCGAAGCTCGTCGGGGCCCCACCCCTGCTCGCCGGGTCCCTTGCGCCGCCGCGAGCGGCTTCGCCGCAAGCGCGGCGTCGCCCCGGCGGGCTCGCTGCGCTCGCTTTCTCGCGGGCCGCGAGCGGGGGGGGCGCCGCTCAGCGCCGCTCAGCGCCCGACGCGCGCGAGCAGCTTGCCCCAGATTCCGCCGAAGGCGCCGTTCGACATGGCGACCGCTACGTCGCCGGGGCGCGCGTCGGCCGCGATGGCCTCGACCAGGGGATCCACCGCGTCGAACACGCGCGCGGGCAGCCCGTGCGCCGCGAGCGCGCGCACCACCGCGTCCACGTCCAGCCGCTCCGCCTCCGGGACGCGGTCGGTCGGGGCCGGGCGCAGGATGAACACCTCGGCCGCGCCGGACCAGGTGGCCGGATCGGAGTAGTCGGCCTGGTGCAGGTTGCGGCGGCTGGTGTTGGAGCGCGGCTCGAACGCGGCCAGCATGCGGGCGCCGGGGAAGCTCCCCCGCACCGCCGCCAGCGTCTTCTTCACCGCGCGCGGGTGGTGCGCGAAGTCGTCGATCACCGTCACCCCGCCCGCCGTGCCGCGCACCTCCTGCCGGCGGCGCACGCCGTGGAACGCGCCCAGCCCGGCGGCGATCTCGGCGGGGGAGAGCCCGAGCGCGGTGGCCGCGGCGGCGACCCCGAGCGCGTTCTCCACGTTGTGCGCCCCGCCCACCGGCAGGTGGACCTCGGCGAGCGGCGCGCCCCGGCGCACCAGCGTGAAGCGGGCGCCGTCGGGCCCGAGCGACAGGCCGCGCGCCTCCCAGTCGGCGCCGGCGACGTCGACGCCGTAGGTCTCGATCCGGCACCGCGCCCGGGCGGAGATGCGGCGCACGCTCTCGTACGCGGCGCAGGTGGCCAGGAAGCCGTCCGGCGGGAGCAGGTCGGCGAACCGCTCGAACGCCGACTCGTAGTGCGCCTCGTCCCGGTAGATGTCGGCGTGGTCCAGCTCGCAGCTCGTGAAGATCGCGGTGCGCGGGCGGTAGTGGAGGAACTTCGGCCCCTTGTCGAAGTAGGCGGTGTCGTACTCGTCGCCTTCGACGACGAAGTGCGGACCGCTCCCCAGGCGGAAGTTGGAGTCGAAGTCGCGGGTCACGCCGCCGACCAGGAAGGACGGATCGCGGCCGGCGTGGTGCAGCACGAAGCCCATCATCGCGGAGGTGGTGGTCTTGCCGTGCGTGCCCACCACCACCACGCCGTGGCGGGGCCCGATGAACAGCTCGCCCAGCGCCGCCGGGAAGGACACGTGCGGCAGGCCCCGCTCGCGCACCGCCGCCGCCTCCGCGTTCACCGACCGCACCACGTTTCCCACCACCACCAGGTCGGGCCGGGCGCGGTCGAGGTTCGCGGCCGCGTACGGCGTCATCGCCTCGATGCCCCAGCGCTCGAGCTGGGTGGACATGGGCGGGTAGACGTTCTCGTCCGAGCCGGTGACCTGGTAGCCGGCGGCCTTCAGCATGCCCGCGAACGAGCCCATGCCGGTGCCCGCCACGCCGATGAGGTGGATGCGCTTCACGCTCTTCCAGTCGATCACGTTCGCTCCGGTGCCGCTCCGGCCGCGCGCGCGGGCGCGGGGCGGCGGCGAGATGCACGGCCTACCCGATCCCCAGCGCCTCCGCCACCGCGTCGTGGAAGCGCTGCCGGAAGGCGCGGATCCGCGGCCGGTCGCTCTGGCCGGAGGGGTGGACGTGGTTGGTGAGCAGCGCGCACACCAGGCGGGCGTCGCGGTCGATCCAGAGCGACGTCCCGGTGAACCCGAGGTGGCCGAGCGCGCCGCGCGGCCCTCTCCCGAGCCGGCCGCCCAGCGACGAGGCGCCGCGGCTGGGCGTGTCCCAGCCCAGGGCGCGCTCGCTGCCGGGGGTCGGATCGCGCTCGGCGAACGCGGCGGCGGCGCGCGCCGGCACCACCGAGGGGCGGCCCTCCAGCGCGTCCAGCCAGGCCTGGCCGAGCGCCGCCACCTCGGGCGCGGTGGAGAACACGCCCGCGTGCCCGGCGGCGCCGCCCATGGCCCAGGCGTTGTCGTCGTTCACCTCGCCCTGCAGCGCCGCCGCGCCGCGCCGCGGGCACGCACCGGTCGGGACGAAGGCGCGGCCGGCCGACCGGACGGCCGCGGCGGCCGGATCGACGCCGTCGAGGAAGAACGTGGCGCCGAGCCCGAGCGGCCGGAACACCCGGCGTTCGGCGAGCGCGGCGAGCGGCGCGCCCCCGAGCGCCTCGACGAGCAGCCCGAGCGCGATGAACCCGGGGTCGCAGTAGACGGCGCGCGCGCCGGGCGCGGCCTCGAGCGGCTCCGCCAGCACCGCCTCGCGCACGAGCGCGCGCCCGCGCGCGAACGGGCCGGTCAGCGCGGCCGGCGGGGGGCGGCGCCCCGGGGGCAGGAACGCGGCGCCGGCCACGGGATCCGCGGCGACGCGCTCGAAGTACGGCCGCCAGCGCGGCAGGCCGCTCGCGTGCGCGAGCAGGTGGCGCGCGGTGACCCCGGCCTTCCCGCCGGCCTCGAACCCCGGGAGCCGGGCGGCCACGGGCGCGTCGAGGTCGAGCGCGCCCTCCTCCACGAGCTGCGCGGCGAGCGTGGCGGTCGCGATCACCTTGGTGAGGGAGGCCACGTCGAACAGGTCGTCGCGCCGCAGCGCGCGCGGGGCCGGGCCGGACAGCTCGCCGTGCCAGCTCGCGTGGACCAGCCGCCCGTCGCGGAGCACCGCCGCAGAGAGCGCCGGGGCGACGCGCTCGCGCGCGCCCGCGTCCAGCACGGCCGCGACCGGCGGGAGCGCGGCGCTCACCGGGCGGCGCCCTCGCCTTCGCGGGCCCACCAGCCGTCGAACAGCAGCCGCGGCGCGCCCTCCTCGCCGGGCCCGGGCGCGACCAGCGTCGCCCGGGCGCCGAGCGGGACCGAGAAGTTCGCGTCCTCGTGTCCCACCGGGAAGCCCTCCGCCACCGGCACCCCGAGGCCCGCGACCCGCTCCCGGACCACGTCGGCGCCGCGCACCCCCGCGGCGTCACATTCCGTGAAATGACCCAGCGCCACCCCCGCCACCCCGTCCAGCGCGCCGGCCAGCCGGAGCTGCGTCAGGTAGCGATCGAGGCGGTACGGCTTCTCCCCCACGTCCTCGAGCAGGAGCAGCGCGCCGTCCAGCCGCGGCGCGAACGGCGTGCCGCACAGGTGCGCCAGCAGGGTCAGCGAGCCGCCGAGCAGCGGCCCCGCCGCGCGGCCCGCCCTCACCGTGGCCGTCCCGGGCAGCCCGGCCCCCGCCGCGGGCGGCGCCCACGGATCCGGGCGCGGCGCGCCTCCCAGCAGCAGGGCCTCGAGCTGCGCGACCGCGGCCTCCGGCGCCCGGCCGAGCTGCGTCAGCACCGGGCCGTGGACGGTGGCGAGGCCGGCGCGGTTGAGCGCGGCGTGCAGCGCGCACACGTCGGAGAAGCCCACCAGCACCTTGGGCCGCTCGAGCAGGGGCGCCGGGTCCACCTCGGGGAGCAGCCGGCTCGCCCCGAACCCGCCGCGCGCGCAGAAGATCGCCCGTGCGTCCGGGTCCGCGACCGCCTCGCGCCACTCCTCCAGCCGCCGGGCGTCGTCGCCGGCGAGGTAGCGCGCCCGCGCCCCCAGGTCGGCGCGCATGCGCGGCTCGAGCCCGAGCCGGTCGCGGAGGACGGCCACGCCGCGGGCGAGCAGCTCCGGCTCGAAGGGGCTCGACGGCGCGATGACGCGGACGGGGTCGCCGCGGCGCAGCAGCGGGGGGAGGCGCACGGCGCGGAGGATAACCGCGCGGCCGGTGGGGGTCGAGGCGGCGTCCCCGCCAAGGCGGGAGGCGCTCGCCGGCTGCGGCCCCCGTGTCACCGTCCGTGCAATCGAGCGGGCCTCCTCGCGGCGTGGGACCCACCGGGGGACACGCTGCCGGAGCGCCCTGGAAGCATGATTCTTCGTTCGGCCACCGGTGCCCGGCGCCGGGGCCTGCGACGAAAACCCGCGGGGCTCGCCTGTCCGTCTGCTAATGTCGAGGGTCCGACTCGATCTCCGAAGCCCCCACGCCGCGCCGGGTCCCCCTCCCGGCGCGCGACGTCCGGCCCGACCGGCGAAAAGGAGCCCGTGATGAGCTCGAAGAAGACGCAGCTGGAAGGTGAGGTCTTCTACCCCTCCGCCGAGGTGGCCACGCAGGCGCGCGTGCCGGACTGGGCCGCGCTGGCGAAGCGCGCCGACGAGGACCTGGAGGGCTTCTGGGCCGCGGAGGCCGAGGAGCTCGAGTGGTACCGGAAGTGGGACAAGGTCCTCGACGCCTCCGAGAAGCCGTTCTACCGCTGGTTCAAGGGCGCGCAGACCAACATCGTCCACAACTGCCTGGACCGCCACCAGCGCACCTGGCGCAAGAACAAGCTCTCGCTGGTGTGGGTGGGCGAGAAGGGCGAGGTCCGGACGTACTCGTATTTCGCGCTGAACCGCGACGTGTCCAAGTTCGCGAACGTCCTGAAGGCCATGGGCGTGAAGAAGGGCGACCGCGTCACCATCTACATGCCCCGCATCCCCGAGATCGTGATCGCCATGCTGGCGGCCGCGAAGATCGGCGCCATCCACTCGGTGGTGTACGGCGGGTTCTCGGTGGACGCGCTGCAGGGCCGCATCGAGGACTCGGAGTCGAAGGTCGTGATCACCGCCGACGGCGGGTTCATGAACGGGAAGATCGTCGAGCTGAAGAAGACGGTGGACGACGCCGTCCGCCGCTGCCCGACGGTGGAGACCGTGATCGTGGTCCAGCGCACCGCGCACGAGGTCCGCATGGAGGCGGGCCGCGACTACTGGTACCACGAACTGATGAAGCTCCCCCTCGCCGCGGGCGTCTGCCCGACCGAGGTGATGGACTCCACCGACCCGCTCTACATCCTCTACACCTCCGGCACCACCGGGAAGCCGAAGGGGCTCATCCACGGGCACGGCGGCTACCAGGTCGGCATCTACTCCACGCTCAAGTACGTCTTCGACATCAAGGACGAGGACCGCTACTGGTGCGCGGCGGATCCGGGCTGGGTCACCGGCCACAGCTACATCGTGTACGGGCCGCTGCTCATGGGCGCGACCACGTTCATGTACGAGGGCGCGCCGACCTACCCGTACCCGAACCGCTGGTGGTCGCTGGTCGAGAAGTACGGCATCACCATCCTCTACACCGCGCCCACCGCCATCCGCGGCCTGATGCGCTTCGGCGAGTCGTGGCCGAACCGCCACGACCTCTCCACGCTCCGGCTGCTCGGCTCGGTGGGCGAGCCCATCAACCCCGAGGCGTGGAAGTGGTACCACCGCGTCATCGGCAAGGGCCGCTGCCCGGTGATGGACACGTGGTGGCAGACCGAGACCGGCATGTTCATGATCACGCCGGTCCCGACGCTCCCGCTGAAGCCCGGCTCGGCGGCGAAGCCGTTCTTCGGCCAGCAGGTCTCGATCCTCGACGACAACGGCAAGGCGGTCCCCGACGGCGAGGAGGGGTTCCTGGTGCTGGAGCGGCCCTGGCCGGCGATGGCCATGACCGTCTACAAGGACCCTGAACGGTTCGTGAAGACCTACTGGGAGAAGTACCCGGGCCGCTACATGGCCGGGGACGCCGCCAAGCGCGACGCCGACGGCTACTACTGGGTCATCGGCCGCACCGACGACGTCATCAAGGTCTCCGGCTACCGCCTCGGCACCGCCGAGATCGAGAGCGCCCTGGTGTCGCACCCGGCCATCGCCGAGGCGGCGGTGATCGGGCTGCCGCACGAGGTGAAGGGGCAGGCCATCCACTGCTACTGCCTGCTGCGCCAGGGCTTCAAGCCGAGCCCCGAGCTGGAGGACGAGGTGAAGCAGCACGTGGCGCAGCACCTCGGGCCCATCGTGCGGCCGGAGAAGGTGACGTTCGTGGACTCGCTGCCCAAGACGCGCTCCGGCAAGATCATGCGGCGCGTGCTCAAGGCGCGCGCCCAGGGGCTCCCCGAGGGCGACGTCTCCACGCTGGAGGAGTGATCGCCTCCTCCCCGCCCGCTCCCCACGCGAAAAGGGAACGGGCGGGGCGGCGCGCTTTCGGCGATACTCGCCGCCCGATGCAGACCGACCTGCCCCTCTGGAGGCGACCGCGCACCCGCCTCTACGCGCTCACCGCGCTGCTGTGGGTGATGATGCTGGGGGTGGTGGCGCTGGCGTGGCCGGTGCTGCTCCCGTTCACGCTGGCCGGGCTCGCCGCCTACGTCATCGACCCGGTCATCGCCGGGATCGCGCGCCAGCGCGTGGCCGGGCGGCCGGTCCCGCGCGTGGCGGCGGTGCTGGTCGTGTACGCGGTGCTGGGCACGCTCGTCTGGATCGCCGCGGTCTCGATCCTCCCGGCGGTCTACCGCGAGGCGATCCGCGCCCTGCTCGAGCTCCGGGACTTCCTCGCCTCGATCACGCCGGAGCGGGTGCAGGAGTGGACGCGCGCCATCGACGCGTTCCTGCAGCGCTACGGGATCCCGCTCGACGTCACGCCCTCGACCGGCGGGCTCGACACGCCCGGCGGGCGGTTCTCGGTCGACCTCGCCGCGGGGATGGCGAGCGCGCTGCACGACCTGACGCTCGCGCTGCGGGGCCGCGTCAGCGACGTGGTGGCGTTCTCGCGCGCCATCCTGGCCGGCACGATCCAGACGCTGTTCTTCGTGGTGCTGCTGTTCATGCTGACCGCGTTCATCTCGATGGACGCACCCCGCATCCTGCGCTGGTTCGAGACGGTGGTCCCCTCGCACTGGCGCGCCGACCTGCGCCGGCTCCGCGCCGGGATCGACGCCGGGCTGTCCGGCGTGGTGCGCGGGCAGCTCACCATCATGGTGGTGAACGGCATCCTCACGCTCATCGGCCTGCTGGTGCTGAAGGTGCCGTTCGCCTTCGCGCTCGGCTTCCTCGCCTTCGTCCTCTACATCGTGCCCATCTTCGGCACGATCCTCTCCTCCGTCCCCATCGTGCTCCTGGCGCTCACCGGCGGCGGGCCGACCAAGGCGCTGCTCGCGCTCGGCTGGATCACGGTGGTCCACGCGCTCGAGGCGTACGTCCTCAACCCGAAGATCATGGGCGACGCGGCCCGGATCCACCCGGTGCTCATCGTGCTGGCGCTGGTGGTGGGCGAGCGCAGCTTCGGGATCGTGGGCGCGCTGCTGGCGGTGCCGGTGGCGAGCGTGGTGGTCGCGGTCTTCCGCTTCCTGCACCGGAAGCAGGTCGAGCTGGACGAGCGCGCCGCCGTCCCGGTCGTCCAGAGCGTCTCCGCAGCGCCGGGACCGGCCCCGTCAACGCCGGACCAGAAAGGGAGCCCCACATGAAGCCGATCCGCATCGCCCTCCTCGCCGCCCTGGTGCTGGCCACCGCGGCGCGCGCCGAGGACAAGAAGCCGGCCGCGCCCGCGGCCAAGCCGGCCCCGGCCGCGAAGGCGCCGGCCGACACCGACCGCGCGCTGTACTCGGTCGGCCTGGCGGTGGCCAAGAGCCTGGACGTGTTCTCGCTGCAGCCGGGCGAGCTCGAGAAGGTGATCCAGGGCATCCGCGACGGCGCCGCCGGCAAGCCGAAGTTCCAGCTCGACGAGAAGTCGCAGCAGCAGGTGAACGAGCTGGCGCGCTCGCGCATGTCGGTCACCGCCGAGCGCGAGAAGACCAAGGGCGCCGGCTACCTCGACAAGATGGCGAAGGAGAAGGGCGCCATCAAGACCGCGTCCGGCGCGGTCGTGATCCCGGAGAAGCAGGGCACCGGCGCCACCCCCACCGCCACCGACAAGGTGAAGGTGCACTACGAGGGCAAGCTGGTGGACGGGACGGTGTTCGACTCCTCCCGCAAGCGCAACGAGCCGGCCGAGTTCCCGCTGAACGGCGTCATCAAGTGCTGGACCGAGGCGCTGCAGAAGATGAAGGTCGGCGGCAAGGCCAAGGTGGTCTGCCCGGCCGCCATCGCCTACGGCGAGCAGGGCCGCCCGCCGGTCATCCCCGGCAACGCCGTCCTGACGTTCGACGTCGAGCTGCTCGACATCGTGAAGTAGCGTCCTCGCGGCGCCGCCCGTCCCCTCGCGGGCGGGCGGCGGCCGCGCAGGCGGGCTTGCGACCCGGCCCGGCGGCGCATAGACAGCGCGGCATGACCGACGACCTCGTCCTGTACGGCAACAAGGGCTGGACCAGCCCCTACGTCTTCTCCGCGTTCGTCACGCTGAAGGAGAAGGGGCTCCCCTTCCGCATGGAGGTGCTCGACCTGCAGGCGGGGCAGCACCGCCGGCCCGAGTACACCGAGCCCTCCTCCACCGGGCGCGTCCCGGCGCTCCGCCACGGCGACTTCTGGGTGGCGGAGTCCTCCGCCATCGACGAGTACCTGGAGGAGGTCTTCCCTCCGCCCGCCCATGCGCGGCTCTACCCCGCCGACCCGCGGCAGCGCGCCCGCGTCCGCATGGTGCAGGCGTTCGTGCGCAGCGACGTGCTCGAGGTGAGGATGGAGCGCTCCACCGCGACGCTGTTCGAGGGCGCGGCGGCGAAGCCGCTCACGCCCGCCGGCCGGGTGGCGGCCGAGCGCCTCGTGGCGGTGGCCGGCCGGTTCCTGGCGCCCGGCGCGGAGCACGTGGCCGGCGAGTTCACCATCGCGGACGCGGACCTCGCGCTGCTGCTGCAGCGGCTGGTCCACAACGGCGACCCCTGTCCGGAGCGGCTCGCGGTCTACGCGCAGCGGGTGTTCCAGCGCCCGTCCGTGCGCGAGTGGCTGAAGCAGACCGCCTGGCGCGACCGGTAGCGGGGGCCCCCGGCCCCGGCTTCGCCCTCCCCGCCGCCCGCCCGCCGTGGCACCATGGGCGGCGGGAGGGCCTCCATGTCCGACGATCCCCGCGCCACCGCCACCCTGCTCGCCCGCTTCCGCACCGCCCTGCTCGCCACCCGTGGCGAGGACGGGCACCTGCGCTGCCGGCCCATGGCCATGCGCCACGAGGTGCGCGGCGAGGAGATCTGGTTCGCCACCGCGCCGGACTCGACCAAGTGCCGCGACCTCGAGCACGACCCGCGCTGCGCGCTCGTCTTCTTCGACCCGCAGGACGGCACCACGGTCACGGTGTCGGGCGCCGGCGAGGTGATCCGCGACCGCAAGCTCATGACCGAGCTGTGGGATCCCTCGTGGACGCGCTGGTTCCCGGCCGGCCCGGACCCGCGCGAGGTGGCGCTGCTGCGCGTGATCCCGGAGCACGTCGAGCGGCACGACGGCACGACCGGACGGCTGCAGGTGCTGTTCACCGCGCCGCCGCGCAAGCGCGCGCCCGCCCGCGGCAAGGGCGGCTAGCGGCGTCGGCCGCGCGCGGCTACGCCTCGACGGCCCGCTTCAGCCCGGAGGCGAGGTCGTTGAGCGCCTTGGCCTCGGTCGCCACGGCGTGCGTGGTGCTCATGGTCTCCTGGGTGGCCAGGTAGATCTCGTTCATCGCCTTCAGCACCTGGTCGATCCCGTGGTCCTGCTGCTGGGCGACCGCCGCGATCTCCTGCGCGGCCTGCGACGAGTCGCGCAGCGCCGAGGCGAGGCGCCGGATGGTGTCCCCGGTGCCGCTCGCCACCTGCGCCCCCTGCTCGGCGCGCCGGATCCCCACCTCGGCGGCGGTCATGGCGGCCAGCATCGCCTTGTGCACCTCGGCCAGGATGGCGCGCACCTGGCCCGACGCGCGCTTCGCGTCCTCGGCGTGCTGCCGCATCTCGCCGGCGACCTCGCGGAACCCGTCGGCGCCCGCGCCGGCCCGCTGCGCCACCTGCCCGGCCTGGTCGGCGAGCCGCTGCGAGCGCTCGGCCACGAACCCGACCACCGACGAGATCTCGAACACGTCGCGCATGCGCCCGTTCAGCGCCTCGATGCGCTGCGAGAGCCCGCGCACCTCGTCCGCCAGCTTCGCCAGCTCGCCGATGCCCGTCTCCACCGCCTGCAGCCCGTCGGAGGAGGCGCGCTCGCCCTGGCGCGCCAGGCCGATCACCGTCTCGGCGGTGAGCGCCGCGCGGGTGGCGGTCTGGCCGAGCTGGCCCATGGTGGCGGTCGTCTCCCGCACCGAGGCGGCGGTCTCGGCCGTCATGGACGAGAACGACGAGACGGTCGAGAGCAGCGACTGCGCGGCGGTGAACAGCTCGGAGGCGGTCTTCAGGAAGCCGTCGCGGCGCACCGACTCGATCGCGACGAGCTGGTCCTGTCGCTGGCCGGCGAAGCTCGCGAGCACGCCCAGGAAGAACGGCGCGGTGAAGATGATCCAGAGCAACGGGGTGCCGCCGATGGCGCGGACCATCCCGGCGGCGCTGAGCCCGTACTCGGGCCGGCTGGCCGCCTCGACCACCGTGCCGGCGACGGGGAACAGGACGCCGAACAGCGCGCCCCACAGGGCATAGGTGGTGGCGTGGCTGCGGGTGCGCATCGGCGGAATCCCTCCCGGATCCGCGCGATTGTGCACCAGCCGGGAGGCGCCCGCCAGATTGCCGCGCCGCCCGGCGGCCTAGCCGCGGGTGGCGGCCCGCAGCGACGCGGCCAGCGCCTCCAGCTCGCGCGCCTCGCGCGCCACGTGCTGCGTGGACGTCACGGTCTCGTCCGTCGCGAGCGCGATCTGGTTCATGGCCTTGAGGGCCAGCTCGATGCCGCCCTCCTGCTGCTGCGCCACCCGCGCGATCTCCCGGGCCGCGCGCGCCGACTCGTGCAGCGTGGCGGAGAGCCCGCGCACCTCCTCGACGAGCCCGCGCAGCTCGACGCCCGGCGCCTCCGCCTGCCGCAGCCCCTCCTCGCCGGCGCGCTCCGAGCGCAGCGCCAGGCCGATCACGGCCTCGGCGGTGAGCGCCGCCGAGGAGGCGGTCTGCGAGAGCTGGTTGATGGCGGTGGTGGTGGCGCGGACCGACGCCGCGGTCTCGGTGGTGGTGCGCGTGATGTCCCGGACGTCGGCCAGCAGCGCCTGCGCGGCGTGGGCCAGCTCCGACGCGGTCCGCTCGAAGCTCTCGCGGCGCCCCTGCTCGAGCCGCACGATCTCGCGGCTCCGGAGCACCAGCTCGTCGCTCTGCCGGACCAGCTCCTCGTGCTGGCGGACGATCACCCGTCCGAGGCCGCCGAGCACGAACGGGGTGGTGTCCATGATCCACAGGAGCGGCTGCCCGAGGTGCGCCCGCAGCAGCGCCCCCGGCGCCAGGCTCCCCAGGTGCGTCAGCGCCTCGATCACCGTGGCGACCAGCGGCAGGCCCACGCCCGCCAGCGCACCGTACCAGTCGTACCGGAACTTCCGCTCCATCCGCTCCACCTCGCCTCCACCTCGCCGCCGCGGGACGCGGGGATTCTGCCCCCGCGGCGGCCCGGCCGCCACCACCGCGGTGCGCGCGCCGCGGCGGGGGTGCGGCGGCCGATCCCGGGCGCGGCGCGGCGCCCTGGGTGGTAGGCTCCGCTCCTCGCGACCCCGTCCGGAGGAGCACTCGACGTGAACCTGCCCGCCGTCCTCGCCGCGCTCGCGGCCACCGCCACCCCGCCGGCCGGGGCCCCCTTCCCGCCGCCGCTGGACAGCTACACGGGCGAGGCGGGGCTGTCGCTGTGGGGGGTGCTCCTCCACCGCGCGCAGGCCGAGCCGCTCAACGCGGTCGCGACGGCGCTGTTCCTGCTCGCCATCGTCCACACGTTCCTCGCCCCGCGGTTCCTCGCCGCCTCGCACCGGCTGCGCGAGCGGGTGGAGGCGGCCCAGGGTCCCGGCGCGCACAGCGGCAAGGTGGAGGTGCTCCACTTCCTCGGCGAGGTCGAGGCGGTGTTCGGGATCTGGGTGCTGCCGCTCATGATCGCCATCACCGTCGCGAAAGGCTCGAGGACGGCCGAGGCGTTCCTCGGCGGCGTGAACTTCACCGAGCCGCTGTTCGTGGTGGTGGTGATGGCCCTCTCCTCCACCCGGCCGGTGCTGTCGTTCGCCGAGGCGCTGATGGGACGGGTCGCGCAGCTCGGGGGCGGGACCCCGTTCGCGTGGTGGCTCTCGACGCTGACGCTGGGCCCGCTGCTCGGCTCGCTCATCACCGAGCCCGCCGCCATGATCATCTGCGCGCTCCTGCTCGGCCGGCGCGTGCTCGACCTCGATCCCACCCGCTGGCTCCGCTACGCCACGCTGGGCCTGCTGTTCGTGAACGTCTCGGTGGGCGGGACGCTGACGCACTTCGCCGCGCCGCCGGTGCTGATGGTCGCGGGCCGCTTCGGCTGGGACACGCCGCACATGCTCGCGAACTTCGGCTGGAAGGCGGCGGTCGCCATCGCCGTCTCGAACCTGCTCTACGCGGCGGTGTTCCGGAAGGACCTGCAGGCGCTCGCGGGCCGCGCCGAGGCCCAGGCCGCCGCGCGCGACGCGGGGGCGCGGCCGGACGAGCCCGCCCCGCGATCGCCGGCCTGGATCGTGGTGGCGCACCTCCTGCTGCTCGCGCTGGTCGTGAAGGCGGCGCACACGCCGCCGGTGTTCGTGGGGCTGTTCCTGTTCTTCATGGCGTTCCACACCGCCACCGCCCCGCACCAGCAGCCGCTCGACCTGCGCGCGCCCATCCTGGTCGGCTTCTTCCTGGCCGGCCTGGTGGTGCACGGGGCGCTGCAGCAGTGGTGGATCGCGCCGGTGCTGGGGCGCCTCGACCCGCTCTCGCTGCTGTTCGGCGCGGCCGGCCTGACCGCGTTCAACGACAACGCCGCCATCACCTACCTGGCCTCGCTGGTGCCGACGTTCGACGCGGCGGCGCGCTACGCGGTGGTGGCCGGCGCGGTGGCGGGCGGCGGCCTCACCGTGATCGCGAACGCGCCCAACCCCGCCGGCCAGGCCGCGCTGGCGCGCTACTTCCCGGACGGCGTGAAGCCCGCGTCGCTCGCGGCCGCGGCGCTCGCGCCCACCGCCGTCGTGCTGGCCTGCTTTCTGTGGCTCTAGGCGCGGATCGGCGCCGGGCGCGCGCGCCGCGACGCCGAGGGGGTCGCGGATCACGGCCGCCGTTCAGAACCCGACCTCGAGCGTGGCGCCCAGCGCGGTGTCGGTGCGCACCTTGCCCGGCGCCGGCGCCGAGTCGTAGGCCACCTGGTACGACACGCCGAAGCTCACCGCCTCGAACAGGCGGCTGGTGAGCTTCGTGAGCGACCGCACCTGCCAGCGCTCGCCGTCCGTGACGTTCGCGAGCACCTCGGCCTCCTGCACCAGCTTCACCTGCTCGGAGAAGCCGTAGCGGAACGCGAGGCCGGCGCGCGGCGCCACCGCCTCGACGTCGGGCAGGTCGCCCTCGGGCGCGACGTCCGTCGCGTAGTACTGCCAGCGCGCGTCGTAGGTGTAGCGCACGCCGAGGTCGGTGCGGAGGAACAGCTCGCCCCCGGCGTCCGGCTTCCGGTCCAGCCACAGCCAGCCGGCGCCGCCCTCGCCGTACGCCCGGTACTCCAGGCTGGCCACGTGGTCGGTTTCCGCGCCGCCCAGCGCGAAGACGGTGACGTGCTCGGCCACCTTGCGGTCGGCCCGGAGCTGGCCGGTGGCGCCGAGCGCCACGGTCTGCGCCGGCTCGTCGCGGCTGGCCGGGCGCGTCCGCCCGTACACGCCGGTCGCCTTCCCGGCCAGGATCCACCCGCCCGCCTCGCGCTGCGCGCTGGCGGCGCCGTTCATGGTGGTGGTCTCGGCGTTGCCGGTGAGGACGATCACCCCCGCGCCCACCACGCCCGACCACTCCGGCCCCGGCTTCGCCGGCGCGTCCGCGACGGCCAGCGCCGGCGCGAGCAGCGCCGCCCACGGTGTCAGCTTCATGCGTTCCTCCTCGTCGCACCGTGATACCGGGCGGGCGGCGGTCCGGGCAACCGGTCGCAGCGCCGCGGCGCACCGCGAGACCGCGCGGCCGTTCGCGACGCCCGCGCGGCTGGCGCCGAGGGCGCGCACGCGGTACGAAGGCCGACGCATGTCCACGCCCAGCCCCACGCCCGCGTCCGGCCCCGAGCCCCTGCGCGCCCCGCTCGCCGCGCTGCTCCCGCCCGAGGGCGCGCCGCCGCTCGCGCCCGACGCGGTGCTCGATCGTTTCGTGTCCTGGGTCGCATCCACCGGGCTCGAGCTCTACCCGCACCAGGAGGAGGGGATCCTGGCGCTCCTGGACGGCAACCACCTGGTGCTCTCGACCCCCACCGGCTCGGGCAAGTCGCTGGTGGCGACGTTCCTCCACTTCCAGGCCATGGCCGCCGGGCAGCGATCCTTCTACACCTGCCCGATCAAGGCGCTCGTCAACGAGAAGTTCTTCGACCTGTGCCGGCTGTTCGGCCCCGAGAACGTGGGCATGATGACCGGCGACGGCGCGGTGAACCGCGACGCGCCCATCGTCTGCTGCACCGCCGAGATCCTGATGAACCTGGCGGTCCGCGAGGCGGAGTCGTCGGTGGACGCGGTGGTGATGGACGAGTTCCACTACTACGGCGACCGCGAGCGCGGCGTGGCCTGGCAGGTGCCGCTGCTGGTGCTGGAGCGGGCCCGCTTCCTGCTCATGTCCGCCACGCTCGGCGACACGCGCGCCATCGAGGCCTCGCTGCGCGAGGTGACGGGCCGGGAGGTGGCCGCGGTCCGGAACGCGGCGCGGCCGGTGCCGCTCGAGCACGAGTGGCGCGAGACGCCGCTGCACGAGACCATCGAGGAGCTGGTCTCGTCCAGCCGGGCCCCCATCTACCTCGTGAACTTCACCCAGCGCGCCGCCGCCGAGCAGGCGCAGAACCTCATGAGCGCGAACTTCTCCTCGAAGGAGGAGAAGGCGCGCATCGCCGAGGCGCTGGCCGGGGCCCGCTTCGACTCGCCCTACGGCAAGGACCTGCAGCGCTTCCTGCGCCATGGGATCGGGCTGCACCACGCCGGCCTGCTCCCCCGGTACCGGCTGCTCGTCGAGAAGCTCGCGCAGGGCGGGCTGCTGAAGGTGGTCTCCGGGACCGACACGCTGGGCATGGGCGTCAACATCCCCATACGCACCGTGCTCTTCACCCAGCTCTGCAAGTTCGACGGCACGAAGACCGCCATCCTGACCTCGCGCGACTTCCACCAGATCTCCGGGCGCGCCGGCCGGAAGGGCTTCGACGAGCGCGGCTACGTGGTGGCGCAGGCCCCCGAGCACGTGGTCGAGAACAAGAAGCTCGCGGAGAAGGCCGCGGCGGGGAAGAAGGTGGTCAAGAAGCAGCCGCCCACCAAGGGCTACGTGCACTTCGACCGGAACACGTTCCAGCGGCTGCAGGAGAAGGAGCCCGAGCCGCTGGAGAGCCGGTTCGAGCCGACGTTCGGCCTGCTCGTGAACCTGCTGCAGAGCGAGACCACGCGGCGGGGCGGCGGCTACGGGCGGCTCGTCGAGATCATCGCCCGCTCCCACGGCAACGACTACGTGCGCGCGCGCCACCGGCGCGCCGCGGCCCAGCGCTTCCGGACGCTCCGCGCGGCGGGCCTGGTCGAGGTGCGGCGGATCGAGGGCTATCGCGGCGCCTACCTGCGCCCCGCCCCCGGCCTGCAGCGCGACTTCTCGCTGTTCCACACGCTCGCGCTGTACCTGCTCGACACGCTGCCCGCCATCCCGCGCGAGCGCGAGACCTACGCGCTCGACGTCCTCTCGATGGTGGAGTCGATCCTGGAGGACCCGGACGTCATCCTCTGGAAGCAGCTCGACCGCGCCCGCGGCGAGGCCGTCGCCGAGATGAAGGCGCGCGGCATGGAGTACGACGAGCGCATGGCCGAGCTGGAGAAGGTCGAGTACCCGAAGCCGAACCGCGACTTCGTCTACGCCACCTTCAACGAGTTCGCCGCGAAGCACCCGTGGGTCGGCGCCGAGAACATCCGCCCGAAGTCGGTGGCGCGCGAGATGGTCGAGCGGTTCATGACGTTCGCGGACTACGTGCGCGAGTACGAGCTGCAGCGCTCCGAGGGCGTGGTGCTGCGCTACCTCTCGGAGACGTACAAGACGCTGGTCCAGACCGTCCCCGAGACCTACCGCGACGACGCGCTCCTCGACGTGATCGCGTTCCTGCGCGCGACCGTCCGCGGGGTGGACTCCTCGCTCATCGACGAGTGGGAGCGCATGCGCGACCCGTCGTACCAGGCCGTGGCGGTGGACGCCCGCGCGGCCGTGGCCGGCACGCTCGGTCCGCCGCCGGTCTGGGCCGACCCGCGCGCGTTCGCGGCCCGGATCCGCAACGAGCTGCACGCGCTGCTCGTGGCGCTCGCGCGGAAGGACCACGCCGGGGCGGTGGCGGCGCTCGCGCCCGGCGCGGAGTGGACGCCGGCCACGCTGGAGGCGGCCATGGCGCCCTACTGGGAGGCGCACCCGCGCATCGACGTGACCCCCGCCGCGCGCCGGCCGCACAACACCTTCGTGAAGGAGCTGGCGCCGCGGCGGTGGGAGGCGGTGCAGCGGATCGTGGACGAGGCCGGCGAGGTGGACTGGGCCGTCACCTGCGAGATCGACCTCACCGACCCGCCCCGCGACCCCGACCAGCCGCTGCTCGCGCTGGTCCGCGTCGGCACCTGAGAGCACGTGAACCCATCCCTCCCGTCGCCGCGGCGGCCGATCCGCGTCGCATCGCTTCGTTGCTCCTCCCGCACATGCCGACGGGCATGCTCGGTCGTCGCGCCTCGCGCTGCTCGCGGCTCGACCGCCTGGCTCGGTCCGGGGATGGATTCACGCGCTCTGAGCGTCGCGCGGGCTACGGCCGGAACGCCGCCGGATCGATCCGGGCCGGGAGCTCCACCTTCTCGAGCACGGTCTCGCCGGTGGTCTGGCCGTTCGCCCAGTTGCCCTCGCGGAACGCCACCAGCACGCCGTCCACGGCGCGGAAGTCCGAGTACGTGGTGACGAACTCGACCGGCCCGCCGCCGCGCGACGCGCCGCGCGAGCGCAGGATCCGGCCGGTGGCCGGGTCGATGCCGGCCTCCACCACCACGCCCGGCGCGACCTCCAGCGCCAGGACGCGCAGCGTCGCCCCGTCGACCTCCCACGCCCCGCGGTCCTCGAGCTTGTTCTCCCAGGCGGCGAGCAGCGCCGGCAGGTCGAGGCGGGAGGCCTGCAGGATCATCGACATGAGGAACGGGCCGCCCACCTCCTCGCCGAAGCGCCAGCCGCGGCCGCCGTCCAGCACCCGCACCTCCACCGGCGCGCCGGGGAACGCGATCTCGACCCGCAGC
Organism: Anaeromyxobacter dehalogenans 2CP-1; assembly: GCF_000022145.1. Taxonomy (NCBI): domain Bacteria; kingdom Pseudomonadati; phylum Myxococcota; class Myxococcia; order Myxococcales; family Anaeromyxobacteraceae; genus Anaeromyxobacter; species Anaeromyxobacter dehalogenans. Next base: position 3,973,919 of record NC_011891.1, read on the forward strand.
TTGCCCGATCGCTGGTAGACGCGGGTGATGCGCCCGGGCTGCCCGGGGTGCAGCAGCGAGGTGACCGTGCCCTCCTCGCGGACGCGGGCCAGCCGGACGACCGCCTTCCTCCCGCCGTACGCCGCCACGCACCGCTCCACCAGCGCGTGGACCCCGGCCCGGCCCTCCGCCCGGACCTCGGCGTCCGGCCGCGCGCCGGCCGGGGCGGCGGGCGCGCCGGCGGCAGGCAGGGAGGGGGCGGCGGCGAGGACGAGCGCGGCGAGCGCGAGCGCGGCGGTGGGCACGGGAGACCTCCGGGTCGGACGGCGGGGCGGCGGCCAGTGTCGTGGCTGGACGGGCGGAAGGCAACCGCGGCGTGCCCGCGCGGCGCCCCGGGGCCACCGTGATCCGGCGTGACCGAGCTCCTCGGCTGGCTCAGCTCCGCGGTGCTGCTCGCCACGCTCGCCCGCCAGGTGCACAAGCAGTGGCGGGAGGGCACCGGCGCGGGCGTGTCGCGCTGGCTGTTCGCAGGGCAGACCACCGCGTCGGCCGGGTTCACCCTCTACAGCCTGCTCGTCGGCAACTGGGTGTTCGTGGTGACGAACGCGCTCATCCTCGCGAGCGCGATCGCGGGGGTGGCCATCACGGTGCGGCAGCGGCGGGCCCGTCCGCAGGGTACGTGACGCGCCGCCCCTCCACCCGCGCGAACGGCGTGAGCCGGTGCGGGCGCGTCCGCCCGGGGCCGGTGACGTGCTCCACCACCACGCCGCGCGCCAGGAGCGCGTCGGCCACCAGCGAGCGGTGGCAGCGCCAGGGCACCGCCTCGGCGCAGACCAGCGCCACCGGCCCGCGGCGCGCCAGCTCGCGCAGCTCCAGCAGCCCCTCCTCGAACTCCGGCGTGCCCATGTGATCCGCGTAGCCGCGGAAGCTGGCGTTGCGCCACGCGCCGTTCGGCGAGTCGCGCCGCGCGTGGCGCAGGCCGCCGAGCCGCGGGAGGTGCGCGTAGCCGATCCCGGCCGCCGCGAGCGCGGCCCGGAGCGCGGGCCCCTCGTACTGCGGGTTCGCGCGCGAGCGCGGGATGGTCCGGATGTCGGCCACCGTGACGGCGCCGACCGAGCGCAGCAGCTCGAGGAACGCCTCGATGGGCCGGGTGGAGTGCCCGAGCGCGAGCACGCGAAGCCCGCCCCAGCCCGGCGCCGCCCTGCGGCGCGGCGCGTCCGCCGACCCGGCCGATCCCCGTGAGGTCACGGACGGTTGCATGCCGCCGCGGCGCCGCCGGCGCACGGCCCCGGCGGCCGCGGCCCGGCCGGAACCCTTCCGCCCGATCCCGGCTCCCACCCCACCATGAGTGCCCCCACCGAGACGACTCCCACGATCGAGGTGACCGATGCAGCGCGCACCGCGCTCCTCGAGCACCTCTCCCGCGACCCGCAGAGCCGCTACGTGCGCATCCACGTCGGCCATGGTTGAGGTGGCATCAGCTACCAACTGACTCTGGACGAGTCGGCCGACCCCGAGCGCGACGCGCTCATCGAGCAGGACGGGATCACCTTCCTCGCGGAGCAGCGCCAGAAGCACCTCATCCCGGGGCTCCGCATCGAGGTGCAGAAGGTGTTCGGGCGCGAGGGCCTGGTCGCCTGGAACTCGGCCTTGGAGGGCGGCGCCTGCTGAGGTCGGCGCCCCCGGGGCGCGGCGGCGCTTGACGCTTCCCAGCCCTTGCGGTTGACAAGGACCGGCCCGAGGGCCGATACCCGTCCTCCGACCATGCAACCGAAGCCTCGGGAAGGTCCGCGCTGGGCGCGCGGGCAGAAGTTCACGCTGTCGCTCGCCGGGCGCGACGCCGAGGAGGCGTACCGCGCAGCGGTGCTCGACGCGCGTGGCGCCGGGCGTGCGGTGCTGGACACGGCGCTGGCCGCCTGGGCCTCGCCGCGCGCGGTGGAGCCGGGCGACGGCGTGCTGCTGGGCGAGCTGAAGGGCAAGCCGCGCGGCCTCTCCGACTTGGGCCACGCGCTCGAGGACGCCGGGATCCCCGGCGCCGAGGTGCGGGCCGCCCTCGACCGGCTGGTCCGCGCCGGCCTCGCCGAGCTGGTCCCGCTCGCCTCGCAGCTCGAGGCGCAGCGCGCGCCTCCGCCCGTCACCGGCCGGTGGTAGCGGCCCCCGGCGTCACTCCCACCCGCGCCGCGAGGCCTTCCGCTCGCCGCGGCGCTTCTTCTCGGTGAGCCGCCGCTCCTTCGCGCCGCGCGTCGGTCTGGTGGGCCGCCGCGGCTTGGGCCGGTGCGCGAGCGGCTGGAGGCGCGCGCGCAGCCGCTCCAGCGCCGCGCCGCGGTTCTGCAGCTGGCTGCGCCGCTCGGTGGCGGTCACCGTGATCGCGGTGGGCCGGTGCACCAGCCGCACGCCGCTCTCGGTCTTGTTGCGGTGCTGGCCGCCGGGCCCGCCGCCCACGAAGAAGCTCTCGTCGCACTCGGCGAGCAGCGCCTCGTCGGGCAGGGCGAGCGCCCGGCGGGCCTCGGCCCGCAGCGCCTCGGGGACCGTCATGCTCCGCTCCTCCGGTGGGGCCCGTCGGCCACGATGCGCCCGTCCACCAGCTCGATGATGCGATCGCAGCGGTCGGCGAGCCGCGGGTCGTGCGTCACGATCAGGAAGGTGATGCCGGCCCTGCGGTTGAACTCGCGCAGCAGCGCGAACACCTCGTCCGCGGCGTGGGTGTCGAGGTTGCCGGTGGGCTCGTCGGCCAGCACCAGCCGCGGCGCCATCGCCAGGGCGCGGGCGATCGCGACCCGCTGCTGCTGGCCGCCGGAGAGCTGGGTGGCGCGGCGGTGCAGCACCGCGCCGAGGCCCACCTGCCGGAGCAGGTGCTCCCCGCACTCGGCCATGTCCGGGGCCGCCCGCCCGCGCGCCGCCATCATCGGGATCATGACGTTCTCGAGGGCGGTGAACGCGGGCAGCAGGTGGTGGAACTGGAACACGAACCCGATGGTGCGCCCGCGCGTGCGCGCCATGGCGTCGTCGTCGAGCGCGGCGGTGTCGAGGCCCGCCACCCGCACCCGGCCGCCGGTGGGACGGTCGAGCAGCCCGATGAGGTTGAGCAGCGTGGACTTCCCGGAGCCGGACGGGCCCATGAGCGCGGTGAACTCCCCCGCGCCCACCTCGAGGTCCACGCCGTGCAGCACCGGCGTGACCACCGAGCCGGCCACGTAGTCCTTGCGGACGCCGGAGAGCTCCACCGTCGCCGTGGCCACCGGCTCAGCCATACCGGATCACCACCGCCGGGTCGAGCTTCGCCGCGCGCCGCGCCGGGTAGGCGGCGGCCACCAGGCCGGTCCCGACCGCGACCGCCGACGCCAGCAGGAACAGCCCCGGGGTCAGCTCCACCGGGAACAGCGCCTCGCCGTAGGGGTTCCGCACCAGCGTCGCGAACGCGAGCGACATGGCCGTGCCGAGCAGCGCGCCGAGGATCGAGCCGGCCCCGCCGACCAGCGCGCCCTCGATGAGGAAGATGCGGAGCACGGTGCCGGTGGTGGTGCCGGTGGCCTTCAGGATGCCGATCTCGCGCGACCGCTGGATCACCGAGATGCCCAGCACGCTCGCGATCCCGAGCGCCACCGCCAGCACCACGAAGGACTGGATGAGCAGGGAGGAGGCGCTCTGGGAGCGCAGCGCCGTGAGGAGCTGCTGGTTCAGCTGCATCCAGCTCTCGGCCAGCAGGCCGGTCCGCGCCGCGAGCGACCGCGCCACGCGCTCGGCGGCGAACGGGTCCCGCACCTTCAGCTCGATCCCGGTGATGCCACCCTGGAGATCGAGCAGCGTCTGCGCCGCGCGCAGCGAGACCAGCACCCACCGCTGGTTCACGTCCCGGCTGCCCAGGTCGAAGATGCCGGCCACGGTGAACAGGTCGGAGCGCGACTCGGCGCTGGTGATCCGGAGCTTGTCGCCCACCGCGAGCCCCAGCTCGTCCGCGAGCACCGCCCCGATCACCGCCTCCTCGCCGCCGACCCGGAACGCGCCCGCCTTCATGCGCCGCGACATCTGGATCACGCCGTCGAAGCTCCCGGGCTCGACCCCGCGCAGCGCCACCGCGCGCGACACCCCGGCCCGGCTCGCGAACGCCGAGCCCGCCGCGGTCGGCGTGGCCGAGACCACGCCCGGCGCGCCCCGGACCACCGCGAGCACCTCCGGCCACTGCTCCACCGAGCGATCGCGCTCCGGGATCTTCTCCACCAGGGCGGCCAGCGCCTCGCCCGGCCCGGGCGGCAGCGCCTTCGGGACGCGCTCGGGCCGGCGCAGCACCACGTGCGCCTGCGACCCGAGCGTCTGCTCCACGAGCGTCGCCTGGAGCCCGCCGATGAGCGCGGTCAGGAAGACGATCACCCCCACGCCCACCGTGGCGCCGCCCAGCACCAGCGCGGTCTGGGCGCGGCCCTCGCGCAGGAACCGCAGCGCGACGAACAGCTCAAAGGGCACGGCCCAGCTCCGGCCCGGGCAGGCGGCGCACCCGCACGCGGCTCCCCTCCGCCACCGCGGCGGAGGGCGCCAGCACCTCGTCGCCCGCCGCGAGGCCACCCGCGATCTCCACCAGCGCGTCGCCCCGGAGCCCGAGGCGCACCGCGCGCCGCTCCGCCCGGCCGCCGCGGACCGCCAGCACCCACGGCGAGCCGCCCGCGTCGCGGACCGCGTCGGCGGGGAGCACGAGCGCGTCCGCCTTGCGCCCGACCTCCACGTTCACCGAGACGGTCATGTCCGGGCGCAGGAACGGCGGCGGCGCGGGGACCGCGAGGCGCACCTCGACCGTGCCGCGGGCGGGATCCACCGACGGCGCGAGGAAGGACACCGCCGCGTCGAACGGCGCGTCCGGGAACGCGTCCGCCACCGCGCGCGCCGGCTGGCCCTGGCGCAGCAGCGCCAGGTTCTTCTCGTCCGGCTCCACCGAGAGCCGCGTCTCGCCGGTGCGGGCCAGCACCAGCAGCCGCGCGCCGGCGGTCACCGTGTCGCCGGGCTCCACGTCGCGGAGGATCACCGTCGCGGCGGCCGGCGCGCGGAGCTGGCGGTCCTCCAGCCGCGCGCGCGCCACCTCCTCGGCGCCGCGGGCCGCCGCGAGCGCCGCCTCGGCCAGGCGCTGGTCCGGGCCGCCGCCTCCGGCCGCCGCGGCCTGGGCGAGCGCGCTCTCCCGCGCGCTCCGGGCCAGCGCGAGCGCCTGCTCCGCGTCGTCCAGCTGGGCGACGCTGGCGCTCCCCGCGTCGGACAGGCTCCGCGCCCGCTCCCGCGCGCGCTCCGCCAGCTCGACCCGCAGCTCGGCCTGGCGCAGCGCCTCGCTCGCCCCGCGCGCCGCCGGGCCGCGCGACTGCTCCAGCCGCGCCGCCGCCTGGAGCACCTGCGCGCGCGCCTGCGACAGCGCGGCGCGCGCCTCCGCGTCGTCGAGCTGCACCAGCAGGTCGCCCGCGCGGACCGCGTCGCCCTCGTCCACCCGGACCGCGGCCACCTTGCCGGTCGCGACCGCGCCGACCTGGATGCGGGCCGGCGCCATCACCCGCCCGCTCGCCACCACCCGCTGGACCAGCGGCCGCCGCTCCACCGCCCAGCCCGGCGCCGCCGGCCCGCGCGCCGCGCGCACCGCCGCCACGGCCGCGAGCGCCAGCGCGAGCCCGGCGGCGGCCCGCCCGGCGCGGGACCGGAGCAGGCGCGCGATGGCGCGGCGCGGGCTCGCGGGGGCGTCCATGTCCCCATTGGTACACCGACGTGGTGCGGCCGCCCAGCGCCGCGGTGCCGCTGCCACCCGCCGCGACACGGCCGCAGGGCTCGCGCGCCGACGCCCCGAGACGGACGCCCTGCGCGAGTGGCCGATCGGCCGGCCGCCGGGTCGAGCCGTCACACCACCATGGCGCTCCCCCACCCGCACAGGCTCGGCCTCACCGTCCTCGCGCTCGTCCTCGGCACCGCCGGCCTGATGGCGTACAAGGTGCGCGCGCTCGGCTACCGGCTCGCGGACATCCTGCCGGTGCGCCAGTACGAGGTCACCTACGCGCTCGAGCTCGACGGCCACGGCGGCGACGTGCGCGTCCGCAGCTTCCTCCCGTCGAGCGACGCGCACCAGACCATCTCCGAGGAGCGCGACCAGACCTCCGGCCTGCACCTCTCGCAGTCGATGGAGGGGCCGAACCGGGTGGCCACCTGGAGCGGCGCCGACGTCCCCAACGGCGCGCGCATCCGCCACGCGTTCAAGGTGCTCCCGCGCCGCGTGTCGTACGACCTGCCCGCCGGGCTCGAGGTGCCCGCCGCCTACCCGCCCTCGGCGGCCGCCTGGCTGCGGCCGGAGAAGGACATCCAGGTGGACGCGCCGGAGATCCGCGCCACGCTGCAGCGCATCGGCGCCGATCAGGGCGGCGTGGTGGAGCGGCTCCGGCGCATCCACGCGCTGGCCGCCTCGCTGCAGCCGCGGCCGTTCAAGGGGACCACCGACGCGCTCACCGCGCTGCGCCTGGGCGAGTCGAGCTGCAACGGCAAGAGCCGGCTGTTCGTGGCGCTGGCCCGCGCGGGCGGGATCCCGGCGCGGCTGGTGGGTGGCCTCATCCTCGAGCCCGGCGCGAAGCGGACCTCGCACCAGTGGGTGGAGGCCTGGGTGGCCGGGCACTGGGTGCCGTTCTGCCCGACGAACGGCCACTTCGCCGAGCTGCCCGAGCGCTACCTCACGCTCTACGTCGGCGACGAGGCGCTGTTCCGCCACACCGCCGACGTGAACTTCGACTACCGCTTCGAGACGCACGGCGCGCTGGTGCCGTCGCCGCAGGCGAAGGCGACGTTCACGCTGTTCGACGTGTGGGGGCTGTTCGACCGCCTGCGGCTCCCGTTCGCGCTGCTCCGCACCGTGCTGATGCTGCCGGTGGGCGCGCTGCTGGTGGTGCTGTTCCGGAACGTGGTGGGGATGCCGACGTTCGGCACCTTCCTGCCGGCGCTGCTCGCCGCCTCGGCGGGCGAGACCGGCGCCGGGTACGGCGTGCTGGCGGTGCTGCTGGTGGTGGCCGCGGTCGCGGCGGTGCGCTGGGGGCTCACCCGGCTCGAGCTGCTCCACTCGCCCACGCTCGCGATCCTGCTGGCGGCGGTGGTGCTGACGCTGCTCACCACCTCGATGATCGCGGAGCGCGCCGGGATCGCGCAGCTCACCCGCGTCACCATGTTCCCGATCGCCGTGCTCGCCATCTGCGCCGAGCGCTTCTACCTGTCCCTCACCGAGCACGGGGCGCGCGCCGCCGGCAAGGAGCTGGCCGGGACGCTGGTGGTGATGCTGGCGTGCCACGCGGTGATGAGCTCGCTGGCGCTGCAGGTGCTGGTGATCGGCTTCCCCGAGGTGCTGCTGCTGGTGGTGGCGGCGAACGTGTACCTGGGGCGCTGGGTGGGGATGCGGCTCAGCGAGTACCGCCGCTTCCGCGGGCTGCTCGGGGGCGCGGCGTGAGCGCCCTGTCGCGGGCGGCCGCGCGGGTCCGGGGCGTGGTGGCCCGGCGCGCCGAGGTGTACGGGATCAACCGGCGCAACCTGGCGCTGGTCTACCCGAACAACGCGCGGCGCCACTACCCGCTCGCCGACGACAAGCTGCTCGCGAAGGAGCGCTTCCAGGCCGCCGGCGTGCCGGTGCCGGAGACGCTGGCGGTGTGCGAGGGGCTGTACGCGGTGCCGGGCGTGGTGGAGGCGCTGCGCGGGCGCTCGCAGTTCGTGGTGAAGCCCGCGAACGGTGCCGGGGGCGGCGGCATCCTGGTGGTCGGCGAGTGGGACGCGTCGGCCGGCAGCTGGCGGAGGGCCGGCGGCGAGCCGCTCTCGCCGCGCACGCTCGGGCGCCACCTCGCCGACGTGGTGTTCGGGGTCCACTCCAGCCAGCTCGAGGACCGCGCGTTCGTGGAGCGACGCGTGGCGCCGCACCCGCTGTTCGCCGGCCTGTGGGGCGACGGGCTGTGCGACCTGCGCATCATCACGCTCCGGACGTCGCCGGTGATGGCGATGATCCGCGTCCCCACCGCCGAGTCCGGCGGGCGCGCGAACCTGCACCAGGGCGGGCTCGGCATCGCGGTGGACCTCGCCACCGGCCGGACCTTCCGCGCCCTCCACCGCGGCCGCGCGGTGGAGCGCCACCCGGAGTCCGGCGCGCCGCTGCTCGGGCTGGAGGTCCCGGCCTGGCCGGCGGTGCTGGACGTCGCGCGCCGCGCCGCCGCCGCGGTGCCGCTCGGCTACCTGGGGGTGGACGTGGTGGTGGACGGCGAGGCGCGCCCGCTGGTGCTGGAGATCAACGCGCGGCCCGGGCTCGAGATCCAGAACGTGAACGGCCGCGGCCTGGGGCCCGCGCTCGCGGCCGCGCTCGACGGGAGGGCGGCTTGACATCGCCGCCCATTCGCATGGAGCCCTGCTGCGGCGCACGCTGGCTGCCTGCGCCGGGCAGACTCGTCCCTGCGCTGCTCGACGTGCCTACGGGCACGCCTCCGCTGCTCGGTCCTCGTGTGCCCGGCTCGGCGACGCCATCGTGGGCCTCGCGACGGGCCCCACGCGAACGGGAGGCGCCATGAGCCCCGGTGATCGCCTGGCGCTGGACCGGCTCTGGCCGATGCTGCTCGGGCTCGCCGCCCTGGTGGCGGGCGCGCTCGCGCTGGAGGCCTGGGCCGGCCGGCGCGGCAACGAGCCGCTCCGCATCGCGGTGGCCGACGAGGCGGTCCCCGCCGGCGACGACGAGGAGCCCTCCGGCGACGCGCCCGACGGACCGGAGGCGCCGCCCGTCTCCGAGGCGCACGCCCGCGCCCGCACCGCGGCGCGCCGCGCGCTCTACGCGGACGCGATCCCGCTCTACGAGCAGGCGCTGCGCGATCGCCCCGACGCGCCCGCGCTCGAGGCGGAGCTGGGCGCGTGGCTGCTCGCCGCCGGCCAGCCCGAGCGCGCGCTGCCGCACCTCGCCCGCGCCGACCAGCTCCACCCGGAGCCGGCCACGGCGCTCCGCCTCGGGCTGGCCCGGGCCCGCCTGGGCGATCGCGACGGCGCCGAGCGGGACCTCCGCCGCGCGCTGGCCCAGCGGCCCTCGTCGGGCGCGGTCCGCATCGCGCTCGGCACGCTGCTGCGCCGGCGCGGCGCGATCGCCGAGGCGGTGGCGCTGCTCGAGCCCGCCGCCGCGGCGGGCTCGAACGAGGAGCGCGCGCGGGCGCTGGTGGCGCTCGGCGCCGCGCACCTCGCGGCCGGCCGCCGCGCCGAGGCGGGCCGCGCCTTCGAGCAGGCGGTGCTGTACGCGCCGGCGCGGGTCGAGATCCGCCTGGGCGTGGCCCGCGCCTGGCTCGGCGGCGACGCCGGCGACGCCGAGCGCGCGCTGTCGGTGCTGGCGCGCGCCGCCGATCTCGCGCCCGACGTGCCGGCGGTGCACGCCGCGCTCGGGCGCGCCCGCGAGCGCACCGGCGACGACGCCGGCGCGGCCGAGGCCTACGAGCGCGCGCTCCGCCTCGACCCCTCGAACCGCTACGCGCGGCGCCGCGTGCTGCGCCTCGCGCTCGCGGCCCGCGACTTCGCGCGGGCCCGGCACGAGGCCGACCGGCTGGTGGCCGACGGGCCGGAGGTGGCGGAGCACCACTTCCTCGCCGCCCTGGTGGCGGACCGCGACGGCCGCCCGGCCGACGCGCGCCGCGCCTACCGGCGGGCCATCGAGGTCGCGAAGGGCGAGTACCCGGAGGCCTGGCTGAACCTGGGCGTGCTGGAGAAGGGCGAGGGCGACCTCGCCGCGGCCCGCGCCGCGTACCAGCGGGCGCTGGAGCTGCGGCCCGGCTACGGCGCCGCGCTCGTCAACCTGGGCAAGCTGGAGGAGGCCGCCGGCGACGCCTCGGCGGCGGAGGCCGCCTACCGGCGGGCGGTGGAGCTCGATCCGCGGCACGCGCCGGGCTGGCTCGCGCTCGGCCAGCTCCAGTCCGACGCGCGCCGCCTCGACGAGGCCGTCGCCTCGCTCCGCCGCGCGCTGGAGGCGCGCCCCGGCTACGACGCCGCCGAGCTGTCGCTGGGCGTCACCGCCGCGCGCGCCGGGCGCACCACCGAGGCCATCGCCGCCTACCGCCGCGTGCTGGCCCGCTCGCCGCGGTCGGCCACCGCCTGGTACGACCTCGGCCTGGCGCTGCTCGACGCCGGCGACCCGCGCCAGGCGGGCGACGCGTTCCGCCAGGCGGCCTCGATCGACCCGGACCACGTGCCGTCGCGGCGCAGGACGGCCGAGCTGGAGCTCGCCTCCGGGCGCGTCGCCGAGGCCCGGGCCCGCTTCGAGGAGCTGCTCGATCTCGTCCCCGGCGACGTCCCGGCGCGCGCCGCGCTCGCCGAGATCGCCGCCCGCGAGGGCGACCGCGCCGGCTGCGAGGCCCGCGCGCGGGCGCTGCTCGCCGAGGCGCCGAAGGATGCCGCCGTGGCCCCGCTCCTCGCGCGCTGCACCACCCTCGCCCCACGGGCCGCCCGCTGAGCCTGCCCTCCCCCACCGGTCCCCGGAGCCCCGCATGCCACGCCCCGCCGCACTCGCCGCCCGCCTCGCCGTCGCCGCCCTGCTCGCCACCGCCGCCTGCGGCGGAGGCGGAGGGGGTGGCGCCAGCGGCCCTGGCGGCGTGCCGCTCGACGCGTCCCGCCCCGGCGACGCGCTGCTCATCTCGGCGCTCGGCCACTACGACGCAGCCAACGCGCTCGCCGCCGCCGCCCGCGCCGCCACCGATCCGGCGGTCGCCGCCGCGAAGGCGTCGGACGCCATCGCCGAGTACCGCCTGGCGCAGGCGGACCTGCGGCGCCTCCCGGTGGAGTTCCCGCAGTCCATCCGGCTCGACAACGCGGCCTACCTCGACGGTCGCTGCAGCTACGAGGTGGGCACGCTCTCCGCGGACCCCGCCGACTTCGCCGACGCGCGCGACCGGCTCGACGCCGCCGAGGCGGCGTTCCCCGCGTCGCCGCTGCTGGACGCGGTCGCCTACTTCGAGGGGCGCACCCGCTTCCAGCTCGCGGCCATCGCGCAGGCGTCGGCGGGCGCCTCCACCGCCGCGGTTCAGGCCGGCTACGCGGCCGCGCGGGACGAGTTCCGGCGCTCCCGGCAGGCCAGCGCCGCCGGCACCTGGGCGGACAACGCCGCCTACTACCTGGGCCGCGCCGACTACGAGCTCGGCTACCTCGCCGTCCACCCGCTCGAGACCGGCGCGGTCGCCCCGGCGGACGGCACGCCGGAGCAGGCCGCCGCGGTGGCGAGCTTCGACCGCGCCGAGGCGGAGCTCGCCGCGGTCCCCGCCGCGTCCAGCTACTTCGACAACGCCCGCTACTACCTGGGCCGCAGCCACCTCGAGGAGCCGTCCGACTCGACCGCCGCCGGCTGGCAGGCGCTCCGGACCGCCTCGCTCGACGCCGCCGTCGCGGCGTTCGGCCAGGTCCTCGGGATCCCGGGCAGCTTCTACCGCGACGCCGCGCAGTACTGGCGCGGGCGCGCGCACCAGTCGCTCGCGGTCTACGCCGCCGACCCGGCGCCCGAGCTGGGCGCGGCCTCGGCGGACTTCCACGCGGTGATCGCCGGCGCGAGCAGCTGGCGCGACAACGCGCTCTACCACGTGCTGAAGGCGTACCTGGCCTGGCCCGCGCCCGGCCCGTACTGCTCCGCCCTGCGCCCGGGCGACGCGTCGCCGGCGAGCGCCTGCGCCGCGTCCGGCGCGCTCTCCACGCTGGTCGCGAGCGACCCGGCCTTCGCCGCCAGCACCTACCCCGCGCTCGCCGCGTCGGCGCTGTCCGCCGCCGGCTGCGCCTGCCCCTGAGGTGAAGCCATGAACCTGCTCCTCTCGCTCGCCGCCGGCCTCCTCCTCGCCGCCCAGGGCGCCGCCCCGGCGCCCGACGCGCCGGACGGGACCGACGCCCCCCGCACCCGCCGCGCCGCCCGCCGCGGCGCGTCCGGCTGGACCCTCGACGCCCGCCTCGGCGCATACGCCGGCGCGTTCGACGGCATGGGCGTGCGGCGCGACTCCGGCGGCCTCGGCATCCTGGAGGGCGCGCTCGCGCCCGAGTGGCGCGGCGGCGACTGGACGGTCGGCGTCCCCCTCCGGCTCGCGCACCGCCAGACGTTCGGCGCGGACCTGTCCGAGACCACCGGCGCGCTGGACGTGACCGCGGAGCGCCGCATCACGCGCAGCTTCCGCGCCGGGCCCGAGGCCGGCGTGTCGGGGGCATACCGGCCCGGCTGGCCCGACCTGTACCAGCGCGCGCCGGGCGGCGCGCTGGCCTCCACCGACCGGTTCGGCTACCTCGCGTGGCACGTCGGCGGCCAGCTCTGGGCGCGCCCGCTGCCGCGCAGCCACCTGCGGCTCCACTACCGCTACGTCTCCTACGCGTACCAGGGCGAGGCGGCCTTCCAGCCGGACGTGAACCCGATGCACCTCACGCCGCGCGACAACGTCCAGCACCAGGTGGACCTCTCCTGGCGATACCTGGGCGGCGAGTCCTGGGCGGCCGCGTTCCGGCTCGACTACACCCACCGTCACGACCTCGACCTGCTGGCCCGCAACGCCGGCACCGGCGGGACGAGCGGCTACACCAACCCCGACCAGAAGCTGAGCAAGCTGGAGCCGTCGGTGGAGGTGGAGCTGAAGCGGCTCGGTGGCCAGCTGGACGCCTCGCTGCGCTGGGGCTACGTGGTGCAGGACGATCCGTTCCAGGGCTACTACTCGTACTCCGGCCAGCACCCCCGCCTGGACCTGGACTGGACGGCGACCGGCCGGCTCACGCTGGAGGGCCGGGTGGAGGCGTGGCTGCTCGAGTACGGCGCGAACGGCACCAGCCCCGCCCGCCTCGACTCCGGCTCCCGCCGGTACGACCGCCGGGTGGCGCTCCGCGCCGGCGCGCGCTACGCGCTCACGCCGGCCGTGTCCGCGGTCGCCGAGGCGGAGTGGGTGAAGCGCGACACGAACTACCCGGACTACGTGCCCGACCCGGCCACCGACGCCGGGTACGACATCCGCTTCGACTACGAGAACGTCCGCGCCATCGCCGGCGTGGAGTGGCGGCTGTAGCGCCCGGCGGCGGGCCGCGCGGTCCGGGCCTCCCCCCGGCCCGGCCGCGCGGCCCCGCCGCCTTTCCCCGTGGTACGGTGGCCGGCGTGTCCCGGCGAGGCGCCTCCCCCGACGATCCGCGCCGCTGGGTGTTCAACCGCCTGGCGGAGGACTACGCCGTCCGGCCCGGCTACCCGGCGCCGCTCGCCGACCGGCTGGCGGCGCTCGCCGGCGGGCCCGGCGCGCGGGTGGCGGACCTGGGCGCCGGCACCGGGCACCTCGCCCGCGCGCTCGCCGCCCGGGGCCTGCGCGTGGCGGCGGTGGAGCCCGCGCGCGCGATGCTGGACGCGCTCGCCGACGCGCCCGCGTCGGCCGGCCCGGCCGTCGAGCCGGTGCACGCGGCCGCCGAGCAGACCGGCCTCGCGGCGGGCGCGTTCGCGCTCGTGGTCATCGCCGACGCGCTCCACTGGATCGACCCGGACCGCGGCGCGCGCGAGGCCGCGCGCCTGCTCGCGCCGGGCGGCGTGCTGGCGGTGGTCACGCCGCGCCTCGCGGACACGCCGTTCCTCCGCGCGCTCGGCGAGCGCATCGCGCGGGCGAACTTCAAGGCCCGCCCGCGCCCGCCGCCGGTGGGGCTGTTCTTCTCGGTGGCCGGGCTCCCCGCCCCCGCGGTCGAGCCGTTCGAGGACGAGGTGCGGCTCGAGCCCGACGCGCTCGACGCGGTGCTGCGCTCGCTCTCCTACGTGGGCCCGGCGCTCGGCCCGGCCGCGCTCGAGGCGCTGCTGGCGGACGCCCGCGTCCTCGCCAGGGGGCACGGCGGCGCCGCCTGGCGGCGCGAGATCGCGCTGGCGTGGGCCCGTGATCCCCGCTCACCCTGAGCGCCCCTCGACTCCGCGCGGCCATCAGCGCTCACCCTGAGCGTAGGCGAGCCGAAGGCTCGCCGGAGTCGAAGGGTCGGGATGAGCGAGCGAGCCGAAGGCTCGCCGGACTCGAAGGGCTCACCCGCCGAGCCGCGGGTGCTCCTCCCGCCAGCGCGCCACCGCCTCCAGCCGCTGCGGCCGCTCCAGCTCGAGGTGGCGCCGGATGGGCGCGTCCAGCCGGCGATCGAGCAGCAGGTGCGCGCTCCAGGTCTCGGCCGGCTCGAAGCCGCGGGCCAGCTTGTGCTCCCCGCCCGCGCCGCCCTCGAAGCGGCGCACGCCGCGGCGGATGCACTCGTCGATCGAGTGGTACAGCGCCACGTTGAAGTGCAGGAACGGGTGCTGCTCGACGCAGCCCCAGTAGCGGCCGTACAGCGCCTCGGCGCTGGCGAGGTTGAACGCCATCCCCACCAGCCGCCCCTCCCTCCGCGCCTCCACCACCTCGACCGCGTCGGGCAGCCCGGCGAACACCCGCGCGTAGAACGCGCGGTTCACGAAGCGCATGCCCCAGGCCATCTGGTCGGTCGAGGCGCGGTGCAGCGCGAAGCAGTCGCGCGCCCAGCCCTCCGGATCCCGCGACAGCTCGTCGCCGCGCACGGTGCGGATGGCGATCCCCTGGCGCTCCGGCGCGGCCTTCTCGCGGCGGATGGCGTTCCTGCGCTTGGAGGGGAACGCCGCCAGGAATGCCTCCGGGTCGGCGTACCCGGCGTTGCGCCAGTGGTACTGGAAGTCCACCCGGAGCGCGAGGCCGGCCTCCTCCAGCTCGCGCGCCTCGTCGGCGCCGGGGAACAGCACGTGCAGCCCGTGGAGCCCCTCCTCGGCGCAGAGCCGCCGCGCCCGCTCCAGCAGCGCCCGCACCAGGGCCGCCCGGTTCTCGCCGGCGGCCACCAGGAAGCGGCGCCCGGTGGCGGGCGTGAACGGCACGCCCAGCACGAGCTTCGGGTACCAGGGGAGACGGGCCCGAGCGGCCGCCGCCGCCCACTCCCAGTCGCGCCCGAAGTCGCCGTCGGAGCTCTCGCGCACGTAGGCGAACGCGGCCGCCACCACCCGGCCGCCGCGCCGGGCCACCAGGTGCCGCGGCGCCCAGCCGGTCCGCGGGGTGGCGCAGCCGCTCTCCTCGCACGCGGCCAGGAACGCGTGGCGGGCGAACGGGCTGGCGCGCTCGGGCTCGTGCTCGAGGAGCGCGTCCCAGTCCTCGGGGCGGAGCTCGGAGATGGAGCCGTGGACGGACAGGGTCAGGCCAGACACCGGCCGTTCATAGCCGCCGCGGCGCCGACGGCGCAATGCGCCACGCCCCGGGGTTCGCCCCGACAGGGCCCGCCCGCGCCCCGATCCTCGGGTCGCAACCCGCCAAACGTCCGATTACGACAACGCCGATATGACTCAGGAATGGCCAGCGAGCGAAGCGAGCTTGCCGGGGCGCCGCCGCGTAGGTGGCGAAGCCGCCCGCGGTGGCGCAAGGGACCCGGCGAGCAGGGTGGGGCCCCGCGGAGCTCCGCTCCGTGGGGCGGGGCGCAGCCCCGTCTAGATCATGCGCCTCGCGACGCGACGTGACGGCAGCCGCGACGGGCGGCTCATGGTGGTCCGCCGGGATGGCGAGGCCCTCCTCGACGCCGGCCCCGCCGCGAGGACGCTGCAGGACGCGCTCGACCGGTGGGAGGAGGCGGAGCCGAAGCTCCGGGCCCTCGCCGAGTCGCTGGACGCGGGGCGCGCCGCCGGCGTCCCGCTCGATCCGCACGCGCTGCACTCGCCGCTGCCGCGCGCCTACGAGTGGGTGGACGGCTCCGCGTACCTCAACCACGTGCGCCTGGTGCGCAAGGCGCGCGGCGCCGAGCCGCCCCCCACGCTCGAGTCCGACCCGCTCGTGTACCAGGGCGGCTCGGGCGTCCTCCTCGGGCCCACCGACGACCTCCCGCTCCCGGATCCGGGCTGGGGCCTCGACCTCGAGGGCGAGGTCTGCTGCATCCTCGGCGACGTGCCCCGCGGCACCCGCGCCGCCGACGCGGGCCGCCACGTCCGGCTGCTCTGCCTCGCGAACGACGTCACGCTGCGCAACCTGGTGCCGGGCGAGCTCGCGAAGGGCTTCGGCTTCTTCCAGTCGAAGCCCGCCACCGCGTTCTCGCCGTTCGCGGTCACGCCGGACGAGGTCGGCCCGGCCTGGCGCGACGGCCGGCTGCACCTGCGCATGACGGTGCGGTGGAACGGCCAGGTGGTGGGCACGGTGGACGCCGGCCCGGAGATGCACTTCTCCTTCTTCCAGCTCCTCGAGCACGTGGCCCGGACCCGCGGGTTCACCGCGGGCACGATCCTCGGGAGCGGCACGGTCTCGAACGCCGATCGCGCCCGCGGCTGGTCCTGCATCGCCGAGCAGCGCGCCCTCGAGATGATCGACGGCGGCGCGCCGCGCACGCGCTTCCTCGCCGCCGGCGACACCGTCGAGATCGAGGTCCGCGACGGCGAGGGCCGGAACGTGTTCGGCACCATCTCGCAGCGGGTGCGCGCGCCATGACCCTCCGCCTCTACTCCTACTGGCGCTCCTCCTCCGCCTGGCGCGTGCGCCTCGGCCTCGCGCTGAAGGGGCTCGCGTACGAGTATCGCGCCGTGGACCTGCTCGCGCAGGAGCAGTTCCAGGCGGCGCACCAGGCCCGGAACCCCATGTCGCAGGTACCGGTGCTGGAGGTGGAGGAGGACGGGCGGACGCACCTGCTGGTGCAGTCCATGGCCATCCTGGAGTGGCTGGAGGAGCGCCACCCCGAGCCGGCCCTGCTGCCACCCGACCTGTGGGGCCGCGCCCGGGTGCGGGCGCTCGCCGAGCACGTGAACTCCGGGACGCAGCCGATGCAGAACGCGCTCGTGCTGCGGATGCTGCGCGAGAAGGTGCCGGGGTGGGACCGCGAGTGGGCCCGGTTCTTCATCGCGCGCGGGCTCGCGGCCCTGGAGACCGCGGTCCGCGACGGCGCCGGCCGCTTCTCGCACGGCGACGCGCCCACCCTCGCCGACTGCTACCTCGTGCCCCAGCTCTACAACGCGCGCCGCTTCGGGCTCGACCTCGAGCCCTACCCCACGCTGCGCCGCGTGGACGAGGCCTGCGCGGCGCTCGCGCCGTTCCAGGCCGCCCACCCCGACCGCCAGCCCGACGCGCCGCCGCCCGACCGGAGGACCCCATGACCTCGCACTCGCAGAAGACGCAGCTCGAGCCGCTCGGCATCGTCCGCATCGAGGGGCTGCATTACTACGTGCACGACCTCGAGCGCAGCCGCCGCTTCTACACGCAGAAGATGGACTTCGCGGAGGTGGCCCGCAGCGCGCCCGCGCTGGAGCGGGAGGGCCGGCAGCGCTCGGCGGTGTTCGAGGCGGGCGACGTCCGGGTGGTGTGCTCGGAGCCGGTGGGCGAGGGCGGCCGCGCCTGGCGCTGGCTGCGCAAGCACCCCGACGGCGTGGGCACGGTGGTGTTCCAGGTGGAGGACGCGGACCGCTGCTTCCGGCTGCTGGAGGAGCGCGGGGCGACGCCCATCACCGACGTGCAGGAGCACCGCGACGACGGAGGGACGCTGCGCACGTTCAACATCACCACCCCGCTCGGCGACACCACCTTCCGCTTCGTGGAGCGCCGCGGCTACCGCGCCGTCTACCCGGGCATCGAGCCGCTCGCCGCGCCGGAGGGCGGGCGCAACGCGTTCGGCTTCGGCCACGTGGACCACCTCACCAACAACTTCCAGACCATGAAGCCGGCGCTCCTGTGGATGGAGCACGTCATGGGGATGGAGGAGTTCTGGGAGGTGGAGTTCCACACCAAGGACGCGGCCGGCGCGCGCCGGGCCGCGCTCGAGGCGCAGAAGGGCTCGGGCCTGCGCTCGGTGGTGATGCGCGAGCCGCGCTCCGGCGTGAAGTTCGCGAACAACGAGCCGTGGCGCCCCGCGTTCAAGTCCTCGCAGATCAACGTCTTCAACGAGGACCACCGCGGCGACGGCGTGCAGCACGCCGCGCTGACGGTGCAGGACATCCTCTCCTCGGTGCGCGGCATGCGCGCCCGCGGGGTGGAGTTCATGCCCACGCCGGCGACGTACTACGAGGCGCTGCCGGAGCGGATCCGCAGCACCGGCATCGGCCGGATCGACGAGGACCCGCGCGTGCTGCAGGAGCTCGAGATCCTGGTGGACGGCGCCGGCGACCACTCCTACCTGCTGCAGATCTTCCTGCGCGACGCGGCCGGCCTGTACCACGAGCCCGACGCCGGGCCGTTCTTCTTCGAGATCATCCAGCGCAAGGGCGACCAGGGCTTCGGCGCGGGCAACTTCCGCGCGCTGTTCGAGTCCATCGAGCGCGAGCAGGTGAAGGAAGGGCGGGCCTGAGCGGATGCTCGACCGGATCGTCCAGGGAGAGGTGCCGCGCAAGCACCACCTCGCGTTCCGCGACGCGGAGGGGCGGCTCCTCCACGAGGAGGCGTACACCCGCGCCGGCTTCGACGGACCGTACGCGCTGCTCTACCACCGCAACCGGCCGCACGCGGTCCACGCCGCCCAGGCCCGGAACGGCTTCCCCCTGCCGCAGCCCGCGCCGGCGCGGGCGCTGCTGAAGCGCCACTACCGCACCCAGGACCTCGCGGCGCGCGGCGGGCCGCCGGTCGACGCGCGGCGCCCGCTCCTGTTCAACGCCGACGTGGTGGTCGGCCTGGTGACGCCCACCTCCGAGGACCCGGTCTACTTCGCGAACGGCGACGGCGACGACCTCTACTTCGTCGCCGAGGGGGGCGGCCTGCTGCGCTCGCCCATGGGCGACCTGCGCTTCGGGCAGCACGACTACGTCTACGTGCCGAGGGGCCTGCTGCACCGGTTCGTGCCCGATGCCGGGCCGCAGCGCTGGCTGTCGCTCGAGCTCCCCGGCGGCATGCACCTGCCGGCGCAGTGGCGGAACGAGACCGGCCAGCTCCGCATGGACGCCCCCTACTCCCACCGCGACTTCCGGCGGGTGGAGCTGAAGGGCCCGGTGGACGAGGGCCTCCGCGACCTGGTGGTGAAGCGGGCCGGCGCGTTCCACGGGTTCCGCTACGACGCGTCGCCGCTCGACGTGGTGGGGTGGGACGGCGCGCTCTACCCGTTCGCCTTCCCCATCCTGAACTTCCAGCCGCGGGCCGGGCTGGTGCACCTGCCGCCGACGTGGCACGGCACCTTCGCGGCGCGCGGCGCGCTGGTCTGCTCGTTCGTGCCGCGGGTGACCGACTTCCACCCGGAGGCCGTGCCCTGCCCCTACCCGCACGCCTCGGTGGACGTGGACGAGATCCTGTTCTACGTGCGGGGGGAGTTCACCAGCCGCCGCGGCGTCGGCCCGGGCTCGATCTCGCACCACCCCGCCGGCACCATGCACGGCCCGCACCCCGGCGCCTACGAGGCGTCGATCGGCACGCGCAGCACGAACGAGCTGGCGGTGATGCTCGACTGCTACCTGCCGCTGCAGCCCACGGCGATCGCGCTCGGCATCGAGGACCCCGGCTACCAGGAGAGCTTCGTCGGCTGACGCGGCGCCCCTCCCCCCGGCGGCGCGCATCCGCTATGGTGTCCCGCCATGCCCTTCCGCGTCGCCCGCCCGCCCACGCCGCCGGTCACCCGCTACCGCGGCCTCGTCGAGCACCTCGGCTTCCGCCTGAAGCGCTACGCGTCGGTCGAGGCCGGGGAGCCGTTCGCGGAGGAGCGCTTCCGGAGCGGCCGCGGCCTGGCGCTGTCGGCGCTCCCCGAGCCGGCGGTGCAGCACGACCGGCCGGGCGTGGGGCTCGTCCTCGAGCACCAGCTCCCGGAGCTGGACCGGGTCACGATCGCGTGGTGGGACCGCGAGCGCGAGCTGCCGCTGCGCGTGATCGTGGGCGACGACGCCGGCTGGCGGCCGGCGCGCGAGGGCGAGTCGCTCTGCGTGTGGGATCTCGCGATCGTGGCCGCGGAGCGCGACGCCTACCTCGAGACCGTGCTCACGCCGGGCGGCGGCGGGATCGACGCGTACCTGGCGCGCGCCTGGGACGGCGCGCTGCGCGCCTGACCGGCGACGCGCGCCGCCCGCGGCCGTCGGACGGCCGCGAGCGGTGGCGCCGGACGGGCTACTTCCCCTCGACGGCCTTCCGGGTCTCCTCGGCCTTCTCGGCCGCCTCGGCGGCCTTCTCGCCGCCCTTGGCGGCGGCCGCCTTCGCCTTCACGGCCGCGTCGGACGCCCCCTCGTCGGCCTTCTGCCCCGCCTTCACGCCGGCGGCCTTCGCCTTCGCGGCGGCCTGGTGGCCCTTCTTCTTGCCGTGCGCGGACGCGGCGGCGGCCTTCGCCTGGCCCTTCGCGGCGGCGGCCTCGGCCTTCGCCTTGCCCTCGGCGACGCCCTTCGGCTCGCCGACCGGCGCCATCGCCTCGCCGCCCGCCGCCTGCTCCTGCTGCATGGCCTCGGCGGCGGACTTCGCCTCGAGCGCCTTCGCCTCGGCGGCGGTCCGGCGCGATCTCACCTTCGCGGCGGCGGCGTCCTTCTTCGCGCCGGCCTTGGCCTCGGCCTGCTTCACCTCGCCGTCCGCCTTCGCGGCGGCGGCGGTGACGTGCTCGGTGGCGTGCGCGTCGGCCTTCGCCCTGGCGGCGTCGACCTCGGCGCTGGACGGCATGGACGGGACCTGCGCGCGGGCGGTGCCGGCGAGGGCGAGGGCTGCGAGGGCGGCTGCGAGCATGAGGCGCATGGCGGGACTCTCCGCGGGACGGGTGCACTGTGCGTGGAACCGGAACCCCGGAACGCTAGCACCCGCCCACGGGTCACGCCACCGCCGTCGCGTCCTCCTGCGCTTCGCGGGAGACGCTCAGGGGTGCGGCGCGGACGGGCTACGCCGCGCCGCCCGCGCCCCGCGCCATCTCCAGCAGGCGCTGGGTGGAGATCGGGATCTTCAGGCCGCGGCCGCCGTTCTCGAGGAACAGGCGCAGCCCGTAGTCGTAGTGGCGCTTCACCGCGTTCAGGATCGACTCGTGGAGCGGCTGGAGCGCCTCGGGCGTCGGCTCCGCCATCTCGAAGTCCTCCATCCCGAACAGCGAGATGATGTAGCGGGTCTCGAGCTTCTTGAAGCGGATCTCGAGCAGGATCGAGTCGCGCCCCTTCGGCTCCTCCAGCGCGAGCCGCAGCCCGACGTGCCAGAAGCCGTCCTCGCCGAGGTGGATGGCGTCCTCGATCTTCTGCGTGGGCTCGCCGTTCGCGCCGGGGGAGACCGGCTCGTAGCCGACCAGCTCCCGCGGCCAGCCCGAGTACTCGATGAGCCCGCGCGAGAGCGTCGCGGCGAACAGCACGCACTCGGAGCGGTAGCCGGCGAACCCGGCGCGCGCCTGCTCGAGCGACTCACACAGATCCTGGTAGCGGCTGCGGCTCATGCGCTTCCTCCCGTGCTTGGGCGGCCGAACGCCCGGTCGAAGGGCCGGCAGGGTAACACGCGTGGGCGCCCGCGCGCGCGTCCCGGCGCGGCGCCACCTGACGCACCGCGCTGCCTTCTCCTGTCCAGAATTCCGGCGTGGGCCGGAGCGCCGCCCATTCGCGAGGGGCCCTGCTGCGGCGCACGCTGGCTGCCTGCGCCGGGCAGACTCGTCCCTGCGCTGCTCGACGTGCCTGCGGGCACGCCTGCGCTGCTCGGTCCTCGTGTGCCCAGGCTCGGCGACGCCATCGTGTGCCTCGCGACGGGCCCCTCGCAAACGGGAGGCGCTATAAGATGCCCGCCATGTCCATCGTCCCCTCAACCTGGGGTGGCCGGCCCGTGTGGGCCGAGATCGACCTCGACGCCCTCGCCCACAACGTTCGCCTCCTCGCCGCGCGTGCCTCGCCGGCCCGCCTCTATGCCGTGGTGAAGGCGAACGCCTACGGGCACGGCGCGGTGGCGTGCGGGCGGGCAGCGCTGGAGGCCGGCGCCCACGGCCTCGCGGTGGTGTGCGTGGACGAGGCCGAGGAGCTGCGCCGCGCCGGGGTGGAGGCGCCGCTGCTCGTCATCGGGAACACCCCGGCCAGCGACGCGGCGCGGGTGGTCGCGCTCCGCCTCCGGCCCGCCGTCGGCGCCATGGACCTGGTGGAGGCGCTCTCGGCCGAGGCCCGCCGCCGCGGCGCGGAGGTCCCCATCCACCTCGAGCTGGAGAGCGGGCTGAACCGCCACGGCCTCCCGCCCGACGCGCTGGTGGCGCTGGCCGAGCGGGCGCGCGCGCTCCCCGGCCTCCGGGTCGAGGGCCTGTTCACCCACTTCGCCGCGGCGGAGGAGGGCGACCAGCGCTTCACGCGCGCCCAGTTCGAGGTGCTGCGCGAGACCTCGCGCCGGCTGCCCTGGGTGCCCGAGCGCCACTGCTCCGCCTCGGCCAGCATCCTGCTCGACCACGAGATGGCGCTCGAGGCGGTCCGGGGCGGGCTCTCGCTGTACGGCTACCGGCCCGCGCCCTGGTGCGGGACCGACGCCGACCTGCGCCCGGTGATGTCGCTCCGCGCCCGGGTGGCGCGCGTCTCGGACGTGGACCGCGGCGCCACCGTCGGCTACGGCCGCACCTGGGCCGCGAACCGCCCCACCCGCGTGGCGCTGGTCATGTGCGGCTACGCCGACGGGTACCGGCGCAGCTTCGGCAACCGGACCCAGGTGCTGGTGCACGGCCGCCGCGCGCCGGTGGTGGGCCGCGTCGCCATGGACATGTGCATGGTGGACGTCACCGCGGTGCCCGGCGTGGCCCCCGGCGACGTCGTGACGCTCATCGGCCGCGACGGCGACGAGCGGGTGGACGCGGACGACCTCGCCACCATCGCCGACACGATCTCCTGGGAGATCCTGGCCGGCATCTCCGCCCGCGTGCCGCGCCTCTACCTGCGCGGCGGGCGCGCGGTGGAGGCGAGCACGCTGGTGGATCGGGCGCCGGTCGCGATCTAGCCGCGCCTCCCCGCTACACCGGCTCGAGCCAGCCGTGCGGATCCGGCGCCTCGCCGCGCTGGACGGCGTGCACGGCCGCGCGCAGCCGCTCGCCGACCGACTGCGGGCCGGGCGCGGGGAGGACGAGCTGCCGCCCGTCCCAGGCGAGCTCGCCGATGGGCGCCACCACCGCCGCGGTGCCGGTGCCGAACAGCTCCTCGAGCGCCCCGGCGGCGTGCGCGCGCTCCAGCTCCGCGAGCGAGACCCGGCGCTCCTCGACCGGCACGTTCCAGTCGCGCAGCAGCGTGATGACGCAGTCGCGGGTGATGCCGGCGAGGATGGTGCCCTCGAGCGCGGGGGTGACCACCGTCGCCCCGAGCTTCGCGAACACGTTCATGGTCCCGATCTCCTCGAGATCGGCGTGCCGGGCCGCGTCGAGCCAGAGCACCTGGTCGTACCCGTGCGCCTTCGCCTCCTCGCCCGCGAGCAGGCTGGCCACGTAGTTCGCGGCCGCCTTGGACGCGCCGATGCCGCCCTGCGCGGCGCGGGCGCGCGCCCGCTCGACCCAGATGCGCAGCGCGTGGGCGCCGCCCGAGAAGTAGGCGCCCACCGGCGAGACGATCACGAGCAGCGTGTACGTCTTGGAGGGCCGCACGCCCAGGAACGCCTCGGTCGCGAACATCACCGGCCGCACGTACAGCGCGGTGCCGGGCGACTCCGGCAGCCAGCCCGCGTCGGTGCGGAGCAGCGCGCGGATCCCCTCCAGCACGATGCCCGGCTCCGGCGCCGGCATGCTGAGCCGGCGCGCGCTCGCCGCGAGCCGCGCCAGGTTCGCCTCCGGCCGGAACAGGCGCATGCCGCCGTCGCGGTGCCGGAACGCCTTCAGCCCCTCGAAGATGGCCTGCCCGTAGTGCAGCACCGAGGCGGCCGGATCGATCGAGAGCGGCCGGTACGGCTCGACCCGCGGCGCGTGCCAGCCCTTCCCCTCGGACCAGTCGATCCGGAACAGGTGGTCGGTGAAGTGGCGGCCGAAGCCGAGGTCGGCGTCGGCGGGGTGCGGCTTCGGGCTGCGGGTGCGCTCCACGGGGATGCCCATCGTGTCCTCCGCTCGCCCGGTGCTACACTGGTGCGCCGGCGCGGCTCAGGTCAATGCCGTTGACGTATTACAGCCGCCCGGACCGTGAGCGTCAACATGATCGACCCGACGGACCCGCTCGACGACGCGTCCCAGCTCCTGTTCTTCGCGTTCCGCAACCTCACCGCGGAGCCGGACCGGATCCTGGCGGAGCGCGGCCTCTCGCGCGTCCACCACCGCGTCCTGTACTTCGTGCGGCGCGACCCCGGCCTCTCGCCCGGCGACCTGCTGCGCATCCTGCGCGTGTCGAAGCAGGCGCTGGCGCGCCCGCTGCGCGAGCTGCTCGCGCACGGGCTGATCGCGTCGGCGGCGGTGCCGGACGACCGCCGGCGCAGGGCGCTCACGCTCACCGCGCGCGGCGCGGCGCTGGAGCGCCGCGTCTCCGGGGCGCAGCGGCGCCTGTTCGCGGGCGCGTTCCGGGCGGCGGGGCCGGCGGCGGCGGACGGCTGGCGCGACATCATGGCGACGCTCGGAGATCGGGCGACCGCGCGCGCGGCTCGCGCCGGCGCACGTAGAGGAGCTTCTCGACCCGCGCGTGCGGCGTCCCCGTCGCGTCGGTGAGCTCCACCGCGTAGCTCCGGTCCACCGACCGCTCCGTGCGGAGCGCCGCGCGGATCGCGTCCAGCTCGGCCTCCTCGAGCGTGAAGCGGGCCGCCAGCGTCCCGCGGCCGGGCTTCAGGAACCGGATGCTCGCGGCCTTGTCCCAGACCACGTAGTCCGGTCCGAGGTTCCGGATCAGCATCAGCATGTAGATCGGGTCGACCGCCGCGTACATGCTGCCGCCGAAGATCGTCCCGACGTAGTTGCGCGTGCGCCAGCCGAGCGGCAGCTCCAGCCGGACCTCGCGCCAGTCCGCGGCGATGTAGCGGATCCGGGCGCCGGTCCCGGCGTAGGCGGGGAACAGGCCGAAGGCGAGCCGCTCGAGACGCGTCCGGAGGGACTCTGGCACGCCCCGGGATTAGCGGTCCGGCGCGGCGCGGTCGCGGGCCCGCATGGGCTGCCCGGGAGCGCGAGCGCCCGCCGGGCTCGAGAGCGCGTGAATCCATCCCCGGACCGAGCCAGGCGGTCGAGCCGCGAGCAGCGCGAGGCGCGACGACCGAGCATGCCCGTCGGCATGTGAAGGAGGAGCAACGAAGCGTTGCGACGCGGATCGGCCGCCGCGGCGACGGGAGGGGATGGGTTCACGTGCTCTCAAGCTGCCCCGCGCCCGCGCGGCTGGCCGTCGACGGTGGGCACGGCGAGGTCGCGCCGGAGCACGGTCACGTCGTTCACCAGCCGGCCCGCGCGCACCCGCGCGCTCGCCATCGGCGAGAACCCCATCCGCTCCCAGAACGCCCGCGCGCGCGGGTTCTGGGCCTGCACCATGAGCTGCACCGCCCGCGTGCCGGCCCCGCGCAGCTCGCGCTCCAGCTCGGCGAGCAGCGCCGCCCCCAGCCCGCGGGACCGGGACGCCGGCTCGAACAGCATCAGGCCGATCCAGGTGATCCCGCGCTGGGGCCAGCCGTCGGTCGCGTCCACCAGCCCCGCCAGCGCGCCGCCGCCCGCGGCCACCCCGATCAGCCGCCGGCGATCGAACCGCGGCGGCAGATCCTGCAGCAGCCACTCCGCCTCGTCGTCGCGCGGCGCGCGGCCGTGGATGAGCGCCCACCACTCGGCGCACCGCTCCAGCAGGTCCTGGATGCGCGGCAGATCGCGCGCGCCCAGCTCCTGGAGCTCCAGCCCGGCTGCGCGGAAGTGATCCATCGCGGCCTCGACCCGCGCCGGCGCGGCGTGCGCCGTGCGCCCCGCGCGCGATCGGCCCCGCGCGCGGACCTTCGACGCTATATTCCCACCCATGCCCGTCACCGTCGAGACCGGCTCGACCCTCACGTTCGATCGCTTCTGGCGCTGGCTCAAGCGCCACCCCAACTGCATCCTGCGCGCCGGGACCCCGGACACGTTCCTGTACGACCAGGAGGACCTGCACTGGCACCTCGAGGAGGACGAGGAGCGGGTGCCGGTGGTCCAGCTCTCCCGCGGCAAGCAGACCCTCGCCGAGATCGCCATCGAGGCGCGCGAGGTGCTGTTCGTGCAGGTGCTCCCCGACCCGGACGGCGACGCCGGGCAGTTCCTGTTCGAGCTGATCGGGGGCAGCGGGGACGAGCCCTACCCCGTCTACCACTTCGTCCTCGCGCACGGCTTCGACGAGGAGACCGGTCACCGCGCGCAGCTCAAGCAGTGAGCGGGCGTTGCGCCGGCGCCCGCCGGCGGATATCCTCGTGACGTGGTCCTCCTGAGCGCGATCGCGCGTCGATATTGCGGCCCCTCGTCCCGGCCCGGTGCCCGGACGAGCCCGTGTGCGCGTCGATTTAGCGGCCCTCCGTCCCGGCCCGGTGCCTGGACGGACCCGCTCGCGCGGTGAGCAGGGGCCGCTCCGCACCATCGAGATCGTTCGGGCCGTGGCGGGGGGAGTCGTCGCTCCACCCTTCCATCCACGGGCGCGCCCGCCGCGCGGCGCGCCGCCGCCTCTCGAGGTCCGAACCATGTCGAAGCTCCCCGTCCTGTCCCCCGGCGCGCTGGAACGCGCGCTCGCCCTCCGCGATCTCACCGACCCGGCGCAGGGGCCGCACGCCGTGCAGCTCGTGCTGCGCAAGGTGGTGGACGCGCTCTCCGGCGCCTGGCGCTGCCCGGTCGCCGTCGAGCGCGCCAGCCCGGTGGTCGCGGTCGCCGACAACTACGACCGGCTCCACTACCCGCCCGGCGGCGCGGCCCGCGACGCGCGCCACACCCGCTACGTCTCCGACACGCACCTGCTCCGCACCCAGACCACCGCCCTGGTGCCGCCGGCGCTCCGCAGGCTCGCCGCGGCGCCGCCGCAGGACGTGCTGCTGGTCTGCCCGGGCATGGTGTACCGGCGCGACGCCATCGACCGCCTCCACACCGGCGAGCCGCACCAGGTGGATCTGTGGCGGATCCGCCGCGGCCCGCCGCTCGGCGTGCACGAGCTGGCGGAGA
This sequence comes from Anaeromyxobacter dehalogenans 2CP-1, assembly GCF_000022145.1. Classification (NCBI taxonomy): domain Bacteria; kingdom Pseudomonadati; phylum Myxococcota; class Myxococcia; order Myxococcales; family Anaeromyxobacteraceae; genus Anaeromyxobacter; species Anaeromyxobacter dehalogenans. The sequence goes on from NC_011891.1 coordinate 4,000,811, forward strand.
TGATCGCCGGCGCGGTCCGGGCGGTGCTGCCCGAGCTCACGCTCTCCGTGGTGCCATCGCCGCACCCGTACACGCGCGAGGGCCGCCAGATCGACGTCCGCGTGCGCGGCGAGTGGATCGAGATCGGCGAGTGCGGCCTCGTCACGCCCGAGGTGCTCGCCGAGGCCGGGCTGCCCGAGGACGCGAGCGGGCTCGCCATGGGGCTCGGGCTCGACCGCCTGGTGATGCTGGCGAAGGGGCTCGACGACATCCGCCTGCTCCGCTCCGACGACCCGCGCATCGCGGCCCAGATGCAGGACCTCTCGCCGTGGCGGCCGGTGTCGCGCCACCCGCCGATGCGCCGCGACCTCTCGGTGGCGGTGGCGGCGGACGCGGGCGCGGAGGCGCTCGGCGACCGCGTGCGCGAGGCGCTCGGGCCGCGCGCCGCCGACGTCGAGGACATCGAGGTCCGGTCGGAGACGCCCTGGGAGGCGCTGCCGGAGTCGGCCCGGGCGCGGCTGGGGATGCGCCCGGGACAGAAGAACGTGCTGCTCCGGCTCGTGCTGCGCGCGCTGGGGCGGACGCTCACCGACGACGAGGCCAACCGGCTCCGCGACGCCGTCTACGCCGCGGTGCACGAGGGCACCGAGCACGCCTGGGCCTGCGGCGCGGTCCCCGCCTCCTAGCTTCCGCCCCCGGCGGGGGTGCGGAGGCCCGCGGGCACCCCGCGCCCCGGCCCGGGGCTATCCTGGGAGGTGACGTCCCCCGGGAGGCCACGCCGTGCGACTGCCGGAGTACGACCGCCTCGACGCGCTCGGCCTGGCCGAGCTGGTCGCGCGCCGCGAGGTGTCCGCGCCCGAGCTGCTGGAGGCGGCGCTGGAGCGCGCCGACCGGCGCAATCCGTCCATCAACGCCATCGTCGCCCGCTACGACGACGAGGCCCGCGCCCGCGCCCGCGGCCCGCTCCCCGCCGGCCCGCTCTCGGGTGTCCCGTTCCTGCTGAAGGACCTGCTGGCCGCGTGGAAGGGCCACCCGTACACCTGCTCCTCGCGGCTGCTGGCCGGGTTCGTGGCGCCGGAGGACGCGGAGACGGTGCGCCGGTTCCAGGCGGCCGGGCTGGTGCTGTTCGGGCAGACCAACACGCCGGAGCTGGGCGTCATGGGCGTCACCGAGCCGGCGCTGCGCGGGCCGACGCGGAACCCGTGGAACCCGGCGTTCACCTCGGGCGGCTCGTCGGGCGGGAGCGCGGCGGCGGTGGCGGCGCGGATCGTCCCCGCCGCGCACGGCAACGACGGCGGCGGCTCGCTGCGCATCCCGGCGTCCGTGTGCGGGCTGTTCGCGCTGAAGGCGACGCGCGGGCGCGTCACGCTGGCGCCGGCGTTCGGCGAGGCGCTGGGCGGGTTCGCGATCGACGGCGTGCTGACGCGCTCGGTGCGCGACTCCGCGGCGCTGCTCGACGCCATCGACGGCCCGGCGCCGGGCGATCCGTACGCGGCGCCGCCGAAGGAGCGACCGTTCCTCGCCGAGGTGGGCGCGCCGCCGGGGCGCCTGCGCATCGCGTTCACGCGCGAGGGCCTGTTCGCGCGCTCCACCGACGCGGAGTGCGCCGCGGCGGTGGACGCGGCGGCGCGGCTGCTCGCCGACCTCGGGCACGAGCTGGTCGAGGCGCGCCCGAAGTTCCCGCGCGACGCGCTGGCGCGGGCGTACCTGGTGACGCTCGCGGCGCAGACCGCGGCCGACGTCGCGCTCGCCGCCCGCCACGCGGGCCGCCGCCCGCGCGCCGGGGACCTCGAGCCGGAGACGGCCGCGCTCGCGGCGGGCGGCCGCGCGCTCTCGGCGCAGGACCTGGTGCTGGCCCGCGTCGAGCTGGAGCAGGCCTCGCGGGGCGTGGCGGCGTTCTTCGAGCGGCACGACGCGCTGCTCACGCCCACGCTGGCGCGCCCGCCGGTCCGGGTCGGGGCGCTGGCGGCGCGCTCGCACGAGCGGCTCGCGCTGCGGCTGGTGGCCCGCCTCGGCTCGCGCCGGCTGCTGGAGCGCCTCTTCGACGAGCTGGGCAGCCGCTCGTTCGACGCCACCGGCAACACCATGCTGTTCAACCAGACCGGCCAGCCGGCGATGAGCCTGCCGCTCCACTTCAGCCGCGAGGGCCTGCCCATCGGCGTGCAGGTGGTGGGGCGCTTCGGGGCCGAGGCGACGCTGTTCCGGCTCGCGGCGCAGGTGGAGCAGGCCGCGCCGTGGGCCGGCCGGGCGCCGCCGCTCAGCGCGTGAACGGCCAGATCAGCGGGACGCCCAGGGTGAGCAGCGCCACGATCGCGAGCGTGAGCGGGGTCCCCACGCGCACGAAGTCCGAGAAGCGGTACCGGCCCGCCCCGTAGACCAGCATCGACGCCGGCTCGAGCGGGGTCACGAACGAGCAGGAGCCGGCCAGCGTCACGCCGATCGCGAACGGGCGCGGGTCCACGCCGAGCCGGTGCGCCGCGGCGACGGCGATGGGCAGCATCACCAGCGCGGCGGCCTGGTTGCTCATGGGCGCGGAGAGCACGATGGTGAGCACCACCAGCGCGAGCAGCACGCCGCGCGGGCCCGCCGCCGCCCCCGCCTCCGCCAGCCGCTCCCCGAGCAGCCGCCCCGCGCCGCTCGCCTCCATCGCGAGGCCGAGCGCAAGCATCGACCCCACCAGCAGCACCACGCGCCAGTCCACCCGCAGCGCACGCCGCGCGTCCACGCAGCCGGTGAAGATCATCGCGAGCAGCCCGGCCAGCCCGGCCACCGCCATGGGCAGCAGGCCGGCGGTGCCCACCGCCAGCGCGCCGAGGAAGATCGCCGCCGCGAGCAGCGCCTTGCGCCGGCGCAGCGGCTCCGCGTCCACGCCGCTCAGGACGAGGAGCACGCCGCCGTCGGCGAGGGCGCGGACGCGCTCCCGCAGGCCGCGCAGCAGCAGCAGGTCGCCCGCGGCGATGGGGAGCGCGGCGATGGACGCGGCGCGGCGGCGGCCGCCCGCGAGGAGCTGCAGCTTGGTGAGGCGCTGCACGGCGGGGCGGCGGTGGATGCCCAGCACCTCCAGCCCGAGCTGCGCCCCGAGGTCCGCGTCGGCGACCACCTTGCCGGCCAGCCGCGAGCCGGGCGGCACCGACGCCTCCACCACCACCGGCGCGTCCGGCGCGCCGGGCGCGCGCGCCGGCGCGGACTCCGCCGTGGCGCCGGGCGGCGTGCCGCCGGTGCCGAGCGCCACCCCGGGCGCGCCCGCGGCCTCGACGATCTCCTCCCGGCGCCCCTCCACCACCACGCGGTCCTCCGGCGCCAGCACCGCCCCCGGGTCGGGAGGCCGCGGCTCGCCCCGGCGCACCACCGCCACCGGCCGCGCGCCGATGGTCGGCGCCACCTCCGAGAGCGGCTGGCCCACGTGCGGCGAGCCCGCCGGCACCGCCACCTCCGACAGGTAGGCGCGCTCCGGCACCGCGTCGGGCACCACCGGGCGCGCCCCGCGCCGGAGCAAGGGGCGCGCGAGCAGCGCGACCAGCGCGATGCCCACCACGGCGATGGGCAGCCCGAGCGGCGCGAGCTCCACCACCCCGATCCGCCCCAGCCCGGAGCGCGCCATGGCCGCGCTCATCACCAGGTTGGTGGAGGTGCCGAACAGGAGCACCGTGCCGCCCAGCATCGAGGCGTACGCCATGGGCAGGAGCACGTCGCGCTTCGACAGGCCGACGCGCTGCGCGCCGCTCACCGCCACCGGGAGGAACGCGGCGGCGGTCACGGTGTTCGAGACGAAGGCGGAGAACGCGGCCACGGTGACCAGCAGCGCGACCAGGAACGCGACCGGGCCGAACCGGCCGAGCACGGTGAGCCGCTCCCCCACCGCGTTCACCACCCCGGTGGCGGCGAGCCCCTGCGTCATCGCGAGCAGCGTGAAGATGAAGATCACCGTGTCGTCGGAGAACCCCGAGAACGCCTGCTTCGGCGTGAGCACGCGCGTCGCCGCGAGCAGGCACACCACGAGCAGCGAGGTGACCTCGACCGGGACCCACTCGGTCCAGAAGAGCACCAGCGCGAGGAGCACCGTGCCGAGCACCAGGGCCGCCGCCACGCGCCGTCCCCCTCGCTCACGCGCCGGCGGGCGCGGCCGCGTCGCCGGCGCTCCGGTCGCGCACGAACTGGAGCACCACCAGCGCCACCACGTGATCGAGCTCGACCTCCATGCGGCGGACGTCGGCGGGCTCGACGCCCTCCGGCCCCGCCACCCAGGCGTCGAGCAGGCACTCGCGGAGCAGCCCGAGCTCGCCGATCACCTCCACGAGATCGAACCCCTGCGAGACCCGCTCGATGGCGTGGTGGTGCCCGAACGCGTCCCGCTCCTCGTCGGGCGCGCCGCCGTGGTCGAGGCGGTCGGCCAGCCACCGCAGCAGCTCCGGCACCTGGTCGAAGAGCGCCGGCCCGGGCGCCTGCGCCGCGCTGGCGAGCGTCCGCACCCCCGCCTCCCAGGTGGCCAGCACCTCGTCCTGGGTCTCCCGGATCCGCTCCGCCAGCCGGCTCCCCACGCGCGCACCTCCTCGGCAGAGGATGTCCACGCGGCGCCGCCCGCGTCGCCGGGTCCCGGGCGATGGCTCAGCGGGGGGCGGAACGGCCGGGGCCGAGCTCGCCCGCGAGCGCCTGCAGCGCCTCGCGCGTCCCGGGGCCGTCGAGCGCGCGCGCCGGGGCGCGCTGGAGCAGCGCCGCGGCCAGCTCGGCGGAGCCGTCCAGCCAGGCGCTCACGCCGAGCGACGGGCTCCCCTCCTCGCCCAGCAGCACCAGGCCCGCGTGCGCCCGCCAGGTCTCCACCCGGACCTCGCGGATCCGCGTCCACCGGAGCAGCGCGGCGGGGCGGCCGCGCAGGCGCAGCTCGAGGCCGTCCTCGCCGAGGCGGAAGGCGCGGCCGGAGCGCAGCGCGCTCGCGACCAGGAACACCACCCCCAGCGCGACGAGGCCCGCCAGGCCGAGGCCGGCCGCGCCGGGTTGCTCGCGCACCGCGCGCACGGCCACCGCGCCGAGCGCGGGCGCGAGCAGGAGCGGGAACGCGAGCCGGCGGGCGATGCCGGCGCGCAGGAGGGCGGCGCCGGACGCGTGGCGCGGCGCCCGGGCCCGCGGCGGCCGGCGCACCGCGACCATCAGCAGCGCGAACCAGCCGAAGAGCGCCGCGGCCTGCGCGGCGAGCGCGACGTCCGCGCGCCCGTCGCCACGCCCCCACAGCACCGCCGCGCCCACCACGAGCGCGACCGCCGCGACGGACAGCGCCAGGCGCCGGTTCTCCTTCCAGGGGGGCCAGGCGGCGCGGCGGCGGCGGGCGAGCGGCATGGGCGCGGAGTCTAGCAGCCGCGGTTCCCGGTCCGGCATGGAACGTGGCAAGCTGCCGCCATGGAAGCGGCGCTGAACCGGCTCGAGGCCCGGGTCCTCGTGTACGTGATGGAGCACGTCCCCGCCGCGGGCGGCGGGCGCGCGGTCGAGGTCGCGCTCGACCCGGAGGGCCCGCCGGCCGTGTTCGCGTCGGCACCGCTCGCGCCCAGCCCGGGCGCGGCGGTGGTGTTCACGCTCGGCCGGACCGGCCGCCGCGTGGTCGCCACGCTCACCGACGCGGACCCGATGGTGGTCGGCACGCTGCTCGCGCGCGTGGAGCGGGTGGCGCCCTTCGGCGACGCGGTCCGGATCCTCCCGTTCGCCGACCCCGCGCTGGCGGAGGCCGGGCGCGCCGGGGTGGCGCTGCTCCCGCCGAGCGCCGGCCGCTGGTTCCCGGACCTGCCGGACGCGATCCGCTTCGACGCGGAGCTGGTGCAGGTGTCGATGGCCGCGTTCCTCTCGCCGCATGAGCTCGCGGAGGCGCAGGCCCACGGCCCGGCGGCGCTGCTGGCCGCGTTCGGGCGCGGCGAGCGCGACCTCATCCGCTTCGGCGCGCGCCCGCGCTAGGCCGCCGGCAGCCCCGCCAGCGCCCGCACCACCTGCACCACGCCCTGGCCCAGCCGCGGCGGGACGTAGCCGCCCTCCAGCACCGCCGCGATCCGGTCGCAGCCCGCGGCGGCGCACCGCGCCAGCAGCGTCCGCGTCATCGCGTGCAGGTCGGCGGGCTCGAGGTGCAGGCCGCCCTCCGGGTCGCCCTCCAGCGGGTCGAAGCCGGCCGAGAGCAGCACCAGGTCCGGCTGGAACTCGGCGAGCGCCGCCGCCAGCCCCTCCTCGAAGAGCCGACGCTGCTCGGGGGCGCGCGTGCCGTGCGGCACCGCCACGTTGCGGGTGGTCCCCTCGCCCGCGCCGGCGCCGCGCTCCTCCGGCGCGCCGGTGTGCGGGTAGTGCGGCCACAGGTGCACCGAGAGCACGTAGACGGCGGGGTCCTCCCAGAAGATGGACTGCGTGCCGTCGCAGTGGTGGACGTCCCAGTCCACCACGAGCACCCGCCGCGCCAGCCCCGCCGCCTGGACCGCGCGCGCCGCGATCGCGACGTTGTTGAGCAGGCAGTACCCGCCGCCGCGGTCCGCCCAGGCGTGGTGGCCCGGCGGCCGGACCAGCGCGAACGCCGCCCCCGCCTCGCCGCGCGCCACCCGCTCGGCCGCCTCGATGGCCGCGCCGGCGGCGGCCACCGCCGCGCGCCAGGAGCCCGCCGACACCGGCGTCTCCGGCTCGAGCCAGTCGAGCATCCGGGTGCGCGCCGCCGCCTCCACGTGGGCGCGCACGCGGGCGAGGTGCCCGGGGGTGTGGACGCGCAGCAGCGCCTGCTCGGTCGCCCGCGCCGCCTCGACGCGCACCAGCACGTCCGGCCCGAGCGCGGCATCCTCCGCGAGCGCCTCCAGCGCGGCCTCGAGCCGCGCCAGGCGCTCCGGGTGTCCGGGGCCGGGATCGTGGGCCTGGCAGTCGGGGTGTGAGACGAGGAGGACGCGCCGAGGCATGGTTCGGCGCGCACCATACTCCCGGCGAGCGGGCGGGGGAACCCCGGCCGGCCCGTGCGCCCAGTTCACTGTCCGTCACACTGGCCCTCCGCCGGTCCCACCGGACCGCCCACGATCGGGTCGCCACGCCGAGGGCGCTCGACGCCGCCGCGCGGCGGTGCGCCTGCTGGGGAGCCGGAGGTGGCCCATGGGCGTCCCCTTCACCTCGCAGCAGCTCCTGGACGCGTTCGAGCAGTTCAACCGCGCGATCTGGCCCATGCCGCTCGTCGCCTACGCGCTCGCGCTCCTCGCGCTGGTGCTCGCGGTGCGCGGCGGGCGGGGCGCCAGCGCCGCGACCGCGCTCGTGCTCGCGTTCCTGTGGGCCGCGGCGGCCGCCTTCCACGCGAGCGCCCTCGCGCGCGTGTCCTCGCTCGCGCCGGCGTTCGCCGCGGCGTTCGTGGTGCAGGCGGTGCTGTTCGCGATGGCCTCGGCGCGCGGCTGGCTGTCGTTCCACGCCCGGCCCGGCGGGCTCACCACCGCCGGCCTGTCGCTCATGCTCTACGCGGCGGCCGTCTACCCGCTCGTCGGCGCGCTCGCCGGGCACGCCTACCCGCGCGCGCCCGCGTTCGGCGTCACGCCCTGCCCGAACACGATGTTCACGCTCGGGCTCCTGCTGCTCACCGACCGCCCGGTGCCGCGCCGCCTGCTGGTGATCCCGTTCCTGTGGTCGCTCGTGGGCATCCCGGCCGCGCTCGACCTGGGCATGACCGAGGACCTCCCGCTGCCGTTCACCGGCGTGCTCGCCACCGGCCTGCTGCTCGGCCGCGATCGCCCGCGGGTCCACCGCCGCCCCGCGGCCGGGGGCGCGGGCGCGCGTTGACCGGCGCGAACGCCGCGTGCTTCCATCCGGCCATGCTCACGCACAAGACGTTCTTCGAGGGTCAGGTCCAGAGCATCGGGTTCGAGCGCAACGGCCGCCGGCAGACCGCCGGCGTGGTGGACGTGGGCGAGTTCCACTTCGGCACCGAGGCGCCGGAGCGCATGACCGTGGTCTCGGGCGAGCTGTGGGCGCGCCTGCCGGGCGAGGCCGGGTTCCGCGCCTTCCCCGCCGGCACCTGCTTCGAGATCCCGGGCCGGAGCGGCTTCGACGTGAAGGCGACCGCGCCGGCGGCCTACGTCTGTGAATTTCTGTAGCGCGCAACCGCGCCCTCGCCCCGCCGGGCGGAGCTCGCCGCGGCGCTAGCTCCCGCGCGCCGGGCTCGAGCGCGCGCCGCGCAGCAGCTCCTTCACGACGTGCGCGCCGAGCGCGCGCAGCCCGTCCTCGAGCAGCGCGCGGCCCGGCCCGGCCGCGAGCGTGGCGCGCATCGACTCCGGGGCGATGCCGATCTCCAGATCGAGCCGGACCAGCGCGGCGGAGACCGCCGGCGTCGAGGGCGCCGGCCGGGCGCGGCCGCCGCGCGTCACCACGCCCGCGGAGAGCCGGTCCATGAGCGCGTCCTCCGAGGTGCGCGGCCCCTGCGCGTCGCGGAGCGCGTCGGACACCCCGGCGTAGAGCTCGTCGAGCGCCGCCGGCGCGGCGAGCGCGCGCGAGAGCCGGTCGGTGGCCTCCTCCTCGTCCACGCCGCGCGCGGCGGCGTACGTGGGCACGAGGAGGCGCACGAGGTCCTTGCGCGGCAGGACGCCGGGGAGGCGGCGGGAGAAGTGGGCCACACGACACAGTTAGCACGCGCCGGCCGCGACCGCAGCCCGCCCCCGGCGCGCCCCGGGCGTGGCCGCGCCCGTCACATCGCCCGCGCCGGCGCATCGGTCCGGGGAGCCCCTTCACGTGAGGTGACCATGGCCCCCGCCGCGCGCCCGACCCCTGCCCGTCCGTTCCCGATCGCGCTGCTCGCCGCCGCGGCCGTCGCCGCCGCCGGCTGCCAGCACGCGCCGGCCGCGCCGGGCGCCGCCGCGAGCCCGGCTGCGCCCGCCGTCGTGGCGGCCGCTGGCGGCGCCGCGCCCGAGGATCCCGGCGACCCCGGCCTCCCCTACCTGCGCGCCTGGCTCGCCGCCCGCGAGGGCGATGCCGACGGCGCCCTGGCGCTGCTCCGGTCGCTGGACGAGGCCGGCTGGTCGAACGGGATGGATCCCGTCGACTTTCCCGAGCTGGCCGGGCGGCCCGAGCTGGAGGCCCTCGCGGCCCGGTTCGCCGCGCGGGTCCCCAGGACGCCGCACGCGCCGCTCGCGGCCACGCTCTCCGAGCCGGGGCTGGTGGCGGAGGGCATCGCGGCCGACCCGCGCGACGACGCGCTCTACGTCGGGAGCATGCGGCTCCGGAAGATCGTGCGGGTCGATCCGGGCGGATCGACCCGCGACCTCGTGACGGGCGGGGTGGACCAGGTGCTGGGGATCAAGGTGGACGCCGCGCGCGGCCTGCTCTGGGCGGCCTCCCTCGCACGCGCCGACGCGGCCACCGGGACGCCGGCGCGCACCCGCCTCCTCGCGTTCGACCTCGCCACCGGCGCCGCGCGGCGGAGCGCCGGGCTCGACGGGCCGGGCCACATGCTGAACGACCTCGCCGTCGCCGAGGACGGGACGGTGTACGTGACCGACAGCGAGGGCGGCGAGGTGTGGCGCCTCGATCCCGGCGCCGCCGCGCTGGTGGCCGCCGGCGGCGGGCGGCGCTGGGTGTACGCGAACGGCATCGCCTTCGCCGAGGGCCGCCTCCTCGTCGCCGACGCGACCGGCCTGTGGGACCTGCCGCGCGACGGCGGCGCGCCTCGCCGCCTGCGCGGCCCCGGCCGCTTCCCGCTGACCGGCATCGACGGCCTCTCCGCCGCGGGACGGACGCTCGTCGCCGTCCAGAACGGCGCCGGCTTGCCGCGCATCGTCCGCCTCGAGCTCGAGCCCGGCGCCGCCGGCGTCCGGACGGCCGAGGTGCTCGAGACCGCCAACCCCGGCTGGCACGTGCCCACCACCGGCGCCCTGCTGCCGGGCGCGTTCGTCTACATCGGCAACAGCCACGTGGACGGGTGGAAGGACGGGAAGCTCGCGCCCGCCGGGATGGAGCCGACGCGGATCTACCGGCTGGCGCGGTGAGCGCGCGCGAACGACCTGCGACGGCGCGGAATTCCCTCTTTTCCGCTGCCCACTTCCGGCGCCTTCCGCCTGTCACCCCCGCCTGCTAGACATCGGGCCCGATGCCCGACTTCGTCCACCTGCACCTGCACACCCTGTACTCCCTCCTCGACGGCGCCATCCGCATCAAGGACCTGCTGAAGACCGTCAAGGCGAAGGGCATGAGCTCCGTGGCCGTGACGGACCACGGCAACCTGTTCGGCGCGGTGGACTTCTACAAGAAGGCGAAGGAAGCCGGGGTGAAGCCCATCCTCGGCATGGAGGCGTACGTCGCGGGCGACAAGGGGCGCACCGACCGCTCCGAGCGCATCGGCCGCCACCTCATCCTGCTCGCGAAGAACGCCGAGGGCTGGGCGAACCTGCGCTACCTCTCCTCGAAGGCCTTCACGGAGGGCTTCTACTACGACCCGCGCATCGACAAGCAGCTCCTGCGCGACCACTCGAAGGGCCTGGTCGGCCTGACCGCCTGCCTGGCGGGCGAGGTGCCGCGCCTGGCGCGGCAGGGCGACATGGACGGCGCGCGGCGGGTGGCGCGCGAGTACCGCGACATCTTCGAGCCGGGCTCGTTCTTCCTCGAGGTCCAGTCGAACGGCATGCGCGAGCAGCTCGACGTCAACGCCAAGCTCGCCCAGCTCGGCCGCGACGAGGGCATCCCGCTCGTCGGCACCGCCGACGCGCACTACGTGAGCCGCCAGGAGGCGAAGGCGCACGAGGTGCTGATGTGCATCGCCTCCAACAAGACGTTCCAGGATCCGAAGCGGCTCCGCCACGACACCGACGGCCTGTTCGTCGCCGGGCCGGACGAGATGGCCGCGGCGCTGCCCGACTTCCGCGAGGCGCTCGACAACACGCTGCGCATCGCCGAGATGTGCAACGTCGAGCTGCCGCTCGGGAAGACGTTCCTGCCCTCCTTCACGCTGCCGGAGGGGATGAGCGAGGACGACTACATCGACAAGCTCGCGCGGGAGGGGCTCGACCGGCGCTTCCGCGAGATCGACGGGAAGTACCCGCACGATCGCGACGTCTACCGGCAGCGGCTGGAGATGGAGCTCGGCGTCATCAAGAAGATGGGGTTCCCGGGGTACTTCCTCATCGTCCAGGACTTCATCAACTGGGCGAAGGAGCACCACATCCCGGTGGGCCCGGGCCGCGGCTCCGGCGCCGGCTCCATCGTGGCCTGGTCGCTGCGCATCACCGACCTCGACCCGCTCCGCTGGCACCTGCTGTTCGAGCGCTTCCTGAACCCGGAGCGCGTGTCGATGCCGGACTTCGACGTGGACTTCTGCCAGAACCGCCGCGACGAGGTGATCCAGTACGTCCGCGGCAAGTACGGCCAGGACAACGTCGGCCAGATCATCACCTTCGGCTCGCTGAAGGCCCGCTCGGTGATCCGCGACGTGGTGCGCGTGATGGGCCTGCCGTTCGCCGAGGGCGACCGGATCGCGAAGCTCGTCCCGGACCCGGTGCAGGGCAAGACGCCGCCGCTCAAGGAGCTGGTGTTCGGCTCGGACAAGATGCCGGCGGAGCCGCGCCTGAAGGAGCTCCACGACAAGCCCGCCGTGATCTCGCAGTGGGTGGACGACAAGGGCGTCCAGAACAAGGTCACCACCAAGGACCTGCTCGACATCGCCATGTCGCTGGAGGGCCTGAACCGCCAGGCCGGCCTGCACGCGGCCGGCGTGGTGATCGCGGACAAGCCGCTGTGGGAGTACGTGCCGGCGTACAAGGACGACAAGTCCGAGATGCTGGTGTCGCAGTTCGCGAAGGAGGAGGTCGAGGCCGCCGGCCTGGTGAAGTTCGACTTCCTCGGCCTGAAGACGCTCACCGTCATCGACGACGCCCTGCGGATGGTGAAGCGGAACCACCCCGAGATGAAGGACTTCGCCGCCAGCGACATCCCCATCGACGATCCGGCCGTGTACGAGCTCATCAGCCGAGGCGACACCGGCGGCGTCTTCCAGATGGAGTCCTCCGGCTTCACCGAGATGGTGGTGAAGATGAAGCCGTCGCGCTTCGAGGACGTCATCGCCGCGGGCGCGCTCTACCGGCCCGGCCCCCTCGACCAGAAGCTCGAGGACGGCCGCACCATGGTGGACGTCTACATCGACCGCAAGCACGGCCGCGAGAAGGTGCAGTACCCGCACCCCAGCCTGGAGAAGGTCCTCGAGCCGACCTACGGCGTGATCGTCTACCAGGAGCAGGTGATGCAGATCTCGCAGGTCCTGGCGGGCTACTCGCTGGGACAGGCCGACCTGCTCCGCCGCGCCATGGGGAAGAAGAAGGCCGAGGTCATGGCCAAGGAGCGCGTCGGCTTCCTCGCCGGCGCGGTCGCGAACGGCGTGGACGAGAAGGTCGCCGGCGGCATCTTCGACCTCATGGAGAAGTTCGCGGCGTACGGCTTCAACAAGTCGCACTCCGCCGCGTACGGTCTGCTCACCGTCCAGACCGCCTGGCTGAAGGCGCACTACCCGGTGGAGTTCATGGCCGCGCTCATCTCGAGCGAGGCCTCCAACACCGACAAGGTGGTGCTCCACATCTCCGAGGCGCGCGCCAGCCAGCTCGAGGTGCTCCCGCCGGACGTCAACGAGTCCGACGCCGCCTTCGGCGCGTTCCCGCCCGGGCCCGAGTCGCCGAAGGGCTCCCGAGGCCGCATCCGGTTCGGCCTCGGTGCGGTGCGCGGCGTGGGCGAGTCCGCCGTGCAGGCCATCGTCGAGGCGCGCGCGTCCGGGCCGTTCAAGTCGCTGTTCGACCTCGCCGGGCGGGTGGACTCGAAGAAGATCAACAAGAAGGTGCTGGAGGCGCTGGTGAAGTCCGGGGCGCTCGACTTCGAGGGCGTGCCGCGCTGGCAGCTCTACTTCGGCATCGATGCCGCCATCTCCGCGGGCGCGTCGGCGCAGGCCGACCGTGCCAGCGGCCAGGCCTCGCTGTTCGGCGCGCTCGCCGCCTCCGCGGCCACCGAGGCGAAGCCGCGCTACCCGAGGCCCGGCGACGCGGTGGGAGAGGTGACGGTGGAGGAGTGGCCCGAGCGCGTCCGCCTCGCGTTCGAGAAGGAGGCGCTCGGCTTCTACCTCACCGGCCACCCGCTGATGGGCTACGAGCGCGAGGTCCGCCGCTACGCCTCCTCCACCTGCGCCGCGGTCGCGCAGAAGCGCCACGGCGACAAGGTCACCGTGGTCGGCGTGGTCGCGTCGCTGCGCGAGCGCATGAACAAGGAGAAGGGCACGCGCTTCGGCTTCCTCACGCTGGAGGACCTCACCGGCACGACGGAGGTCATCTGCTGGGCGTCGCGCCCGGGTCAGAACGGCCGCCCCGCGCAGAAGGGCTGGTCGGACTGGGAGCACTTCGTGAAGGGCGACGAGCCGGTGCTGGTGCACGGCGAGGTGCGGATCAACAACCGCGAGGAGGAGAACCCGCGGGCGGAGATCACCGCGCTCGACATCGAGCCGCTCGCCGCGGTCCGCAACCAGAAGACGAGCGAGATCGCGCTCCGCATCGACGCCGACCGGCTCACCGCCGCCCGCGCCGGCGACCTGAGGACGCTCCTCGGGCGCTTCTCCGGGAGCTGCCCGGTGACGGTTCGCGCCGTGATCCCGGAGCAGACCGAGACCACCATCGCGGTGCCGGTCAAGGTGCAGCCCGCCGACGAGCTGCTCGAATCCGCGCGCAGGCTGGGCTTCGAGGTCGAGCTGCGCTGACGCGTCCTCGCGTGCGGCCCGGCCGAAGGGCCGGTTTCCGGGCACCCGACCGTACGGTAGAGTGGGCGCCCCGTGACCGCCCTCCTGCTCGCCTCCGTCGGCCTCGGCGCCGGCACCCTCGGCGCCCTCATGGGCATCGGGGGCGGCATCATCGTCGTCCCCATCCTCACCGCCGGCTTCGGCCTGCCGTTCCGTCACGCCGTGGCCGTGTCGCTGGTGGTGATCATCGCCAGCTCGTCGTCGGCGGCGGCCTCCTACGTGGACCGCAAGCTCTCCGACATGCGGGTCGGCGTGGTGCTGGAGCTCGCGACCGTCGCCGGCGCCATGCTCGGGAGCGCCGTCGCCGGCCTCGCGCCGGTGGGCCTGCTGAAGGCGCTGTTCGCCGCGGTGGCCGTGTACTCGGCGCTGGTGATGTGGCGGCGGCGTCCGGCCGGCCCGCCGGCCGCCGAGGGCGAGCCGTACGTCGTCCGCCGATGGGGCACGGGCCTCGGCGCGAGCGCGGTGGCGGGCGCCATCTCCGGCCTCATCGGCGTGGGCGGCGGCTTCATCAAGGTGCCGGTGATGACGCTGGCGATGGAGCTGCCGTTCAAGGTCGCGGTGGCGACCTCGAACTTCATGATCGGCGTGACCGCCGCCGCCAGCGCGTACGTCTACTACGCGCGCGGCGATCTCGAGGTCGCCGTGGCCGCGCCGGTGGTGGTGGGCGTGTTCGCCGGCGCGCGGCTGGGCGCGACGCTGCTCGGCCGGATCCCGGCGGCGCGGCTCCAGGCGGCGTTCTCCGCGCTGCTGGTGCTGCTGGGTGGCCGGATGGTGTGGGACGTGCTGCGGGGGCTGCCGTGAACCGCACCGTCTCGCTCGCGCTCTGGGCCGGCACGCTCACCGGCGTCGGCCTCTGCGGCGCGGCCACGCTCGCCTACGCGCTCGACCTCGAGGTGGCGAGCCACCTCGCGCGCCTCGGCGTGATCGCGCTGTTCATCACGCCGCCGCTCCGGCTCGCCGTCGCCGCCGGCGGCTTCTTCTCGGTGGGTGAACGCCGCTTCGGCGCCGCGTCGACCGTGGTGCTGGTCGCGCTGCTCGCCGCCGCGGTCCACGCCGCGCTCCGCTGAGCCGTGGGGCCCACCCGCGGGGCGCGGCAGCGGCGCGAACGCGCGGCCCGGACCGGCGCGCGTGCGTACGTTCCCGGCGGAGCCTCCGCGCATGTCCTGCCCGTTCCTCCGCCGCTCGCACCCGCCCCGCTGCGGCGGGGTCGACGGTCAGGCCCAACCGGTCCCGCACGAAGCGTCAACGTCGCTCTGCCACCGCGCTCATCAGGGGTGCCTCGTGTTCCGGGTGATCCGCGCTACCGGACGCGCAGTGCATCCGTCCGATTTCAGGGCATGGGTTGCCGCTTCCGTCGCACCAGGAAGGACGGGACCCGATGCGCCCACCCCCTCCGACGCAGATGGGTCATAACCCCCCGGAACCCCGAAGGAGATCGCGACGGCTCGCGATGCGAGTGACCACTCGTTCGCAGGGCTGTAGTATGTGGGTCCTGTCTCCACACGGAGGCAAAGGGGGTGCTGGCCATGATGCGAGCGAACGTTCGCGTTCCCGCTCCGCGCGGGGCTGCCGCTCACAGCGACGCGGGTGGGCTGCTGCGCGCCGACCGGCAGGCGGAGGAGATGCTGAAGGTGTTCTTCGCGGACGCCGCCGACGGCGCGCTGGTGCCGGCGGAGCTCCGCGGCCTCACCGACGGGGCCCAGAACGGGCCGCCCGGCGTGCGCCGCACGCTGGTGATGGAGGGCCACGGCGAGCGGCTCCGCATCGAGGTGACCGCCGTCGGGAAGGGCAAGACGCAGCTCCACCTCTGGCGCGAGCCGCTCCCGGAGCCGCTGCAGGTCGGCCCCGAGACCCCGACCGCCACGCCGGCCGACGGCCTCACGCAGCGCGAGCGGGAGGTGGCGCTGCTCGTGGCCGACGGGCTCCGCTCCCGCGAGGTGGCCGAGCGGCTGGGGATCGCCTCCCAGACCGTGAAGAGCCACCTCAAGACCATCTTCGACAAGCTCGGCGTGCGGAACCGCGTCGAGCTCGCGCGGAGGCTGGTGCAGCACTAGCGGCGAGCGGCCCCGGGCCGCTCGCGCCTGGCCTCTCCGGCGGCGTCCGGCGCCGCCGCGACGCCCGTTCCTCGTCCGGTCCTCGCGCGCGTGCGGCGCTTGCCGTTCGCCCGCGCGGGGCGGTAGCGTTCGCGATCCGCCATGGTGACGCTCCCCGACGTCCAGGCCGCGCTCGGCCGGATCCGCGACCGGATCTACCTCTCCCCCTGTGCCCGCACCGAGACCCTCTCCCGCCTGAGCGGCACCAGCGCCTTCCTCAAGCTCGAGAACCTCCAGATGACCGGCTCCTACAAGGAGCGCGGCGCCCTCAACACGCTGCTGCTGGCGGCCGAGGCCGAGCGCGCCCGGGGGCTGATCGCGGCGAGCGCCGGCAACCACGCGCAGGGGGTCGCGTACCACGCCGGTCGCCTTGGGGTGAAGGCCACCATCGTGATGCCGGAGTCCACGCCCATCATGAAGGTGGCGAACACCCGGGCGCACGGCGCGCGCATCGTGCTCCACGGGGCGAACTACGACGAGGCGTACGCCGAGGCGCGCCGGCTCGAGCAGGCCGAGGGGCTCACCTTCGTGCACCCGTTCGACGACCCGCGCATCATCGCGGGCCAGGGCACGGTCGGGCTCGAGATCCTGGACCAGGTCCCGGAGGTGGACGCGATCCTGGTGCCCATCGGCGGCGGCGGGCTCGCCTCCGGAGTGGCCGTGGCCGCGAAGGCGCTGCGCCCCGAGGTTCGGATCGTGGGCGTCGAGACCGAGGTGCTCCCCAGCATGCTGGCGGCGATCGAGGCGGGCCGGCCGGTCACGCTCGAGCCGGCCAGCACCGTCGCGGACGGCATCGCCGTGAAGCGCGCCGGCGACCTCACCTTCGAGCACGTCCGCCGCCTGGTGGACGAGATCGTGACCGTCTCCGAGGAGGAGATCGCGAGCGCGATCCTGTACCTGCTCGAGAAGGAGAAGACGGTCGCGGAGGGGGCGGGCGCGGTCACGGTGGCGGCGCTCATGAACCGCCGCGCGACCGGCCTCGAGGGCCGGCGCGTGGTCGGCATCGTCTCCGGCGGCAACATCGACGTGAACCTGGTCGCGCGCATCATCGAGCGGGGCCTGGTGAAGGACGGGCGGCTGGTGCGGGTGAGCGTCGCGCTCACCGACAAGCCGGGACAGCTCGCCAAGGTGTCGGCGATCATCGCCCACCACCGCGCCAACGTCATCGAGGTGCACCACACGCGGGCGTTCGCGACGCGGTTCGGCGACACCACCCTCCAGCTGACGCTGGAGACCCGCGGCCTCGAGCACGTCCAGGAGCTCCTCCAGGCGTTGCGCGAGCGCGGGTACCAGGTCCAGCAGCTCGGGATGTGACGTGTCCTTCCGCGCCCGGACCGCGATCGCCGCGCTCCTGCTCGCCGCCGCGATCGGGTTCGCCGCCGGCTGGCTGGTCGGGCTGCGGTCGGACGACAGCATGGAGGCGCGCGTCCGGGACGAGGCGCACCGGTTGCGGGAGCGCGTGCACGAGCTGTCCCGCTGAGGCGCGCCGCCCCCCCGGTCACGCCCGCGCTGCCCGCCCCTCCCTCACCGGGAACGTCCACGCGGAGGGCCCCACCGTGCGAGCCACGCCCATTGCGGCAAACGGCACCGTCCGTTATGGTCGGCCCTCTCCCGGCCCGTTCCCGGTCGTCCGGCCGGTCCGCGCCCCGGAGCCCCTCGCCCGGATGACCGACCACGGACGCGCCGCACCGTTCCTCGAAGCCGGCGATCACCGGGGAGCCGCCGAGGCGGTCCTCCGCGAGTACGGCCCGCAGCTCCTCGGCTACCTCTCCTCCATCCTCCGGAACGACGCCGACGCCGCCGAGGTGTTCTCCCAGTTCACCGAGGACCTCTGGCGCGGCCTCCCCGGCTTCCGCCGCGAGTGCCCCGTCCGCGTGTGGGCCTACCGGCTCGCCTGGCACGCCGCGGCCCGCCACCTGCGCGACCCCTACCGCGGCCGGGGCCGCCGCCTCGAGACCCACGAGCTGTCGCGCATCGCCGACGAGGTCCGATCGTCTGCGCTGCTCGGCCGGCGCGAGGCGCGGCAGCGCGGCATCGACCGGCTGCGCGCCCGCCTGCAGCCGGACGAGCAGACGCTCCTGGTGCTGCGGCTCGACCGGGGGCTCTCCTGGCGCGAGGTCGCGACCGTGCTCGCCGACGAGGGCGATGCGGTGGACGAGCCGGCGCTGCGCAAGCGCTTCGAGCGGCTGAAGGAGAAGCTCGCGCGCATGGCGCGGGAGGAGGGGCTGCTCGAGTAGCGGCCGCGTCCCAATGCGCGAGGCGCCCCGCGCCATCCCCCCGGAGCTGGAGGGCGAGAGCCAGGAGCTCTCCGACCTGCTGCTGGAGCTCGCCTCCGCGCCGGCGCGCGATCCCTCGCAGCTCGCCGCGCCGCTCGAGGCCGGGATGGTGGTGGGCCGGTTCGAGCTGCTCCGGGAGATCGGCCGGGGCGGCTTCGGGCTGGTGTTCGAGGCGCGCGATCGCGAGCTGGGCCGGCTGGTCGCCTTCAAGGCGATGCGCCCCTCCCGCGCCGAGCCGGCCGCGCTGGAGAAGCCGCTCCGCGAGGAGGCCGAGGCGGCGGCGCGGCTCAACCACCCCAACGTCGTCACGCTGCACGACTTCGGGATCCACGAGGGCACGCCGTACCTCATCCTCGAGCTGCTCCGCGGCGAGACGCTCCAGCAGCGGCTGAAGCGCGGCCGGCTGCCGCCCGAGGAGGCGGTGCGCATCGCCCGCGACGTGGCGAGCGGCCTCGTCCACGCGCACTCGCGCGGCGTGCTCCACCGCGACCTGAAGCCCGGCAACGTGTTCCTCACCGAGGGGGGCGGCGTGAAGCTGCTCGACTTCGGCCTGGCGCGGCTGCTCGACCGGGCCAGCCTCGCCGGCGGGACGCCGGCGTACATGGCGCCCGAGCAGCTCCGCGGCGAGCCCGGCGACGCGCGGGCCGACGTGTTCAGCGCCGGCGTGGTGCTGTGGCAGATGCTCACCGGCGAGCTGCCCTTCCCGGTGGTGGACGGGCGCAGCACCGTGCTCGACCCGGGCCCGCCGCCGCGGCTCCCGCTCGAGGACGCGCCGCCCTCGCTCGCCTCGCTGCTCACCGCGGCGCTCTCGAAGGCGCCCACCGGGCGCCCGCAGACCGCGCTCGGCCTGCTCGACGGGCTCGGCGGCGTGGAGCAGGCCTACGCCGGCCGCGCCGTGGCGCAGGCCCGCGCCGCCCGGCTGCGGCGGCTGCGCCGGACCGGCACCGCGGCGGGCGGGCTGGTGGTGCTGGGGCTCGCCGCGGCCGCGGCGCTCGCGATCCGCAGCGGCGACCGGGCCGAGCGGGCGCTGCGCGCGGCGCGCGTCGCCGGGACGGCCGACGGCGCCTCGGATCCGCTGGTGGCGGCGCTGCTCATGGCCGAGCTCCCCGACGACCCGCCGCCGCGCGCGGTCGCGATCGCGCAGCGCCTGCTCTCGGAGCCCATCCCGGAGACGGTGCTCGACGGCGTGCCCAAGGGCGAGGGGCTCGCGGTCAGCCCGGACGGCGCCTGGGTCGCGGCCGGCGGCGAGGGCGGCGGCGCCAGGCTCTGGCGCGCCGACGGGACCGGCGCGCCGCGGGGGCTCGGCGCCGACGGCCCGGCGCGCACCGACGGGCTCGCCTTCACGCCCGACGGACGGCGGCTCGTCACCGCCGACCACGCGGGCACGCTGCGGGTGTTCCCGCTCGACGGCGGTGGCGCCCCGCGCACGCTGCCCGCCGGCGGTGTCCCGCTGGTCCGGCTGGCGCTCGATCCGGCGGGCCGGATCGCGGCGGCCGGCGCGCTCGACGGGCGGCTCTGGCTGGCCGACCTCGCCGGCGACGCGCCCCCACGCTCGGTGGTGCACGACGGCGCCGTGCTCGCGCTCGCGTTCTCCCCGGACGGCACCCGGGTCGCCACCGGCACCGCGGACGGCTTCGTACGCGTGATCGCGTCGCCCGGCGGTGCGGTGCTCGCGACCGCGCCGCTGCCGGGCGGCGTGGTGTGGTCGGTGGCCTGGTCGCCGGACGGCCGCCTCGTCGCGGTCGGCTCGGAGGACGGCGTGGTGCGCCTGCTCGGGCCCGACGGGCGCGTCCGCCAGTCGCTGGGCGCCCCCGGGCTGGCGGTGTCCTCGGTCGCGTTCGACCGCGCCGGCACGCGCGTGGTGGCGGGCTCGCAGGACGGGGCGGCGCGCGTGTGGCGGCTCGGCGCCGCCGTCCCGGAGGTCCGCCTGCGCGGCCACCGCGGCAGCGTGGCGTACGCCGCGTTCGCGCCTGACGGGCGCCGCGTGGTCACCGGCGGCACCGAGGGCACGGTGCGGATCTGGCCGGCCGACGGCGAGGGCTCGCCGGTGGTGCTGCGCGGGCACACCGTGGTGGACGGGGCGCCCACCCCGGACGGCAGCCGGCTGTTCACGCGCGGCACCGACGACGTGATCCGCGTGTGGCGCACGGACGACCCGCGCCAGCGCGGGCAGCTGGTGGGGCACGAGGCGCTGGTGGACACGGTGCAGTGGACGCGGGACGGCACGCGCGTGCTCACCGCCAGCCACGACGGCACCGCCCGGCTCTGGCCGGTGCACGGGGGCGCGGCGCTCACCGTGCGCGACCCGGGCAACGTGATCCACTCCGCCGACCTCGATCCCACCGAGCGCACCTTCGTGACCTCGTCCGAGGATCGCACCGTGCGCGTGTGGGATGCCGCGACCGGCGCGCTGGTGCGCGAGCTGCGCGGGCACGACGGGCCGGTGCTGTCCGCCGCGTTCAGCCCGGACGGCACGCTCATCGCGAGCGGCTCGCTCGACAAGACGGTGCGCGTGTGGCGCGCCGACGGCACCGGGACGCCGCTCGTGTTCCGCGGCCACGGCGCGGTGCTCACCGCGGTGACCTGGACGCCGGACGGCAAGGCGGTGATCTCCTCGTCGCAGGACGAGGCCTCCGTCCACGTGTGGCCGCTCGACGGCTCGCCGCCGAGGGTGGTGCGGGCCGGCCGCCCGGTCTTCCGTGCGGCGGTGGCGCCCGACGGCACGCTGCTCGTCCCGGAGCAGGGCGGCGCGCTGCGCCGCTTCAGCCCGGACGGCGAGGAGCGGGCGCCGTTCCCGGCCTTGCCCGAGGGGCTGTTCTCGGTGGCGGTGAGCCGCGACGGGCGCCGCTGGGCGCTCGCCTCGAGCGACGGCACCGTCCGCGTGTATCCGCGCGACGGGAGCGGGGACCCGCTGGTGCTCCGCGCCCACGACGGCGCGGTGGGCAACGCCGCGTTCAGCCCCGACGGCACCGAGCTCGCCACCGTGTCTGCCGACGGGACCGCGCGCGTGTCCACGGTGGACTGGGGGCGGCTCCGCGCGGCCCTGCGCGCCGCCACCTCCGCCTGCCTGCCGGTGGCGCACCGGATCCAGGTGCTGGGCGAGGCGCGCGTCGAGGCGGAGCGCCGGTTCGCCGACTGCGAGACCGCGCACGGCCGCGTCCCGCCGCCCCGCGCCCCCCAGGGGAGCCCGTGATGCGCTTCCACCGCCCGCTCGCGCTCGCCGCGCTCGCGCTCGCCGCCGCCCTCCCCCTCGCGGCCAGCGCCGACGCGCCGGAGCGCCGCCGCGAGCCGCCGCCGGCGGCCGAGCTTCCCCCGCCCGGCGCGCAGCGGATCGAGATCGACGTCTCGTTCCCGGACTGGCAGTACACCGGCACGTTCCGGCTCCGCGACGCCTCGGGCGCCACCGTGGACGAGGGCGTGGCCCGCGACATGGGCGGGTTCCCCGCGGGCGGCGGCGTGGTGGAGCGCGTGCTGGAGGGCGGGCGCGGGACGCTGCGCGTCCGGCTGACGACGGCGCGAAAGGGCGCCGCCCTGCCGGTGGTGGGCCGCTGGACGGTGCTCGACGGCACCGGCGCCTACGCGGCGCTGGCGGCGAAGGGCACGTTCACCTCGTGCTCGAGCGGCAACCCCGGGCGGAGCAGCCTGTACGAGCAGTGGTACATGCTCGGCCACGCGCGCTGAACGCGGAGGGGTGCGCGCCCGCCGGCGGCGCGCCCGTCGGGTCGCGAGCCGGGACGGCGTTGAGCTCCGGCTAGCCGGCCCGCCGCGGCCCGGCCGGCGGCAGGTCCGGCAGCACCGCCGCCAGCGCCGCCAGGAACCCGTCCACCTGCGCCGCGTCGTGCGCGGCCGAGAGCGCCACCCGCAGCCGGCTCGTGCCGTGCGGCACGGTGGGCGGGCGGATGGCGCGCACGAACCAGCCCCGCTCGCGGAGCGCCGCCGCCGCCGCCAGCGCCCGCGCCTCGGTGCCCAGCACCACCGGGAAGATGGGCGACGCGACCCGCGCCACGTCGAACCCGAGCCGCGCCAGCCCGGCCTGCATCCGCGCGCAGAGCGCGAACAGGTGGGTCCGCCGCGACGGCTCGGTCGCCACCACCTCCAGCGCGGCGAGCGCCGCGGCGCAGGCGGGCGGCGGGAGCGCGGTGCTGAAGACGAACGGCCGCGCCCGGGAGACGAGCAGCTCGATGAGGCGCCGCTCGCCGGCGACGTACGCGCCGAACGCGCCGAGCGCCTTGCCCAGCGTGCCCATGTGCACGTCCACGCGATCCTGCACCCCGAGCGCCTCGGCCAGGCCGGCGCCGTTCGGCCCGAGCACGCCGGCCGCGTGCGCCTCGTCCACGTAGAGCATGGCCCCGTGGCGGTCGCACAGCTCGGCCAGCTCGCGGAGCGGCGCGGCGTCGCCGTCCATGGAGAAGATCGCGTCGGTCACCACCAGCTTCCGGCGGGCCCGCGTGCGCGCCAGCAGCCCGGCCAGCTCCTCCACGTCGCAGTGGCGGTAGCGGACCAGCTCGGCGCGCGACAGCAGGCAGCCGTCCACGATCGAGGCGTGGTTCAGGACGTCGGAGAACACCGCGTCGTCGCGCCCCACCAGCGCGCCGGGCACGCCGGCGTTCGCGTGGTAGCCCGAGCCGAACAGCAGCGCGGCCTCCCGGCCCTTCCACGCGGCGAGCCGCGCCTCCAGGGCGCCGTGTGGCGGCAGGTCGCCCGCGACGAGCCGCGCCGCGCCGCTGCCCGCGCCGAAGCGCATGGCGGCGTCGGCGGCCGCCGCGCGGACGCGCGGATCCGCGGCCAGCCCGAGGTAGTCGTTGGAGCAGAGGTTCACGAGCGCGCGGCCGCCCACCTGCACCACCGGCCCCTGCGCCGGGCCGATGGGCTCGAGGGACCGGCGCAGGCCCTTCGCGTCGAGGGCCTCGAGCTCGGCGCCGATCCAGTCGAGCGCGCCGCGCGCCATCGCCTAGCGGACCACCGGCAGCGGCCGCGGGCGCGGCTCCGCGGCCTTGCGGTTCCAGTCGGCGTCGGACGGCGCGTGGCCGTCGAACGCCCAGGCCTTCCCGGTGTCGGGCGGCCGGAGCGTGAGGCCCTGCCGCTCCACCATGCCGACGGTGAGGTCGGGCGCGCGGCCGGCGCTGGTGAGGTAGTTGCCGACCATGGTGCCGTTCGCGCCGGCGCGGAAGATGAGGTCCTGCCGGTCGCCGAGGTTCACCTCGCGCCCGCCCATCACGAAGATGTGCGCCGCCGGCATCATCAGGCGGAACACGGCCACGGCCGCCAGGCACTCCTCCGGCGTGATGGCCTTCAGGTGCGCCATGGGCGTGCCGGCGCGCGGGTTGAGGAAGTTCACCGGCACGCAGTCCACGCCGAGGTCGCGGACCTCCTCGGCGAACTCCACGCGCTGCTCCGGGGTCTCGCCCATGCCCAGGATGCCGCCGGAGCAGAGCTTCAGCCCGAGCCCCTTCGCGGCGCGGATGGTCTCGAGCTGCTCGTCGAACGTGTGCGTCGTGCAGACGTTCTCGAAGTGGCTGCGCGCGGTCTCGAGGTTGTGGTGGTAGTGCATGAGCCCGGCGTCCTTCAGCCGCCGCAGCTCCGGCTCGCGCATGAGGCCGAGCGAGGCGCAGGGCTCCACCGCGGTCTCCGCCCGCAGCCGCCGCAGCGCCTCCTCGACGGTCGCGAGCTCCTGCTCCCGCGCCAGGCGCGTCCCGCTCGCCACGATCGAGAACTCGCGCGCGCCGGCCCGCTCCGCCTTGTGCGCCTGCTCCACGATCTCGCCGGCGCCGATCATCGGGTACACGGGCGCGTCGGCGCCCTCGAAGCGCGCCGACTGCGAGCAGAAGCCGCAGTCCTCGGGGCAGCGGCCGCTCTTCGCGTTCGTGATGCCGCACAGCGCGACCTCGTCGCCGTGCACCGCGCGCCGGACCGCCTCGGCCCGGTCGAGCAGCGCCTCGAGCTCGGGGCCTGACGTGTGGTGGATGAGGCGGCGGGCCTCGTCACCGGAGATCGGCGTGATGCCGGGCGGCAGCGTCCTGGAAGCGGTCTCGCACATGGGGCCCGCACGATAGACAGGCGGGGATCCGCTCGTCAACCAGGCGGTCGCACGTGGGTTGACGACCCCCAACCAGGCAGGGGGCGCCTCCTCCGGACCGCGCACCGCCCGGCGGGCACGCGCCTGCCGCGGCCCGCTTCCACCTCGCGCCGCGTGCGTACCTTTCGATGCAAGGGAGGGGGCCGCATGCTCTGGACGATCACAGTCATCCTGCTCGTGCTGTGGGCGGTGGGCCTGGTATCGGGCGCCACCGTCGGTTGGTGGGTGCACCTGCTGCTCATCCTCGCCGTGATCACGCTCATCCTGGCGGTGATCCGGCGCGGCTCCGCAGCGGTATAGGGCGCGCGCCGGGCGCGATCACGCGATCAGGGGCACGCGCCCGGCGCGCCTTCACTGCACCAGCCCCGCTGGAACGCCGGGCCGGGGGGCGGCGCGCCGTGGCTGTCGCGGCCGAACGCGCCGGTCGCGCCCCAGCGGCCGGGCCACGCGAGGAACGCGACGCGCGGCGCCGCGCGCTCGCCCACGTTCACCACGCCGCCGAAGCCGGGCGCCGCGGGCCGCCAGACGGCGCAGCCCGCGGTCGTCGCGCGCGCCGGCTCGGCCTCCGGGCAGAGCCGCTCCCACGGCGGCGCGTCGTCCGGCGAGGCATAGCTCGCGTGCGTGCCGTGCGCGGAGAGCACCACGGGGTGATCCCCCTCGCGCCGCAGCGCGCCCCACGCGAACCACGGACCCGGCTGCGCGTCGGCGTGGCGCGCCAGCCAGGCGCCCAGCGGCCGGCCCGCGGGATCCAGGCGCACCGTGACGTGCTCCCAGTCGCCGTCGTGGTCGAACGCCCAGAACGCCGCGTTGAACGGGTAGAGGAACCAGTACTGGAGCAGCACCCCGCCGTCCGGGGCCCGGAAGGCATGCCCGTAGGCCGTCCAGTCGGAGGCATCCGAGCTGCCGGCCTGCGCACCCGCGGCGAGGCGCAGGCGCGCCCCCGGCTCCTCGGTGCCCGGGATCACGAGCGCCGCGAGCGCGCCCAGGGCGGAGGCCTGGAGGACCCGCGGCGGCGGTCCCGGCGCCGTCTCGAGCGCCGCGCGGGCGAGCACCCAGGGGGCGCTCGCCGGCCGCACCGGCTCGTCCGGCGCGAGGACCACCACCGGCGCGAAGCGCGCCAGCAGCGCGTCCTCGAGCGCGTCGTCGAGGCCGTCGCGGTCGAGATCGACGGCGCGAGCGGCCGCGGGGAGCACGGCGAGCATGGCGAGGAGCAGCGCGGCGGGCAGGCGGCGGGTCGGGTGCGAGGGCATCGGCTGAGGTGGGAGTCCGCCCGCAGCCCGTGCGGGCTGGCGAGCGTCGAGCGGCGCGGAGGATCGTGCATCGCGGGCCGCATCGGCAAGAGACGGAGCGGCGGGCGCCGACATGTCGGACGTGCGTGCTAACGCCTGCTTCCATGTCGCGCGCCGCCCCGAGGGTCCGCACCGTGTTCGCCTGCGCCGAGTGCGGGCAGCAGAGCCCGAAGTGGCTCGGCCAGTGCCCCGCCTGCAAGCAGTGGAACACGCTGCAGGAGGAGATCGCCGCCCCGGAGCCGAAGGTCGGCGCCGCGCCGCGCGGCTGGGGCACGCACGCCGCGGCGAAGCCGCTGCCGCTGCGCGAGGTGGAGGCGCGCGAGGAGCAGCGGCAGCGCACCGGGATCGGCGAGCTGGACCGGGTGCTGGGCGGGGGCGTGGTGCCCGGCGCGCTCGTGCTCCTCGGCGGTGACCCCGGCATCGGCAAGTCCACGCTGGTCCTGGCCGCGCTCGACCGCGTGGCCCGGGCGAACCCCGACCGCCCGGTGCTGTACGTCTCCGGCG
Source organism: Anaeromyxobacter dehalogenans 2CP-1 (assembly GCF_000022145.1). Classification (NCBI taxonomy): domain Bacteria; kingdom Pseudomonadati; phylum Myxococcota; class Myxococcia; order Myxococcales; family Anaeromyxobacteraceae; genus Anaeromyxobacter; species Anaeromyxobacter dehalogenans. Next base: position 4,026,766 of record NC_011891.1, read on the forward strand.
AGGAGTCGGCGCGGCAGGTGAAGCTCCGGGCCGACCGGCTCGGCGTCGCCGCCCGGAACCTCCAGGTGCTCGCCGAGACCGACGCGCTCAAGGTGCTCCAGGCCGCCGAGGCGCTCGCCCCGGCCGCCGTGGCGGTGGACTCGATCCAGACGCAGTACCTGCCCGAACTGCAGAGCGCGCCCGGCACCGTCACGCAGATCCGCGAGGTGACCGCGCGGCTCATGGCGCTCGCCAAGACCACCGAGACGCCGATCTTCCTCATCGGGCACGTCACCAAGGACGGCAGCATCGCCGGGCCGCGCGTGCTCGAGCACATGGTGGACACGGTCCTCTACTTCGAGGGCGGCGGCGCCCACCCGTACCGCGTGCTCCGCGCGCACAAGAACCGCTTCGGCTCGGCCAGCGAGATCGGCGTCTTCGAGATGAAGGCGGGCGGGCTCGCGGAGGTGGCGAACCCGTCGGCGCTGTTCCTGGCCGAGCGCCCGGAGGACGCGCCCGGGAGCGCCGTGACGGCGGTGCTGAACGGCACGCGCACGGTGCTGGTCGAGGTGCAGGCGCTGGTGGCGCCCACCGGCTACGGCACCCCGCGGCGGACCGCGCTGGGCGTGGACGGCAACCGCGTGGCGCTGCTCGCGGCGGTGCTCGAGAAGAAGGTCGGGCTGGAGATCCTGCCCTGCGACCTGTTCGTCAACGTGGCCGGCGGGCTGTCGGTGGACGATCCCGCCGCCGACCTCGCCGTGGTCGCCGCCCTCGCCTCGAGCTTCCGGGAGCGCGCCCTGCCGGCGCGGACGCTGGTGCTGGGCGAGGTGGGCCTGGCGGGCGAGGTCCGGGCGGTGTCGCAGCCCGGGATCCGCCTGGCGGAGGCGGCGCGCCTCGGCTTCCAGCGCGCGATCGTCCCCGCCGCCAGCCTCCGGCACGCCGACGCGCCCGACGGGATCGAGCTGGTGGGCGTCACGACCGTCGCCGACGCCCTCGACCGGCTCGCGTAGCCCACACCCGCCCCCACGGGAACGGGTCGCCGGGTTGCGCCGGTGCGATCCCTCTCGCAAGATGATCCTGCGATGAGCCACGTCGTCCGCCGCCTCCGCCCCGATGGCATCGTCGAGCTCCGGCCGCGGGACGTCCGGGTCGAGCGCCCGGAATGGTACCTCGGCGCCTACACCACCTTCCTCGTCTCCGGGGCGCTGTTCATCAGCACCGCGGTCCCGGCGCAGCTCGTGGCGATCACCTTCCTCGGCTGCCTCCTCGGCGAGGTGTGCTTCGGGCTCCGCGCGCTCGCCGCGCTGCGCCGCCCGCTCGCCGAGGTCGAGGTGCTGGCGCAGGTCCGCCGGGCGCGCTGACGCGCGGTCGCGGTGAGGCTACCTTCGGGCGGCTACGCCCCCTGGACCGCCTTCCGCCACTTGGCGATCTCCACGGGGCGTGCCGCCCCGCCCCGCCGGCAGAGCCGTCGGGGCCCCACCCCTGCTGCGCGGGTCCCTTGGCGTCACCTCCGGTGGCGCTGCCCGCGGGGCGGCTACGCCCCCTGGACCGCCTTCCGCCACTTCGCCACGTGCTGCTCTCGCTCGACCGGCTTCATCTTCGGCTCGAAGCGCTTCCCCACCTGCCAGGCGCGGCGGATCTCCTCGCGGTCCTTCCAGAAGCCCACCGCCAGGCCGGCCAGGAACGCGGCGCCGAGCGCGGTGGTCTCGATCATGCGCGGCCGCTCCACCGGCACCTCGAGCAGGTCAGCCTGGAACTGCATGAGCAGGTCGTTCTGGGAGGCGCCGCCGTCCACCTTGAAGACCGGGAACGGCTTGCCCGCCTCGGCGCGCATCGCCTCGGCGAGGTCGTGGATGAGGAAGGCGATCCCCTCGAGCGTGGCGCGCGCCAGGTGCGCCGCGGTGGTGCCGCGGTCGATGCCCGCGATGAGCCCGCGCGCCTCCGGCCGCCAGTGCGGCGCGCCCAGCCCCGCCAGCGCCGGCACGAACACCAGCTCGCCGGTGGACTTCACCTGCTTCGCGAGCGCCTCCACATCGGGCGCGCGCGCGATGAGCCCCAGCCCGTCGCGGAGCCACTGCACCGCGGCGCCGGCGATGAACGAGGAGCCCTCCAGCGCGTACGCCGTCTCGCCCCCGACCGTCCACGCGACGGTGGTGAGCAGGCCGCGCGACGACATCACCGGCTCCGGCCCGACGTTCTGGAGCAGGAACGCGCCGGTGCCGTAGGTGCACTTCGCCTCGCCCGGCCGGAAGCAGGCCTGGCCGAACAGCGCCGCCTGCTGGTCGCCGGCCATGCCCGCCACCGGGATGCCGTCCGGGAGCACCTTCACCCCGCGGGTGGTGCCGTACACCTCCGACGACGCGCGGATCTCCGGGAGCACGTTGGGCGGGACGCCGAACAGGTCCAGGAGCTCGCGATCCCAGCGCCGCTCCCGCAGGTCCATGAGCAGGGTGCGGCTCGCGTTCGAGACGTCGGTGACGTGCGCCGCGCCGCCGGTGAGCCGCCACACCAGGAAGCTGTCGATGGTCCCGAACGCCAGCGCGCCGGCCTCGGCCTTCTGCCGCGCGCCCTTGGTGTTGTCGAGCAGCCACCGCAGCTTCGTGGCGGAGAAGTACGGATCGAGCACCAGACCGGTCCGCTCGCGCACCAGCGGCTCGTGCCCGGCGGAGCGCAGCTGCGCGCACGCGTCGGTGGTGCGGCGATCCTGCCAGACGATGGCGTGCGCCACCGGGCGCGAGGAGCGGCGCTCCCACAGCGCCGTGGTCTCGCGCTGGTTGGTGATGCCCACCGCGGCGACGTCGGAGCCGCGGATCCCCGCCTCGCGGAGCGCACGCTGCACGGTGGACACGGTCGAGCCCCAGATGTCCTCGAGATCGTGCTCGACCCAGCCCGGCTTCGGGAAGATCTGCCGGAACTCCTGGTTCACGCGCGCGCGCGGCGAGAGGCGCCGGTCGAGGACCAGCACGGTGGTGCCGGTGGTGCCCTGGTCGATGGCGAGGACGTAGCTGGCCACGGTTCACCCCCTGCGCCGGCGCCCGGCGCGGGCCTTCGCCTTCGTCCCGCCCGCCGCCCTGGGGCGGCGCGGCGCCGTGCCGGGGTGGCGGCGGCGGCCGCCCGGGATCGGCAGCGCCTCCAGGAAGCGCGCGGCCTCCTCGGCGCAGCGCTCCCGCTCCACGTCGATGCCCACGAGGTGCCAGCTCTCCGGCAGGACCCGCAGCGCGGCGGGGCCGGAGCCGATGCGCCGCGCCACGCGGCGCGCGCCGCCGAGCGTGACCGTGTGGTCGTGCCCGCCTGCGATGACCAGGGCCGGCGCGGCGATGCCGGGCAGCTGCGCGTCCACGTGGCGCGCCAGCTTCGCCAGCTCGGCCACCGCGCCGAGCGGCACGCCCGGGAAGGCGGGGTTCGCGGCGCGCATCTCGGGGTCGCGCACGTCGGAGCCGGCCGCCTTCGGGATCACCACGCGCCGGAGCGGGCCGAGCCGCCCCAGCAGCGCGCCCAGCCGGCCCTGCAGCTGCAGCTCCAGCGCCGGGGCCAGCAGCACGAGGCCGTCGGCACGCGCCGGGTGGTCGTGGGCCAGCGCACAGGCGACCAGCGCGCCCATCGAGCAGCCCACCAGGAAGGTGCGGCGCGCGCCAGCGAGCCGCTCCAGGTCGCGCCGGGCTTGCGCGATCCACTCCGTGTACGAGACCTCGCCCAGCGCCGCGGGGCCGCCGGCGTGGCCGGCCATCCGCGGGGCGAGGCAGCGCATGCCGGCGGCGTGGAGCCGCTCCGCGACGGGGAGGACCTCGAACGTCGAGCCGGTGAGGCCGTGCAGCAGCAGGACCGCGTCGGGCCCACCGGGGAGTTCGAACTCGTCGCCGCGCGCGCTGGAGGTCCGGACCACGCTCCACGAGCGTTACCCCTGCCCGGGCCGTCTTTCAATCCTCCGCCTGCGGCCGGCCCCCTCGGGATGCGGGGCGAATTGACGCTGCGTGAAGCCGGCGCGGGGCCCGGCGATTCCTGTTAAGCCTGGGACATGTCCGACAAGCCCGCCGCACCGCCGCCGCACGGCATTCCGGTGCAGATCGAGATCGATCCGGCCACCGCGCAGGGCGCCTTCGTCAACATGGCGATGGTGAACCACACCGAGACCGAGTTCACGCTCGATCTCATCTACGTCCAGCCGCAGGCGCCCAAGGCCACGGTGCGCGCGCGGGCGATCACCACGCCCAAGCACATGAAGCGGCTCCTGCTCGCCATCCAGGAGAACCTGGCGCGCTACGAGGCCCGCTTCGGGCCGGTCGAGCTGGGCGACGCGCCCGCGTTCCCGCAGGGCGGGAAGTTCAACTGACGAGGGCTGCGCCGTCGCCCCGCCGGCAGAGCCGTCGGGGCCCACTCCGGCTTCGCGGGTCCCGTGACCGCTCGCGCCCGCGTGCGCGGGTACGCGAGCGGTCCCCGCGGGGAGGGGCTGCAGCCCTCCCCAGCCCACGGACCGCATCCTCCGGTCCGCGGCGCGGCCGGCGGTCCGCCGGCTGAACGCGCGTTCAAGGCCCGCCGCCCGTGTTCCCGCGGGGTTGGCGCGGGCACGCCGGCTGCTCTCCCCGGCTCGCCGCCGCGCACCTCGCGCGGCGGTCCGAACCCACGGAGAGGCACATGAGCGACACGAACGGAAACCGGCGGCTCGCGGTCTACGCGATCCCCGAGAGCAAGGACGGCGAGAAGCGCTACTGGCCGCGCATCGGCGCGGCGTACGTGAACCGCGACGGCAGCATCACGCTGCAGCTCGACGCGCTGCCCATCGGCACCGCCACGCTCCAGGTGCGCGAGCCCAAGCCGCCGGCCGAGCGCGGCGGGACCGCCCCGGCGCGGCGCGACGGCTTCGAGACGGTGGAGGTGCACCCGTGATCCCGCGGTGGAGGGCGCTCGCGGTCGCGGCCGCGCTGCTCGCCGCGGCCCCGGCGTTCGCGGCGAAGAAGGCGCTCGCGCAGGGCGAGAAGGTCGACCTGAACCGCGCGCCGGTGGTGGAGCTGATGCGGCTGCCCGGCGTCGGCCAGCAGCGCGCGCAGGCCATCGTCGCGCACCGCACCCGGCAGCCGTTCCGCCGGGTGGAGGACGTGCTCGCGGTGAAGGGCCTCGGCCCCGCCTGGCTCGCGAAGGTGCGGGCCAACGTCACCGTGGGCAGCGCCGCCGCGCCCGGGGCGCCTGCCGGGGCGCAGCGGACCGCCTCCGCGGGGCGGTGAGCGGGCCCGCGACCGGCCGGCCGCGCCCTGCGCCCGGCCGGCCGGTCCGGCATCCGTCCGCGCGGGCTCCGGAATCCTGGGCGCGCGTCCTCCGCGCTTGACGGGTCCGCGCGCCTCCGCTACTCCGGGGAAGCTTTTCGGCTCGGAGGAACAGGGAAGCCGGTCCAAGTCCGGCGCGGTCCCGCCACTGTAGCCGGGGTGAAGCACCCTCGACGTCGTCGCCACTGCCGCGGATGCTCGCGGCGGGAAGGTGGAGGGTGCCTGGCGGAGCGATGCTGCTCCGCGGCCCCGGAAGCCAGGAGACCTCCCTCCGGGTCCGCCGCGAATGGTTCGCGGCACGTGAAGTCCGCGGGTCCGAAGGAGACCCGGCGACTTGGACTCGAGGCCTCCCCTCGGGCGGCGCGCACGCGCGCTCGCCCTCGTCTTCTCCGCCGTCGCCGGCGTCGCCTCGGGCGCCGCTGCGCGCGCCGACGATCCGCCCACCAGCGCCGACGCCGGCGCGCCGGATCCCGGCGCCGCGCCGGTGGAGCTCGACGAGCTCGTCATCCGCGTCCCCGGGGCCGAGGCGACCCGCGATCCCACCGGCGCGGTCACCGTGGTCGAGGCCGGCCGCTACGCGGGCGAGGCCAAGGCGGTCGCCGAGCTGGTCGCCACCGCCCCCGGCGTGGCGGTCAGCGCGTACGGCGGCCTCGGCCAGCTCTCCACCGTGTCCATCCGCGGCTCGAGCGCGAGCGGCGTGCTCGTGCTGCTCGACGGGCTGCCGCTCAACACCGCGTTCGGCGGCGGCGTGGATCTGTCGACGCTTCCGCGCCAGTGGATCGAGCGCATCGAGGTGCTGCGCGGCGCCGAGGGCGCGCACTACGGCGCGGGCGCGCTGGGCGGGGTGGTGAACGTGGTCACGCGCGGCGGCGAGCCGGGGGGCTGGTCGGCCGAGGCGAGCGGGGGATCCTTCGGCACCGCCGCGGCGTCGGCCGAGGCGGCGGCGGGCGGGGAGCGCTGGACGCTGTTCGGCGCGGCGGGGGCGGAGCGGAGCGACGGGGACTTCACCTACCGGAGGCGCCCTCAGAGCTCGCTGCCCGGCAGCCCGTACCAGACGTTCACGCGCGAGAACAACGGCAGCGCCCGCGCCGGCGGGATCGCGAAGCTCACCGCGCGGCTGGGCGAGCGCCGCCTGGACGCGCTGCTGCAGCTCTCCGGCGGCCGCCGCGAGCTGGCCGGATGGCCCGGCACCGACACCCCCGACGACTGGCAGCGCGACGCCCGCGCGCTCCTGTCGGTCCGGCTCTCCGGCGCCGGCCCCGCGCCCGGACTCACGCTGGGGGCGCGGCTCACCGGGCGCGCCGACCTGCTCGACACGCGCATCGGCAGCCTGTCCGGCGGCGACCCGGTGCACCAGCGCGGCGGCGCGGCGGGCACCGAGGCCGAGGCGGTGCTCCTCCACCCGCACGGCGCGCTCCGGGCCGCGCTGGCCGCGGAGGGCGAGGCGCTCCGCGCCGACGGGCTGGGCGACACGCGGACCCGCGCGCAGCTCTCCGCCACGCTCTCCGAGGACGCGCGCCTCGCCGCCGGCCGGGTGCGCCTCTCGCCGGCGGTCCGCGCCGAGCGGGTGGGCCCGTTCGACGGCGTCTCCGCGAAGCTGGGCGGGAGCGTTCGGGTGGTCGGCCCGCTCTCGGCGCGCGCCAGCGCCGGCCGGACCTTCCGCGCCCCCGGCTTCGCCGAGCTCTACCTGCAGCTGGGGGGCGCGCTGCCCAATGCGTCGCTCCGCCCCGAGACCGGCCTCTCCGCCGACGCCGCGCTCGTGGCGGAGGGCGCGCGCGGCATGGCGAGCGTGGGCGGCCACGCGACGCGCTACGAGGACCTCATCGTCTACCAGGCGAGCGCCCTCGGTCGGATGAAGCCCTTCAACACCGGCCGCGCCCAGGTCGCCGGCCTGGAGGTCGAGGCCGCCACCACGCCGGCGCCGCGCCTGCTCGGCCTGTCGCTCGGCGCCGCGTACACCTACCTGCGCACCGAGACGCTGCGCGGCGAGGCGGCCGAGGTGGGCCAGGACCTGCCCTTCCGCCCCCGCCACCGGCTGTTCGCGCGCGCCGCGATCGCGCCCGGGCCGGCCGAGGCCCACCTCGAGGCCCACCACGTGGGCGCGCAGTGGCGGGACGCGCGCAACGCGGACCGCGTCCCCGAGGCGCTGCTCTGGAACGCGGGCGCCTCGGTGCGCCTCGCCCGCCGGGCCGGGCTGCGGCTCGGGCTCGAGGCGCGCAACCTGCTCGACGACCGCACGCTGACGGACCCCATCGGAAACCCGCTTCCCGGGCGCATGGTGATGATCACCCTGCGCGCCGGCTCGACCCCAGGAGACCTCACGCCATGATCCGGATCCCCCTCCCCGCCCTCCGGGCGGCCCTCGCCGCGGCGGCGCTCGCGCTCGCGGCCTGCAGCAGCGACCCCGAGATCGTCTGCGCCGCCGGCGAGCAGGTCTGCGGCGGCGCCTGCGCCGCGGTCGAGATCGACTCCTCGAACTGCGGCGCGTGCGGCGCCGCCTGCGGCGCATACCAGGAGTGCAACGCGGGCGCGTGCGAGTGCGGCCCCGGCACGGTCGAGTGTGGCGGCGGCTGCGTGGACCTGTCCTCGGACCCCGCGAGCTGCGGCGCCTGCGGCGTCGCCTGCGGCACGGGACAGGTCTGCGCCGGCGGGGTCTGCGCCAGCGCCTGCCCCGGCGGGCAGCGCTCCTGCGGCGGCGCCTGCGCAGACCTGTCGTCGGACCGCTGGAACTGCGGCGCCTGCGGCGTCCGCTGCGATCGCGGCGAGAGCTGCCGCGAGGGCGCCTGCCGGCCGGACGTGTACGTGGCCTGCTTCGCCACCGACGACGTCCGCCCCGCGAACGCGGCGCTGCGCGCCGGCCTGCCCCGCGCGGCCGGCGACGGCCCCATCGCGCTGGGCGTCTCGGCCGGCCGGCTCTGGGCGGCGGCCTCGCTGTCGCACTCGCTCGTGGCCTTCCCGCTCGACCTCGGCGCGGCGGGCGTCGAGACGATGCTCGGCGGCGGCGACCTCGAGGCGCTGTCGGTCAGCGGCGACCGCCTGTGGGTCGCGAACGCGGCGGCGGGCTCGCTGGTGGTGTACGACGCGTCGGCGCGGCGGGTGGTGGACGAGGTCGTCCTCGGCACGACCGGTGTGAACCCGCGCTGGGTCGCCTTCGCGAACGGCCGCGCCTACGCGGCCCTGTACGGCCTCGACGCGACCTCGGGCGGCCAGGAGGTGGCGGTGATCGACCCGGCCACCGGCGAGATCCTGCGGCGCGTCGACCTGCGGGCGCTCGCCGACGCGCCCGGCCTGCCCTTCCCGGCCCACGCCGTGGTGGCCGGCGGCCGCGTGTTCGTCACGCTGGCCAACCTGCGCCTGGGCGAGTGGGGCTACTACACCGACCCGGCGGGCAGCGGGAAGCTCGCGGTGATCGACCCGGCAGCGGACGACGCGCTGTCCTCCATCGACCTCGGCGACGGGTGCCTGAACCCGGGCGGCCTGGCCGCGAGCGCCGACGGGCGCATGCTGTGGGTGGCGTGCGGGGGGAGCGCCGCGGTGCTGCCGGTGGAGCTGGGCGACGCCGGGGTCACGCTGCACGCGCCGGTGGCCGCGCCCGACTTCTCGGCGCCGGGTAACATCGCGCTGTGCGGCCGCGATGCCTACGTCACCGACCAGTGGTCCGGCTCGGTCTGGCGCTTCGATCCCTCCACCGGCGAGCGCCTCGCCGCCGGCGAGATCTGCCCGGCCAGCCAGGCGGGCTGGGCCTGGGCCGCGGACGTCGCGTGCGCGCCGTAGCCGCCGGGTGCGCCGCGCTGGCGCTCGCGCTCGCGGCGCCGGCGGCGCGCGCCGGCGGGGTCGCGGACCTGCTGCGCCCGAGCGGCCGCGGCGCCGCCGAGGGCGGGACGGTGTGGGCCGGGCCCCGGCCCAGCGCGCCGCCCCGGCGCGTGGTGGTGCTCGCGCCGAGCCTCACCGACGTGGTGCTGGCGCTCGGGCTGGGCGACCGGCTGGTGGGCGTGACCCAGCTCGACGACGCGCCGGAGGTGCGGCACGTGCCGCGCGTGGGCGGCTTCATCGACCCGAACCCGGAGGCGATCCTCGGGCTCCGCCCCGACCTCGTGCTCTGGATCTCCGACGGCGGCGCGCTCGCGGCGGTGCGCCGCGTGGCCGAGCTCTCGCAGGCGTCGTCGCGCCCGTTCCCGGTGGTCGCCATCCCGGTGGTGAGCGTGGCCGACGTGCTCGCCACGCCGCGCATCGTGGGCGAGGCGCTGGGCGCGCCGGCCGCGGGGGCGCGGCTCTCCGCGGAGCTCGCGGCGGAGGTGGAGCGGGTGCGGGCCCGCGCCGCGTCGCTGCCGCGCCGGCGCGCGCTCTTCCTGGTGGGCCGCGAGCCGCTGGTGGTGGCGGGACCGGGCAGCTTCCCGGACGAGCTGCTGCGCATCGCGGGCGCCGTGAACGTGGTGGGCGGCTCCCGGCCCTGGCCGGTGTTCCCGCTGGAGCGCGCGGTGGCGCTCGATCCGGAGGTGGTGGTGGACGGCGCGCCGCAGGAGCCGGCCGAGGGCATCGTCCGCCTGTCCGCGATCCCGGCGGTGCGGCGGGGCGCGGTGGTGCGCCTCCCGGACGACGCCCTGCTGCGCCCCGGGCCGCGGATGATCCGCGGGCTGGAGACGCTGTTCCGCGGGCTGCACCCGGAGGCGCGGTGAGCCTGACCCGGCGCACGCGGCTCGCGCTGGCGCTCGCCGCCGGCGTGCTCGCGATCGCGGTCGCCGTGGCCATCTCCTGCGGGCTCGGCCCGCAGCCCATCTCGTTCCGGGCCGCCTGGGCCGGCGCCGATCCCGACGCGGCCATCCTGTTCGGCCTGCGGCTGCCCCGCGCGCTGCTCGCGGCGCTGGTCGGCTGCGCGCTCGCCGCGGCGGGCACCGCGCTCCAGGCGCTGCTGCGCAACCCGCTCGCCGAGCCGTTCGTGCTCGGGGTCTCGGGCGGCGCCGCGCTGGGCGGCTCGCTGGTGCTGGTCGCCGCCGCGGGCGTGACCCGGCTGGCGGGCCGCGCGGGCGAGGCGCTGGGCGGGGCGCCCCCCGTGGCGGCCGGCGCGGTGGCCGGGGCGGTCGCCGCGACCGCCATCGTGTTCGGGCTGGGCCGGATCGGCGGCCGCCTGGTGCCCGAGGCCGCGCTGCTGGTGGGCATCGTGTTCAACGCGTTCGCCGCCGGCGTCATCACCCTGCTCAAGATGCTCGTCCCGCCGGAGCAGGCCGGCCGGCTCATGTACTGGCTGCTCGGCGCGGTCGGCTACGAGGCGCCGGGGACGCTGGCGCTCGGCGCCGTCCTGGTGCTGCTGTCGGTGGGCGCGCTGGTGGCGCTCTCGGCGCGGCTCAACCTGCTCACGCTCGGCGACGAGGAGGCCGCGTCGCTCGGCCTCGACGTGCGGCGCGACCGCGCCGCGGTGTTCTTCGCGGCGAGCGCCGCCACCGGCGCCGCGGTGGCGCTGGCCGGCATGGTGGGGTTCGTGGGGCTGATCGTCCCGCACCTGGTCCGGCGGGTGATCGGCCCCGACCACCGGCTGCTCGTGCCGGCCTCGGCGTTGTTCGGCGCCGCGTTCCTGGTGCTCGCGGACGCGCTGGCGCGCCTCGCGTTCCTGCCCCTCGGCACCGAGCCGCCGGTGGGCGCCGTGACGGCGTTCCTGGGTGGACCGTTCTTCCTGTGGCTGCTGCGGCGGAGCGGGCGGCCCGAGGCGGAGGGGGCGCGATGAGCGAGCCGGCCGGCGGCGCGGGGACGGCGCCGATGGTGGAGGTGCGCGGGGTCACGTTCCGCTACGGCGCCCACGCGGCGCTCGAGGACGTCTCGTTCTCGGCGCGGGAGGGCGAGTTCGTGGGGCTGCTGGGACCGAACGGCGCGGGGAAGTCCACGCTGGTCCGGCTCATCGCCGGCCTGGCCGCGCCGGCGCGGGGCACGGTGCGCCTGACCGGCATGGACCCGGCCGCCGCCCCGCGCCGCGCGGTGGCGCGGGTGTGCGCGCTCGTGCCGCAGGAGCCGCGGCTCGGCTGGCCGTTCACCGTGCGTGAGGCGGTGATGATGGGCCGGGCGCCGCGGCAGGGCCTGCTGGCGGTGCCCTCCCGCTTCGACCACGGCGCGGTGCAGGGCGCGCTCGAGGCGTGCGACCTCGTGCACCTCGCCGGCCGTCGGCTCGATGCGCTCTCCGGCGGCGAGCGGCGCCGCGTGTTCTTCGCCCGCGCGCTCGCGCAGGAGCCGCGGGTGCTGCTGCTCGACGAGCCCACCGCGTTCCTCGACCTCGGACACCAGGTGGCCGCCATGCGGATGGCCCGCGTGGCCGCGCGTGGCGGGCTGTGCGTGGTCGCGGTGCTCCACGACCTCAACCTGGCCGCGGCCGCGTGCGACCGGCTGGTGGTGCTCTCGCGCGGGCGCGTGGTCGCGGAGGGGGCGCCCGACGACGTGATCACGGCCGAGCGGGTCAGAGCGGTGTGGGAGGTGCCGGTGTGGCGCGGGGAGAACGGCGTCACGGGGGCGCCGGTGGTGCTGCCGGCGTTGGGGCGGGAGTGAGGAGCGGGGCGGGGCGGGGCCGCGTGACCGCGGGCGGGGCGGCGCGGGCTTGGCGGTGAGGGCGCGGTGGGGTCGGGGGCGATGCCGCTTGACCGCGGGCGCGGCGGCGCGGGCGGTGAGGGCCCGGCGGCGGCCGAGGCTGCTGCCGCGTGGCCGTGGGCGGGGCGGCGCGGGCTTGGCGGTGAGGGCGCGGCGGGGTCGGGGGCGGTGCCGCTTGACCGTGGACGGGGCGGCGGGATCGGCTTGCGAGAGGCCTGATCGTGGGGCGCGGAGCGCGGAGGGGCGCGGGAGGGCGGTCACCGTGAGTGACTGATTGCTTGCGGCCCAACGGGAACGCTCTGCGGGTTTGACGAGGTATGCGGACGGAGCGGGGCCCGCGAGCGGAATGGCTGGGGCACAGGGCCCTGGTGCGTCCGCAGGCTGCGGCTGAGGCGCTGGAGGACGAGGCGAGGGGTCGCGGGGCCCCGGGTGCATTCGCGCGTGTGGGGCGATCCTCGTGCGTTTTACGGAGCGCGAAGATCGCGTGCGATGCTTCGTGCATGGACAACGCAAACGAATTCACGAAGCGTCTGGTCGAACTGCTCCGGTCCGAGCGGCACGCGATGGCGGAATTCCTGGTCGCGCTGGCGGAGTTCGACCGGCGGGGTCTGTGGCGGCAGCGCGGGCACACGTCGCTGTTCTCGTTCCTGCGGCGCGAACTGGGGCTGTCCGCCGGCGCTGCGCAGTACCGGAAGACGGCGGCGGAGCTCATCAACCGGTTCCCCGCTGTCGTGGCGGCGCTCCGGGACGGGAAGCTGTGCCTGTCGTCCGTCTGCGAGCTGGCGAAGGTGGTGACCACCGACAACTGCGCAGAGGTCCTGCCCCGGTTCTATGGGCTCTCGAGCCGGGACGCGGCAGCGGTGGCTGCTGGCATCCGGCCGGTCGAGAATCCGCCTCGGCGCGAGGTCGTCGTGCCGGTGCGGGCCGTGTCCGCGCCGGCGGCGGTCGTGGCGCCTACCGCGGAGCCGATTCTATTTCGGGCGCCCGAACCAAAGGCACCCAGCCGGGCCGAGGTCGCGGCTCGTGAAGAATCCGCTCGCAGTGAGCCTGTCGCGGAGTCCGCTCGCAGTGAGCCTGTCGAAATGCGAGGGGCGACGCTTACCGCCAAGCCCAGCTCCGTCGATTGGCTCGACGGGGAGTCGGCTCGCATGCACCTCACCGTCTCGAAGACGTTCCTGAAGAAGCTCGACGCGGCCCGGGACGCGCTCTCTCACTCCATGCCGGGCGTCTCTCGCGAGAACGTCCTCGAGGCGGCGCTGGATGAGCTCCTTGCGCAGCGCGCGCGTCGGAAGGGGCTCACCGCGAAGCCGCAGAAGACGGTTCGTCCTTCCAGGCCGGACCACGTCCCGGCCCACGTTCGCCGCGAGGTCTGGGCGCGCGACGGCGGGCGGTGCACCTTCCCCCTCCCGTCCGGCGAGCCGTGTGGCTCCACGCACCAACTCGAGCTCGACCACGTCGTGCCGCTCGCGCGTGGCGGGGCCTCGACGGCGGACAACCTCCGGATCCGTTGCCGAGGGCACAACCTCGAGGAGGCGCGACGGGTCCTCGGCGACGGACTGATGGACGCGTACGTGCCGAGGGGCCGGCGCGGTCAGTTGAACATGTAGATCTTCAGCGACGCCGCGATCTGGCGGGCGGTCGGGTCCGTCGTGCTCTGCCGGTAGCCCACGTCCACCGCGGCGCCGCTCTGGGCGGCGATGCCGAGGCCGGCGGACCACCAGTTCGTGTCGAGCGTCTCGTCCTTCATGAACCCGGCGCGCAGCGCCACCATGCGGCCGGCGAGCACCTCGGCGCCGACGGAGTAGCGGTTGCTGGTCTTGCCGAGCCGGTCGAGGTCGCTGCGCCAGTCGGCGGTGAGCTGCGCGCCCTGGTCGTTGCCGAGCGCCATGCCGGCGCCGAAGCCCATGGGCGCGATCTGGTCCTGGTGGATCGCCACCAGGTTGTAGCCGGCGGCGCCGAGCGAGAACAGGTCGGACACCTGCCAGAACAGGCCCGCGTCCACGGTCGCCGCGCGGATCTCCTCCCGTCCGAGGGCGAGGGGGCCGCGCAGGTCGAGCCACTTGCCGGCCGCGCCGATCCACATCCGCTCCACCAGCGGCGTCACGAGCGCGAGCGTGAGCTGGTTGCCGACGGCGTCGCCCTTGGCAGCGCGCGTGAAGGCGAAGCCGGCCGTCACCGACGAGGACATCGCGTCCACCACCGACGCGTTCAGGAACTGCCCGGGCGACTCGGCGCCGCGGCGGTCCAGCATGCCGCCCACCTCGAGCGCGTAGCGGCGCCGCGCGCCGACGGCGGCGGGGTTCACCGACAGCCCCTCGTTGTTGGCGGCCACGCCGATCGACGCGGACAGGCCGAGCGTCCGGGGGCCCGCCACGTCGGGGAGGCCGCCCGCGGGTGGAGCGTCGGCTGCGGCGGCGGCGCCCGCGACGAGGAGCGCGGCCGCATGACACAGGATCCTTGCGTGCACGTGCCGAGGATACGGGACGTGTCGCGCCCCCGGCAAGGACGCTTGTGGCGCGCGGACGCGAGCGCTAGCGTCGATCGCCACGCGGAGGTCGCCATGAACGCACGCGAGACCGAACGCTACCGCCGGATCCTGGCGGCGCAGCTCGAGGCGCTGGTGGGCCAGGGCGAGCGCGCCGTGCACGAGATGGCCGACTCGGAGGGCGGCGGCGAGGTCGCCATCCCGGACCCGAACGATCGCGCCACCGCGGAGGAGCGCCGCAACTGGGCGCTGCGCCTGCGCGATCGCGACCGCCGGCTCCTCGGCAAGGTCCAGGCGGCGCTGGCCCGGCTCGACGCGGGCACGTTCGGCACCTGCACGTCCTGCGGTGCGCCCATCAGCGCGGCGCGCCTGCGCGCGCGCCCGGTCACGGACCTGTGCATCGCGTGCAAGACCGAGGCGGAGCGCGTGGAGCGGCCGAGATAGCGCCCGGCCCGGGGCGGTGCTCACCGGTGGTGCCTGGCCCGGGGCCGGGCTAGATTGGCGGCACCATGGCGCCCAAGAAGATCCGCAAGGCCGTGATCCCCGCCGCGGGCCTCGGCACCCGGTTCCTCCCCGCCACCAAGGCGGTCCCGAAGGAGCTGCTCCCGATCGTCGACACGCCGACCATCCAGTACATCGTGGCGGAGGCGGTCGCGGCCGGCGTCCGGGACATCATCCTCATCTGCGCGCGCGGCAAGGACTCGATCGTCGACCACTTCGACATCGCCGCGGAGCTGGAGGACCGGCTCGAGAAGGCGGGCAAGCGCGAGCTGCGCAGGCAGATGCGCGAGATCGCCCAGATGGCGAACGTGCTCACCATCCGCCAGCAGGAGCCGCTCGGGCTCGGGCACGCGGTGCTGTGCGCCCGCGACGCCATCGGCGACGAGCCGTTCGTGGTGATGCTGGGCGACGACATCATCGACGCGCAGGTGCCCGGCGCGAAGCAGCTCGCCGACTGCTGGGAGCGGCACGGGCTCGGCACGGTGGCGCTCATGGAGGTGCCGCGCGAGGACACGCACATGTACGGCATCGCCGCGGGCCAGGCGATGGACCCGCGCACCGTGCGCATCGACCGGCTGGTCGAGAAGCCCAAGGCGGATCCGCCCTCGAACCTGGCGGTGATCGGCCGCTACGTCCTGCCCCCGCGCATCTTCGAGATCCTCGAGCGCGTGAAGCCGGGCGTGGGCGGCGAGATCCAGCTCACCGACGCGCTGGCGGTGCTGGCGCGCGAGGAGGGGCTGCTGGGCTACCAGTTCGAGGGCGAGCGCTACGACGCGGGCGACCGCTTCGGCTACCTGAAGGCCAACATCCTCTACGCGATGAAGCGCCCCGAGCTGGCGGGGCCGCTGCGCGCGCTCATGAAGGAGCTCGTCAAGTGAACCTCCGCCGCCTGGCCGCGGCCGCCGCGCTCGCGGCGGCGATGCCCTCGCTCGCCTACGTCCTCCACACCTCCGCCGTGCTGCGGCGCATGGGCGAGAAGCGCGCATCGCTGTCGCTCTCCGCGCTCGAGGTGACCGGCGCCGTCCAGGTGGAGGGACCGGCCGCCGAGCGGCTCGCGTCCGCCGCCGGGCTGCAGCGCTCGGCCACCGGCGAGGTGTCCGCGCCGGCCCGCTTCCTCATGAAGGTCCCGGGCCGCTGCCGGCTCGAGCTCGCGCCCGCGGGCGTCGCCGAGGCGCAGCGCCCGGCGGTGTCGCTCGCCCGCGACGGGCGGCTCACCGGGCGCGGCGGGCTCGAGCAGGTCCCCGCCGCGGCGGCGCTGGTCCGGGCCGCGTGCGCGCTGCTCGCGACGTCGACGGCCGGCGACGCCGCCGGCGCCTACGCGGCCGCGCTGTCCCGGCGCGGCGTGGCGGTCTCGGAGATCGGCCTGGGCCGGTTCGACGGGCGGCTCGCGTACGTGATCGGCGGGCGCTCGCGCGAGGGCCGGCCGGTCGCGTTCGTGGACAAGGAGGCGTTCCAGCCGATGCGCCTCGTCGCGGCCGAGGGCGGAGCCCTCCAGGACGTGCGGCTGCTGGGCTGGGGATCGCCGGCGGGCGGCGACTGGTTCCCGCGCGCCGTCGAGGTGGCCGAGCAGGACGCGCTGCGCCTGCGCTTCACGACCGAGCGCGCGCACGCCAACCCGGCCCTGCCCGACGCGGGCTGGTGAGGCGCTCCGCCGGCGGGGCCGCCGCGGCGGCCCCGGGGCGGGCGGGCCGCGCGCCGCGTCAGGCCAGCGCGCGCGAGGAGCCGTCCTCCTCGGTGTCGGGCTCGACGTCGGTGCGGTACTTGCGCAGCACGCGCTTGAAGTTGGAGCGGTCCATGCCGGCCTTGCGCGCGGCGGCGGAGATGTTGCCGTCGCAGGCGCGCATGAGCGCCTCGACGTAGCCCTTCTCGAACCGACGCAGCGCCTGCTCCTTGGCGGCGGCGTACGAGAGCGCCAGCCAGGCGGCCTCGTCGCCGGAGGCCGGCGCCTCGCGCACCAGCGGCGCGGTGCGGCCGGTCACCGCCGGCGGGAGATCGCCCGGCACCACCGAGTCGCCCCGGCACAGCACCACCGCGCGCTCGATCGCGTTCTCCAGCTCGCGCACGTTGCCCGGCCAGCGGTAGCCGCACATGAGCTCGAGCGCCTCGGGCGCGACCGTCCGGACCTTCTTGCCCAGCCGCTCGGCGTAGCGGCGCACGAAGTGGTGCGCGAGCAGCGGGATGTCCTCGACGCGCTCGCGCAGCGGCGGCAGCGGGATGTTGATGACGTTCAGCCGGTAGAACAGGTCCTCGCGGAACCGGCCGGCCTTCACCAGCTTGGGCAGGTCCCGGTGCGTGGCGGCGAGCACCCGCACGTCCACCCGCACCGGATCGGCCGAGCCGACCCGCTTGATCTCGCCCTCCTGCAGCACGCGCAGCAGGCGCACCTGGGTCGAGAGCGGGATGTCGCCGATCTCGTCCAGGAAGATGGTGCCGCCGTCGGCCGCGTCGAACAGGCCGCGCTGGTCGCGCTGCGCGCCGGTGAACGCGCCCTTGACGTGCCCGAACAGCTCGGACTCGAGCAGCGTCTCGGTGAGGGCGCCGCAGTTCAGGGCGACGAACGGGTGGCTGCGGCGCGGGCTGCGGGTGTGGAGCGCGCGCGCGACCAGCTCCTTGCCGGTGCCGCTCTCGCCGGTGATGAGCACGGTGGTGGCGCTGTACGCCACCGCCTCGACCATCCGCGTCACCTCGCGCATGGGCGCGGAGGTGCCCACCAGCCCTTCCGACGGCGTGCCCTCGCGCTCGCGCAGCGCGCTCTCGAGCTGGCGGTTGCGGTCGAACAGCATCTTGCGCTCGGCCGCCTTCGCCACCGCGCGCGCCACCACCTCCACGTCCTCGAACGGCTTGGTGAGGTAGTCGTAGGCGCCGGCGCGGACCGCGGCGAGCGCGGTCTCCACCGTGGCGTGGCCGGTCATCATGATGACCTCCACCTCCGGCCGGCGGTGCTTCACCGCGTTGAGCAGCTCGAGGCCGGAGAGCTGGGGCATCTTGATGTCGAACAGCGCGACGTCGAAGTCCTCCTGCGCGAGCCGCTGCGTGGCCGCGATGGAGGAGTCGAGGCCGATGACCTCGTGCCCCTTCCGCCGCAGCAGCGCCTCCATGGCGCGCAGCAGCGTCGGCTCGTCGTCCACCACCAGCACGCGGGCCGGCCGCGCCTCGGTTGCCTCGTTCATGGGACCGCTTCTCCTCGCTCGTGCCTCGGTTGCGCCGCCGGGAGCTCGAGCACGAAGCAGGCCCCACGGTGCGGGCCGGGCTGCTCGAGGCGGATGGTCCCGCCGTGCTCCTCGACGATCTGGTAGCAGATGGAAAGGCCCAGGCCGGTGCCCTGGCCCTCGGGCTTGGTGGTGAAGAACGGCTCGAAGATCCGCAGCGCGGCGTCCTCGGGGACGCCCGGCCCGGTGTCGGCCACCGACAGGCGCAGCCGCCCGGGCGCGGCGGGGCCCACCGCGACGGTGACCGTGCCGCGATCGCCCATGGCCTGCAGCGCGTTCACCAGCAGGTTCACCACCACCTGCTGGAGCTGGTTGCCGTTGCCGATCGCGACCGCCGGCTCGAACCGGCGCACCACCTCGAAGCGGCCGGCGCGGAGCTGCGGCGAGAGCAGGAACAGCGCGTCGTCCACGACCTGGCGCAGGTCCACCGGGCCGCGCTCCTCCTCGCGCGGGCGGCGCGAGAAGCGGAGCAGCGACTCCACGATGCGCTTGGCGCGGTTCGCGGCGTCCTGGATGAGCCGCAGGCTCTCCATGTCCTCGGGCGAGCGCTCCTCGCGGCTCATGAGCTGCGCGAACGCCAGGATCCCGCCGAGCGGGTTGTTGATCTCGTGCGCCACGCCGCCGGCGAGCTGCCCCACCGCGGACATCTTCTCCGCGTGGAACAGGCGCCGGCTCACCTCGCGCTCGTCGGTGACGTCCTTGAACGTGACCACCAGCCCGCCGTCGCCGAACGGGAACGAGCGAATCATCCAGGTGCGGTCGCCGAACGCGAGCTCGCGCTCGGCGGTGCCGCCGCGCGGCAGGTCGCAGCAGGCCGGGCACGGGAGCACGCCGAACGCGTGCTCGCGGCAGCGGAGGCCCGCGACCTGGGTGATGGCCACGCCGGCGGCGCGGGCGAAGGCGGCGTTGGCGCGCGCGATCTCGCACCCTCCGCCCCGGAAGATCGCGAGCGGGTCGCCGATGGCGTCGAAGCTGGCGCGCCACTCCTCGGCGGCCCGCACCAGCGCGACGGAGCGCGCCGCGAGCTGGCCGTCGAGATCGCGGTTCAGCCGCTCGAGCTGCGCGTTGCGCTCGGCGAGGAGCTGCTCGAGCCGCCGGTTCTCCTCGAGCATCCAGTGCTGGTCCACCGCGCTCTGGACGGTGATGCGCAGGTGCGCGTCGTCCCAGGGCTTCCAGATGAACCGGAAGATCTCCGACCGGTTCACCGCCTCCTCGATGACCGCCGAGTCGGCGTGGCCGGTGAGGAGGACGCGCTGCACGGTGGGCCAGCGCTCCTTCACGATCCGCAGCAGCTCCACCCCGGAGGTGCCCGGCATGCGGTGGTCGGAGACCACCACCTGCACCGGCTCCCGCTCCAGCAGCGCCAGCGCGCCGCTCGCGTCGCCGGCGTCGATCACCCGGCAGCGCGATCGGCGCAGCACGCGGGCGAGCGCGCGGCGCACGTGCTCGTCGTCGTCCACCACCAGGACGGTGGAGTCGGGGCGGGCTTCCAGGGCGCCGCTGCCGGCATGGAGCTCCGGAGGTACCATCGGATGCGCCCTCGAAGGTGCACAGAGGGGTCCAGCCGGTTCACGCGGAGAGCGCCCTGTTTCCGGGCGGTTGGGCGGCTCGTTCCCCGGGTCGTTCATCGCCCCCGGGTGATACCACACCCTCCGGGTTTCTGCGTACCGGACCCGCGGTACAGCGTCACCCGCCCTCTAACGGTCGCCCGCCTCGTACCGGTACGCCTGCGCCTGGTAGAGACAAATCGTGTTCCGTCCCGCCTTCTTGGCCTGGTACAGCGCCTCGTCCGCGTACCGGACCAGCGCCTCGGGCGAGCCGATGTCCTTCGAGGGGTAGAACGCGATGCCCATCGATGCGGTCACCTGGATGCTGGTCTCGGGTCCCGTCGACCCAGCCGGAACGGGGTAGCTCCGGGCGGACAGCTCCTTCCAGATCCGCTCCGCCACCGCGAGCGCGCCCGAGAGGTGCGTCTTGGGGAGGATCACCGCGAACTCCTCGCCCCCGTAGCGCGCGCAGATGTCGGGATCGCGGGTGGAGGCCCGGAGCTGCTCGGAGGCGCCGCGCAGCACGAGGTCGCCGAACGGATGACCGTAGCGGTCGTTCACGAGCTTGAAGTGGTCCAGGTCGATCATGATGAGCGACACGGGATCCGAGTAGCGGTGGGCGCGCCGGAACTCCTCCTGCAGCCGCTCGTCGAACGCGCGCCGGTTCTTGAGGCCGGTGAGGTCGTCGGTGAGCGTCTGCTCGCGGAGCCGCCGCTGCGTCTCGCGGAGCTGGTCCTGGAGCGTCTTGATGCGGAGCATCGCCGCGCAGCGCGCCAGGATCTCCGCCTCCGCGAACGGCTTCGCGAGGAAGTCGTCGGCGCCGATGCGCAGGCCCGCGACCTTCGAGTCCAGGTCCGACTTCACCGACAGGATGATCACCGGGATGAACTGGTCCTCGGGCCGCGCCTTCACGATGCGCAGCACCTCGAGCCCGTCCATGTCCGGCAGGATCATGTCGAGCAGCACCAGGTCGGGCGGCTCGCCGCGCACCTTGCGGATCGCGTCCTTGCCGTCCGCGGCGGTGCGGACGTCGTACCCCTCGCGCTCGAGCACCCGCACCAGCCAGTCGAGCTGGGTGCGGGAGTCGTCCACCACCAGGATCTGGGCGCGCTGGGGCATCCGAGCCCGGAAACATACCTGCTTCCGCGCACCTCCGCCACGCACCGGCCGCGCGGCACGGCGCGCCGTCCCCGGCCTGCCGCCCACATCGGGAGCGTTCCTCGAGCCCCGCCCAAGGGCATAGGTTCGCCCCATGCCGGGCCGGGCGCGCATCGAGGAGCAGGGGGCGATCCTGGCCGCGGTCCTGGCCCGCGCACGGGCCGGCGCGCCGGACGGCGTGGTGGTGTTCGACCTCGACTCGACCCTGCTCGACAACCGGCCGCGACAGGCGCGCATCCTGCGCGACTACGGACGCGCGGCGGGCGTGCCCGAACTGCTCGGCGCGCGCCCGGAGCACTGGACGAGCTGGGATCTCGCGGCCGCGCTCCACGCGGCGGGGCTCCCGCCGGACGAGGTGGCTCGCCACCTGCGGCCCGCGCGCGCGTTCTGGGCCGAGCGGTTCTTCACGAGCGCCTACTGCCGGCTCGACGTGCCGCTGCCGGGGGCGGGCGGGCTCGTGCGCGCGACCGCCGAGGCCGGCGCGATCGTCGCCTACGTCACCGGGCGCCCGGTGGCGATGGAGACGGGGACGGTGGAGGTGTTCCGGGCGGCCGGCTTCCCGCTGCCGGACGGCGCCCGCGCGCACCTGCTCATGAAGCCGGACGAGGCGCTGGGCGACGAGGCCTGGAAGGCGCTCGCCCGCGGCCGCGTGGAGCGCATCGGGCCGGTGGTGGCGGCGTTCGACAACGAGCCGGCCCACGTGAACGCCTACGCGCGCGCCTGGCCGGACGCGCTCTGCGTGCACCTCGACACCGACCACTCCGGCCGGCCGGTGGAGGTGCTCGCGCGCGTCCCCTCCATCCGCGACTTCCGCCTGGCGCCCGCGGCCGCCGAGGCACCCGCCGCCGGCGCCTAGGCGCCGCGCCTACCCCAGCGCCGCCATCACGTCCTCGGGGATCACCGGGGCGAGCCCGCCGCCGCCCAGGATGTTCACGATGGGCGACGCCGCGGCGCGCACCACCGAGCCGGACGGGCGCGACGGCCCGAGGCCGCAGTACGTGGACACGTCGCGGTACAGGTCGGACCGCGAGACGCCCTCGGGCGCGATGCGGGTGGCAGGCCGCCGCTCGGCGAACACGCGCTCCTGCGCCACCCACCCGCCGGCGCGGGGATCCGCGAGCGCCTCCTCCACCGCGCGGGCCCACGCCTCCGGCGGCGTCTCGGCGCCGAGGTGCACGCTCTTGCCGCCGTAGTCCCAGCTCCGCTTCAGCACGAACCGCTCGCGCGCGGCGACGAGCCGCGCCGCCACCTCGGGGGTGAGCCGGCGCGTCCAGGGCAGGCGCGCCGCGGCGGCCCGCTCCTCGGCGTCGAGCCCGGCGCGGTCGGCCAGCGCCACGTCCTCGGCGCACTCCGACAGGCGCGCGAACAGCGCCTTCGCCTCGAGCAGCCCGTTCACCGGGTTGAGGAGCACGTACCTGCCGGGCGCGCGCAGCGCCCGCGCGAACGGATCGGCCGGGTCCACCTTGTGCGCCCAGACGTGCCGGTACAGCACGTCCCACGCGTCGGGATCGCACTCCGCCGGCACCAGGTTCTCGGCGCGGTGGCCCATCTGCCGGAAGTGCGCCGCCAGCCGCCGCAGCTCGCCGATCTGGGCGTCTCCCGGCCGGGCCACCAGCGCGATCGACGGGCGGACCCGCCCGCCCCCGCGCGCCCGGTACGTGGCCACCAGCGCCTCGCGGAGCCGCTCCATGTGGCTGCCGCAGGCCGCCACCAGCGCCTCGGCCTCGCGCGGCGTCCGGCCGCGGGCGCGCGCGGCGGCCCGGATCCAGGCGAACGCGGCCAGGTCGGCGTAGGCGGACATGGCCGGGATGGTGGCGTTCAGCTCGAGGGCCCGCGGCGCGCCGCCGCCCTCCGGCACCAGGAAGTCCACCCGCGCCATCATCACCGCGAGCGGCGCCTCCTCGAACAGGCGCGCCATCGCCTCGGCCTCGAGGCCGGAGAACGGCTCCTCCAGCGCGGCCCGATCGCGGGCGTCGCCCGAGGCCACCAGCGCCCGCGCCAGCTTCACGCTGCCCGAGAGGATCCGCTCGGCCTCCCGCGCCAGGCCGTCGAGCGCCGCGCGCGAGCGCACCTCGGGCTCCGCCAGCAGCGGGATCGGCACCACCGTCCCGTCCGGCTTCCGCACGGTGAGGCCCTCGGCCCAGGCGCGCTCGGCGGCCTCGCGGCCGATGGCGGCGAGCGCCGCTCCCTCGAAGACGTCGGTCATGCGCCGGTCCTACCGCGGGCGTTGCGGCGCGTCCATCGCCTCTGATACGCACCCTCGGGTGAAGATCTACACGAAGACCGGGGACGCCGGAGAGACCGGCCTGTTCGGCGGGCCGCGGGTGCGCAAGAGCGACGCGCGGGTCGAGGCCTACGGCGAGGTGGACGAGCTGAACGCCTGCCTGGGCACGGTGCGCGCGGTGGTGGAGGACCCGGAGATCGACGCGCAGCTCGCGCGGATCCAGGACGAGCTGTTCTGCGTCGGCGCGGAGCTCGCCACCCCGCACGGCGAGAAGGCGCGCTCGGCCATCCCGGCGGTGGAGCCGCGCTGGGCGGAGCGGCTCGAGGCGGCCATCGACGCGTGGGAGGCGGAGCTGCCGCCGCTGCGCCAGTTCGTGCTCCCCGGCGGGACCCGGACCGCCGCGCAGCTCCACCTGGCGCGCTGCGTGTGCCGCCGCGCCGAGCGCCGCGTGGTCGCGCTCGCCGCCGAGGCGGAGGTCTCGCCGGTCGCGCTCGCCTACCTGAACCGGCTCTCCGACCTCCTGTTCGTGGCGGCGCGCGTCGCGAACCACCGCGCGCGCAAGCCGGAGACCGCCTGGGACCCGCACCGCGAGAGGTGACACCGTGGCCGACCGCATCGCGCTGGTGACCGGGGCCGGGGTCCGCGTGGGCGAGGCGATCGCCCGCGCGCTGGCGAAGGACGGCTGGACCGTCGCCGCGCACTACCGCACGCACCGCCCGCGCGGCTTCGCCTCCGCGCTGCAGGCCGACCTCGCCGCCGCCGACGGGCCGGCGCAGCTCGCGGCCGCGTTCCGCGCCCGGCACCGCCGCCTCGACCTGCTGGTGAACAGCGCCTCGGTGTTCGACGCGCTCCCGCTGGCCGGCACCGACGCCGCGGCGTTCGACTCGCAGATGGACCTGAACGCGCGGGCGCCGCTCCTGCTCGTCCGGGCGCTCGCGCCGCTGCTGGCGCGGGCCCGCGGCTCCGTCGTGAACGTCATCGACGTGGGCGGCGGGCTGGTGCCGTGGAAGGGCTATGCGGCCTACGCGGCGTCGAAGGCGGCGCTGGCGCGGCTGACCGAGTGCCTGGCGCTCGAGCTGGCGCCCCGGGTGCGCGTGAACGGCGTGGCCCCCGGCACCGTGCTCTGGCCCGAGCGCTACCCCGCGGCGCAGCGGCGCGGGCTCACCGCGCGCATCCCGCTCCGGCGGCCGGGCACGCCGGAAGACGTGGCGGCCGCCGTGCGTTACCTCGCCGACGCGCCGTTCGTCACCGGCGCCGTGCTGCCGGTGGACGGAGGGCGCCACCTGTCCGGACGCGCCGGCTGAACGATCGAAAAAGTGGTGTGGGTGCGCGGTCGAACCCGCGTTGAAGCGCCCCACCCTCCCTGTTAGACTCCTTGCGCCACGTCAACGAGGGTGCGCCCCTCGATGGAGAACTCGAAGAAATGGAAGCCACCACCATCGCCGCCCCGGCCGTATCCTCCCCCGATCTGGGCATCCCGAACTTCGTCAGCCTGACCTCGAAGGCGATCGAGATGGTGAAGGACGCCATCGCGCGCGAGGGCCTCGCGGGCTACGGCATCCGCGTCGGCGTGATGGGCGGCGGCTGCGCCGGGTTCCAGTACTCGATGGACTTCGAGAAGGACCCGCGCGACGGCGACCTCTCGCTCGAGCAGGACGGCATCAAGCTCTACGTCGATCCGATGAGCTCGATGTACCTCCAGGGCGTGACCATCGACTACGTCGTGGGCCTGCAGGGCGCCGGGTTCAAGTTCAACAACCCGAACGCCCGCACCACCTGCGGCTGCGGCTCGTCCTTCTCGTACTAGGCATTCGCCTCGCCGGCCCGCGTGGCCGGGCGGTGCGCGCGGGCCGGAGGGGAGACCCTTCGGCCCTTCGCGTCTGGAGGAAGCGATGCTCGTGGTCCGCCACGCGGTGGTCGGCCCGTTCGCGGCCAACTGCTGGCTCGCCGCCTGCGGGCGCACCGGCGAGGCCGTGCTGGTCGATCCCGGCGCCGAGGTGCACCGCGCGCTCGCGCTCGCCGATCCGTCCGGCTGGCGCATCACCCGGATCTTCTGCACCCACGGCCACATCGATCACGTGGGCGGCGGCGCCGAGGCCCGCGCCGCCACCGGCGCGCCGCTGCAGATCCACGCGGCCGACGACGCCTGGCTGGCGGCGCTGCCCCGCCAGGCCGAGATGTTCGGCTTCGATCCCGTGGAGGCGCCCGAGGTGGATCACCACCACGTGGACGGCGAGGCGTTCCGGGTGGGCGACTGCGAGGCGCAGGTGATCCACACGCCGGGGCACAGCGCCGGCTCGTGCAGCCTGTGGTTCCCCGGCGAGCAGATCCTGTTCACCGGCGACACGCTCTTCGCCGGCTCGGTCGGCCGCACCGACCTCCCCGGCGGCGACTTCGACGCGCTGGAGCGCTCGATCAAGGAGCGGCTGTTCCCGCTCGGCGACGCGGTGCGCTTCCACCCGGGCCACGGGCCGGCCGGCACGCTGGGCGAGGAGCGCCGCGCCAACCCGTTCGTCGGCGAGTCGCCGCGGCGCGGCCGGTTCATCTAGCGTCCCTCGACGCCGCTCCCTCGACTCCGCGCGGCCTCGCGGCCGCGCTACGCTCGGGATGAGCGAGCGGAGTCGAAGGGTCGGGATGAGCGGACCGAGTCGAGGGCTACGACATGCTCACCACGCCCATGATGTTCTGGCCGGCGTCCACGTGGAGGATCTCGCCGGTCACGTTGCGGGCGAGGTCAGAGCACAGGTAGAGGGCGGCGCGGGCGCAGTCGTCCTGCTCGATGTTCCGGCGCAGCGGCGTCTTGTCGGCGTTCTCGCCGAGCATGGAGCGCATGCCCTTGATGCCGGCGGCGGCGAGCGTCTTGAGCGGGCCGGCGCTGATGGCGTTCACCCGGATGCCCTCCTGCCCGAGGTCCTCGGCCAGGTAGCGCGTCGAGCACTCCAGCGCGGCCTTCGCGACGCCCATCACGTTGTAGTTCCGGACCACCTTCTCGGCGCCGTAGTACGTGAGGCACACGATGGAGGCGCCCGGCTTCATCATCGGCTTGAACGCCCGGGCGAGGCCGATGAGCGAGTAGGCGGAGACGTCCAGCGCGATGCGCCAGGTCTCGCGGGTGGTGACGTCGGCGAAGCGGCCGTCGAGCGCCTCGCGCGGCGCGTAGCCGATCGAGTGCACCAGCACGTCCACCTGCGGCCAGATCTTGCCGATCTCGGCCGCGGTGCGGGCGATGTCCTCGTCCTTCGCGACGTCGCAGTCGAGGATGGCCTTCGCGCCGGCCTGCTCGGCGAGCGGGCGCACCCGCTTGCCCATCGCCTCGCCGGGATAGGTGAACGCCAGCTCGGCGCCCTCGGCGCGGAACGCCTCCGCGATGGCCCACGCGATGGACCGCTCGTTCGCGACGCCGGTGATCAGCGCGCGCTTGCCCTTCATGATCCCGCCGAGCGGGAGGTGGGCAACCGCGGTCTCGTTCTGCTCGCTCATCCTTGAGCTCCTCTGGCGCGGACCGCGTCGAGCGCCTGGGTCAGCTCGCTCACCGCGTGTCCGTCCTGCTTGCGGGTCGCCACGGCGACCCCGTCCTGGTAGGCCTGCGCCGCCTCGCCGTCACGCCCCAGCGTCTCGAGCACCTGCCCGAGCATCAGGTAGGTCGGCACGTAGTCCGGAACGCGGCGGCCGAGCTCGCGGAACTCCTGCGCCGCCTCCTCGCCGTGGCCCGCGGATCGCAGGGCCATGGCGAGGGAGTAGCGTGCGAAGGGGTCGTCCGGGCTCTTCTCGACGAACTTGCGAAACGTCTCGAGCCGCTGGTCCGGGGTCATGAGCCGGCCGTTTTAACCCGGATCACCCCATCGGTTCCAGCGCTCCGCGCTACACTCGACGCATGGCGTCGATCCGCATCGCCGGCTGCACCGGGGCGCTCGTGGCGGGCGGGAAGGCCACGCGGATGGGCGGCCTCCCCAAAGGGCTGCTCCAGGTGGACGGCGAGCCCATCGCCGCCCGCGCGCTGCGCCTGTTCCGCGCCCTGTTCGACGACGCGCTCGTGGTCGCGAACGATCCGGTGCCGTACGCCGCGCTCGGCGCGCGCGTGATCCCCGACGCCCTCCCGGGCAAGGGCGCGCCGTCCGGCGTGCACGCCGCGCTCGCCGCCGCGTCCACGCCGTGGATCTTCACCGCCGCGTGCGACATGCCCTTCCTCGCCGAGGCGCCCATCGGGTTCCTGGCCGGGCTGCGGGCCGGCGCGCCGGCGGTGGTGGTGCGCTGGGGCGGGCGGTTGCAGCCGCTGCACGCGCTCTGGTCGCGCGCCTGCCTGCCGGTGCTCGAGGCGGAGCTGCGCGCCGGGGATCCCTCGCTGCAGGGCCTCGCGCGGCGCGTGGGCGCGCGGGTGGTGGAGGAGGCGGAGTGGCGCGCGGTGGATCCGCTCGGCCGGGCGTTCGAGAACGCGAACACGCCCGAGGACGCCGCGCGGCTCGGGCTCTCGCGCTGAGCGAGCCGCTCACCCCGCCAGCCAGCGCACCAGCAGCGTGGCGGCGAACGCGGCCGCGAGGCAGCCCAGGACCGTGGCGAGCAGGTAGGCGGCGGCGGCCGCCAGCCGGCCCTGCTCCACGAGCGCGAGCGTCTCGTAGTTGAAGGACGAGTAGGTGGTGAAGCCGCCCATGACCCCGGCCGCCAGGAACAGCCGCAGGTCGGGCGGGACCGCCTCGCTCTGCAGCGAGGCGGTCATGATCCCGGCGAGCAGGAACGAGCCGGACACGTTCACGAGCAGGGTGCCGCGTGGGAAGTCCGGGCCGAACGCCCGCAGCGCCCACGCGGACGTCAGGTAGCGCGCGCCGCTCCCGAGCGCGCCGCCGAGGCAGACGAGGAGGAGGCGGGCCACGCGTCCGTTTACCGCGGCGGTGCGCTCACGGCAACCGCGCGCCTCACTCCTTGCCGGCCGCGCGCCAGCCCTCGACCGTGAGCCCGTCGAGCTCGCGGGCGTAGGTGGTGGCGTCGAACGTGCGCCCCTCCAGCGCGGCGCTGGCGGCGTTCGCGACGAGCAGGCCGACGGCGTGCACGGCCTCGTGCCGGGGCAGCCCGCCCGCCACGAGCCGCTCCAGCGCGCGGCGCGCCTCCGGCGGCTCGCCGCTCGCGAGCTGCGCCTCGACCACCAGGTGCAGGGCCGCGTGCAGGCGCGGCTTCGGCATGCGCGCGTGCGAGGCCAGGCCGGCGTGGTGCGCCTCGACGGCACGGAGGCGCTCGTCCTCGTCCGCGGCGAGCCAGGCGCTCGGGTCGGGGGCGTGATCGGCGTCGTAGTCCACGGTTCCTCCGCGGGCGGGATCCTGCTCGGGAGCGCCCGCCGGGGCAAGGCCCGCACGGCGCGCGGGCGCGCTCCGCGATACCATGCCGCCATGCCCGGACGCACGCTCGCCGCCGCCGCCCTCGCCGCCGCCCTCGCGCTCGGCTGCCGCACGCCCGAGCAGAAGCTCCTCGACACCCGCCGCGAGCTCCGCACCACGCTCGACGACCTCTACGCCGACTACCGCGAGGCGGCGGCGCCGGAGGGCGGCGAGGACGGCGGGGTGATCGGCCGGCTGTTCGGCGAGGTGGACCGGAGCTGGTTCGAGCAGCAGTGCCTGGCGCTCGGGCGCGGCGAGCGTCCGGTGGGGATGTCGGGGCGGCTGGAGACGTTCCTGCGCGAGCGGGGCAACGCGCGCGCCTGCCGGAAGGCGGCCGACCTGCAGCTGGAGATCGACGGGCTCGAGCGCGAGACCGGCGGGCGCGAGGCGAGGTAGCCCCGAGGCGGGGCGGCTCAGCCGCCGGGCAGGTGCCGCCAGACGCTCGGGTACAGCTCGCAGGGCGCGCTGCCGTCCGGGTAGCCGATGCGGCCGGCCAGCTCCTGCGCCACGCGGTCGAAGTCCATCCAGCGCGGATCGCGGTGGTCGCGGTCGCCGATCACCGCGTGGCCGATCTCGTGCACGAGCACCGTCGCCTCCACGCAGCGGAACGTGCCGATCGACGGATCGCGCGTGGTGAGGCGGATGTCGCCGTCGAAGCAGCCGAGCGCGGTCCCCATGCCGCCGCAGGTCACGAACTGCTCGTCCTGGAACGTGATGGTCCGGTGCGCGAGCGCCTTCCAGTCGCCGCCCCAGTACGCGAGCGCGGCGGACATGGTGGACTCGAGGCGGCGCGCGAAGTCGGGGTGGTGCGCGAACGGCGCGGTGGTGTCGACCACGACCGCGGTCTGGTGCACGACGAGGTCCGGCCCCCGCCCACAGGACGTGGACACCGTCAGCAGGAGCAGGGCTGGAATCGCGACGCGCACCGCACGCACCCCGTGAACCGTGGAGTGAAGCGTAGGCGTCGGTGCGTGCAGCGGGTAGCCACTGCTACCGTGACACACGACCTCCGGACGCGATCCGGGTGCGGCACCACGGGACACCGCGGCGAGGTGACACGGATCGGCGGCATCACCGGGGCGATGCGCCACGATCCCGCGGTGCGTCACGGCCTCCGCCGCGCCGATCCGCCGGCGCTTCGCGGCTCATAGCGCCTCCCGTTCGCGTGGGGCCCGTCGCGAGGCACACGATGGCGTCGCCGAGCCGGGCACACGAGGACCGAGCAGCGCAGGCGTGCCCCTAGGCACGTCGAGCAGCGCAGGGACGAGTCTGCCCGGCGCAGGCAGCCAGCGTGCGCCGCAGCAGGGCTCCACGTGAATGGGCGGCGCTGTCAGACCCGGGCGCGCACCGCGATGGCCCGGGCCGGCAGCGTGAACGCGCCGGAGGGGCGCCCCAGCCGCTCCCAGCAGCCGTCGCGGAGCAGCGCCTGCTGGCCCGGCGGCTGGGCGGCCAGGTAGGCGCCCATGGGTCCGATGCCGGCGCCCAGCGAGCGCCACAGGTCCTCGTCGAAGTCCTCGTACCGCGCCTCGACCTCCAGCGTCCCGGCGCGGATCTCGCGGAAGCCGGCGCGGGCGAACAGCGCCTGCAGCTCCGGGAGCCGCCGGAACGGGATCCGCGCGTCGTCCGGCGCGGCGGGATCGAGCGCGATGGCCGCGTCCCAGAACGCGGTCGCGAGCGCGAGCCCGCTCGCCTCGAACGTGCACGCCGCCACCACGCCGCCCGGGCGCACCACGCGGCCGAGCTCCGCCGCCATCCCGTCCGGCTCCTTCACGAACGAGAGCACGAGCTGCGAGAGCGCCGCCGCGAACGCGCGGTCCTCGAACGGCAGGGCCTCGCCGGAGGCGCGCCGCACGTCGGCGCCGGGCACGCGCGCACGGCACGCCTCCACGAACGGCTCCGAGGGATCGACCGCCGCCACCTGCGCGCTCCCGAGCCGCTCCGCGAGCGCCGCGGCGAGGTTGCCCGGGCCGCAGCCCACGTCGAGCGCGGGCCCCTCCGCCACGCCGGCGAAGTCGATGAAGCGCGGCGCGAGCGGCCGCGAGTAGCGGCCCATGAAGCGGTCGTAGGCCGCGGCGGGGACGGCGAAGGTCATGCGCCGAGGGAGCGCACGGGGCGGTGCGCCGTCAACCGGCCTCCCCTGGCGAGTCGCCTCGCCGCCTCACTCCTCGTCTTCGGCCGCGACGCGGGTCCAGGGCACCGCCGCGAGGCGCGGGTACGCGATGGGCTCGCCGGTGCGCTCGCTCACGCCGTACGTGCCCGCGTCCAGCTTCGCGAGCGCGCGCTCGATGTCGGCGAGCAGCGCGCGCTCGCGCTCCGCCACACCCAGGTGGTGGGCGGCCTCGGTCGAGCGCTGAGCGACCTCCTCCGGCTCGGTGCGCTCGCCCTCTGCCGGCACGTCCTCGACCGGCGTCGCGAGCAGGCGCTGCACGCGCCTGCGCTCCGCCTCGAGCTTCCCGCGGAGCGTCTCGAGCTGCGCCGGGGTGAGCCCCGCTGCGCTGCGCACCATGACCGTCCTCCTCTCCGGCTCCCCTCGCGCGGGGGAACGTGATCAGCATAGTCTTCCGCGCCGCGTCCGCCGCGTCCCCCGCAGGCCTGCGCCATCGCGCACCTCCGCCCGCAGCGCGCGGTCAGCGGATCCGCACCCCTGGCGGCCGCTCCGGCAGCGGGATGGGGTCCCGCTCACCGGGGATGGACGCGAACCGCCCGGCCCGCCAGTCGGCCGCTGCCTGCTCGATCCGGTCCCTGGAGCTTGAGACGAAGTTCCACCAGACGTGGCGCTCGCCGTCGATGGGCTCGCCGCCGAGCAGCAGCACGCGCGACGTCGACGGCGCGCGCAGCACCACCGGCGCCCCGCGGCGCAGCACCAGGAGCTGCCCGGCCGGGAAGCGAGCCCCGTCCGCCTCGATCTCGCCGCTCGCCACCAGGATCGTCCGCTCCTCCTGGTCCGCCGGCACCTCGAGGCGCGCACCCGCGGCGAGCGCGGCGTCCACGTAGAGCGTCTCGGAGAGGACCCTCACCGGCGAGCGCGCGCCGGCGAACGCGCCGGCGATCACCCGCAGGCGCACCCCGCCCTCCTCCAGCGTCGGGAGCGCCTCGGCGGCGACGTGCGCGAACGACGGCTCGTCCTCCTCGTGGGCGCGCGGCAGCGCCACCCAGCTCTGGATCCCGGACAGCCGGCCGCCGGCCGCCCTCGCGGCGGGCGGCGTCCGCTCGGAGTGCGCGATCCCGCGCCCGGCGGTCATCCAGTTCACCGCGCCGGGCGCGATCACCTGCACCGAGCCGAGGCTGTCGCGGTGCAGCAGCTCGCCCTCGAAGAGATACGTGACGGTGGCGAGCCCGACGTGCGGATGCGGGGCGACGTCGAGCCCGTCTCCGCCGCGGAACAGGACCGGCCCCATCTCGTCGAGGAACACGAACGGCCCCACCATCCGCCGCTGCATGGCGGGCAGCACGCGCCCGACCCTCACCCCGGCGAGCTCGCGCGTGCGCGGGACCAGCACCGTCTCGATCGCCGGCCCGGCCCGGTCCGCCCTCGCCGCATCCTCCGCCATGGCAGTCACCTCGGCGCCGGGGCGCGTGCACCGGGCCGCCGCTCCGATGGTGCGGGGTCTCCCGGATCCCCGGCTTGCGCGCCGCGCCCTCCGGAGGTTTAAGGGGCGACCATGTCCGACACCACCCCGAAGGCGCCGCGCCGCCGCCGCTGGCTCCGCGCCGCCGCCCTCCTCGGCGGGCTCCTGTGCGCGTACACCGCGCTCGGCTTCCTGGCGGCGCCGTCGCTCGTCCGCCGGGTCGCGGTGAAGCAGGCGTCGGCCGCGCTGCACCGGCCGGTCGAGATCGACCGCGTGCGGATCAACCCGCTCGCGCTCTCGGTCACGGTGGAGGGACTCCGGGTGAAGCACGGCGACGGCGCGCCGTTCGCGGCCTGGGACTCGCTCTACGTCCGGCTCGCGCCGCTCCGCCTGCTCGCCGGGGACGTCGGGTTCGCCGAGATCCGCCTGGTGCGCCCGGCCCTGCACGTGGGCCTCGACGCGCGGGGCGCGCTCACGTTCGAGGACCTGCTGGCGGGCGATCCCGCGGCGGCGAAGGCGGGCGCCCCCGCGGCCCCGGCGAAGCAGGGCGGGCTGGGGCTCTCCATCCGGCGGCTCGCGGTGGAGGAGGCGCGGGTGGTGTTCCGCGACGCCACCCGCAAGCCGGCGTTCGAGACCACCCTCGGCCCGCTCACCGTGCGCCTGGACTCCTTCCGGACGCGCGGCGGCGGCGACAGCCCGTACTCGTTCACCGGCACCACCGAGTCGGGCGAGACGTTCCGGTGGACCGGCACGGTCCGGAGCGCGCCGCTCCGCTCCTCGGGCACGCTCGCGTTCGAGCGGATCCAGCTCCCCAAGTACGCGCCCTACATCCACGACCAGGCGCCGGTGGACCTAGCCGAGGGCGTGCTCGACCTCGAGACCGCCTACGAGCTGGCGTGGGGCGCCGACGCCCGCGTGCTGCGCACGTCCGGCGGCAAGCTGACCGTGGAGCGCCTCGCGCTGGCGCCGCGCGGCCAGGCCGACGCGCCGGTGCGGCTGCCGCGGGTGGAGGTCGCCGGGATCCAGGTGGACGCGCTCGCGAAGCAGGCCTCCGTCGCGACGGTGGCGGTGCGCGGCGGCGCGGTGCGGGCGCGCCTGGAGCAGGACGGCACGCTCGAGCTGGCGCGGATGGCGCCACCGCCCTCCCCGGCCTCTCCGGAGCCCTGGCGCTGGTCGGTGGGCGCGCTGGAGGTCTCGGGCCTGGCGGTGGACGTCGAGGATCGCTCCACCGCGCGGCCCGTCCGGCTCCCGCTCACCGAGGTGGCGGTGAAGCTGGAGGGGATCCGCCCCGGCCCGGAGACGGCCTGCCCGCTCGCCGCGTCGCTCGCCTGGAACGGGCGTGGCCGGCTCGCGGTGAAGGGCGAGGTCCGCCCGTTCGGCGATCGCGGCACGCTCGCGCTCGAGGCGGAGGCGCTCGACCTCGTGCCGCTCGCGCCGTACCTCGACACGTCGCTGGTGGCGCAGCTCACCGCCGGGCGCGCCGGCGCGAAGGCCACGATCGGCTACGACCTCGCCGGCCAGGCGCCGCGCTGGACGTTCGCCGGGGACGTCCGGCTCGACGCGCTCGCGGTGGCGGAGGCCGGCAACGAGGACCTGCTCCGCTGGCGGGCGCTGGAGGTGACCGGCATCGACGCCGCCTCGACCCCGCCGCGCGCCGCGGTGCGCCGGGTGCGCCTCCTCGAGCCGCGGGTGAAGGCGTACGTCTGGGAGGACGGGGCCACCAGCGTGGCGCGCGCGCTCCGCCCGGCGTCGGCTCCGGCGGCGCCCGCGCCCGCCGGACCGGCCTGGCGCACCTCGATCGGCAGCGTGGAGGTCGCCGGGGGGCGGCTCGCCCTGGTGGACCGCTCGGTGACGCCCGCGGCGGTGGTGAACCTGACCGGCGGCCAGGCGACGGTGACGCGGCTGTCCTCGGACCCGACGGTGCGCTCCAGCGTGGACGTGCGCCTGCAGGTGGAGGGCGCCTCGCCGGTGCGCGTCACCGGCACGCTCAACCCGCTGCAGAAGGAGGCGTACACGGAGCTCGTGGTCGCCTCGGAGGGCGTGGACCTGTCGCCGCTCGGCCCGTACGCCGGCAAGTTCCTGGGCTACGGCCTGCAGAAGGGGAAGCTCGACCTCGATCTCAAGTACACGGTGGTGAACCGCGCGCTCACCTCCACCAACGTGGTCCGGGTCAACCAGCTCACGCTGGGTGACAAGACCGAGAGCCCGGACGCGACCAAGGTCCCGGTGCGGCTGGCGCTGGCGCTCCTGCAGGACCGAGAGGGCGTGATCCTGCTCGACGTGCCGGTGGAGGGGAACCTCGACGACCCCGAGTTCCGCCTGGGCAAGGTGATCTGGCGCACCATCCTGAACGTGCTCGTGAAGGTCGCCACCTCGCCGTTCACCGCGCTCGCGTCGCTGGTGGGCGGCGACCAGGCCGACCTGTCGCTGGTGGAGTTCACCCCGGGCACCGCCGAGCCGCTGCCGGCCGCGAAGGAGCGCATCGCGCTGCTGGCGAGGTCGCTCGGGCAGCGGCCCACGCTCGGCCTCGAGCTGGAGGGCTCCGCCGACGCGGCCCAGGACGGCGCCGCGCTGCGCCGCGCCGCGCTGGAGCGCGCGCTCCGCCGGGCCAGGGCCGAGACGCTCCGCACCGCGCCGGCGAGCCTGGACGAGGTGACGCTCGGCGCGGAGGAGCGCGTGCGGCTGGTGAAGGCGGCCTACCACGCGGCGTTCCCCGCCGCGCCGCCCGCGCAGAAGGGCGAGGCCGCGCCGGCGCCCACGCCGCAGGAGATGGAGGAGCGGCTCGCGGCGGCGGCCCAGGTGCCGGAGGACGCGTACCGGGCGCTCGCGGCCGAGCGGGCGCAGCGCGCGCGGGAGGCGCTCATCGCGGCCGGCCTGGACCAGGCGCGGCTCTTCCTCGCGCAGGGCGGCGAGCGCGCCCGCAAGGAGGGCGGCGCGCGCGTCTACTTCAGCGTGCGCTGAGAGAGCGTGAAGGAATCGGCCGGTGCCCCATGGACTGGGGCCGCCGGCCGTGATCTTCTCGGGGCGTGAGCGAACACGACGCGCCGCGGGTGGTGAGGCCGGTCCGAAATCAACTCTCGCTGCAGCCGACGGACCTCGAAGCGCTGGTCCCGGACGAGCACCCGGTTCGCGCCATCTGGACGTTGGTCGAGCGGCTGGACCTGTCGGCGTTCTACGACGAGATCGCGTCGCGCGGCAGCAATGCTGGGCGGCCAGCAACGGACCCGGCGGTGCTGCTCGCGCTGTGGCTGTTCGCCAACTCGGAGGGCGTGGGGAGCGCGCGGTTGCTCGAGCGGCTGTGCGAGCGGGACGCGCCCTACCGCTGGATCTGCGGCGGGGTGCCGGTGAACCACCATACGCTCGCCGACTTTCGCGTGGAGCACGGGAAGAAGCTCGACCGGCTCATGACGCAGGTGCTGGCCGCGCTCATGAAGGAAGGCGTGGTGCAGCTCCGGCGCGTGGCGCAGGACGGGATGAAGGTCCGGGCGAGCGCCGGCGCGGCGAGCTTCCGGCGTCGTCAGTCACTGGAGCGCTGCCGCAAAGAAGCCGAGGAACAGGTCCGAAAGCTCAGGCGCGAGATCGAGAGCGATCCGTCAGCTTCGACGAAGCGTGTTCAGGCTGCGAAGGAGCGGGCCGCGCAAGCTCGGCTCGATGCCGTCGAGGCCGCACTTGCGGAGGTCGAAGTCGTCGAGAAGCAGCGCGTCGAGCGAGACGAGAAGAAGCCCTCGGACGCGAGGCGTCGCGGCGAGATCCGCGTCAGCACCACGGACGCGGAGAGCCGCGTGATGAAGATGGCGGACGGTGGGTTCCGGCCCGCCTACAACGTGCAGTTCGCGACGGACGAGAGCGGTGTCATCGTGGGCACCGACGTCACGAACAACGGTACCGACCAGCCGCACGTCGTGCCGATGCTCGACGAGATCCGGCGCCGAACGGGCGAGACGCCACGCGAGTACCTGGTCGACGGTGGCTTCGTGACGCTCGACAACATCGAGGCCATCGCAGAGCGGGGCGCGACTCCGTATGCGCCGCTGCCGAAGCCGAAGAGCAAAGCCGTCGATCCGCACGCTCCGAAGCGCAACGACACACCTGCGATCGGGGCCTGGCGCGTGCGGATGGGGACAGAGGACGCCAAGCGCGTCTACGTGCAGCGCGGCGTCCTCGCCGAGAGGACGAACGCAGATCTCCGTGTGCACCGGCGACTCGACCGGCTGAACGTCCGAGGGCTGGTAAAGGTGAAGACGATCGTGCTGCTCGCCGCGATCAGCTTCAACATCATGCGTCTCGTCGCGAGCAGACTCTCGGCCTAATCGCCTCCGGACGGGACTCCCGGCGCCGGACCGAGCTCCGCCGGCTGAACGAGCCCTCCGACGCCCCTGCGTCCCCGAAGGTGGGCGCGTCTCGACCCCGGGCGCCTGCCCGCGCCGCTTCCCTCAGCGCGGACGGATTACTTCACGGTCCCTGAGCCCGCGCCGGGGGACCGCTACAGCTCGACGGCCCAGTCCGCGGCGCGCGGGGCGACGCCGCCCTGGATCACCCAGGAGACCTGGAACGCCCAGCCGGCCTCGCGCACCGGGCCGCTCGCGTCGGCGCTGGCGTGGCGGAGGTGGCGGCTCACGTCCACCGCCACCGCGTGGGCGCCGAGGACGCGCACCGACCCGCGCGCGCCCAGCTCGGCGATGCGCTCGTCGCCGGCCACCTCGCCCTCGCCGAAGATCAGGTACTGGCGCGCGACCGCGCCCAGGCGGGCGCGCGTGCCGGCCACGAGGTCGAGGCCCGCCAGCGCCTGCGCGCCGGGACCGATCCGGTAGTCGCGGCCCTTGCCGTCGTCGCCGCGGTCCACCGTGCCGGCCGCGCCGAGGATCACGGCCGCGCCGACGAGGTCGCCCTCCAGCGCGAGGCCGCCGCCCAGGTCGGCGCGCGCGCTCGCGCCGGCGCCGAGCGCGCTGGTGGAGACGTGGAAGCGCTGCGGCGTGTCGAAGTCGAACAGCAGGAACAGCCCGTACAGCCCGCGCGCCGGGGCCGCCTCGAAGGAGCGGCCCGCGAGCAGGCCGCGCGCCCGCACCGTGGCGTCCGGGTCGCGCGCGAAGCCGTAGCGCGCCTCCAGCACGAAGTGGTCGAACGGCTGCTCCAGCTCCAGGTCGGGATCGCCCGGCAGGCCCCAGGCGAAGTCGAGCCCCACCCCGCCGCCCCAGGTGCCGCGGTCGCCGGTCGCGTCACCGGTCGCGCCGCCCATGGCGAGCGCCCAGCGCGAGGAGGTGGCGCGCTCCGGGCGCGTGGGCCCGAGCAGGCGCCGGTTCACCGCGCCCATGGGCGAGAGCACCGACGCGGCCACGCCGTTCCAGGTCCCGCCCTCCGCGCGCAGCGCGTCGGAGAAGCGCCCCAGGATCTCGCCCAGCACCATGCCGGCCACCGTGGTGGTGACCTGGTCGTTGCGCGAGGGCCGCTCGGTCTCGCCGGCGATCTCCCACAGGCCGCTGGCCGCGAACGCGTAGGCGGACGAGACCCAGAAGCCCTGGCCGGCCGAGCGCGCCGCCGAGAAGGCCCAGGTCCCCTGGTACGGGTGGCCGAACTGGTTCACCCAGAACTGGTCGTCGTCGAGCACCCACCGGCTGCGCAGGTTGCGGCCGATCGAGTCGCCGGAGATGTCGGCCCACGGGGCGGCGCCCACCCAGCGGTTCCAGCCCATCATCGCCAGGTTGACCGAGAGCGACTCGACCGCGGGTACCGTCCAGCGCGAGGCCGAGCCGCGGCGCGGGAGCGGGTCGTGCCAGGAGTCCTCGGGCAGCGTGCCCACGCCGGGCCCGTCCTCCCGCGGCGGGATGCGCAGGTCGGGAAGGCCGGCCGCGAGCCCTTCGCGCGCGGGCGCCACCCCGGCCGCCGCGACGCCGCGGGCGCTCCGGGAGGCGGGCGCGGGCGGCTTCAATCCCGTCCGGCCCTGCACCGCCAGCGGCGTGGCCGCGGACGCCTCGGCGGCCGGGGTGGCGTGGGGGGCGGCCAGGCAGGCGATCGCGGCGATCGCGGCGAGGGCGGCGTGGGGGCGACGATTCTGCACGCCCGCGGCCTGTGCAAGCGGGCTGCCGCGCGGAAAGCCGCGTGATCTCGGAGGGGTCGAACCGGGCTGTCGGAATTCCACCAGCGCGAGTGAGCGCCGGTGTCGCCGCGCCGGCGGGCGCGCTTGCGCGCCATCAAGCGCGCGGCGGGGCTCCGCTCAGGCGAGCGCGGACTCGACGAAGTCGCCGCCCTGGAAGCGGAAGCGCCTCGCCTCGGTGACCTTCCCGGCCCGGACGCCGAACACCAGGTACTCCGCGCCGGGCACCACCGGCACGCCGTCGGCGAGCGCGTCGGCGCGGTCCTTCGCGGAGAAGGTCGCGCCCACGTCGACGTGCGAGTGCCACACCGCCAGCACCTCGCCGCCCTCGGCGTCGAGCGCCTGGAGGAGCCGGAGGTGCGCGTGCGGGTCCATGAGGTAGCTGTCGCGGCTCGACCGCGGGAAGCCGAGCGGATCGACGGCGTGGTAGCGGTCGGCCGCGTTGGGGATGGGCTCGACCTCCAGCACGCCGCGGCGCCGCACCACGAACCCGCACACCTCGCGCCCCGGGTCCGCCTCGCACAGCGCCGCGATGCGCGCGAGCAGCGCCGCGCCGTATTCGATCGGGACGCTCACCGGGCGGTCCGGCCTAGTAGCGCGGGACGGAGGGATCGATCTCCTCCGACCAGCGGAGGATCCCGCCCTCGAGGTTCCACACGCGCCGGAAGCCGGCCTCCTGGAGCTGGCGGACCGCCCTCGCGCTGCGCGCGCCGCTCTTGCAGTAGAGGACGAGGTCGCGCGCGCTGTCGAAGGTGCGGAGCGCCTCGGCGAAGGTGGAGAGCGGCGCCAGGCGCGCGCCCTCGATGCGGCCGATCTCCCACTCGTGCGGCTCGCGCACGTCGATCAGGTCGAAGTCCTCCCCGCGCCGGCGGCGCGCGTCCAGCTCGCCGGCGGTGATGCTCGGGACGCCGTCCGCCGCCTGCTCCGTCTCGTCGCCGCGGATCCCGCAGAACTGCTGGTAGTCGATGAGCGCCTGGATCTCGCGCGTGCCGCAGGCCGGGCAGCGCGGATCCTTCCGGAGCTTCACGGTGCGGAACTGCATCCCGAGCGCGTCCACCAGCAGCAGGCGGCCCACCAGCGGCTCCCCCACCCCGGTGATGAGCTTCACCGCCTCGGTCGCCTGCACCAGGCCCACCAGGCCCGGCAGGATCCCGAGCACGCCGCCCTCGGCGCAGGAGGGCACCATCCCCGGCGGCGGCGGCTCGGGGTACAGGCAGCGGTAGCAGGGACCGTCGGCGGTGCAGAACACGGTGGACTGCCCCTCGAAGCGAAAGATCGACCCGTAGACGTTGGGCTTGCCGAGCAGCACGCAGGCGTCGTTCACCAGGTACCGGGTGGCGAAGTTGTCGGTCCCGTCCACCACCAGGTCGTAGCCGGAGAGGATCTCGAGCGCGTTCTCGGACGTGAGCCAGGCGTCGTGCGCGATCACCTTCACGTGCGGGTTCACGTCGCGGATGCGCTCGCGCGCCGACTCGAGCTTCTTGCGGCCGACGTCCTTCGTGCCGTGGAGCACCTGCCGCTGGAGGTTGGTGACGTCCACCACGTCGGCCTCGACGATGCCGAGCGTGCCCACGCCGGCGGCGGCCAGGTACAGCGCGTTGGGCGAGCCGAGCCCGCCCGCGCCCACCAGGAGCACGCGCGCGGCCTTCAGGCGCCGCTGCCCCTCCACCCCGACCTCCGGGATGATGAGGTGGCGGCTGTAGCGGAGGATCTCCTCGTTCGAGAGCTCGGGGAGCTCGGAGGCGGGGCGGCCGATGGACATGGGCTACCCTCCCGCGATCGCGGGGACGACCACGATCTCGGCGCCGTCCGGCACCGGCGTGGCGAAGCCCTGCTGGAACCGGATGTCCTCCTCGTCGAGGTAGAACATCACGTACGGATACGGCTCGCCCCGCGCGTCGCGCAGCCGGGTGCCGAGCGCGGGGAAGCGGCCGGCCACCTCGGCGACGACCTCGCCCACGGTGGCGCCGCGCACCTCGTGGACGGTGGTGCCGCCGGCGGCCGCTGCCAGGACCGTGGGCAGCCTCAGGGTTGCGGACATTCGCTCGTTCCTCTCACGTCGTCGCCGGGGCCGCGGGCGCGCACCCGGCGCGGACCGTACACCAACGCCCCCGATCTTGCCGACCCCGGGGGCCCCGGGCACGAAGATCCGCGGCCCGGGCAGGCAGGCGGCGTCAGCGGACCTGCCGGTACATGAGATCCAGCAGCTCGTCGTACATCGCGTCGGCCTCGGGCCCACCGGCCTGGATGGCGTTCGTGGCGCAGTGCTTCAGGTGGTTGCGCATCAGCTCGCGCCCCACCGCCCGCAGCGCCTCGTGCACCGAGGCGATCTGGGTGAGGACGTCGGCGCAGTAGCGCCCCTCCTCCACCATCCGCTGCAGCCCGCGCACCTGGCCCTCGATGCGGCGCAGGCGCTTCAGGTTCGCCTCCTTGCCGGCCGCGTCCACCGCCACCGCCCGCCCGCCCGGCCCGACGTGCTCGCCGGTGGCGCACGCGCAGGCGGCGAGCGCCGCGGTCCCCTTGCTCTCCTTCGTCGCCATCGCGTGCTCCTCAGGCCCCGCGGAACCGCCGCAGGCGCAGGCTGTTCGTCACCACGCTCACGCTGCTGAACGCCATCGCCGCGCTCGCCAGCACCGGCGAGAGCATCAGCCCGAACGCCGGGAACAGCACGCCCGCGGCCACCGGGATCCCGACCACGTTGTACGCGAACGCCCAGAACAGGTTCTGGCGCATGGTCCGCATGGTGCGCCGCGAGAGCGCGACCGCGTCGGCCACCGCGCGCAGGTCCGCCCGCATCAGCGTCACGTCGGCGGCCTCCAGCGCAGGTGGGCGCGCGGCCTGTGCGCCTTGCGCGTGGTGTACTTCCCCTTCGCGTAGCTGCGGGCGTAGCTTTCGAGCCGCGTGCCCCGGTGGAAGATCTCGACGGTCGTTTCGGTGAACCGCAGGTCGAGCCGCTCGCCGGTGTACGAGAGGTGGGCGCTGTAGAAGTGGTCGTCGTGCGCGACGTGGCAGAAGAGCTCGACCTTCGGCTGGCCCCCCGCTTGGGCGTACTCGAAGGGCCCGCACCGGCAGCGGCTTCAGCGCCGCGCGTTCGATCTCCACAGCGTTCGTCGCGGAGGCGTACCTGCTCGGCGTCTCGACGCGGAAGGTCGAGGACCTTGCAGACATTCGGCGTCGAGCAGCTGTCGAAGAGCCAAGTGTCGCAGCTTTCGAAGGAGCTCGACGGCGTCGTGGAGAGCTTCCGGCACCGCCCGTTGTCCGGGCCGTACAAGTACGTCTGACTCGATGCCCTCCAGATGAAGTGCCGCGAGGAGGGGCGTACTGTGAACGTCGCGTGTCTCCTCGGCGTCGGCGTGAACAGCGACGGCCGCCGCGAAATCCTCAGTCTCGACATCGTGACCGCCGAGGACGGCGCCGGCTGGCGTTCCTGCGCGGGCTGCGAGCGCGTGGGCTGAAGGGCGTCGAAATGACCATCGACGACCGCAAGGAGGAGACCGACGAACCCAAGGCGCTCGCCCCACCGAAGAAGAACGCCGCGTAGCCAGTCAAACCAGATGACGCGACGTACACCCCTTGACGGGCCGTGGCCGCGCCTGCGACCAAGTGGCGCACCGTCAGTGATTGATACTGTGCGTGCAGTTCCGTATCCTCGCCTCGTCTTCTGCATCGGCGCGAAACATATCGCCACGGCGAAGCCCCTGCGGAAACTGCCGCGAGTCTCGAGCAAGGTCCTGGAGGACGCATGCCGCACCGCCATCACCGGTAGGTCGTTCGGGTCGTCTTAACCATCATGACCGGCTTGCTCGCCACCGTCAGCGAGAGCGCGGCGGATGACAGTTTTTCGAACGCGGCTGACTCAGCGCTTCGAGCCGGCCCTAGTCGACCCACGACCGTCCCGCCAGACTTCCTGGTAACTCCCTTCGGCTATTTTCACCCCGACTGCGTAATCGAGATAGCCGATGATGAAGAAGCCGCCGATGATGAGATCCGACGAAGGGACGGCTCCGCGCGGCGCGTCCTCGACGCATGTAAACATCCAGCCTACGATCAATTTGGAAACGAGCGTCACGCAAACAGCCAAGGACCCAATGACTCCGGCCGTTCGCTCCTATTCCCGCCTACCATAGAGTGGGCTTGGGTGGAGTACGCATACAGCACCACCGCCGGGCCTGTCGGCTGGCTCTCCGCCACCTGGACCGTCCCAGACGCTCCTCCAGTTTCCGGTTCGCAGGTCGTGTATCTCTTCCCGGGGGCCCAGGCCACCACCTCAATGGATTTCATACTTCAGCCGGTCCTTGGCTGGAACGCTGCGAGCGATCACCGCTAGGACGATTGCCAGTTGGAATTGTTGCCGGAACGGTAACAGCCTGCATAGCGCGCTGCTGCCGGTAACCCCTGGGACTGCACTCGCCGGATACGTGTGGGGCAGCAACTGCAATATGCAG
Organism: Anaeromyxobacter dehalogenans 2CP-1; assembly: GCF_000022145.1. NCBI lineage: Bacteria > Pseudomonadati > Myxococcota > Myxococcia > Myxococcales > Anaeromyxobacteraceae > Anaeromyxobacter > Anaeromyxobacter dehalogenans. The sequence goes on from NC_011891.1 coordinate 4,069,165, forward strand.
ACCGGGGTATGCACGAGCGCACAGGTGCAAACCACCATCGCCAACGGAGCGAGCACGACCCTGAACACCTCCTCCTACGGATATGCCATGGACTGGCTCGTTGCGGGCGCGCTGGAGGTGTACCACCTGGACGACTGTCGCAAGTTCCCGGCAGGCCGAGGCGTGACCTTTGGGAACCTCAGCTTCAATGCCGTCGGGGGCGGTACCGTCGTCCCTGTTTGGACAACCGCGGTGGCGTCCGCGCTTGCGCCCGAATGCAATTATTCCGTGACAAACAACCCGGCGAGTTCCAGCGTCACGCTAAACTGGTGCACCCCGGCCTCACCAACCTGCAACGGGATCACCTGCGGAGCCATGCCAGACGGCTGCGGCGGATCTTTCTGGTGTGGATGTTCAGGCACCGGCTCCAAGTGCTTTGATAAGGAAGGCTGGTGGTACTCAGGAATGGAGTGCGTAGACCATCGGTGCGTTCCGATCTCATGTGAATGACTCTGCCACGCGTCATGTCCATTCTCTGTCTTCGATGACGCGAGCGCAGCGGACATCCAATTTCGCATGAGCCGCGTCGTCCGCGGGGGTTCCATGCCTCGAGCATCGATGATTGCCGGATGTGTAATTGTATCGTTGGCTTGCGGCAGTTCGGGTGACTCGCTCCATCATCGCTGTCTTGCGATCACGGCAGCGTATGAGGCCGCGTTGCCGGCCGCGCTCGCGTGCGATCCGTCGGGACCAGACCCGTGCACCGTCGGGCGACCCTCCGTGATGGCGCTTCAGGACGCCGACGGCGTCGTTCACCCCGAGGCATTGTGCCTTGCACCCTGCTACCACTCGGTGAACTCCCGCAACGTCTCCGGATTGGACGCGCTGCTGGCCGAATACGATTCAGCGGGTTGCGCCTATGCCGCATGCTGGTGCCAGCCGCTGCCGGTTCGGTGCGACGCATCCGGTACGTGTTACGGACTGATACCACCATGATGCTGGCGCCTCTCGAGCGTCGCGCCGCGCTGACGCGTCAGCGGACCTGCCGGTACATGAGGTCGAGCAGCTCGTCGTACATCGCGTCGGCCTCGGGGCCGCCGGCCTGGATGGCGGTCGTGGCGCAGTGCTTCAGGTGGTTGCGCATCAGCTCGCGACCGACCGACCGCAGCGCCTCGTGCACCGAGGCGATCTGCGTGAGGACGTCGGCGCAGTAGCGCCCCTCCTCCACCATCCGCTGCAGCCCGCGCACCTGGCCCTCGATGCGGCGCAGGCGCTTCAGGTTCGCCTCCCTGCCGGCCGCGTCCACCGCCACCGCCCGCCCGCCCGGCCCGACGTGCTCGCCGGTGGCGCACGCGCAGGCGGCGAGCGCCGCGGTCCCCTTGCTCTCCTTCGTCGCCATCGCGCCCTCCTCAGGCCCCGCGGAACCGCCTCAGCCGCAGGCTGTTCGTCACCACGCTCACGCTGCTGAACGCCATCGCCGCGCTCGCCAGCACCGGCGAGAGCATCAGCCCGAACGCCGGGAACAGCACGCCCGCGGCCACCGGGATCCCGACCACGTTGTACGCGAACGCCCAGAACAGGTTCTGACGCATGGTCCGCATGGTGCGCCGCGAGAGCGCGATCGCGTCCGCCACCGCGCGCAGGTCCGGCCGCATCAGCGTCACGTCGGCGGCCTCCAGCGCCACGTCGGTGCCGCTGCCCATGGCGATGCCGATCTCGGCCCGGGCCAGCGCCGGCGCGTCGTTGATCCCGTCGCCCACCATGGCCACCACCCTGCCCTCCGCCTGCAGCCGCTCCACCTCGGCCACCTTGCCCTCCGGCAGCACGCCCGCCACCACCCGCTCCACGCCCGCGGCCCGGGCCACGGCCTCGGCGCTGCGGCGCACGTCGCCGGTGAGCATGACCACCTCGAGGCCCATGCGGCGCAGCCGCGCCACCGCGTCCCGCGAGGTCGGCCGCAGCTCGTCCGCGACCGCGAGCAGCCCGGCCAGCCGCCCGTCCACCGCCGCGAACACGGCGGTGCGGGCCTTCGCGGCGAGCTCGCCCGCCTCGGCCTCCAGCGGCGCGGTCGAGACGCCCTCCGCCTCGAGCAGCGCCGCGTTGCCCACCACCACGCGCCGCCCGCCGACGAGGCCCCGGGCCCCGCGCCCGGTGACGGACTCGAACGCGTCCACCTGCGGCACGGCGGTGCCCCGGGCCGTCGCGTGCGCCGCGATGGCCGCCGCGAGCGGGTGCTCGCTGGCGCGCTCCACCGCCGCCACGAGGCCCACCAGCGCGTCCTCGTCCACCGGCGCGCCAGGCGCGAGCCGCACCTCCGTCACCGCCGGCTTGCCCAGCGTGAGCGTGCCGGTCTTGTCGAGCACCACCGTGTCCACCGCGTGCGCCCGCTCCAGCGCCTCGCCGCCCTTCAGCAGGACGCCCAGCTCGGCGCCCTTGCCGGTCGCGACCATCACCGCGGTCGGGACCGCGAGGCCCATGGCGCACGGGCAGGCGATGACCAGCACCGCCACCGCGGCCACCAGCGCCCGCACCGCGGGCGCGGCGTCGGCGGCCACGAACCAGACCACGAACGTGGCGATGGAGATGGAGAGCACCACCGGCACGAAGATGCCGCTGATGCGGTCGGCCAGCTTCTGGATGGGCGCGCGCGAGCCCTGCGCCTCGCGCATGAGCTTCACCACGTGCGCGAGCACCGTGTCCGCGCCCACGCCGGTGGCGCGGTAGCGGAAGGAGCCGGTCCCGTTCACGGTCGCGCCGATGACGCGGTCGCCGGCGCGCTTCTCGACCGGCAGCGGCTCGCCGGTGAGCATCGACTCGTCCACCGCGCTCGTGCCGGAGACGAGCTCCCCGTCCACCGGCAGCCGCTCGCCGGGGCGCACCACCACCACGTCGCCCTCGCGCACGTCCTCCACCGGCACGTCCACCTCGGCGCCGCCGCGCACCACGCGCGCGGCGCGGGGCTGGAGCTGCATGAGCTTCCGGAGCGCGACCGAGGTCTGCCGCTTTGCGCGCGCCTCCATGGTGTTGCCCACCAGGATGAGCGCGATGATGAGGACGACCGCCTCGTAGTACACGTCCGGCGGGACGCCGCGCGACGTGAAGAAGCCCGGCGCGACGGTGGCGGCCAGCGAGAGCAGGTACGCCGCGCCGGTGCCGACCGCGACGAGCGTGTTCATGTCGGCGGAGTGGTGGCGGAACGCCGCCCAGGCGCGGGTGTAGAAGTGCCGGCCGGCCCACGCCATCACCGCGGTGGTGAGCGCGAGCAGCCCGTACGAGAGCACCTGCTCCGGGATCGCGTAGAGCCAGGGGAGCGCGCGCTCCAGCACCGGGTCGAGCACCCGCATGCTCCAGCGCATGAACGGATCGGTGGGCGCGCCGAGGCCGTGGTGCGCGTGCGCCGCCATGAGCGGCATGGACGCGACCATCGCCACCGCGCCGGCGGCGAGCGCCACCAGGGCGCGGGCGCGCAGCTCGCGGAACTCCTTCGCGCGGGCGGCGTCCTGCTGCTCGAGCGCGTCGGCGCCGGGCTCGGACAGCGCGGCGCCGTAGCCGGTGGAGCGCACCCGCTCGATGAGCGCCTCGGGCGCGGCCACCGCCGGGTCGTAGGAGATGGCCGCCTCGGCGGTCATGAGGTTGACGCTGGCGTCGAGCACGCCCGGCGCGCCGGAGAGCGCCTTCTGCACGCGGGCCTGGCACGCGGCGCAGGTCATGCCCGAGACGTTGATGGTGACGCGCGCGCGGCGATCGGCGGGGCTCGCCTCGACCGCGACGCCGGGGGAGGTGGCGGGCTCGCGCCCGCGGACGGTGGAGTCGGCGGAGGTGCTCATCGCGCGTCCTCCACCACCAGGCTGCCGCGCAGCATGCTCATGCCGCAGGTGAACTCGTACGTGCCGGCCTTCGCGGCGGGCAGGTCCACCGTCGTCCGCTCGTGCGCGGGCAGGAAGCGGCGGACGCCGAACTCGGGGATCACCACCTCCTCCGAGCAGCTCGACTCCTCGCGCCGGTCGAACACCAGGCGCGCGGGCTGCCCGGCCCGGAGCCGGACGCGCGAGGGCGAGTAGCCGCCCTCCACCCGGATCACCGCCTGCTGCACGCCGGCCGCCCCGACCTTCGCCTCGGAGGCGCCCTTCCGCTTCTCGGCCAGGAAGAAGTACCAGTTCACCCACGCGATGGCGGCGACGCCGCCAGCGACCACCAGGATTTCCAGAAGATCCACGATTCGCTCCCGGGGCGGCATCATACCCCCGCCCCCTATCCTTCGACGCCCGGAACATAAATAGGGGGAGGGGGTATGTCAACCGGGTGGGCCGACCCCCGTCCGGGGGGGGGCGCCGGAGTTCGCCTTCCGGCGCGCCCCGATCCGCTCCGGCGGTCGCCCGCCGGCCCGCGTATCACCGCGCGGCCGCACGCCGTCCCGGCGGGCGGCGCCGGAGGATCGTCATGAGGGTGTCCCGCGCTGCTGGCCTGCTGTCCTTGCTGCTCGCCGTTCCCGCGCTGCCCGCGTTCGCCGAGGACGCGTCGCTCCCACCGGATCTCGAGAAGACCGTCCGCGAGTTCGAGGCCGCGTTCGGCGCGCAGGACGCGAGCCGCGTGGGCGCGCTGTTCGACGAGGAGGGCACGTTCATCAACCCCATGGGCCAGCACGCGGTCGGGCGCGAGCAGATCACCGCGCAGTTCCGCAGCGACTTCGAGCGCGTGCTGAAGGGCGTCCACAACGAGCTTGCGGTCGAGCGCGTCCGGCTCCTCGGCGACCTCGCGCTCCTCGACGTGCGGCAGACGCTCTCCGGCGGCCACCCGCCGCCCGGCGCGCCGCGGCCCTGGGTCGCCCACGCCGTGGTGCTGGCGCGCCGGACCGACGGCGCGTGGCGGCTGCTCGACGTCCGCCCGTACTTCTTCCTCCACGGCGCCGGTCCGGGCGGGAAGGCCCCCGGCGCGCAGCGCAAGGCGCCGCCGCCCCGGTAGCGTCCGGGCAGGGCCGCCTACGCGGGGCCGTGGGATCGTGGAAGCCGAGGCACCGAGCGGGCCAGCCGCTCGCGCCTCGAAGCCGCCAGGACGCTCCCGGTCCGCAGCGCGGACGCCCTCGCCCGCGACCGCGACTGTCAGCGCAGGCGCAGCCCGCGACGATCCCCCTCTCGCGCGCGTATCCAGCCGGCGTGCGCGGCGAGCGTGTCCGAGGCCGCGCGTCGCGTCAGCGATAGCCGAGCCCGGCTGGTCTGGTCGCGTCGCGAGGCACACGATGGCGTCGCCGAGCCGGGCACACGAGGACCGAGCAGCGCAGGCGTGCCCGTAGGCACGTCGAGCAGCGCAGGGACGAGTCTGCCCGGCGCAGGCAGCCAGCGTGCGCCGCAGCAGCGACCCAGACCGGCCGGTCTCGGCGCAGCGCGGCCGAGTTCGCGAGCGCGCCCTGGTGTATCGGACGCGATCCGCGCGCGTCCTACGACCGAAGTCCCGCGCCGAGCATTCCTTCTCCACGTCGCGGGAGCGGGCGAGGGCGGGAGCGCACACGAGGACCCGCACCCACTGCCACCCGGCTTCGAGTCACGCGGTCCGGCGAGCATCCCCGCCCGCCCTTCGACAGGCTCAGGGCGAGCGGACTCCAGAACGCCACCCGTCGACACGCTCACGTCGACAAGCTCACGGTGAGCGGCCTTCAGCGCCCCCCGCCTCCACGCCCTCACGACCCCCGGCTTCGAATCACGCGCCCTTCGCGGCGCGCCCACAGGCCGCCGCCCGCTCGAGGAGGAGCGCGCGCTCGCGGGCGTTGCGGGTCATGCCGGCGGCGCGCTCCAGCTCGGCGCGGGCCTCCTCGAGGCGACCGAGGCGGGAGAGCAGCTCGCCGCGGACGCTCGGCAGGAGGTGGTACCGGCGCAGCGACGGCTCGTCGGCGATCGCGTCCACCAGCTCGAGCCCCGCCGCCGGGCCGAACGCCATCGCCACGGCCACCGCCCGGTTCAGCTCGATGACCGGCGACGGCGTCAGCTCGGCCAGCGCGTCGTAGAGCGCGGCGATGCGCGGCCAGTCGGTCAGGGCGGCGGTGCGGGCGCGGGCGTGGCACGCCGCGATGGCCGCCTGCAGCGCGTACGGGCCGAGCCCGCCGCCCAGCCCCTCGGCGCGCTCCAGCGCCGCCAGCCCGCGCTGGATGAGCAGGCGATCCCACCGGCTCCGGTCCTGGTCCAGCAGCAGCACCGGCTCGCCCGACGGCCCGACCCGCGCCGCCGCCCGCGAGGCCTGCAGCTCCATGAGCGCGGCCAGCCCGTGGACCTCCGCCGCGTCGGGCACGAGCGCCTGCAGCATGCGGCCGAGCCGGAGCGCGTCCTCGCACAGCGCCGGGCGCATCCAGTCGTCGCCGGCGGTGGCGGTGTAGCCCTCGTTGAACACGAGGTAGACGACCTCGAGCACCGACTCCAGGCGCGCCTGGAGGTCCGCACCGCGCGGCACCTCGAACGGCACCCGCGCCTCCGCGAGCGTGCGCTTCGCCCGCACGATCCGCTGCGCCACCGTGGGCTCGGGCAGGAGGAACGCGCGGGCGATCTCCTCGGTGGTGAGGCCGCCCAGCAGGCGCAGCGTGAGCGCGGTGCGCGCCTCGCGCGAGAGCACCGGGTGGCAGGCGATGAACAGGAGCCGCAGGAGATCGTCGCGCACCGGCTCGTCCACCGCCGCGTCGGGCGCCGGCGGGGCCGTGGGGCCGAGCGCCTCCGGGTCCGGGCCGAGCGCCTCGTGCTTGCGGTCCACCATGCGCCTCCGGCGCAGCTCGTCCACCGCGCGGCGCTTCGCGGTGGCCATGAGCCAGGCGCCCGGGCTCTCCGGTACGCCCGACTCCGGCCACCGCTCCAGCGCCGCGACCAGCGCGTCCTGCGCCAGCTCCTCCGCCAGCCCCACGTCGCGCACCATCCGCGCCAGCCCGGCGATGAGCCGGGGCGCCTCGATGCGGAACACCGCGTGCACCGCGCGGTGCGCGTCCGCGCGGGCGGTCACCCGGCGCGCCTCCGCGCCGCCGGTCCCGTCACCGGCTCGCCGCGTTGCGCTTGGCGCGCTCGAAGATCTCCGCCTCCTTGGCGGCGTCCTCCGACGAGAGCACCTCCGGCGGGAAGTCCGCGGCCTCGGCCACCTGCCGCAGCTCCAGCTCGCCCTCGGCGCCCTCTCCCATCGGGTTCGGGCAGCGCCGGGCCCAGGCGACGGCCTCCTCCTTCGACTTCACCTGGATCATCCAGAAGCCGGCCACCAGCTCCTTCGCCTCGGCGAACGGCCCGTCCACCACCTCGACCTTGCCCTTCGAGAACCTCACCCGGGCGCCCTTCGAGGACGGGAGCAGCCCGTCGCCCGCGAGCAGCACGCCCGCGTTCACCAGCTCCTCGTTGTACCGGGTCATCGCCTGGATCAGCTCGCGGCTCGGCGGCGCTCCTGCCTCGCTGTCCGGGCTGGCCTTCACGATCATCATGAACCGCATGGTGTCTCTCCGTGGTCCGGGTTGTGGCGCGGGCCGGACGGCCGGGCCGCCGCGCTCCGTGCCTCTATCGCGTCGACGTTCCGAGAGCCGCCGGATCGACGGGTGCGACCGTCCCAGAGGGGGCCGGTGCGCGCCCCGCGAGGTGCAGGGTTCACGGATCGGCGTTCCCGCGCGGGCCCGCAGGGCCGGCCGCGTTGCGCGCCGCCGCTGCGGCGCCCAGTAAACGTCCGTGCACACCCCCGCCCCCCGGAGCGCGCCGCGGCCGCCGCTCCACCGTCTCCGCTCCCGTCCGACGCTGCTCGCCGCGCTCCTCCCGCTCGCCCTCGCCTGCGCGCAGACCCGCGACACCAGCCATGACGCCTGCCCGCCCCAGGCCCCGGCGCTCGCGACCGGCGGCGCGCCGCACGCGCTCAGGACCGTGTTCGTGATCGTGATGGAGAACCAGGACTGGTCCGACGTCGCCGGCAACCCGTCTGCACCCTACGTGAACGGCACGCTGCTGCCCGCGTTCGCGCACGCGGTGGACTACCGGACCGGCGGGCTGCACCCCAGCCTCGGCAACTACGTGTGGCTCGAGGCCGGCGACCCGCTGGGCATCCACTTCGACGCGCCGCCCGCGGACGTGCCGCTGCCGGTGACCTGCCACCTCGCGACCTACCTCGAGGACGTCGGGCTCACGTGGAAGGCGTACGCGGAGGGCATCGCCGGCGACACCTGCCCGCTCGTGAACGAGGGGAAGTACGCGGTGCGCCACGACCCGTTCGTCTACTTCGAGGACGTCTCCGGGCACCCGTTCGACCCGCACAGCGCCCGCTGCATCGCGCACGTGCGGCCCTTCGAGGAGCTGGCCGCGGACCTCGCCGCCGGCACCGTGCCCCGGTACTCTTTCATCATCCCGGACGTCTGCGACGACGGGCACGACGCCTGCCCGCCGCTGAACGATCCCGTCGCGCAGCAGGACGCGTTCCTGGCGCGCGAGGTGCCGGCCATCATGGACAGCGCCGCCTACCGCGACGGCGGCGTCATCCTGGTGGTCTGGGACGAGGGCCACCGGGGCGACCACCCCATCGGCCTCATCGCGGTGTCGCCGCTCGCGAAGCCCGGCTACGCCGCGCCCGGCGCGTACACGCACGGCTCCACCGTGCGCACCGTGCAGGAGATCCTGGGCGTCACGCCGCTGCTGCGGTCCGCCGCCACCTCGGCGAGCCTGTCCGACCTGTTCACGGCCTACCCGTAGCGGCCGCGATCGGCGCCTCGGCGATCGGCGCACGCGCCGTCTGCACCCGCAGCCGGCGGTCCAGGAAGCCGCCCACGCGCCGCTCGTACTCGGTCCGGGCGAACGCGTGGAGGTCCACGTGGCCGGCGCCGGGCACCTCCCAGAGCGCCTTCGGCGCGCGGGCGCTCCGGTACAGCGCCCGCGACTCGGCGAGCGGCGTGTACGGATCCGCCGCGCCGGCGAGCACGAGGAGCGGCGCCGTCTGGGCGCCGATGCGGTCCACCGGGCGGAGGTCGGCCGCGCGGACGCCCTGGCGCGGGAGCATCAGCCGCTCGACGAGCGGCGCGAGCAGCCCGCCGAGCGGGCCGAGCCAGGCCCGCGCCCGGTTGCGGATGGCGGCGTCGATGGTCGGGTAGACCGACTCGAGCACCAGCGCGTCCACCTTCAGCGGGACCGGGCCGAGCAGCGCCGCCGCGCCGCCCATCGAGATGCCGATCACGCCGATCCGCTCGCCCGGCAGCGCCGCGCGCAGCCACTCCACCGCGGCGCGCGCGTCGCGGCTCTCCAGCGCGCCGTAGGTCGTCTGGGCCGAGCCGCTCGCGCCGTGCCCGCGGAAGTCGATGGCGAGCACCGAGTACCCCACCGCGGCGAGGAAGCGGGCGCGCCCGGCCATCTCGGCGGCGCTCGCGCCGATGCCGTGCAGCAGCAGGACGGCGCCCGCGCCCGGGTGCCCGCGCGCGAGCCAGCCGCGGATCGTGCTCCCGGAGCCGCTCCGCAGCTCGACCGGCCGCGCGTCGAGCTCCGCGGGCGCCGGCGGCGCGCGCCCGGCGCGGGCCGGCGCGCTCATGCCGACCGCGGTCGCGATGGAGAGCAGGACGCCGAGGCGGCGAAGGCGGGTGGGCCGGGAGGTGGAGCGCGTCGGGGTCAAGGAGGCGTGGGGTGCGTCCGGAGCAGCCGGCTCCAGGCGGCGCCGTCCGCGCCGCTACAGCTCATCTCTAGCCAGCGGGATCGTCCCGCGCACGGCGGCCCGGCGTCGCGAACGGAGCCCGAACACCACCCGGAGCGGCTCCCAGGCGGCGACCCACCAGCACAGGCCGAGGCTGATGGCGAGCGAGGCGGCGGCGAGCCCGAGGAACGCGACCGGCAGGCCGGCGGAGTCGGCGCCCCGCTGCACCATCGCGGCGGCGAGGCCGACGATCACGCCGTGGTGGAGCACGTAGAACGGGTAGACGAGCGCGCTGGCGCGCTGGAGCGCCTCGCCGTCGTCGCGCGCGAGACACCGGCGCGCGCCGCCGAGCAGCGCCACCAGCCAGCACCACGACGCGCCGCCGTACCCGCCCCACAGCAGCACGCCGCCGGCCGAGCGGGCGGCCGGCAGGCGCGCGAGCACGTCCCCCGGCCACGCCCACGCGCAGAGCCCCACCGACACGGCGGCCGCGACGACCAGCGCCAGCCGCCAGTGGCGATCGAGCGCGGCGGCGAAGCCGGGCTCCGCCGCCACCGCGAAGCCCCACAGGAACGCGGGGAGCAGCAGCCCGCGGTTCGACCAGTCGTAGGCGAGCGGCGCGAAGCGCGGCGCCGCGGTCGCGGTGGCGATCCGGATTGCGACCGCCGGCAGCACCAGCCAGGCGAGGCCGGCGGGCCCCTGGCACGGCGCGGCCAGGCGCGCGAGCAGCCGGCGGCCTGCGGGGCGGCGCAGCGCGGCGAGGAGCGGCGCGGTCGCGAGCGAGAACGCGAGCAGGAACACCAGGAACCAGAGGTTGTGCCAGGCGAAGTTCCCCTCCGGATAGATGCCCTCGAAGAAGTGCGGGTAGAACGCGAGCAGCGATCCGTCGAACCGGCCCTGGAGGCGCCGCTCCACCCAGACCTGCGGCGGCACGAGCACGAGGATCCCGAGCGCGAGCGGCAGCCCGAGGCGGAGCAGGCGCTCGCGCGCGTAGCGGGCGGGCGAGCGGTGACGCAGCGCGAGCCAGGCCGCCTCGCCGGCGAGCGCCATGAAGAGCGGCATGATCCACGGCGCAGGGAAGAACACGAGCTCGCCCAGCCACTTGCTGCGCAGCGCGCTCTGCACGTGCCAGGTGTCCCAGGGGTTGAACGGCTCGGCGGCGTGCACCAGGAACACCGCCAGCATCCCGAGCACGCGCAGCCAGTCGAGATCCGCGCGCCGCGGCTCGCTCCGGTACCCCGTCGGCGTGACCGCGCTGCGCATCGCCGGGACCGCTCCTCAGACCACCTGCTGATACAGGTCGAGCACGCGCCGCGCCACGATGGGCCACGCGTAGCGGGCCGCGGTGGCGCGCCCCCGCGCGCCGAGCGCGGCGGCGCGCGCCGGGTCGTGCGCCAGCGCCTCGAGCGCGTCGGCCCACGCGTCGGGATCGTCCGGAGGGAGCAGGCGGCCCTCCTCGCCGTCGTGCAGCACCTCCCGGAACCCGTCGATGTCGGACGCGAGCACCGGGCGCCCGGCCGCCATGGCCTCGAGCAGCGTCACGCCGAAGGAGGCCACGCTGGTCGGGGCGCAGTAGACGTGCGCGGCCGCGTACCAGTCCGCCCGCCCCTCGATCACCGCCCCGGCGAACACCACGTCCTCGACGAGATCCCGCGGGACCATCCGCTCGTACCGGCGGCGGAGTGGACCGTCGCCCAGGACCAGCAGCCGCGACGGGACGCGGGCCCGCAGCCGGGCGAACGCGCGCAGCATGCGGTCGAGCCCGTTCCGCGGCTCGAGCCGCCCGACCCAGAGCACGTTGAAGCGGCCGTCGTCGAAGCGCGCCGGCCGGCGGCCCTGACCGAAGCCCTCCGCGTCCACGCCGTTCGGGACGATCTGCACGTCGTCGCGGATCCCGGCGGCGAGCGACGCGGCCGCGTGCGAGACGGCCAGCACCAGGTCGAGCCGGCCGAGGTAGCGCCGCTCCAGGCCGCCCGCCAGGCGCGAGCCGAGGCCGGGAGTGTAGTGGGTGTGGAGGGTGCCGGCGACGGGGCCGCGGGCGTGCTGCAGCGCCAGCCAGGGCAGCACCGGGGTGATGGGGCAGTGGACGTGCAGGACGTCGAAGCGCTCGCGGTCGAGCGCGTCGCGCATGGCCCGCGAGAGGCCGAGGCCGACCGAGACGCGGCCGAACCCGCCGTTCAGGAAGAACGGGCGGCTGCGCGCGAGCCGGAGCACGTCGGGACCGCTCGCCTCCGGCGACGGCGGCGGCAGGTCCGGCATCTCGCTGGTGAGGATCTTCACCGCGTGACCGAGGCGCCGCGCCTCCCGAGCGAAGTGGTGGACGTGCTCCTGAACCCCGCCGATGCTCGGGTAGTAGTACTCGGTGACGATCCCGATCTTCACGCGCGCTCCCCCCGCCCGGCGGTCATGACGAGGTGGCGCGCCGGCCCGCCTCGGCGTCGGGCAGCGGGGCGCCGGCGCCCTCCTCGCGCGGCTTGCGCCCGCGCGCGCCGGTGGGCCGCCGGAGCAGGATCGGGAGCATGGCGAGCGCCGCCCCCGGGAGCGCGCGCAGGTTCAGCCAGGCGACTTGGACCAGCGACCGCGCCTTCATGGGACCCCCCGCGCGCGCTGCCCCGCCAGTGTTTCATCGAAGGCGGCGCGAGGCAGCGGCCCCGAAGGAGCCGCGCCCATTCGCGCACGCGCAGGCGGACGCCGTCAGACGGATGGAGGGGAGAGTCGCGCGAAGCCCTCCTGGCGCCGGTAGGGCCAGTACGGATAGGGGGCCGGCACCGCGCTCGCGGCGTCGAGCGCCGCGACCTGCGCCGGCGTGAGCGCCCACCCCACGGCGCCGAGGTTGTCCCGCAGCTGCTCCTCGGTGCGCGCGCCGATCACCACGGTCGACACCGTCGGGCGGCGGAGCAGCCAGTTGAGCGCGACCTGCGGGACGGTCCGGCCGGTCTCCGCGGCCACCGCCTCGAGCGCGTCGACGACGCGGTACAGCAGCGGCTCGTCCACCGGCGGGCCGTAGTCGGCGGTCTGGTGGAGCCGGCTCACGGCGGGGAGCGGCTGGCCGCGGCGGATCTTCCCCGTGAGCCGCCCCCAGCCGAGCGGGCTCCAGACCATCGCGCCGACGCCCTGATCCTGCGCAAGCGGCATGAGCTCCCACTCGTAGTCCCGCCCGACGAGTGAGTAGTACACCTGGTGCACCACGTGGCGCGGCCACCCGCGGCGGTCCGCCTCCGCCAGCGACTTCATGAGCTGCCAGCCCGAGAAGTTGGAGGCCCCCACGTAGCGCACCTTCCCGGCGCGGACCAGGTCGTCGAGCGTGGAGAGCACCTCCTCCACCGGGGTGCGGGCGTCGAACGCGTGGAGCTGCAGCAGGTCGATCCGATCGGTGCGAAGGCGCCGCAGCGCCGCCTCGCACGCGCGCACGAGGCGCAGCCGCGACGTGCCCGCGTCGTTCGGCCCGTCGCCGGTGGGGAGCCCGGTCTTGGTGGAGATGAGCGCGCGATCCCGCCGCCCCTCCAGCGCGGCGCCGAGCACCTCCTCCGATGCGCCCGAGGAGTAGACGTCCGCGGTGTCGAACAGCGTGACGCCCGCGTCCAGACACATGTCCACCATGCGCCTCGCCCCTGCGACGTCGATCGTCCCCCAGGCGCTGAACAGCGGCCCCGCCCCGCCGAACGTGCCGGCGCCGAAGCTCAGCGCCGGGACCTCCAGCCCCGATGCTCCCAGTCTCCTGTGCTCCACGATGACTCCCGTCCCGGTGGTTGGCGCGCCGCGCGTGGCCACGAGCCCTGGCCGGCCTGCGCGTCGCGCGGAAAGGATGCGCGGCGCCCCCCCTCCCCGCTAGCACTCTCCAGGCACAACACCTGTGAACCGAGCTCATCGATGGCCCATGGCGACGGCAACCGGCTGTACGAGATGGAGGCGTTCGCGGCCGTCGCGGAGCTGGGCGGCTTCTCCGCCGCCGGGCGCGCGCTCGGGAAGACCCCCTCCGCGCTGAACAAGCTGGTCGCGCGCCTCGAGGCGCGGCTCGGGGCGCGGCTGCTCACGCGCACCACGCGCGCGGTCCGGCTCACCGCCGAGGGCGAGGCGTTTCACCAGCGGGCGCTCCGGATCCTGGCGGAGGTGGAGGAGGCCGAGAGCGAGGCACGGGGCGGCGCGCCGCGCGGCCGGGTGCGCGTGAACGCGAACCTCCCGTTCGGCGTGCACTGCCTGCTGCCGGTGGTGCGGAGCTTCCTCGAGGCGAACCCGGGCGTCACGCTCGACCTGGTGCTCACCGACGAGGTGGTCGACCTGGTGGAGCGGCGCGCCGACGTCGCCATCCGCGTGGGCCCGCTGCGCGCCTCCGGGCTGCTCGCGCGCAAGCTGGGCGAGAGCCCGGTGGCCGTGGTCGCGTCACCCGACTACCTCGCGCGCCGCGGGACGCCGCACACGCCGGCCGACCTCGGCGCGCACGAGCGGATCGGCTTCACGTTCGCGCGCACCCTCCAGGACTGGCCGTTCCGCCAGGGCGGCGAGGAGGTGCGGGTGCCGGTGCGCGGCGCCGTGCGCGCGGGCGACGGCGAGACTGCGCGGCGGCTGGCGCTCGCGGGCGCGGGCCTCGCGCGCCTCGCGCTCTTCCAGGTCACGGACGACCTCGAGGCAGGGCGCCTCGTGCGCGTCCTCGAGGCGTTCGAGCCCGGAGACGCCCTCGAGATCCACGCGCTGTTCCTGGGCCCCGCCGGCTCGGTGCCGGCGCGGGTCCGCGCGTTCGTGGAGTTCCTCGCATCCGCCCTGGGCAGCGGGCGCGGCGCCGGGGCGCGGGCCGGCCGCTCTCGCGAGGGGGCGTCGGGGCGGTGAACCGGCCCGGGGCGCGGCCGGCGGCGCGAGCAGGCCGCTGCACCGGGCGCGTTTGACACGGCCGGCGTCGGACGCATGTTCTGCTCATGGCCTCGCCCCTCATCTACCGGTGCGCCCGCTGCGGCGCGATGAACCGCCTCGCCCCGCTCACGCCGGGGCGCGAACCCGTCTGCGGCAAGTGCAAGGCGGACCTCGACACCAGCGGGGCCCCCGGCCACGCCGACCTCGCGGCGCTGGAGCGCGCGGTCGGGAGCAGCCCGGCGCCCGTGCTGGTGGACTTCTGGGCGCCGTGGTGCGCCCCGTGCCGCGCCTTCGCGCCGGTGCTCGAGCGGCTCGCGCGCGAGCAGGCCGGGCGGCTGGTGGTGCTGAAGGTGGACACCGAGGCGAGCCCGGCGGCCGGCGCGCGCTTCGGGATCCAGGCCATCCCCACGCTCGTCGTGTTCCGCGACGGCAAGGAGGTGGACCGGGTCTCGGGCGCGCTGCCGTACGAGGAGCTGCGCCGGTTCACCACGGCCGCGACGCTCGGCGTGGCGGGCTGAGCCTCAGCGCAGCACCACGCCCGGCCGGCGTCGCTCCACGAAGGCGGCCACCGCCGCGACCTCGCGGTCGGACCCGAGCGCCACGCAGCCGGCGGTCCAGTCCGCCCAGGTGTTGAGCCGTCCCGCCCAGCGCATCGCCCGCGCCGGCCCGTGGATGCCGACGTTGCTGCCGGTGCGCCCGGCGCGCCGCTGCTCCGCCGTCGGGTAGCCGATGGGGATGAAGGTGCCGAAGCCGGCGGAGGGCCGCGGCGTACCCAGCGCGTACGCGCCGAGGGGCGTCCGGCGATCGCCCTCGGCGCGCTTCTCCGTCCCGGCGCTGCCGAGCGCCACCGGGAAGACCGCGGCCGCGGCGCCGGCCTCGCAGAGCGCCAGGCGATGCTCGGCGGTGTCCACGAGGATCAGCGCGTCCACCGGCGGGCAGCCGGGCCGCGCGGGGCGATGCGCGCACGCGAGCAGGAACGCGAGCGGCGGGACGAGGAGGAGCGAGACCACGGCGGTGCGCAGGGCGAGCGGGGTCATGGCGCCGGTGGCATCGCAAGCTCCGGGCCGCCCCCGCCCGGCGTCCAGGGCCGCGGGAACACGGGAGAACCGGCGGAGCGTGTCCCCTCGGCCACACGTTGCGTGTACCGCGGGCCGCAGCGGCGCGGCGTCGCGGCCCTAGGGCGCGAGCACCGCGAGCTGCCCGGGTGAAACCCGGAACTCGGCCGGCGTGGACCCGGCCAGCTCGCCGTCCGCGTCGATCTCGAGCGGCGGGTCGGTCCAGAGCGCGGCGCGCGTCGCGCGCACGTGGAGCACGCCCGGGTGCTCGAGGTGGCGTCCGCGGAGGAGCAGGAGGGCGTAGCGCGCGAGGCCGGCGAGGTCGCGCAGGCGGTCGCGCAGCCGCGGCGCGCCCGGGGAGGAGGCCGTGGTGAGCACGTACACGTCCAGGAGGTGGTCGTCGGCGCGGGCGCGCGGCGCGATGAGCCGGCCGCCGCCGTGGTAGCGGCCGTTCCCCACCACCACCTGCAGCGCGCGCAGCTCCTCGGTTCGCCCGTCCACCTCGAGCCGCGCCCGGAACGGCGGCTGGCCCGCGGCGGCGGCGCCCGCCACCGGGTACGCGAGCGTCCCGGCGCGCCGCTTGAGGCCGTCGTCGAGCCGCCGCGTCAGCTCGGACGACGCGCCCACGCTGGCCGCGTTCAGGAACGCGCGCCCGCCGGCCCAGCCCACGTCCACCCGGCGCACGCGCCCGCGCGCGATCACCCGCGCCGCGCCCGCGAGGTCGTCCGGGATGCGCAGCGTGCGCGCGAAGTCGTTCGCGGTGCCGAGCGGGAGCACCCCGAGCGCCGCGCCGGTGCCGGCGAGCGCGGACGCCGCCGCGGCGAGCGACCCGTCCCCGCCGCCCACGATGACGCGCGCCGCCCCCGCCGCGACCGCCGCCTCGACCGCCTCCCTCAGCGCTCCCGGCTCGATCGCGCGCGCCTCGGCGAGGACCACCCCGGCCCCCTCCAGCGCGGCGCGCGCGGCGGACAGCGCCGCGTCGCCCTTCCGCGCGGCGGCGTTCACGAGCAGCACCGCCTCGCCGCCGGCGCTCAGCCCCGGGTGCGCCGGCGCTCGGCGAGCCACAGGAACAGCTCCTCCAGCTCGGTGTCGCTCGTCCCCGGCTCGGCCGCGCGCGCCACCTCGTCGAGCAGCCCGCGCTCGCGCGCCCGGTCGAGCAGCGGCCGGTCGATCTCCGCGCCCGCGGCGAACACCACCAGCCCGGTTTCGTCACGCACGTCCGCGGCGAGCCGGCGGCCGATCAGCGTCCGGGAGAGCAGCGCCTCCTCCGCCCGCGTGAATGCCCTCTCGAGCACGGAGCCGTCCATCCGCGCAATCTGGGGCCGCCCGGCGCAGCGGGCAGCGAGCGGTCGCGCGTTCCAGTTCGAGACGCCCTGGAACACGCCCGGTCCCGCTGGGGGCGGAGCGCGCCGCGCGCTCGGCCACGAAACTGCTGTCGCGCAAGCACTCCGTGACGAGCGCCGCCCGGGCATGAGGGGCACGGCCCGTGCAGTCCGGGTTTCCGTCCCCGCACTTCGACAGGAGCGAACCGAATGCCCCAGCAGCCCCGCGTGATCGATCTCCGAGCCCTCCCGCCGCAGGTGCGGCACGGCCTCGTCTTCCAGTGCTTCGACGCGCTGCCGACCGGCGACTCGATGGTGATCGTGAACGATCACGATCCCATGCCGCTCCTCCAGCAGTTCCGGTTCGTCCGGCCCGGCGAAGCGCAGCACGAGTACCTCGAGCAGGGTCCCGCCGCGTGGCAGGTCCGGATCGAGCGCAAGGCGCCGGGCCGGCAGGCCGCCGCGCCCGCCGGCGGCGCGCCGGACAGCGTGACCGGCTACCTCGAGGCGGACCACCGCCGGCTCGACGCGATCCTGCCCGAGGTGGAGCGGCTCGCCGCGGCGGGCGAGTACCGAGACGCCGCGCGGCGCTTCGCCGAGTTCACGTCCGGCCTCGATCGCCACATCGACGCCGAGGAGCAGGTCCTGTTCCCCACGTTCGAGGACGCCACCGGCATGGCGTCCGGGCCGACCCAGGTGATGCGCATGGAGCACGTGCAGATCCGGGAGCGGATGCGCGAGGCCGCCGGGTCGCTGGATCGCGAGGACGCCGGCGGCCTGGCCGCCGCGGTGGGCGGGCTCACGCAGGTCCTGTCGGTCCACAACATGAAGGAGGAGCACATGCTCTACCCGATGTCCGATCGCGCCGTACAGGGCGAGGCGCACCGGCAGCTCGTCCAGCGCCTGCGGGCCGTCACCGAGGCCACGCCATGACCGGCCGCCGCTGGAACCCCGCGGACGGCCATCCGGTCGCCCCCGAGCAGCTGCCGCCGCGCCACGGCGCCGTCCACCCCGACGGCAGCGAGGAGCGGCCGCTGTGGGCGCCGAGCGAGGGGCCCTGCCGCACCGAGACCGGCGGCGCCGGCGGCGAGCCGGACGGGCGCGGGCTGCCCATCCGCAGGGTGAGCTGGGACTGACGGGCGTCGGGGCCGGCGCTCAGCCGGCGCGCGGCCCGTCCTCGCGCACCCGGAAGAAGCCGACCACCTGCAGGAGCGCCTCGGCCTGCGAGGCCATCTCCTCGGCGGTGCCGGAGAGCTCCTCCGCCGCCGAGGCGTTGCGCTGCGTCACCTGGTCCACGATCGCCATGGCCTTCGAGACCTGCGCGACCCCGACCGCCTGCTGCTGGGACGCGGCGGCCACCTCCTGCACCAGATCGGCGGTCCGCTGGATGGCGGGCACCAGCTCGGCGATGAGCTCGCCGCTGCGCTCCGCCACGTGCACGCTCGAGCCGGCCACCTCGCCGATCTCCTTCGCCGCGCGCTGCGCGCGCTCGGCGAGCTTGCGCACCTCGGTCGCGACCACCGCGAAGCCCCGCCCGTGCTCGCCGGCGCGCGCCGCCTCGATGGCGGCGTTCAGCGCGAGCAGGTTGGTCTGGTACGCGATCTCCTCGACGATGGAGATCTGCCCGGCGATGGAGCGCATGGCGGCGACCGACTCGGCCACCGCCTTGCCGCCCACGTCGGTGTTGCGCGCCCCCAGGCTCGCCATCTGCTCGGTCTGACGCGCGTTCTCGGCGTTCTGCGCGATCGACGCGCTCATCTCCTCCAGCGAGGAGGTGGCCTCCTCGGCGCTCGCCGCCTGCTCGCCGGTGCCCTGCGACAGCGACTGCGAGGTGCTCGCGACCTGCGCCGAGGCGGCGGTGAGCGCCTCCGCGCCGCTTCGGACGTCGCCGATCACCTCGGCCAGCTTCTCGCCCATCTCGCGCATCGCGCGCTGGAGCGCGCCGATCTCGTCGTGGGACGTGACCTGCACCGGGTCGCGCAGGTCTCCGCCCGCGATGCGCTTCGCCGCGCCGATCGCCCCCCGGAGCGGCCCGGTGATGCTGCGGGTGATCCACACCGCCAGCACCACCGCGAGCAGCACCGCGGCCACGCCCATCGCCAGCGTCGTGGTCCGCGCCGCGTCGTGGTCCGCCTCCACGGCCGCGGCGGCGGTCCGCACGTGCACGCCCTCGTGGGCGAAGAACGCCGCCCAGGCGCGGTGGACGTCCTCGAGGAGCGGGAGGACCTCGGCGCGGGCCAGCGCGCGCGCCTCCTCCAGGTGGCCCTGCTCGAGCAGCGCCTGCGCCCGCTCGAACGCCGCCGCGAAGGTCCGCCGCGCCGCGGCCACCTGCTCCATCGCATCGATGCCGGGCTCGCACCGGAACGAGCGCACGCGCCGCGACAGCGCGTCCACCAGCCCGTCGGCGTCGCGGTCGGCTGCGTCCGCGGCGGCCGCCGCGCTCCGGGCGCCCTCGAGGTCGGCCGCCAGGAACACCGCCGAGACCAGGGCCGTCTCGCGGCCGATCTGCTCCAGGCCCTTCACCCCCTGCTCCGTCTCCTCCCAGCGCGGGCCCGCCACCGCGTCGATCGCGTCCTTCTGGCTCGAGAGCCGCTGCAGGCCCAGCCACGCGACGATCCCCAGGATGGCGATCAGCGCGGCGAAGACGCCCCCGAGGCGCTCGCCGATCCCGACGTTCTTCGTCACGTTGACGTCCTCCCTGGGCAGGCGCCGCCCCGGCGGTGGGGCGGGCGCCCGGACGCGTTGCAACCCACGGTCCGTCCCGACGTCACGGTGGGTGAAGAGCGCGCGGCGGGAATCCCCAGCGAGGCCGCGCGCCTCGCGCGCCGTGCGCCGGGGCGCGCCCTACGGTCGCACCGGTCCCGGGCGGACCCCGGGTCCGCGCGGTCCCGCACCGGACGGTGAGCTTCTCCACGCCCGCCCGCCGCGCGCGGGCCGCCGGATCCCAGCCCGCCGTGGCATCATCCGGCCCCCGCCCACCCCATCGACGGAGCTCGCATGCCTCGCCGCGACGACGTGAAGACGGTCCTGATCATCGGCTCCGGCCCGATCGTCATCGGCCAGGCCTGCGAGTTCGACTACTCGGGCACGCAGGCCTGCAAGGCGCTGCGCAAGCTCGGCTACCGGATCGTCCTCGTCAACTCCAACCCGGCCACCATCATGACGGACCCGGGGATGGCGGACGCGACCTACGTCGAGCCGCTCGACGTGGAGACGCTCACCCGGATCATCGAGAAGGAGCGCCCCGACGCGCTGCTCCCGAACCTGGGCGGCCAGACCGGCCTGAACCTCTCCTCCGAGCTCGCGCGCAAGGGCGTCCTCGACCGGTACGGCGTGCGCGTCATCGGCGTGAACCTCGAGGCCATCCGTCGCGGCGAGGATCGCGAGACGTTCAAGGAGACCATGACGCGCCTCGGGATCGAGACGGCGCGCAGCGAGATCGCGACCACGCTGGACCAGGCCATGGCCGCGGGCCAGCGGCTCGGCTTCCCGCTGGTGGTGCGGCCCGCGTACACCATGGGCGGCACCGGCGGCGGCTTCGCCTACAACGTCGAGGAGCTGGAGGAGATCGCCGCGCGCGGCCTGCTCGCGAGCCCGGTGTCGCAGGTGCTGGTGGAGGAGTCGGTGCTCGGCTGGGAGGAGCTCGAGCTCGAGGTGGTCCGCGACGCCAAGGGCAGGAAGATCACCGTCTGCTTCATCGAGAACGTGGACGCGATGGGCGTCCACACCGGCGACTCCTACTGCACCGCGCCGATGCTGACGATCTCGCCGGAGCTCCAGGCGAGGCTCCAGGACCAGGCCTACCGCATCGTGGACGCGATCGAGGTGATCGGCGGGACGAACGTCCAGTTCGCCCACGACCCGCGCACCGGGCGCGTGATCGTCATCGAGATCAACCCGCGCACCTCGCGCTCGTCCGCGCTCGCGTCCAAGGCGACCGGGTTCCCCATCGCGCTCGTCTCTTCGATGCTCGCCGCCGGCCTGACGCTGGACGAGATCCCGTACTGGCGCGACGGGACGCTCGACCGGTACACGCCGTCCGGCGACTACGTGGTGGTGAAGTTCTCGCGCTGGGCGTTCGAGAAGTTCAGGGGCGTGCAGGACCGGCTCGGCACGCAGATGCGCGCGGTCGGCGAGGTGATGTCGATCGGCAAGAGCTACAAGGAGGCGTTCCAGAAGGCGATCCGCTCGCTCGAGAACGGCCGGCCCGGCCTGGGCTTCGCGAAGGACTTCCACGCGCTGCCGCTGGAGGAGCTGCTGGAGCGGCTGCGCGAGCCCACCAGCGAGCGCCAGTTCCTGCTCTACGAGGCGATCCGCAAGGGCGCCGACCTCGACCTGCTGCAGCAGCGCACGCACATCAAGCGCTGGTTCCTCGAGCAGATGAAGGAGCTGGTCGCGCTGGAGGAGGAGCTGCTCCGGCACGCGGGCCGGCTGCCGCCGGACGACCTGCTGGTGCGCGCCAAGCAGGACGGGTTCGCGGACCGCTACCTGGCGCGGCTGCTCCGGGTGTCCGAGGCGGAGGTCCGCGAGCGGCGCACCGCGCTCGGCGTGGTGGAGGGCTGGGAGGCGGTCCCGGTCTCCGGCGTGCAGGACGCCGCCTACTACTTCTCGACCTACCGGGCGCCGGACGCGGTGCCGGCGCGGGCCGGCGCGAAGAAGATCATGGTGCTGGGCGGCGGTCCGAACCGCATCGGGCAGGGCATCGAGTTCGACTACTGCTGCGTGCACACCGCGTTCGCGCTGCGCGACGCCGGCTACCAGTCGATCATGGTGAACTGCAACCCGGAGACGGTCTCGACCGACTACGACACCGCCGACCGGCTGTACTTCGAGCCGGTGACGGTCGAGGACGTGCTCTCCATCTACCGCAAGGAGCGCCCGGACGGCGTGATGGTGCAGTTCGGCGGGCAGACGCCGCTCGACATCGCCCGCCAGCTCGAGGAGGCCGGCGTCCGCATCCTGGGCACCTCGCCCGAGACCATCGACCTCGCCGAGGACCGCGAGCGCTTCAGCGCCGTGGTGCGCAAGCTCGGGATCCCGCAGCCGGAGTCGGGGCTGGCGCGCGACCAGGACGAGGCGCTCGCGCTGGCGCGGCGCATGGGCTACCCGCTCATCGTCCGGCCCTCCTACGTGCTCGGCGGCCGCGGCATGGAGGTCGTGCACGACGAGGAGACGCTGCGCGAGTACGTGCGCAAGGCGGTGGACGTGTCGCCGGAGCGGCCGCTCTACGTGGACCGCTTCCTGGTGGACGCGGTGGAGACCGAGGCGGACGCCATCTGCGACGGCACCGACGCGTTCGTGCCCGCGGTGATGGAGCACATCGAGCTCGCCGGCGTGCACTCCGGCGACTCCGCCTGCGTGATCCCGCCGGTGAACGTCGCGCCCGAGCACCTCGCCACGATCGAGGACTACACCCGCCGCCTGGCCCTCGAGCTGGGCGTGATCGGGCTCATCAACGTCCAGTACGCCATCGCGGGCGGCACCGTGTACGTGCTCGAGGCGAACCCGCGCGCCAGCCGGACCGTGCCGCTCGTCAGCAAGGTCTGCGACCTCCCCATGGCCCGCATCGCCGCCCAGGTGGTGCTGGGCACGCGGCTGAAGGACCTGCGGCTCGAGCGCCGCAAGCCGGGCTACTTCGGCGTGAAGGAGGCGGTGTTCCCGTTCTACATGTTCCCGGAGGTGGACCCGGTGCTCGGGCCCGAGATGCGCTCCACCGGCGAGGTGCTGGGGCTGGCCCGGAGCCCGGGGCTCGCGTTCTACAAGGCGCAGCAGGCCACCCGCTCGCCGCTTCCCCTCGCCGGGACCGTGCTCGTCACCGTGGCCGAGGCCGACAAGCCGCGGGTGGCGGCGGCGATCCGGGAGCTCGCCGGCATGGGCTTCCGGGTCAAGGCGACGCGCGGCACGCGCGACTTCCTGGCCGGGCAGGGCATCGAGGCCGAGCTGGTGCTGAAGCTGCACGAGGGGCGGCCCAACCTCGCCGACGCGCTCCTGAACGGCGAGGTGAGCCTGCTCGTCAACACGCCCGCCGGGAAGCAGAGCACGCACGACGACTCGTACATCCGCAAGGCCGCCATCCGCGCCGGGGTCCCGTACGTCACCACCGCGGCGGCCGCGGTGATGACGGCGAAGGGCATCGCGGCGCGCCGCGCCGGCGCGGAGGGCGTGCGGAGCCTGCAGGAGTACCACGCGACGCTCCGGTGAGCGGCGCGCGACCGCACGGGGCCGGGCGCCGCGGGCGCCTCGCGCGGCACGCGCGGCGTGCTAGAGGGGAGGCATGCGCTTCGGCCCGCTCATCCCCGCCCCGGCCCTGCTCACCTCGCTCCAGGACGTCCGGCTGCTCGACGCCCGCCCCGGCCTCGAGGCCTACGCCGCGGGGCACCTCCAGGGCGCCCTCCACGCCGACCTGAACGTCCACCTCAGCACCGCGTCGGCCCCCGGGTTCGATCCGGCCCGCGGCGGCCGCCACCCGCTGCCCGAGCCGGCCGCCTGGGCCGCGCAGCTCGGCGCGTGGGGCATCGGGCCGGACACCCGCGTCGTGGTCTACGACGCGGCGGGCGGCCAGAACGCCGCCGCGCGTCTCTGGTGGATGCTGCGGGCGTTCGGCCACGCGCAGGTCGCGGTGCTGGACGGCGGGTTCCAGGCGGCGCGGGACGTCGGCGTCCCGGTGACCACCGCAGCGCCGGCGCCGGCGCCTGCGCCGCGGGCGTATCCGGCCGCGCGCTGGTCGCTCCCCATCCTCTCGATCGACGAGGTCACGAGCCGGCTCGGGGATCCGGCGTGGAAGGTGCTCGACGTCCGCGCGCGCGAGCGCTGGCGCGGCGAGACGGAGACGCTCGATCCCGTGGCCGGCCGCATCCCCGGCACGCTGAACCTCCCCTCCGCCGAGAACCTCGGCCCCGACGGCCGGTTCCTCGCGCCCGAGGCGCTGCGCCGGAAGTACCTGGCGCTGCTCGGCGGCACCCCGCCCGAGCACCTCGTGGTGCACTGCGGATCCGGCGTGACCGCCTGTCACACGCTGCTCGCGCTGGACGCCGCCGGCCTCGGCGGCGCCGCGCTCTACGTGGGCTCGTTCAGCGAGTGGTGCCGCAGCGGACGGCCGATCGGGAAGGGGTGATCGGACGCGCGCGAGGGCGCACGCACCGTCGGTACGCGCCCTCACCCGCGCTCCCGGCACGCAGCGTGAATGATGTAAGCCTCGAACGCACACCGCACCCCACGACCACGCGATACCCTCGCAGGCCCGCTGCGGGCACAGTCCTCGCCGTGGACACGCGTGCGGGATACCGCCCTCCCCGCCGGATCACGGTGGTCGAGGACGACGAGAACATCGCCGGCCTGCTGGCGTTCCTGCTGGAGCGCGAGGGGTTCGCGCCCGAGGTCGTGGGCGACGGCCGCGCCGCCCTGGAGCACGCGGCCCGCCACGAGCCGGCGAGCGCGGTGGTGCTGGATCAGCTCCTGCCCTGTCGCAACGGCCTCTCGGTCGCCACCGCGCTCCGCGCCGATCCGCGCTGGGGCGAGGTGCCCATCCTGCTCCTCGGCGCGACGCGCTCCATCGGCGGCGGCGCCGCGCGGGTGGACGCCTGGCTCGAGAAGCCGTTCGATCCGGGCGCGCTCATCACCGAGCTGAAGCGGCTCGCGAAGGACCGGCCGTGAGGCGCGTGCTCGCGGCGCTCGCCCTGCTCGTCCCGGTCGCCGTCCCCGCCGTCGCCGCCGCGTCCACGGTCGAGCTGAGCCAGGGCGCCGAGGCGCTCTCCGGCGATCGTCCGGCCTGGCGCACCACCGCGCTCGACCTCGCCTGGGTCGCCGATCGCGACCGCGCGCTCGCCGCGGGCGGCAGCCTGCGCGAGGCCTCGCGCTTCCGCGAGGACGACGTGGAGGCGGCGATCTGGGCCCAGGCCCCGGTCGCCGGGTTCGTGCTCGGGGTCGAGGGCTCGGCCAGCCCGACCTGGGAGTTCCTCCCGCGGTGGTCGGCCGGCGCGCGCGCCGAGCGCGGGCTGGGCGCGGGCTGGGTCGCCTCGCTGGGCGGTCGCCTGCTCCGCTACGACGGCGAGCTGGGGGCGAGCACCGTCGCGCTGACCACGGCCGGCCTGGAGCGGTACTTCGGGCGCTGGCGCACGGCCGCCAGCGGCACCGCCGCGGGCCTGCACGGTGCGTGGAGCGGCAGCGGCCGGCTCGCGCTCGATCTCTACTACGGCGAGCGCGGGCGGGTGGGCGTGTCCGTCGCCGCCGGGCGCGAGCTGGAGTCGCTGGGCGGCGGGGCGGTGCTCCGCACCGACGTGCTCGGCGCCGCGCTCACCGGTGCCCATCCGCTCTCGGCCACGTGGGCGGTCACCTGGGACCTGACCGCGCAGCGGCAGGGGGACCTCTACACTCGGGTGGGAGGGCGCCTTGGCGTTCGCCGGAGCTTTTGAGCCGGTGGTCCGGGCCGCCTGGGCGACCGGGCTGCTCACCGTGCTGCTGAGCGCCGTGCTCGTCGCGCGCGTGCTCGGCATGCGCCGGCGGCTG
Source organism: Anaeromyxobacter dehalogenans 2CP-1 (assembly GCF_000022145.1). Lineage (NCBI taxonomy): Bacteria > Pseudomonadati > Myxococcota > Myxococcia > Myxococcales > Anaeromyxobacteraceae > Anaeromyxobacter > Anaeromyxobacter dehalogenans. The sequence continues at coordinate 4,094,480 of NC_011891.1, forward strand.
GCGCGGGCGGAGGCAAGGCGCCAGGACGTGGTCGCGCGCTGGCGGCCGGTCCTGTTCGAGGCGATCGCCGGCGGCAGCCCGCGCCTGCCCGCCCTGCCGCCCGAGGACGAGGACGCGTTCCTGCTGCTCTGGGTCCAGCTCCTCGACGGCATCCGCGGCGAGCCCCTCGAGCGGCTGGCCCGGGTCGGCGACGCGCTCGGCGCGCGGGCGCTCGCCGGCGCCCGGCTGCGCCGCGAGGACGCGCTCGGGCACGTGCTGGCGCTGCGGACGCTCGGCTATCTCGGGCGCGCGGAGGATCGCGCCGAGGTGCTGCGCTGGCTCGACGACCCGCGCTCCTACCTGTCCCTCGCGGCGGCCCGCGCGCTGGTGCGGATCGATCCCGAGGGCGCGCCGGCCGAGCTGCTGCCGCGGCTGGCCCGGCGGGCCGACTGGCCGGTGCCGCTGTTCGCGAGCGTCCTCGGGGAGGCGAGCCCGCCGCGCGTGTCGGAGCGCTTCGCCGCGCTCTGCGCCGCCCTGCCCGGTCCCGCGCTGGTGCGCCTGCTCCCGCTCGCGTCCATCGTGGACGCGCACCGGGTGGAGCCGATCCTGGCCGCGCTGCTCGAGCGCGCCGACGAGCCCGAGGTCCTTGCCGCGGCGCTGCGCCAGGTGCGGAGCCCGGCGCTCCTCGACGCCGCCCGCCGCGCCGCGCGGCACGCGTCGTGGTCGGTCCGGGTGCAGGCGGCCGCCGCGCTCGGGCGCGTGGGCGAGCGGGCCGATCGCGAGCTGCTGGCCGGCCTCCTGCGGGACGCGGAGTGGTGGGTCCGCTACCGCGCCGCGCAGGCGCTCGCCGCCCGGCCGTACGGCACCTCGCAGGAGGTGCTCGCGCTGGCCGAGGCGTCCGGCGACCGCTACGCGCGCGACATCGTCCGGCAGGCGCTCGCGGAGGTGCGGTCGTGACGCTGCTCCGGCTCATCGAGGTCGTGCAGTGGGCGTTCCTCGCCTACTTCGTCGCGCTCACCGTGTCGTACCTCGCGCTCAACCTCGTCTCGCTGCGGGTCATCGCGCGCGACGCGGACGCGCGCGCCTCGCTCCTCCTGCCCCGGTTCTTCTCCCGGCTCGAGCCGCCGGTGAGCATCATCGTCCCGGCGTTCAACGAGGAGGAGACCATCGCCGGCACCATCCGGTGCCTGCTCCAGCTCGAGTACCCCGAGCTCGAGATCGTGGTGGTGAACGACGGGTCCACCGACCGCACGCTCGAGGTCCTCACCCGCGAGTTCGAGCTGGTGCCGTTCCCCGAGGCGTACCGCATCTCGGTGCCCTCCACGCCGGTCCGGCGGGTGTTCCGGTCGCTCCGCCACCGCAACGTGCGCGTGCTCGACAAGTCGAACGGCGGCAAGGCGGACGCCATGAACGCGGGCATCAACGCCGCCCGGTACCCGCTGTTCTGCGCGGTGGACGGCGACTCGGTGCTGCAGCGCGACAGCGTGGCGCGGGTGGTCCGGCCGTTCCTGGAGGACCCTTCCACCATCGCCTGCGGCGGCACCATCCGCGTGCTGAACGGCTGCAGGGTGGTGGACGGGTTCGTCGAGGAGATCGGGATGCCGCGCGGCTGGGTCGCCCGGGTGCAGGTGCTCGAGTACCTGCGGGCGTTCCTGTTCGGCCGGCTGGGCTGGGCGCCGGTGAACGCGCTCCCCAACGTCTCCGGCGCGTTCGGGATGTTCCGCCGCACCGCCGTCATCGAGGCCGGCGGCTACCGGACCGACACCGTCGGCGAGGACATGGAGCTCGTGCTGCGGCTGCACCGCCTCTACCGGCTCTCCGGCCGCCCCTACCGCATCTCGTTCGTGCCCGACCCGATCTGCTGGACCGAGGTGCCGGACACGCTCGCCGCGCTCCGCAGGCAGCGCGTCCGCTGGCACCGCGGCCTGCTCGAGGCCATCGCCGGCAACCGCGGGCTCCTGTTCCACCGCCGCGGCGGCGCCGCCGGCTGGCTCACCGTGCCGAACCTGCTCTTCTTCGAGGCGTTCGGTCCCGTCGTCGAGGTGGCCGGGTACGTGGTGATCGGCGCCGCCTGGGCGCTCGGCGTCATCTCCTGGAGCTCGTTCGCGGCGTTCTTCGTCGCCGCGCTCGGGGTCGCGACGCTGCTCTCCGCGAACGCGCTGCTCCTCGAGGAGAAGTCGTTCCACGTGTACCAGCGCCCGAAGCAGCTCGCGGCGCTCATCGGCGCGGTGCTGGTCGAGAACCTCGGCCTCCGCCAGCTCACCGCCTTCTGGCGGATCTCCGGGATGCTGAGCTGGCTGTTCCGCCGGCCCATCGCCTGGGGCTCGCCCGCGACCGCCGCCGCGGCAGACGCCGAGGCGCGCGACGACGAGGACGCCGGGCGGGCGGCGTAGCCGCGTCCGCGGGTGGGCCGGGGCGGCTCGCCCCACCGTGAACCCCGGCCGCCGCCCCGCGTCACCGGACGTGCGCCTCGCCGGCTTGCATTTTGGGTGGAACCGGGCGAAGCCAGATGGATGGAATCGAGCCCTCGGGTCGTGGACGGACCGCAGAAGCCGGGACCGGGTGACTTCTGGCGAGGGCTGTGGAGCGCGCTGGGCGGGCGGCTGCCGCTCGTGATCGCCGCGCTGGTGGCGCTCGTCGGCGTGACCACGTCCTACGTCCAGGTGGAGCCGGACGAGGTCGGGGTCATCCTCCGCCTCGGCCGCTTCATCGGGACCGTCGAGCCCGGACCGCACTTCCGCATCCCGTTCGGCGTCGACCGCATCACCAAGGTCCCGGTGCAGCGGCAGCTCAAGGCCGAGTTCGGCTTCCGCACCGAGCACCTCGACGGGCGGACCACCTACCAGCCGGAGAAGCCGGAGCTGGTGCGCGAGTCGCTCATGCTGACCGGCGACCTGAACGTCGCGGTGGTGGAGTGGATCGTCCAGTACAAGATCAAGGATCCGTACCAGTACCTGTTCAAGGTGAAGAACGTCGAGGCGATGCTGCGGGACATCTCCGAGGCGTCGATGCGCGCGGTGGTCGGGGACCACTCGGTGAACGAGGTGCTCACCACCGGCCGCCAGCGGGTCGCGACCGAGGCGAAGGCGCTGCTGCAGGGGCTCGCGGATCGCTACGAGACCGGCGTGGACATCCAGCAGGTGGTGCTGCAGGACGTGAACCCGCCCGACCCGGTGAAGCCGTCCTTCAACGAGGTCAACCAGGCCTTCCAGGAGAAGGAGCGCGCCATCAACGAGGCGTACGCCGACCTGAACCGCGAGATCCCGCGCGCGCGGGGCGAGGCGGAGGAGACGCTGCGCGCCGCCGAGGGCTACGCCATCGAGCGCGTGAACCGCGCCCGGGGCGAGGCCGACCGCTTCGTCCGCATCCACGAGGAGTACCGCAAGGCGCCCGACGTGACGCGCCGGCGCATGTACCTCGAGACGCTCGCCGAGGTGCTCCAGCGCACGCGGCAGAAGGTCGTGGTGGACGAGTCGCACAAGGGCGTCACGCCCATGCTGTGGATGAACGGCGCCGGCGCACCGCCCGCGGCGGGCGCCGCGGCGCAGGTGAAGGGGCAGCCATGACCCGCGCAGCCGTCGTGACGGCCGTCCTCGCCGTCGTGGCCGTCTTCGCCGTGACCGCGAGCACGTACACCCTCACCGAGAACGAGCAGGCGGTGATCACCCGCTTCGGCGAGCCGCGGGGCGAGCCCATCACCGAGCCCGGCCTGCACTTCAAGCTCCCGTTCGCCGACACCGTGAACCGGTTCGACCGGCGCTGGCTGGACTGGCGTGGCGATCCGAACCAGATCCCCACCAAGGACAAGAAGTACATCTGGGTGGACACGTTCGGCCGGTGGCGCATCGTGGACCCGCTGCGCTTCTTCCAGCGGCTCCGGGACGAGCGCAATGCGCAGTCGCGGCTCGACGACATCATCGACGGCGAGACGCGCAACGCCATCGCCTCGTTCGCGCTCATCGAAGCCGTGCGCACCACGAACCGCACCTTCGAGGACGACGAGTACTCCGCCGAGCTCGGCGGCGCCGAGGCGCTCGAGACCGTGCAGGCGGGGCGCGACCGGCTCACCCGGCAGATCCGCGATCGCGCCGCCGAGGTGGTGAAGGAGTTCGGCGTCGAGCTCGTGGACGTCCAGATCCGGCGGATCAACTACGTCAACGAGGTGCAGGTGAAGGTGTTCGACCGAATGATCTCCGAGCGGCGCCGCATCGCGGAGCGCTCCCGGTCGGAGGGCATGGGCCGGGCGGCGGAGATCCGCGGCCAGCGCGAGCGCGACCTGAAGGCGATCCGCTCCGAGGCGTACCGCAAGGCGCAGGAGGTGTCCGGCAAGGCCGACGCCGAGGCGACCCGGATCTACGCGGCCGCCTTCGGCCGGGACCCCGAGTTCTTCCAGTTCCTGCGGACGCTCGAGGCCTACCCGCGCACCGTGGACGCCTCCACCTCGCTGTTCCTCGGCACCGACACCGAGTTCTACCGGTACCTCCGCAGCTCGAAGAAGCAGTGAGCGGACCGCGCGGCTCGTGGACCCGCGCCCCGCCCCGGTCCCGTTCACGAGCGCTTCGGCGCGTGCGCCGCCTACGGCCGGAACCCGGACCAGAGCACCTGGACCCCGACCCCGGTGCCCCTCACGGCGACATAGAGGCTCTCGCCGGAGCGCACCGCGAGTCGAGCTCCGGTGATGGTGACGGGCGCCCACGCCGCCTCGACGTATCGCCCGCCGGCATCGGACTGGCCGATGGCGCCGCCGCCATCGAGACGGATCCCCCATCGAGGCGCCGCCAGCGGATCGGTTGCGCTCCTGACGGAGAGCGTGGCCGTGGGTGGGTCCGCGAACAGCGCGGGCCTGTCCGGTCGCACCAGCACATCCGTGAGGACGAAGGGGCCGTCGATCAGCCTGGCGCACGGTTCACCTCCTGTGCAGGTCGATGCAGTGGCGCCATTCCACGTCCCCGTCTCGATCCGCTCGGGATCGAGCTCCGGACGCGGCAGCGAGACCACGACCGGCGTGTCGCCCGCAGCCACGGTGACCGGTCCCTGGATCCCGGCGACCGTGACCGGGGTGGCGATGCCGGCGACGGTGATCGGGCTGGCGATGTCGGCGACCGTGATCGGCGCCGTCACCTGAGCGACGGTGACGGGGCTCGAGACGGAGGCGACCTCCACCGGCGCCGCGACCGACGAGACCTCGATGGGCGAGCTGACGACGACGGAACCGGAGACCCTCTCGGTCCCCTGGGAGCAGCCCACGGCGAGGGCCGCGACGGCTGCAAGCAGCAGAGCTCGTGGCATCGAATCTCCCGAAGCGCCACGTTCTCACTTTTCGTATGGCCGGTCAACGAGTCAAGCCAGCGCGCGCGCATCTCCCGCGGACGTTGTCGAGCTTGTCGGCCGCGGAGACGAGGAGGACGTCCGCCGGCTCCCGGACGCGGGCGAGGTCCGCCGCCTTCCTCGGGTTCCCGCCGCCATCGAACCCCACGGCCGGACACGGCGCGCGTCCGCCCGCGGCAGTGCCCAACCTCTGGAGGTGATGCGCCCTGCCCTCGCGCTCGCCCTCGCGCTGCTGGCGCCGTCCGCCGGGGCGGTCGAGGTGCGCTCGCCTCCGGGCGCGCTGCACGGGTTCCCGTCGATGAGCGATCGGTCGGGTGCGGTCATCGCCGACGGGGAGCTCGTGCAGGAGCGGCGCGGCGAGCGGCTGTTCGTGCGCGCGCGGTGGGTGTTCCCGGGCGGCCGGCTCGCCGAGGAGACGGCGGAGTTCGCGCTCTCCCCCGAGCTCGCCCAGGAGCGATACGCCTGGGTGGAGACGGATGGCAGCGGCGAGCTGCGCCGCTTCGAGGTGGACTTCGCGACCGGGCGCGCGCGCTCCGCGGTGCGCGGGAAGCACGGGGTCGAGCGCGAGGACGAGGGCCTCGAGGTGCCGCGAGGCCGCGCCTTCGCCGGCTACGGCGTCGCGCTCGCCGCGAGCCAGCTCGCGCTCGACGAGGGCGCGTCGGCAAAGATCACGTTCGTCGCATTCACACCGAAGCCTCGAACCGTGACGCTCGAGATCCGGAACGACGGCAACGCGCCGATCGAGGCCGCCAGCCGAAGCATCCCGTGCGTTCGCTACACGCTGCACCCGAAGCTGCCCTTCCCCGTCTCGGTCTTCGTGAGGGCGCCCGACTCGTACCTGTGGCTCACGCGCGCCGAGCCGCGGGCGCTCGTCCGGGCGGAGCAGAACCTCGCCGCCAAGGACGACCCTCGCGTCACCATCGACGTCATCCCGCGTGGCCCGGCGCGAGGCCACCCGCCGGTCCAGGCGCACACGCCGCCGCGTGACCGGCCGGGACGAGCACGTTGACCGGCTGGGCTCGCCGAGGCGGAACGGTTTGCGCGGGTGTGTCGAAGTGTTTCTCTCGTTGAACCGCCTCGCGTCCGTGCCCATGGTCTCGTCGTCCGCGGGGCGTGGACGAGGAGGATGCCATGGCGCGCGTGGCGCGTTGGTTCCTGGCGGTGGAAGCGGCCGCGTTCCTGTCGGCCGCCGGCGTGCATTCGGGCGTGCTCTGGCGCGGCCACGAGCATGCCCGGGCGGCGACCGCCGAGACGGTGATCGGGCTCGAGCTGGCGGCGGCGCTGCTCGCGACGGTCGCCCGGCCGGCATCGACCCGGCGCTTCGCGGTCGGGGCGCAGGCGTTCGCGCTGCTCGGCACCGCCGTGGGGCTCTTCACGATCGCGATCGGGATCGGGCCGCGTACCGCGCCCGACCTCGCGTTCCACGCCGCCGTGATCGTGCTGCTGGTGGCTGGCCTGCTCCGGCTGTCGCGCGAGCGCCTCGCCGGGCGGCCGGTCCGGGGGAGCGCGGTGTGAGCGGGCGCCGACGGACGCCTGCGCTCGGCGGCGCTGCGGCCGTCCTTCCCGGCGCCCCGAGACCAAGCGGCGCCCCGCCCCTCGGGGGAGAGGGGGCGGGGCGCCGCCGCGCTGCACAGGCGTGACGCGGATCCTGCTCAGGGCACCTGGAACGCGAAGTTGTGGCAGGGCAGGCAGAAGTTCTCCGACTGCCGGTGCTGGTGGTGGCACGCGTTGCAGTCGAGCTCGGTGCCGTAGTGCCGGTTCTCGTGCGGGTTGCGCGGCTTCACGCCGGCCGTCTGCACCGCGAGCGCCTTGGTGGGGTGGCAGCTCACGCACCGGTCCATCTCCACGGGCGCGGCCTTCGCCGCCTTCACGTGGCACTGGGCGCACTTCACGCCCGCCGCCGCGTGGACCCTGGCGAGGGCGTCGGCCTTCGCCTGGGCGGCGGGAGCGGCCTTGGGTGTGGCGGCCGTCACCGCGTCGGCCGCCGAGGCCTGCGCCGCGACGAGGCCGCCGAGGAGCGAGGCGAGCGAGAGGGCGAAGAGCTTCCGCCGGGACATCCAGTTCATGTCGTCTCCAGTGACGTGCGGGGCGCGAACGCGAGGCGCCCTGCGCGTCGGAATGAATTCAGTCGCGCGGGGTCCCGTCGCCGATCACAGCTTCGCGACGTGACGGCCGGTCAGGTAGCCGAACGTGTAGCAGCGGCCGAGGGACAGCCCGAACACCGTGAGCGGATAGTCGGTGCCGCCGTAGAACCCGGCGCCGAGGTTGCCGACCAGGAACAGGCCCGGGATCTTCCTGCCGTCCGCGTCGAGCGCCTGGTGCTGCTCGTCGACCAGGAGGCCGGAGCAGATGGCGGAGACCCGCACCTTGCGGTGGATGCCGTAGAACGGCGGCTTCTCGACCGGGGCGAGCCTGTCGGCCGGCTTGCCGAAGTCGGCGTCCTGACCCTGGCGGCAGAGCTCGTTGTACCGCTTCACCGTCGCGACGAGCGTCGAGGGGTCGACCTCGATCTTGCGGGCGAGCGCCTCGAGCGTGTCCGCCACGTGCGTGTTGACGAGGGACTCGAACACGCCCTTCTTCGGGCCCGGGTCGTCGGGCATGTAGTTCTTCAGCCCCTCGGGCGGCACGAGCTTGCCCGGCCAGCTCGCCGCTTGCGTCATGTAGTTCGAGTCGAAGATCTGCGAGTAGTGGCCCGCGTTCTTCTCGTCGCGCAGGTAGTTGTTGATGAGCGACATCTCGACCGTCTCGTTCACGAACCGCTTGCCCTCGCGGTCCACGGCCAGGAACGGCATGTCGCACATCGACGCGGGGCCCGCGTCGAAGTCGTGCAGCATCTTGGTGTGGCCGATCGGCTCGATGACGCCGCCCGCCCAGTACGCCATCACGAAGCCGTCGCCGGTCTTGTCCAGCTGCTTCCGCCCGAGGTGCTTCAGGTCCGGGAGGAAGTAATTGCTCATCGCCTCGTTGTTCTGGTAGTCGCCGGTCGCGAGGATGACGCCCTTCCTGGCGAGGAACCGGTGGTACCGGTGGTCCTTGCCCTTCGCGATGACGCCCTTCACCTCGCCGGTCCGGTCCTGCACGAGCTGGGCGGCGGGCGTGCCGTAGAAGAACCGGACGCCCGCCTTCTCGGCGACGGTGGCGAGGGCGCGCATGCCGTCACCGGTCGTGTACGGCTTAGGCCCGAAGAACGAGGTGACGTAGTTCAGGGTGTAGCCGTTCACCTTCAGGATGGCGCGCTGCTGCAGGTTGCCCTGGTCGATCACCTGCGCGCCGCCGCGCTTGGCGCGGTCGATCACCCAGGAGACCGCCTCTCCGGAGTTGTACGCCCACTGCCGGATGAGCTTGGGGTTGGGACGGTGCGCGTTGTCCGCGAGGAGCTTCGCGACCAGCGCCTCGACGCCGGCCTTGTCGCTCTTCGCGAGGTCGATGCCGGTGCCCGAGTTGCCCTGGGAGATCGCGAACGGCGCCTTCTGGATCACCGCGACCGACGCGCCGTGCTCCGCCGCCGAGAGCGCCGCCGGGACGCCCGCGGCGCCCGCGCCCACCACGACCACGTCGAAGGTCTGCGTGGTGGCGATGTCCTTCTCCGCGATGGGCTTCGGCTTCGGCATGAACGAGAGCGTCGCGCCGCCGTCGGAGCTCTTCGCGTAGGCGAGCCCCTTGTCCGCCGCGCTGGCGGGTCCCGCCGAGAGCCCGGTGGCCCCGAGGACGCCCGCGCCCGCCGCGCCGACCGCCGCGCGCCGCAGGAAGCTGCGGCGCGAGAGGCCGCGCTCGAGCACGTCCTTCGTGTAGGGGTCCAGCGCTCCTGAACCGTGCGACCTGTCCTTGCTCATGCCGCCTTCCTTCTGGATGGGGGTTCGGACGTCGCCTCTGAGCAGCAGGCGTGCCATGGCGACCGGCGGCGCAACCCCGCGTGGATCCGGGCGCACGGGCCCTCCCATCCAGGGGCGCGACCCTCAGTCCGAGAATCCGGTTCTCGGATCGAGAACCCGGCGCGACAGTTCGACGTGCGACCCGCCGCCGCGCCGCCTGCGCCGAGCGGTCGCGCGCGCTCGGGGCCCGGCCACGCTCCGGTGCATCGCCGGCGGGCGCACGGCGCACGCGCGGCCCACCAGCCGTGCGATGACACGACACGTCCACCGGCTTCCCCGCGCCGAACTCGAGGGCGTTCCCCACCAGGTTCGCCACGATCTGCTCGAGGCGCGATCCCACTCACCCGCAGGGAAGAAGTCTCCGATGGCGACGCCTGGGATTCTGGCTCGGCGCCACCGCAGGGCACGGATGTGATCCATCACCCTCCTCCGGCGCCCCGCTCACGACGTCGGCAGCGATCCACCGAAGCTGGCGCGAGGAGCACACCTTGCCCATGTGCGCTGAGTGAAGTTCCCCGTAGGCTTCGTACGACTCTCCGTGATAACGCTGTGGGCTCCGCGTCGGCGGCCGCCCTGGCCCGCGGCGGATCGAGGGACCACCCATGACCGAGTTCGCCGCGTCGATGCCCGCAGCACCGGCCGATGCCTTCCCGACCGGGTCTGCACCGCGGCCCCAGCCGCTGCCGATCCGGTTCACCGGGTCGGGCGGAGAGTACTTCCGGATCTGGATCGTCAACCTGCTCCTCACCCTCGTGACCCTCGGGGTCTGGTCCGCGTGGGCGAAGGTCCGCAAGACGCGCTACTTCTGGAGCAACACGCAGGTCGCCGGCGCGGCGTTCCAGTACCACGGGAACCCCGGCGCGATCCTGCGCGGCCGGCTGCTCGCCGGTGCCGTCTTCCTCGCGTACTCGGTGGCCGGGCGCATCTCGGTCGCCGCGGGGCTGGTGGCCGGCGTGGTGCTCGTGCTGCTCGGCCCCTGGCTCTTCCACGCGTCCATGCGCTTCAAGCTCGCGAACACGAGCTGGCGGGGGCTGCGGTTCGGGTTCGACTCCACCGCCGGGCGGGCGTACGCGGTGTTCGCGCCGGGCATGGTTCTCGGGGTGCTCTTCATCGGCGCGCTCGCAACGATCCAGCGGATCGCGCCCGGCGAGCAGGCGAACCCCTTGCCGTTCGTCGTCGCAGAGTTCGCGCTGTTCGCTTTCTGGCCCTGGCTGCATGCGCGGCTGAAGGCGTACCAGCACGGCCGCGCGCAGTACGGGAACCTCGCGTTCGAGTTCGAGCCGTCCACCCGCGCGTTCTACGGCGTCTACGGCAAGGCCTTTCTCTTCACGCTGCCCTTCCTCCTGCTGCTGGGGATCGTCATCGGCGGCATCGGCCTCGCCGCGCGTGGCGGCAACGACCCGGGGACGATGACGCGCGCGCTCGTCCCGATCATGGTCGCCACCTACGCCGTGCTCGGCCTCTCGTACGCCGTCGTCGGCGCGATCTTCACCGCACGCCTGCAGCGGCTCGTCTGGACCCGGACGCACGCGGGCCCGGTGCGCTTCGCGACGAGCATCACGGCGCGCGGCCTCATGCGCGTCTGGATCGTCAACGGGGTCCTGACGCTCCTCACGCTCGGCGTGTACTGGCCGTGGGCCGCGGTGGCGATCGCGCGCTACCGGCTCGAGTGCATGACGCTCGAGGCCGGGGCGCCGCTCGAGACCATCGCGGCGGGGAGACTGGCAACGGAAGGCTCCGCGACGGGCGAGGGCGCGGTCGATCTGTTCGGGTGGGACATCGGCCTGTGAGCGAGACCGTCCTCGAAGGCCTCCTCTTCGACGGACGAAGCGCCGCCGCGACGCCGGTCCGGATCGCGATCGCCGGGGGCGTCCTCACGGTCACGACGCCCGAGGGCGCGCACCTCTCCGAGCAGGGCCTCTCCCTGCTCACCGTGACCGAGGCGTTCGCCACGGCGCCTCGGCAGATCCGCCTGCCCGGCGGCGCGGTGATCGAGGTGGCGGACGGCACCGCCCTCACCGCAGCGCTCGCCGCGGCGGGCCGGCGCCCTGACCTCGTGGATCGGCTCGAGGCGCGCTGGCGCGCCGCGCTCGCCGCCGTCGTCGCGTGCGTCGGGGTCATCGTCGCGGCATACGTCTACGGCCTCCCCGCTGCCGCGGGCTGGATCGCCCGGGCGCTGCCGGCGAGCGCCGAGCGGCGGCTCGGGGACGGCGTCCTCGAGCTCCTCGACGGCCACCTGCTCCGGCCCACCGCGCTCTCGGAGGAGGAGCAGCGCGCGGCGCAAGCCCGGGTCGACGAGGCGGCGCGGCTCGGCGCGCCCGCGGTGACGTACCGTCTCGTCTTCCGGTCCGCCGGGTTCGGGCCCAGCATGAACGCCTTCGCGCTCCCCGGCGGCACCGTGGTCCTGCTCGATGGCCTGGTGCGCGGCACCGCGAGCGACGATCGCCTCGTCGCGATCGTCGGCCACGAGCTCGGGCACGTGGCCCGACGCCACTCCGTGCAGGCGCTCCTGAAGAGCGCCGGCGTCGGCGCCGCGGCGAGCCTCCTCTGGGGCGACTTCTCCGGCCAGGCCGCGGCGATCCCGGCCACGCTCGCGATGTTCGACTACTCGCGCGACGCCGAGCGCGAGGCCGACGAGGACGCGGTCCGCTTCCTGCGCGCGGCCGGCCGCTCCGCCCTGCCGATGGTGGAAGCGCTGTGCCTGCTCCAGTGCGTCGAACGCGAGGCTTCGCTGGGCGCGATGCCGAGGCTCCTCTCCACGCACCCGAAGGTCGCAGAGCGGATCCAGCACGTGCGCGAGCTCGGCCGCGTCGATCCCTCCTACCGCTGCCCCGGGCCGCCGCCGGCGGGTTCGCCCGGCAGTCGGGATGGCGACGACGGCGAGGACGAGCCGGGGACATGCGGAACGCCGGGAGCGCCGCGGACCAGCATCGACTGAGCGCCGCGCGCGCGCGCGCTCACACTCCGCGAAGACGGACCACCTTGCCGTGTACGCGCGCGACGACTTCGAGCTCGCCTCCGAGCCCCTCCACGTACCTCCGCAGCGTCGAGAGGAGATGATCCTCCCTCCGTTCCGCGCGCGACAGCTCCGACTGCTTCATCTTGACGGCGCGGGCGACCTGCTCCTGGGTCTTGCCGGCAGCCTGCCGGAGCTCGCGCAGATTCATCTCGAGGATCTCGCGCTCGGCGACCCGCTCCGCCTCGGCGATCTCCTCGCGCGTGAAGAGCTTCTTCTCGATCTGCTTCCAGCTCTTCGTCTTGGCCTTCATCTCTCGCCGTCCTTCTCCAGGTGCTCGAGGTGCGCCTCCCAGAGTTGCTCGGCCCTCGGGATGGCCCGTTCGCCCAGGACGAAGGCATGCCTTCTCTACCGATCCCCTCGGACGTCGCCCTGCGCGCTGGATCTCGGCGAGCCAGGGCAGTAGAGACGAACGCGGCTCGTCCGCCCGCGGAGCCTACTCCGGCTCCCCTGAACCGACCCCCTCGTAGACCTGGAAGCTGCTTGCCATCCAGTGCTCCCGGTCGCGCTCGGCGCTGACCATCTTGGCGATCGCGGCCTCCGCCACCTCGCGCGAGGGGAAGACAGCCACCAGCGAAAGCTCTTCCCCCGGCTCGAAATCGAAGGGATCCACTGCGACGACGCCGTAGGAGCCGCGAGGGATTCGGGCGCACACCGCGTCCATCGCAGCGAGCCGGCGGAGCAGCGGACTGGGTTCGTTCAAGACGCCTCCTACGCGGTCGACAACCGATCGGCTTTCGACCGCTGATCGAGGGTCAAGCGGCCGCTGAAATCACTCCCGATTCTGAGCGTGGTTCCAGCACCGGTTCTGGAACGGGCGCCGAGGCCTCCTTCAGCGCCCGGTGGAGAGTCGCCTTTCCGACGCCCAGCTCCCGCGCGATCGCCTGAAGTCCCTTCCCTTCTGCGCGGAGGGTGAGCGCCTTTGCCACGTCGACCTCGACCCGAGTGCGCCCGACTTGGCCCCTCTGCGGCGCGCAGCCGCGATCCCGGCCTTCGTTCTCTCGACCAGGACGCCCTTCTCGAACTCCGCGAACGCGCTGACGAGGTGGAGCAGAAGCCGGCCCTGGGGAGTCGTGGTGTCGAACGGTTCCGTCACGGATACGAACCCGATCCCGAGAGCCGCCAGCTCGTCCAGGTGAACGACCATCGCCTTCAGCGAACGGAAGAGCCGATCCGCCCGGTAGACGACCACGAGGTCGAACGCGCCCCGGCGGGCGCCCGCCATCAGGCGCTCCAGCTCCGGGCGGCGGTCGCGTGAACCCGACACGCCGCGGTCGACGAACGAATCGACCAGCTCCCAGCCCCGGCGCTCGATCAGGAGGGCCGTCTCGTCCGCCTGGAGTTCTGGGTTCTGGTCCGAGGTCGAGACGCGAAGATACCGGACGGCGCGCAGGGGCTTGGCGAGAAGCGGTCACGGCGTTCCCTCCACGCTATTTACCGCATCTTTTATTCTGATTTGTCAAAAGGAAGACGAACCGGTAACCTGGCGCTTCTGGAGGTCCCCTGATGACCGAGCGTCGTCGCCCTGGCCGGCCCCGCAAGCACGGAGCGCACAAGGTGGTCACGTGCCGGCTCCCCCTCGAACTACACCGCGCCCTTGGGCACCTCGCGGTCGATCGCGGGGTGCCGCTCAACGACATCATCGTCGAGGGGCTGCGGGACTTCTGGGCGAGGAGCCCGGACCGGAAGAAGTACGCGCACCTGCTGCCGCATCTCTCCGGCCAGGCCGAGTAGACCTCCCCACCGTTCGTGGGCCAGACGCCTCCCGCTTTCACGTCCAGCTGATAGCGTAGGGCGCGCAGCGCCATCGCGTTCGGGAGGGCCACCAACATGAGCAACCAGACCGTTCTCGGGGTCCATCTCGTCTGCCACGCCAACGAGAACATCGTCGAGTTGCCTAACGGCAGGTTCGAGAGCCGCCGCTGGGCTCTGAGCCGCAGCTACTTGAAGCCTGGCCAGCTATACGTGGCACTTCACGAGAGCCACTCGAATTCCTCGTACCGGCAAGGCGTGCTGGAGAGTTGGGCAGACGACGAGCAGGTGCCAGGCCGTGTCGTCCTCACGGTCCGTGCGACGCAGACCCCGCTTACCTGGACCGGCCGAGGCGAGCGCGTGTCAAACGACAGGGGGAATTGACCCCCAAACGACAGAACTTCTGACCCCCTCCGCCTCGGGGTTCAGTTCGCCTTCTCGGCCCTGCCGAGCAGGCCCGCCTTGCGCTTCTGCTTCAGCCTGTAGCTCTCGCCCTGGATCATCAGCGTGAAGCTGTGGTGCAGGAGCCGGTCGAGGATCGCGGCGGCGAGGATCTCGTCCCCGAACACGGTGCCCCACTGCGTGACGACCTGGTTCGTCGTGATGATCATCGCGCCCTTCTCGTACCGCCTCGCGATGAGCTGGAAGAACAGGTGCGCACTGCGCTTCTCGAACGGCAGGTACCCCAGCTCGTCCACGACGAGCAGCTTGGGCTTCGCGTAGAACGCGAGCCGCTCCGCGAGCTGGCCCTCGGTCTCGGCCTTCGAGAGCGCGCCCAGCAACGCCGTCGCGCTCGTGAAGAGCACGGTGTAGCCGGCTTCGACTGCGGCGCGCCCGAGCCCGATGGCGAGGTGCGTCTTGCCGACGCCGGGCGGGCCGAACACGAGCACGTTCTCCGCGTTCGCGACGTACCGGCTGACGGCGAGCTCGCGGACGAGCTTCTGGTCGACGCTCGGCTGGAACTTGAAGTCGAAGTCGTCGAGGGTCTTCACCGCGGGGAAGTGCGCGATCTGGATGCCCATCGCGACGCGCTTCCGCTGCTTCGCCCCGACCTCCTCGCGCAGGATCGTGTCGAGGAAGTCGAGGTACGTCGGCTCGCCCCGTGCCGCGGTCGAAAGCAACGCGTCGAGCTGCTCGCCGATGCGCCCGAGGCGGAGCCGGCCGAGGCTCTCGAGGACGCGAGCCCGCGTGATCTCGGTGCTCACGCGGCACCGCCGATCACGGCCGCGTAGTCGTCGAGCGTCCGTCCGAGCGCGGCGAGCGGCTGCGCGATGGGAACGAGGTTCTCAGCCGCAGGCCGGCGCCAGAGGCCGTCGAGGTGGGCCGGGTCGATCACCCGCGCGTGCGGCTCGAACGAGCGCGCGTGAACCGCTACGACGTCGCGGCCGTGGAAGATGCGAACCTCGTCGGCGGTGACGAGCGCCTCGACGCGGTCGCGCACGAGGCGGTGCGGAACGCTGTAGCGGACCGTGTCGATGTCGATGAGCGAGTCGTTCGCGACGCGCCGCTGCAGGCGACGGCCGTGCGTCGGGAGCGGCCGCGCGGGCAGCGACCTCAGTGCCTCGCGCTCGTCGCGCTCGAAGCGTTTCGCAGGGGCCTCGTGCGTCGTCCCGTGCACGCGGCCGTCCACGAGGAGCTGCCACGCGGATAGGTGGTCCTGCAGGTGCGCGAACGAGTTAAACCGCCGACCGGCGATCGCGTTTCGCTTCACGTACTTCACGCCGGACTCGGTCTTACCCTTGGTCCTGGCGCGGTATGGCTGGCAGGCGCGCGGCTGAACATCCCAATCGCGGCAGAACGCGACATACGCCGGGTGGAAGATCACGGTCTGCGCCTCTCGGTTGCGGCCGGCGACGAGGCAGCGCGTGTTGTCGCCGAGAACCTCGAGCGGCACGCCGCCGAAGTGGCGGAACGCCGACGCGATCCCGTCGAGCCACTCGCCCTGACGCTCGTGCAGGAACGCCTTCACGAAGATCCGCCGCGAGTAGCTCAACACCGCGGCCAGGAAGTGCACCGTCACGCGCTCGTCGGCGATCCAGACCTGGCGCTCGCCGAAGTCGATCTGCATCTGCCGGCCCGGCGCGGTCTCGAACCGGACCGTCGCAACGTCGGCGGCGCGCTGCTCGCGCCGGCGGTCCGCCACGGCACGCTGCACGGTCCTCACGCTCGCCTCAACGCCGCGCTCACCGAGCATCTGCGCGACGACCACGGCGTTGCCCTCGGCCTCGCCCTCGAATAGCGCGACCGCTTCAGCTCGCCGGACGTCGTCGAGCCGCTGCTGTGAAGGGTGCCGTTGGAGATCGGCCACCGCGCCGCGCAGGTACCGACGCACCGTGTTGCGAGCCACGCCGAGTTCGCGCGCGATCCGCTTCGCGCCCCAGCCCTTACCCGCGAGGTCACGCATCTGCCTGACCGCCTCCGCCTCGACCATCGGCACCTCCGTCGTCGGGGGTGCCACGAATCCCATCTCGCTGCCCATCTCCGCCTCCTTGCTGAGGGCAGAGGGGGTCAGAAGTTGTGTCGCAAGGGGGTCAGTTATCCTGTCGCTCTACAGCGCGAGAAGAGCAAGGGTGTCTCGGGAGACCCGGAGGCGCTCCGGAACTGGAGTCTCGCCTGTGGCCCGACCACGTACCTCGCTCGTATCTGCTGGAACTCCAAGGGGTGGCGCTGTGCCACGGGCGAGGCCCGCGGGCTCGAACTCCAGCCAAGCTTCGTCTCAACGAATGGCTTTGGACACGAAGAGTGGCTGTTCAACAACCTATGGGAGATCGACGGCTGGCGGTACGGATTCCTCCAGCCGGTAAACCGCGCCTGGGACAGTCATCAGGGCGAGGTCATCGACGTTGGGCTCTACACGAAAGACCCCGCCAAGCGCCGGCTCTGGGTCGGTCGCATCCGACGCGCGGAGGTCCTGACCGAACAGCAGGCGCGCACCGCTCACGCGGAGTTCGAGAGGCGAGGGCTGCTGAGGAAGATGCGGGACGAGGTCACCGCCATCGGAGGGGACACGTCAACTTTGGAATCGGTATCCCACAGCTTCGCCCCTTTCAACATCCGATTCCTAGCGAGTGACTTGGAGATCGCGGACCCGCCCGAAGCGCTTCCCGCGGACCATCGGGTGTGGAGCCTTCACCGATACGTGTTGACCTCTGCTGGCGAGGGGGACTTCGGCCTCGGCGGCAGCGCAGGCACGCGCAACCGCAGGCCAGAGCACTTCGATCCCAGGAGTCCTACTGGCCCGACAGAGGTCGAGGCCCGGCACAACCAGCTCCAGAATCACCTGTTCGATCTCTTGGACCAGAAGTACGGGTGCGCCGTCGTCATGGAGAGGAACCGGGTCGACATCGTTGTCGAGCACCCGGATCTTCACGCTTTCATCGAGGTCAAGTCCGATCCCGAAGCCCGGCTCGCGCTGCGCCATGCCATCGGGCAGCTCCTTGAATATGCTTGGTACGAGCGCCCCGACTCCCCGCGCCCGGAGCTGATCGTCGCTGCTCCGGCGCCGCTCACACCAGCCGCGCGGGCGTACATCGATCGCATCCGCGATAAGGAGGGACTGCGGATTCGGTACTTCCAGGTCACGCTGGAGACGAGTGACCTGGCAGGACTCACGTCCTGAACTGGCGAGGGAACCTCGGATCGCCAGCGCAGGACCGCGTGATCGCCGTCGACGCACCGTTCATGAAGGCGACAGCGCATCGACGACGGCGCCGCGAACGACGCGGGCTCGATCAACCGCGATGCGGGCGAGAAGTGCCTGGACGGAACGCGCCCGAACTGGTGACGGTGAGCCCCAACCCCTCCAAGTACGCGCGAAGCGCTGCCCAGTCTCGCTCAGTCGGCTTCCACCGGTGGAGACGGTCATGGCGGGTCAGGGCCTTCCGGTAGCCGTCGATCCTCACGACCGGTGCGCGGCGATCAAGGCGCCGGTGCTCTTCAAGCGGCGCCCAGAATTCCCGGAACTTGTAGTCCTGGTCGACCATTCCATCGGCGAGCGTCCGGTACTTCGGGAACATCACTCCGTCGACCGCGACGACCTGGCGGCCCTCGGTCCATGTCTCCAGCTCGACAAGGTGCACGAAGCGACCGCTGGCAGGCCGTAGCGGCGCCTGCTGGCGCGTGAATGCGCTGACAGCGGAAACCGCGATCGGCCGGAACATCCCTTCGCGGTCGCGCACGAGGTATCGAATCGAGGGGCGCATCGGTCCTCACATCCTACTCGCCGGCCGCCCGAAGCCGTGCGGCTGTTGACAGCGTCGAGATTGCCTCCTAGACCGCGAGCCGTAGCGCATCGCTGGCCCGGGCCAACGGCCTGGAGTGCCTCCCCCACAACACGAAGGACGGAAGGTCCGACTCGGATCGGAGCGGCCGTGTAGTGCCGGTTCGGAGGAGCGAGATGGCAGTCGATCGAATGGATGACCTCGGCGCGACGGTGCGTGTCCTCTCGCACGAGACTCGCCGAGGGTCACGCAACCGGGTTGCGCGACCGCTTGCGGTCCTGGGTCGTGACCACGAAGGCGCTCTTCCGCAGGGACCGACTGGCGAAGGCGGTTGAACGGACGAAGCCGCGGGTGATCTTCCCGTGGCGGGACAGGCTGCACACCTGGGCCACCGCCGACACCGAGTTCGCGGCCGCGTTGGAGATCCCGATCTCCTCCCACGCGGTGGTCCGGAACGGGCGCGTCGTCGCGGAGCCGCGCGTCCTGATTCCGGAGTGCATGACGACCACTGGCGAGGGCTCGAAGCGCCGGCTGCGCGCGCTACTCGAACCAAGCCTCGATGCCGCCGGAATGATCAGCGCCCGCGAGCCGGCCTCTCAGCCTGATGACGCGATCGAGACACTCGTGGATGAGGACCGGATCGCCTACCTCGAGAGCTTCCGCGTCCGGCTGCTCCAGAGCATGGTGCTACTGACGCTAGAGCCGCTGACAAACGGCATGTGGCTGCCCGGGTGCCACGCCTACGTCAGCGACCGGTCGATCTACACCGCTGTTCGGATGGCGCTCCAGAACGTGCGCGCCGGCCGGCACTGGGTGATTAAGGCGGACATCCAGAAGTTCTTCGAGAGCCCCACGGCGGAAACAGTCGACCTCGTGATCCGTCATGAGCTGCCGCAGGTCACCGGGCGGCTTCGGGATCTGATCCTCTGGTTCTTGTACCCGAACATCATTCGCGACGTGAAGCGGGAGGCGGTGATGCTGCTCGACGCGGTGGCCCCCGAGCGCGCGGGCACCAGGCGGGCACCAGCGGCGTAGCCAAGAAAAAACCCCCGGCCGAAGCCGGGGGTTAGATGGAGCGGGAAAAGGGATTTGAACCCGCTGGTACGCCGTGGCGCAACCGTCCGACGACGCTCGCCATTTCTCGTAACGCCTCGGTGTGCCAGCGGTTTCCCGCTTTCCTCCCGCGAACGCTAGCCGCCACCAGTTGACAGGAACCGACCAGAGCCGTGGAGGCGGGGTTGGAGGCCCGTCCGCACCGTGCTGGTCGGCCGCGCGGCCTTGGGCTCGGTCACGAATCGGGCCGCCCCGGCGCTTGCGCAGGGCCAGATTCGAGAGTGTCTGGCGCGGGGCCCGCGGTTGGTGCGGCCGGAGCTCCGGGGCCGCGCGCCCGCTTTCCGTCTAGCGGGATGATGCGAGTCACCGCGGCACTGTAGAGTCCCGCAGGGTCACTCAGGTCACCCATGTCCTCGCGCGAGTAGAAGAGCGCGAGCGCCTGCTCAAACCGACCACGATCCGCTTCCCACCGGCCTACGATCAACTCGTCCTTGGCCCATCGCAGCACAACACTCTCAAAGAGAAAAGAGTTGAACGCTCTGACAACGTTCTGACACGCCTTCGCGGCTGCGTGGAGCTCCGCGAGCCGTACGCGCACGTGCTGCCGACCCTTGCCGTCTAGCTTGAGCGCTCGCGCGTTCCCCGCGCTCAGCTCTCCGCGCGAGTGCGCAGCGGCGTGACGCAGCTGACACACCGATTCGAACTCAGCGATGGCCGTCGCCACGGACGAGCCGTCCGGAACGTCGACGTTGAGTACTTTCTTGGTTCTGCTCTTGATCTCGGTGCGAGAGGCGAAACTCGTACCCTCAAAGAGTCCGAGGGGAAGCTCCTCTCCTTGGTAGTAGTCGACAGCACCGAACGCGACGAGCTGGTCAGCAGCGTGCGCCCGAGACAGCGGACAAACCTGGATGGTGCGTGCGAGGACCGATCGAAAGAACTGTTCGACACCTGAAACAAGACCGAGGATCAGAACGCGACCGAGCACATCGTTGGCCTCCAGCGCGTCCTGAGTTCCGATCGTGATGACCTTGCGTGCATACGCGTAGTACTCATCGATCGGACTCTCGGTAGCTTTCGCCGCTGGCGCGCAGAACTTGCCGCAGTCAAGCGCTAGCGCCTCTTCAGAAGAGCACACCTTCGGCCATGGCTGTCGGCTAGACACTCACGAACTCCAGTGCTGCGTTCCGGATACGAGCCGCCCAAACCCGCCCGATGTACGGCACGGAACGAAGCTTCTGCGTGTCCTCGTCCAACAGCACATCTTGCACGGTTCTGATGTTGGTATTCGACAGAAGCCCGTCCTTCTTCTTCTTCGTAAGTGGCAGCGCGGAGATGGGAGCGCGGAGCAGGTCTTCGTATACAGACGATTCGACCAACTCCTTGCCGCACTTCACGCAGAAGGAAGCATCCGGCGACACCCTCGATGCGCCGCAACTTGGACAAGGCGCGAGATTCAGAACGCAACGCCGCTGGTAATCCTCGCCCAGCAAGGACGCGCCCCGCGCACGCACGAACGCATGTGCCGAGCGCTGCCGCAGCGCTGTGATCGCCGCCAGGGTTGCTGGGGCGCGACCCAAGCTCAGGGCATTCTCACTAAGCACCATTGCGTAGTGGAGAACGTACCTCTGGAACCGGCCCTTAACTCCGCGCGACACGGGCTCGATCTTGCGAACGATACCGGCGTATTCGAGCATCGCGAGAATCGTCGACAGCTCCGAGTCGATCGGCTCCTGGAGCGCGATAACAGTCGCCTTGCGAGTGTTGGACTTGTTCTTGTTGTATTGGCGCAGAGCCTTCACGAACGCCGTCTGAAGTTCCTCACCAACATCTAGCAAGTTCTTGTATCGAGGCAACTTTGCCTTCAGCGCCTCGAAGATGCCGCGAACAATAGCGGCGTGAGCCGCGATCGCCTTGTCAGCGCTCTGCCGCGTAGGCTTCACGGAGGCATCCTCCTCAACGCCCAGAATCTGCGAGAGCATGAGTAGGAAGCCCCTGGGCAGGCCGAAACACGCGAGAGCTAGGTAGTCGATGAGTTCGCTCTTGCCGGCTAGGCGGTTACGGAGCTCGCCAGGGACGCGCCGCTCATACATGTCCCGCATCATTTCCAGATAGCCTGCGTCTTCGGGCTGGTACCACGCCTCTACGAGCTCGGCCTCATGACCTACCTGGAAATAAGGCGAGTAGCTTGTGATCCCGGGGTACACGGCGGCCTTCGCCGACACTACCCGTGAGCGCATTTCGCGGAAGATCTCGAAGAAATCGCGCTGCTGCTCAGGCGAGAATGCATGTGCCGCGTCATCGAGCAGGAGCACACAGCGCCGCATTCCACATGCCGCCGTCCAGCGCTCAAGCAGCGCCAGAAGCGCTGATGGAGCGATCGGCTTAGGTAGTTCCTTCGGCGGACTTCCTGTCTCTAGCGCCTGAATGAAGCCTTTCGCCTCGCGTGCGAGCGCGGCGACATCGGGCGGCTCTTCTCGCTCGGCCTCTCGTAACGCGCTTGCGGTGCCATCGACGATCTTTAGCGCCACCCACTGCCGAAACAGCTGAGGCGCGTCGGATCGACGATGGAACAAGGGCTCAAGCGCGAGCGATCGCGAGTAGTTTACGTACACCGGTAGTGCATCATCGCCCCCGAGCAAGTCGTAGTAGGCCTTCTTCAACAGGGTCGACTTGCCGCTACCACGAGGGCCGCTGAGCAGCTTTGCTCCAGGCATCTTGAGCTTCGCGATGATGTGCCGATCGCGTGCGCCCTCGGCGGTCCAGGACATCAGCTCGTTCTTCGAGAGATTCTCTGCGCGTTCCTCGAAGACGCTTGCCAGGTTTTCCTGTTGAACAGCTTGAGTCTGAACGGATGGCATCTTCTTGCTTCCCTCGCTCGCTGCTTGGAAGTGCGGCTGCGAAGACCCCGCGCACGCCTCGTTCCGGGCCCCGGTGAGCTCACCCTGTCGGCGACGAAGGATACACCGGCGGGCTCACGGAAGCTCTTTCGGTGAACAGCATGGTCGGGGGCGCCGTGGACGCACGGCGGTCTGGTACCCTCGTCATCATGGGTTATTGGTGGGAGACGAACGCAGCGGCTGGTGAGCGCTTCTGGTGCGAGATCACGGACCGGCCAGACGTGGGCGCCGACCTGAAGTGCCCTCAGACCAACGAGAGTGGGAAACCGTACTGGTCGTACTCGTTCATCGGGTCCGTGGCACCGGGCGACGTGGTGTTCCACTACTCCACGAACAGCCGCAGCTTCGTTGGTGCGTCCGTGGCGGGTGGTCCTGTCGAGTCGCGGCCCATCGTCTGGGCGCCTCACGGCACTGTCGGGCGCAGCAAAGGCGAGGAGCGCCAGGCTCGGCCGGGGTGGTGGCTGCCGCTCTACGGATACCGTCCTGCGTCCGAGCCGCTGACGCTGGACGAGCTCCAGGCGCCCGAGGAACAGGCCTGGATCCGCGCGTGGCTTGCCGACACGCAAGAGCGATTCGGAGCCACGGGCGCGCCGCTGCAGCCTATCCGAAGCTGCTGCGCGCAGCGCAGGGCTACCTGACGAAGATGCCGCGCGTCTTCGTTGAGCGCTGGCCGAAGTTGGGGAAGTTGGTCGACGCTCTGGACGGCGTGCGCGCAAACCTGGAAGCGCTCGGAGAGGTGATGCCGCCGAAGCTTCCGAACGCACCTTCGCCAGGCGTGTTCCGGCCGAAGAGCGCCGAGGACTACCGCGCGCAGATCCAGGGAGGCTTCCAGGTCCGGTCCCGCAAGCACGAAGCTCTCGTCAGGATCGCAGGCGAGCTTTTGCTACGAAAGGCGACCGTCACGACGCCTCACCCGGTCGACCTCCGCATGACGAGTCCCGTTCCCGTCATCTTCGAGGCAAAGACCGTCGGAAGCCGTGGGCCGGGAGCAGCGATCCGAGAGGCTGTGGGGCAGCTCTACGAGTACCGATACTTCATCGGGCCGCGGGACGCGCGTCTGTGCGTGCTGTTGGACGACGATCCCGGCGCCGTGCTCGTCCAGTACGTCGAGGACGAGCTCGGACTGATGATCGCGTGGCTCGCGGACGGCGTACTGCGCGCAGGCCCCGTTACTTCCGATTCGCTGAGGTCGGCGGGCATCGACCTCGCGCAGCTGGCCGCTTAGGCTGTCGCACCTCGCGAAGCGACTTGGCGTTTCGCGCATCGTGCTCTCGGCGCAAGCGGCGGCGGCAAAGGCGACGACGACCGCCGATGGCAGCGGCGCCGGGCGACGGCGCCGGGCGACGGCGCCGGGCGATGGTGGCGGGCAATGGTGGCGGGCGATGGTGGCGGGCGATGGTGGCGGGCGACGGGCGGCGGCGACGGGCGGCGGCGACGGGCGGCGGCGGCGGGCGGCGGGCGGCGGGCGACGGGCGGCGGGCGACGGGCGACGGGCGACGGGCGACGACGGACGACGACGGACGACGGACGACGGACGACGGCGATGGACGACCGCGGCGACGGCGATGGGCGACCGCGGCGACGGACGACGGACGGCGCCGTCGGTCGACGGCGGCGACGGCGGACCCGCGGCAACGGACGACGGACGGCGCCGTGGCGGTCGACGGCGGCCACGGCGGACCCGCGGCGACGGCCGACGCGCGCGACGCTCGACCGAGCGGCGATGCTCGACCCGGTGGCGACGGTTGACGGGCAGCGGTGCTCGACTGGCGACGCTAGAGGCCGCCGGGTCGAGCTGCGCTCAGAGAATGCGCGCGTCGTCCCGATCGTAATTCGCTTCTGAGGACGGCGAGCTCCACCACCAAGAAGATTCTTGTAGCGCTACTGATCGATCACCCTACGCTTAGGAGTCCTCACGACTGAGCCGTTGGCTCCGGAGGACTTGTGGAACCGATCTCCAGCTCCATTTCGACGCTTCGACTCCTTCGCCTCACCGCAGGGTTGCCCCAGTTCGTTCTTGCGAAGAGAGCCAACATGGCCGCTTCGCGCCTGTCGGTCATCGAGCGCGGGTACGATGAGCCCACAGAAGCGGAGCAGGCACAACTTGCACGCGCGCTGGGCGTTCCTCAGGAAGCGCTATTCCCCGATCAGCGGCCGAGCCCTATCGCAACGACGCCGGGTACCAAGGCCGCTCACGATAGCGAGCGGGCGCCGCGATGACGACCGCGCGCCGTACTCTCCACGTTCGTTCGCCTGTGGTCGCGGTGTGTAACACGCGACCCGATACCGTCACCGCTACGGAGGCAAGCTCCCAAGAACTCAAGGCACCTGTGCGGACGGGTGACGCGAGAAGTGCCGTCGAAACCAGCCTAGACGGCGATGCGGGGGTCAGCGTCATCGCCTCCGGAATCGACACTCTGTACCTGTTCTCGCACGCCCCCGTCTTTCGCACAGAGTTCAGGCGCCTCGAGGACGCACAGCAGCTGGCCCGAGCCAACCCGAACCGCCTGGCGAAGGGTCCCACCCTCGACATCGCGGGACACTACTTCGCGATGAACCGCCATGGCGCCCGCACTGCGCCCTATCTGCTGGACAGCGAGCACGCGACCCTGCTGGTGAATCCACACGCGGCATCGACGTTCCCGACGTTCACCGCCGAGCTGCGAGCCATCTACCTCTGGCAGAAGGGCGCACGATTCGTCGCCGAGCAGGCCGAGGAGATCGCCAGCCAACTGCTCGTTCGCATGACACCCGAGGACGCGCGACTGCACGTCGGGCGTGTGGACCTGGCCGTCGACTTCCAGGGATGGCAACCACGCGAGGGCGATGGGCCAGAGTTCGTCACCCGGGCGCACGACCGCACGTCGCATGTTCAGCGGAAGGTCTTCACCGGCTTCATGTTCGGGCACGGCGACGTCGCAGGGCGGCTGTACTGCAAGAGCATCGAAATCGAGCGAAGCCAGAAGAAATGGTTCCGGAACATCTGGGCCGCGTCCAAGGCTTACGATCCAAAGCGTCCAGTCTGGCGACTCGAATTCCAGCTCCGCAGGCCCGCCATCGTGAGCATGGAGCTCGATGGCGAGCACGGGCCGCTCGATACCTGGGAGGACGTGCTCGAAAGTTCGGGCGCCCTCTGGCGGTATCTCACCCGCAAATGGCTGGCGCTGAAGCACCGCACGAAGCAGTCGCGGCAGAACTTCCACCCGGCGTGGGATGCTCTCGCGCGGCTCGGATTCAGCACGGGACCGTGGGAAGGCACGGAGGCGGACCTGTACCGCATCCACCGCCAGGACAGCGCGGAGCGTGCCACCGGGCAGATCGCCGGATATCTCGCGCGCGGCCTTGCCGAGCACATGTTCCATGAGTCGACGGACGAGCTCGTACAACCGAGCCTGGACGACGCGCTGCCTGCCATCGTGGAACGGGTGCGCCTGCACACCAAGCGTCGTGGCCGCTCCGTGGAGGAGCGCGCGCAGGAGCGTGTGGCGAGCTGGCTCGCGACCGCTGAGTCCATGACCATGAACGAGTCGCTCAGGATGCGTGAACCCGGCGACGACGACGGGGACGAAACATGACGACGCGCACGTATCGGGGCACACGTGCCGGAGACCGACTGTGACCGGCCCCACCCCGCCCCTGACTGAATGGCTCACGGCTGACGAAGCGACTGCGTACCTGCGCTTCCCGAGCCGCGATGCGCTGTACCAGGCCGTGCACCGCGGACAGATCCCCGTCCGCCGCATCGGGCGGCGGCTCCGCTTCCGGCGCTCCGAGCTGGACGCCCACCTCAAGGCCGCGTGACACCGTCCTCCACCAGCACGGTAGACTCCGGGTCGGCGTGCGTCGTCGGGGGAGGTCCCTGACGATGGCTGTGAAGGTCCGAGAGTACCGTCGGCGCGGCAAGCCGATGGGATGTTGGGAGGCGGACGTGCGGCTTCCGCTGCCGAGCGGCGAGTTCTATCGGGAACGGGTGCGTGTGCCCGTCTCCGGGAAGACGAGCGCGAAGCGGTGGGCGGACGCACGCGAAGCAGAAGTGATCAGCCTTGCGCGGAGTGGTCTCGATGCCGAGGCGATCCACGCGAAGCTGAACGGCAAGGGAGCGGCGAACGAGGCGCGGGTTCCGACCCTCGCCGAATTCGAGAAGCAGTTCATCGAGCACGCGAGGGCGAACCGGCAGAAGGCGAGCACGGTGTACGCGAAGGAGTCCATCCTCCGCGTCCACCTGGTCCCGGTCCTCGGGACGAAGCGGCTCGACGAGATCACCGAAGCGGACGTCCAGGCGCTCAAGGTGACACTCGCCGAGCACCGGCCGAAAACGGTCAACAACGTGCTCGCCACGCTCTCGAAGCTCCTGCGCGTGGCGAAGCGGCTCGGGGTCATCGACGCGGTGCCGGTCGAATCCTTCGAGCTCGTCAAGGCTCCGCTCGCCGCCGTGCCGTTCTACACGTTCGAGGAGTACGCGGTCCTCGTCGCTGCCGCTCGGCGACTCGACCCGCGCATCCTCGCGGCGGTGCTCCTTGGCGGGAACGCTGGCCTCCGTGCTGGCGAGGTGGTGGCGCTGGAGCTACCGGACGTGCGCCGGGCGAACGCCCGGATCACGATCGAGCGTCAGGCGTGGCGTGGAGTCGTGGATACGCCCAAGGGTGGCAAGGGCCGGGTCGTCCCGATGACCGATGCCCTCAAGGCCGCGCTCGCGGCCGTGCGCCACCTTCGCGGTGCCCGCGTGCTCGTGCAGGACGACGGGTCCGACCTGACGGCGAAGGTCCTCCGGGGATGGATGAAGAGTGCCCAGCGGCTCGCGGGGCTCAGGCCGACGGGCAACTTCCACATCCTGCGCCACACGTTCTGCTCGCACCTCGCGATGCGGGGCGCCCCGGCGAAGGTGATCCAGGAGCTGGCGGGGCACACGCACCTCTCCACGACGATGCGGTACATGCACCTCGCGGAGGGGCACAAGGAGCAGGCGATCAGGCTGCTCGATGACAGGCCCGTCACCGCACCGGCAGCAGGCGTGGAGGCCAGGTTGGAGGCGGTGGAGGGCTGAAAAGAAAAACCCCCGGCCGAAGCCGGGGGTTAGATGGAGCGGGAAAAGGGATTTGAACCCTCGACCCTCGCCTTGGCAAGGCGATGCTCTACCACTGAGCTATTCCCGCAAGAAGGCTCGCGAAGGTGGAGGTTTATAGAGGGACCGCCCGAGGGGTGTCAAGCGGGTTTCGGCACGCCTCGAACACGCCCTCGCGACGGGCCTCGGCGGGCCCACGGTGTATCATCCGCGCCCCGTGCCGGACCCGGTCATCGCCCCCTCGCCCTCCCCCGTCCCGCCTCCCCCGCCGGCTCCGCCGCGCGGGTTCTTCGCGCGGCTGCGCAAGCAACGCGAGGACGCGCGACGGCAGGCGCAGGTGGGCGGCGGACGGCAGCGGGGGCCGGTGGGCGACCTCTTCCGCGCGCTCGGGCGCGGGCTGGCGCTGGGGCTCGCGAACCTGGTGCTCCCCCGTCCGCGGGCGCCGGTGCCGGCGCCCGCGACGATCCGCCGGCTGCTCGTCATCCGCGTGGACGAGCGGGTGGGCAACCAGCTCCTCACCACCCCGCTCCTCCGCGCGCTGAAGCTGGGCCTGCCGCGGACCGAGCTCCACCTGCTGGCGCCGAAGCAGGGCCTCCTCGTCGCCTCGCCGCACGTGGACCGGTTCCACCTCTGGCAGAAGCGCGACGCGTTCCGCGCCCCGCTCCGGCAGCTGGGGCAGCTGCGTGCGCTCCGGCGCGAGCGGTTCGACGTGGTCCTCGAGGCGGGTCACTGGTCCGCCTGGTCGCTCACCGCCTCGATCCTCGCCCGGCTGCTGGGTGGCCGGCGCGCCATCGTGGGCCACGACCGCGGGGAAGCGGCACGCTTCCTCTCGCACCCGGTGCCGCACGATCCGGCGAGCGTCGCGGAGGTCCCGGCGAAGCTGGAGCTGCTCGCGCCGCTGGGGCTGCCGGCGCGCGGCCTGGAGCTGGAGACGGGGCTGGGGCGCGACCTCGCGGCCGCCGACGCGGCGCTGGCGGCGGCGGGCATCTCGGGCCCGTTCGCGCTGCTGAACCCGGGCGCGCGCCTGGCGGACCGGCGCTGGCCGGCGGAGTCCTACGCGGCGGTGGCGCGGGGGCTCTCCGAGCGCGGCCTCCGCGTGCTGGTGGTCTGGGGCCCGGGCGAGGAAGGGCTGGCGGCGGCCATCGTGGAGGGCTCGGGCGCGCGGCTCGCGCCGCCGACCGACCTCGACCGGCTCGCGGGGCTGATGCGGCGGGCGCGGCTGGTGGTCTCGAACAACAGCGGCCCGATGCACCTCGCGGTCGCGGTGGGCGCGCCGACGGTGGGCGTGTTCTTCCGCGGCGACTCGGCGCGCTGGGGCCACGCGATCCCGGCGTTCGCGGCGGCGGAGGTGCGGAGCGACGCGGAGGCGCCGGCGGTGCTGGCGGCGTGCGACCGGGTGCTCTCGCTCGACGCGCGGCGCGGGTGACGGTCCCTCGACTCCGGTCACGGCCTGACGGCCGTGACCTACGCTCGGGATGAGCGCCGGGTCGATGCTCGGGATGAGCGCGGGGTTGACGCTCGGGATGAGCGGGGCACCGCTCGGGATGAGCGGGGCACCGCTCGGGATGAGCGGGCCAGGCTTGGGATGAGCGGGGCAGGATCTACCCGCGCGACGTGCGGCGGTTCGGGCGGACGTCCTCGGAGGCCTGCGCCTCGCCCTCGCGGCGGTACACGGCGCGGATGAAGTTCGCGAAGTAGCTCACCGCGGACCAGACCGAGAAGAACAGCGAGATGTAGATGAGCCAGGTGCCGACCCGGTTCGCGTCGAGGTCGAACGAGAAGACGAGCGCGTCGATCGGGTAGGTGTAGTGCAGCAGCAGGAACGTGATGCCGGCCACCTGGAACGCGGTCTTGTGCTTCCCCTCCTGCCCGGCGGCGATGACGATCCCCTCGCTCATGGCGATGGTGCGCAGGCCGGTCACGATGAACTCGCGCGCCAGCACCACGATGCACACCCACGCGGCCACGCGGCCGAGGTGCACGAGCATCACCAGCGCCGCCATGACGATGAGCTTGTCGGCGAGCGGGTCGAGGAACTTGCCGATGACGGTGACGAGGTTCTTGCGCCGCGCCACCCAGCCGTCGAGGAAGTCGGTGGCGCCGGTCACCGCGTACAGCACCGCGGCGATGAAGCTGTCCACCCGCGACTCGTAGTAGGTGAACCACAGGAACACGGGGATGAGCGCGATCCGCGTGAGGGTGATCGCGTTCGGGAGGTTGAGCGCCTCCCGGCGCAGCGAGCGCGCGCTCACGGGGCGCTCCCGCCGACGGCGGCGTCGGGATCCGCGAGGACGCGCCCCTCGCCGGAGAGCTCCACCACCGCCGTGCCGGCGCCGTCCTCGGCGAGCCCCACCAGCCGCGGCGTGAGCGCCCCGGTCCACCCGACCAGCGCCGCGAGCGGCAGGCGCACGGCCGCCGACGTGGACGCCTCGAGCGCGAGCGGCGCGCCGGCGGTGACGAGCAGCATGCCGCCGCGGCCGCGCAGGTGGACCAGGCTCAGCTCGGCGCCGCTGGTGGACGGCACCCGGCCGTTCTCGAACGCGAGCCCGTCCTCGAACCCGAACACGGCCTCCTCGCGGAGGTAGACCGCCTCGCCGTCCAGCTCGAGCGCGGTGAACCGGCGCCCGGACGCCGCGTACAGCAGCGCCCCCTCCCCGGACGCGCGGTGCATCCGGGTGGCGCCCTCGCCGAAGGGCCGCTCGGTGGCGCGGCCGCGGAAGCGCATCAGCTCGCCGCCGAGCGTCACCTCGCCCCGGACCGCGAACAGGCCGTCGAGCCGGACCCGGACCGTCCCGCGGACGGTCACGGTCAGGAGGCCGTCACGGACCGTGAACGGGGCCGCGGGTGCGGCGGGCACGAGCCGGGCGTCTCCCCACGCGGCGAGCGTGGGCACCGCGGCGGCGGACGGCTCGGCCTCCGGCGCGGGCGGCGGCACGACGCGCAGCACCGGCACGCTGCCGGGGACGGGGGTGACGTAGGGCTCGGGCGCGGGGGGCTCGCCGGCCGCGGGCGTCGGCGCCTCGGGCGGCGCGGGCGGGGGCGGGACGGTCCAGCCGCTGGCGACGAGCTCGTCGCAGCGCGCCACCATGTGGTCGCTGCCGGCCTTGCGGAACCACTCCCGCGCGCCGGCGGGATCGCCGGACTCGAGCAGCGCGAGGCCGAGATAGCCCATGGCCTTGCGGTGGTCGGGGTTGAGGTCGAGCGCGATCTCGAGCTGCCGCCGCGCCTCCTCGTGGTGCTTCGCCTTCAGGAACGCGAGGCCGAGGTTGACGCGCGCGGCGGGCTCCACCGGGTTCTCGTCCACCAGCCGCTGCCACGCGATGGCGGCGTCGTCGAACTGGCCCTGGCGGTAGCAGGCCTGGCCGAGCAGCGCGAGCACCTTCGCGTCCTTGGGGCCGAGATCGAGCGCGCGCTCCAGCGCGGCGCGGGCCCGGTCGGCGTCCCCCTGCGCGAGCAGCTCCGTGCCGCGCGCCAGGTGGAAGGCGAGCTCGTCGTCGACGCCGTCGCCGCCGTCCGCGCGCCGCGCCACGGCTCACCGCCCTGCCTTGTAGGCCTCGTACAGCGCCACCACCTTGCGCACGTACTCCCGGGTCTCCGGGATGTTCGGCACGCCGTCGCCCGCGCGCCGGACCGCCTCGGGCCCGGCGTTGTACGCGGCGAGCGTCTTCACCATGTCGCCGGCGTACTGGTTCGCGAGGATGCGCAGGTAGCGCGCGCCGCCCTCGATGTTCTCGGCGGGCTCGTACGCGTCGCCCACGTACATGTCGCGGGCGGTGCCGGGCATGAGCTGCATGAGCCCCATGGCGCCCTTCTCCGAGACGGCCCGGTGATCGAAGTTCGACTCGACCGCCATCACCGCGAGGAGCAGCGCCTCGGGGAGGTTGTACTTCGTCGCGGCGGCCCGGATGTGCTCGCGGTACCGCGCCTGCGCCTCGGAGCGAGGGAGCGGCCGGGCGCGCGCCTGCGCCTTGCCTCCGCGGTACACCCCGCCGCCGTCCTTCAGCCGCGCGATGCGGCGGAAGCGCGGATCGCTGGGCGCGTTCGAGAAGTGCGCCACGCCGTCGGAGTCGACGTACGAATACAGATCGCTCGCCCGCGCGGCCGGAGCCGCCAGGACGGCGCCCAGCAGGGCGAACCTGGCGAGGTAGGGACGGACGGACATCGTCGAAAAAGTTACCAGCAGCACGCTCGGCCGGACAACTTTATTCCCGGAGCGCGTGCTACATCAAACGCCATGACCACACTGCCTGCACGAGAGAACGTGGACTTCCTGGTCCTTGGTGGTGGTGTCGCGGGGCTGACCTTCGCGCTCGAGGCGGCCGATCACGGATCGGTGCTGGTGCTGACGAAGCGGCAGCGCTCGGAGGGCTCGACGCAGTACGCGCAGGGGGGCATCGCGGGCGTGCTGGGCGCGGACGACGCGCCGGAGCTGCACGTCCAGGACACCCTGGTCGCCGGCGCCGGGCTGTGCAAGCGCGAGGCGGTCGAGGTCACGGTCCGCGAGGGACCGGACCGGCTGCGCTGGCTCATCGGCATCGGCGTCGAGTTCGACCGCGAGGCCCCCGACAAGCTCCACCTCACCCGCGAGGGCGGCCACTCGCGGCGTCGCATCGCGCACGCGAAGGACACCACCGGCCGCGAGGTGGAGCGGGCGCTGCTCGCCGCCTGCGACGCGAAGGGCATCCGGATCGTCGAGGACCAGGTCGCGATCGACGTCATCACGAGCGGCAAGCTCGGCCTGGGCGGCCCGAACCGCGCGCTCGGCGCCTACGTGCTCGACCGCGCCTCCGGCGACATCACCACGGTGACGGCGGGCGTGACGGTGCTCGCCACCGGCGGCGGCGGGAAGGTCTACCTCTACACCTCGAACCCGGACGTCGCGACGGGCGACGGGGTGGCGATGGCGTACCGGGCCGGCGCGACCATCGCGAACATGGAGTTCTTCCAGTTCCACCCCACCTGCCTGTTCCACCCGCAGGCGAAGAGCTTCCTCATCTCCGAGGCGTGCCGCGGCGAGGGCGGCATCCTCCGCAACGGCGCCGGCGAGGCGTTCATGTCGCGCTACGATCCGCGCAAGGAGCTGGCGCCGCGCGACATCGTGGCCCGCTCCATCGACGCCGAGATGAAGCGGCGCGGCGACGAGAGCGCGTTCCTCGACATGACGCACCTGCCGAAGAGCTTCCTCATCGAGCACTTCCCGAACATCTACGCCACCTGCAAGGAGTTCGGGATCGACATGGCGGTGCAGCCGATCCCGGTGGTGCCGGCGGCGCACTACATGTGCGGCGGCGTGGTGACCGACCTCATGGGCCGCACCTCGCTGCCGCGGCTGTTCGCGATCGGCGAGACGTCCTGCACCGGCCTGCACGGCGCGAACCGGCTCGCCTCCAACTCGCTGCTGGAGGGGCTGGTGTTCGGGCGCCGCGCCGCGCTGAGCGCCGTGGACGAGCTCGGCCACGTGGGCGGCACGCTCCCGACGATCCCGGACTGGAACCCCGGGGCCGCGCTCGCGCCCGAGGAAGGCGTGGTGGTCACGCACAACTGGGACGAGGTCCGCCGGCTGATGTGGAACTACGTCGGCATCGTCCGCACGCAGAAGCGCCTGGAGCGCGCGCGCACCCGGCTCGCGCTGCTGCGCGCGGAGATCCGCGAGTACTACTGGGAGTACCGGCTCACCCCGGACCTGGTGGAGCTGCGGAACCTCGCCGACGTGGCGATGCTGATCGTGGAGTGCGCGCGGCAGCGCAAGGAGTCGCGCGGCCTCCACTACCTGCTCGACCACCCGAAGCCCGACGACCGCTGGCTGCGCGACACGGTGATCACGCGCGGCGATCTCGAGTGAGCGGCCGCGCCGGTCCGCGCCCGGGCCCGCGCGCGCGGGCCCGCGGCGCGCCGCAGGCCGCCTACAGGTCGGGATCCGACTCGAGCCGCGACGGCTCGGGCACGACGCCGAAGTCGAGGTCCATCCGGCCGAGGGCGCTCGTGATCGCGAGCACGTAGGGCCGGCCCTCCAGCGGCGGCGACGCGCTCGGGAAGCGCACCCGGTACACCACGTCGAACGTGCCCACGTACGGGAACAGCCCGGTCAGCGTGGCGTCCACGTCCAGCACCTCGACCTTCGCCGCGAGCAGCTCGCCCTCGTCGGTCCGCACCGCGACGCGCCAGATGCTCCTCGGCGCGTCGAGGTCGTTCTGCTTGCCGTTCGCGGTGTAGAGCGCGAGCAGGAACTCCTCGCCGGCGGCGGCCTCGGCGCGCTCGGTGGCGAGCCGGGCGTCGAGCTCGGCGGCGGTCCACCCGAGCCACGCGGCCAGCCGGCGGACGCGCGCCTCGCGCTCGGGGAGGCCCAGGTGCGTGGCGGTGGCGGTGGCGCGGTGCTCGAGGCCGTCGTAAAGGGTCGCCCGCCGCGTGGCGGCGGCGCGCAGGTCGGACCACTCGCCCTCGCGCGGCCCGGGGACGGGCTGGCGCGGGTGGAACGGACAGCCGGCGAGCGCCAGCGCGAGCGCGGCGGCGGCGAGCGCGCGCAGCCTCATGACATGAAGTCCGCGCGGGTGAACAGCGCCTGCAGCGGCACGCCCTGGGCCTCGATGGCCTCGCGCCCGCCCTCCTGCCGGTCCACCAGCGCCAGGCACGCCACCGGGACCAGGTGCTCGGCCCGGCAGCGCTCGATCGCCTTCAGCGCCGAGCCGCCGGTGGTCACCACGTCCTCGATCACCGCCACCCGGCTGCCGTCGGGGAGGGTCTTGCGCCCCTCGATCCACTGGCCGGTGCCGTGGCCCTTCGGCTCCTTGCGCACGATGAACGCGTCCACCGGGTCACCGGCGCCGGCGCCGGGGAGGAAGCTGGTGAGCGCCACCGCGCTCGCGATCGGGTCCGCGCCGAGCGTGAGCCCGCCCACGCCGCGCACCGGCGGCGTGAGGCCGCGCACGCGCTCGAGCAGCAGCCGCCCGATGAGGACGTGCCCCTCGGCGGTGAGCGCGGTGCGCTTGCAGTCGATGTAGAAGTCGCTCTCCTTGCCGGAGGCGAGGACCACCTTGCGGCGCTCGAACGACAGGCTGCGCAGGAGCTCGAGCAGCCGCGCGCGATCCCGTTCCAGGCTCATGGTTCGTCCTCCCTGCGCTCGAGGTGGGGGAGCAGCTCGGCCATCCAGCGGACCTGCTCGAGCACCGCGCGGCGGCCGTCGGCCGGCAGCTCGCGCCAGGACTCGAACGCCACCGCCAGGTCCGAGTTCACCTGGTACAGCCGCGCGGCCACGTCCGCAACGAGCTCCTCGGGGGTGACCTCCTCCGCCCCGGCCTCGGCCTCGGCGGCCGCCCCTCCCTCACCGGGCTCGGGC
Organism: Anaeromyxobacter dehalogenans 2CP-1; assembly: GCF_000022145.1. NCBI lineage: Bacteria > Pseudomonadati > Myxococcota > Myxococcia > Myxococcales > Anaeromyxobacteraceae > Anaeromyxobacter > Anaeromyxobacter dehalogenans. The sequence goes on from NC_011891.1 coordinate 4,128,992, forward strand.
GAGGCCGCGGGCGCGGCGACCGCCTCGAGGTGGTGCGGCGCCGGCTCCGGCTCGAGGCCGCCGTCGTCGTCGGGGGCGGGCCCGGCCGCCTCGGCGGCGGGCCCGGCGGTGAGGAACTCGAAGAATCGCTCGCGCAGCTCGGGCTCCACCGGCGCGCGCACCAGCGCGTCGTCGAGCAGCTCCTCGGCCCAGGGCGCGACGCCGGTCTGCTCCAGCCGCTCGCGCAGCAGGCGCAGGCCGTCGCGGTCGAGCGGCTCGGTGAGGAGCGCCTGGCCGAGCGCGAGGCCCCACGCGTCGTCGTCGTCGAGCGTCGTGTGCAGCCGCGCCAGCACCCGGCCGCGCATCAGCATGCGCAGCGCGGCGATGCGCCGGAACCCGGCCACCACCTGGAACCGCGGCCCCTCGGTGCCGGCGCCGGGCAGCGGCCGCAGCTCGACGGGCACGAGCTGCCCGAGGCGGCCGATCGACGCGGCCAGGGCCGAGACGTCGGCCTCCTCGCGGACGCGGAACGTTGCGTCCAGCGCGAGCGCCGAGAGCGGTACGAACTCGACGGCGCCCGTCGCATGGGCGGGCGCCGCGGTGCGCGGTTCGAGCTCCACGTCCACCTCCGCTCGATCCGCGCGGGGCCCGCGGGCCGGGCGGGGGCCGGGTCGCGACCCGGTCCCCTCCCATTCCGCGCGGGATCGGGACTACTTCCGCTTGACGATCACCTTGCGCTTCACCGCGCCCATGGCGACCGGCGCCGGCGGAGCGGGCGGCTTCGGAGCGGACGGCTCCTCCACCTTGCGGATCTCGGGCCGCGGGGCCGGCATGGCCGGGCGCGGCGCGGGGCGCAGCGCGGGACGGGCCGGGGCCGCCGCGACCGCGCGGGCGGCGCGGGCCTCGGGCTCGGCCTCGATCTCCACCTCGCCCATGTCGATGCGGCCGCGGAAGCTGGCGCCGTCCACGATGATGACGCGGGGCGCCTGGATGTCGCCGATCATCCGGCCTTCCCGGGTGATCTCGACCGACTCGGTGGCGGTCACGTTGCCGACCACCGCGCCCGCGATCACGCAGTTGCGGACCTGGACCTCGGCCTTGACCGTGCCGGTGGGCTCCACCACCAGGGTCTTGGTGAGGGTCAGCGTCCCCTCGACGCGGCCGCGGACCGTCAGGTCCTCGTCGCCGTTGAGGGAACCGCTGATGAGGATCGACTCGCCGATGATGGTGCTGCCGTCAGTGGTCGCCACGGCTCACTTCCCCTTCGTCTCACGGACTTCCATGTCCACGTTGCCCTTGAACAGGGCGCCATCGGCGATCAGGATGCGCGGCGCGCGAATGTCGCCGACCACCTTGCAATCGGCCTTCAGCTCGACCTTGTCGCTCGCGTTGATGTTGCCCGTCACCTGGCCCGACACCTCGACGTTCGCCGTCTCGATGTCCGCCTCGATGACGCCCGACGACTCGACGAAGAGGCTCTCTCGCAGGCTGATGCGGCCCTTGACGGTGCCCTGGATCACCAGGTCCTCGTCGCCCGAGATCTCGCCGTCGATGACGATCGAGCTTCCGATGACCGTGTGCGCGCCGGCGCGCGACGCCGGGACCTTCTCGATGCCAGCCATGTTCCGCAGCCCTCCACGAGCCTGTGGTGATCCCCCGATGAACATCGGTTCGTAAGACCCGCGCAGGATAGAGGTCCGTTCGAGGGCCAGTCAACAGGGTGTTCCGCGCACACACGCAGCGTTCAACGCGGCGCGCGTGCCGAGAGCCAGGCGACCGCCTCGGCGATCGGGCGGGCGCGCTCGGCCTCGTTCAGCACCTCGTGTCGGAACCCCGCGTACACCTCGAGCCGCTTGTCGTCGCTGCGCGCCGCGGAGACGAAGGCGCGCGTCGCGTCGAGCCCCACCACGCGGTCCGCCCCGGCCGCGAGCACGAGCAGCGGCGCCGTCCACTCGCCCGCCCGCCGCGCCACCTCGGCCTGCGCGCGCCGCGCCTCCTCGAACCAGCGCGGCGTCGTCACGCGCCCGTAGAGCGGGTCGCGGGCGGTCCAGCGCTGCAGGTCCGGATCCGAGGTGAGGTCGACGGGATCGAGGCCGGAGGAGATGGGCAGCCAGGGCACGAGCCGGCCCAGGGTGCGGGCCGCGAGGAGCTTCGCGAGCGGCGCCCGGGTGGCGAGCGCGTAGAACGGCGAGGTGAGCACGAACCCGGTCACGTGCCGCCCCCGGCTCAACCCCCACAGCGTCGCGATCAAGGCGCCCTGGCTGTGCGCCAGCACGAACAGCCGCTCGCCGGCGACGCCGTCCTGCGCGAGCTTGGCCACGAGCGCGTCGAGGTCGGCGAGGTAGTCGGCGAACGCGTCCACGTGCCAGCGCCGGCCGTCGGACTGGCCGTGGCCGCGGAAGTCGAGCAGCGCCACCTGGAAGCCGGCGCGCACCAGCGCGGCGGTGATCCCGGCGTAGCGGCCGCAGTGATCGCCCCCGCCGTGCAGCACCGCCACCGTGGCGCGCGGCGCCGGCGGCGTGAAGCGCTGCCAGTACAGGCGCAGGTGATCGGCCGAGTTGATGAACCCTTCCTCGTGCCTCGCCTCGGCGTCGGACGGGAAGGAGGGGAGCGGCATCGGCGGGACGCTAGCGGCCGGGGGCGGCGGGGTCAAGGCGCGCCCGCGGTCCGGGCCCAGGCCCGCACGCGCTCGGCCGCGACCTCGTCGCCCGCCTCCAGGTACGCGTCCACCAGCCGGCGCCAGGGCTCCGGATCCGGCCGCTCGCCGGCGCGCCCGAGCGCCTCCTCGACCCGGATGGCCCTGCGCAGCTCCTCGAGCTCGCGCTCGCGCTCCCCGCGGCCGGCGGCGAGGTCGGCGAGCAGCAGGTGCGCCTGCGAGGCCGCCGGACCGCCCGCGGCGAGCGCCACCGCGCGCCGGGCCTCGCCCTCGGCCAGCTCCTCCTGCCCGGCCCGGGCGAGCGCCTCCGCCAGCGAGGCGTGCAGCTCCGGGCTGGCCTCGTCGTAGGCGACCGCGCGCCGGAGCGCCGCCACCGCGCCGGCATCGTCGCCGGCGCCGCGCGCGCGGCGGGCCTCGAGGTAGTGCGCGATGGCGCGCGGGGAGACGAACCGCGCGGCGGGCGTCGGCGTGCCCTGGCCGGCGGCGGCCGCGGGACGCGCGCCGGCGCACCCGGCGCCGAGGGTGGCGAGGAGCGCGGCGGCGAGCGGGAAGGCGAGCGGACGCATGGCGGCCCGCGGTGCGGGCGGAGCTGGAGGATACCGGCGGGCGGGCCCCCGGTTCAATCCGGGTCGTCGGCGCGCCTGACGCGGGGCCGCCGGCCGCTGCGCGCCTTCAGCGGCGCCGGCCCGCCGGCGCGGAGCGCCGCGTCCACCGCGGCGGGGAGCGCGCCGTCGACGAGCGGCCGCGTCACCGCCGCGGCGCAGCCGGCCTCGCGGAGCGGCTCGCCCCAGTCGACGTGGGCGACGGCCACCACCGGTACGCCGGTCAGCTCGCGGTCCGCCTGGAACGCGCGCAGCGTCTCGCCCCCGTCCGGCCCTGTCGCATGCAGCACCACCGCGTCCGGCGCGAAGCGCGCCGCCGCGGCCCCGGCCGCGAACCCCGGGGCGGCCTGCTCCACCGCGTACCCGGCCACCGCGAGCTGGCGCGCCGTCCCCTCGCGCGCCGGGCCGGGCTCCGCCACCACCAGCACCTTGCGGCGCGCCGGCGCCGCGCCGGACAGCTCCTCGGGCACCGGCATCCCGTGCCGGAGCATGAACGCGGCCAGCTCCTCGCGCGCGATGCGCCGGTGGCCGCCGGGCGTCCGGTGCGCCTTCAGGCGCCGGGCCTCGATCCAGTTCACCACCGTGGGCAGCGAGACGCCGAGGAGCCGGGCCGCCTCGAACGTCGTGTAGAAGCCGGGCATGCGCGGCAAGTCTAGACGTCCGCTCATCGTTCGTGAACGGTCAGCGAGCGAAGCGAGCCCGCCGGGGCGGCGGCGCGGAAGCGGCGCAGCCGCTCGCGCCGGCGCAAGGGACCCGGCGAGCAGGGTGGGGCGGGGCGCAGCCCCGTCAGATCGTCCCGCGCCCCCCGGGCGTGCCAGGGCCCGCCCGGGAATGCTAAGGAGAGCCCATGGCTGCTCCCACCTACCTGCTCGGCGCGGTGCAGATGACGTCCACCGCGGACCGCTCCCGGAATCTCGAGACCGCGGTCCGGCTGGTGAACGAGGCGGCGGACCTCGGCGCCCGGCTCATCGGCCTGCCCGAGAACTTCGCGTACATGGGGCCCGAGGAGGGCCGCCGGGCCGGTGCCGAGACGCTGGAGGGGCCCACGGTGAGGGCGCTCTCCGAGGTGGCGCGGCGGCGCGGCGTGTACGTGCTGGCCGGGTCGATCGCGGAGAAGGTGGACGACCCGGGCAAGACCGCCAACACGAGCGTGCTCATCGCGGACGACGGCCGGGTGGCGGCCGCGTACCGCAAGATCCACCTGTTCGACGTGTCCATCCCCGACGGCGCGCGCTACGCCGAGTCCGAGGTGGTGGTGCCGGGCGACAAGGTCGTGATCGCGCCCACGCCGCTCGGGCGCGTCGGGCTCACCGTCTGCTACGACCTGCGCTTCCCGGAGCTGTACCGGAAGCTGGCCGGGCTCGGCGCCGAGGTGATCACCATCCCCGCCGCGTTCACGCTGTTCACCGGCAAGGACCACTGGGAGGTCCTGCTCCGCGCGCGCGCCATCGAGAACCTGGCCTACGTGATGGCGCCGGCGCAGGTGGGCCGCCACTCCGCCAGCCGGCAGACGTTCGGCAACGCGATGATCGTGGACCCGTGGGGCGTGGTCCTCGCCCGCTGCCCCGACGGCGAGGGCGTGTGCGTGGCCCCGTTCCGCCGCGAGCGGCTGGAGCAGGTGCGCCAGGAGCTCCCGGCGCTGAAGCACCGGAAGCTCTAGGCGAACGCCTAAAACACGAACATCAGGCCCCCGGCCATCGCCAGGTCCTTGTTCGACAGGTCCCAGCTCTTCTTCGAGCCGAAGTCGTCCACCTTCGCCTGCGTGACGTCGAAGAACAGGTAGGTGTGGTTGATGCCGGTCTCGCGGTCGAGATCGCGGGCGCTGCCCGGGTCGACGATGTCGAGCAAGAGCGCCACGCCGGCGGTCCAGGACCAGCCGTTGGTGGCGCCGGACTCGACCGACTTGCCGCGGCCGTCGGTCACCCACCAGTTGTAGCGCTCGGCCGCGAGGCGCGCGTACGGCGCGAGCGGCACGTGCCACTGCTCGGCCATCCAGTCGAAGCGGTAGGTGAGCGTGAGGCTGGTGGGGATGATGTTGAAGGTGGTCTTGTCGCCCGAGCGCACCGGCGTGCCGGAGACGTCCACGATGCCCTTGCCCGCGTCGCGGAAGTAGCCGCTGCGGAACCCGGCCTCGAGGACGCCGACGCCGGAGTAGAGCGCGTAGCCCATGCCGGCGCGGAACATCCAGCCCTTCCCGCCGCCGAACACCTGCTCGTAGGGGCCGGGCTTCGCGAAGCCGGAGTCCACGTCGGGCGTGTAGTTGCCGGCGCCGAGCTCGATCGAGCCGCGCTTCGGCGAGGGCTGCGCGCGCGCCGGCCCGGGGGCGGCGAGGAGCGCCGCCGCGGCGAGGGCCGCGAGCGTCAGGGTGGCGGAGCGCATCACGGCTTCCTCCTGCGGAGCGCCGCGAGCGCGGCGGCGCCGATCATGGCGAGCGCGCCGGTGCCGCCCGCGCCGCAGCCGCCGGAGTCGGTGCCGCCCCGCGCCTTGTACTGCTCCCAGAAGTCGGAGACCGGCACGGGGGTGGCGCTCACGGTGGCGGAGGGATCGCTCGGGTTGCCCGACTCGGTGTACGCGACCACCTGGACGTCGTAGGTGACGCCGTTGGTGAGCCCGCCGAGGCGCAGGCTGGTCCCGGTGACCCGCTTCGAGGGTACGGTGTCGGTGGTGCCGGCCGGGGTGGCGCGCACCTGGTACTCCTCGGTCCGCTCGGCGCCGCCGGTTCCGTTCTCCCAGTTCACGTTGAGCGCGTTCTCGCCCGGCGTGACGCTGACGTTCACCGGGGTGGCGGGCTTCGCGGTGCTGAGCGTCACGGAGCCCTGCGCGAAGCCGCGCCGCGTGCCGCTCGAGTCGTACCAGTGCACGCAGATGTAGATGGTCTTCACCTGGGCCGTGCAGGCCTGCAGCCCCACCGCGTTCACGATGGTGACGGGGTCGAACGCCTGGGGCGTGAGCACGGCGGCGTCGTCGGCGGGGAGGCTCGCGATCTGACCGGCCTGGATGCCGTTCGTCGTGTCGTTGCTCTCGGCGCAGTAGCCCTGGTTCGTGCCGGTGGTGTTGTACGCACCCTGCGTGGCGGCGAAGATCTGGTACCGGCCGCGGGTCTCGAACGTGCCGCTCTTCACCTGGATCTGCCAGATGAGGTTGAGCGGCGCGGTATCGGCAGCGCCGATGCACTGCGCGGCGTTGATGTACTTGTCTTCCGGCTGCTTGCTGGGCAGCACCTGGCCCGCGGTCGGGTTGGTCTGACCGGCCGCCAGCAAGGGGGCCGCGAGGAGTGTGGCGGCGAGGATCGCGCGTCTCATGACGCGCGGATTGTGCAAGTGGAGCGCCACCCGGGCAAGCATGCGTTCGCGAGGGGCGGCGCGTGGTTGCGCCGCGCCGCCGTGTGGCAGGACGCCCCGGACCGCCAAATTGGCAAAGGCTCTGCGGCCCTGCCGGCGAGGGTGACAAAATGGCAGCGCGCGCTAGAGCAGCGCGGCCAGCCGCTCCAGGATCTGCACCAGGTTGGTGGCCGCGCCCTTGCGCAGCTCGTCCGACACCACCATCAGCTCGAGCCCGCGCTCCTGCGAGCGGTCGTCGCGGAGGCGCCCGACCAGCACCGCGTCGTCGTTCACCGCCAGCATGGGCATCGGGTAGACGCCCTCCGCGGGCGCGTCGAGCACCTTCACGCCGGGCGAGCGGCGGAGCAGGTCGCGGGCCGCGGCCGCGGGGAGCGCCCTCGCGGTGGACGCGGTCACCACCGCCGCCTGCCCGTAGAACACCGGCACGCGCAGCGCGGTGGCGGCGACGCGCAGCCCGGGCGCGCCGAGCACCTTGCGCAGCTCGGTGGCGAGCCCGTCCTCCGCGTCGGTGCGGCCGTCCTCGAGGAACGCGCCCACCTGCGGGACCAGGTTGAACGCCAGCCGGTGCGGGACCGCGACGCCCGCCTCGGGCTCGCGCCCGTTCATGAGATCCATCGCCTCGCGCTCGAGCTGCTGGAGGGCGCGATGGCCGGCGGAGGCCGCCGGCTCGAGCAGCGTCGCCACCACCCGGTCCAGCCCGGCGGCCGCGTGCAGCGGCGCGAGCACCACCGAGAGCGCCGCCGCGGCGCCGCCCGGGCTCGCCACCACCCCGCGCGCGCGGAAGCCGTCCACCGCGGCGCCGTTCACCTCCGGCACCACCAGCGGCACGTCCGCCTCCAGCCGGAACGCCGGCGAGGCGTCCACCACCGCGCAGCCCTCCGCCCAGGCGCGCGGCGCCCACTCCCGCGCCACCGCGGCCGGCGCGCAGAAGATGGCGGCGTCCACGCCGCGGAACGCGCCCTCGGCCGGCGCCGCCACCGGCAGCTCGGCCCCGGCGTGCTCGAGGCGTGTGCCGGCGGAGCGCGCCGACGCGAGCAGCGTCAGGCGCGAGAGCGGCAGGCTGGACTCGCCCAGCGCGTCGAGCACCGCGCGGCCGACCAGGCCGGTGGCGCCGACGAGGGCGACGGAGATGGGCTTCGACATGACGGCGTTCCTCCGGGAGGCAGGGGGGCGGAACCTAGCGGCCCGCCGCGGCGGCGGCAAGCGCGCTACCGCGCGAGCAGATCCGCGAGCGCGGCGTCCAGGTCCGGGAAGCGGAACCGGTAGCCGAGCTCGAGCGCGCGGCGCGGCACCACCCGCTGGCTCGCCAGGACCACCTCGGCCATCTCGCCCACCGCGAGCCGGATGGCGAGCTCGGGCGTGCGCAGGAGCGCAGGCCGGTGCAGGACGCGCCCGACCGCCTGCGCCAGGTCGCGGTTCCGCGCCGGCGCGGGCGCGGCGGCGTTGAGCGGGCCGGCGGCGCGCGCGTCCTCGAGCGCGAGGAGCGCGAGGCCGACCTCGTCGTCGAGGTGGATCCAGGGCTGCCAGAAGTCGCCGCGCCCGAGCGGCCCGCCCGCGAGCAGCCGGAACGGCTGCACCAGCCGCGGCAGCGCCCCGCCCTCGCGCGCGAGCACGATGCCGGTGCGCAGCCAGACGACCCGCGCGCGCGCCTCGGCCGGCCGCGCCGCCGCCTCCCAGGCCTGGCTGACCTCGGCGAGGAACCCCTCCCCCGGCCCGGCGCCCTCGTCGAGCACCTGGTCGCCGCGCGCGCCGTAGAAGCCCACCGCGCTCCCCGACACGAGCACCCGCGGCCCGCCCGCCCGGAACACCGCGGCGATGCGCTCGGTGGAGCGCACCCGGCTGTCGCGGATGCGCCGCTTCTTCGCGGCGGTCCAGCGCCCCTCCACCGGCTCGCCGGCGAGGTGCACGCAGGCGTCGCAGCCGGCCAGCACCTCCTCCCAGTCGCCCGGCGCCGACGGGTCGCCCTCCACCACCCGCACGGCGGGCGGCAGCCCCGCGCGCGCGGCGGAGCGGGTGAGCGCGGTGACGGCGTGGCCGCGGGCGAGCAGCGCCGCCGCGACCGGCCGCCCGATGAGCCCGGTGGCGCCGGTGAGGAAGACGTGCATGCGGGGATTGTAGACGGCGGCGCGGGCGCGTGGCCCGCCGCCAGGCGGGGGGGCCCGCGCGGCAGGGCCGGGCGCCGCGAAGCTCCGCTTATGTGGCGGGGCGCAGCCCCGTCCGCTCAACTCAGCAGCTGCGCCGCCACGTTCGCGCCCGGGACGTGCGCCATGAAGTGCACGAGCGCGAGGAGCCCGCCGGCGAGGGCCGCGTAGGCGATCCCCCACGCGGCGATCTGCCGCGGCGACATGGGGGCGGCGCGTGCCGCCTTCTCGAGCCGCTCCAGGCCGCGCAGCCACATGGGCTCGGAGGGCGAGCCGAGCGGCGGCCCGACCACCGCGCGCAGGTAGCGGAAGTGCTCCGGCCCGAAGCGCGCGCGCTCGGGGAGGAGCCGCAGCGCCCGGCCGCCGGCGCGCGACTGCGCCTCGCCCATCAGCTCCATCGCGCCGAGCAGCGCCACCAGCCACACCAGCCCGTAGCCGAGCGCGCTCCCGACCGCCACCGCGCCGCCCAGGCCGAGCACGGTGAGCGCGAGGCCGAGCGAGGACGAGAACGAGTACGCGAGCGCCTGCATGAGCCGGCCGCCATCGAGCGGCGACACCGGGATGAGGTTGAACAGGTTGATGATCGCCCACCAGGACGCGACCGCGGCGAAGATGGGCTGGCCCGTCCACAGCCACAGCCCCGCCGGCACCAGCGCGAACACGGAGCCCCAGATCGGCCCGGAGAGCGCCACGTAGGCCTGCTGCCAGCGCGAGGTGAACGCGTCCTCGGTGACCGCCACCGCGCCGAGGAACGGCACGAAGTACATGCCGCGCACCTGCATCCCGGTGCGGCGCATCGCGTGGACGTGGCCGTACTCGTGCACGAAGAGCTGCAGCAGGAGCGCGAGCGCGAACTTCCAGGAGAAGATGACGCCGTACGCCGCGGCCGACGCGGCCGCCCAGCCGAGGTTGGCGGTCTTGAGCGCCTTCAGCACCGTGCCGCCCAGCTTCGCGAGGACCCCCAGGAACCCGACGCTGGCGCGGCGGTCGCCGGGGCGCGCCGGCGCCGCGGCCGCGCCGGGCTCGGTCACGGGCTGCGGCGGCGGCGCGAGCAGGCTCGCGGGCAAGGCGAACCAGGCCGGCGCCCGCTGGACCACGAGCGCGAGCAGCAGCGCCGCGTCGCGGAGGTCGGTCACCTCCACGTCGTCGCCGTCGAGGCCGCGCACCGGCGCGCAGGGCGGCGCGCCGGCCAGATCGGCGAACGCGAACGAGCGGCCGCGCGCGTCGGCCAGGATGGCGTAGCGCTGCGGCGGGCCGACCGGGCGCGGGCTCTGCCCGAAGCCGACGCGCACGTCCGACCAGCGGGCGTCGAGGCCGTCCTCGCGGCCGAGCACGCGCAGGCCCTCCTCGCTCGCCACCGCGCGCAGGCCGGTGACCTGGCGCACGCCGAGCGCGACCGCGGCGGCGGCGCCGCCGAACAGCGCCGCGAGCACGGGCGGGATGCCGGCGAGCAGGCCGACGAGCGCGCCGCCCACCGCGCCCAGCAGGAGGGACGGGAGCACGGCGCGTGCGGCGGGACGGAAGACGGCGGGTTCCATGGCGATCACCGGGGGCCGGGGGGGACGCAGGCCGCTCAAGGCCGCTGCGCGCCCGGCCCGAGGCCGTGGGGAAACTTGAGCTCCGCCTCGCTGGCGCGGACGTAGTGCGGCTCGAGCGCGAACAGCGCCTGCGCGTCGTACGGGCGGGAGCGGAGCGCGGGGGCGGCGAGCGCCGCGACGGCGCCCGCGGGCGGGGCGACCGGGGCGCCGGCGAGGCGGGCCAGGCGGCCCTCCAGCATCTCCGCGTACGCGGCGAGCCCCTCGCCGAGCGCGAGCGCGTCCGCGCCGCCGGGCAGCGTCGCGAGCCGCTCGAGGAGCGCGCCGGGGGCGAGCGCGGCGTCCGGCGCCACCGCCTCCACCGCGCCGCCCGCGACCCGGTAGAAGCCGGCGTAAACCTCGCCCTTCTTCGCGTCGAGCAGCGGCACGAGCAGCGCGCCGTCCGGCGCCGCGGGGGCCGCGCCGAGCGCGAGCGCCGCGAGGCTGGACGCGCCGGCGATGGGCCGCCGGCTCGCGTAGGCGAGCCCCTTCCACGTGGCGAGGCCGATGCGCAGGCCGGTGAACGAGCCGGGGCCGATGCCGATCGCGTAGCCCTCGACGTCGGGCAGCGTCAGCCCCTCGGCGGTGAGCAGGTCGGTGAGCGCCGAGGGGAGCCGCGCGCCGTGGCCGCCGGTCCGGCCCGGCGCGGGCTTCGTCGCGGCGTGCTCGGTGCGCTCGCAGCGGACGCGCACCGGCCCGCCGGCCGGGTCGAGGTCGACGAGGGCGCAGGACAGCGTGAGGGTGGCGGTGTCGAGGGCGGCGACGAGCACGGGCCGGTTCTACTCCATCGGCCGCATGAGGCGCACGATGTCGTTCTTGAACACGAACAGCATGAGCGTGAACAGCAGCACGATGCCGACGATGTTCGCGAGCTCGCGCGTCCGCACCGAGAGCGGCCGCCGGGTGACGCCCTCCAGCGCCGCCTGCGCGATGTGGCCGCCGTCGAGCACCGGGATGGGCAGCAGGTTCATCAGGCCGAGGTTCACGCTGATGAGCGCCATCTTGAACAGGAACGAGCCCCAGCCCTCCTCCGCCGCCTCCGAGGCGATGGAGAACAGCATGATGGGCCCGCCCACCGTCTTGAAGCTGATGTCGCCGGTGACGATGCGGACGATGCCGAGCACGGTGAGCCGCACCACCTCGTGGAGCTGCCGCCAGGCGAGCTGGAACGCCTCCACCGCGCCGCGCGCGAGCGGCACCTGCTCCGCCAGCAGCGCCAGCGGATCGACCGCGTCGCGCTGGTCCGGCTGGAAGCCCAGCACCAGGCGCTGCGCCGGCTCGCCGGTGATCTCGTCACGGTAGGTCTCGTTCGCCGGCACGAGCGCCACCGTGCGGCCGTCGGCGAGCCCGAGCTGCACCGGGGTCCCGGCCTTCAGGAAGTCGCGCCCGAACGCGTTCAGGTCCCGCAGGAACGAGCGGACCGGCTTGCCGTTCACCGAGGCGATGGCGTCGCCGCGGCGCAGCCCCGCCTTCTCGGCCGGGCTGCCCGGGACCACGGTGGCGATGAACGTGGACACCGCCGGGTCCGCCACCGCGAACGTGCGCTCGCCGGCGGCGCAGGTGGGCACCTGCGGGAGCGAGACCGCGCGGTGGTCGGCGAGCGCGACGCCCGGGAGCGTCCGCGGCGACTCCCGCACCACCTCGAGGTCGAGCGGGCCGCAGCGCGCCGCGGCCACCGCGTGCTCGAGGTCGCCCGCGTGGCGCACCGCCTTCCCGCCGGCGGCGATCACGAGGTCGAACGGCTCGAGCGGGCCGGCGAGGCCGGGCCGCACCGGGGCCACCACCGCGCTCGGATACGTCGGCGTCACGCCGATCACGCCGCGCCGCGTGGACTCGATGGGGTTCGACTCCTGCTCGCTCGCCGGGGTGATGGTGAGCGCCCGCTGCGCGCCGTCCCGCTCGATCCGGAAGGTGAGCGGCTCGCCGGGGTGCGGCGACACGAGGTCGCGCAGGTCGGAGAAGTAGCGCACCGGGTCGGCGGCCTGGCCGGGCGCGGCCACGCTCAGGATGCGATCGCCGGGCTGCATGCCGGCCTCCGCGGCCGGGGTCCCGGGCGCGACGGTGCCGACCACCGGGCCGGGGGCCGGCTCCCCGTTCTGGGCGAGCGCCAGCGCGACGTAGATGACGCCGGGGAAGATCAGGTTCGCGGCCGGACCGGCCACCGCGATGAGCAGGCGCTTCCAGGGCCGCTGCTCGAGGAAGCCGCGGCCGGCGTCCTCCGGGGCCACCGCCTCGGAGGGATCGTCGCCGGCCATCTTCACGTAGCCGCCGAGCGGCAGCAGCGCGATCCGGTACTCGGTCTCGCCGCGCTGGACCCCGAACAGGCGGGGCCCGAAGCCGATCGAGAAGCGGACGACCTTCACGCCCATGAGCTTCGCGACCACGAAGTGGCCGAGCTCGTGGACGAAGATGAGCCCCCCGAGGAGGAGGACGATGGAACCGATCTTCAGGAGGAGGTCCGGCATTCTTTTTTACTTAGCACCGGGACGCCGGACACGCTCGCCTGCCCGGTCGGCGGGGGAGGCGGCGGGGCGGATTGCCCCGGGCGCCCTATCGGCTCGCCGGAGCGTGCGCGCGCGCACCGACGCGCTTCTCGGCCTCGCGCCGGCCGTGCTCGCTCGCGGCGAGCGCCTGCTCCACCGAGCGCACCGGCTCGACCACGTGCGCCTCGAGCACGTCCGCGCAGACCTCGGCGATCTCGGTGAAGCTGCAGCGGCGCGCCAGGAACGCGGCCACGGCGGCCTCGTCGGCGCCGGAGAGCACCGCCGGCGCGGTGCCGCCCAGCTCGAGCGCGCGGTACGCCAGCGTGTAGGCCGGGAAGCGCGCCGGATCCGGCGGCTCGAAGGTGAGCTTCCCGAGCCGCCCGAGGTCGAGCGGCGGCAGGTCGAGCGGCATGCGCTCGGGGTGGCCCATCGCGTAGCTGATCGGCCCGCGCATGTCGGAGATCCCGAGCTGCGCCACGATGGAGCCGTCCACGTACTCGACCATCGAGTGCACCACCGACTCCGGGTGCACGACGATGTCGATGCGCTGCTGCTCCACCCCGAACAGCCAGCGCGCCTCGATGACCTCGAGCCCCTTGTTCATCAGGGTGGCCGAGTCGATGGTGATCTTGTCGCCCATCGACCAGTTCGGATGCTTGAGGGCGCGCTCGGGCGTGACCGTGGCGAGCTCCGCCTCGGGCGTGCAGCGCAGCGGCCCACCGGACGCGGTGAGGATGAGGCGCCGCACCTCGCCGCGGTTGTGGCCGACGAGCGACTGGTGGATGGCGCTGTGCTCGGAGTCGACCGGCAGGATGGCGACGCCCTTCGCGGCGGCGCGGGCCATGAGCAGCTCGCCCGCGAGCACCATCGACTCCTTGTTCGCGAGCCCCACCGGCTTGCCCGCCTCGATGGCCGCCGCGGTGGAGCGCAGCCCGGCGCCTCCCGAGATGGCCGCGAGCACGAACGCGGCGTCGGGGTGGCTCGCGACCGCCACCGCGCCCGCGTCGCCGGAGAGCACCTCGGTGCCGGGGGGCGCCTCGGCGCGGACCGCGCGGGCGGCCGCCTCGTCGCACACCGAGACCACCCGCGGGCGGAAGCGGCGGATCTGCTCGAGCAGGCGCGGCGCGTTGCGGCCGGCGGCGAGGCCCACCACCTCGAAGCGGTCGGGGAAGCGCCCCACCACGTCGAGTGCCTGGACGCCGATGGAGCCGGTGGACCCGAGGATGGCGACGCGCTTCACGGGCTCCTCTCTACCACGCCGGCCGGCCCCGCGCCGCCGCGGGCGGGGGGCGCTACCCGGACTGAAGGACGTGCGCGACCGCGTACACCCAGGGAGACACGAACAGGAGCGCGTCGATGCGGTCGAGCAGTCCGCCGTGGCCCGGGATGATCTTGCCCGAGTCCTTCACCCCCGCGGCGCGCTTCACCATCGACTCGGCCAGATCCCCGAGCGGCCCGAGCACCGCGCCCCCCACGCCGATGAGGATCGCGTGGGCCACCGACAGGTCCGCGGCGAGCGCGGGCAGGAGCGCCCGGGTGACGAGCGCCCCGACGATCGAGCCCACCGCGCCGCCCGCGAAGCCCTCCCAGGTCTTCTTGGGAGAGATGCGCTCGTACATCTTGTGCTTCCCGAACGCGTGGCCGGCGAAGTAGGCGAACGTGTCGTTCCCCCAGGTCACCACGAACGCCAGGATCACCCACTCCACCCCGAAGCGCAGCCGCAGCGCGACCACCGAGGCGAGCAGGACGCCGCAGTAGAGCCAGGAGAGCGCGACCGCGGACAGCGAGCGGGGGATCTCCTCGAGCGGCCCCCGCCGGAAGAGGTGGAGCGTGAACAGCGCGACCGTGGCGCCGGCCAGCGCGAGCCAGGTCCAGCCCGGCATCAGCTCGCCGCCCTCGCCGAACGCGGCCGCGAGCGGGATCGCCCCGCCGACCGCGATGCCGAACGCCTCGGCGAGGCCCAGCCCCGCGAACATGAGGATGAGCTCGCTCGACGCCACCGCGCCGGCGGCCGCCGCGAGCAGCGCGAACGGGAGGCCGCCGAGGATGGTGATCCACACCGCGAGCGGGAACAGCACCACCGCCGACGCGACGCGCAGGCGCAGGTTCTGGCGGTTCTTCGGGTCGAGGGCGCCCATCGCGACCGGTCACCCGCGCTCGGGGCGCGCGACCTGGGCGCCGGTGAGGCCGAAGCGCCGCTCGCGGGCCTGGAAGCTCGCGATGGCCTCGAGCAGCGCCGCGTCGCGGAAGTCGGGCCAGAGCACCTCCGAGAAGTAGAGCTCGGCGTAGGCGCACTGCCACAGCAGGAAGTTGGAGATGCGGCGCTCGCCGCTGGTCCGCACCAGCAGGTCCAGCTCCGGCAGCCCGCGCGTCCACAGCGCGGCCTCGAGGTCGTCGGCGTCCAGCGCCGGGCCGCGCGCGGCGGCGGCGGCGCGGGCCGCGTGGACGAGCTCCTGCCGCCCGCCGTACGAGAGCGCGAGCGTGAGCACCATCCGATCGTTGCCGGCGGTCTCGGCGCGCGCCGCGTCCAGCCGCTCGCGCACGAAGCCGGGCAGGCGGTCCAGCTCGCCGATGGCGTTCAGCCGGATGCCGTTCTGCATCATCTCGGCGCGCTCGCTCTCGAGGTAGTCGGCGAGCAGCTGCATGAGCGCGCCCACCTCCTCGTCCGGCCGCGCCCAGTTCTCGGCGCTGAACGCGTACAGGGTGAGCGCCTCGAGCCCGACCCGGCGCGCGGTCCGGGTCACCGCCCGGACCGCCTCCGACCCCTCCCGGTGACCGGCCACCCGCGGGAGCCCGCGGGTCTCCGCCCAGCGCCCGTTTCCGTCCATGATGATGGCGACGTGGCGCGGCAGGGGGCGTGCGCGCACGCGTGCCTCGAGCTGTTCGACCGTGGGGTCCGCCATCGCGCGCGCTTATAGCACGGCGCGGCACAGGGGCGAGCCCGGACGGGCGGGGGGTCGAGGGCGCGGTTTGACCCCTGCGACGCCGGCCCCTTATGCTCGATCGGTGCCCCCGCACCGCGTCGGCTCGTACGAGATCGTCTCCGTCGTCGGACGCGGCGGGATCGGCACCGTCTACCGCGCGCGCCACCTGGAGACCGGCGAGCTGGCCGCGGTGAAGCTGCTCGGGCCCGCACCCGCGGTGGACGCGACCGCCGCCCGGCGGCTGGCGCGCGAGTACGAGGTGCTGCGCACCCTGCATCATCCGAACGTGGTGCGCGTCTTCGACGCGGGGGTCACCGAGGGCTACTCGTACCTGGCCATGGAGCTGGTGGAGGGGCTCGACCTCCGCGCGTACCTCTCGCCCGCCCTCGACGCGGACCCGAGCCTGGCCGCCGACGCGGAGCCGTTCGCGCTGGACGCGATCACCGGCTCCACCGGCGAGCCCGGGCCCGACGCGATCCGCGCGCTCGCCGCCATGATGGACGAGCCGGAGACCGAGGAGCTCGGCGTGCTCGCGCCGCGCCCGGCCAGCGGCGACGACGAGGACCTGGCCGCCTGCGCCCGCGTCGCGCCGCTCTCGGAGGAGCAGCGGGCCGCGCTGAACCGGCCGGTGCGCGTGGCGCGGATGCGCGGCGTGCTGGAGCAGGTGGTGGACGCGCTCGAGTACGTCCACGGCCGGGGCCTGGTGCACCGCGACCTGAAGCCGTCGAACGTGATGGTGGACGACACGCGGCGCGCGCGGCTCATGGACTTCGGGCTGGTGAAGCTGGAGGCGGAGCGGGACGTCGACGACGCGCTCACCCAGGCCGGGCACATCGTCGGGACCTACCGCTACATGTCGCCCGAGCAGGCGCAGGGGCACCCGGTGGACGCGCGCAGCGACCTCTACAGCCTGGGCGTGATCCTCTACGAGCTGCTCGCGGGCGTGCCGCCGTTCTCGGCGCGCGACCCGGTGGCGCTGTGGCACGAGATCCTGGACCTGCCGCCGCCGCCGTTCGCGGAGGTGAACCCGGGCGCGGATCCGGCGCTGGTGCGCCTCGCGCTGCACCTGCTCGAGAAGGACCCGGCGCGCCGGCCGCAGACCGCGGCCGAGGTGCGGCGGGCGCTCGCCGCCCGGTGAGCGCTCGCTGACGGACGCGCGCGGTACCCTCCCCGGCGATGTCGGACCTCCCCCAGGGCGCGCTCGGCTACCACGCGGTGGTCACCGAGTACTTCCTCGGCCTCCGCGGGAACGGGCTGCTCGTGTCCCCGCTCGACGAGGAGCTGATCGCGCGCTGGGAGCGGCGCGGCGTCCCTCTGGCGGTGGTCTGCCGCGGGCTGCGCCGCGGGCTCGAGGACGCCGCCGAGCGTCGCGCGCCCGGCGCCTCGCCGCCGCGCTCCATCCGCGCGCTCCGCTTCGCGGTGGAGGACGAGTGGCGCGCGTACCAGGGCGGGCGCGTCGGCGACGCGCCGGCGCCGCCGGGCGAGGCCGAGGCCGCCGAGGCGCGCCTCCGCGCCGCGCGCGAGCTGGTGGCCGGCGCGGGGCGCGACGCCGACGAGGCGCAGCGCGAGGGGTACCGCGCCGCGTGGCGCGCGCTCGCGACCGCCGACGCGCACGAGGGGTCGCCGCTCGAGCGGGTGGAGGCGGCGCTCGCCGCGGCCGACGCGCGCATCCTCCACGCCTGGCTCGCCACCCTCCCCCGCGCGGAGCGGGCCGCGCTCGGGCCGCGCATCCGGCTGCTCGCCGGGCCGCGATCCCGCGGCGCGAGCCGGCGCGCGCACCGGGACGCGCTCCGGGCGCACCTCTCCGATCTGGCCCGGAGGGCGGGGCTCACCTGCCTCCGGGGTTCGGTGTAGACTCCCGCGCCCATGCCGGACCCCGTGGACAACGCCAACGCCAGCGCCAGCGCCTGCGCCGACTGCGGCGGCTCAGGATACGTCGTGGAGCAGATCCTCGGCGCGACCGCCCGCGCGCGCCGCTGCGCCTGCCAGGCGAGCTGCCCGCGCTGCGAGGAGACCGGCTACGTTCTCGTGCCGCAGGGCGGCTCGACGGTGGCCCAGGTGTGCAGCTGCCGGCACCTCGACGAGCGGATCGCGGTGTTCAACCAGATCGCGATCCCGGCCGCGGTGGCGAGGGCCTCCTTCGAGACCTTCAAGAGCTGGTCGCCCGACCACGCCCGCGCCCGCGCGGTGGCGGAGGACTTCGCGCGCAAGTTCCGGCGCGACGCGCCCACCAAGGGCTACCTGCTCTACGGCCGCCCCGGCGCCGGCAAGACCCACCTGCTCGTCGCCACGCTGCGCTGGCTCGCGCTCGAGAAGGGCGTGTCCGGGCGGTACGTGGAGTTCATGCTGCTGCTGTCCGAGATCAAGGCCGGCTTCGACGCGAACCGCAGCCACATGGACATCCTGCGGCCGCTGCTCTCGGTGCCGGTGCTCGCCATCGACGAGCTGGGCAAGGAGCGCGGCACCGAGTGGGAGCGCTCCATGCTCGACGAGCTCATCAGCCGGCGCTTCAACTCCGGGCTCGCCACGCTCTTCGCCACCAACTACTTCCTGCGCCCGGACGAGAACCCGGTGCGCGAGGAGCCGGGCAAGCACGTCCGGACCGCGTCGCCCGAGTGGCGGCGCGACGCCGAGGCGATGACGCTCGCCCAGCGCGTGGGCGACCGCATCTACTCGCGCCTGAACGAGATGTGCACGTTCGTGAAGCTCGACCCCGGCCACGACCTGCGCAAGGACCGCGCCGGCTCGGGCGGCTTCTGGGGCTAGGCCCGGCGCCTACCCGACGAGCTGCTCGTGCAGCCGCCGGGCGGCGTCCTTCAGGACCGCGGCGTCGCAGTAGGCGGTCACGCGCAGCGGCGAGGTGAACAGCGCCCGCGGCCGCGCGCCCAGCTCGGCCAGCGTCGCCGCCACCGCGCGCAGCACCCGGTGGCCGGCCGAGATCCCGGTCCCCACCACCGACACCGCGCCGATGGCCTCGTCCTCGGCGGCGAGCCCGGGCACCTCGGCGGCGAGCTGCGCGCGCAGCACCGGCCAGTCGTGCACGTTCTCGAGGTCGAGCGCCACGCCGGCGCGCTCGCCGGGCGCCGCGATCTCCAGCGCCACCGCGCCGTGCCGCTCCAGGATCCCGAGCACGTCGCCGAGCCGCGCCGCCGGGAACCCCAGCAGCGCCAGGCCCTTCTGCACGGCCACCCCGGCGATCCGCTCCGGGTGCGCGCCGCCCTTCACCACCGTCTCCTCGGGGCCGCCGAAGGTGGACCGGGCGTGGATGGCGATGCCGCGCTCCTTCGCGAACTCCACCGCCTGCGCGTTCAGCACCTTCGCGCCCGCCGCGGCCAGCTCCTGCATCTCCTCGTAGGAGAGCGCGTCGAGGCGCGCCGCCGAGGGGACCACCCGCGGGTCGGCGGTGAACACGCCGGCCACGTCGGAGTAGATCTCGCAGTCGGCGCCGAGCGCCGCCGCGAGCGCCACCGCGGTGGTGTCCGAGCCGCCGCGGCCGAGCGTGGTGACCTCCTTGCGCGTGGACACGCCCTGGTAGCCGGCCACGATCACCACCTTCCCCTTCGCCAGCTCCTCCTGCACGCGGAACGCGCGCACCTCGAGGATGCGGGCGGCGGAGTGGCTGTCGGTGGTGATGATCCCCGACTGGCTGCCGGTGAAGCTGATGGCCGGGACGCCCAGGTCGTTGAGCGCCATCGAGAGCAGCGCCATCGAGATGCGCTCGCCGGCGCTGAGCAGCATGTCCAGCTCGCGCCGGGCCGGCGCGGGCGAGATCTGCTTCGCGAGCGCGAGCAGGTCGTCGGTGGTGTCGCCCATGGCGGAGACCACCACGCAGACGTCCTTCCCGGCGCGGCGCGCGGCGGCGACCTTCTCCGCCACCTTGCGCATCTTCTCGACGGTCCCGACCGACGAGCCGCCGTACTTCTGGACCACCACGGGCATTCGGGCACCTCCGGCGCGCGGAGGATGCCGCGACCCGGGGTCGCGGGCAAGTGGGCGCCCCGCGCCGCACGGCCCGTCGCGCCGCTCGCCACCGCCCGGGCCCTGTGGCACGTTGCCCAGGTGTCGCGCCGCGCCCTCCTCCTGCTCGCCCTCGCGCTGGCCGTGCTCGCCGGGGCCATCGCGCTCATCGCCACCACCGGCGTGCGCCTGCGCGGCCGCGAGCGCGCGGCCGGCGGCACGCGCGGCGGGGCGGTGGTGGACCTCGCGCCGGGGCAGGTGATCGCGATCGAGGTCGCGGCGGGCGGGCGCGCCGTGCGCGTCGTCCGGCGGGGCGGCGGGTGGGCACGCGCAGGCGACGGCGCGGCGGTGGATCCGTCGGCGGCCGGCGAGCTCCTCGAGGCGATGGGCGCGCTCCGCCGGCGCGCCACGCTGGGCCCGTCGGGCGAGCGGGGCGGGGTGTTCGATCCGTACGGTCTGCAGGCGCCGCGCGCCCGGGTGGCGCTCGGGCTCGAGGGCGGCGGGACGGCGCGGCTGGAGCTGGGCGGCGGGACCGGCGCCGACGGCGCCGCGTTCGTGCGGGCGCCGGACGGCCAGGTGGTGGCGGTGGCCGACGATGCGGCCGCGCGCGTGGAGGCGGCGATCGGGCGGCTGCTCGTGCTCGGCGGGGCTCCCCCGCCCGCGCAGGCGCCGGCGCCCGCGGCGGAGCCCCGTCCCTTCCGAGGTTGACCCGCCCTCCCCGTCCGCTTATGTTCCGCCCTTCGCGTCGAACCGAAGGAGAAGCGCATGGCCCGCGTCACCGTCGAAGACTGCCTCCCCATGGTGGACAACCGCTTCGCGCTCGTGCTGCTCGCGACCAAGCGGACCCGCCAGCTCATGGCCGGCGCCCGCCCGCTGCAGGCGGCGAGCAAGAACAAGCCGCCGGTCCTGGCGCTGCGCGAGATCGCCACGGGCAAGGTCCGCTTCGACCGCTCGGTCCGCGACGCGCTCTCCGGCAAGTTCGACAAGGAGAAGGTCAACATCCCCGCCGGCCAGACGCGGACGCTGCGCTAGCGCGACCGCCGCCGCAGGGACTCCGAGGGGCGCGCCACGTGGCGCGCCCTTTCGCGTTCACTGGAGCGTGCGCGTGCCCAGGTACCCGAGCTTCTCGCCGCCGCCGAGCCGGTAGGAGCGGCGCAGCTCCCGCAGCAGGCCTTCCACGTCGGCCTCCTCCACGTACCGCCCCTCCAGCCAGCGCGCGTAGCCGCCGCCCAGCCGGTTCGCCTCGCGGTACCGGTGCAGCTCCTCGCCCCCGAGGTGGGCGTGGTACGCGACGCGCTCGAACAGGCGGCGCCGCAGCGCCGGGCTCATCCGCCGCAGCCCGCGCCGCCACAGGTGCAGCACCAGCAGCGCGAACTTGTCCACCTCCGCCTGCACCTCGAGCTCGAGCAGCGACACCGGCCGGCCCTCGGCCGCGCGCGTCGCGAGGTAGACGAAGTGCGAGACGCCCTCGGCCGCGCAGGCGAGCCGGCCGAGCGCGCCGCGCGCGGTGAGGCGCGGGCGCGGATCGTGCGGGTCCGCGGCGGCGGCGGCGCGCATCACCTCGTCCGCGAGGTACAGGCCGAGCGCGACGCCGTCCTGCTCCTCGACCACCAGCAGCTCCTCGGGCGCGCGTGGCGCGCGACCGGCCGCGCGCGCGGCCGCCTCGCCCATCACGAACGCGTGCACCCGGGGCGCCTCGACGCCGTAGATGGCCTCGAGCTCGTCCTGCAGGAACGCGAGCGTCTCGTCGGCGCGGCCCATCAGTGCTTCAGCCCCCGCGGCGGCGCGCCCGGTCCGCCGAACAGGGCCACGCCGCGCGCGCGCAGCCGATCGGCGACGCGCTCGGAACGGGTCGCGAGGAAGCGCTCGTAGAGGCGCAGGAGGCCGCGGTTCGAGCGCAGGTCGGACAGCTCCGCGATCTCGGCGAACAGGTCCACGAAGTCGCCGAAGCGGCCCGCCAGCTCCTCGTAGAGCCCGTCGAGGCCGGGCCGGCGCTCGGTGCCGGCGAGCGTGCCGTACGCGCGCTCGCCCATGGCGATGTAGTAGTCCACGTCGACGAGCGAGCGCGCCAGCGAGTCGCCGAAGAACCCCGCGACGAACAGCGCCGTGTCCCCGAGGCGCCGGAGCTCCCGGGCGCGCGCGGCCCGGTCGGCCTGCAGCGCCTTCACCAGGATGAGCGCGAGCGGCTCGGCGCGGACGGCGCCGTCGGCGTCCTCCACGAACAGGCGCTCCTTCTCGAGGAAGCCGGTGAGGAGGTTCACCAGGTAGAACTCGGTGACCTCCTCGACCTTCATGCGGCGATGGGAGAGCGCATCGGCGATCGCCTCCCGGAACCACTCCTGCGCGGTCTTGCCGACGAGGATCGTGTCGCTCACTGGGTCGCGGCCCTCCTCGGTGGGTGGCCCCGCGGGCGGCTGGACGGCTCGCCGCAGGGGCGCCCTCCTACCCTGAACGGTAATCTCCGCCGCGCCGGAGGCGCAACCCCGCGCCGTGACGGCGCTTTCACCCACCCGGCCGCACCTGCGGCAGCCGGAGGATGCGACTGCCAGCCGCACCTTCGGCACTCGATCGGGTCGACTGCCAGCCCCGAAATAAAACGTTCGTTATTCCGAAAGGATACGCATTCACCCCGCTCGCTTGACACCCCCGAGGCCGTGGTTAGGATACGCGCGCCGCTGGCAGTCGGAGCACTCGACTGCCAGCCGGCTCCAACGACCTTCGAACCCTCCCGCCGCGCGTTGGCGGGGGAGGCCAGAGCCACAAGGAGGACACACCATGACGAAGATCCGTCCGCTGCAGGACCGCCTCATCGTGAAGCGGGTGCAGGAGGAGGAGAAGACCAAGGGCGGGATCATCATCCCGGACTCGGCCAAGGAGAAGCCCATCGAGGGCAAGGTGATCGCCGCGGGCAACGGCAAGGTCCTCGAGGACGGCAAGGTCCGCCCGCTCGACGTCAAGGCCGGCGACCGCGTCCTCTTCTCCAAGTACGCCGGCACCGAGGTCAAGATCGACGGCGAGGAGCACCTGATCATGCGCGAGGAGGACATCCTCGGCGTGATCGAAGGCTAGCGCCCGCAGCCCCTCTCACGGAACACGGAGCTCAAAGACATGGCAGCCAAGGAAATCGTCTTCGACCAGAAGGCCCGCGACGCGATCCTCAAGGGCGTGAACACGCTCGCCGACGCGGTGAAGGTGACCCTCGGGCCGAAGGGCCGGAACGTGGTCATCGAGAAGAGCTTCGGCTCCCCGACCATCACCAAGGACGGCGTGACGGTCGCGAAGGAGATCGAGCTCGAGAACAAGTTCGAGAACATGGGCGCGCAGATGGTGAAGGAGGTCGCCTCCAAGACCTCCGACGTGGCCGGTGACGGCACCACCACCGCGACCGTGCTCGCCCAGGCCATCTACCGCGAGGGCTCGAAGCTCGTCGCGGCCGGCCACAACCCGATGGACGTGAAGCGCGGCATCGACAAGGCCGTCGAGGCCATCGTGGGCGAGCTGAAGAAGCTCTCCAAGCCGACGAAGGACCACAAGGAGATCGCCCAGGTCGGCATCATCTCCGCCAACGGCGACACCACCATCGGCAACATCATCGCCGAGGCGATGGAGAAGGTCGGCAAGGAGGGCGTCATCACCGTCGAGGAGGCCAAGGGCCTCGAGACGACGCTCGACGTGGTCGAGGGCATGCAGTTCGACCGCGGCTACCTCTCGCCGTACTTCGTGACCGACGCGGAGCGCATGGAGGCGGTCCTCGAGGACGCCTACATCCTCATCAACGAGAAGAAGATCTCGAACATGAAGGACCTGCTCCCGCTGCTGGAGCAGATCGCGCGCTCGGGCAAGCCGCTCATCATCGTGGCCGAGGAGGTCGAGGGTGAGGCGCTGGCGACGCTGGTCGTCAACAAGCTGCGCGGCACGCTGCACGTCTGCGCGGTGAAGGCCCCGGGCTTCGGCGACCGCCGCAAGGCCATGCTGGAGGACATCGCGATCCTCACCGGCGGCCGCATGATCGCCGAGGAGCTCGGCCTCAAGCTCGAGCAGGTCACGCTGAAGGACCTCGGCCGCGCCAAGCGCGTCACGGTGGACAAGGACAACACCACCATCGTCGACGGCGCCGGCAAGAAGGAGGACATCGAGGCCCGGGTGAAGACCATCCGCGCGCAGATCGAGGAGACCACCTCCGACTACGACCGCGAGAAGCTCCAGGAGCGCCTCGCGAAGCTGGTGGGCGGCGTGGCGGTCATCAACGTCGGCGCGGCCACCGAGACCGAGATGAAGGAGAAGAAGGCCCGCGTCGAGGACGCGCTCCACGCGACCCGCGCGGCCGTCGAGGAGGGCATCGTCCCCGGCGGCGGCGTGGCGTACCTGCGCTGCGTGAAGGCGCTCGAGGGCGTGAAGGTGAACGAGGGCGAGAAGGTCGGCCTCGACATCGTCCGCCGCGCCATCGAGGAGCCGCTCCGCCAGATCTCCGGCAACGGCGGCTACGAGGGCTCGATCGTGGTGAACAAGGTGAAGGAGGCGAAGGAGGCCGCGTTCGGCTTCAACGCCGCCACGGGCGAGTACGAGGACCTGGTGAAGGCCGGCGTCATCGACCCGACCAAGGTCTCGCGCTCCGCGCTGCAGAACGCGGCGTCGGTCGCCTCGCTGATGCTCACCACCATGGCGATGGTCGCCGAGAAGCCGAAGGAGGAGGCTGCGGCCCCCGCCGGCGGCGGCATGGGCGGCATGGGCGGGATGGGCGGCATGATGTAGGCCGTCCCGTCCTCCCGGACGGAACCGAGGGGTCGCCGGTGCGCCGGCGGCCCCTCTTCTTTTCGTGATGACGGCAGCTTCGCTCAGCGTGTGGACGCCGCGCGCGCGCGGTTGGTACCGTGGGTGGATGCGCCACCCGCCCCTGCCGGCCACCGCGTGGGCCCCGATGGTCGCGATCGCGCTCGCCTCCCTCTCCGGCTGCGCCGGCGCCGGTTCGTTCCGCTGCCCGGAGCAGGGCGGACGGGACTGGCACGAGCTCCGGACCGAGCACGTGGTGCTCCAGACGGACCTCCCGTCGTGGAAGGCGAAGGAGCTCGCGGGCGAGCTCGAGCGCATGTTCGTCGTCGTGCGCAGCGGACTCTTCCGCAACCCGCCGCCCGCGCCCGGCCTGCTGCGCGTGGTGGCCCTCGTGTCCGAGAGCGACTTGAAGCGCTTCGCGCCGAGGGGCGCCGCCGCGTACTACCACCGGCCCGAGTTCTCCGGGCCTGTCGTGGTCATGCCCGGCACGCTCGGCGAGGCGCAGCGGAGGGTGATCGCGCACGAGGTCACCCTCCACCTCACGGCGCAGCTCTTCGCGCGTCAGCCGCCCTGGTTCCGGGAGGGGCTCGCCAGCTTCATGGAGTCGATGGGCACCGAGGGCTCGCCAACCCTGGGCGGCGCGCCGGAGCACTGGTCCTGGTTGGCCAGCGCCCACCACGGTCGAGGCATGCGGGCGGCCGACGTCCTCACCGCGAGCAGGTTCGACGATCGCACCGGCGCCGCGTATGCGGAGTCGTGGGCCCTGGTGCACTTCCTCGTGAACCGGGAGCCGGAGCGGTTCCGCGCGCTGCAGGTACGCTTCGCGCGCGGGCAGGATCCCACCGCCGCATGGCGGGAGGTCTTCCCGGAGTGGGACCCCGCTGCCAAGGACCGCGCGCGGACGCTGGACGAGGCGCTGGACCGGTACCTGAACCACGGCGGGAAGTACACGTCTCGCCCGGTCCGGCTGCCCCCCGCGCCGCGGGCGACGGATCGGACGATGACCGCCGCCGAGGTGCACGCGGCGCGCCTCGCGCTGCTCTGGGAGGCAAGGTGGGTCCGGAACGACGCTTCCTGGATTCGCGCCGAGGCGGAGCACGCGCTCACGCACGACCCGGGTCATGTCGACGCCCTGGCGCTGCTCGCGGCCTCGGCGAAGGCCGGCGAGGCCCTCCGCCTGATGGAGCGCGCCACCGCCGCGCACCCGGAGGACGGCCGCGCCTGGCTGGCGCTCGCCGCCTTTGTCCCCGCGGGCCAGGAGGAGCGGCGGCTCGCGGCGCTGCAGAGGGCGGTCGCGGCCGACGGCACGAGCGCCGCGGCGCTCAGCATCCTCTCCGCGGCGCTGCTCGCGGCCGGGCGCTCCGGCGAGGCGCTGCCGCTCGCCCGGCGGGCGGTCGCGCTCGAGCCCTGGAAGGGCTACGCGCTCGTCACGCTCTCCCGCGTGCTCGAGGACCTGGGCCAGTGCCCGGAGGCGCTCGCGCTGCAGCGGCGCGCGGTGGACGTGTCCCCGGAAGGCAGCGATGCGGCCGCGTGGAACGCGCTGGCCGAGCGGCGCGCTCGCCTGGAGTCCGCCTGCGGGACGCCGCCCGCGCCCGCCCCGGCGACTGCGCCTGGCGCGGCGCCCTGACCACGTGAGGACGGAATCTTCGCTGCGGGTGTGGACGACCCGCGAGAGCGGTTGGTACCGTGGGTGGATGCGTCCCCTCCTGTGCAGGACCGCCGCCCTCGCTGCCGTCCTCGCCCTCGGCGCCACCGCCCGCGCGGACGACTTCCGCTGCCCGGATCGTGGCGGTCCGGCGTGGCGCGAGCTCCGCACGCAATTCGCCGAGCTGCAGGGCCGCTTCCTCCGCGGACAGGCGCGCCGGGAAGTACAGCTACCGCGGCGTGCGCCTGCCCGAGGCGGCGCCGATCCGCGAGCGCCCCATGAGCGCCGCGGAGGCCCACACGATCCGGCTCTCGCTGCCCTGGATCGAGCGCGGTGAGAAGCCCGACCCGGCGCGCCTGAAGGCCGAGATCGAGGAGGCGCTCGCCCACGATCCCGGGCACGTGGCGGCGCTCGAGCGGATGGCCGAGGACCGTGCCGGCGACGCGCTCTCCCTCGCCGAGCGCGCCACGGCCGCCCACCCCGAGGACGCGCGTGCCTGGCGGTTCCTCGCGCGCAGCACCAGCGACGGCGAGCGGCGCATCGCCGCGCTCCGCAAGGCGGTGGAGACGGATGGGGCGAGCGCCGAGGCGGCGAACGAGCTCGCCTGGACGCTGCTCGAGGCGGGCCGCTCCGGTGAGGCGCTGCCGCTCGCGCGCCGAGCGGTCGCGACGGAGCCGTGGAATGCGGGGATCATCGACACGCTCGCCGGCGTGCTCGAGGACCTGGGGCAGTGCCCCGAGGCGCTCGCGCTGCAGCGCCGCGCCGTCGACGTGCTGCCGGAAGGCGTCAGCCCCGCCGCGCGGGCCGCGCTCGTCGAGCGGAGGTCGCGCTTGGAGGCCGCCTGCGGCCGGCCGCAGCCCGCGACGGCGCCGGCGCCGGCTCCCGCCGCGGCGCCCTGACGCGGCGGAGCGCGGCCCCACGCCGCTGCGCGCGCCGGCGCAACTCCGTCCGGAGAGCCTCGCGCCGCGGAACCCGAAATCCGCCGCCCCTCCCCGGCTCCCGCGGGAGCACGATCCGTCCATGACCAGGCGAACGATGCAGCGGGCCAAGGTGGACCGGCCGGGCGACGTGGGCATCGACCTGCCCGCGGGCGCGGCGGCGGAGGCGCTCCGGCCCTCCGACTATCACCTCCTCGAGATGGAGCCGGCGGAGCCGCGCCCCGTCCGCGCGCACCACGGGCCGCGGGCGCACGCCGCGGAGGTGGAGCGCCCGGGCGACGTCGGCATGGACCTGCCCGCCGGCGCGGCGGCGGCCGAGCTCCGCCCGTCCGACTACCACCCGGTGGAGATGGAGCCGACCACCGGCGGCCGGACGAAGCGGCGCACGCATCACTGAACGTGTACGTCAGCGCGCGGCGCCGGGCGGGAGCGCGAAGAGCGCGTCCGCCGCGGCGCCGAACGCGCCGGCCACCTGCGCGGGGAACAGCAGCACCGGCAGCGCCAGGGCGGCGCCGACGACCACCGCCCAGGCGAGCGGGTGCGCCGTGTCGGTCTGCGTGGCCATGAACACCGACGCGCCGAACAGCAGCAGCGTGAGCGTGCCGCCCACCAGCAGCGAGGCCGGGCCGGAGAAGCCCAGCAGCCGCAGCGCGCCCGCGATCGCGACGAGGCCGGCCAGGTTGAGGAGGTCGCGCCCGCTGCCCGCCCACCAGGCCCGCCGCTCCTCCCGGAGCAGGCGGAGCCCGACCTCCTGCACCCACAGGAAGCCGGCCACCGCGACCACGTACGCCGCCATCGCCCCCGCGCGCGCCGTCCCGGCCGGCTCGACCACCGTCCACATGAGAGGAGTCTAGCGCGAGGCGAGCAGCGCGCACGTCACCTGCCCGACGTCGAGCAGCGGCGGCGCCCCGGCCGGCACCTCGACCGCGAAGGTGCAGGTCTGGCCGTGCCAGAGCACGTGCGCCCGGTGCGTCCCGGCCGGCAGGCCGTCGAGCCAGAACTCGCCCCGCGCGCCGACCGGCGACGTGAACACGCGCCGGCTCGCCAGGACCACCACGGTGCCGTAGGCCGGCACGGCGTCGTGGCCCGGCATCCGCACCCGGCCCTGGACCGCGCGCAGGCGCTCCACGTCGAACACCACCACCGCGCCGCCGCGGCGGGGCGGGCCCACCACGCGCTCGGTCGCGCCCACCGAGTGATCGATGGGGACGTCGGCGTCGGCGATGGAGAGCCGGTTGCCGCCGTAGGGGAGCAGGCCCGGCACGAGCAGGTCGCCGCCGCGGCCGGTGCGCCCCACCGGCTGGTTGTTGAGGTAGGCGTGCACGCCCGGGACGCCCGGGACGCGCACCACCGCGTAGCTGCCCTCCACCGGCCGCGCCGCGAACACGCGCCCATCCATGAGGACCAGCGCGCCGGATGCCGTCGCGGTTCCGACCTCGCCGAAGCGGGTGCGGTCCCAGGTCAGCTCGTAGCGCCCGAAGGACGACTGCGCCTGGCCGAGCGCGGAGACGTCGGTCTGGCCGGCCCAGCGATCGGTGCGCACGCGGTAGCCGAACCCCTCGCCGAGCGGGAGCGGCCGCTGGAGCCCGGCGCCGGTCCGCGCCTGGCCGTCCTGGACCCGCGTGCCGGCGTCGAGCGTGATCGCGCGATCCGCGGTGATCGCCAGCCCGGCGGTGCCCGTCCACTGCGCGGTACCGCCCGCGCCGGAGACGCCGGTCCCGACCTGCAGGTGGACCCCCCGCGCCATGCGCACGTAGGCGGTGAAGTCGGCCGCCGAGCGGGCGCTCCCGTCCGCGTAGCGCGTGGTGGAGGCGGCGAGCTGTCCGGTGAGCCAGCCCAGCGGCGACCAGGAGAGGTTAGCGCCGCTGCGCCAGAGCATGCGCGGGAACAGCGCGTCTGAGGTGGTGGTGACGTAGGCGCGGGAGCTCCACGTGTGGTCGAGCCCGAGCCAGGCGCGGCGCAGGCCCAGGCGCCAGCCGGCGAGCGCCGCGCCCCCCAGCGCGCCGTCGTGGCCGCTGGCGGCGCCGCCCACCTGCAGCTCGCCCACCGGCAGGCCCAGCACCGCCGAGAGCCCGCCGCTCGCCAGGTCCGGCGAGGCCTCCACCCGCGCACCTGCAGTGAACCAGTCGGTCACGCCCAGCCGGTGGCTCCCCACCAGCACGGGCGGCCCGTAGCTCCAGCTCTCCAGGCCGAACGCGCGCCGCCGCGGCCCGGCGTACCAGGAGAACGCGTGGAAGCCCTGCGCGAGCAGGCCCTGGGCCTGGTAGCGCGCCGCGTCCACCTCCTCGGTGCGCCCGAACGCGTCGCGCACCACCACCCGCACGTCGTTCTGCCCGGTGGTCACCGGCAGGTTGGAGAGATCGTACGTGCCCGGCGCCACCTGCATCGTGCGCACCAGCGCGCCGTTCACCCAGACCTCCACGGTGGAGGGGCTGGAGGCGAACGCCGAGACCTGCGGCAGCGGGCTGGTGCGGCGGTACGGATCGAGCGACGGCTCGCGCGAGATCCCCAGGCCGCCCAGGATCGGCGCGCCCCCGAGCGGCTGCGCCGGGACGATGGCGTCACCGAGCGTGAATCGGATCATCGGGCCCGGCTCCTCGCGGGTGAGCGCGGTGAGGCCGCGGATCACGCGGCCGTCCGGATCCACCGA
Source organism: Anaeromyxobacter dehalogenans 2CP-1 (assembly GCF_000022145.1). Lineage (NCBI taxonomy): Bacteria > Pseudomonadati > Myxococcota > Myxococcia > Myxococcales > Anaeromyxobacteraceae > Anaeromyxobacter > Anaeromyxobacter dehalogenans. The sequence goes on from NC_011891.1 coordinate 4,158,652, forward strand.
GGCGCTCCCCAGCGCCAGGTGGCGCGAGAAGCTCACGCCGGCCTCGGCGAAGCCGGTCAGCTCGCGACCGCTGGTGCCGCGCGCCGAGTAGTTGAGGAAGGCGCCGGGCGACTCGCGCAGCTCGAGGCCGGACGGACGGCGGAGCGTGTCCAGGTCGAGCGCCTTGCGCCCCAGCAGCGCGGGGCCGGCGGTGAGCCGCAGCGTCAGCGCCGCCTCGTCCACCTCGAACTCGAGCCGCGGCGCGAGCGAGCGGAGCGACACCAGCTCGCGTCCGTCCGCGGTGCGCCGCGCGCCGTCGCCGGCGGCCACGCCCAGGCGCTCCAGGTCGGTCGGCGCGATCCAGGCGTCGCCGCCCTCCAGCACCACCAGCACCGGCTCGCCCTCGGCGTCGTTCACGATCGGCAGGAGGAAGGCCGGGCGCGGGCCGGCGGCCGGCTGGGCCGGGGACGCCTCGACGGTGGGTGACGGCTGGGCGCGAGCCCCGGCGGCGGCGGCGAGCGCCGCGAACGCCAGGGCCAGCGTCCGCGCGGCGGTCACGGCCCGCAGGCGCCCGGCGGGATCGGGGCCGACGCCTTCGCCTCGCCCGTGTCGAGCGTGGCGGTGACGGTGGCGGTGACCGCCGCGGCGCGCGCGGCGGCGCACACCGCCGCCCCGAGCGCGACCTCGTAGCGGCGCTCGCCGCCGGCCAGCACGTACCAGCCCTCCAGGTCCTGCTCGAGCAGCGGGCCGCCCGAGGCGCCGCGCACCACCAGGCGGACGGCGCTGGGCCGGAAGCGCGCGTTGCCCTCGTTGCGCAGGAGCGCGGTGACCCGGCCCGCCGCGGCTGCGGGGGGTGCCACCACGGCGCGCACCACCGGCACGGCCGGCGCCACGAACACCGGGATGCTGATGCGGGTGAGCACGCGCACCTCGGCGGCCGAGACGTCCGCGGGCGGCGGCAGCTCCTCGAGGAACACGCGGAAGCTCCGCTCGGCCGGGCCGGGCGCGAGCTCGGTGCCCACGCGCACGTTGCGGCTCGTCCCGGGCGCGATCTCGAGCAGCGGCGGGAACGCGAGGAGCTCGGTGGTCGGCTCGACGCGCATGACGCCGGCCGCGTCCTGCGCCCAGCTCGCGGTCCGCACCTGCACGCGGAGCGGCGTCGTGCCGGAGTTGCGCACCTCGAGCAGCGCGGTGCGCCCGCGCGGCCCCAGCTCGACCAGGATCGGCTTCACGTCGATCTGGCCCGCGCGCGCGGGGGCTGCGGCGGCGAGCAGCAGGGCGAGGGTCGCGCGGGCGAGCAGGGTCATGGCGGTCGGGCCGTCCCGGCGGAGGATTTCCGGACGGCGGCCCGTCACGGTATACGAAACGACGGACCGATCAATGAATCGGCGGCTGCCACATCCCCCGACGTCCTGCGCGCTCGCGCGCCTCCTCGCGGTGGCGCTATCGCTCCTCGCGCCTGCGGCGGCGCGCGCCACGAGCTGCAGCATGACCATGGGGACCTCGATCGCGTTCGGCGCCTACGATCCCCTCTCCCCCGTCCCGCTCACCACCACCGGCATGCTGCAGTACCGCTGCTCCCGCGGGCAGGCCATCCGGATCACGCTGAGCCCCGGCAGCTCCGGTGACTTCCAGGACCGCACGCTGCGCCAGGGGCCCTGGACGCTCGCGTACAACCTGTACGCCGACGCGGGCTTCGGGACGGTCTGGGGGGACGGCACGGGCGGCACCGCGGCCGCGCCCGCCGTCACCACGCTCTCGAACGGCCTCACCGTGGCGTACGTGTTCGGGCGCATCCGCGAGCGGCAGGAGCCGCCCGTGGGGCCGTACTCCGACACGGTCGTGGTGACGTTCGAGTTCTGATCGCCCCTCCCGCGCGCGCAGGGATGCCGGGACGATATCGCGGACGAGCCGGACCCACCGTAGCGCCTGCGCGGCGACAGCGCCCCCGCGTTGACCACGGGTCACGCGCTCTTCACGTGGGATGGGGATGCCGGAGGGCCGGGACCCCGGGTAGCGTCTCGAGCCTCGCGCTCTCGCGAACGTTCACCCAAGGAGTCGTCCACATGCAGAAGCTCGCCCTGCGCCTCGCGCTCGCCATCGCCGCCCTCACGCTCACCGCCGGCACCGCCCGCGCCGCGACCGCGACCGCCACCCTCGACGTCACCGCCACCGTGGTCCCTTCGTGCACGATCGCCGCCACCCCGGTCGCGTTCGGCAACTACGACCCGCTCGTCACGAACTCGAGCACGGCCCTCAACGCGCAGGGCACGGTGACGGTCACCTGCACGACCGGCACGGCCTACACCATCGGCCTCGGCGCCGGGAACAGCGCCAGCGGCAGCCGCGCCATGCAGCACGCGTCGCTCACCGCGGAGCTTCCCTACGAGCTCTACCTGGACGCGGCGCGCACCACCGTCTGGGACAACACCGTGATGCAGACCGGCACCGCCGCGGGCATCACCCCGGCCCCGTACCCGGTGTACGGCCGCATCCCGGCCGCCCAGAACGTGCCGACCGGCAGCTACGCCGACGCGGTCGTCGCCACGGTCACCTTCTAGCCGCTCGCCGTCGCCCCCTCCCCGCGCGCCGGTCCGCACACCCGCGGGCCGGCGCGCGCCGTCTCCGGCCCTGCCGCGCCACGCAGCCGCGGCGCCCGGTGCCGGCGCGGCCCACCCGGTCGCTGGGCGTCACGATCCGTGAACGGTGTCGCCTACCGCTGCGCCGGCGCCGAGGCGCCTCGGCCGACGACCCTCGCGGCCAGGATCCGGATCGGCGGCGAGAGCGCCTGGCCCTTCACCGCTGCGCGGTGGATGCGCCGCACCACGTCCATGCCGCGAACGATCCGCCCGAACGCCGCGAAGCCCTGGCCGTCCGGGTTGCGCCGCCCCCCGAAGTCCAGGTCCGGCTGCGGGCCCACGCACACGAAGAAGTCGCTGGTGGCCGTGTCCGGCCCTGCGCGCGCCATCGCGATCGCGCCGTCCACGTGCCGCAGGCCGGTGTCGCGCGTGCGCTCGAGGCGGATGGGCGCGTGGTCGTGCTCCCCGTGCGCCGGCGCCACCCCCGCCTGCACCACGTCGATCTTCACCGCGTCGCCGGGCTGGTTGTCGGCGCGCACCGTCCGGTGGAAGCGGCCGCCGTCGTAGCGCCCCTCGCGCACGTAGCGGAGGAAGTTCGCCGCCGTCGCCGGCGCGCGCGCCGCGTCCACCTCGACCTCGAGCTCGCCGAGCTCGGTGGTCATCACCACGTGGACGCGGGCCGGGGCCGGTGACGCGGCGCCGAGGAGGAGCGCGAGCAACGGGAAGGCGAGCATCCGGGGAGCGTAGCGCCTGCGGGGCGCCGCAGCGAATTCGAGCCCGCGATCGCGCCGGACGCCCTTCTCCGGGCGACGCCAGCACCGGGCTGGCGACTGCGCGCGGTCTCGTTCCGATGCCGCCTCGAGCCCCTCCTTCGGCCGAACGATCGGGTCGCACCGCGCTCGGAGGCACTCGGATGAGCGTGCCTTCACCCCACACGCTTCGTGCTATCCCCGTCGCCGACGCGCACGCGCGCGCGGAGGTCGCGATCATGCCCCTGGCACACCGGATGGCGGCGGAGGTCGTCGGCACGTTCTGGCTCGTCCTCGGCGGTTGCGGCAGCGCGGTCCTCGCCGCCGCCGTCCCGGGGCTCGGGATCGGCTTCCACGGGGTGGCGCTCGCCTTCGGCCTGACCGTGCTCACGATGGCGTACGCCATCGGGCACGTGTCCGGATGTCACCTCAACCCCGCAGTGACGGTGGGGCTCACGGTCGCGCGCCGCTTCCCGGCGGGCGAGGTCGGCCCGTACGTCGTCGCCCAGGTGATCGGTGCGATAGCCGGCGCGGGCGTCCTGTACCTCATCGCCTCCAGCAAGGCGGGCTTCGACGTGTCTGCGGGCTTCGCCTCGAACGGCTTCGCCGAGCACTCGCCCGGCGGCTACGCCCTGGGCGCGTGCTTCCTGACCGAGCTCGTGATGACGTTCGCGTTCCTGTTCGTGATCCTGGGCGCGACCGACGAGCGCGCGCCGAAGGGCCTCGCCCCGATCGCGATCGGCCTGTGCCTCACGCTCATCCACCTCGTAAGCATCCCCGTGACCAACACCTCGGTGAACCCCGCCCGGTCCACCGGGCCGGCCCTGTTCGCGGGCGGCTGGGCGGTGGCGCAGCTCTGGATGTTCTGGATCGCGCCGATCGTGGGCGCGGCGCTGGCTGGCATCGTCTACCCGCTCGTCGCCGGCGGCCGCGCCGCGCACGGACGCGCGACGGCCACGCACGCGAGCGCGACCTGAGGCACCACCCGGGGGCCCGCTGTTCGCCGCCGGAGCCCCGCCCATGGCGAGGCTCCGGGCGGACGGCCGTCACCGTCTCAGCGCGTCGCGGATCTCGCGGAGCAGGACGACCTGCTCCGGCGGCGCCGCCGGGGCAGGCGCCGGCTCGGCCCGCTTCATCCGGTTGAACTGCTTCACCATGAGGAAGATGATGAAGGCGAGGATGAGGAAGTTGAGGACGATGGTGAGGAAGCTGCCGTAGGCGAAGACCGGCACGCCCGCCTTCTTGACCGCGTCCAGGGCGTGGGGAACGCCCGGCGGGATCTCCTTCAGCGCGACGAAGTAGTCCTTGAAGTCGAAGCCGCCGAAGATCGCGCCGACCACCGGCATGACGAGATCGTTGACGATCGAGTCCACGATCTTCCCGAAGGCGGCGCCGATGATGACGCCCACCGCCAGGTCGACCACGTTCCCCTTCAGCGCGAACGCCTTGAACTCCGACGCGAAGCTCATGGTTGCTCCCCCGGTTCGATGGATGGTTCTCCCCGGGCCGGTCCGACCCGGGCCGCGATGACAGTAGGACGCTGCGTCACCTTCGTCCATCAGGTGGGGAGGCGCGCCGGCTGATCCCGCCATACGGGTGGGCGGTTCCGACGCGCCACGACGGACGGAGGGTCCGGGCCAACCAGGGGGCACCGACCGGTCACGCACGGTCGGTGAATGCCACGGCGAAGACGCGCGCGATCCCGGCCAGCGATCGGACGCGGACGTCCTTCAGCCCTGCCGCCGGACGCGCGCTCGGCACCGCGTGAGGGTCGAGGTCCATGCGTTGTCTCCCTGCGTTCCGGGAGGCGCCAAGCGACGCCAAGTGACCGCTCCACCCGCGACGCCGTCCGCCTGGACACACGCCCTTCGATGGTACAGAACCTCGGTCGCGCTCATCCACGGTCCGAGGAGCGCAAAGTCGGTCTCGGTCACCGACCGGTGCGCGAACCCCTTCCGCTCCGACACGCGCCAGCCGCGGATGCACGGGGAGATCGCGACGGTGAGCCCCCTGCTGCCGACGTGGGCGTGTAAGACGACCACCTCGCTCCTCTGGATCTTCTCGCGGCAGTCCGCCACGCAGATGCGCATCCGCAGGCCCTCGGCGCGGCAACTCGTGCAGCGTGACGATCTGCTGGACGTCCATCTCGGCGACCGCCCGGCGTCGGGTCGTTCACGACGAACCACAATTCTCCGGCCTGCTCGTTCACCCCAGGTCACGACGAAGGACGCATCTGGCTGCCCCGGCCGAACCCACCCTCCCCTAGCACTTCGACGGAAAGTGTGTTTAACTGTCTGTCGTAGCACCTTCCGTCGAACCGAGCAATGAGCGATATGTGCCGCCGCCGGCGGCGCGAACGGGCTGTCATCCTGGGGGCGCGCGACTGCGGCTCGAGTGCGGCTCGACGAGGGAGGTGTGCGACGACCGTGATCGAGGCGCCGCACACATGTGTCCGATCAGAACCCCGGGTCGAAGGCTCGCCCCGGTCTCAGCGGAGGGAAAGCATGCACACGTTGAAGTCGAATCGAGGTGCTGCACTTGGAGCACGCGTGACCATCGCGCTCGCATTGCTCGGGATCGCATTCGCCGGGTGCGGTCCTGGCGCGGAAGGGTCGTCCCCAGCGAGTTCATCAGAGCCGTTGTACGTGGCTTCCTCGAAGATCTGGCGGCTCAATCCCATTCCGGTTTGCTGGACGAATCCCTCGGAGGCGAACGCCATCGAGCGCGGCTGGATGCGCGCGGCTGTCGAGCGGGAGTACGAGGGCCATTCGGCAGTGCTGTTCGAGGGATGGGGGGCGTGTGGGGTGTTTCAGCGAGGAATTCGGATCGCGATCTCCGACGAACAACCGCACACGATAGGCCTGGGGACGGACATTGACAGTGCATGGATGTATTCAAGTCCAGGAATGTACGTCAACTTCACCTTCCAAAACTGGAGCCCGTCATGCGCCGCGGGCTCGATGAGGCGGTATTGCATCGAGGCGATCGGCGTGCATGAGTTCGGCCACGCTCTCGGCTTTTCACACGAGCAGAACCGGCCCGACACGCCGCGCGATATCTGCACGGATGCTCCCCAGGGTACGAACGGGGACACTCTCGTCGGCGCCTGGGACCTAGAATCCGTGATGAACTACTGCAATCCGAACTGGAACAACGGGGGCGTCCTCAGCGCGACAGACATCTTCGGACTGAGGATCTTCTACGGGCCGCCGAACCAGCTGTCGCGCGAGGCATGGGCAAGGGCCTCCGGAGGATTCTGGAACGCGCAGAAGTGGCTCGCGGGCGACTTCAACGGCGACGGACGCGCCGACCTCGCGAACGTGTTCAACGACGGGGGCTACTCCACCGTGGACGTGCATCTGTCCACGGGCAACGGATTTGTGCAGACGATCTGGGCGACGCGCTCGGGCGGCTTCTGGGACGCGCAGAAGTGGCTCGCGGGCGACTTCAACGGCGACGGACGCACCGACCTCGCGAACGTGTTCTACGACGGAGGATACTCCACCGTGGACGTGCACGTGTCCACGGGCAGCGGATTTGTGCGGACGCGCTGGGCGACGCGCTCGGGCGCCTTCTGGGACGCGCAGAAGTGGCTCGCGGGTGACTTTAACGGCGACGGACGCACCGACCTCGCGAACGTGTTCAACGACGGGGGATACTCCACCGTGGACGTGCATGTGTCCACGGGCAGCGCGTTCGTGCGGAGGGTCTGGGCGACGCGCTCGGGCGACTTCTGGGACGCTCAGAAGTGGCTCGCGGGCGATTTCGACGGCGACGGACGCGCCGACCTCGCGAACGTGTTCAATGACGGGGGTCTCATGTCCGCCGATGTTCACGTGTCGACGGGCATCAGCTTCGAGCGGCAGGCGTGGGTCAGGCGCTCCTACCAGTTCTGGGACGCGCAGAAGTGGATGGCAGCCGACCTGAGTGGCGACGGTCGGGCGGACCTCGTCAACGTGTTCAGCGACGGGGATCTCATGTCCGCCGACGTGAACGTCTCGTCCGGGGCCGGGTTCCGCCGCGAGCGGTGGGCGACGCGGTCCTACGGGTTCTCAGATGCGCAGAAGTGGATGGCGGCGGACTTCAGCGGCGATGGCCGAGCGGACCTGGCGAACGTCTTCAACGATGCAGGAAACATGTCTTCGGATATCCACGTCGCCGAGTGTCCGAGCGGGTGGCAACAGTGCTCAACAGCGAGCGGCAGCTGCGTCGACATGCAGCACGACGCCGCGAACTGTGGTTCGTGCGCGAACACGTGCGCGAGCGGTCTGACGTGCAATCACGGCAGTTGCGGGTGAGCTCTCCTGCTCATCTCCAGACGGTAGGGATCAGTATTGAAGCCCAGCGGACTTCCCAGGTCCGCTGGGCTTCGCCGTTTGCGGATGCGCGTCGCGTCACGGCGGGTCGCCCCAGGTCGCTCGCAAGCTGATCGGCTACTAGCGCCGATGGCCCGTCGCGAGCGTGTCGGATCCGCGTCCACGGAACGATCCACATTTCGCCAGCCAGCGCACGGGCTCGTGCGCGAGGGAAGCCGCGGTCGGGTCGCGCGCCCGTCGGCGATGCCGAGGCGAGGTCCTCTCGCCGCCTACTACTACCCGTGCGTAAGCCTCCCGGGTGCGCGTCTGCCTGCCGCTCGACCGTGGGGGGAGCATCGATCTCAATAAACGACCGCGCCCAGGTCGAGGCGCCGCAAGTCGCGCGCACCTCCGATGACATCTCAGAAAAAAAGACCGGAGCCGCCCTGTAAGCCGGGTTCTGTTCCGCGGGAAACCCCGCGGCGACGAACATTCATCTCGGACGCGCGTTGCCGCGCGTCTCCAGCGAGCATACCCGGAGGCCTGGACCGGGCCGGTCTTGCCCTCCCGCTCGCGCGGGTGGGACGCCTCCCTATTCGCTCTTGCACCGCGTGGGGTTTGCCGTGCCGCGCCGGTCACCCGGCGCGCGGTGCGCTCTTACCGCACCGTTTCACCCTTGCCACGCACGCCGGTCGCCCGGCGCCGTTCGGCGGTCTGTTCTCTGTGGCACTTTCCTGCGGGTCGCCCCGACCGGCCGTTGGCCGGCACGCTGCCCTCTGGTGCCCGGACTTTCCTCGGCGGCCCCCTTCCCTGCAGGACCGACGCGTTCGCCCGGGCGGCTCCGGCGAGGCGGATGTAACACGCGGGCGGCGGGCCGGCAATGGGCCTACCGGCGCAGGGCGGCCGGGACCCCGCGCTTCGGGCAGAGGTCGGCCACCACGCAGCGGGAGCACGCCGGCGCGCGCGCGGCGCAGGTCCGGCGCCCGTGCCACACGAACAGCTGGTGGCCGCGACCCCAGCGCGCCTCGGGCAGGAGCGCCATGAGGTCCCGCTCCACGCGGTCGGGATCCTGCTCGCGGGTGAGGCCGAGCCGTCGCGAGACGCGGCCGACGTGCGTGTCCACCGGGAACGCCTCCGCCGCGCCGAGGTGCACGAGCACCACGCCGGCGGTCTTCCGCCCGACCCCGGGCAGCGCCTCGAGCGCCTCGCGCGTGCGGGGCACGCGGCCACCGTGCTCGCGCGCGATCGCGCCCATGGCGGCCACGATCGCCTTCGCCTTGTTCCGGAACAGCCCGAGCGACCGGAGGTACGGCCAGAGCTCCTCCGGCTGCGCGCCGGCGTAGGCCGCGGCGTCCGGAAAGCGCGCGAACAGCGCGGGCGTCACCTTGTTCACGCCGGCGTCGGTGCTCTGCGCCGAGAGGATCACCGACACGAGGAGCTGGAGGTCGTCCTGGAACGCGAGCGCGATGCGCGCCTCGGGCATCTCCGCGTCGAGGCGGTCCACGATCTCGGCGGCGCGCGCGCGAGCCTGCGCGGTGGGCGCGCGGGGGCGTGCGCGGAGCCGGGAGCGGGGCGGCATGCGGGCGCGGATGCTAGCACCGGCGGCCGCGCCGGCGGGACGCCGGAAGAAAGAAGGCGCCCCGGCGCGGCGGCCAGGGCGCCTTTCCCACACCCTCCCCCGCGGAAGGCGGCGCCGGATGCGGCGAGACGATGGCGAGAGGGTGCGCCGGGAGCCGGCGCGGGGTCAAAGCCCCGGACCGGACGTCACGTACAGTGAACGCGCCGGCGCCCCGCTCCCGGCCCGGCCTCCCTGCCGCCGGCCGATCCCCCGGGGCCCCGGGAGATGTGCGTGCGTGCAGGGAGATGCAGGGAACTCCGGGAGGATCCCCGCCCCTCCTCCGCCGGGCCCGCCGGCGGCGCCGTGTCCCGTCCTCACTCGACAAATGGGGCCGCCCGTGCCAGCCTCTGCGCTCGCATCGGGTCCCGCGGGGGGCGGGCCGTCGCTCGGCACGCCGCTCCAGGGAAAGGCCCTCGTCGCGCGCCATTGGAGGATCGCGCTTCATGCAGATCAACCTGCGCAAGGCGATGTTCGTGCTGCCGAACCTGTTCACGGTCAGCTCGATCTTCCTGGGCTTCTACGCGCTCACGCTGTCCGCCGGGGACGCCACCCCCGCCCAGCTCTACCAGGCGGCCCTGGCCATCTTCTTCGCCATGTTCTTCGACGCGTTCGACGGCCGCGTCGCGCGCATGACGAAGACCCAGTCCGACTTCGGGGTCCAGCTCGACAGCCTGGCCGACGTCATCTCCTTCGGCGCGGCCCCGGCGCTGCTCGTCTACAAGTGGGCGCTCGCCCCGCTGGGCTTCATCGGCCTGTTCTTCTCCTTCGCCTTCGCCGCCTGCGGCGCGCTCCGCCTGGCGCGCTTCAACGTGCTCGCGCAGCGCGGCGACAAGGGCTCGTCCGCCTTCTTCGTCGGGCTCCCCATCCCGCTCGCCGCCGGCACCATCACGGCGCTCGTCATCGCGCACTACAAGGAGTTCGGCGCGGCCACCAACCCGGCCACCCGCGTGCCGGTGCTGGTGGTGGTCGCCCTGCTCTCGTTCCTGATGGTCTCGACCGTCCGTTACCGCACCTTCAAGGACGTGCACCTGTCCGCCCGCAGCCTGTCCGCGTTCGTGCTGGCGAGCGCGGTGGGGCTGGCGGTCGCGTACGCGACCCGCGCGTCCTTCGCGCTCGTGGTCTACATGGGCGCGTACATCGCCATGGGCCTGGCCGAGTCGCTGTTCGAGAAGGCGCGCACGCTGGATCGCAGCCGGCTGCCGCCGGACGTGCGCGCCGAGCTCGACGCCGACGAGGCGCTCGAGCCGGGCCCCGAGGACGTGGACGGGGACAAGGCGGAGCAGGACGAGTACATCTAGCGCGTGACCACGCCGCCCTCGCCCGCGCCCGGCCCGGCCATGCCCGCGCCGGGCGCGTCCTCCCCCGGCCTCCTCTCCCGCCTCCGCCGCCGCGGCCTGAAGCGCGGCCCGAGCCCGAAGGGCCCGCCGGGCCCGGCGGTGCTGTTCGCCGCGTGGGGCCCGTGCGGCTACGCGCCGGTCGCGCCCGGCACGTTCGGCACGCTCGGCGCCATCCCGCTCTACTGGGCGCTCACCTGGCTCACCTGGCCCGCGTACCTCGCGGTCACCGCGGCGCTCACCGCGCTCGCCATGGTGGCGGCCCAGCGCGCCGGCCGTTACTGGGGAGTGGCCGATGCCTCGCCCATCGTGGTGGACGAGGTGGCCGGGTACCTCGTGACCATGGCGCTCGTCCCGTTCTCCTGGCCCGCGGCGATTGCCGGCTTCGTGCTGTTCCGGATCTTCGACGTGCTGAAGCCCTGGCCGGCCTCCGCGTTCGACCGCGTGAAGAACGGCTTCGGCGTGGTGATGGACGACGTGGCGGCCGGGGTGTTCGCCTGGTGCACGCTGCAGTTCGTGCAGCTCGCGCTGCGGCTCCTCGCCGGCTGCGGGACCGTGTTCCACTGGTGGTGCGTGGAGGTGGGGTCGTGATGCAGGTGGAGATCCTCGCGACCGGCGACGAGCTGCTCACCGGCCAGGTGGTGGACACGAACTCCCCGTGGCTGATGGACCGGCTGTGGGACCTCGGCCTCATGGTGCGGCGCAAGACGCTGGTGGCCGACGACCGCGACGACCTGCGCGCCGCCATCCTCGAGACCACCGCGCGCGCCGACCTCGTCGTCATGAGCGGCGGGATGGGCCCGACCGAGGACGACCTCACCTCGGAGTGCGTCGCGGCGGTCCTGGGCGTGCCGCTGGAGCGCCACGAGCCGTCGATCGAGGTGCTGCGCGAGCGCTTCCGCAAGTTCGGGCGCGCGCTCACGCCGAACAACGAGAAGCAGGCCTGGTTCCCGCGCGGCGCGGAGGTGATCCCGAACCGCTGGGGCAGCGCGCCGGGGTTCACGGTGCCGGTGGGGCGCGGGCGGGTGGTGTGCCTGCCCGGCGTGCCGGTGGAGTACCGGGGCCTGTGCGAGGAGTGGGTGCTGCCGCACGTCGGCGCCCGGCTGAGCGAGGTGCCCGCGGCGGGCCTGGTGAAGCTGTTCGCCGTGCCCGAGTCGCACGCCGACCACGCCATGCGCCCGGTGATGGACGACCCGGCCAACGCCGGCGTCCGCTTCGGCTACCGCGCCCACTGGCCCGAGACCCACGTGAAGTGGACCGTGCCCGGTCCCGACGCGGCGGGCCGCGCGGCGCGCATCCGCGAGCGGGTGCTCGGGATCTTCGGCGAGCAGGTGTTCGGCGAGGGCAAGGACGAGCTGCCGGATCTGGTGGTGGCGCGCCTCGCCGCGCGCGGCGAGCGGGTGGCGCTGGGCGAGTCCTGCACCGGCGGGATGGTGGCCGAGCTCCTCACCGCGGTGCCGGGCGCCTCGGCGGTGCTCGACCTCGGGGTGGTCGCCTACGCGAACGCGGCCAAGGAGCGGGTGCTGGGCGTGCCGGCGGAGCTGCTCGCGGCGCACGGCGCCGTGTCGGAGCCGGTGGCGAGGGCGCTCGCCGAGGGCGCGCGCCGGGCCGGCGGCGCAGCCTGGGGCGTCGGCATCACCGGCATCGCGGGGCCGAGCGGCGGCACGCCGGAGAAGCCGGTGGGCACCGTGCACCTCGCGGTGGCGGGCCCGTCGGGCACCGAGACCGTCGCGCGCGCCTACCGCGGCGACCGCGACCGCGTGCGGCGCCAGGCCGCCTACGAGGCGCTCAACCTGCTGCGGCTCGCGCTGCGCTGAGCGACGGGCGCGTCACGCCGCCGGCGGGGCGGCGGGCTCGAGGCAGAACGCCTCGACGAAGCGATCCCAGGTGACCTGCGCGGCGCCGCTCGCCATCAGCGCCTCGTAGGTGCGCGTGGCCGCCTCGAGCAGCTCCGGCAGCGGCCGCGGCGCGTAGCGGGCGGTGAGCCCGCCGTCCTCGAGCACGCGGCGCACCAGCGCCTGCACGTTCACCGCGCGCCCCTCCAGCTTGCCCTGGCGGTCGATGAGCCACCCGACGAGCTGGCCGATCCGCTCGCGCACCGCCACCCGCACGCCGGCGCCGCCGGCGGCGAGCGCCTCGTTCACGGCGTCCGGCGCCGCGTCGCGGACCACCACCCAGGTGAGCGAACGGTCCGCGGCGTACCCGGCGCGCTCCAGCGCCGCGCGGCAGCGGGCCTCTTCCTCGGGAGGGCAGCGGATGCGGACCACGGGCTCGGTGCGGGGGCTCACGGGCCCCGTTCGTACCCTCGCGCCGGCCGGCGCGCAACGGCGTCCACGCGCGGCCCGCGCCGGCAGCCCGGGCGCGCTATCCTCCGGGCGTGTCCGAGGGCCCTCCCGACCCCGCCGCGCTGGAGCTGCTCCGCTCCCGGAGCGGCCTCTCCATCGACCCCGAGGGCCGGTTCCTGCACCGCGGCGAGCCGATCACCCACGCCCGCACGCTGGAGGCGCTGTGGCGCTCGCTCTCGCGCACGCCGGACGGGCGCTACGAGGTCGCGATCGGCCGGGAGCGCGCCTACGTGCAGGTGGACGAGGCGCCGTACGCGGTGCGCGGCGCCACCGAGGACCCGCGCGGCGGACCGCCGCTCCTGCACCTGTCCGACGGCACCGCGGAGCCGCTCGACCCCGCCACCCTGTCCGTCGGCGCGGACGGCGTGCTGCGCTGCGCAGTGAAGGGCGGGGCCCACCGGGCCCGATTCACCCGCGCGGGCCACGTGTCGCTCGGCCTGATGCTGCGTGAGGACCCTCCCGGGTCGGGTGGCTACGCACTTTTCGTGAATGGCGCGCGCTGGCCGGTGACGGTGTTGTAGTCCGCACGGACGGTGCCCGGCGCGGTATCCTTCCGGTTGCTCGCCCGGCGGCGGGCCCGACCGTTACCTTCCGCAAATGAGAAGACTCGTCGCGCTCTGCGCGCTCGCCATCCCGCTCGCGGCCGCGCCCCAGGGGTTCCAGCTCCGGGCGCCGTCGCTGGCCGACGCGTTCCAGACCATGGACCGCATCGAGGCGCGCCAGGTCGAGGGACGCGTCGAGGACGGGCTCGAGCAGACGTACATCCTCCCGGAGCGCCCCGGCCAGAACCAGGTGGCCTGGTACGGCTTCGACTGGCACTACCTCGACGTCCCGCCCCCGGGCGGCGGCAAGGGCGGCATCCGCCTCTACTACTACGAGACCGAGCTGGCCCAGGCGCGGCGCGCGCTGCCCGCGATCCGCAGCGCCTACGCGCGGCTGGTGGACGCGTTCCACTACAACCCCACCCGCCGCATCCCGTACATCCTCTACGCCACCCAGCGCGAGTTCCAGACGCAGAACGTGTTCGCGGTGACCGAGTCGGTGCTGGGCGTGACCTCGCCCGAGGACCTGAAGATGACGGTCCCGTACTTCGGCGATCACTCCCGGTTCACCGAGGTCTCCACGCACGAGATGGTGCACCAGTTCACCATCCAGAAGCTGATGGAGGCCGCCGGCGCCGAGGACATCGGCTCGCCCATCCAGTACCTGCCGCTCTGGTTCATCGAGGGCATCGCCGAGTACTACACGAAGGGTGGAATCGACGTCGAGACCGACCTGTACCTGCGCGACCTGGTGTGGAACCCGGATCCGCGGCGCGGGTACGAGATCCTCGCGTTCCAGGACGACCGCTACCGCGGCTACATCCCCACCTACAAGCTGGGCCAGGCGCGCGTCGCCTTCATCGCCGAGGAGTACGGGCGCGAGAAGATCCAGGGCTTCCTGGAGAGCGCGTACCTGCTCGCCGACGACGGCGGCCGGGGCGGCGGCGGCGGCGGGCGGGGCTTCTCCGCGCTGGTGCGGCGGGTGCTGAACGAGCCGGTGGAGCAGGTGGACGCGCGCTGGAAGGCGTGGCTCAAGAAGCGCTACTACCCCGCCTACCTCGCGGCGCGGCAGGACCTCTCGGCGGTGCGGGAGCTGCGGCAGCTCCCGGGCGAGCCGGAGGACTTCACCACCTCGCACGACGGCACGCTGGTGCTGTACCGCGCCATCGACCGGCGCCGCGGGCGCGCAAGCCTCTACCTCATGGACGTGCGCAGCCCGCGCAGCGCGGTCGAGGTCGCGACCGACAGCCAGCCCGGGCTCGAGTCGCTCCACCCCATCGACTACTCGGTCGGCGCGGTCGCCGACGGCGTCCTCGCGTTCTCGGCGCAGGACGGCATCGGCGACGCGCTCTATCTCCAGCGCTTCCGGCACAAGTTCACCGAGGGCCGCACCGCCCGCTTCCAGCTCGGCAAGCGCCGCAAGCTCGACGTCCGGCCGCCCGACGGGCGCCGCTTCATCACCATCGCCGACCCGACCTTCTCCGCCGACGCGAGCCACCTCGCGTTCGTGGGCGTGGCCGAGGACGGCCAGCAGGACGTGTACGTGGTGCCGGTGACCGGGGGCGTCGCCCGCCGGCTCACCAACGACGGCTACACCGAGAAGGACCTGCACTGGGGCGCCGACGGCCTCTACTGCGCGTCCGACGCCACCGACCACGGCCGGCTCAACCTGTTCCGCATCGACCCGGCCACCGGCGCGCGCACCCGGCTCACCACCGCGGCCTCGACCGACCGGCACCCCTACCCGCAGGCGGACGGCTCGGTGCTGTTCTCGTCGGACGCGCGCGGCAAGCCCGACCTCTACCTGCTCAAGGACGGCGCCATCCAGCGCCTCACCGACTTCACCACTGGGCTCACCAGCCCGGCGGTCGCGCCCAAGGCGCGCGGCGTCCTCGCCGCCACCTTCAACGGCGGCCTGTTCCGCATGGTGGAGGTGCCGCGGGTCGCGTGGCTGGAGGAGCCGCCCACGCCGGTGGCGCCGCCGGCGGGCGACGTGCTGGAGATCCCGTCCGCCGACTTCCCGGACTCGGTGCCCTCGTACCGCGCCACCTCCATCCGCAACTGGCGGCCGGAGGGCGGGTTCGTCTACGGCGGCGGCGCCGGCAGCAACGTGGCCGGCCGGGCCGCGGTGCTCTTCTCCGACCTGCTGCGCGACCACGTGCTGTTCGTGGACCTGTCGATCTACGGCTCGTTCGACTACACGCAGGCGATGGTGCTGTACGAGAACCGGTCGCGGCGCCTGAACTGGGCGCTGGGCGGGTTCCACTTCGTCCAGCAGCAGATCGACCGGCTCGACTACAACCTCGCATACTACCAGCGCGACTTCGGCCTGGTGGGCGCGCTCCGCTACCCGCTCGACCGGTTCCGCCGCGTCGAGCTGGAGCTCACCGTCGGCGGCGTGCAGCGCTACTGCCTCACCGACTTCTCCGGCGCCGGGTTCCTCGTCTGCAAGGGGATCCAGCTCCAGGGCGGCGTCTACCGCGACACCGCCGACTGGGAGCGCCAGAACGGCGGCGTGAACCTCACCGTCAACCCGGCGGTCCGCTACGGCTTCGACACCATCCGGTACGACGCGTACACCGGTCCGCTCGCCGGCAGCTCGCTGCTGCTCGAGCTGGGCGGCGGCTACCTGCCGGGGCGGAGCGCGGTGCACGGGTCGGCGCGGCTCGACGCGCAGAAGTACTGGCAGCTGGTGGGCCGCTCCAACTTCTCGTTCCGCTTCGCGGGCGGCACCACCTTCGCGCCGAGCGGGAAGAGCGAGGTCTGGCAGCGGAGCTGGTGGCTCACCTCCGGCGACAACCTGCGCGGCTTCTCGCCGTTCGACCTCGCCTACCTCATCGGCCAGCACTACTACGTCGTGAACGCCGAGCTGCAGTTCCCGCTCGACCCGCTCATCCGCCTGCTCATCTTCGACTACCTGGAGGGCGTGGCCGCGCTCGACTTCGGCAGCGTGTTCAACCGCTTCGAGGACCGGGTGGACGCCTCCGGCGCCATCCTCGAGCCGGGCGCCTGGGAGTCGCGCACGCTCACCGGCGTGCTGGGCGTGAACGTGCTGTTCGGCCCGCTGCTCCTGCGCGTCCACTTCGGCCACCCGTTCGACATCGGCGGCATCAAGACCCCGGCGATGCAGGAGGGGACGAAGTGGGTGACGAACGTGACGCTCCGGTACTTCTTCATGTGACGACGGCTCGAACGCGGGGCGGCGCGGGCCTGCATCATCCCGCGCCGCCGCCGCGCCTCGCCGGTCGCGTGCCTACCCCGCCGCCTCGGCCGCGACGACCGCCAGCGGGGTCGGTGCCCCCGGCGCCTTGATCCGCTCCACCAGCCGCTCGAAGGCTGCCGGGTTCGCGCGCAGCCACTCCGCCGCGCGCTCGCGACCCTGCCCGATCCGCTCGCCATCCATCGAGAAGTGCGCGCCGGACTTCTCCACCGCCCCGCGCTCGACGCCGAGGTCCACCGCCTCGCCGAAGCGGTCCACGCCCACCCCGTAGCGGATGTCGAACTCGGCCTCGCGGAACGGGGGCGCGACCTTGTTCTTCACCACCTTCACCCGCGTGCGGCTCCCCACCACCGCGTCGCCCTCCTTCACCTGGCCGATGCGCCGGATGTCCATGCGCACCGAGGCGTAGAACTTGAGCGCGTGGCCGCCGGTGGTGGTCTCCGGGTTCCCGAACATGACCCCGATCTTCATCCGGATCTGGTTGATGAAGACGACGAGGGTCTGGTTGCGCGAGACGACGCCGGTGAGCTTCCGGAGCGCCTGGCTCATGAGCCGCGCCTGCACGCCCATGTGCGCGTCGCCCATCTCGCCCTCGATCTCGGCCTTGGGGACGAGCGCCGCCACCGAGTCCACCACGATGACGTCGCAGGCGCCGGAGCGGACGAGCTGCTCGGCGATCTCCAGCGCCTGCTCGCCGGTGTCCGGCTGCGACACGAGCAGCTCGCCCAGGTTCACGCCCAGCTTTCGGGCGTAGCCCACGTCGAGCGCGTGCTCGGCGTCGAGAAAGGCGGCCACCCCGCCCGCCTTCTGCGCCTCGGCGATGGCGTGCAGCGCGAGCGTGGTCTTGCCCGACGACTCCGGCCCGAAGATCTCCACCACGCGGCCGCGAGGGAGCCCGCCCACGCCGAGCGCCAGGTCGAGCCCGATGGAGCCGCTCGGCACCACCGGCATCGCCGCCGGCTCCTCCGCCTCCCCCAGCCGCATGATGCTGCCCTTCCCGAAGCTCTGAACGGATCACCGCGTCCGATCGCTCCGCCTCCGCCGCCGCTCGTGCCACCCGACGTCACCACGCCGTTCACCTCCAGCCAACCGTCCGGGAAGAGGAGGATCTCGCCGCCCGGCCCCACGAGCCACTCCAGGATCCTGCGCCACGACGCCTTGACGTTCTCGTAGACGGCGGCCTCCTCTGCGTCACGGGGGGCACCGAAGGCGCTGTCCGGCCAGCCGTACGAGAGGCCCTCGCGGATCTTCTCGACCGTCTGTTCCATCTCCTCCTCGTTGATCGGTGCCGCCTCGGCCGCGGCCATCCGCGCGTGGGCAGCGTCCCGAGCCGCCTCCGCCGCGTTCTGCTGCGCCCGGATGCCCTTCAACTCCGCCTCGAAGATGCGCTCGCGCACCTGCCCGAGCGTCCGCATGTGGACGAGCGTCCGCTCCTGCCGGTCCAGGGTGCGGAGCTTCTTCTCGGCGGCGGCGACCTCCTGCTTCGCATCGTCACGCCCGGCTCGCGAGCGCTCCGCCTCGGCCTGCCTCCGCAGCCCCTCCCGCACGATCCTCGGATCGGAGAAGGCCCTGGTCAGCGAGGCCACGAGTCGCGCGTCCACGTCCGCGACAGCGATGCGCGGCTTCCCCCGCCCGCACCCGCGCGGGCAGAAGTACTTCCGCTCCCGGCGCCCGTCTCCGCCACCCGACAACGCTGCGTAGATGCGCGGCCGCACTCGCCACACGAGGCGAGCTTGCGCAGCAGGGTGAACACCTTCGGCCGCGGACCCGAGAGCTTGTTGTTCAGCGTGAGCTGGGCGATGGCCCGCCGCTGCGTCACCTGATCCACGATGGGTTCGAGCTGGGTCGTGGCGCCGTACGTCGTGTAGCGCCCCACCGCGCCCGGCGAGTGGATGAGATGCGCCACCGTGCGCTTCAGCCACCGCCGATCCCCTCTGCCCAGCGGGCTCGGGATCCCCTTCGCGTTGAGCACCTCCGCGATCTCCCTGAGCGACATGCCGGCGAGGCACATCTCGAAGATCGACCGGTAGACCTCGGCGCGCTCCGGGTCGAGCGTCCACCCGTGCATCTTGTCGAAGCGCCGGCCGTACGGCGGAAACCCGATGATGAGGCGCCCCTCCTGCGCTGCCCGCCGCTTCCCGGCCACCGTACGCTCCACGATCTTCCGGCGCTCCTCCGCTGCGCCCTCTGCCCGGACGATGGCCAAGATCCGGCCGGTCATCGTGCGCGGGTCCGTGATGGATCCATCGGCCTCCACGATGACAGCGTGGGCGCGGCGGATGATGCCGAAGACAGCCTCCTGCTCGTCGGGGTCGGCGTGCCGAGTCAGGCGATCGAGATGCCGGACCCGCACCTCATCGAAGCCGACTTCGTCCGCGAGCTGGGCGAGCCGCCGGATGTCCGGCCTGTCCGCGGTGGCCTTGGCGCCGCTCACGGCGAACTCGATCGTCTCCACGAGCATCCCGGGCCGGGCGAGACGCAGGCGCTTCAAGGCGGCGCGCTGGTCCTCGGGCGTGTCTCGGTCCGCCTGAGCGGAGGTGGACACCCTGATCAGCTCTATGAACCTCGGCCCCGTGCTCGGGGCGGTCGCGATCGTCACGATGCACCTCCGTCGTTCTGGCCCTTCCCCCAGCGCGCCTGCGCTCCCTTGCGGCCGGCGCCCGAGCGAACGGCGGCACGGATCGCCTGAACAACCTCCGGCCCGCGCACACGAGATGCAACCGCGAGCGGCAGGATCTCACCGCCCGCGCGTACCGCGACCGCAACGGCGTGAAGGCGCTGCCGCCCTCGCGCGAGCAGCGCCGGCATGACGCGGCGGTGGAGGGTGCGCTCTCCGTCGCGGCCCTCCTCGTCATCATCGCGATCGGGGTGCCCTGGCTGCTCGCGAAGCTGGCTGGGCGCGCCGTCCCGACGTCGGTGTAGCCGCAGCCCCGGCCGCGGCGCTGGACGACCAGCGGGAGAGGATCGCTCCGCCGGCCGGCTAGAAGCGTCGTCGGGTTGGCTCGCTTCGAGACGGCGCGTTAGGATGCGCACCGTGCGCGACCTCGACGTTCGCCTTGCGCTACATGAGACGGTACTCGCGCGGCATCGCGACGACCCGGAGACGATCGTCATCGACGAGTTCGGGTTGAACTGGGGCGTGGTCCGCGTGGACGTCGCGGTCGTGAACGGGACCATCCACGGCTACGAGATCAAGAGCGACTCGGACACGCTCGACCGGCTTCCCGTGCAGGCCGAGATGTACGGCCGCGTCCTCGACCGAGTCACCCTGGTCGCCGGCCGCCACCTCGCGGCTGCAGAGCGGCAGGTGCCGGACTGGTGGGGGCTCTGTGAGGCCATCGAGGTCGCGCCCGGGCAGGTAAGGCTCCGGTCCGTCCGGCGCGCCCGGTCGAACCGGAACCTCGACCTGAAGGCCGTCGCGATGCTGCTGTGGCGCGACGAGGCCCTGGCCATCTTGGAGGAGATGGGCTGCGCGGCAGGGCTCAGAGGCAAGCCCCGCCGCGCTCTCTACGGCGCCCTCGTGGAGCGCCTTAGTTCGACGCAGCTCCGCTCGCGGGTGCGGCGGGCACTGAAGCGCCGAGGGCCAGCTTGGAGAGCTGGTCCACCACGAACGTGATGTGGTGGTTGGTCGCGACCCGCCGCCACGTCTCGTGGTTGCCCGACCCGACGGTCCCGCTGGCGCACGCCGCGATGTAGTCGTCGCCCGCGCTGAACGCCGACCCGCAGTACGCCGGGTGCTTGACCACCAGCTTGCTCAGCGCGGTGAACTGGCCGAAGCCGTAGTTCTTGACGTTCCGGCCGCGGAAGATGACCCACTCGTCATCGCTCGTGTACCGGATGCTGGCGCTGATGAGGATGACGCGCGGGTCCAGCTCCTGGAGGTCCCAGTGCGCGACGGCGTAGTCGCCGTAGGTGGGCCGTCTCGGGAGGGAGCCGAGGGCCTTCCAGAGCGCCCACTCCGCGCGAGGCAGCGTGTGGACCCCGGGTGCGATGCCGCTCAGGTTCAACGGGAACGCCGTGGCGACGATGGTGAACGTCCGCCACGCCTTCAGGTTCGGGACCTTGCCGATGGCGCTCGCCGCCAACGCGGCGTTCACGGTCGTCTTGTTGGCCGACACGTCCTGCATGTCGATGACGACGTCAGCCGTCTTCTGCGTGACGCCGGTGGCCAGCAGCGCCTTGCTCACGGCCACCGGGAACGCGGGCGCCATCACCGCGTCGAGGCCCTCCCGCAGGCAGACGCCCCGCCGGTCCTTCTTGTGGATGCCGGCCGCGGCCTGGAGGATGTCCTGGGTCGCGCCGGTCGAGATGACCGGGATGGCGAGGATGGCCGCCGCACGGAGCCGGTCGAAGAGCCCGGTGAGCGTGGCCCCCGTCGCCTGGTTCGGCGGCAGGAGGCGGATGTCCACGAAGACGGGGTGGGCCGTGCCCCAACTCGACTTCATCTCCGCGATGGCGTCGTCCAGGTGCTTGGACAACGTCTTCTTGGCGGCGCCGGTCTCGGGGTCGGTGGGGACGGGAACGACCTCGACCAAGGGCGTGCAGGCCGCCTTCACGGCGGGGTCGAGGTCCTTCAACGCGCGCGCCTCCCCGCGCTTCCACTTCAGGACCGGGACGTAGTGCTGCTCGGAGAACTCCATGTTGAACTTCTGATCTGCTTCCATAAGCTACTCTCCTCATTAAGGACGCTGGTGCGCGGCTTACACCCAGCGCGAAATGCGCGGGTGGGCCCACACCGGATTTCGGCCGCGGGACTAAGTGTTCGCGCCTGCGGTCGATTCAGGCGAAACGCGCAGTCTTCCCGTTCTCGGCAGGCCAGTGTCCGTGCCGTTCCAGGCAGCCGCTTGTTCCGGGGTCCTTGACGAGGAAGGCGGAAAGTACGAAATTCCGCCCGTTCACCCCACGTCGTCGGATCGAGACTGGGCTGCTGATGTCTCCGAGGGCCTGCGGCTGCAACCGCGGGCCCTCACCGTCTTCCCTGCTACTAGTTCCTCTTCATCACCACCTCGCACTGATGTTGCCGCGAGCAGAATTCGCCGCGACCATGGGACAAGATGCTCCCGTCCTGTCGGAGCCGGTGCAGCGCAACTCGCACGGCGGAGCCGGCGCGCGGGAGTCCCAGCGCGCGTGCGATCGTAGACGGCGAGAAGGTTTCGTCAGGGTGCTCGTCCAAGAGTTTGACGATCTGGGTCGCGACGGAGACCTCCCGGGCAGCACCACCTCCGAACGCACGAGATGGATGGTAGAGCACCTCCACGTCTCGCGCCGAGAGTGCGGGAAGCTCCTTGGACACGACAGCGGGCTCCTGAGCCCGATCTTCGCCGTGGAGCAGCGCGTCGAGTTGACGCTCCAGTCGCGCCACCTCGTCTCGCGCCTTCGCGATCTGCATCGACAACTCGATGACCTGCTCACGTCGCCCCATGGTGAAGTCGATACTAAGCCCCGTAACGTTACAGTCAATCTGAGAAACGTTCCGCGTAACACGTCCAGCTCGAAAACCCCTCTGCCGTCAAGAGGTTGCGCAGGATCGCGGCATGTTGTCGCGGACGTAACTCGTTACCGGACTCCTGGACACTCCGAGCACCTGCGCGCCAGGTACACTGGCTGGTTCACATCTAACCACGATGGTCTGACATCGAGGGAGGGCGGCGCCGTAAGTCCATCGAACTGCTGCAGATTTTAGCCCCGCTTCGGTCGACTTCATCACGCAGGGTGATGGTGCCGTCTGGGCTCGTGTCGGCGCGCCCGACAAGCAGCGCCCAGAGCACCTGGTGCGGGTCGCGCCCGCGGCAGAGGTCGGCCGCGATCTCCCACAGCTCCTCTGCTCCCAGCGTGCGACGTTCACCGCCGACGGCGCCGTCGTGGGCAGCGCCGTCGGGAACACCAGCTCGGTCTTCTTCGCCTTCATGGCGCCGAGCGTGGAACGACCAGCCGGAGCGGGAACCCGCGCGCGGGAATCCGTGCTGCCCTTCCCGAACTGCTTCTCGATGCCGGCCACGGCATGGCCCAGCGCCTTCCACTTCTCGCTCAGCTTGCTCACGTCCTGCCTCGCTTCTCCCGCCGGCGGCGGGGGTGGTGCCGCCCGCGGGCGGCGTGGATCACAGGAGCGGGCGGTCCAGCGCGCGGTACTGGATCGCCTCGGCCACGTGCGCCGCCTTCACGGCCTCGTCGCCCTCCAGGTCGGCGATGGTGCGCGCCACCCGCAGCACCTTGTCGTGCGCCCGGGCGGACAGCCCGAGCCGCGCCACCGCGTCGTCGAGCAGGCGCCGCCCCGCCGCGTCCGGCGCGCAGATCCGGCGCAGCGCCGCGCCGCGCAGCCGCGCGTTCACCGGCGCGGTGCGGGGCCGGCCCGCGCCGCCTGCCGCTCGCGGGCCCGCGCCACGCGCGCCCGCACCTCGGCGCTCGGCACCCCGGGCGCGCCGCCGGACAGGAGCGCGGGCGGCACCGCCGGCACGTCCACGTGCAGGTCGATGCGGTCGAGCAGCGGGCCGGAGATCCGGCGCCGGTACGTCACCAGCTCGTGCGCGGTGCAGTGGCAGGCGCGGGTGCGATCGCCGTGGTGGCCACACGGGCACGGGTTCATCGCCGCCACCAGCATCACCTGCGACGGGTAGGTGACCGAGCGTCCCGCGCGCGCGATGCACACCTCCCCGTCCTCCAGCGGCTGGCGCATCGCCTCGAGCACGTGCCGCCGGAACTCGGGGAGCTCGTCGAGGAACAGGACCCCGTGGTGCGCGAGGGAGATCTCGCCGGGCCGCGGCGCGCTGCTGCCGCCCACCAGCCCGGCGTCGGAGATGGAAGCGTACCGCCTTCGCGGAGCAGCTTCGCGAGGCCTGCGCCGCGATGGCGGGATTCCTCTGCCTTCTAGCGACGACCGCTACGACTGCGTTGGCCGTGAGCGCGTCGACTTCGTGGTCGCGGACGTGGCCACATCCATCGCAGATTCGCTGATGACTGGCGCTACGGTCGATGCGATGGTGCTCAGTCTCTTGCAGTGCGTCATCGACGCCCGGAGGCGAGTGCCTTCACAAGACGTCGCGACGTCCTAGTCATGTCGATGTGTCCCTGGCGAGTATTCGTTCCCGCTGCACGGGACCCGGCGGGGAAACCAGCACGAACTACTGTGGCCTGGTCGCAGACTGCTTGCCAGCATCCTCGTCGAGGGACGTGAACCACACATCGAGGTTCTGCTTGATCTGTAGGAGCGACACTAGGAGCAGAACGATAGTGCCACCCGCGAACGACAGGCACGCTGCCGCCGCCCACCAGCGCGGGATAAGCCCAACCGTCAACTGAAGCGCTGACGTTACAAGAGCGGCAAGGATGGAGAAGAACAAGAGATGACTTAGCCGCCTCAGCGGTGCGTAGTGTGACTCGGTGTGTCCGAACGCTCGAGCCCGTTCCGCGTGCTCCTTGTAGGCGGCGGAGTCGTACAGCCCCTCCTTCATCTTCACGAGCACGAACGTCTTCAGCGACAGCATGAAGCCGCCGATTGTTAGGAATCCGGCGAAGAAGCTACCGCGCATGTTCTTCGTAAAGAACTCGAAGACTGGGTCAACTTGCCCAGAACCAGGCGCCGGCAGAGCGTGATGGAACCACCACGCGGCGACTGCCGCCGGCAGAGCGCCCACCGCAAACACGCCAAAGACGAACACCCAGACGAACAGGGACCGCATCACTGCACCTCAAAGATGTCCTTGTTCTTCTTCGCCGCGTCCAACAGCGCCTTGATCATCGCCGACTTCGCAAACTCTTCGACCTTCAGGTTCATCGTCTTAGCTGCTTGGCCGAACTCGACGTCGCCGAACTTCTCGTAGTTGTTCAGCAGGTTGATGATCTGCTCGTGTCCATCTTCGTCGTCGCCCACGATTCTACCCTTCGCGTCGGACAAACCCTTCAACACGGAGAGTACCGCAGCCTTCACCTTGCTCTGGCTCTTGTCTCGGTCGAAGACGTACTCCTCTCGCGCGAGCGTGATGAGGTCCTTCATGACAGGAGCAAACAAGGGCGCTTGCTGAGCCTTTAGAGCGCCGAAGTCAATGCGGAGCCGCTTCACACGACTCATCGCCTCGACCAGTTCGGGGACGTCCTCGTTACGAACGAGTTGGGTCAGCTTCAGCCTGCTCGACAGCCCCGCCCGAATGGTCTTCTTCTTCTTCTCGGTGACCTCGCCGCTGGCCTCGGCTGCCGAGATCGCGCTCTCAACCTCGCGCCGCACCAGCTGCTTGAGGTGATGGTCGAGGTACTCGCCGAACTTACGAACCCCCATCGACTGATGGTAGTGCTGGTACAGACCTCGACGCGTCGCCTCGTTGATCACGAAGAAGTTGAAGTCGATGACGGCGCGTCCAGCGGCGACCTCTCTGACTTCGATGACCAGGTTCTCCTTGGCGAGTTCGCACACCTGCCGCTGATCCTTGGTCGACAGGACTAGGCCAACGAAATAGCCGTCCTTCTTCGCTACGCGGATGATCCGGTCATAGAGCGCAAACCGCGCTGGCGAAGCCTTCTGGAGGAAGGTGGTCAACTCCGGAAGGCCCAGCGGCCCTTCACCCTCGAGCGCGAATCCAAGATACCGAATCTTCACATGTCCTCCGCTAGGCGAGAGGGTGCCGACATCCGGCGGCAATATACCGGGCGAACCGCTCTCGGAGTAAACGTCTCCACTGGAACGATGACGTCTCTCGGCTACGGCAGAACGCGAAGTCCCTGCGATGTGACCCCAATGTGTGTCCGACCGTGCGCCCGACAGCGTCAGCTGTCGCCTGTTCACGGTACGTCGCGGCGACGCTGGGTGAGACGGTTGACGGTCCGCGCGGAGACGCTGCTACCGCCACGCACACGCCGCGACAGCGAGACGTCACCCCCACTCGGCCCCACGTTCAACTCTCCCGGGGCTCCATGACCAGGACCACGGTTGCGCTGGTCGCCGCGCTCGCTGCTGCTCCGCTGCTGGTGCCGACGGCCGCTGACGCGGGCACCCACGTCCGCGGCTACTACCGGAAGAACGGGACGTACGTCGCGCCGCACTACCGGAGCTCGCCGGGCTCGGGCGCCGTCCGCAGCCACCCGCCGCGGACGTACCGGCGAACGCCGACGCCCTCGTACACGCCGCGCGATCATCACGGGAAGGTCAAGCGGAGCAGCTCGGCGAAGGCCGCGTTCCGGCGTTCGCACCCCTGCCCATCGACGGGCCGCAGCTTGGGCGCGTGCCCGGGCTACGAGGTGGACCACGTGACGCCGCTCGCCTGCGGTGGCTCGGACGCCGCCTCGAACATGCAGTGGCTCACCACGCGAGAGAACCGGCGCAAGGGTGCCGCGGGCTGCCGGCGCTGACGCGCCTGATGGTCGGTTCGGTCACGACGGGCCGACGCCACGCACATCGCCGCACAGCAGTTGCCTACCCCTGCGCGGAAGCGATCCCTTACACTCGGTCCGCCTCGCGCGCCGGGTCGTTGAGCGGCCACACCCCCCGGACCGTTTCGGCCCCGCGCGCGCTGGCACCTGCCGCAGATCGCGGCCGGGTGATTGCGGCGCCCGACCCCGCAGCGCGTCGTGCAGTAGGTCGCGCTTCCATGCGCGCAGGTTCACTTCACCGCTTTCCCTTTGTTCGCAGAGGCTGCCCGATGGCCTCCTCAGACGGTCGTCCCGCCTGTTCACGTATTAAGGGCGTGGCCGTTTCTGACGAGTGCTCAGGAACGGTAACAAGCATCCCTCGGCGCGGAGGCGGCGCGGGTAGCGCCATGCCCGGCAGCACCAAGGTGCCACCGGCGGGCGGCGTGGTTTCGGTAATTTCGACGCCGGGATAGTCGACCCGCCGCCCGGCAAAGATGTCTGACGCGGATACGATCTGAAGCCGAGGGTACTTGCGCCCGGTATGAGGGTCTTTCCACATGCCCGCACGCGCCGCCTCGACCCGCATCTCCTGCGTCGGATCCTGCATCGTGACAAGCACGCCCATCGCGGCCTTTTCTCGCTGAACTGTGCCGTGAAGTTCTCGTACGTTGGCTGGCGTAACTGTGCGTCCGCCCTTCACGGAGACAACAATTTCGTAGACTCGCCCGTCAGCGCGGAACTTGATCATCCCGTCGATTCCGCGATCGCGTCCGCGCCTGCCCTCGCGCCGTCCCGGGACACCACCTACTGGGTGCGCACCGATCCGATGCACGGCCCACCACTGGAATTGGTACTTATCCGTCTCGGCCAGATCCCGGGCGCTCTCCAGGTCCTGCGGCTCGCCAGCAAGTTCGTACTGAATCCCAGGGAACCCGCTCGCGAGCCGGTCTCTGATCACCCGGATCGCCAAGTACGTCACATCGATACCGATCCATTCACGGCCTAGGCGCTGAGCCGCTTCCACCGCGGTGCCGCACCCGCAAAAAGGATCAAGAACAACGTCGCCGGGACAGGAGGAGGTCGCGATGATGCGCTCGAGCAGTGCGAGCGGTTTTTGTGTCGGGTACCCCAGTCGCTCCGCTGCCTGGGAGTTCACGGGAGGGATATCGTCCCAGAGGCTTTGAACCTTCACGCCCTTCGACTCATCGAGATACATCTTCAGGCGAAGTTGACCGCCGCGTTTCGTCGGGAAATGGAGGCGCCCGGCGGTGTCGTACTGCCGCATCCTCTCCGGATCGCAGGACCACCCGTTACGATGCGGCTGGTACGTCACCCCGTTGCTCGCGTGATACGCGTAGTGCAGGTTCGGCCGCGGCTTCGGGCTCCGCAGCGTGACCGACTGCCAGACGCGACCGTCCTCGTCCTTCCCGCTAAAGCGCTTCGCCGCGTACTCCGCCGTGAACGGGCGATACTGACAGTGGAACTGGTACTCGGGAGATCGCGTGTAGAACAAGATGGTGTCGGTTACCGCACCGAAGTTTCGCCGCGGGTCACCGTGGCTGTGCGTTCGCTTCCATATGATCTCGTTTCGGAATTGCTCTGGACCGAAGATGGCGTCCATGAGCAGTTTCAAATAGTGGCTGGCGGTCGGATCGCAGTGCAAGTAGATGGAGCCGCTCCGTGCGAGCACGCGCCGCAACTCGATCAACCGAGGCGCCATCATCACCAGATACGCCGCCATGTCACTTCTCTGCGGAAGCGCCTTGTAGAACGCTTCGATCAGCACGGACACCGCAGGCGGGATACCGTGGTTCACGGAGTCTGGCCCGGTCAGCTCCTCGTATGTCTCCTGCGCCTGCTGGTCCCAGTGCCAGCAATCCTCAAACGCCCGGAGTTGCGCGACTGACGACGAGAGGTCGTGCTCCTTGAAGAGCACGTTGTAGTCCTGGTTGGAGTTGAAGGGAGGGTCGAGGTACACGAGATCGACGCACTCATCCGGAACGAACTCGCGCAGCATTGGCAGGTTGTCGCCGTAATAGAGCTTTCCGGGTCGCATAAATTACGCCTATCACTCAGCGTAATCCGTTCTCAAACTTATCGACCGATTCCAGGCGATATCGCTAACGGCGCGAGACGCCGAGGCGCTCGAGGTTCCGCCTGCGCGCCCGGGCGATCCCGCACTCCGGCGAGCAGGTCCGGGCGCGCCGCCGCATTAGCTCGCGCAGGCCGCGCGCGCGGCGCCGCTCGAGCGCCTCGCCCCACCCGACGCCGCACTCGGAGCAGCTCCACGCCGCCCCGCGTGGCTCCCGGATCCGGACGCGCTTCGCGCGCGCCCAGCGCGCCTCGGCGAGCCGGCGGGCACGGGCCCTCGAGCAGGTCGGGGAGCAGGTCCTCGCCGCGATCGTCAGCGGCGGGAGGCCGGCCCGCCGGCGGCGCCGGTCGGCCGTCGTCCACGGGCACCGGCACTCGGAGCAACGCCACCAGGAGGGCACGAGGACAGCCTACGCGATTGTGGCGGGCATGCGATCGACTCTAGGTGTTCTCACTGGTTGTCAGACCCTCATGGATCCGTGTCCGCACCCGCAGGAGGAGGAGATCACCATGTCGAACTCGAAGAAGCTGATCGTGGCCGGGTACGTCGCGGAGATGTTCACGCGGACGGACGTTCCGACGCTGGGCGGATCGGTGACGCTCAAGGGCTTCCGGTGCAAGATGTGCGACCTCACCGTGCTAGCGGAAACGAAGGAGCAGGTTCCGCCGCATGAGTGCGACCGCGGATCGGTGCTCTAGGTGGACCCGCTCGTCCTGCTCCTCGCGGTCCCGGTCGGGCTCGCGCTGACCTGGGTGTCGTTCTACGTGGCGGCGCACGCCGTGCTCAAGGCGTGGCGCCGGTCCCGGATGCGCCAGGTCGCGGCTGAGGAGGACCTCGCCGACGCCCGTGCCGAGGAGCGCCTCGCGCGGATGCGGACCGGCCGCGGCTAGAACGCCGCGCCGACCAGCAGCACCGCGCCGCCCGGCCCGCCGGCGACGGTGGCAACGCCCTCCGCCTGCCACCGCCAGAGGCTCACGCGGCGCGTGGCGACGGCGCCGGCGAGCCACCCCGAGGGCGAGACCACGCCGAAGCGGCTGGGGCGATCCTCGTGCGCCTGGCAGGGCTCCGCGGGAGGCGTCCGCGCGGCGAGCGTCGCCGGCGCCGAGAACAGCTGCCGTGTCACCAGCGCGCCGCTCCCCTCGAGCCGCGCCCCGAGCGTGCCGGTCAGCCGGTACTCGCCTGCGGCCAGGCCGCGCTCGAGCACCAGGTCGGTGCCGAGCAGGAGCTCGCCGCCGCCCGGGCGCGGGCCGAGTCGGCCGAGCGGCGGAGCGCCGTCGCGGCCGAGCTCGAGGTGAAGGTGGCCGCGCTCCGCGAACGCCTCGCCGACGCGACCGACCAGGACTGGCGCCAGCTCGTGGAGATCCTGTTCCCGCGCACCGCGGCGACCGGCATCCGCGTCTTCCCGGACGGCCGGATCGACCTGCGCGGCGCGCTCTCGCTGGACGACGGCGGCGAAGCCGCGCTCTCGCGCGCCGCGCGCGACACCTCGCGCGTGCTGGTCCGGCTCGCGACGCGATCGTAGGCCGGCGGAGGGTTCTCCGAACCGTCACCCGCTTCGACGGGAGCTTCACCCCGAGGTTCCGGATGGCGGCGAGCACCCGCACCTCGGCCTCGCGCACCGGCCCGGCCGCGAGCCCGACGATGTAGAACCCGGGCAACCCGACCGTCGCGTCCATCTCGACGTCCACCGGGACGGCGTTCACGCCGAGCACCGCCCCGGATCGCACGCGCACGAGCATGCACGCGCGTTCAGCAGCCCGCGTGCCAGCGGCGGGCGCCCGCCGCGCCCCGTGGATCCGCGGGTCCGGGCCGCGCGGCAGGCGCGGCGAGCGGCGATCGGGTCCGGGGAACGTCCGCCGCGGCCGGCGCGCGGACGCACCGGGCGCCGGCGCTCGCGCCGGGATCGGCGCTCAGCGCGCCAGCGCAATCGCGCGCGCGAGGACCGCGTCGATCATGGCCGCGGTGAGCCGGCCGGTCTGCGTGTTCTGCTGCGAGGGGTGGTAGCAGCCGAGCACCGCCGGCAGCCCGGCCAACCGCAGCTCGGCGCCGTGCCCGAAGCGCGGCCGCGGGCGCGGGACCTCGCGCCCGGCGCGCCGCAGCGCGGCCAGGATCGCGTCCCATCCGACCGACCCGAGCGCGACGAGCACCCGAGGGCGCAGCAGCGCGAGCTCGCGGTCGAGGAACGGCGCGCAGCGCGCCAGCTCGTCGGGGGTGGGCCGGTTGTCGGGCGGCGCGCAGCGGCAGGCCGAGGTGATCCAGGCGCCGTCGAGCGCGAGGCCGTCGTCGCGCGCCCGCGAGGTGGGCTGGGTGGCGAGCCCGGCGCGGTGGAGCGCCGCGTAGAGGAAGTCGCCGGAGCGGTCGCCGGTGAACATGCGCCCGGTGCGGTTCGAGCCGTGCGCACCCGGCGCCAGCCCCACCAGCGCGATGCGCGCGCGGGCGTCGCCGAAGCCGGGGATGGGCCGGCCCCAGTAGACCTCGTCGCGGTAGGCGCGCCGCTTCTCGCGGGCGACCTGCTCGCGCCACGCCACCAGGCGCGGGCAGGCGCGGCAGCGGACGACCTCGGCGGCGACGGCGGAGAGCGTATCGGCCATGCGGGAGGGTGGAAAAGGTGCGGCCCGGTCCGGCGGGTTCGTCCGCCGGCCGGGCCGCGTCCATGGCGGGCTCGCGCCCGGCGCCGCTACTTCTTCAGGCGCCGCTTCGCGTCCTCGACCTGGCTCTTCGCCACGGTGTCGGTGACGCCCTGCACGGCGACCGCGGCCGCGAACGCCTCCTGGGCCTTGGCGTTGTTCTTCGCGAACGAGAACAGGGTGCCGGCGCGGTAGAGCGCGCGGGCGGCGAAGTTCGGGTCGCCCTTGGCGCAGGTGGCGTCCTTGCCGAACACCAGGTAGCGCTCGGCGGCGTCGGCGGTCTTCTTCGCGGTGTCGAGCTCGGCCGCGACGTTCTGGAGCGCCACGCAGCGGTTCGGATCGCCCGGCCACTTCTCCACGAACTCGGAGTACATGCGGGCCGCGCCGGCGTGGTCGCCCTTCTTCGAGTGCTGGGCGGCGAGCAGCAGCGCGTTCTGCGGCGCCACCTTCGACTCGGGGAACTCCTTCAGGATGCGCTGGCGAAGCGCGCTCGCCTTGGCCGCGTCGCCGGCCTTGTCCCAGGCGATGGCGGCGTTGTGGAGCGCGCCGGCCACGTCGCCGCTCGACGGATCCGCGGCGAGCGCCTCGAACGCCTTGGCGGCGTCGGCGGCCTTGCCGGCCTCGAGCAGCTTCTGCGCCTCGGCGAAGCGGGCGCCGGCCTCGGAGCGGCCGAGGTCCTGGAGGACCTTCTCGTAGGACGCCTTGGCCTTCGGGTCGGTGGCCTTCTGCTGCTGGGCGGTCACCAGGTCGCGCACGCGCTTCGTGGCGGCCTCGTGCCCGGCGGCGTCCTTCGCGAACGCGAACGTCTGCAGGTAGAGCGGCGCGGCCGCCTCGACCACGTCGGCGTCGTCCGGCCAGCGCTGCAGCACCACCTCGAAGCGGCGGCGCGCCTCCTCCATGTTGTCGAACGCGTACTGCACCTCGGCGGCGATGAGCGCGAGCTGCTGCGCTGGGACGAGGCGCCGCTCGGCGGCAGGCTTCTGCTGCTCGGGGTCGGCGTCGATGTTCGCGAGGTACACGTCGGTCGTGTCCACGAAGCGCTTCCAGGCGCCGGGCGGCGTGCGCGGCTTCAGCGCCTCGCCCTTGCGCTGCTCGACGTAGGCCAGCTTGATGGGCTCGAGCTTGCCGCTCTTCACGTCCGCGTTGGCGGCCATGAGCCAGGCCTGCGCGGCGAGGTGGCCCGCGATCGCCTTCGTCTTGGGGCCGGCGTGCTGATCGGCCGAGGTCCGCTCGGCCGCCTGCGCCGCCTTCTCCCACTGCTGCGCCTGCATGAACAGCTCGGCGGCGTTGTAGCGGATCGGGATCTGGTACTCGTTCGCGCCGAAGCGATCGTTGAAGTTGCCGAGCCCCTCGGCGGCCGTCGCCCACTCGGCGCGGGCCTGGTCCATGTTGCCGGCCTGGGCCGCGATGTCACCGCGCCGCTTGTGGTCGAGCACGTCGGAGTAGAAGGCGCGCTCGGCGTCCTCCTGGATCGCGCTCGCGCCCGGCATCTTCTCGTCGGCCTGCTTGAAGCGTTCCGACGGCCCCCTGGCCGCGCCGCCGCCCGTGGCGCACGCGGTCGCGAGGAGCAGGAGGGCCGCCATCCGGATCTTCGATGTCATGTTGAGCACCTCGTTCCAGTGTCTCGCTCGCCCCGTCGCATGCCGTGGGCGGCGCACGTCGCACTCGCACTCAACCGGGCGGGCCGGTGGTCGACCGGTCGAACGGTTGGAATCCCGAGCAAATACGCCATCCCGGCGCGCACCGCCAGAACTAATGTCGTGTCCGCTGGGGGGCGCGCGGCCCGCGCGGGCGCACGTCGGCCGCGCGCGTCGCGGCGCTCGGGTCGCTGCGCGCGGGCGCGCGGGTGCGGGTGCGGGCTACCCGCCCTTCTTCAGCTCGGTGAGCACCAGCTTCGCGACCGACTTCAGCGTGTCGAACACGCCCACGCCGGTCGGCGCGACGGCCTGGAACTCCGGCACGCCGCGCGGGTTGAGCAGGCGGCGGAGCTCGTCCACGGTGGCGGTGTTGGGCAGGTCGCGCTTGTTGTACTGGACGACGTACGGGATCTTGTTCAGGTCGTAGCCCTGCTCGGCCAGGTTCACGCGGAGGTTCTCGACCGACTCGAGGTTCGCCTCCATGCGCTCGATCTGCGAGTCGGCCACGAACACCACGCCGTCCACGCCCTTCAGGATCAGCTTGCGGGAGGCGTCGTAGAACACCTGGCCCGGCACCGTGTACAGGTGGAAGCGGGTCTTGAAGCCGCGGATCTCGCCCAGCGACAGCGGGAGGAAGTCGAAGAAGAGGGTCCGCTCGGTCTCGGTGGCGAGCGAGATCATCTTCCCCTTCGCGTCGGGGTTGGTCTTCGCGTAGACGTACTGGAGGTTGGTCGTCTTCCCGCACAGGCCGGGCCCGTAGTAGACGATCTTGCAGTTGATCTCGCGCGAGCTGTAGTTGATGAAGCTCATGATCACTCGCTGAACAGATTGTCGATGTCGTCGTCGGTGATCTCGGCGAACGGGCTCGCCGCGCCCGGCGCGGCCTGCTTCCTGGCCAGCGCGTCGAAGACGCGGGCCAGCTCCTCCCCGGCCTTCTTCACCCGGAGGCGCACGAGCCCGAGCGAGCTCTTCGCGTCGAAGATGACGACCAGCACCACCCGGCCGCCCACGATGCTCATGTGGAGCGATTCCTTCTCGCCCTCGTGGAACTGGTTCGGGAACTCCTTCTCGCCGATCAGCTTGGCGAGGCCGCCCATGGCCGCGACGTTACCCGCGGTGAGGGACGCGAGCGAGGTGGTGTCCAGGTTCTGCGCCTGCCCGCTCGACGCGATGAGCTGGCCGTTCTTGTCGACGAGGAAGACGACCTTGGCGTTCGCGTCGCGCGTGAGCCGGTCGCAGATCCCGGCGATGAGCCGGAACTCCTCCTCGTACATCACCAAGCCGGAATTCATGGGCCGTCGCTCTCCGCGAAGATCCGAGTGATGGGCGAATACCAGGGAACCGTGCCGCGTTCAATCGGGGCCGGCGCGTGTAGCGCGATATCGCACCGGGGAGGCGATGCGGCGCGGCCCGGGACCGGCGCCCGTCGCGCTCAGAGCTCGCGGCGGCCGGCCAGCGCGCGGGCCAGCGTCACCTGATCAGCGTATTCGAGATCCCCGCCCATGGGAACACCTTGGGCGATGCGGGTGACCTTGAGCCCCATCGGCTTCAGGAGCTTCGTCAGGTAGAGCGCGGTGGCCTCGCCCTCGACGTCCGGGTTCGTCGCCACCACGATCTCGTCGGCCGGCTCGCGCTCGAGGCGCACCAGCAGCTCGCGGATCTTCAGGTCGGACGGGCCCACGCCGTCGAGCGGCGAGAGCGCGCCGTGGAGCACGTGGTAGCGGCCGCGGAACTCGTGGGTGCGCTCCACCGCCAGCAGGTCCGGCACGCCCTCCACCACGCACAGCGTCCGGGGGTCGCGCTCCGGGTCGCGGCAGATCGCGCAGGGGTCCTGGTCGGTGAGCGTCTGGCAGGTCGAGCAGAGCCGCACGTCCCGCACCACGCCGGCGATCGCGGCGGCGAGGTCGCCGGCGTAGCCGGCGCCGGCCTTGAGGATGTGGAACGCCAGGCGCTGCGCGGTCTTCTCCCCGATGCCGGGGAGCCTCGCCAGCTCCTTCACCAGGCGCGCGATGGGATCCGCGACGGCCATCGATCAGCCGGCGATGCCCGGGATCTTGATGCCGCCGGTGGCCTTGCTCATCGACTCGTCGGCCGCCGTGCGCGCCTTCTCCACCGCCGCGTTCACCGCCGCGGTGACGAGGTCCTCGAGCAGCGCCTTGTCGTTCGGGTCGACGGCCTTCGGGTCCACCGTGAGCCGGGTGATCTCGCACTTTCCGTTCATGGCGACCTTGACGAGCCCGCCGCCGCTCTCGGCCTCGACGGCGATCTCGGCGAGCTTCTCCTTCGCGTCCGCCATGGCCTTCTCCAGCTTCTTGGCCTGGCGCATCAGGTACTGGATGTCCATCACAGCTCCTCGATCCGGTCGATGGCGCCGTCCAGCACGCGGACGGCCTCCTGGATGTTGGGGTGGGCGCGGGCGGTCTCGCGCACCCGGGCCGAGCGGGCCGTCCGCTCGGCGGCGTCGCTCGCGGCGATCGACGGCGCGGCCGCGCCGGGGGGCGCCGCCGCCGCGGCGGGCGCCGCCGGCAGGGCGGCCACGGTTAGCGCCAGGCGGGTGGGACGGCCGAAGAAGCGGCCGAACACGGCCTCGATGTCGCCGCGCTTCCGCTCCGCGCTCTGCGCGTGGAAGCCGGGCGGGAGCTGGACGCGCACCTCGCCCTCGCCGAGGCCGAGCAGCGCCGCCTGCTTGAGCGACGCGGCCGCGGTCGGGCTCTCCTGCTCCACCTGCTCCACCACCGCGCGCCAGCGATCGGCGGCGCTCGCGGCCGCGCCGGGGTCGGCCGCGGGCGCGGCGGGCGCCGGCGGCGCGGGCCTGGGCTCGGGCTCGGGCTGGGCGGGCGCCGAGCCGGCGGCGCACCCGGGCGTCCCGAAGGCGGGGAGGTCGCGCCAGCCGGAGGCGGCGGCGGCGCCGCGGGTCGGCGCGGCGGGCGGGGCCGGCGGCGCGGAGCCGGAGGGCGGCGCGGCGGGCGCGGCCGGCGTGGCCGGGCCGGCGGCGCGAGGCGGCGGGAGCGGCGCGCCGCGGGCGAGCGCCTCGACGCGCGCGACCAGCTCGGAGACCTGCGCGCCGGGGGCGAGGAACACGCCCTCCAGCAGCGCGACCTCGAGCGCGTAGCGCGGCTGCTCGGCGAGCTTCACGTCCACCACGGCGCGCTGCGCCAGATCGAACAGCCGCGTGAGCTGCGCCGCGTCGGCGGCCGCCGCCTGCGCGCGCACCTCAGCGAGCTCCGCGTCGGGCAGGTCGATGGGCGCCTGCGGCACGAGCTTCGCCACCACCACGTTGCGCAGGTGCCGGACCAGCTCCTCGGCGAGCCGCTTCACCTCGAGCCCGCGGTCGTGGAGCGCCTCGATCTCGCGCAGCAGCGCGGCGCCGTCGCGGCCGACCAGCGCCCCCGCGATGCGCGACACCGCGGCCGCGTCCACCGCGCCGAGCGCCTCCGCCACCGCGTCGTCGCCGGGCGCGTCGCCGCAGGCGGCCCGCACCTGGTCGAGCAGCGACAGCGCGTCGCGCATGCCGCCCTCGGCCTGCCGAGCCACCAGCGCCAGCGCGGCCGGGGAGAGCCGCATCCCCTCCTCCGCCGCGACCTTGGCGAGCTGGTCGGCGATCTGCTGAAGGGTCAGCCGCCGGAAGTCGAAGCGCTGGCAGCGCGAGAGGATGGTCTCGGGGACCTTGTGGACGTCGGTGGTGGCCAGCACGAACTTCACGTGCGGCGGCGGCTCCTCCAGCGTCTTCAGGAGCGCGTTGAACGCGCCCTGCGACAGCATGTGGACCTCGTCCACCACGAACACCTTGAAGCGGTCGCGGGCCGGCCGGTACTTCACCGCCTCGACGATGTCGCGGACGTTGTCCACGCCGTTGTTGGACGCGGCGTCGATCTCCACCACGTCCACCGCGCGGCCCTCGGCGATCTCGACGCAGGGCGTGCAGACGCCGCACGGCTCGGCCGTCGGGCCCTTCTCGCAGTTGAGCGCCTTCGCGACCAGGCGGGCGGTGGTGGTCTTGCCGACGCCGCGCGGCCCGGTGAACAGGAAGGCGTGGGCGAGCTGGCCGGTCTTGAGCGCGTTCGACAGCGTCCGGACCACGTGCTCCTGGCCGGACATCTCGCCGAAGCGCTGCGGCCGGTACTTGCGGGCGAGGACGAGGTAAGCCATTGGGATCGGTCACCGCGGGGGCGTGGCGCGCCTCACCTTCCAGCAAAAAAAGCCGGCCCACAATCCCCGGGCGCACGGAGGACCACCTACCGTTGCTCCCTTCCGGGCCTGGCGGGGTTCGATGGCCCCCACGTCGCCCGAGGATTCTGGGCCGGCTCGCCCGGCGTGACGCCGGCTCGCGGGTCCCAACTCCTTAACGTCCTGGGACCTGCAATGCTGGCGGAGAGGGTGGGATTTGAACCCACGGTACCGTTCCCGGTACACACGATTTCCAGTCGTGCACCTTCAACCGCTCGGTCACCTCTCCTTATACCTGGGGGAATGCTCGGCTCCCCTGTGCTTCGCCAGGGGAGCCTGCGCTCCCCCAGCCCCCCTGCTCGCTACGGCCCACGCTACCGCGTGGGCCTGCGCTCGCTGAGGTTACCGCTTCCAACTCTCCAGGGAGTGCTCTGCTCCCTCCCTGGCGGTGGGGCCGAACGGGCCCCGTGATGTCTTCTCGGGAGCTCTCTATGCCTCTCCCCTGACCTCGGCTCCGGCCTCGTCTGTTCTCGCCGCAGCGAGCGAGCCCGCAGTCGTGGTCCAAATTGGCGGAGAGCGAGGGATTCGAACCCCCGGTACCGTTGCCGGTACACCTGATTTCGAGTCAGGCGCCTTCGACCAGCTCGGCCAGCTCTCCGCGGGCGGGTTTAACCGATCTCCCGGGGCGTGCCAAGGGGGAAGGCTTGGCTACCCCTCGCCGCCGTTGCCGTTTCCGTTCCCGGCGCCCCGGCGGGCCCGGAAGAAGGCTCTCAGGAGCTCGCCGGACTCCTCGGCCAGCACGCCGCGCTCCACCGGGAAGCGGTGGTTCAGCCGGGGGTCGGCGGACAGGTCCTGGAGCGAGCCGGTGCACCCGGCCTTGGGATCGCTCGCCCCGTAGACGAGCCGGTCGATCCGGGCGAGCACCATGGCGCCGGCGCACATGGCGCAGGGCTCGAGCGTCACCACCACCGTCACGCCGGTGAGGCGCCAGCGCCCGAGGGTGCGCGCCGCCTCCTGGATGGCGAGGAGCTCGGCGTGGGCGGTGGGATCGCGCGCCGCCTCGCGGGCGTTCGCGCCGCGGCCGACCACGCGGCCCTCGAACAGCGCCACCGCGCCGACCGGCACCTCGCCGCGGGCCGCCGCCTCGCGCGCCAGCCCCAGCGCCTCCTGCATCGCCTCGCGCTCGTCCACGCGCCCTACATACCCCGACGCCGGCCGCCCGCGCACGCGCGCCGCGGCGCCGCAGGGGTCGCCGCGCACCCGAGGTGAACCCCGCGGGTGGCCGGCCGGACCCGCACGCCGCGTCCGGACGCGCGCGCCCGGCCTCCACTTCCGGTCACGTCCGCGCGCGCCGGCGTTCCGTGGTGTGGAGCACGTTCACCAGAAGTCGCAGTCACCGCCGGCGAAGGCCGGCCTCCGCCACCCTCGCCGACCGGAGCCCTCCATGAAGCCCACCCGCCGTCCCATGCTCGCCCTGCTCCTCGCGGCGGCCGCCTGCTCCGGTGGCGGCGGCGACGACACCCCGGTCGCCCTGCCGGTGACGGTCTCCGCCACGCCGGCGCTCGTGAAGGCGGACGGTGCGGCGACGGTCACCGTCCACGTGCGCGCCGGCAAGGGACCGGTCGCGGTGGTGGCGAGCCGCGGCACGTTCCTCGGCACCGGCACCAGCACCGCCACGCTCGCCGCGGCCGAGGGCGACCTCACGCTCGTCACCTGCGACCAGCGCCTCGACCCGGCGTGCTGGGGGCCGGTGTCGGTGACCGCCTCCGACGCGTCGCTGGCGTACGGCCTGGCGCAGGTCACGTTCGTCGGCGCCGAGGTCTGCGACAACGGCGTGCCGGACGCCGGCAACCCGGCGGCGGACTGCGCCGCGGCCGAGTGCGCGGGCGCGACCTGTCGCACCGGCACCGGGGCGGTGGGGACCTGCGCCGGCGGCGCGTGCACGTGCACGCCCGACGCCGGGCAGGCGGGCGGCGAGACCGCCTGCGACGACGCGCGCGACAACGACTGCGACGGCGGGGTGGACTGCGCCGACACCGGGTGCGCCGGGCGCCGCTGCCTGGCCGCGGGCGGCGCGGTGGGCGCCTGCGCCCAGGGCGCGTGCGTCTGCACGCCCGCGTCGGCCAGCGAGGTCGCCTGCGGCGACGGGCGGGACGACGACTGCGACGGCCGGGTGGACTGCGAGGACGCCGACTGCGGCGGCGCCACCTGCGCCACCGCCGACGGACGGGCGGGCGCGTGCGCGGGCGGCGCCTGCGCGCCGGTCGCCTGCGACGCCACCGAGACGGCCGAGGTCTCCTGCGCGAACCGGCTCGACGACGACTGCGACGGCCTGGTGGACTGCGCCGAGGCCGCCTGCGACGGGCAGGCGTGCGACGCGGCCGCCGGCGCGCGCTGGGCCTGCCGCAACCGCCGCTGCACCGACCTCGCCTCCGGCGTGGCGCTCGGGCTCGCCCCGGCGCGCACCCGCATCCCGGCCGACGGCCGCGCCACCACCGCCGTCACGGTGACGCTCGCGCGCGACGGCGTGCCCGCGGCCGGCGAGCAGGTGGTGCTGTCCACCACGCTGGGCGCGTTCCGGGCCGAGGCCGGCCCGGCCGCGACCGTGACCGTGATCACGGACGGCGCCGGCGTGGCGGCGGCCACCTTCGTCTCCGCCGCGCAGGGCGGCACCGCGCTCCTCACCGCCCGGCTGGCGGCCGCACCGGTCGAGACCACCGCGTCGGTGCGCATGCCGGCGCTGGCGCAGATCTCGGCCCAGCCCGCGCCGGCCTACCCGGTGATGGGCGTTCGCGACTCCGGCTGGAACGAGGCGAACGCGGTCACGTTCACCCTGACGGGCGACGACGGCCTCGCCTACCCGGACGGCCTGGAGGTCTACCTGGAGCACCCGCGGCTGGGCGGCTCCGACCTGCACGGCGCGATGCCGTGCGCCGTGCCCGGCCCGGCGTGCAGCGCGGTGCACACCGCGATCATGTCCGGCGGCGCCCCGCCGGACACGCTCGGCCAGGCCCGCGTCACGCTGCAGTCCGGCACGGTGGCCGGCACGCTCACGGTGACCGCGACCGCCACCGCCGGCGGCCAGACCCGCTCGGCCCTGCTCCAGCCCGGTGTGGCCGTGGTCGGCGCGCGCGCCAGCGCCGGCGCGTTCACGCTGGTGTGCAGCCCCCACAACGTGGAGGCGCTCGCCGCCACGGACTGCGGCGCGTCGCTGGTGGACGCGGCGTTCACCTGCGTCGCGGTGTTGCAGGACCGCTACCAGAACGTGCTCGGGCGCGAGACCGCGGTGACGTTCCTCTCGGAGGCGAGCCGCGCCGCCGTGGCGCGCACCACGCCCGCGTACCAGCCCGGCATGGACCCGTCCGCCCAGCGGGACCTCGGCCTCGCGTCGGGCCTGTTCGCGACGCTGGGCGGCTACCTGCCCGAGGACGTGGCGCCGCGCCCGGACGAGCCGTCGGTGACCTACGCCGACGCCTGCGGCACGCGCACCCACAACCCGCGCGACGGGCTCGTCGCGGTGATCGCGGTCGCCGACGGAGAGGAGGCGTTCACCGACCTCGACGGCGACGGCCGCCACGGCGCGGGTGAGCCGTTCGTGGATCTGCCCGAGCCGTTCGTGGACGCCGACGACGACGGGCAGCACGATCCCGGCGAGGCGTTCGTGGACGTGGACGGCTCGGGCGACTGGACCGCGGCGAACGGGCGCTGGGACGCGCTCACGAAGATCTGGACGCAGACGGTGGTGCTGTTCACCGGCGCCCCGCTGCCGGCCGTCCCCGCGCCGGGCGGCGCGGGCCTGCTCGGCACCCGCTGGGCGGCGCTCCCCGCCGCCGGCGAGGGGGCGTGCACGCCGACCGCCCCGGCGGCGCCGTTCACGCTCACCGCCGGCGACCCGCCCTCGCGCGCCACCTACGCGGTCTACGCCGCGGACGTGAACCTGAACCTGCTCCCGGCGGCCACCTCCTACGCCGTCGCGGTGCGCGCCCCCTCCAAGATCTCCGCCGCCTACCGTGGGCTCGACGCCTACCCGGACGGCCGCGGCCTCGAGTTCACGTACCAGCCGTGCAACGCAGCCAGCGCGTGCGGGACGCGCTGCCCGGTGGGCAGCGTGGGGCCCTGCCGGATGGTGGCGCGGCTCGGCGGGTTCACCTGCGGCGTGGGCGCGTCGGTGACGCTCACGGCGGGCAGCGAGGCGGACCCCTACGCGCCGAGCGAGGTGGACTGGATCGTGGATGCCCCCATCCCGCTCCCGCTGGAGCTCCCGATCACCGGCACCAGCGCCGCGCCCTGATCCGATGGTCCGCTCCGGGCCCGTCCGCGGGCCCGGGGCGGGCGCCGGTCAGGAAGGGCGGGCCGGCGCGGCCAGCTGCACCACCGCCGGCTCGAGCTCGGGGTGATCGGCGCAGTCGAGGCCGCAGGCGCGGCAGGTGTCCACCGCGCACTTGGGCGTGAGCTTCGAGCCCACGCCGCGGCGGAGCTCGCGGGCCAGGAACCGCTTCTCGAGGCCCTGGTCGATGAAGTCCCAGGGCAGCGTCTCCTCGACGCCGGCCTCGCGCAGCACGAAGAAGTCCGGATCGTGCGGCCAGCGCGCCAGCGCCTTGCGCAGGTCGCCGCCGGTCTCGCGGTGCGCCAGCTCGAGCAGGTCCGCCACCCGCCGGTCGCCGCGCGAGAGCAGCGTCTGGAGGTACGCCTCGCGCGGGCTGAAGAAGTCCACGTCGATGCCGAGCGGCCTCAGCGTCCGCTCCAGCAGCTTGCGCTTCGCCTCCAGGCACTTGCGGTCGTGCATGGGCAGCCACTGGAACGGCGTCCACGGCTTCGGCACGAACGGGTTCACCGAGAGCGAGATGCGTCCCATGCGCCCGCGCTTGCGGGCCCACGGCAGCATCACCTCCTCGCGGATGCGCACCGCGATCCGCGCCATCCCGAGCACGTCGTCGTCGGTCTCGCCGGGCAGGCCGCACATGAAGTACATCTTCACGTGCTGCATCCCCTGCGAGAGCGCGTTCTCCGCC
This sequence comes from Anaeromyxobacter dehalogenans 2CP-1, assembly GCF_000022145.1. Lineage (NCBI taxonomy): Bacteria > Pseudomonadati > Myxococcota > Myxococcia > Myxococcales > Anaeromyxobacteraceae > Anaeromyxobacter > Anaeromyxobacter dehalogenans. The sequence continues at coordinate 4,200,184 of NC_011891.1, forward strand.
GCCTGGACGATCTGGTCGTCGGTGAAGTCCTTGTTGATCACCCGGCGCATCTTCTCGGTGCCGGCCTCGGGCGCGATGGTGATCGACCGCTCGCCGCCCTCGGCCATGCGCCGGGCGAGCGGCCCGGTGATGGCGTCCACGCGCAGCGACGACGGGCTGAACGTGCCGCCCTGCTCGCCGATGAAGCAGGTGAGCGCGTCGAGGCCGGTGTAGTCGCTCGTGTCCGGGCCGATGAGCCCGATGCGCTGGCCGCGGGCGATCCCCTCGCGCACCTCGGCGCGGAGCCGCTCCAGGTCCACCTCGCGGTACGGGCGCTGCACGAAGCCGGCCGCGCAGAACCGGCACCCCCACAGGCACCCGCGCGCCACCTCGGTGAGGAACAGGTCGCCGAACTGCGCGTCGGGGCTGTCCACCACCCGCGAGGTGGGCACCTGGCGGAGATCGGGGACGTAGCAGCGCCGCACGCGCTCCGGCGCGCCCTCGCGCGGCGCGAAGCGGGTGACCCAGGCGTCGCGCGCATCCCGCGTGTCGGAGTACTCGACGTCGTACAGCCCGGGCACGTAGCCGCCGGGCAGCTGCGCCACGCGCCGGAGCAGCTCGGCGCGGGCGGGCCGCTCCTCGCGCGCGGCGCGGGCGAGCGCCAGGAACGGCCCGACCAGCTCCTCGCCCTCGCCCACCAGGAACGCGTCGAAGAACGGCGCCAGGGGCTCGGGGTTGATCTGCACCGCGATGCCGCCCCCGAGCACGAGCGGGTGGCGCTCGTCGCGGTCCGCGCTGCGGAGCGGCAGGCCGGCGCGGTCGAGGAGCTCGAGGACGTGGGCGTCGTCGTCCTCGAACGAGAGCGAGAACGCCACCACGTCGAAGTCGCGCAGCGGCCGGCCGGACTCGACCGTCCGCGGCTCGCCCCCGTCCTCCGGCAGGAAGGCCCGCTCGCAGGCGGCCCCCGGGTCGGCGTTGAACAGCCGGTACACCGCGTGGAAGCCCAGGTTCGCCATCCCGAGCCGGTAGGCGTTCGGGTACACGAGGGCGACGCCCAGGCGCCCGCCGGGCTCCTTGCGGATGGTCCCCCGCTCCCTCGTCGGCTGCTCGCGTTCCAAGGCCGGTCCTGTCTAAGCAGACCATGGGGGCCGTGCCACGTTCAAAGCGTGCGGCGCCCACCCCGCGGGCGGGTCGTACTAGAATCCCGCGACCGCGCTCCCCGGGGCTCCCTCCATGACCGTCTCCCGCTCGATCCTCCTCGCCGCGCTCGCGGCCCTCGGCCTCGCCGGCCTGCCCGCCTGCAAGACCGCCGCGCCCGCACCGGGCGCCCCCGCCGCCGCCGCCCCCGCCGGCGCCGCCCCCGCCGCCACCGCCGACCCGCTCGCCGGCGTGGACCTCGACGACCTCACCCCGGAGCAGCGCGCCATCGTGCGCGACTGGGCCTCGCGGGCGTTCTGCTACTGCGGCTGCCCGCACACGGTCACGAGCTGCCTGCGCACCCACCAGCCGTGCAAGCACGCGGCGCGCATGGCTCGCCTCGCGGCGCGCCTGGTCGCGGCCGGCGCCGGCCCCTCGGCCCTGCCGGGCCTGGTGGACGACTACTACGCCTCGTTCGACCGCCGCATGGCGCTCGCCACCGACGGCTTCGGCCCGCCGCTCGGCGACCCGGCGGCGCCCGTCACGCTGCTGGAGTTCTCCGACTTCACCTGCCCGTTCTGCCGGGGTCTCCGCCCGGCGCTGGAGCGCTTCGTGGAGGAGCACCCCGGCCGCGTGAAGCTCGTCTTCAAGCCGTTCCCCATCGAGGCGCACCCCGGCGCGCTGGAGGCGGCGCAGGCCGGCGAATGGGCGCGCGACCAGGGCATCTTCTGGCCGCTGCACGACGCGCTGTTCGAGGCGGCGGCGCCGCTCGACGTGGACGCGATCGCGGCGGCCGCGCGCGAGGCGGGCGGCGACGCGGGCGACCTCCGCGACGCGCTCGCCAGCCGGAAGTACCTGGACAAGATCCGCGCCTCGCAGGCGGAGGCGCGCGCCGCCGGGCTTCGCGGCACGCCCACGCTGTTCCTGAACGGCCGCTACCTGGCCCTGCCCGACTTCTCGCCCGCGATGCTGCTGCACGCGCTGGAGGACGAGGAGGAGTGGCAGCAGCACCAGGGCTGGGAGAAGGACTGACCCTCCTCGTCGACATCGACGCCCACGGGCGGCTGGTCCCCCAGACCGACGAGGTCCGGCGCGCGCTCGCCGACCGCGCCGGGCGCTTCGTGCTCCTGCCCTCCGCGCCCGACCTGCTGCTGGCGCGCCGCACCCCGGCCACGGGGACCGCGGCCGCCCGCCCGCGCTGCCTGCTGGCCGGCGACCTGGACGGCTTCCCGCTGGGCGACCTGATGGCGTTCCTGCACCAGTCGCGGCTCACCGGGATCCTCACCGTGTCGTCCGGCGGGGTGGAGCGCTCGTTGGCGTTCCAGGAGGGCGAGGTGCGCGGCGCCCGCTCCAGCGCGGCCGGCGAGCGGCTGGGCGAGATCGCCGTGCGGCTCGGGCTGGTGGGGGAGGCGCAGGCGCGCGAGGCGCTGCGCTCGGGGCGGCCGGTGGGCAAGGCGCTGCTCGACGCGGGCGCGCTCTCCGCGGCCGACCTGTGGAACTGCCTCCACGAGCAGGCCACGGTGGTGTTCCAGGCCATCCTGCTCGCCGGCCGCGGCACGTTCGTGCTCATGGACGAGGAGCTGCCGGAGCGCGCCGCCGCCGCGCTCACGGTGAGCACGCAGGCGCTGCTCATGGACGGCGCCCGGCGCATGGACGAGCTGGCGCTCTTCCGCGCCCGCATCCCCGGGCCCCGGGCGCGCGTGCGCCGGCGCCGCCCGCGCCGCGCGGCCGCGCTCCAGCCGCCGGAGCGCGCCCTGCTCGAGCTGGTGGACGGGAGCCGCACCGTGGCCGAGCTGGCCATGGCCGCGCACCTGGACGAGTTCGAGGCGACGAAGCTCCTCTACCACCTCGCCGAGGCGGGCCACGTCGCGGTGGAGGCCGACGCGGCCGCGGAGCCGGCCCCGGAGGCGGCGCGCCTGGCGGAGCTCGCGGAGGCCATGAACACGCTCCTGCGCGAGGTGACCGCCGCCGTGCCGGAGGCGGGCCGGCCGGCGCTGCGCGCCGCGGTGCGCGGGTTCCTCGCGGACGGCGCGGCGGCGTGGGCGCCGGTCTGGGCGCACGTGGGCCACGCCGATGACGGCGCGCTCGACCCGGCCGCGCTGGCCGCGAACGTGGGCGCGCTGGCCCCGGCCGCCGCCGCCCGGCTCCACCCGTCCGGCGATCGCGCGCGGGTGCTGTTCGAGGCGCTCCGCGAGCTGCTCTTCTTCCACCTCTTCGCCGCCGGCGACCGCCTGGAGCGCGCGGCGGAGCGCGCCCTGGGGGCGTCGCTCCGGCGCGGCCTCGCGCGCGTCGAGGCGCTCCTCCCCTCCGCATGACCGACCTCCCCTTCGTCACCGCCGACCTGCCCGGCTCCGGAGGCGCGCTGCGCCGCGCCCCCGAGGACTTCCGGGTGGACGAGGTGCCCGCCTACCTGCCGTCCGGCGCGGGCCCGCACCTGTACCTCCGCGTGGAGAAGCGCGGGCGCACCTCCCGCGACGCGGTGCGCGAGCTGGCGCGGGCGCTGGGCGTGCCCGAGCGCGACGCCGGCTGCGCCGGGCTGAAGGACAAGGACGCGGTCACCACGCAGTGGCTCTCGTTCCCGGTGGCGCGCGATCCCGACCCGGCCGCGCTCGCCGCGCCGGGCCTGCGCGTGCTGGAGGCCTCGCGCCACCAGAACAAGCTCCGCACCGGCCACGTGCGCGCGAACCGCTTCACGCTGGCGGTGCGCGGCGGCGATCTGGGGCGGGCCCGGGAGTGCGCCGGCGCGCTCGCGGCGCGGGGGCTCCCCAACTTCTTCGGGCCGCAGCGCTTCGGCGCCGCCGGGCGCAACGCGGCGGTGGGGCGCGCGCTCGTCACCGGCGAGCGGACCCCGGAGGCCGGCCGCGCCGCGCGGGATCGCTTCCTGCGCCGGCTCTCGCTCTCCGCCTACCAGTCGCTCCTGTTCAATCGCTGGCTGGCGGAGCGGATGGCGGACGGGCTGTTCGCGGCGGCGCTGGCCGGCGACGCGATGAAGAAGCTCGACACCGGCGGGCTGTTCACCTGCGAGGACCCCGCCGCGGACGGGCCGCGGGTGGAGCGGTTCGAGATCTCGCCGGCCGGCCCGATGTTCGGGCACGCGCTGCGCCTGGCGGCCGGCGAGGCCGGGGCCCGCGAGGCGCGGCTGCTCGAGGCCGAGGGGATCGCGCTCGCCGACTTCGCGCGCGGCGGCGGCGAGGCCGAGGGCACCCGCCGCGCGGCGCGGCTGCGGGTGGAGGTCGCGCTCGAGCCGCTGGAGGACGGGTACCGGGCGGCGTTCGAGCTGCCCCGCGGCGCGTACGCCACCGTGGTCATGCGCGAGCTGACCAAGGGCGAGGCGGAGCTGCCCGAGGACGCAGACTGATCAGGCGCCCAGGCGCGCCGCCGCGTGGTCCGCGAGGAGCGCCAGCACCGCCACGTCCTGCTGGTCGAACAGCTCGCCGCCCCGCTTGTTCATCACCTCCATCGCGCCCAGCACCCGGCCGCCGCGGGCGATGGGCGTGCACAGGAGCGAGCGGGCCTCGTAGCCGGCCGCGCGGGCCACCGCGTCGTCGAAGCGCGGGTCCTGGCGCACGTCGGACACCGCGAGCGCCACGTTCTCCTGCACGCAGAACCCCACCACGCCGGCGCCGACCGGCACCCGCACGCCGCGCCGGAGGATCGCTCCGGCGGCGGGGCCGCGCGCGACGGCGAACGAGAGCTCGCGCTCGCCGGGCCGCAGCAGGAACACCGACCCGGCCTCGCAGCCGGTCAGCTCGAGCGCCAGGTCGAGCAGCGCGCCCAGCCCGCCGCCGGCCTCGGCGGCGACGCCGGGCAGCGCCGCCGCCCGCCGCGTCAGCCCGGCGAGCAGGGCGTCGGTGGAGGAGGAGCGCGGCGCCGGCTCGCGGCCGATGGGCGCAGGCGGCCGGCGGGGCGGCGGCGGCTCCCCGCGCCGCGCCGCGCCGGGGAGCGGCAGCTTCTCGGTGATCTCGTCGCGGGCCGGCCGCCGCGGCCGCGCAGGCGCGGGCGGGGACCCCGGCGGCGGCGTGCGCGCCGGGCGGACCGCCGCCTCGGGCAGCTCCTGGATCCGGAAGGCGCGGCCGGTCTCCGGGTCGGTGACGTGGATGACGCCGCCCGGACGCACGTCGCAGAGGACGTTCGCCGGGTGGCGGCCGCCGATGCGCGCCACGCCGGCCCGGAGCGCCCCGAGCCAGCTGTCCGCCTCGAGGAGCACCACCACGTCCGCCGCCTGCGCGGGCGGGGTGGCCGGCACGAAGATCTCGAACTGCGCCATGCGTCCCTCTCGCCTTCACCCGCCGGGGAGGATCCTGATCTCGGTGCGCCGGTTCTGGGCGCGCCCGCGCGCCGTCTTGTTGGAGGCGATGGGGTGCTCGGCCCCGAACCCCTTCGCCTCCACCCGCTCCGCCTCGATCCCGCGCCCGGCCAGCGCCGCCCGCACCGCCTCGGCGCGCGCCTGGCTCAGCCGCTTGCTCGCGGCCGCCTCGCCGGCGCCGTCGGTGTGGACCTCGACCGCGACCCGCAGCCGCGGGCGGTCGCGCAGCGCCTGCGCCAGCTCGTCGAGCAGGACCGCGCTCGACGGCAGCAGGTCGTCGCGCGCGCCGAAGCGCACCGGCTCGCGCAGCGCGATCCGGTCCCGCCCCACCTCGAGGAGCCGGTACGCCCGCGGGCACCCGTCGGCGGCGACGCCGGCCTGCTCGGGGCAGCGATCGTCCGGGTCGGCCACCCCGTCGCCGTCCGCGTCCATCACGGGGCAGCCGCGGTTCTCGAGCGGCCCCTGGTCGTGCGGGCAGGCGTCCACGCGGTCCACGATGCCGTCACCGTCGTCGTCCGGATCCGGGCAGCCGTCCTCCTCCTGGAACCCGTCGGCGTCCTCGGGATCGAGCGGGCACCGGTCGATCTCGTCGGGGACGCCGTCGCCATCGGAGTCCTTCGCCGGCGGGCACCCGAGCGTCTCGGCCGGCCCCGCCTCCGCCGGACACGCGTCCTCGGCGTCGCCGATGCCGTCGCCGTCCGCGTCCGGGCACCCCTGGAGCGTGGACGGGCCGGGCGCATCGGGGCAGCGGTCGTCCAGGTCCGGGACGCCGTCACGGTCGCCGTCGGTCTTCTCGATGATCACCCGCGCCGCGGGCTCGCCCTTGCGGATGGTGACCTGCGGGGCGGCGCAGGTCCGGGCCAGCTCCCGCGCGCGCCGGGCGCTGCGCCCGGCGGCCTCCACCCGGGCGCGGGCCGCCGCGTCCTCGCCCCGCCCCAGCCGCCGCTCGGCCTCTTCCAGGCTCGCCTCCGCGTCGGACAGCTCGTCCGCGGCGCAGCGCTCGGCCCCCGCGCCGCGGGCCTCCACCAGCTCGGCCCGGACCGCGCGCACGTCGGCCCGGAGCTGGCCGCCGGCGGCGCACGCGGTCACCAGGAGCGCCGGCAGGAGCGCGCGAGCGGGGGAGAGGCGGAGGGACATGGCGCGAGCCGACGCTACTCGGCGGGGGATCGGGGAGTCAAGGAAGCGCCCGTACCCACGGTCGAGGTGCGCCCGCCCGCGCGCCCGCCCGCGCCATGCCGGAGCGGGCAAGCACCGGCGTCGGCGTCGGGCCTACCTTTGCGCCGGGAGGCAGTTCAATGGGGATCATCGCCTGGATCGTCTTCGGGTTCGTCATCGGGCTCATCGCGCGCGCGGTGGTGCCCGGAAAGCAGAGCTTCGGGTTCGTCATGACCACCCTGCTCGGCATCGCCGGCTCGATCATCGGCGGGCTGGTCGCGTCCGCGTTCGCGGGCTCGCCCGGCACCTCGTTCCAGACCGCCGGGTTCATCGGCAGCCTGGTGGGGGCGATCGTGCTGCTCGTGATCGCGGGGATGGTGATGACGCCGCGGCGGCGGACCGTCTAGCGCCCGCGGCCCGGCGCTACTCGCAGATCAGCTCGGCCGCGGCCGGCGGGTCGCAGTACGTGGAGGCGTCCACCGACGCGGCGCTCACGCCGGTGACCGCCTCGTAGTCGGTCCCGGGCGCCGGCACGAGGCCCGCCCACCCGTTCCAGCGCGCGGTGACCACCGCGGAGTCGGCCACCAGGCCGCGGGCCGGCGACGGCGCGTACTCGCCGAACACGTTGCGCCCGGCCCCGCAGGCGTCGGCGCCGCCATCGAGGTGCCACGCCGTCACGCTGCCCGAGACCAGCACCTGGTCGCCGGCGTTGCCGTGGAGCGCGTTCCCGGAGAACCCCACCGCCTGCGTGCCCGCGGGCGGGTTGCCGGCGAGGTACAGGCCGCCCACCGCGCGCTTGGTGGTGAACGCGCCGCGCGGGGCGGCCGCGTTCCGGCAGATCCGCGTCCCGCTGATCCAGACGCGCGCGGTGTTCGCCTCGAGCACCACGCCGGTGGCCCCGTTGTCGCGGACGGTGCAGCCCTCCATCGTGAGGCGCCCGTCCGCCCCCGCGGCGGCGACCAGCCCGGCGCCGCCGTTCGCGGCCAGGGTCACCCGGAGCAGCGTGACGTCGCCGCGCGCGAGGCGCAGCCCCTCCTGCGCGTTGCCCTGGAGCACCGAGTCCTCGGCGGTGACCGGGGCGCCCACCGCGACCTCGCGCGCCACGGCCACGCCCGGGCCCGCTGCGCCCGAGACCGTCACGCGCTCCAGCGTCACCGGGCAGGCGCCCTCGAGGCGGAGCCCGGCCGCGAGCGCGCCGCCCTCGCGCGACGCCGCCACGGCGACGTCGGCCACGCGGGCGGGATCGCCGGCGGCGCACGCGGTCCGGACCGCGACCGCCGCGTCCGGCGCCGCGTCGTCGCGCACGGTGACGCCGGCGAGCGTCGAGCCGGCGCCGAGCGTCACGCCCGCCGCGACGACCCCGTCGCCCAGCGCCAGGATCCGGCCGGCCGGCGCGGCCGGGGCGTCGTCGCCCCGCAGCGTCACGCCGGGCGGGATCACCAGGTCGGCGGCCACCGGGTAGACCGCCGGGGCCGCGCCCGCCGCGACCACCGCGGTCGCGCCGCCCTCGGCCGCCCGGACCAGCGCGTCGGAGAGCGCGCGGAAGCGGCACTGCGCCGGCTCGCGCGCGCCGGTCGGGGCCGGCTCGCCCTGCGGCCCGCCCGCCACCGGGTCCACCCAGAGCTCGCCGCCGGCGGCGTCCGGGCAGTAGCACTCCGGATCGGCGTCCGGCGTCCGCTGACCGCACAGGACGCCCGCGCCGCAGTCCGCCACCCGCGTCCAGGTCCCGCCGCACACGGCGTCGCCGGTGCCGTCGCAGCGCACCACGTCGCCGGCGGTGGAGCACGTCATCTGGCCCGGCGTGCACGCGCCGCCCTCGCAGGCGGCCGCGCGCCGGCTGCAGCGCAGGTCGTTGCCGCAGGCCTGGCCGGAGGGGCACTGCGCGGTGGCGCCGGGGACCTGGCACGCGGCGCCCTCCACGTCCACCTGGCAGGCCGCGAGCGCGAGCGCGGCGGCCACGACGGCGAGGCGGCGCATCAGAAGGTCCCCTCCACGAAGAACAGCGTGACGCCCGCGGCGCCGGCCGCCCCCGCGATGCCGTAGAGCACGTTTGCGGTCCGCGCCTTCGAGCGCGCGTCGCGCGCCAGGGCGGAGGCGTCGTCGTGCGGCGCGCCGTCCACCAGCGCATCGCGCTTGCGCTGCGCGGCCTGGCCGTAGAGCGCGCCGGCGGCGAGCGCCGCGGCGGCGGCGCCGGCCGCGACCCAGGTGTACACGCGGTGCCGGGACGGCCGGGCCTGCGGCGCGGGCGTGAGCGGCACCGGCGCGGCGGGCGCGCGGGCGGACAGGTCGGGGCGGGCGGGCGCGGCCCCCGGCAGCGCGGTCGCGCGGCCCGGCTGCGGGGCAGCGGCGCCGGCGACGGGCGCGCCCGGGGCGGGCGGCGAGGCGCGGACGGTCGGGGCGGCCGGCGGCGCCGGGGCGGGCGCGGAGCCGGGCTGGAGCACCACCTCCACCACCCGCGACGCCGACGCGCCGACCTCCACCGCCTGCTCCACCGGTGCGTAGCCCTCGAGCGCGAGCGCGATCGTGTACGGGCCGGGCGGCAGGGTCAGGTGGAACGGCGTGGTGCCGCGCGGCCGGCCGTCGATGCGGACCTCGGCCCCGGGCGGATCGGTGTACACGAGCAGCGCCTGCACGCCGGCCGCGGCGAGGCGCGCCTCGATGCGGCCGATGGCGGCGCGGACCGCGGCCCGGTCGCGCGCGTCGGGCACCTCCCGCAGGTAATCGGTGTAGCTGCGCAGCGCGCCCGGCCACTCCTGGAGCTGCTCGCGGCAGCGGGCCACGTTGAAGTGGATGGCCCCGTGCGGCTTCAGCCGGTACGCCGCGTCGAACTCGGCGATGGCGGCGCGCCACTGCCGCTGCTGGTACAGCGCCGAGCCCTTGCGGAAGTGCGCGCTCGCCTCCGTCACGTCGTCCGCGCGCGCGGCGGCGGGGATCGAGGCGGCCGAGGCGGTGACGAGGGCGAGGAGCGGGAGCAGGCGCCAGGGTCGGGTCATCGGAAGGGGTCGGGCTTGAGCCCGCCATCGTCGGAGTAGGGATCGGCGGGCGCGGGGCGCAGGCGCGGGGCGGCCGGGCGGCGGGCCGCGGCGGGCACCGGGCGCGCAGGCTCCGCGGGCGCGTCCTCGACCGTGGGCGCGGCGGCGGGGGCGGCGGGGGCGGCGGGGGCGGCGGCCGCCGCGGCGGCGGCGGTCGAGGGCGGCGGCGCCGAGGCGTCCGGCGGCGGCACGGGTGGAGCGTCCTGCACGATGGGTGGATCTACCCGGAGGCCGGGGGTGACCGCCAGCGGGTCGGCGGGCCGCGGCGCCCGCGCGCGCGCCCACCACCACCCCGCCACACCCACAGCGGCGGCGAGCCCGATCACCGCGGCCGCCCGCGCCGTCCGGCGGCGGCGATCGGCGGCAGGGGCCGGCGTCCCGGCGCGCACGGTGGGAACGCCGCCCGGACGCCCGGCGCTGGACGGGTGCGTCGGCACGGGGAGCACCCCGGGCAGCTCGTAGCGCGCGGTGGCCGCGGCGGAGGACGGCCGCGCGTAGTCGCCGGCCAGCGTCGACAGCCGGATGCGCGTCACCTCCGCGGCGAAGTCGAGCATGGTCGCGAAGCGCCCCTCCGGCTGCTTCGCGAGCGCGCGCAGCACCAGCGCGTCCACCTCCGGCGGGATCCCGGCCCGGCGGCGCGACGGCGGCTCGGGCGCCTGCGTCTGGTGCGCGACCAGCGTCGCGATGGCGCTCTCGCCGACGATGGGGAGCGCGCCGGTGAGCATCTCGTACGCGAGGACGCCGAGCGCGTAGACGTCCGAGCGGTGGTCCACCGGCCCGCCCACCGCCTGCTCGGGCGCCATGTACTCGGGCGTGCCGACGATGGCGCCGGCGCGGGTGATGCGGTCCGTGCGGCCGAGCTGCTCCACGTGCGAGATGCCGAAGTCGAGCACCTTTGCGCGCTCCACGCCGTCCGGCCCCCGCACCACGAACACGTTCTCCGGCTTCACGTCGCGGTGGACCACGCCGCGCGCGTGCGCCGCGGCGAGCGCCCGGCACACGTGGTCGAGCAGGCCGAGCGCCCGGCCCACCGGGAGCGGCCCGTCCTCGCGCAGCACGGCACCGAGGCTCCGCCCTTCCAGCGCCTCCATCACGTAGTAGAGCGTGCCGTCGGTCTCCTCGCCGAAGTCGAGCACGTCCACCACGTTCTCCTGGCCGATGCGGCTCGCGGCGAGCGCCTCGTTGCGGAAGCGCTCGCGGAGCTCCGCGTCGGAGGCGCGCTCCCCCCGCAGCACCTTCACCGCGAAGCGCCGGCCCAGCACCGAGTGCTCGCACAGGTAGACCGCCCCCATGCCGCCCTCGCCGAGCTGGCTCAGCACGCGATATCGCTGTCCGAAGACACGGCCCACGAGCGCGTCGGCCGCGGGGCCGGTCGGGTCACCCCCCCGCGGGATCGATTCTGGCGGGCGTGAGGCGGACATGCGCGGGTCACGGCTAGGGTATCATGGAAGGCCTGCTGCACCGAGGGGACGCACCTTGGCCGATCTCGTGATCCTGAATGGCTCCCGCGCCGGGGCCGTCTTCGCGCTGCCGGAGATCCCGACGGTGCTGGGCCGGTCGCCCGAGGCGCACCTGCAGATCGAGGATCCGTGGATCTCCAGCATGCACGCCATGTTCGAGCGGCGGGCGGACGGCGTCTGGGTGATCGACCTGGAGAGCCGCAACGGCACGTTCCTGGGTGAAGACCGGATCGCCGAGGCGCGCATCGAGCCGGGCATGGTGCTCCGGTTCGGGCGCACCGAGGTGCGGGTCGCCGACGGCGAGCGGGCCGCCGAGCCGATCGAGGAGTCCCCTCCGGAGCGGCCGCGCGTCGAGTCGCCCACCGAGCCGCGCCCGCGCGCCGAGGCCCGCGCCACGCTGCGCGGCGACGCGGAGCCCGCGATCACCGCGCTCCGCACCGGCGGCGCCGACCCGAACGCGCTCGCCGCGCGCCCGCTCACCGTGCTGCGCCTCTCCATCCAGGCGACCGGGCGCGGGCGCCCCGCCGACGCGCTCGCGGTCCGCGCCGCGCTCGACGCCGCCGCGCGCGCCGCCAGCAACGAGGGCGCCGTCACCGCCCGCCTGGCGGCCTCTGGCGTCCTGGCGGTGTTCGGGATGCCCGCGCCGGGACCGAAGGATCCGCTGCACGCGCTCCGCGCCGCCCGCACCGCCCGCGCCGCGGTGCGCGCGTTCGGGGTGGCGCTCGACGTGCGCGCCGCGGTGGACCGCGGACCGCTGCTCACCGGGACGCTGCCGGTGCACGACGGCACCGAGCTGGTGGCGCTGGGCGAGGCGGCCGACCGCGTCGAGCGGGTGCTGGCGCTGGCCGGGCCGGGCGAGACGCTCGGCGGGCCGGGCGTGGCGGGCACCGAGGGGCTCGGCCCGGGCATGGTGCTGCGCCTCGGCCGCGAGGAGATCCTCGTCTTCCGCGACGACGGCCGCTGACCGGCCGGTCGCGCCGCGGGCGCTGGCCTGCCGTTCTTGCATCACGTGCCGAATCGGCAGTAGAAGGGGCGGCAGGAGGCCCCATGGGCGCGAGCGATGCGGCCGAGCCGTTCGGCGCGGGAAGGTCCTGCCTGGTCGTCGCGGCGGGCGGCGCGCCGGAGATCGCGGCGGCGCTGGTGCGGGCGGGCTTCGCCCCCGCGGTGGTCGAGGGCGAGCACGACGCGCTCGCCGCGCTGGAGGGCGGCGGGTTCGCGGCGGTCTACGTGGAGCAGGCGCTGGGCAGCGCCGCGGTCTCGACGCTCGCCGCCGCCGCCGGGCAGCGGCTGGGCGGCGCGCCGGTGACGGTGCTCGGGCGCAGCGGCACGGTCCAGGAGGCGGTGGACGCCATGCAGCTCGGCGCCGACGACTACCTGCCGCCGCCGTTCCCCGCCGGCGAGCTGCTGCGGCGCCTCGCCCGCGCGCTGGAGCGCCCCGGGCCCGCGCGCACGGCCGCGCCGGGCCGGCTGCTCGGCCTGGACGGCTCCTCGCCCGCGGTGCGGCGGCTCCACGCCGCCATCGAGAAGATCTCGCGCTACAAGAGCAACGTCCTGCTGCTCGGCGAGAGCGGCACCGGCAAGGAGATCGTCGCGCACGCGCTGCACGACCGCGGGCCGCGCCGGCAGCACCTGTTCGTCCCGGTGAACTGCGCCACGCTCGGGCGCGACATCCTCGAGAACGAGCTGTTCGGGCACGAGCGCGGCGCGTTCACCGGCGCGAACGAGCGCAAGCGGGGGCTGTTCGAGCTCGCCGACGGCGGGACGTTCTTCCTCGACGAGATCGCCGAGATGGACCTCTCCACGCAGGCGAAGCTGCTGCGCGTGCTGGAGCGGAACGAGTTCCGGCGCGTGGGCGGCACCGGCAAGGTGAAGGTGGACCTCTCCATCGTGGCCGCCACCAACCGCGACCTCGAGCAGGCCATCGCCGCCGGGCGCTTCCGCCACGACCTGTACTACCGGCTGAAGGTAGTGACGCTGGTGGTCCCGCCCCTGCGCGAGCGGCGCGAGGACATCCCGGCGCTCGTCCACGCGTTCATCGCCGACTTCAACCGGCGGAGCGGCGGGCAGATCGCCGGGATCGCGCCGGCGGCCATCCAGCGCCTGGTGGAGCAGGACTGGCCGGGCAACGTCCGCGAGCTGCGCAACGCGGTCGAGGGCGCCTGCGTGCTCGCGAACGGCGAGGTGGTGAAGCTCGAGGACCTGGAGCTGGCCGGCCGGCCCGCCGGCGAGGTCCCCGCGCCCCGGCGCCTCGCCGCGCCCCGGCGCACCGCGGCGGCTCCCGCGCCGACCTCGACCGTCGCCGCGCCCGCGCCGGCCGCCGGCGCGGTGGTCGAGGTGTCGCTCGACGAGACGCTCGCCGAGGCGGAGCGGCGAATCGTGCTCGCGGCCCTCCGCCGCCACGGCACGCGCGCCCGGACCGCGCGTGCGCTCGGCATCGGGCTCCGCACGCTCTACACCAAGCTCGCGGCCTGGGGCCTCGAGCCCGAGGATGCCGGATCGGCATGATGCGGCCGGCGCCCACCGACGCCTGCGGATGCGCCAAGCGCCCGGATTCCCGGCGTTCCGGATGAAATGACGCGGTGGCGCGGTTCCTGCTCTCGGGTGGGACGACGCGATGCAGACCGCCCCGCCGCCGCCCTCCGTGCTGCTCCTCGCCCACCCCACGCCGGCGAGCGAGGACCTGTTCGCCGACCTCGCCCGCCGCGAGGACCTGTGCCTGCTGCGCGTCGCCACGGCGGCCGCCGCGAACCGGACCATCGACGAGATGCCGGTCGCGCTGGTGGTGACCTGCCCGGAGGTCCCGGTGGCGGCGGTGGAGTCGGTGCTGTCGCACCTGGAGCGCGCCCGCCCGGGCACGCCGGTGCTGGCGGTGCGGCCGCGCCAGCCGCCCGAGCCGGCCGGCTGGGGCGAGCGCGGCGTGGCGGTGCTCCGCCTGCCGCTGCTCGCCGGCGTGCTCTCGCGGTCGATCGACGTGGTCCTGGGCATGAAGCGCCTGGGTTGAAAGGAACCGGAACGGAATGCAGCTCACCGAACGCGACGCGGCCCGCCTCCTCGGCGTCCCCGAGGCCACCCTGCAGCGGTGGCTGAGGAGCGGCGAGCTCGCCGCCACCCGGCTGAACGAGCAGTACCGGCTGAACAAGATCGACCTGCTCGAGTTCGCCTCCTCGCGCGGGATGGAGATCTCGCCCGACCTGCTCGCCGAGCTGGAGCAGCCGGCGCTGCCGAGCCTGGCCGAGGCGATCCGCGCCGGCGGCGTGCACCACGGGCTGGCCGGCGCCGACAAGTCGGCCACGCTGCGCGACCTGGTGGACCGGCTGGCGCTGCCGCGCGAGGCCGACCGCGACCTGGTGCACCGGATGCTGCTCGCGCGCGAGGCGCTCGGCTCCACCGGCGTGGGGAACGGCATCGCCATCCCGCACGCGCGGAACCCCATCGTCCTGCACGTGTCCACGCCCGCGGTGGCCATCAGCTACCTCGACCGGCCGGTGGACTTCGAGGCGCTGGACGGGAAGCCGGTGCACACGCTCGTGCTGCTGGTGAGCCCGTCCACCCGCGCGCACCTGCACCTGCTCGCGCTGGTGGCCACCGCGCTGCGGGATCCCGGCGTGCTCGCCGCGCTGGACGCGCGCGCCGGAGTGGACGCGCTCGTCCCCGAGATCGAGCGGGTGGAGGCCGCCATCGCGGAGAAGCGCGCGGCGGCGAGGAGGCCATGACGCTCTACCTCGCCGCCGTCGGGGTGCTGGTGGCCGGCGGGCTCGTCGCGCTGGCCGCCTCCGCGCGCCCGCGCCTCGCGCTCGCCGTGGGCAGCGTCGGCGCCGCGCTGGGCTGCGCGCTCGGGCTCGCCGCCTCGCTCGCCGCGCTGCGCGCCCCGCCCGCCGCGCTCGACCTCTCCTGGCCGGTGCCCTCCGGGGCGCTCGCGCTCGGCCTCGACCCGCTCTCGGCCGCGTTCGCGACCGCGATCTTCGCGCTCGGCCTCGCCGCCTCGGTGTACGGCGCCGGCTACCTGCGCCCGCAGGCCGACCGCCGCTCCATGGGGCCGTTCGCGCTGTTCTTCGCGCTCACCCTCGCGAGCATGGCGCTCGTGGTCGCGGCCCGGCAGGCGGTGCTGTTCCTGGTGGCGTGGGAGGGCATGACCGCCGCGTCCTTCCTGCTCGTCGCCCACGAGCACGAGGACGCCTCGGTGCGCCGCGCCGCCCGCACCTACCTCGTGGCCTCGCACCTCGGCGCCGCGTTCCTGTTCGCCCTGTTCCTGGTGCTCGGGCGCGAGGCGGGCTCGCTCCGCTTCGAGGCGTTCGCCGCGCTGCGGGCCGGCGGCGCGCCCGCGGCGCTCCTGGTCCTGTTCGCGCTGGTGGGCTTCGGCACCAAGGCCGGCCTGGTGCCGCTGCACGTCTGGCTGCCCGAGGCCCACCCGGCCGCGCCGAGCCACGTGTCCGCGCTCATGTCCGGCGTGCTCGTGAAGATGGGCGTGTACGGCATCCTGCGGGTGCTCACGTTCCTGCCGCCCGCGCCGGCGTGGGCCGGGCTGCTGCTCGCCGGGGTGGGCCTGGTGGGCGCGCTCGCGGCGCTGGCGCTCGCGCTCGGGCAGCGCGACCTGAAGCGCGTGCTCGCGTACTCCACCGTCGAGAACGTGGGGATCATCGCGCTCGCCGCCGGCCTGGGGCTCGTCGGGGCCGCGGTCCACGCGCCGCTGGTGGCGGCGCTCGGCGTCACCGCCGCGCTGCTCCACGTCTGGAACCACGCGCTCATGAAGGGGCTCGCGTTCCTGGGCGCCGGGGCGCTGGTGCACGGCGCGGGCACGCGCGACCTGGAGCGGATGGGCGGGCTGCTCCGGCGGCTGCCCGTCACCGGCGGCCTGCTGGTGCTCGCCGCGGTGGCGCTGTGCGGGCTGCCGCCGCTGAACGGGTTCGTCTCGGAGTGGCTCGTGTACCTGGGCCTGCTGCAGGGCGGGCGCGGCGCGCCGGGCGGCCTGGCGCTGGCGGCGTGGCTGGCGCTCGCCGCGCTCGCGCTGGTGGGCGCGCTCGCGGCGGTGGTGTTCACGCGGCTCCTCGGCACCGCGCTCCTGGGCGAGCCGCGCAGCGAGGAGGCCGCGCACGCGCACGAGGCCGGGCCGCTCCTGCTCGCGCCGCTCGCGCTGCTCGGGGCGGGCAACGTGGCCCTGGCGCTGTTCCCGGCGCACGCGGCCGCGCTGCTCGCGCCCGCCGCGGCGCAGGTCCTCGGGACCACCGAGGGCGAGGTGCTCGCCGCGCTCGCGCCCGCCGCCGGCGCGCTGGCCGGCCCGCTGCGGGCGGGCGTCCTCGTGCTGGTGGCGCTCGGGGTCGGCGTCGCGATCGCCGCGCGGCGGCTGCGGGCGGGCCGGCCGGTGGCCGAGTCCTCGACCTGGGGCTGCGGCTTCTCCGCCGCGAGCCCGCGCGTCCAGTACACCGCCGCCTCCTACGCGCAGCTCGCGCTCGACGCCGCCGTGCCGCGCCCGCTCCGGCCGCGCGCGCGCCTGCGGCCGCCGGAGGGCGCGTTCCCGGCCGGCGCGTCGCTCGCGCTGGAGGGCGACGACCCGGCGCGCACCCGCGTGTTCGAGCCGGCGTTCCAGCGGGTGGGCGGCTGGTTCAGCCGGCTGCGCAGCTTCCAGCAGGCCCGCCTCAACCTCCAGCTCCTCTACACCGTCGCGGCGCTGCTCGGGCTCACGGCGCTGCTGCTCCTCCGGTACGGTCCGTGACCTCCGCGCTCGCCCTCGGCGCCATCGCCCTCACCGCCGCGAGCGGCCTCGCCGCGGCGCTGCCCGGCCTCCGCCCCGCGCGCGCGCAGGCGCTCGCCACCGCGGTGCTCTGCGCCGGCGCGGCGCTGGGCCTCGCCGCGGCGGGCGTGGCGCTGGCGGGGGGCGAGGCGGCGGCGGGCGGGGTGCTGCGGGTGGACGCGCTCTCCGGGCTGTTCCTCGTGCCCATCCTCGGCATCGCCGCGGCGGGCTCGGCATACGGGCTGCGCTACTTCCCGCAGGCGGAGCGCGGCGCGCGCGCGGTGCGGCTGCAGCTCTTCTACGGCCTCGCGGTCGCCGGGATGGCGCTGCTCGTGTGCGCCCCCGACGCCATCGGCTTCCTCGTCGGCTGGGAGGTGATGGCGCTCGCGAACTTCTTCATGGTGCAGACCGAGGACGAGGACCCGTCGGTGCGCCGCGGCGCGTTCCTGTACCTCGCCGCCACGCACGCCGGCACCCTGGCGCTGTTCGCGCTGTTCGCGCTGCTGCGCCGCGAGGCGGGCACGTTCGAGCTCGCGGCCATGGAGGGCCTCCGGCTCTCCGGCCCCACGGCGGCCGCGGTGCTGGCGCTGGCGCTGGCCGGCTTCGGCATGAAGGCCGGGCTCGTGCCGCTCCACTTCTGGCTGCCCCCGGCGCACGCGGCCGCGCCCAGCCACGTGTCCGCGCTCATGTCCGGGGTGGTGGTGAAGACCGGCATCTACGGGCTGATGCGGGTGACCGGCCTGGTGGAGTCGCCGCCCGAGTCGTGGGGCGTCGCGCTGCTCGCGCTGGGCGGCGTCTCGGCGGTGCTGGGCGTGGCGTTCGCGCTCGCGCAGCACGACCTGAAGCGGCTGCTCGCCTACCACACCGTGGAGAACGTGGGGATCATCGCGCTCGGGCTCGGGCTGGCGCTGCTCGGGCGCGCCCGCGGCGTCCCGGCGCTGGTGGTCCTCGGCCTGGGCGGCGCCGGCCTGCACGTCGTCAACCACGCGCTGTTCAAGTCGCTCCTGTTCCTCGGCGCCGGCGCCGTACACCACGCCACCGGCACGCGCGACCTCGACCACCTGGGCGGCCTCGCGCGCGCCATGCCGCGGACGGCGCTGCTGTTCGTGGTCGGCGCCGCGGCCATCAGCGGGCTCCCGCCGCTGAACGGCTTCGCCTCGGAGTGGCTGGTCTACCTGGGCCTGCTCGACGGCCTGCGCCAGCCCGGGGGCGACCTGCTCGCGTACGTGACGCTGGGCGCGCCGGCGCTGGCGCTGGTGGGCGGCCTGGCCGCGGCCTGCTTCGCGAAGGTGGTCGGGGTGGTGTTCCTGGGCAGCCCGCGCAGCCACCACGCCGACGGCGCGCACGAGCCGCCCGCGGCCATGCTCGCGCCCATGGCGCTCCTCGCCGCCGCCTGCGCCGCCATCGGCCTGTTCCCGGCCGCGACCACCGCGCCGCTCGCCCGCGCCGCGGCCGCCTGGGCCCGCGTCGATCCCGCGCTGCTCGCCGCCCCCGCCGCGCGCGCGGCCGCCGGCGCCGCGCGGGTGAGCGCGGTCGCCGCGGTCCTGCTCGTGGCGACGCTGGCGGTGGCGGCGTGGCGGCGGCGCCGGCTGGCCGGCCGCATCGCGCCCGCCGTGCAGACCTGGGGCTGCGCCTTCTCCGCGCCGACCGCCCGCATGCAGTACACCGGCTCGTCGCTCGCCGCGCTGCTGGTGGCGCGCTTCTCCTGGGCGGTCCACCCGCGGCGCACCGAGCCGCGGCTGGAGGGGCCGTTCCCGGCGCCGGCGCCGTTCGCCACCACGGTGCCGGACACCGTCCTCGACCTCGCCCTCCTCCCGGCGGCGCGCGCGTACGGCTGGATCGCCGAGCGCGCGCGCCTCCTCTACCTCCGCAGGATCCACTTCCAGATGCTGCTCGTGCTCGTGACGCTCCTCGCCGTCCTCGCCTGGGGGTTCGCGTGGTGAACGCACCCATGGTCCTGCGCACCGCGCTCCACGTGGTCGCGCTGCTCGTGCTCCCGCCGCTGCTGCTCGGCGTGATCAACCGCGTGAAGTCCATCGTCGGCGGCCGCCGCGGCCCGCCACTGCTGCAGCCGTACCTCGACCTCGCCAAGCTGCTGCGCAAGGGGGCGGTCTACAGCCGGACCACCACCTGGGTGTTCCGCGCCGGCCCGGTGATCGGGCTCGCGGCGGTCGCCTCCGCCGGCCTGCTCCTCTCCATGGGCGGCGCCCCCGCGCCCATCGCGTTCACCGGCGACTTCGTCCTGTTCGCCTACCTGCTCGGCCTGGGCCGCTTCTTCACCGCGCTCGCCGCGCTCGACACCGGCTCGTCGTTCGAGGGCATGGGCGCGGCGCGCGAGGTGACGTTCGCGAGCCTGGCCGAGCCGGCGCTGTTCCTCTGCCTGCTGGTGCTGGCGCGCGCCACCGGCTCGCTGTCGCTCTCCGGCATGCTCGGTCCCGACCTCGACGCGGCCTGGTCCTCGGCGGCGCCGGGCCTCCTGCTCGCCGCCATCGGCCTGTTCGTGGTGGCGCTCGCGGAGTGCTCGCGCATCCCGGTGGACGACCCCAACACGCACCTCGAGCTCACCATGATCCACGAGGTGATGGTGCTCGACCACGGCGGGCCCGACCTCGCGCTCATCCTGTACGGCGCGGCCATGAAGATGTTCCTGTTCGGCGCCCTGCTCTCCCGCCTGGTGCTCGGCCACGGCGCCGGCGCGCTCGCCTCGGAGGCGCTGTTCTTCCTGGGCGTGATCGCGTTCGCGGTGGCGGTGGGCGTGGTCGAGTCGGTGATGGCGCGGCTGCGCATCGTGCGCGTGCCGCAGCTCCTGGTGGGCGCCTCGGTGCTGTCCGCCTTCGCCCTGGTCCTCCTGCTCCGGTGACCCCGTGACCTCCCTCACCGACCTCGTCTTCATCCTCGTCGTCGTCATCGACTTCTTCCTGCTCGCCTCGAGCCGGCTCGGCGCCGCCATCCGCGCGGTCGCCACGCAGGGGGCGCTGCTCGCGGCCCTGCCGCTGCTGCTGCTGGAGGGCGGGCACCAGGTCGGCCACGTGCTGCTGCTCGCGGTCGGGGCGCTCGCCATCAAGGGCGCGCTCATCCCCTGGCTCATGTTCCGCGCCATCCGCGAGGCCTCCATCCGGCGCGAGATGGAGCCCATCGTCGGCTTCGTCCCGTCGATGGTGCTGGGCGGCATCGGGGTGGCGCTCGCGTTCGCGTTCTCGAGCCGCCTGCCGCTCCCGGGCGGCGAGGCGCACCCGTACCTGGTCCCGACGGCGCTCTCGACGGTGTGGGCCGGGATGCTGCTGGTGGTCTCGCGCCGGAAGGCCGTCAACCAGGTGCTGGGCTTCCTGGTGCTGGAGAACGGCGTCTACGTCTTCGGCCTGCTGCTCACCGGGATCATGCCGGTGATGGTGGAGGCGGGCGTGCTGCTCGACCTGTTCGCCGCCGTGTTCGTCATGGGCATCGTCATGTTCCACATCAACCGCGAGTTCGCCTCGCTCGACACCGAGAAGCTCTCGGCGCTGAAGGACTGACCGCGCATGGTGCTCCTCATCGCCGCCCCGCTCGCGCTCGCGCTGGTCGCGTTCGCGATGCCCTCCGCCCGGCGCCGCCCGCTGGTGCTCCTCGCCGGTGCGCTGGTCCACACCGCCGGCGTCCTGGCGCTGCTGGCCGCCCCGCCGCCCGCCCGCGAGGGCGCCTGGCTCGCGTTCGACCCGCTCGCGCGCGTCACGCTCCTCACCGCCACCGCGCTGTTCCTCGCCTCGGCGGTGTACGCGCAGGGATACCTCGCCCGCCGCGCCGATCGCGACAACCGCGTGTTCGTGGGCGGCCTGCTGGTGCTGCTCTCGGCCATGACCACGGTGGCGCTCTCGCACCACCTCGGCCTGACCTGGGTGGCCATGGAGGCGAGCACGCTCTCCACCGCGCCCCTCATCTACTTCAACCAGAACGCCCGCTCGCTCGAGGCCGCCTGGAAGTACCTGCTCATCGGCTCGCTCGGCATCGCGCTGGCCCTGCTCGGCACGTTCTTCCTGGCGCTCGCCGGGGCGGGCCCGGGCGGCCCGAAGTCGCTGATGGTCGAGGACCTGATCGCGGCCGGCGGCGCGCTCTCCCGGCCGTGGGTGCGGGCGGCGTTCGTGTTCCTGCTGGTGGGCTACGGCACGAAGATGGGCCTCGCGCCGCTGCACTCCTGGAAGCCGGACGCCTACGGCGAGGCGCCCGGGATCCTCGGGGCGCTGCTCGCCGGCGGGCTCACCAACTTCGCGTTCGTCTCGGTGGTGCGCGTGTTCCAGGTGACGATCGCGGCCGGCGAGGGCGCGTTCGCGCGCGACGCGCTCATGGCGCTCGGCCTGCTCTCGATCGGCCTCGCCGCGGTGTTCGTGGTCGGGCAGCGCGACTTCAAGCGCATGCTCGCGTACTCCAGCGTCGAGCACATGGGCATCCTCGCCATCGGCGTGTCGCTGGGCGGCGCCGCGACCGCCGGCGCGTTCTTCCACACCATGAACAACGGCCTGACCAAGGGCGTGCTGTTCCTGTCGGCCGGAAACATCCACCGCGCCTTCGGCTCGAAGACCACCGACGACGTGCACGGCGCCGCGCGTCGCCTGCCGCTCTCCGGGCCCCTGTTCCTGGCCGGCTTCCTCGCCATCACCGGCTCGCCGCCGTTCGGGCCGTTCTTCAGCGAGTTCGCCATCGTGAACGGCGCGTTCGGCGCCGGACGCTACTGGGTGGGCGGGCTGTTCCTCGCGTTCCTGGCGGTGATCTTCGTGGGCATGGCCGCGACCGTGCTCGACGTGGTGCAGGGCGACCCGTCGGACGCGCCGCGCGTGCCCGGCACCGGGGACAGCTGGCTGACCGCCGGCCCGCCGCTGGCGCTCATGCTGGTGGTCCTGGCGCTGGGGGTGTTCCTGCCGGCGGGGCTGAAGGACCTGTTCGGCGCCGCGGCGGCGCTCGTCGGGGGAGGCTGGTGATGGCCCGCAACACGACCGCGACCGCCGGGCACGGCGCCGCGCCCCGCGCCAGCGACGTCCTCGAGACCTGGAACGGCGAGCCGGTGGACGCGCGCGCGGTGCCGGTGCACGAGCCCGCCCGGTTCAACGAGATCGTCCTCGCCGCGCACCGCGGCGGCGGGCGCCTCGCCGCGCTGTTCGGCCGCCCCGACGCCGGGGGCGGCGTCCTCGTGACCGCGGTGCTGGCGGACGACCCGGAGGGCCGGCTGGCGCTGCTCGCCACCCGCGTCGCCGACGCGTTCCCTTCGATCGCGGCCGAGCTGCCCGCGGCCCAGGCGTTCGAGCGCGAGCTGGCGGAGCAGTGGGGGCTGCGCCCCGAGGGCCACCCCTGGCTGAAGCCGCTCCGCTTCGAGCCGCCGCGCCGCGCCGCGCCGGATCCGTTCGGCCGCCAGGACCCGCGCGCCACCATCCCCGGCGAGTACCCGTTCTTCCGGGTCGAGGGCGAGGAGGTGCACGAGGTCGCGGTGGGCCCGGTGCACGCGGGCATCATCGAGCCGGGCCACTTCCGCTTCCAGTGCCACGGCGAGCGCGTGTTCCACCTCGAGATCGTGCTCGGCTACCAGCACCGCGGCGTGGAGCGCCTCCTGCGCGGCGGCCCGGACCGCCGCTCCATGGCGCTCGCCGAGTCGATCGCCGGCGACACCGCGGTGGGCCACGGGCTCGCCTACGCGAAGGCGGTCGAGTCGCTCGCCGGCGTGGCGCCGACCGCGCGCGCCATGTCGCTGCGCGGGATCGGGCTCGAGCTGGAGCGGATCGCGAACCACGTCGGCGACCTGGGCGCGCTGGCCGGCGACGTGGGCTTCCTGCCCACGGCGTCGTACTGCGGCGCGCTCCGCGCCGAGTTCCTGAACGCGGTGGCGGAGATCTGCGGCAACCGCTTCGGGCGCAGCCTGGTGTGCCCGGGCGGCGTGAAGCACGACCTCGACGCGGAGGCGGCGCGCGCGCTGGCCGCCCGCGTCCGCGCGGCCTGGGAGAAGACCCGGCGCGCGGCGTCGCTCATGTTCGAGTCGCCCTCGGTGCGCGCCCGGTTCGAGGGCACCGGCACCGTGCCCACCGCGCTGGCGCAGGCGCTCGGGATGGTCGGGCCGGCCGCGCGCGCCAGCGGCGTGGACCGCGACGTCCGGCGCGACCACGCGTTCGGCATCTACCGCTTCTCCCACGTGGCGGTGACCACCGCCGAGAACGGTGACGTGCTGGCCCGCGCGCTCATCCGCCTGCTCGAGGCCGAGCGGAGCGTGGAGTTCGTGCTCGACCAGCTCGAGCGGCTGCCCGGCGGCCCCTCGCGCACGGCGCCCGGGCCGCTCGCGCCCGGCGCGCTGGTGGTCTCCATGGTGGAGGGCTGGCGCGGGGAGATCGCCCACGTCGCGGTGACCGACGCGCAGGGGCGCCTCGAGGCCTACAAGGTGAAGGACCCGTCCTTCCACAACTGGTTCGGGCTCGCCATGGCGCTCCGCGACGGCCAGATCTCCGACTTCCCGCTCTGCAACAAGAGCTTCAACCTCTCCTACGCGGGGCACGACCTGTGATCGACATCCTGAAGTTCCGGCTCGGCTACGGGAACCAGACCGTGGCCTTCCCCGACGGCCCGCCCCGCTTCCCGGCGCGCTTCCGGGGGCGGCCGGTGGTGGATCCGTCGCGCTGCGAGGCCGGCTGCGCCGGCTGCGCCGGCTGCGCCGAGGCGTGCCCCACCGAGGCGATCCTCGACCCCGGCACCGCGACGATGCGGGTGGACCTGGGGCGCTGCACGTTCTGCGGCGACTGCGTCACCGCCTGCCCGCCGGGCGCGATCCGCTTCACCGGCGACCACCGCCTCGCCGCCCGCACCCGCGAGGCGCTGGTGGTGTCGCGCGACGCGCCGGTGCTCGCGGAGGCGCTCGACGGCGAGCTGCGGCGGGTGCTGGGCCGCTCGCTCAAGCTCCGGCAGGTCTCGGCGGGCGGCTGCAGCGGCTGCGAGGCGGAGCTGAACGCCTCCGGCAACATCCAGTTCGACGTGGGCCGCTTCGGCGTGCAGTTCGTCGCCTCGCCCCGCCACGCGGACGGCCTCGTGATCACCGGGCCCGTCACCGAGAACATGCGCCTCGCGCTGCGCCAGACCTGGGAGGCGGTGCCCGCGCCGCGGATCGTGATCGCGGTGGGCGCCTGCGCCATCTCCGGCGGCCCGTTCGCGGGCAGCCCGGTGACCTGCGGCGGCGCCGCGGCCGCGCTCGACGGGATCCCGGTGGACCTCTACGTCCCCGGGTGCCCGCCGCACCCGATCACGTTCCTCGACGGGATCCTGCGGCTGCTCGGGCGCCTGAAGTAGGCCGGCCGCCGCCCGCGTCAGCCCGTCCAGCCGGTCGGCGCCGGGCGCGCGTCCTCCCGCGGCGCGTGCGGCGGGAGCAGGAGCGGCTCCTCGGGCATCGCGATCCAGAGCGCCACGTAGACCACGATCCCCCAGCCGCCGAGCACGACGGAGAGCAGGAACGCGAGGCGGATCGCGGCGCACGGGACGCCGAAGCGGTTGGCGAGCCCGCGCGCGACGCCCGCGATCATCCTGCCCTCGCGGGCGCGGGTCCACTCGCGGAAGGGCGGGCGGCCCACCAGCCAGCTCGTGCAGGCGGCGCAGCGGGTCGCGCCCGGCGCGGTCTCGGTGCGGCAGTACGGGCAGAGCATCGGTGCGTCCTCCTCCGGAGCCCTACGCGCGCCCAGCCGGGTTTATTTCGCGCGCGCCTCGGCGCGCCCGAAGGCCCCCGCCCACAGGCTCGTCCCGCCGGGCGCCTGGACCACGCGCTGCCGCCGGAGCGGCAGCCCGTAGTGCTCGAACAGGCGCACCAGCTCCTCGGGCGGGACCGGCCGGGCGGCGCGCTCGATCAGGCGCAGCGCCTGCGAGGGCGGCTCGGGCGCCTCGCCGCCGGGCAGGCGCAGCACGATGGAGCAGGCGCCGCCGTCGGCCAGCCAGCCCGCGATGCGCCGCACCAGCGGCTCCGGGTGCAGGTACTCGAGCACCAGCGCGGCGTGGACGAGGTCGAACGCGCCGGGCGGCGCGCGCCAGGTCTCGGCGTCGGTGCAGTACAGCTCGAGGCGCGGGCCCAGGTGGAAGAAGCGCTGCCGCGCGATGGCGAGGTACTGCAGGTTGACGTCGAGGCCCACCACGCGCCCGGTGACCGATGGGTCCACGTGCTCGAGGCCGTCGCCGGTGGCGCAGCCGACCACGAGCAGCCGGTCGGGCTGGGCCGAGAGGTAGGCCTCCTGGAAGAGGCCGTCGAGCGTCGAGCGGAGGTCCAGGCCCTCCGGGCCCAGGTATCGCGCGTGGTCGGCGGCGGGGACCACGGTCCACGGGTTCGGAGCGCGCATCGGTCGCTACCCTACCCCGAAACGGCCGGCCGCGAGCGCGCGCGGCGGAGGGCGGGCCGGGCCGGGTGTCGCGCAACCGGCGGCCGTCGCCTACCCTGGAGACATGCGCGTGCGGCGCCTCGAGCCTGCGGACCTGGACGCCTGCCTCGACCTGTTCGCGGCGGTGTGCGCCGAGCGCCGCTGGCTCGCGACCGAGCCGCCGGTGGACCGCCGCGAGGTGCGCCGCGGGTGGGAGGCGCTGCTCGGGACCGGCGAGGGGACGCTGCTCCTGGCCGAGGCGGGGGCGGGCGCGCCGCCGGCCGGGATGGCGATGCTGGTGGGCCGGACCCTGCCGCAGCTCGGCATGCTGGTCGCCGCCGGCTCCCGCCGCCAGGGCGTGGGCGACGCCTTGGTGCAGGCCGCGGTGGGCTGGGCGCGCGCCGCCGGCGCGCGGGAGCTCGTGCTGCACGTGTTCCCGCACAACACCGCCGCCCGAGCGCTGTACGCGAAGCACGGCTTCGCGCAGACCGCCGTGCTCCGCCGCGCGTTCCCCCGCAGCACCGGCGAGCGCTGGGACGCGATCCGGATGACCAAGCCGCTCGAGCCAGTCTGAGGGAGCTCGGCACGCGCGGCGAAGCCGCGCCCGCGAGGACCTCGCGCGGGCCCGTGCCAGCGGGCGCGCGAGGTCACGGACCCGCGAAGCAGGGTGGGGCCCGCGGAGCTCCGCTCCGTGAGGCGGGCGCAGCCCCGTTCAGATGGGCGCGCCGCGGGCCGCCAGCACGAGCTCCGTCCGGAGATCGTGGAGCTCGCGCTCGAGGCCCACCGGGAACTGGTGCGGGTTCACGAAGCGCTTCACGCCCGCGTGGAAGCGGGCGAGCTGCGCCTGGGTGCGCGCGCGCGCCGCGTCGAGCGGCGGCGGCCGGTACACCTGCCGCCCGCCGCGGAACACCGGGACGAGCAGGTCCTCGGCCGGCGTGCCCTCCGCGAGCTGGCGGCGGCGGGTGGGATCGAGCGGGTCCACCATCACCGGCGACGCCGGGAGGCCGGTGAGCTCGTCGTAGACCACGTCCGCGAGGAAGCCCTGCGGGCCGGAGAACCGGCGCACCTGCAGCAGGCCCGGGATGGTGGTCTTCGCCGCCTGCTCCGACACCTTCACCCGGTGCTCCCAGCGCGCGTCCGCCGACGCGCGGACCGCGCCCAGCTTGTACACGCCGCCCAGCGCGCCGTCGTCCTGGCCGGTGACGAGCCGCGTGCCGACGCCCCACACCCCGATGCGCGCGCCCTGGTCCTTCAGGCTCTGGATGATGATCTCGTCGAGCTCGTTCGAGGCGTACACCGCCGCGCGCGGGAAGCCCGCCTCGTCGAGCATGCGCCGCGCCTGGATCGACAGCCAGGCGAGGTCGCCGGAGTCGAGGCGGACGCCGAGCAGGTCGTGCCCGTGCTCGCGCAGCCAGCGCCCCACCTCGACGGCGTTCCGGATCCCGTCCAGGCTGCCGTAGGTGTCCACCAGGAACACGCAGTTCGCCGGCATCGCCTTCGCGTACTCCAGGAAGGCCTCGCGCTCGCCCGCGTGCAGCATCACCCAGGAGTGCGCGTGCGTCCCCTTCCCCGGGATGCCGTAGAGCCGCGCGGCCAGGGTGTTCGAGGTGGCGGCGCAGCCGCCCACGTACGCGGCGCGGCTCGCGGCCAGCCCGCCGTCGATCCCCTGCGCCCGCCGCAGCCCGAACTCGAGCACCGGGTCCCCTCCCGCCGCGAGGCACACCCGCGCGGCCTTGGTGGCCACGAGCGTCTGGAAGTTCACCACCGCGAGCAGCGGCGTCTCGAGCAGCATGCACGGGATCACCGGCCCGGTGACGCGCACCAGCGGCTCGGTGGGGAACACCACCGTCCCCTCCGGCACCGCGTCCACGTCCACGTCCACCTCGAGCGTGCGGAGCGCGTCCAGGAACCCGGCCTCGAACAGCGGCGCGCCGTCCGCGCCGGCCTGCGTGGCCAGCCAGGCGAGGTCCTCGTCGGAGAAGCGCAGGTGGGACACGAGGTCCATGGCGTGCTCGAGCCCGGCCGCCACCGTGAACCCACCGTGAAACGGGTTCGACCGGAACGAGAGCGTGAACGACGCCTGCTTCGCCGCCGCGCCGCTCTTCCAGGCCGCGTACGCCATGGTCAGCTCGTAGTAGTCGGTGAGCAGCGCGAGCGAGGGGCGGTAGAGCTGGGACGGGACGGACATGCGGTCTCCTGACGCGCCACCCCGGGTGCGGGCGGGACCCTCTTTGCTTGCTTCGGCGCGGCGCGACGATAAGTAGCCTGCCACCGGAGGCCTCGCACCCATGAACGATTTCCTCGGCGTCGTCACCCCCTTCGATCTCGGCCCCGGCCGGACCGGCAAGCTCGTCTCGCTGCCGGCGCTGGAGCGCAAGGGCTTCGGCCCCATCTCGCGCCTGCCCGTCTCGCTGCGCGTCGTGCTCGAGTCGCTCGCCCGCAACGCGGACGGCCAGCGCGTGACCGAGGAGGACGTTCGCGCGCTCGCGCAGTGGAAGCCGCGGGCGGAGCGGACCCGCGAGGTCCCGTTCGTCGTGGGCCGCGTGCTGCTGCAGGACTTCACCGGGGTGCCGCTGCTCGTGGACCTCGCCGCGATGCGCGCGGCGGTCGCGAAGCTCGGCAAGGACCCGATGATCGTCGAGCCGATCGTCCCGGTGGACCTGGTGGTGGACCACTCGGTGCAGGTGGACGCGTTCGCGTCGCCCGAGGCGCTCCGCTGGAACATGGACCTCGAGTTCGACCGGAACGTGGCGCGCTACGAGTTCCTGAAGTGGGGCACGCAGGCGTTCGAGCGGCTCCGCATCGTCCCGCCCGGCATGGGCATCTGCCACCAGGTGAACCTCGAGTTCCTGGCGAAGGGCGTGCTGGAGAAGGACGGGGTGTACTACCCGGACACGCTGGTCGGCACCGACTCGCACACGCCCATGGTGAACGGCCTCGGCATCGTGGCCTGGGGCGTGGGCGGCATCGAGGCCGAGGCGGCCATGCTCGGCCAGCCCACCTACTTCCTCACCCCCGACGTCGTGGGCGTGCACCTGACGGGCGCGCTCCGCGAGGGCGTCACCGCCACCGACCTGGTGCTCCGCGTCACCGAGGTGCTCCGCAAGGCCCGGGTGGTCGGGAAGTTCGTCGAGTTCTTCGGCGCCGGGGCGGAGACGCTGCCGGTGCCGGAGCGCGCCACGCTCTCGAACATGGCGCCGGAGTACGGCGCCACCATGGGCTTCTTCCCGCCCGACGAGCAGTCGCTCCGCTACCTCGAGCAGACCGGCCGGCCGAAGGAGGTCGTGGACACGTTCCGCGCCTACTACGCGGCGCAGGGCATGCTGCGCATCCCGCGTCCCGGCGAGGTGGACTACTCCGAGGTGATCGAGCTCGACCTCGGCACCGTGCGCCCCGCGGTGGCCGGGCCCAAGCGCCCTCAGGACCGCATCGAGCTGCCCGCGCTGAAGCAGACGTTCCGCGAGCTGTTCGCGCGCGCGGACGCGACCGGCTACGGCAAGCCGGCGTCGGAGCTCGGCCAGCGCCACCGGCTCGCGTCGGCGCCCTCCGGCCAGACCCGCCCCGGCGGCGGCCTGCAGGACCCGGACACCGCGCCGGACGGCCGGCACAAGAACACCAGCACGCTCACCGAGACCGAGATGATGAACAACCGGCCCACGCCGGATCCGGTGGGGCTGGTGCCGCGCCTCCCGGACGCCGACGTGGAGGTCGGGCACGGCGACGTGCTCATCGCCGCCATCACCTCCTGCACCAACACCTCGAACCCGAGCGTCATGCTCGCGGCCGGCCTGCTCGCCCGCAAGGCGGTGGCGAAGGGCCTCACGGTGAAGCCGACCGTGAAGACCTCGTTCGGCCCCGGGTCGCGCGTCGTGTCGCGGTACCTCGAGCGCACCGGGTTGCAGAAGGACCTCGACGCGCTGGGCTTCAACGTCGTCGGCTACGGCTGCACCACCTGCATCGGCAACTCCGGACCGCTCGACGGGCGCATCGAGAAGCTGCTCACCGAGCACGACCTGGTGGGCGCCGCGGTGCTCTCCGGGAACCGGAACTTCGAGGCCCGGGTGCACCAGTCCATCAAGGCCAACTTCCTGATGAGCCCGCCGCTGGTGGTGGCGTTCGCGATCGCCGGCACGGTGGACGTGGACCTGGAGCAGGAGCCGCTCGGCACCGGCAAGGACGGCAAGCCGGTGTACCTGCGCGACGTGTGGCCCACGCTCGAGGAGGTGGAGGCGCTGCGCGGCGCGGCGGCGGATCCGGAGCAGTACCGGCAGAACTACGCCGGGTTCTCGCAGAACGATCGCTGGAACGCGCTGCCGGTGCGCGGCGGCAAGCTCTACGAGTGGAACCCGGAGTCCACCTACATCCAGCAGCCGCCCTACTTCGAGGGCTTCGGCCTCTCCGCCGGCACGATCGGAGAGATCACCGGCGCGCGGCCGCTCGCGATCTTCGGCGACTCGGTCACCACCGACCACATCAGCCCGGCCGGCTCGATCAAGCCGTCCTCGCCCGCCGGAAAGTACCTCCAGTCGCTGGGCGTGTCGGTGGCCGACTTCAACAGCTACGGCGCGCGGCGCGGCAACGACCACGTCATGGTGCGCGGCACGTTCGCGAACGTGCGGGTGAAGAACCTGATGGTGCCCGGCGTGGAGGGCGGGGTCACGCGCCACCAGCCGGACGGGGCGCAGCAGCCCATCCACGACGCCGCCCTGCAGTACGCGCGCGAGGGCGTCCCGCTGTGCGTGGTGGCCGGCCAGGAGTACGGCACCGGCAGCTCGCGCGACTGGGCCGCGAAGGGCACGGTGCTGCTCGGCATCCGCTTCGTGGCGGCGCGGAGCTTCGAGCGCATCCACCGCTCCAACCTGGTGGGCATGGGCGTGCTCCCGGTGCAGCTGCCGGAGGGGGTCTCGGCGGCGACGCTGAAGCTCGACGGCAGCGAGACGTTCGACCTGCTCGGCATCTCGGAGGGCCTCGCGCCGCGGCAGGCGGCGCGGCTCGTGATCCACCGCGCCGGGGGCGCGCGCGAGGAGGTGCCGGTCACCGTGCGGATCGACACGCCCATCGAGGTCGAGTACTACCGGCACGGCGGCATCATGCAGTACGTGCTCCGGCAGCTCGTCCAGCGCCGCTGACCCCGGCGCCCGCGCGCCGCCGCCGGCCGCGGCGGTGCGCGGGGGTGGGCGCGCCGCGCGGCGCCGGCCGCTTCCTTGCCCGCGCCGCCCGGCGGGCGTAAGAACGCCGGCCATGTCGCTCCACACCCTGCTCGCGTTCGTCGCCCTCGCCGGTTCCGCCCTGCTCTTCGCGACCGGGGGCCGCGTGCTCGCCACCATCGCGCTCGTGGCGAGCGGCCTCGAGGTGCTGATGGCGCTGGGCGTGCTGCAGCTCCGCGTGGTGCAGCTGCCGCTCGGGCTGGTGCTCGGCCTCGCGCTCGCGCTCCCCGGCCTGGTCGCCTGGTTCCGCGCCACCGCGAAGCCGGCCATCTCCGCCGCCACGGTGGTCGCGCTGGTGGGCACGGTGCAGGTGGTCGCCTACGCGGCGCTGCACCGCTGAGAGCACGTGAACCCATCCCCTCCCGTCGCCGCGGCGGCCGATCCGCGTCGCATCGCGTCGTTGCTCCTCCCTCACATGCCTCGGGGCATGCTCGGTCGTCGCGCCTCGCGCTGCTCGCGTCTCGACCGCCTGGCTCGGTCCGGGGATGGATTCACGCGCTCTGAGCGCCGCGCCGGCGCGCGCTTCAGCGCAGCACGCGCCCGAGCGCGAACACGCCGGCGAGCCCGAACGCCGCGATCCACACCACCAGCCAGGTGACACCCCAGCCGTCGCGCGCCGGCACCGCCGGCGCGGGCGGCTCCGCGGCGTGCGCCGGCTCCGGCGTCGCCAGGATGTCGCGCGAGCGGTCGAGGTCCATGGCGGGCACCATGAGCCGCAGCGCGCGCGTGCCGGGCAGCAGCGCCGCGTCGGCGCCGTCGCGGAACGCGGCCGGGATGCCGTCGGCCTCGAGCATGCCGCGGGCGAGCTCCGCCTCGGCGCGCGTCCAGTAGACGGCGACGGTCCGGTACTCCGACGAGTGCTGCGCGCTCCCCTCGCGCTGCGGCACAAGCTCCACTGGCTCGCCCCCCCAGGCACCCCGATGCTGCCAAACTCTCGCGCCCGGGTCCAATGCGGGCTCGCCTGTTCGTGCGAGGTGCACGTCCTGTCGCCCGCCAACGGGCGAGGCCGGACGCCGGGCGCGCACCCGGCGTCACGCCGCCCGGACGGTGGGTGCGGGACCGGCCGCCGCCGCGGGCGCCGTCCCCATCCGCCAGCGGAGGAGCGGAGGCGTCACCAGCGTGGTCACGAGCACCATGGCGACGATGGCCGCGAACGCGCCCGGCCCGAGCAGCGGCCGCCCGCCGGGCGCGAGCGACATGCCGATGTTCGCGAAGATGAGCCCCACCTCGCCGCGCGGGATCATCCCGAGCCCCACCGCGAGCCGGTCCACCCCCGGCGTCACCACCGCGAGCGCGCACGCCTGCTTGCCGAGGATCGCCGCCACCGAGAGCGCGCCCGCGAGCGCGAGCGAGCCGGTGCCCAGCGCGCCGAGGTCGACCGCGAGGCCCATCCGCACGAAGAACAGCGGGACGAGCACCGCCGCGAGCGGGGTGAGCCGCTCCTCGAGCCGCTCCGCGCCGTCGCTCAGCTCCGCGAACGGCACGCCCTCCAGCACCAGCCCGGCCGCGAACGCGCCCACGATGGGCGCGAGCCCCACCGCCGAGGCCGCCCAGGACAGGGCGAAGCAGACCACCAGCGCCAGCGTGAACAGCACGCCCTGGCCCCGGAGCCGCGCCGCGATCGCGAACAGCCGCGGCGCCGCCCACCGGCCCGCCACGAGCGCGACGCCGAGGAACCCGACCGCCTTCGCGCCGACCCACGCCAGGACCGTCATCACCCCGGAGCCGCCGCCGCCGCCGGCCAGGCCGACCATCACCGCCAGCACGAGCAGGCCGAGCACGTCATCGATCACCGCCGCGCCGAGGACGATCTGCCCGGCCGGCGAGCCGATGCGGCCCATGTCGCGGAGCACGCGGGCGGTGATGCCCACGCTGGTGGCCGAGAGCGCCGCGCCCAGGAACAGGTGCGCGACCGGGCTCGCCTCCGGCAGGAGCCACGCGCCCACCCCGTAGCCGAGCGCCATGGGCACCACCACGCCGATGCACGCCACCAGGAACGCGGACGCGCCGACCTTCACCAGATCGGCGAAGCGCGTGGAGAGCCCGACCTCGAACAGCAGCAGGATGACGCCGAGCTCCGCGAGCGCCTCCAGCACCGCGTCGCGCGCCAGCCCCTCCGTCCCGTGCAGCCCGAGGGCGGGGAGCGCGCCGAGCGCGACGCCGGCGAGGAGCTCGCCGAGGACGGGCGGCTGTCCCAGCCGGGCCGCGAGGACGCCGCCGAGCTTCGCGGCGGTGAGCAGGACGGCGAGGGCGACGAGCAGGTGCGCGATCACGATGGAAGCCTCCACTGCGCCGGCTGCCAGCGGTCCGGGCAGCGGCGCCGGCGCGCTGCCCGGATCGGCGGCGGGGGCCGGCCCGGCGAGGCGCGCCGCCGGCCGGGATGGCCCGCCACCGCGGTCCGCCGCGGGAGAAATGCATCCGCCGGACCACGGCGGGTCGGGAGGCGCCGCCACGCGTCCGCGCGCCTCGGCCGCCGGCCCGTGGATCCGGGGCCGGCGCCCTCCCCGGCGCCCGCCCATGTCAGAGGCTCCGGCTAGGGTCCGCTCGCCGACCCTTCCCCGCGCCTGGCCGTGACCGGCCTGGGCGCGACGGGAGCAGGGGCGGTGTCCGCTAGGTGGAGGTTCCGAGAATGGCCGTGAAGGTCATGGTGGCACCCGCGATCGTGAAGGGCGAGCTCGACAAGCCGCGATCTCCCGGCCGGCAGAAGGAGCCCGGCGACGCCGCGAAGCCCAGGCGGCGCCGCTCGTCCGTCTACGACGCCGACGGCAACGAGGTCTTCATCACGCTCATGTGCCTGAAGTGCCACAAGATGCGGCCGCTCTCGCAGTTCGGCCTGCGCCGCATGGCCGACGGCGCCATCCGGAACCAGCCGTGGTGCCGGACCTGCCGGTCCGGGACCGCCGAGAAGCCGCGCGGGGGGGCTGCAGAAACCGTGGAGTCCTCCGCGGTGGAGGCCCCCCCGGCCGCGAACGGGGTGGCCGCGCCGGCCGAGCCGGAGCGCAAGCGCGCCTCGGGCGCGGTGGCCGCCGAGGTCGCCGCCGCCCTGGCGGCAGGCCGCGGATAGCCGCCGGGCCCGCACCGGGGATCGGGTGGCCCGCGGGGCCGGGGGCGGTGCGCCGCCCTGGGGTGCTGGCGCGCTCGCCTCCGGGGCGCGCCGGCCGCCGGCGCCGCGCGCTCGGTGGCGAGCGGCATTTGGTCGCGGCGGCGCGCGCTCCGGCGAGCGCGCGCCCGCCGGCACGCCCGCTCGACCCGGGACGGACGGCGCGTTCGCCTGCGAGCGAAACCCCAGGATTTGCCGGGCGCTGCCTGCGCACATCGGCGCCATTGACCAATCGCGCGGGCTGAAGTGGACTGCTCCGGGCGCTCGCCCGGCGCCTTTCAAAGCGTAAATAGACCTTTGTGCTCCACGACTTAGCGGCCCTTTCCCGTTTGCGCCGTCCCCTCGCCCGCGAGTAGGATTCGGGCCCTCGCGTTACGAAATCCCAAGCAACTCAAACCTTCAGACAGTTGGCCGGAGTGACCATGGCTGAGTCCACGCTGAAGCAGGTGCTGAAGCAGAAGATCGAGGCGTTCCGCCCGCGGATTCAGAAGCTGAACAAGGAGTTCGGCGAGGTGGTGATCGACAAGGTCAACATCGGCCAGGCGATCGGCGGCGCCCGCGACGTCCGCTGCCTCGTGACCGACATCTCGTACCTCGACCCGCAGGAAGGCATCCGCTTCCGCGGCAAGACCATCCCCGAGACCTTCGAGGCGCTCAAGGCGCACGTGGTCCCGGGCGGCGAGATGCCGACCGTGGAGAGCTTCTTCTACTTCCTGCTCACGGGCGAGATCCCGACGAAGGAGCAGGCGCAGGAGGTGTTCGCGGAGTTCAAGAAGCGCGAGGCGCTCCCGCAGTACGTCATCGACGTGCTCCGCGCGATGCCGCGCGACTCGCACCCGATGGCGATGTTCTCGGCCGGCATCGTCACGATGCAGCGCGAGTCGGTGTTCGCGAAGCGCTACGGCGAGGGCAACCTCAAGAAGACGGACATGTGGGACCCGATGTACGAGGACGCGATGACGCTCGTCGCGCGCCTCCCGGTGCTCGCCGCGTACATCTACCGGATGAAGTACAAGGGTGACACGCACATCGCGTCGGACGCGAGCCTCGATCTCGGCGGCAACTTCGCCAAGATGATCGGGCAGGTGAAGCCGTACGACGACGTGGCCCGCATGTACTTCATCCTGCACTCGGATCACGAGTCGGGGAACGTCTCGGCCCACACCTCGCACCTGGTCGCGTCGGCGCTCTCCGACGCGTACTACTCCTACTCGGCCGGCATCAACGGCCTCGCCGGCCCGCTGCACGGCCTCGCGAACCAGGAGGTGCTCGGCTGGATCCAGCAGACGATGAAGAAGCTGAACAACCAGGTGCCCTCGAAGGAGCAGCTGAAGCAGTTCCTCTGGGACACGCTGAACTCGGGCCAGGTGATCCCGGGCTACGGCCACGCGGTGCTCCGCAAGACCGACCCCCGCTACACGGCGCAGAACGAGTTCGCGAAGAAGCACCTGCCGAACGACCCGCTCTTCCAGCTCGTGAACATGATCTACGAGGTGGCGCCGGGCGTCCTCACCGAGCACGGCAAGACCAAGAACCCGTGGCCGAACGTGGACGCGCACTCGGGCGTGATCCAGTGGTACTACGGCGTCCGCGAGTGGGACTTCTACACGGTCCTCTTCGGCGTCGGCCGCGCGCTCGGCGTGCTCGCCAACCTCGTGTGGGACCGCGGCCTCGGCTACGCCATCGAGCGGCCGAAGTCGGTCACCACCGAGATGCTGGAGAAGTGGGCGCACGAGGGCGGCCGGAAGATCTAGGCCCGCGCCCCGCAGCAGCCTGAAGACACCGAAGGCCGCCCGCGAGGGCGGCCTTCTCCGTTTCCGGATGTCGGAGGCGGCGCGCGCGCTCGCGCCCGGGCGCGGCCGGCGCTCCCCGCTCCCGGGGGCGCCGGCGCGCGTCCCGCGATCAGCGCGCCGCGGGGAGCGCGACCGGGGTGGCGGGGACGGCCGCCGGCGCCTGCGTCGCGGCCACGGCACCGCCGAGCGCGGCGTCGAGCGCGGTGCGCCGCGCGTCGTAGGCGGGGCGGCGGGCGGGGTCGAGCGAGGCGCGGCGGATCTTGTGGATCTCGAACGGATCCAGGATCCGGCCGTCGGGCGCCTCGAGCTGATAGTGCAGGTGCGGCGCGGTGGAGTGGCCGGTGTTCCCGGACAGCGCGATCTGCTCGCCCTTCTTCACGCGCCGGCCCGGGACCATGTCCTTGGGCAGCACCTCGAGGTGCAGGAAGATCGCGTGCCGCCCGGAGGCGGGATCGCGGAGGTCGAGGCAGTTGCCGTTCCCGGCGAAGTTCCAGTTCCGCCGCTCGATGACGCCGTCGAACGTGGCGAACACCGGCGTGCCGGTGGGCGTGCGAAAGTCCACGCCCTTGTGGCGGCGGCCGTCGCGCAGCAGCGAGGTGACCTGGTCGTACTCGTGGATGGGCGCGTCCACCAGCAGCTCCTCGAGCTCGGTGCCGTCGGCGCGGTAGTAGCGCGGCCAGCGCGATCCCTCGGGCTGGAAGCGGTACGCGGCGAACACGCGGCCGAGCTTCTGCGACGCGAACCGCACCGCCTCGACCACCGGCTCGCCCGACGCGGGCAGGCCCTGGGCGGCAGGCGCCGGCGGCGAGTAGAGGATCTCGATCCGGTCGCCCTTGCGGCCGTCGCGGGCGACGCGGAGGTCCCAGACGAGCAGCCGGTTCACCACCTGCGTGAGCTGCTCGCCGACGTCCCGGTCCTCGGGCGGGAGCGCGCGCTGGATCGACTCCTCCAGCGCCCCGGAGAGCGTCGCGACGACGCGGCGCGGGCCGGCGGGCGCGGCGGGCGGCGCCGCGGCGGGCGCGGGCGCCGCTGCGGTCGCGCTCGCGTCCGGCGCCGCGGCCGGGGCGGCCGGCGCAGCCCCGGGGGCAGGGGCGGCCTGCTGGACCGCGGCGGCGGGCGCGGCCGGCGCCTGCGCGCCGGGGGCGGCGTCGCCCGGGGACGCTCCGCCGATCGCGAAGCGGCCGCCGGGAGCCGTGAGGCGGCCGAGCAGGATGCCCGCGGCGAGCGCCACCCCCAGCGCGATTCCGACGCCGACTCGGCGCGCTCCGGGCCGCGGCGTGTGCCCCGGCCGGTGGGGAGGCGGATCGATGGAGAGGCTGACCATGTGCGGGGCTCCGGGGGTGCGGGAGGGCGACGGGAGGGCGGATGATAAACGGCCGACCGGCCCGCGATCTTCCGCCCAAGGGACGCCCCGCGGGCTCCCTCGCGGGCCTGCCCTCCGCCCTCCCCCGTCCGAGCGATCGAGCGGTCGGTCGACCGCGTTGCACCGAGCGCAGCCAGGGCTGCCCCGAGCGCGGCAGCGCCGCGCCGCGGGGACGTCGCGCGAGCCCGCGAAGGCGGGCGCGCGAGGTCACGGGCCCCCGCGCAGCAGGGTGGGGCCCCGCGGAGCTCCGCTCCGTGGGGCGGGGCGCAGCCCCGTCAGAAGAAGAATCGGTCCGTCACGCCGGCGGACCACTCGAGGATCGTCGGCCAGCCCACCACCGCGTCCAGCGTCCGCTCCGCGTCGGCGAGCGCGACCTTCTGCTCGACGACGCTGGCGCTGCACGCGATCAGGCGGCACTCGCCCACCGTCCGGGCCTGCTGAAGCGCCGCACCCGGCTCCTCCGGGTCGGCGTCGTGCGCGGCCACCAGCGCCGGGACGGCCGGGCCGAACAGGTAGACGTCCACCCGGTCGCCCAGCGCGGCGGCGGCCAGGGCGGCGGAGCCGGCCAGGCGGAGCGCGCCGGCGTCGGCGTGCGACACGAAGATCACGGCGCGGCGCTCCATGCGCCCCTTTTACGCGAGACCCGGCGCCTGTGCTATGAGACGCCGCCATGTCGGACCAGAAGAAGCCCGAGTCCCCGGGCCCGGTGGTGATCCGCAAGGGCCACGTGAAGCCCCCGCCGCCCGGCGCGAAGATCGAGGCGCCCGAGGAGGAGCGGCTCGCGCCCGCGACGTCGCAGCCCGCGCCGGCGGCGCAGGACCGCCGCCCGCTCTGGCAGCGCGTGGCGGAGGATCGCAACCCGCGACCCGGCGGCGCCGGCCCGCAGCAGCGCGGCGGCCCGCGCGGCCCCAGGCCCGGCGGCGGCGGTCCGCGCGGCGAGCGGCGCCCCCGCGGCGAGCGTCCCGAGCGGCGGGAGCACGGTGAGCCGGCCCCGGCCGCCTCGCTCGACTCCCCGCGCCCGCCGGCCGGCGAGCCGCCGCCGGCGCCGGAGGTGGAGGTTCCCGACGAGGGCTCCTTCGCGGACATGCTCGCGGGCTCGGAGGCGGGGCCGCGGCGCCGCTTCCAGGTCGGCGAGAAGGTCGCCGGCAAGATCATCCAGATCGGCGGGGACGTCGCGTTCCTCGAGCTCGGGTCCGGCGTGGCCGAGGC
This sequence comes from Anaeromyxobacter dehalogenans 2CP-1, assembly GCF_000022145.1. Taxonomy (NCBI): domain Bacteria; kingdom Pseudomonadati; phylum Myxococcota; class Myxococcia; order Myxococcales; family Anaeromyxobacteraceae; genus Anaeromyxobacter; species Anaeromyxobacter dehalogenans. Next base: position 4,237,992 of record NC_011891.1, read on the forward strand.
GATGATCGAGACCGTCGAGCTGAAGGACGAGGCCGGGAACGTGGCGGCCCGCGTGGGCGACATCATCGACGCGGTGGTGGTGAAGGCCACCGATCGCGGCGCGGTCGTCTCGAAGGGCCACGGCCGCGCCACCCGCGACAACGCCCGCGACGCGGTGATCGAGGCCGCCCACACCGGCCTGCCGGTGGAGGGCGTGGTGAAGGCGGTGAACAAGGGCGGGCTGGAGGTCGAGGTCCACGGCGTCCGCGCGTTCTGCCCGATCTCGCAGATCGACGTGCGGTTCGTGGGCGACGCCTCCTCGTTCGTCGGCCAGAAGCTCCTGTTCAAGGTCACCCGCGCCGACGCGCGCGACGCCGTGCTCTCGCGGCGCGCGCTGCTCGAGGAGGAGCGCGCCCACAAGGCGGCCGAGACGCGCGCGCGGCTCGCGCCGGGCGCGGTGTTCGACGGCGTCGTGACGAGCGTGCAGGACTACGGCGCGTTCGTGGACATCGGCGGCGTCGAGGGCCTGGTGCACGTCTCCGAGCTGGCCTGGGACCGGGTGTCGAAGCCGCAGGACCTGCTCTCGGCCGGCGACGCGGTGCAGGTGCAGGTGCTCCGCATCGACGAGGATCCGAAGAAGGGCGAGCGCATCGGGCTCTCGGTGAAGGCGCTCGCGCCCCGGCCCGAGCCCGCCGCACCGGCCCCGGGCGCGGAGGGCGCCGAGCGGCCCGCCCGCCCCACCCCGCCGCCGCCGCCGCGCGTGGGCGACGTGGTGCAGGCCACCGTCGACAAGGTGGAGAGCTTCGGCGTGTTCGTGCGCTTCGCCGGCGGCCGCGGCCTGGTGCCGGCGAGCGAGACCGGCACGCCGCGCGGGTCCGACCTGCGCCGGAGCTTCAAGGTCGGCGACACGCTGCAGGCGCTCGTGTCGGCGATCGACGAGCAGGGCCGCATCCGCCTCTCCAAGACCGAGGCCGAGCACGCCGCGGAGCGCGCCGAGGCGCGCGAGTACATGGCGAAGGCGCCGCGCGGGCAGGGCAAGGGCTTCGGCACGCTCGGCGACCTGCTCCGGCAGAAGCTCGAGAAGAAGTAGCGCGCCGCCGCGGGACGCGATCACCGTGCGTGGCTTCACGCACGGTGATCGGCGGCGCCCACCGTCTCGACGGACGCACGGTCCGTGCGGGCGCCTCCGGGCCACCCCATCAGAGACAGCGCCAGCGCCGGCTCTCCCGTTCGCGTGTGACCTGCCCGTGCGGTCAACATTGACTCGCGGAGTCCACGTTCCCGGAGCGCCTTCGGAACCTCGAGGTCTCGTTCCGGCGAGCAGTGATCCGCGTCAAAGGCCATGGGACGTAAGCCATTGAAACCATTAGGTCAGCGTCCTTTTGGCCCATCGCAGGAGCCGCCGCGACCTCGTATCTGATGGCCTGTGATCGCCCGGCACCCGAGCGACCCGCGGCCGCGCCGGCGACGCGGCGAAGGAGCGACGCGATGGCCACACAGTACGGTGCACTGTCGTACTCGTCTCGAACCCAATCCCCCGCCCGGGTGATCACCCGCGCCATGGTCGAGGCCCGGCGCGTGCTCGTGGGGGCGCTCGCGACCGCGGCGGTGGTCGCGTTCATGAGCGCGGTCGGCTGGGTCGCGCTCCTGGCCCTCACCGTCACCGTCCCGTTCGCAACCATCGTGATCGCGCTCGCCGTGGGCATCCGCCACCTCCGCCAGGATCGGCGCGCGCTCGCCTGAAGCGCGCCCCGGCGCGGGCCGGCCGACCGCGAACGCCGGCGGCCGGGCCCCGCACCGCTGCGCGCCACGACCCGCGCGCCGCCAGAGCGCGCCCCGAGCCGCCGGCGCGTGCCCGGGGCGCCCTCGCCAGGGCGCGTCGCGCCTCACCCCTCGGTCACGCTCCAGCCCCACGGGCCCAGCCCGGCCCCGGCGCGGTCGGAGAGGTTCGCGCGCACGGTGAGCCCCGGGCGGCGGAGCGTGAACGCCGCGCCGTCCCGCGCCACCTCCGGCCAGCGCGCCGCGATGGCGTCGCGGTGGCGGCGGCGCACCTCGAGCAGCCGCCGGTGGTGCTCGCGGAGCGCGCCGTGCCGGCCGTCGCTCCGGTGGGAGAGCGTCGACCGCAGGAACGTCCGCTCGTCCTGCGGGTCCGGCGGCTCGCCCTGCCCGCGCGCGATGTGCTCGGCGCGGCGACCCTCGGAGACGGCGCGCGCCAGGGCCGCGTCGCCGTGGCTGGTGAAGTACTGGAACGGGCGCGTCTCCCCGTACTCCTCGCCCATGAAGAGGAGCGGCAGGGCCGAGCCGAGCAGCACGAGCGCCGCGATGGGCTCGAGCGCCGGCCAGGGCAGGAGCGCGGCCAGCCGCTCGCCGTGCGGGCGGTTGCCGATCTGGTCGTGGTTCTGCGCGCAGGCCACGAAGCGCGAGGGCGCGAGCCCCGCCACCGGCGTGCCGTGCGGGCCGCCGCGGTAGGCCGAGCGCTCGCCCTGGAAGACGAAGCCCTCCGCCAGCGCGCGGGCCACCTGCTCCGGCGCGCCGAAGTCGGCGAGGTAGCGCTCCCGCTCGCCGGTCACGAGCGCGTGCAGCGCGTGGTGCAGGTCGTCGGCCCAGACCGCGGAGCAGCCCCAGCCGGCGGGCGGCGGATCGAGGACCCGGCGGTCGTTGTCGTCGTTCTCGGCGATCACGTGGATCCGGCGCCCCTCGCGGCGCGCCAGCGCGGAGACCTCGTCGCACAGCGCGGCCACCAGGTGACGCGGCCCGTCGTCGCGGATCGCGTGCGTGGCGTCGAGGCGGAGCGCGTCCACGCGGAAGTCGCGCACCCACTGCAGCGCGGCGCCGAGGAAGTAGGCGCGCACCGGCCCGGCGTCCGGGCCGTCGAGATCGAGGCCGTCGCCCCAGGGGGTGCGGTGACGATCGGTGAGGTACGGCGCGAGCTGCGGGAGGTAGTTCCCCTCCGGGCCGAGGTGGTTGTAGACGACGTCGAGGCACACCGCGAGGCCGAGCGCGTGCGCGCGGTCCACGAAGCGCTGCAGCGCCGCGGGCCCGCCGTACGCGGCGTGCACCGCCCAGCTCTGCACGCCGTCGTAACCCCAGTTGCGCGCGCCCGCGAACGGCTGCACCGGCATGAGCTCGACGCAGGTCACGCCCAGCTCCGCCAGGCCGGGCAAGGCCTCGGCCGCCGCGTCCAGCGTGCCCGCCGCGGTGAACGTGCCGACGTGGAGCTCGTAGAAGACCAGTGCCTCGAGCGGCAGCCCCGCGAACGCGCTCCGCCAGCGGTGCCGCGCCGGGTCGAACACCTCGGACGCCGCGTGAACGCCGTCCGGCTGGGCGCGGGAGGCGGGATCGGGGAGCGCTCGCCCGCCCGGCAGCACGAGCTGGTAGCGCGTGCCGTGCCCGGCGCCGCGGACCTCGCCGGTCCACCATCCCTCCGGCGCGGGCGAGAGCGGGTGGTCGGCGCCGTCGACGCGCACCGCCAGGCGCTCCGCGCGCGGCGCCCAGGCGCGGAACCGGACGCCTCCGGTCGTGATCTCGGGGCCGTGTGCCGGACGCGACATGCGAGCAACGTAGCGCCTCCGGGCGCGCGCGGCGCGGGGTCGCCGCGGGGCCGTGTCGCCCGATCGCGGGGCGCAGCGGCGCACGTTTGCGCGCGGTGCGCGCCGGCGCCAGCTTGCAGGTCGGAACGCGAATTCGGGGCTCGACTCTGCGACCTCTCGTGCGCTAGCTTGGCGTCCCCGTTTTCCGCGCTGCAGCTGCGCGTCCCCAGGCCCTTTTTCCGCTCAATCGTAAAAAGGAATTCCTGATGTCCACCTCTCCTGCCGCTCGTCCCACGTCGAACGCGCACCTCCTCGGCTGGGTCGACGAGATGGCGAAGCTCTGCAAGCCCGATCGCGTCTACTGGTGCGACGGCTCCGAGGCCGAGAAGAAGCGGCTGACCGACGACGCCGTCGCCGCCAAGGTCCTCATCCCGCTCGATCAGCAGAAGTGGCCCGGCTGCCACTACCACCACTCGAACTCGAGCGACGTCGCCCGCGTCGAGCACCTCACCTTCATCTGCACGCCGACGAAGGAGCAGGCCGGCCCGACCAACAACTGGATGGAGCCGAAGGAGGCCTACCGGAAGCTCGGCGCCATCTTCGACGGGTCGATGAAGGGCCGCACCATGTACGTGGTGCCGTACGTGATGGGCCCGAGCACCTCACCCTTCGCGAAGGTCGGCATCGAGATCACCGACTCCGTGTACGTGGCCCTGAACATGGGGATCATGGCGCGCATGGGGAAGGTGGCGCTCGACCGCCTCGGCGACTCGGACGAGTTCAACCGCGGCCTGCACTCGGTCGCCGACTGCAACCCCGAGCGCCGCTTCATCTGCCACTTCCCGCAGGACAACACCATCTGGTCGGTGGGCTCCGGCTACGGCGGCAACGCGCTGCTCGGCAAGAAGTGCCTCGCGCTCCGCATCGCCAGCTATCTCGCGAAGAACGAGGGCTGGCTCGCCGAGCACATGCTGATCCTCGAGGCGGAGAGCCCGACCGGCGAGAAGCAGTACGTCGCGGCCGCGTTCCCGTCGGCCTGCGGCAAGACGAACTTCGCCATGATGATCCCGCCCGCCGCGTTCCCGGGCTGGAAGATCCGGACGGTCGGCGACGACATCTCCTGGATGCGGGTGGGCGAGGACGGCCGCCTCTGGGCGGTGAACCCGGAGAACGGCTACTTCGGCGTGGCCCCGGGCACGAACCGGAAGACGAACCCCAACGCGATGGACTCGGTCCGCAAGGACACCATCTTCACCAACGTCGCCCGCACGCCGGACGGCGACATCTGGTGGGAGGGGATGGACCACGAGGCGCCGGCCGAGCTGATCGACTGGAAGGGCCAGCCCTGGAAGAAGGGCTCCACCGAGAAGGCGGCGCACCCGAACAGCCGCTTCACCGCGCCGGCGAAGAACAACCCCGCCATCTCGCCGCTGGTGGACGATCCGAAGGGCGTGCCCATCTCGGCCATCATCTTCGGCGGGCGGCGCTCCACCACGGTCCCGCTGGTGCTCGAGGCGTTCAACTGGACGCACGGCGTGTACCTGGGCTCGACCATGGGCTCGGAGACCACCGCCGCCGCCACCGGCCAGGTCGGCGTGGTCCGCCGCGACCCGATGGCGATGCTGCCGTTCATCGGCTACGACTGCGGGAGCTACCTGCAGCACTGGCTCGACATGCAGTCGCGCATCCCGAACCCGCCCAAGATCTTCCTGGTGAACTGGTTCCGGAAGAGCGCCGAGGGCAAGTTCCTGTGGCCGGGCTACGGCGACAACATGCGCGTGCTGAAGTGGATGCTCGACCGCGCCGCCGGCCGCGCGCCCGCCAAGGAGACGCTGCTCGGGTACACACCGGGTGACTCGGGCCTCGACCTGCACGGCCTCGACGTCTCGAAGGACGCGATCGCGGCCGCGACCCAGATCGACCTCGGCGAGTGGGAGCAGGAGCTGGAGTCGCAGTCCGAGTGGTTCGAGAAGCTCGGCAAGACGCTGCCCCGGCCGCTCGCGCTCCAGCGCGAGCTGCTGCTCGAGCGCGTCCGCGCCGCCCGCAAGGTGAAGTAGCGCGCGCCGCGCGAGACGTTCCGGGGGCCCGGCCGGCGACGGTCGGGCCCCTTCCCGTCGCGCCGGGCGAGCGGGACCGCCGGCCCCGTGTTAAGCGTCCGGGCATGTGCACCCTCGCCGTCGCGCTGCAGGCGGACCGCCGCTGGCCGGTGATCGTGGCCGCCAACCGCGACGAGCGGAACGGGCGCCCGTCGGAGGGCTGGGGCCTGCGCGACGGCGCGACCGGCATCCGCTACGCGGCGCCGCGCGACCTCCTCGCCGGCGGCACCTGGATCGGCCTCTCGGCGCGCGGCGTGTTCGCGGGCGTGACCAACTACCACGCGCCGGTGCAGTGGTACCCCGACCCGGAGCGCCGCTCGCGGGGCGACCTCGTCCCGCTCGCGCTCGCCGCCCCGGACGCGGAGGCCGCGCGCGCGGCCTTCGAGCGGGCGGACGCGGCGCAGTGGAATCCGTTCCACCTCGTGGTCGCCGACGCGCGCGCCGCGTTCCTCTGGTGGTACGACGGCGAGGCCTCGGGGATCGAGCCGCTCGGCCCCGGCCTGCACGTGGTCACCGAGACCTCGCCGCATGGGCGCGGCCCGCGCCCCGACCTGGTGCGCGCGCACTGGCCGCTCGAGCCCTCGGTGCCCCGCCTGCGAGAGGTGCTGACCCAGCACGCGGCGGTGCCCGGCACCGGCACCGCGCTCGCCACCTGCATCCACATGGACCCGGACTACGGCACCCGCTCGTCGGCGCTGGTGCGCCTCGCGCCCGAGCTGGACCGCTCGGAGCTGTACGCGACCGACGCGCGCCCCTGCCTCGGACCGTACCAGGACCGGGCCGACCTGGTCGCCGCGCTGGCGCGGTCGGCTTGACAGCGCGCCCGCCGGGCGCCATCCAAGGAACCGCCATGGGACTCCTCGATCGGATCACCTTCCAGAAGCAGACGGCCGAGCCCCCCGAGTCGATCGACGTCCAGCCCGATCACGCGATCCGCATCGTGTGGCCGGGGGGGCGCGAGACGACGCTCACCTCCTGGGCGCTGCGCGACTTCTGCCCGTGCGCGTCGTGCGTGGAGGAGGGCACCGGCAAGAAGCTGCTCGACTCCTCCACCATCCCGCCCGACATCCACCCGCTGGAGATCAACCCGGTGGGCGCGTACGCGATCCAGATCCAGTGGTCCGACGGCCACAACACCGGCCTCTACGCCTGGCCGACGCTGCGCCACGCGTGCGGGCTGGAGTAGGCGGCCCCTCGGCTCCGGACCGCTCCGCGGCCCTGCGCTCGCGGTGAGGGCCTACAGCGGACTTCTTCCAGGTGCCGCGACGGGCGCGTGCCGGTTCACCTCGGGCGCGTGCCCCTCGCGCGCACCGCCGAAGCGGATCGCGCGCGGGTCGCCGCGGCCGCCGCGGAGGGCGTGGACCAGCAGCTTGGCGGTGTTCGCGTCGGCGTGCCCGGCCAGCACCTCCGCCACGATGACGTCGGCGGCGCCGCGCGCGTCGTAGGCCGCGGAGCGGTACGCGCGCGGCCGCGTCAGCGCCGCGAACGCGCTCGCCACCGACACCACCTCCACCGCCCGCGAGGGCGCGGCGCCCATGCCCGGGTAGCCCTGCCCGCAGCGCCAGTGGTGGCAGCGCGCCGCCGCCACGGCCGGGTGCGGGCCCAGCTCGCGGGCGAGCTGGAAGGCGCCGAGCAGCGGGTGGGCCGCGATCCGGTGCGCCTCGCGGATCTCCAGCCGGTCGGCGCGCTCCACCACCGTCGCCGGCACGTGGCGCATGCCGAGGTCGTGCAGCAGCGCCGCCGCGGCGAGGTCCGGCAGGGCGCGCGCGCCGCCCACCGCGCTGAGCAGCATGCGGACCGCCACCGCCGCGGTGGTGAACGCGTGGAGGTGGAGCGCCGGCCGCTCCGCGCGGAGCGCCAGCAGCTCCTCGACCAGCCCCTCGGTCAGGCCGGCCGCGGCCACCGCCCGCGCCACCGCGTCGCGGGCCCCGGCGCGCGCGAACAGCGCCCGGTAGGTGGGGTCGTCCAGCGCCACCCCGAGATCGCCGCCCAGCGGCGTGTCGGCGAGCGCGCGGCGCGGCGCCGGCCGCGCGTGCTGGGCGGCCTCCTCGATGGACTCGGGCGACACCACCAGGCCGCGGCGAGCGACCACCCGGCCCTGGCAGTCGAGCAGATCCTCGGCGAGCGTGAGCCGGTCGAACACCGACACGAGGCTAGCAGGCCCGCGCCGCGCGGCGGGAGCCACCGCCCCATCGAGAACGGCGGCCGCGCGATCGGGGGCCCGCGGAGGAAGGAGCGAGCCCCGGGACGCCGGGGCGCACGCTAGCGACGCCGGCCCCGCGCGAGCGCCCGGTCCATCTCGCGCTTCGACTCCCGCTCGGCGATGGCCCCGCGCCGGTCCTCGTGCGAGCGCCCGCGCGCCAGGCCCAGCTCCACCTTGGCCCAGCCCTGCTTGAAGTAGATCCGGAGCGGCACGAGCGTGTAGCCGCGCTGCTCGACCTTGCCGCGGACGCGGTCGATCTCGGCCCGGTTCATGAGGAGCTTCCGGTCGCGCAGCGGCGCGTGGCCGAAGTGCGCCGCCTGCTGGTACTCGCCGATGCGGCAGTTCAGGAGCCACAGCTCCTCGCCGCGCGGCATCGCGTACGCGTCGGACAGGTTGACGTTCCCCTCGCGCAGCGACTTCACCTCGCTGCCGGTGAGCACCAGCCCGGCCTCCCAGGTGTCCTCGACGTCGTAGTCGAAGCGCGCGCGGCGGTTGGACGCCGCCACCTTCTCCGCGGCGTCCGCCGCCTTGCCGCCGGCCTTGCCCTTCATGGCAGCCTGCCGTTGTCGATGAGGCGCGTGGCGCCGAACCACGCGGCGAGCAGCAGCACGCTGCCGGGCTCGGCGCGCGCCACCGGCGCGAGCGTCTCGGGGTGGACGATCTCGACGTAGTCCACCCGGCCGCCGGCCGCCTCGAGGCGGGCGCGCGCCCCGGCCCGCAGCGAGGCCGCGTCCCGCTCGCCGCGGGCGGTGGCCTCGCGCGCGGCGGCGAGCGCCCCCGAGAGCGCGAGCGCGCGCCGCCGCTCGTCCGGCGAGAGGTACGCGTTGCGCGAGGAGAGCGCCAGGCCGTCCGGCTCGCGCACGATGGGCATGCCCACGATCTCGATGCCGAAGGCGAGGTCGCGCACCATGGCGCGGATCACGGCGACCTGCTGCCAGTCCTTCTCCCCGAACAGCGCCACGTGCGGGCGGGTCAGGTTGAACAGCTTCGCGACCACGGTGGCCACGCCGCGGAAGTGGCCCGGGCGCGAGGCGCCGTCCAGCCCCTGCGAGGCGCGCTCCACCGTGACCCAGGTCTCGTGCCCCGGCGCGAACATCAGGGCCGGGTCGCTCGGGGCGAGCACCGCGTCGAGCCCGGCGGCGGCGCACTTCGCGAGGTCGCCCTCGAGGTCGCGCGGGTAGCGGGCCAGGTCCTCGGTCGGACCGAACTGCGTCGGGTTGACGAAGATGGTGCCCACCGCCAGGCCGCGGCGGCCGCCCTCGTCGGCGCGGCGCCTCGCCTCCCGCATGAGCGAGAGGTGGCCCTCGTGCAGGTAGCCCATGGTCGTGACCAGGGCGATGCGCGTGCCGGCCTCGCGCGCGGCGGTGCAGCGGGCCTGCCAGGAGGCCGGGTCGGTGATCAGCTCGGTTGTCTTCACCTTGGGTGTGCTCGATCCCGGCGCTAGATGGGGGCGCCGATGGCGTCCGGCGGCTCTTCCTCCGCCGCTTCGGCGTGGCGCTCCACCGGAACGAGGCGGACCGAGCTGGAGTGGAAGCTGTGCGCGTCGTCGGGGAACGCGCGCGCCTTCACCTCGCCCACGTACGCGCCCACCGCGTCCTGCACGGCGGCGCCGACCTCGCCGAAGCGCTTCACGAACCTGGGCGTGAAGGACGCGTCGAGGCCGAGGAGGTCGTTCAGCACCAGCACCTGCCCGTCGCAGTGCGGGCCCGCGCCGATGCCGATGGTCGGGATCCGGAGCTGCGAGGTGACGATGCGGGCCAGCTCGGAGGGGATGCACTCCAGCACCAGCGCGTAGCACCCGGCCGCCTCGAGGGCGCGGGCGTCGCGCAGGATCTGCTGCGCCTTCTCCGAGTCCTTCCCCTGCACCACGTAGCCGCCCATCTTGTGGACCGACTGCGGGGTGAGGCCGATGTGGCCCATCACCGGCACGCCGGCGCGCACGATCCGGCGGATCACCTCGCCGAACTCGGCGCCGCCCTCGAGCTTGACGGCCTCGGCGCCGCCCTCCGCCACCAGCCGCATGGCGGCCTTCACCGCCTCGTCGGCGCTGGCCTGGTAGCTGCCGAAGCTCATGTCCGTGACGAGGTGGGCCCGGCCGTCGCCGCGGGCGAGCCCGCGCCGCACCATGGCCGAGTGGTAGACCATCTGGTCGAGGGTGACCGGCAGCGTGGACTCGTGGCCCTGCACCGCCATGCCCAGCGAGTCACCCACCAGCACCGCGTCCACGCCCGCGACCGCGACGAGCCGCGCGGCGGTCGCGTCGTAGGCGGTGACCATGGCGATGCGCTCGCCGGACTCCTTCATCCGGCGCAGCTCGTGGATGGTGACGTGCTTGCGTGGCGCGGGGGGATGGGACGACATCTTCGACGACCTCCGGTGTAGGCCCCGGGTCCGGGGTCCTGCCCATTGGTGAGGCGAGGAGACGACTCTAATACGTCCTGGTGCCCAGCGGTACGTAGTGCTGCGTGCCCTTGCGATGCTTGCGGATGACCGCGAGCAGCGCCTCGAGGTCCTCGGGCTCGGACTCCACGTCGATGTCGCTGGTGTTGACCACGAGCAGCGGCGTGTCCTCGTAGTGGAAGAAGAAGTCGTTGTAGGCCTTCGCGAGCGCCTCGACGTAGGCGGGATCGAGGCCCCGCTCGAAGTCCCGGCCGCGCTTCCTGATGCGCGACAGGAGCACGTCGGTGCGGGCCTGCAGGTAGATCACCAGGTCCGGCCGGACCACCCGCGGCCCGAGCAGCTCGTGGATCTGGCGGTAGAGCGCCAGCTCGGCCGGCTCGAGCGTCAGCGTCGCGAAGATGCGGTCCTTCGCGAACAGGTAGTCGGCGACCGTGGAGCTGGAGAACAGGTCCTGCTGGAACAGCACCTGCTGCTGCTGGAAGCGCGAGAGCAGGAAGAACACCTGCGCCTGGAACGCGTGCTTCTTCCGGTCCGCGTAGAAGGCCGGGAGGAACGGGTTCGACTCCGCCTCCTCCAGGACCAGGCGAGCGCCCAGGCGCTCGGCCAGCACCTGGGCGAGGGTCGTCTTGCCCACGCCGATGGGTCCTTCGACCGCGATGTACCGAGGGCGCTCCATCAGGGAAGCTCGCAGGAACGCGCGAGATTGCCACGCACGGAGGTCGCCCGCAAGGCGCGCCCGCGACGGGCCGTCCCGCGGGCCGGCGGGCCGTCGCGCTGCGGCGATCTGACATCTGGATCGTGGGATCCATGATCCCAGGATCAGGGCTGGCCTTGACCCCGCATGTGCAGCCACGTATCGTCATGCTGATTCGCAGGGCGGGAGCTGGAACGCGGGGCTCGGAGGCGGAGATGCGGAGCAGGGTGGCGGTCGGGCAGAAGGCCGTGGCGAAGGCCGGGAAGGCGCAGGAGGACGGGATCGACCCCGCCTACCACCGCGCCATCCTCAAGATCGCGCTCGAGCTCAAGAAGCCGAACGCCCCCAGCTACGACGCCATCGTGGCGACGACCATCCGGTCGATGAAGCTCGACCCGGTCGCGTTCCGGCGGTACCTCGGCGAGAACGGCGCTCGGAACATGAGCCTGATGCTCGCCACCGCCCGCACCGGAGGCCTCTAGGCCGCCGGGCACGGCTCACGGGCGCCCGTTCGACGGATGGGGTCGGTCGGGGCGGGCGGGGAGATTGAGGACGGGCGCCCGTGACTTCTCCGTTGCACGTCAGCCCAGCGTGCGCTCCAGCGCGGCCCACTCGGCCAGCGTGAGCGTCTCGCCGCGTCGGCCCGGGTCCACCCCGGCGGCCGCGAACGCGGCCTCGAGCCGCGCCGGATCCGCGAGCTTCGCCGAGCCGAGCGCGTTGCGCAGCGTCTTGCGCCGCTGACCGAAGCCGGCCTTCACCAGCCGCCGGAAGCGCGCCGGGTCCGCCACCGCGTCCGCGGGCGGGCGGAACAGCGCGCAGAGCACCGCGCTCGCGACCTTGGGCGGCGGCCAGAACGCGCCGGGCGGCACGATCCGCTCCACCGACACGTCCGCCTCGCGCTGCAGCAGGACCGAGAGCACGCCCCAGTCCCGGCTCGCGGGCGGGGCCGCGAGCCGCTCGGCCACCTCGCGCTGGAGGAGGAACACCGCGCGCGACACGTGGGCCACCTGGTCGAGGATCGAGAACAGGATCGGGCTGGTGAGGTGGTACGGCAGGTTCCCCACCACCGCGAGCCGCGGCCCCTCCCCCGCGGCCGCCGCCGCGCCGAAGCGCGCCGCCAGGTCGGCGTAGTCGAGCCGCGCCGCGTCCGCCTCGAGCAGCGTGATCCGGTCGCCCAGCTCGCCGCGCAGCACCCGGACCATGTCGCGGTCGCGCTCCACCGCGGCCACGCGCGCGCCCCGCGCCAGCAGCCGCGCGGTGAGGTGGCCGAGGCCCGCCCCGAGCTCCAGCACCGCGTCGCCGGCGCGCGGCGCGGCGAGGCGCGCGATGTCGTCGAGGACCGCCTCGTCCCCGAGGAAGTTCTGGCCCCAGCTCTTCTTCGCGCGGAGGTCGTACCGGTCGAGCAGCGCGCGCGGGCTCGGATAGTGGTCGGTCATCGCGGGGCGCAGTATGCCCCGGCGCGGCCGCGCCGTCCCGCCCGCCGCTCGGGGGCGCGAGCCGTCAGGTCGCTGGGGCGGCCCGTCCGCGCGGCCGGTGCGGGCGCGGCGGCGTGAGCGCCACCCAGCAAACCAGGATCCCGACGACGATGTCGTTCACCGCCAGTCCGGCATCGAGGTAGCCGAGCACGAAGGGCGACAGCACGGCCCAGGCGCCCAGCACGACGTTGACGGCCTGGAGGCGCGGCAGCGCCATGGCCAGGAACGCCACCAGGAAGATGGCGAGGCCGAGGAAGATGTGATCGCCGAACTCCGGCGTGCGCGGGCCCGCGACCAGCCCGGTCGCGAGCATCCACCCGCCGAACACCACGTTGAGCCACCGCAGGGACATGGCCGCTCCGATCCTCCTGCCGATCAATAGGAACGGACGGTCGCGGCCGCAGGGGCCGGCCGGGCGGGCGCCCGCGCGGCGGGTGCGCGGGTGTGGCCGGATCAGAGGCGCCAGGCGGGATCGGCGTTCAGGTCCGGCCCGGCCCGCTCGCCGCGGAGCAGCGCGTGCGTGCCGGCGACGGCGATCATGGCCGCGTTGTCGGTGCAGAGCCTGACCGGCGGGATGAACACGGACATGCCCTCGTACTCGGCGGCGCGGGCGGTGGCGGCGGCGCGCAGCCGGCTGTTCGCGGCCACGCCGCCCGCCAGCACCAGCCGCTCGAACTGGAGGCGGCGCGCGGCGCGGAACGCCTTCTCCACCAGCGCGCGCACGATCGCCTCCTGGTAGCTCGCGCACAGGTCGGCGAGCGCGGGCCCCTCGGGGACGCCGTGCTTCTTCACGTGGTGCAGCAGCGCGGTCTTCAGCCCGGAGAAGCTGAAGTCGAGGTCGGCGCCCTTCACGATCGCCTTCGGGAAGCGGATCGCGGCCGGGTCGCCCTCCTTCGCCAGCCGGTCGATGGCGACGCCGCCCGGGTACGGCAGGCCGAGCAGCTTCGCGCCCTTGTCGAACGCCTCGCCGGCGGCGTCGTCGCGCGTCTGGCCGAGCAGGCGGTAGTCGCCGAAGCCGTGCGCGGCGTAGAGCGAGGTGTGCCCGCCCGACACCACCAGCCCGAGATACGGGAACGCCGGCGGGACCTCCGCCAGGAACGCCGCCACCAGGTGGCCCTCGAGGTGGTTCACGCCGACCAGCGGCTTGCCCCAGGCGAGCGCCAGCGCCTTCGCGGCCTGCACGCCCACCAGCAGCGCGCCGACCAGCCCCGGCCCGCTCGTCACCGCCACCGCGTCGAGGCCGTCCGGCCCGACCCCCGAGCGCGCCAGCGCCTCGTCCACCACCGGCATCACCTGCACCACGTGGTTGCGGCTCGCCAGCTCCGGCACCACCCCACCCCAGCGCCGGTGGATGTCGATCTGCGTCGACACCACGTCCGAGAGCGCGCGCCGGCCGTCCTCGACGACCGCGCAGGCGGTCTCGTCGCAAGACGTTTCGATGGCGAGGACGCGGGTCATGGCCGTTCGCCCCCTGCGACGAGACCGTTGCGAGCGCAGGGGCAGGCGGATGAGCCTGCCCCGGAGCGAGCGGGGGGACCGGGGGGGCGCGCAGTCCGCGTCCCCCCGGATCCGAATGCCTCGTCGCAGGAGGTCTCGATGGCGAGGACGCGGGTCGGCATGACGGGGGCGGAAGGTAACGCGGTCCGGCCTCGCGCGCGAGCGCAACCCGCGACGCAGGGCTCGCGCCTCCGGGGGACTACCGGAGCTGCCGGCCGAGGATGTCGCGGACGGCGCGCGCCTCCGGGCCGCTCGGGGACAGCTCGAGGAACCGGGTGTACGCGGCGCGGGCCTGCGACGCGCGCCCGGCGCCCTGGTGGATCTCGCCGCGCAGCAGCCAGGCGGGCGCGTAGGCCGGGTCGAGCTCGATGGCGCGGTCGAGCGCGCGGACGGCGTCCCCCGAGCGCTGCGCGTCGTGCAGCGCGCGAGCGAGCCCGACGTACCCGGGCGCCGTCGGGCGCAGCCCCACCGCGCGCCGGTAGTCGACGGCGGCCTCGGCGAACCGGCCCTCCTCGTACTTGCGGGCGGCGGCGGCGAGCAGGCGACGCGGGTCCGCGCCCTCCGCGCGCGGAGCGGCCGCAGCAGGAGCCGCGGTCGTCGCCGGGGCCGCGGTCGGCTCGACGGCCGCGGCCACCGGCGCCGGCGAGGGCGCCTCGGTCGCGGCGGGGGCGCTCGCGGTCGCGGCGGCAGGGTCGGCGTGTGCCGGCGGCGCGGGCGCCTCGACGGGCGCGGCGGCCGCGGCCGGCTGGACGGGCGGGGCAGCGGCCGGGCCGGCGGCCGGGCTCGCCGCGGCGGCAGGCGCGGGCCCGGCGCTCGCGCCGCGCCCCCGCAGCGCGACGGCGCCAGCGACGGCCGCGAGGACGAGCACGCCGAGGCCGATCGCGAGCGGCGCGCGCGAGCGGGCCGCCGCGCGCGACGGCGCCGCCGGTGCCGGGGGCGGGCCCGGGATGACGGCCGCGGCCGGCGTGGGCTCCGGGCGCGCGCGCGGTGCGACGGGCGCCGCGACCGACGGCGCGGCCGGCGCGACCGGCGCCGGCGCTGGCCGCCGCGCGGGGGCGGCCAGCGAGGGCGGCGGGGGCAGCGACCCGGGCGGCGGCAACGGCATCGAGAAGCCGCCCTGGGGGACGAAGCTCGGCGGCGGCGCCGCGGGCGGCTCTGGGCGCGCCGGCGCGGCGCGAGGCGGCTCGGGGGCCGGCTCGGCGGCCTCCGGCGCGGGCGCGTGCGGCGCGGAACGCCCCACCGGCCCGGCGAACCAGTCCACGCCCTGCGGCTCCGGCGTGGCCTCCGCCGGCGCGGTGCGCGCGGGCCGGCCCAGGCGCGGCGCCTGCTCGACCGGCTCCGTCGCGGCCTCGACGGCGGGCGGCGGCGCGGCGACCGGCTCGGGCGCGGGCGGGACCGCCACCTCCTTCGCGATCCCCTCGAAGAAGAGCTTCGAGATCACGCCGGCGGCGGCCAGGTCGTCGTAGTCCGCCTCCTCGATCACCTGCTCGAGCGGGCGCCGCCCGTCGAACAGGCGGAGCAGCGCGTTCACGTCGTCGGGGATCTCCGCCAGCCGCTCGGCCAGCGCGGTCGGGTCGATCTCGAAGACGCGGTCGAGCGAGGGCAGCTGCTCGACGATGCGGCCCCACTCGTCGATGCGGCGCATGCCCTCCATGAGCAGCCCCTGCGTCGAGACCGGGATCCGCTCCTCGCGCTCGATGGGCTTGAACTCGATGGCGAACTCGCCCTCCTGCCAGTTCAGCAGCCGGTAGAACGCGTTCTCGCCGGTGACCTTGCCGCCCAGCTCGCAGTCGAGGATGCGGCCGTCCTTGAAGTAGCAGACGGCCTCGAGCCCCCGGCGGCTCTTCACGTGGAGCGCGCCGGACTTCTTCCCCATCTCCAGCGTCTGGACCAGGTCCACCACGCCCATGTCGGAGAGGTTGCCGGCGAAGCTCGCCTTCAGGTCCTTCTTCTCGAGCCGCTCCTTCTCCTTCTTCTGGAGGAGGAGCTTCACGCGGGTGACGATCTCCTTGATGTAGATGGGCTTCGTCAGGTAGTCCTCGACGCCCAGCTCGAGGCCCTTCACCTTGTACTCGACCGACTTCTGGCCGGTCAGGAAGATGAACGGCGTCCCGCGGTGACGCTCGTCTTCCTTCAGCCGCCGGCACAGCTCGAAGCCGTCCATCTCCGGCATCTTGGTGTCGGAGAGGATCAGGTCGGGCGGCGAGACCGCGCACCGCTCCAGCGCGTCGCGCCCGTTCACGGCGGTCGTGACGGTGAAGCCCGCCTTCTTGAGCGAGACCTCCATCACCCTCAGTGATTTGGGGTCGCCGTCGACGAGGAGCAGGTGCTGCTTCGCCAAGCTGCCGCCTTTCCGCACGTTTCCGTACGTCCACACGCGCCGCGATGACGCCCGGATCTCGCAGCAACGGCCCGGCGGAGTCAAGGCGCGGAACCCGGGGACAGCGCGCGCCCGGGGACGATCAGCGCCCGCGCCGCTCGGCGCGCCGCGCCTCCAGGTTGCGCAGCTCGCGCAGCGCGTCGGCGTTGCGCGGGTTCGCCGCCACCGCGGCGCGGAACATGCGCTCGGCCTGGCCCACGTCGCCGTCGTCGCGCGCCAGCAGGCCAGCCACCTGGCACACGCGATCGCTCGCCGCGCCGGCGGGCTCGCGCAGCGCCTGCTCAACCAGGGCGCGCGCCCGATCGAGGTCCCGGCGCTGCGGGTCGGCCAGGAAGGTGTGCGCGACGGCGGCCAGGTACTCCGGGCGCGGGTCGGCGCGCACCGCCGACTCGTAGAACCCCCGCGCGCGCGCCAGGTCGCGCGTGCGCAGGCACGCCTCGCCCTTCTGGAAGTCCACCCGCGCCGACTCGGCCTGCGCGGGCGTCACGCCGTGCGCGCCACGCACCGCGAGGTACTCGGCCCGCTTGCGGTCGTCGGACAGCGTCTCGTACGCCTCGTTCACCGCGGTGAAGAAGTCGCGCACCGGCTCGGCGAGATCCGCGAGCGCCGGCGCGGCGAAGCGATCGGGGTGGAACTGGCGCGCGAGCTGGAGGAAGGCGCGCTTCACCTCGTCGCGGCCGGCGGTGGGCTGCAGGCCGAGGCGGGCGAACAGGTCGCGCTCCCGTGCGCGCGGCGCGGCGGCGAGCAGCGCGGCCCGGAGCGCGGCCTCGGGCGAGCCGGGCGGCGCGCCGACCGGCGGCGGGGGGGCGGGGGGGGCCGCGGGGATCGCGGGCGCGCCGGGCCGCGGCGCCGCGGCGGCGGGAGGCCGCCCGGCGAACGGCCCGATGCCCATGTTGCGCATCGCCTGCTGCAGCAGGCGCTGGCGCCGCTCCCGCGCCTCTGCCGGATCGCTGCGGCGCGCCGGGACGGCGGGCGCGGGCGGCGGCGCGGCGGGCGCGGCCGGCGCCGCCGCGGGGGCGCCGGTGCGACCGGGCGCGATCGGCTCGGGCTCCGGCTCGAGCTCGAGCACGAGGCCGGCCGCGGTCTCGCCGCTCGGCTGCCGCCCGGTGGCCGGCACCGCCAGCCCGAGCAGCAGCAGCGCCGCGAGCACGGCGCGCGCGCGCTCCGGCTCCACCTCGTCGCCGGCGAAGAACGCCTCCAGCGTCGCGGACGGCGCGAGCCGGCGCAGCAGCGCCTGCTCGGGCGCGGTCCAGCGGAAGGCGCCGGCCACCTCCGCGTAGCCCGAGGCGAGGCGCACCGCCTGGTGCGCGACGGGCTGCAGCGCCGACACGACCAGCGCGCCGGCCTGCGGCCGCTCCAGCGCGTCCACGATGGTGCGCAGCGGCGACAGCCGGCTGCCCCGGGTCCACTCCGGCACGGGCGCGGCCGGATCGAAGCGGAAGGCGCCCGCGTCGAGCGCGGCGATGAGCGCGAAGTAGCCGGCCTGCTGCTCGGCCAGCGTCCGGTCCACGTCGGCGCGCGAGACCGCGCCCAGCTCGACCAGGATCTCGCCCTGCGGGCGCCGGGTGGAGGCCATCAGCCCGAGGCTGCGCGAGAGCGCGTCGATGTCGATGAGCCCCGCCTGCAGGAGCAGCAGCCCGAGCGGCCGGAACCCGGTCACCACCTGCGCGCCGACGGGCCGCCCGTCGCGCAGCCACAGCCGCGAGGTGCCGCCCTCGTGCGCCACCTCGAGCAGGCCGGTGGCGCGCACGTTCAGCGCCTCGAGCAGGATCGCGGCGAGCGGTGTGCGGGCCAGGTCGCCCGGGGCCTCGAGGACGGACATTCGCGACATCTTACCGCGGGCGGGCGGCGTGCGCTCCCGGTGCGGCCGCGCGGGCGTTTTCGGTTTGACCCGGCCACGCCCGCGCCGCAGAGTCGGCGGACGGGGCGGTGGCACCGGGGATCCACCTGGGACGGGTCGGCATGGGCGGCATCGGCATCGTGAACAACCCCCGCTCGCGGCGGAACCGGCGCGACCCGCGCCTGGGCGAGCGGCTGCGGGCGCGACTCGGCGACGCGGGCGAGGTGATCGACGCCGCCACCCCCGACGAGCTCGACCGCGCCGTGGAGCGCTTCCGCGCGCGCGGGGTGGACGTGCTCGGGATCGGCGGGGGCGACGGCACCGCGCACGTGGTGCTCTCGGCGTTCGCGGACGCGTACGGCGACGCGCCGCTGCCGCAGATCCTGCTGCTGCGCGCCGGGGCCATGAACACGGTGGCGCACGGCAACGCGATCCGCGGCAGCCCGGAGGCCATCCTGCGGGCGGTCCTCGCCCGGCGGCAGCAGGGGATCCCCCTCGCCACCGTCGAGCGCGACCTGCTCCGCGTCGAGGCGGACGGGATCGCCACACGCCACGGGTTCATCTTCGGCACCGGCGCGGTGGTGGCGTTCCTCGAGGCCTACTACGCGACGGGCCGGCCCTCCCCGCTCACCGCGGGCCTCCTGCTCGCGCGCTCGGTCGGCTCGGCGCTGGTGCGCGGGCCCTTCGCCGCCTCGCTCACCCGCCGCGATCCGCTCCGGGTGTGGAGCGACGGCGAGGAGTGGTCCGACGCGCGCTACCTCGCGCTCGTCGCCGGCTCCACGCCCGACATCGGCTTCGGCTTCCGCGCGTTCCACCGATGCAGCGAGCAGCCCGGGTCGTTCCACGCGGTCGGGGTCACCGCCAGCCCGCTGCAGATCGCGCTCGCGCTGCCGCGCATCCGCGCGGGGCGGCCGTGGAAGCGGCGCCACGCCCAGGACGAGGTGGCGCGCGAGCTGCGGGTCGAGGGCGACGGGCTGCGCTTCACGGTGGACGGCGACCTGTACGGCCCGGCGCGGGCGGTGCGGATCTCGACCGGTCCGGGCGTCGAGCTGGTGGTGCCCTGACCGCGTTTTCCGGCGGATCCTTTTGACCGGTGAGGGGGTCGCGACTAACCTTCCCGGTCCCACCATGCGCCTGAGCCACGCGGGAGCGAGCGACGTCGGGCGGAAGCGCGCCCACAACGAGGATGCCTTCCTGCTCCTCCCCGAGGAGCAGCTCTACTGCGTCGCCGACGGGATGGGCGGCCACGCCTCCGGCGAGGTGGCCGCGCGCATCGCGGTCGAGGAGATGGCCGAGTTCTTCCGGATCACCGGCCGGGACGACGAGGCCACCTGGCCCTTCCGGCCGGACCCGGTCCGCGACGCCGACGAGAACCGGCTCCTCACCGGCGTGAAGCTCGCGAACCTGCGCATCCACGAGCGGGCCCGGACCGACGAGCGGCTCCACGGAATGGGCACCACCCTGGTCGCGGCGCAGTTCCCCCGCGACGGGCGCGAGGTGCTGGTCGGCCACGTGGGCGACAGCCGCGCGTACCTGTTCCGCCGGGGCGCGCTGCGGCAGCTCACCGAGGACCACTCGCTGCTCAACGACTTCCGGCGCACGCGCCAGCTCACGCAGGCCGAGATCGAGGCGTTCCCGCACAAGAACGTGATCGTCCGCGCGCTCGGCATGAAGGAGTCGGTCGAGGTGGACCTGCTCCGCGAGCCGCTCGAGGACGGGGATGTGGTGCTGCTCTGCTCCGACGGCCTGTCCGGCATGGTGCCGGACGCGCGCATCGCCGAGGTGCTGCGCGCGGTGCCCGGCGACCTCCGCCGGGCGGCCCAGGCGCTGGTCGACGCCGCGAACTCCGCCGGCGGCGCCGACAACGTGACGTGCGTGCTGGTCCAGGCGCAGGGCTAGGGCCGCACCGAGCGTCAGCCGCCCCGAACCCGATCCGGCCCGGCGGCGATCGCGTCCTCGACGCGCTCGCCCGGGGCGAGCGCGGTGCCCGCCCACAGCACCGCCCGGCGCACCGCGGCGCCGGCGGGCACGCGGCAGCCGGGCCCCACCACCGCGCCGGGCCCGATCTCGGCGCCCGCCGCCACCTCCGCGCCGGCGCACACCAGCGCCGGCCCGGCGAGCCGGGCGCCGGGGTCCACCCGCGCGCCCGGGGCGATCCTCACGCCGGGCAGCTGCTCCACCGCGCCCGTGAACGGATCCGCCCCCGCGAAGCGCGCCAGCGGCACGCGGCCGGCGAGCAGGTCGCGGTTCGCCTCGAGGTAGCGCTCCGGCGTGCCGAGGTCGTTCCAGTACCCGGCGGCGACGTGGCCGCGGATCGCGCCGGACGCCATGAGCGGCGGGTAGACGTGGCGGTTCACGTCGGCCTCGAACGGCTCGGCGGGCACCGCGTCGAGCAGCGCCGCCGAGAGCACGTGCACGCCCGAGAAGTGCCAGGGCCGGAGCCCCTCCCCGCCCGGCCCGAACCGCGCGGCGATGCGCCGCACCGCGCCGCCCGCGTCCACCTCGACCGCGGCGTAGCGCGCGCCGGCCGGCATGGGGAGCAGCACCAGGGTGGCGAGCGCGCCCGAGGCGCGGTGGGTGGCGAGCGCGGCGCCGAGATCCACGTCGAACAGCACGTCGCCGTTCACGAGCAGGATCTCGTCCGCGCCGCGGAGCGCCGCGCGCGCCTCGCGGAGCGCGCCGCCGGTCCCGGCGATGACGGGCTCGCGCGAGACGGTCAGCGACAGCCCCAGCGCGCGCGCGGCCGCCTCGGCCTCTGCCGCCATGAGGTCCGGCAGGTGGTGCACGTTCACCACCGCGCGGCGCACGCCCGCCCCGGCCAGCAGCGCCAGCGAGCAGCGGACGAGCGGCACCCCGCACACCGGCACCGCCGGCTTGGGGACGTGCGCGGTGAGCGGGCGCAGCCGCGTCCCGAGCCCGGCACAGAGGACCATCCCGGCGAGGTCGCCCATGGTAGACGCGAGTCTAACCGATGGCCTCCGCGGCGCGACTCCGGCTCATGTACTTCCTGTACTACGGGAACGTGGGCGTGGCGCAGCCGTACCTGGCCGCGTACCTGCGCGGCCTGGGGTTCAGCGGTGAGCAGATCGGCACCGTGCAGATGATCCCCTCGCTGCTCGCGCCGGTGGTGGCGATGTCGTGGGCGACGTTCGCCGACCGCCACGCCACCCCGGCCCGCGGGCTGCGCCTCGCCACCGCCTGGAGCGCGCTCTGCGTGCTGGCGCTGCCGTTCGCGCGCACGCCGGCGGCGGTCGGCGCGGTGCTGGTCGCCGCGGCGCTCGGGGACCGCGCGTACGTGCCGCTGCTCGACTCGGTGACCCTGGAGCACACCCGGGCGCGGCCGGAGCGGTCCTACGCCTCGGTCCGGCTGTTCGGCTCGATCGGCTTCGTGGTGCTGGCGCTCGTGGTCGGGCGCGCGCTCACGCTGCGCGGCAACCGACCGGCCGACCTGCTCGTGCCGTCGCTCATGACCGCGCTGGTGGCCGGCTACGCGCTGGCGGCGCGGCGGCTGCCCGCGCACGCCGGGCCGCCGCACGAGGATCGGCCGGGCCCGCGCGACATGCTCGCGCTGCTCCGCCGGCCGGCGCTGCCGCTCCTGCTGGGCGCGTGCGCGGTCCACTGGGCCGCCTGCGCGCCGTACCACCTGCTGTTCGGCGTGTACGTGCGCGACCGCGGCCTGCCCGCCGACGTGACCGGGCTCGGCACCGCCGCGGGCGTTGCGGCCGAGATCGCCGTGCTGCTCCTGTTCCCCAGGCTGGAGCGGCGCCTGTCGCTGCGCGGGCTCCTCGCCGCCTCGTTCCTGGGCTCGGCGGTGCGCTGGGCGCTGCTCTGGCGCGCCGAGGGCGCGGCGGCCATCGTGCTGCTGCAGCTCCTGCACGGCCTCACCTTCGGCCTGTTCTGGGCAGCCGCCATGAAGGGCATGGCCGAGGTGGTGCCGGCGCGGCTCCGCGCCACCGGCCAGGCGCTGTTCAGCGCGGTGGTGTTCGGGGCCGGCAACGGGGTCGGGTTCGCGCTCTCCGGCGCCGCCTACGACCGGCTCGGCTCGGTGGCCCCGCTGTTCGCGGGCGCCGCGCTGCTGGAGCTCGCGCTGGTGGGCGTGGGCCTCGCCGCGGCCGGCGCGCTGGCGGCGGCGCGCGCCCGCGGGGCGGGGCCGGCGGCGCCGTGATCGCGCCCGCGGTCAGGTGAGCTCGCGCAGCCTGCGGGCGCCGAGCGCCTCGCGCAGCACCAGGAACAGCTCGGCGGTGGCGACCGCGTCGGTGAGCGCGTCGTGCGCCTGGTAGTCGGGGAGGCCGAGCCGGCGCCGCGCGGCCGAGAGGTTCAGGACGGGCGGGTCGGCGGGAAGCTCCGGGAAGCTCCGGCGCTCGCGCGCGTCGAGGCGGAGCAGGAGCTTCACCGTGTCCACCACCGGCGGCCCCGGCCACCGCAGCCCCGCCGCCCGGAACGCGCGCTTCAGGAACCCGAGCTCGATGGGCGCGTGGTGGACGAGGAGGACCGCGCCGCGCAGGCGGCGCTCGAGCTCGGGCAGAACCTCCGCCAGCGGCGGGGCGCCGCGCGTGTCGCCGGCCACGAGCTGGTGCGCCTGCACCGATCGCGGGCTCACCGCCTTCCCGTGCTCCGGGCGGACCAGCGTGCGGTACGCCTCCCCGAGCCGCAGGTGCCCCTCGCGCACCGGGAGCATCCCGACCGCGAGGATGGCGTCGCGCCGCGCGTCCAGGCCGCCCGTCTCGAGGTCGAGCGACCAGTAGACGGCGGACTCCCAGGGCGGCGACGAGAAGAGCACGGCGCGATGGTAGCAGCCGGAAGCGGGAGGGGCTCCGGTCGCAGGCCGGGGTGGGGCAACGCCGCTCCGCGCGGAGACCCCCGCGGGCGCCCGCGCACGCGGGCCCGCGAGGTCACGCCCCGCGCAGCAGGGGTGGGACGCCGACGGCTCCGCCGGCGGGGCGGGGACGCAGTCCCCGTCGGGTCAGAAATCCGTCTTGAAGTGGAACGCCGCGCGGTCCTGGAGCGTCTTCACCGCGCGCAGCGCGTCCTTGAGCCGCGAGCGCTCCATGGCGCTCAGCGCCGCCAGCGTCGCCTCGTTCGACGGCGGGCGGCCCTCGGCCACGGCGCGGAGCTGGAGGCGGAGGCGCAGGCCGTTCAGGAACCGGAACCCCTCCGCGGCCGCCGCGACCGCGTCGCCGTCCAGGATCCCGGCGTCGCGCGCGGCCTCCAGCCGCTCCAGCGTGCCCCGGGCCTCGGTCCGCAGCTCCAGGCCGTAGCAGCGCGCCACCGCCACCACCGCGGCGATGCCCTGCAGCTTCAGGTCCACCGTGGTGGAGCCGCCGCGCAGGCGCAGCAGCAGCGACGTGGGCGGGCGGAAGCCGAGCGCGGCGCGGGCCAGGAAGCGCAGGAACACCGGGCGGTCCACCGCGGTCGCCAGCACCGCGTCGAGCGGCCCGACGTCGAGCCGGCCGGCCACCCGGCGGTAGTCGAAGAAGATGGCCGCCTCGAGCAGCGCCTGCGGCCCGGGCGCGTCCAGCCACGCCTCGAAGCGGCCGCGCCACTCGGCCAGCGGCCCGACCCACCGGCGGGCCATGTAGCCGCCCGGGCACGCGGGGAACCCGGCCAGCTCCAGGTCCGCGTTGACGCGCTCGGCCAGCACCTCGTACCAGGCGCGCCGCGCCTCGCCCTCGTCCGCGTAGACGAGCGCGTTGTCCTGGTCGGTGAGCAGCGTCTGCTCGCGGCGCCCCTCCGACCCGAGCGCCAGCCACGCGTAGGGCGCCGGCGGCTCGCCCAGGTCGGCCTCGGCGAAGCGCAGGATGCGGTGCAGCAGCGCGTCGTTGAGGCGCGCCACGAACCCGGCGATCGCGGCGGCGTCGAGGCCGCCCGCGAGCAGCGCGCCCGCCATCTCGGCCACCCGCCGCCCGTAGCCGGCCAGGCTCTCGCGCGTCGAGACGCGCTCCACCCCGCGCAGCACGGCCATGGGGCCCTGCGCCGAGGCCCGGAGCAGCTCGCCCGAGGTGAGCACGCCCACGATCTCCGCGCCGCGCGTGACCGGCAGGTGGTGCACCCGGGCGTCCAGCGCGAGCCCCCAGGCCTCGTGGATGGGCGCGGTCGCGGGCGTGGTGCGGAGCGGCGAGGTGGCGACGCGCGCGAGCGGCGTGTCCGGCCCGAGCCCCTCGGCGAGCACGCGGTTCCGGAAGTCGTGATCGGTGGCGATGGCGGGCGGGTCGGCGCGGAGCAGCACCGAGGAGACGCCCTCCGCCCGCATGAGCCGCGCCGCGTCGCCCACGGTGGCGTCCCCCGCGATCCAGACCGGCGCCCGGCGCACCAGGTCCCCCACCTGGCGCGAGAGGTCGGCCTGGAACGTGGTGATGGCCGAGTGCTCGAGGCTCGACTTGAGCCGCTCGGCCAGGCCCACCGCGAAGTGCGAGGCGAACTGCGCGTCACCGAGCAGGCGCTGGAACTCGGCGTCCGGCAGCCGGTACGCGAGCAGGTCGTCCTCGACCACCACGTCGATGGTGGCCTTGCGCGTGATGAGCGAGGTGTAGCCGAAGGTCTCGCCCTCCTCGAGCACCTGGAGGATCTGGCCGTCGCGCTCGAGCCGCACCGCGCCCTTGCGGATCACGTACAGGTGGGCGAGCGGCTCGCCGCCCACCCGCGCCAGCCGCGAGCCGGCCGGGTAGTAGCCCACCTCCAGCGACGCGGCCGCCGCCTCGAACAGCGGCTGCGGCAGCGCGTGGAACGGGGGCGTCGCCCGCAGGTACGCGACCGGGTCGAGCGCGGCCATGCGGCGAGGATAGCGGGGCGCGCGGGCGGCGTCACGGCGCAGCGCCGGCGCCGGGGACGGTCAGCGGCGGTCGCCCACGCGCAGCGCGGTGGGCGCCGGCGCCGGACGCACCGGCTCCCGCGGATAGCGCAGGTTGGTGACCAGCTCCTGCACCGCCTGCGGCGGCGCCGGCGTCCGCAGGGACACGACGACCAGGACCGTGAGGTTCACCAGCATGCCCACCGTCCCGAACCCCTGCGGCGAGATCCCCAGCCACCAGTGCGCCGGGACGTCCAGCTCCGGGTGCCAGAACTTGAACCAGTGGACGTAGGCGGTGGTCACCGCGAGCCCGGTCACCATGCCGGCGATGGCCCCCTCGCGCGTGGCGCGCCGCCAGAAGATGCCGGCCACCAGCACCGGGAAGAACGACGAGGCGGCCAGGCCGAACGCCAGCGCCACCACCTCGGACACGAAGCCGGGCGGGTGGACGCCCAGCCAGCCCGCCACCAGCACCGCCACGGTCGCCGCGCCGCGGGCCCAGGCCAGCTCGCCGCGCTCGGAGACGCGCGGGATCCACATGCCCTTCACGAGGTCGTGCGCCACCGCCGCCGAGATGACGAGCAGCAGCCCCGCCGCGGTGGAGAGCGCCGCCGCGAGCGCGCCCGCCGCCACCAGCCCCACCACCCAGGGCGGCAGGCCGGCGATCTCCGGGTTCGCCAGCACCAGCACGTCGGGGTCGATCCGCACCTCGTTGCGGGCCGGATCGCCGGAGATGCGCATCACGCCGTCGCCGTCGCGATCGGTGAACCGCACCAGGCCGGTGCGCTCCCAGTCCGCCACCCAGGCCGGCGCGTCCGCGTGGCGCTTGCCGTTCAGCGACTGGATCATCCCGGCCCGGGCGAACGCCGCCACCGCGGGCGCGGTGGTGTAGAGCAGCGCGATGAACAGGAGCGCCCAGGCGGCGGAGGCGCGCGCGTCGCGCACCTTCGGCACGGTGAAGAACCGGATGATGATGTGCGGCAGGCCGGCCGTGCCGATCATGAGCGCCAGCGTGCTGAACAGCACGTCGATGCGCGGCCGCGCGCCGGCGGTGTAGCGGCCGAAGCCGAGGTCTTCCCCGATGCGGTCGAGCACCTGGAGCAGGTGCACCCCGGGCTCGACGCCCAGGATCCGGGCGCCCTCCGCGCTGACCCGGCCGCCCAGCCCGAGCTGCGGCACCGGGTTCCCGGTGAGCATGATCGACACGAAGATGGCCGGCACCAGGTACGCGGCGATGAGCACGACGTACTGGGCCACCTGCGCGTAGGTGACGCCCTTCATGCCGCCCAGCACCGCGTAGAACAGCACGATGGCCATGCCGAGCAGCACGCCGCGCTCCACCGGCACGTCCAGGAAGCGCGCGAACACCACCCCGACCCCGCGCATCTGCCCGGCCACGTAGGTGAACGAGACGAACACCGCGCACACCACCGCCACGCCGCGCGCCGAGCGCGAGTAGTAGCGCTCGCCCACGAACTGCGGGACCGTGTACTTGCCGTACTTGCGCAGGTACGGGGCGAGCAGCACCGCCAGCAGCACGTAGCCGCCGGTCCAGCCCATCAGGAAGATCGAGCCGTCGCGCCCGAGCAGCGCCACCACCCCCGCCATCGAGATGAACGACGCCGCGGACATCCAGTCCGCGCCCGTCGCCATCCCGTTCAGCACCGGGCTGACTTGCTTCTCCGCCACGTAGTACGCGCTCGTGGTCCGCGCGCGGCCCCACAGGCCGGCGAGCGCGTAGAGCGCGAAGGACGCACCGACGAGCACCCAGGTCCAGGCGACGGGTCCCACGCCTCAGTCCTCGAACACGTCGTGGGCGCGGTCGAGCCGGTTGGCGATCGCCACGTAGGCCGCGACCAGCAGCACGAACACGAGCTCCGCGCCCTGCTGCCCGAACCAGAAGCCGAGCGGGAAGCCGCCGAGGTGGAACGCGTCCAGCGCGTCGGCGAACAGGATCGCGGCGCCGCACGACACCGCCAGCCAGATCGCCAGGATCGCGGCGACGGTGCGCAGGTTGGCCCTCCAGTACGCGTCCCGCCGATCCCGTTCCATGCGAGCCCTCCGCGCGGCGTCCGGACGTCCGGGCCCGAGAGTACCCCGCCTGCGGCGTTCTGGCCTCTTCCGGGGCGCCAGATCCGTCCGCCGCGCCCCTGCCGGGCGCAACATTCGTCGGGACGGTGCACCTCTTGCGCGGACGCGCCGCGTCAACGACCCAACTCGGCGTACCTCCGCGATAAATCTCGCCACCGACAAGGGGCGTTCGTCGCAGTTCGTGCGCGCAGGGACTGCGCTAAGCGCGGTATTTGCGCGCAGACCGTTGTAAACGGCGAATCCGGTGTGCTACCTCGTACCTCAGGCCACGCGGCTGGCGTACCAACCTCACCGTGGAGGAAGAAAATGTCCGTGTCGTCGGCATCCCCTGTCCGACCCGTCCCCCCCGACTCCGGGTCACGTGCTGGAATCACCCGCGAAGAGAAGATGGTCATCTTCGCGTCGTCCCTCGGAACCGTGTTCGAGTGGTACGACTTCTACCTGTACGGCTCGCTCGCGGCGATCATCAGCAAGCAGTTCTTCGCCGGCGTCGACGAGCGCACCGGCTTCATCTTCGCGCTGCTCGCCTTCGCCGCCGGCTTCGCGGTGCGCCCGTTCGGCGCGGTGGTGTTCGGCCGGCTCGGCGACATGATCGGCCGGAAGCACACCTTCCTCCTCACCATCCTCATCATGGGCGGCTCGACGGCGATCGTCGGCATGCTCCCCAGCTACGCCACGATCGGCGTGCTGGCGCCGATCATCCTCATCTCCATGCGCATGCTGCAGGGCCTCGCGCTGGGTGGTGAGTACGGCGGCGCGGCCACGTACGTGGCCGAGCACGCGCCCCCGGGCCGGCGCGGCAACTTCACGAGCTGGATCCAGACCACCGCCACCCTCGGCCTGTTCCTCTCGCTCCTCATCATCCTCGGCACCCGCATCGGCCTGGGGAACGAGGCGTTCGAGAAGTGGGGCTGGCGCGTCCCGTTCCTGCTCTCGCTGATCCTGCTCGGCATCTCCGTCTACATCCGCCTCCAGCTGAACGAGTCCCCGGTGTTCAAGCGGATGAAGGAGGAGGGCAAGGCCTCGAAGGCCCCGCTCACCGAGTCCTTCCTGCGCTGGAACAACCTGAAGATCGTCCTGATGGTGCTGTTCGGCGGCGTCGCCGGCCAGGCGGTGGTCTGGTACACGGGCCAGTTCTACGCGCTGTTCTTCCTCCAGCAGACGCTGAAGGTGGACCCGACCGCGTCGAACTACATGATCGCGGCCTCGCTGATCATCGGCACGCCGTTCTTCATCGTGTTCGGCACGCTGTCCGACAAGATCGGCCGCAAGCGGATCATCATGGCGGGCTGCGTGCTCGCCGCGCTGACCTACTTCCCGATCTTCAAGGGCATCACGAAGTACGCGAACCCGGCGCTGGAGCACGCGCAGGCGACGAACCCCGTGACGGTGGTCGCCGATCCGAAGGACTGCAGCTTCCAGTTCGACCCGATCGGCAAGGCCAAGTTCACGAAGTCCTGCGACGTCGCCAAGGCCTCGCTCGCGAAGAAGGGCGTGCCGTACCGCAACGAGGAGGCGCCCGCGGGCACCGTCGCCACCATCAAGATCGGCGACGTGGCGGTCTCGAGCTTCGCCGGCAACACGCTCTCGCCGGCAGACTTCAAGACGCAGAACGCCGCGTTCGAGAAGACCCTCGGCGACGCCATCAAGACCGCCGGCTACCCCGCCAAGGCGGACATGAACCAGGTGAACTACGTGATGGTCGTGCTGCTCCTGACCATCCTCGTCATCTACGTGACCATGGTGTACGCGCCGATCGCGGCGTGGCTGGTCGAGCTCTTCCCGGCTCGCATCCGCTACACCTCGATGTCGCTGCCGTACCACATCGGCAACGGCTGGTTCGGCGGCTTCCTGCCGACCATCTCGTTCGCGATGGTCGCCGCCAGCGGCGACATCTACTACGGCCTCTGGTACCCCATCGTCATCGCGCTCATCACCGCGGTCCTCGGCACCCTGTTCATGCCCGAGACCAAGGATCGCGACATCAACCACGAGTAGCATGAGCGGCGCGCAGTTCGGGATGATGGCCGGTGGCCTGGCCGTGCTGGGCCCCGTCATCTGGGGAGTGGCGGAGGTCACCAGCAGGTAGTCGCCGCTCGTGCCGGGGCCGGACGTGCACATCCCGCACGTCCGGCCCCTTCCCTTTTGTCCGCGCGGCGCCGGTGGCCGCCGCGGCGACGGGAGGGGATGGGTTCACGTGCTCTCAGCGCCGGCCGGGCGGGCGCACCAGCGTCACGGTGCAGGGCGCCTCCAGCGCGACCTTCGTCGCGACGGTGCCGAGGATCCCGCGCAGCGGCACGTCGGGCGGGGGCGCGCCGATCACCAGGTGCTCGACGCCGTTGGCGCGCGCGTAGTCCACCAGCGCCTGCGCCGCGTCGCCGGACTCGATCACGTGCAGCGAGACCTGCCCGGCCGCGAGCCCCAGCGGCTCGGCCCAGTGGCGGAGCAGCGCCAGGTGCTTGATGCGCTGGTGCGCGGCCGTCTCGTCGGCGCTCGAGCCGCCCAGCTCCGGGGTGGGCCGGATGACCGTCGCCACCGCGAGCCGCCGCGCGTCCTGGAGCGAGAGGAGCCGCCGCACCGTCTGGCGGATGGCCTCGAACTGCGCCTCGTTCGTGTGCTGCGTGGCGATGCAGGCGAGCACGATCGCCGCCCCGGACAGCTCGGTGGACGGGAGCGCCAGCGGCGCCGGCTCGTAGCCGGCGGCCTTGATCCAGCGGCGGAGCAGGGTGAGCGGCCCGGCGGCGCGCCGGCGGCGCCCGCGCTCGGTGATCGTCACCTGGTCCGGGTGCGCCAGGTCGAACGCGACCTGCGCGGCCGAGGCGTGGCGGCGGCTCGCGTCCGGCTCGAGGCACCGCAGGACCAGCTCCTGGAACCACTCCGGCAGCGCCGGCACCAGGGCCCGCGGCGGGGTCGGATCGCGGTACAGCCGCCGGCGCAGGCCGCCGGGCGTGGTGGGCGTGCCGAACGGCAGCCGGCCGGTGGCGAGCTCGTACAGCACCACCCCGAGCGCGAACAGGTCGCTGCGCGGGTCGCTCCGCGCGCCGACCACCTGCTCCGGCGCGATGTACGGCGCCGATCCGATGGGGCGCCGGAACTCCTCGGCGAGGAGGTCCGGGTAGTGGGCGTGGTGCGCGAGCCCGAAGTCCACCAGCACCGCCTCGCCGGTGGGCCGGAACACCACGTTGGCCGGCTTCAGGTCGAGGTGGATCGCCTCCTGCTGGTGCAGGTCGTGAAGCGCGGTGGCGAGCGCGATCCCGATGCGCACCACCTCGTCGAGGGGGACCGGCCCGTCGCCGACCCACTCCTTGAGCGAGCGGCCGCGGACCTCCTCCATCACGAGGTAGGGCTGCCGCTCCAGGTCGCCGGCGGCCACGAAGCGCGGCACGTGCGGCCCCTTCAGCGCGGCGAGCACGGTCTGCTCGACCTCGAAGGAGATCACGCTGCTCGCCGGCTCCCCCGGGCCGAGGCGCGGGATCTTCATGATCAGCGGGAAGCCGGTGTCCGGGCCCGTGACCCGGTAGATCACGCCCATCCCGCCCGCGTGGAAGCGCTCGCCGATGCGGAAGCCGTCCACCACGTCGCCGGGCCCGGGCAGGTCGCTCACTGGGCTCACTCTCCGTGCGCGAGGCGCTGCGCGAGCCGCTCGGGCAGCCCGGCCGCGCGCACCTTCGCGGCGGCCGCCGGCCAGTCGTAGGGGACGCGGTGGAAGGTGATGGACGCGCGCGCCACGTCCACGATGGCGTAGCACGCCGCGGTGTTCCCGTCGCGGGGCTGGCCCGCCGAGCCCACCACCGCGAGCCAGCGGCGGCGGGGCGGGGCCGGGATGGCCACCCCCGGGATCGGCCGGAACGCCACCGGCCGGTCGGCCGCGCCGGTGTAGTAGAGCACCGGCTCGTGGACGTGCCCGCAGAAGACGTAGGGCGCGCCCGCCGCGGCGAGGCTCCGCTGCGCGTGCAGCGGATCGGTCACGTAGGTCCACTCCCGCGGCGCGTCGGCGCTGGCGTGCACCAGCACCAGCGGGTCGCGCCGGATCACCAGCGGCAGGCCGGCGAGGAACGCGCGCGCGGCCGGCCCGAGCCGCTCGCGGGTCCACGCCACCACCTCCTCGGCGATGGGGTTCATGGTGGCCGCCTCGCGCGGCTCGATCACCGCCGCGTCGTGGTTGCCGAGCACCACCAGCGCGCCGCGCTCCGCGTGCGCCTGGACGAGCTCGAGCACCGCGACCGGATCGGCGCCGTAGCCCACCAGGTCGCCGAGGAACGCGTGGCCGTCCACGCCCGCCGCCTCCGCGTGCGCGAGGCAGGCGGTGAGCGCCTCCAGGTTCGCGTGCACGTCGGCGAACAGCGCCAGCCTCATGCGCACCCCCGGGCCGCGTCGCCGCGGCGGACCGCCGGTCCGGCCCCGCGGGCCAGCATAGCAAGCGCAGCCCGTGCGGCCGCGCGGCGCCAGCATTGCGCCAGCGGCCGGACGTGCGGCCGGCTGCCTCCCCCGTTCCGGCGCCGCGCCGTCACGCTCCGTGCGTTTCGACCCAGGGGAAACGCAAAGCGTTCGCGCAAGCGGTGCGTCGCGCGGGCATCATCGACTCGAAGCGGCGACGTCGATTGACCAAGGTCAGCAATTCGCGCAATTTTGTGCGCGGGCGACTCTATCGTTCGCGCATTTCGTGCTGTAGGCTTGCCGCTCGAAATGCCCGAACCCACGATGTGCGCGCTCCCCACGCAATCGCGGTCCTCGGGAGGCAGCCCGGCTGACTCGTCGCACCGCACTTTCGAGAGACGCCCGGCGCGTTCGCGCAGGCATCCAAGGAGAGTCAAATGGCAGAAGCGGCACGGAGCGGTTCCAGCACGGACAAGGGCCACAAGAGCTCGCTCCAGGTCCTCGATTCCCCGGACTTCAAGGCGCTGGTGAAGAAGCGCTGGAGCGTCAGCATGGTGCTGCTCGCCCTGCTCTTCGTCGGCTACTACGGCTTCATCCTGCTGCTCGCGACGAACAAGGCCTTCGTCACGCAGAAGGTCGGCGAGGTCACCACGCTCGCCATCCCGCTCGGCGTCGCGGTCATCATCTTCGCCTGGCTGCTCACCGCCTACTACGTGGGCTGGGCCAACAAGTCGTACGACCCCGAGGTCGAGCGGCTGAAGTCCCAGCTGAAGCGTTGACCCGGATCGCACCAGGAGACCCGTGACCATGACCCACCTCGGCGTGATCCAGCAGCTCATCCTCCAGCAGGCGCAGCAGGCGGCGCCCCAGGCGACCACCACCCTCGGGAAGCCGACCGTCGCGTCCATCGGCTTCTTCTTCCTGATCGTGGCGGTGACGCTCGTCATCACCTACTTCGCGGCGAAGAAGACCAAGACCTCCTCCGAGTTCTACGCCGCCGGCCGCAGCGTGTCCGCGCTCCAGAACGGCTTCGCGCTCGCCGGCGACTACATGTCCGCCGCGTCCTTCCTCGGCATCTCCGGCATGGTCGCCCTCAAGGGCTACGACGGCATGATCTACGCCACGGGCTGGCTCGTCGGCTGGCCGGCGCTCATGTTCCTGGTGGCGGAGCCGCTGCGCAACCTGGGCAAGTTCACGTTCGCGGACGTGGTCGCGTTCCGCCTGCGCCAGAAGCCGGTCCGCATCGCGGCGGCCATCGGCGGCATCCTGACCGTGCTCTTCTACACCATCGCGCAGATGGTCGGCTCCGGCGCGCTCATCCAGCTCATGTTCGGCCTGAAGTACGAGATCGCCGAGATCATCGTCGGCGTGGTCATGCTCGCGTACGTGCTGTTCGGCGGCATGCTCGCCACGACCTGGGTGCAGATCATCAAGGCCGGCCTGCTGCTGTTCGGCGTGACCATCCTGACCGGGCTCGTGCTCGCGAAGTTCGGCTTCAACCCCGGCAACCTGTACCAGGCGGTGGTGGCGCAGTACGGCCAGCCGTCGCTCGAGCCGGGCGGCTTCGTCGCGAACCCGGTGGAGGCGGTCTCCCTGGGCCTCGCGCTCATGTTCGGCCTGCTGGGCCTGCCGCACATCCTGATGCGCTTCTACACGGTCCCGGACGCCAAGGCGGCCCGCAAGTCGGTGCTCTACGCGACCGGCCTCATCGGCTACTTCTACCTGATCATCCCGATCGTCGGCTTCGGCGCGGCC
Organism: Anaeromyxobacter dehalogenans 2CP-1; assembly: GCF_000022145.1. Lineage (NCBI taxonomy): Bacteria > Pseudomonadati > Myxococcota > Myxococcia > Myxococcales > Anaeromyxobacteraceae > Anaeromyxobacter > Anaeromyxobacter dehalogenans. The sequence continues at coordinate 4,271,096 of NC_011891.1, forward strand.
GTGCTCACGCCGGGCGGGCGCGCGTTCATCACCTCGGTCGACAAGGGCGGCAACATGGCCTCGCCGATCCTGGCGGAGCAGCTGCTCGGCTCCGGCTTCCTCGGCTTCATCGCCGCGGTCGCGTTCGCGACCATCCTCGCGGTGGTGGCGGGCCTCACGCTGGCCGGCGCGTCGGCCTACTCGCACGACATCTACGTGAACGTCATCAAGGGCGGGCACGCGACCGAGGAGGAGCAGGTCAAGGCCGCCAAGACCGCGACGGTGGTGTTCGGCATCTTCGCGGTGGGCCTGGGCATCCTCTTCAAGGGCCAGAACGTGGCGTTCATGGTGGGCCTCGCGTTCGCCATCGCGGCCAGCGCGAACTTCCCGGCGCTGCTCATGTCCATCGTGTGGAAGCGCTTCACCACCATGGGCGCGGTCTGGTCGATCCTGGTGGGCGCGTTCTCGTCCTGCATCATGATCCTGCTGTCGCCGACGGTCTGGGGCGAGGTGTTCCACCACCTCGACGCCGCGGGCAAGCCCTACGGCATCCTGCCGTGGAAGAACCCGGCCATCTTCTCGATGACCGCCGCGTTCGTCGCGGGCATCGTGGTGTCGCTCGTGACCGCCGACCAGACGGCGCAGGACAAGTTCGAGGACGAGAAGCTCCGCACGTACCTCGGCGTCGGCGCCGAGTAGCGTCCCGGGCGGCGGCCCCTCCTCGACGCCGCCCTGAAGCCGCGCGGGCGGGCCCCTCCGGGCCCGCCCGTTCTTCTTTCGCGCGCGCCGCGGCGCGCGGCCCGGGCGGCGGCCGCCTAGAACCGGCGGAACTCGCCGTCGCCGGCCTTGCCGTTGCGCGCCGGGAGCGCGGGGAGCTCCGGCGCCACCGGCCGCGCGGCGGGGCGCGTCGGCGCCGCCGCGGTGAGGTGCGGCACGGGGGCCGGCTGCGCCCGCGGGGCGGTGTGGCCGGGGGCGCGGTGGTCGGCCGCGAGCTGGAAGAAGCTCATGAGCTGCTGGAGCGCCTCCGCCTGCGAGGCCATCTCCTCGGCGGTGGAGGACAGCTCCTCCGCGGCCGAGGCGTTCCGCTGCGTCACCTGGTCCACCGTGGCCATGGCCTTCGACACCTGCGCCACGCCGGCCGACTGTTCCTGCGACGCCGCCGCCACCTCCTGCACCAGGTCGGAGGTCTTGCGGATGGCGGGGATCATCTCGGCGATCATGTCGCCCGAGCGCACCGCCACGGCCACCGACGAGGACGCCAGCCCGCCGATCTCCTGCGCCGCCTTCTGGGCGCGCTCGGCCAGCTTGCGGACCTCCGTCGCCACCACCGCGAAGCCCTTGCCGTGCTCGCCGGCCCGGGCCGCCTCGATGGCCGCGTTCAGCGCGAGGAGGTTGGTCTGGTAGGCGATCTCCTCCACGATGCCGATCCGCTCGGCGATCGCGCGCATCGCCTCGACGGCCTCCTTCACCGCCGCGCCGCCCGCGTCGGCGCTGCGCGCGCCGTCCTTCGCCATCGCCTCCGACTGGCGGGCGGCCTCCGCGTTCTGCGTGATCGACGCGCTCATCTCCTCGAGGGACGAGGTGGTCTCCTCCACGCTGGCGGCCTGCTCGCCGGTGCCCTGGGAGAGCGACTGCGACGTGGCCGAGACCTGCGCCGACGCGCCGGTGAGCGCCTCGGCGCCGCCGCGCACCTCGGCGATCACCGTGGCGATGCGCTCCGCGGTGGCGCGCATGGCCGCCTGGAGCCGGCCGGCCTCGTCGGCGCGATCCACGGTGGGGAGCTCGCGCAGGTCGCCCTGCGCCATCCGCTCGAGCGCCGCGACCACGCCGCTCACCGGCGTCACCACCGAGCGCGTGATCACCACGCTGAGCACGCCGCCGAACAGCACCGCGACGAGGAGCGTGACGGCGAGCGTGGTCCGGACCGAGGACGCGACCGCGGTCACCATCTCCGCCCGAGACTGCATCTGCCGGTGGTGCTCCTCGGCCAGCTCGTCGGCCGCGTCCACGACCCCGCGCGCCGACGCGTTGAACTCGGCCGCCGCGGCGCTGCCGGAGTCGGTGGACCCGTGCTTGCCGGCGCGGATCTCGGCCAGGAGCCGGCCCATCCCCGACACGTACGCGTCGAGGTCGCGGTGGATGGCCGAGAGCCGGACCCGGTCGTCCTCGCCCGCCAGCCGGTCCATCTCGCCGACGGACGTGCGGAGCTGCGTGAGGTCGGCCTCCCACTGCCGCTGGTAGTCGGCGACGGTGGCGGCCTGCTCGATGTTGATGAGGATGTCCTTCTCGAAGCGGCGCAGGCCGAGCGCCGCCGCGCGGGCGTCGTCGGCGTGCCGCGCCAGGAGCGCGTCGCCCCCGAGCATCTCGGCGGTGGACGCGCGGATGCGCTCGGTACCCCAGTAGCCGGATGCCGCGACCGCGGCGGTCGTCAGGGCCATGAGGCCGAAGGCGAGGAGCAGGCGGACTCGGATCGACAGGTCTTTCACACAGCCTCCCGGCGCGGACGCGCCAACGGCCCGGGCGGGTGTGCAAGCACGGGCCCGGCCCCGGCGCGGCAGTGCGCCGCGCGCGTCGGGTGCGTGTGGGACGGCGGAACGCTCCAGGTCCCGCGGGCTTGGGACCAGCAGGGGCAGGTTTCCCCATCACCCGCCACAAATGGGTATGGGTCAACCCAGGGTCCGCGGATCGGCCCCGTTCTTGCTCTCCCAGTGATGGCGCGGCGCGGTGCGCGCGGCGGCGGCGCGAGGGCGCGCGCCCGCTACGGCGCCAGCTCGGGCACGTGGCGCGCGAGGACGCGCTGGAGCTCCGCCAGCTCGGGACGGCGCGCGAACGCGTCGCGCACGTAGCGCAGCGAGGCCGGGATGGAGACCAGGAACCCCGGGTTCCCCTTCACGCGGTCGATGAACACGAAGCGCCCGGCGTCCTTCAGCTTGCGCTGCACGGTGAGCAGGTCGAACGTGGCGCGGAACGGGCCGTACTCGAGGCGCGGACCGCCGGCCGCCGCGAACCGCTCCAGCCAGCGGCGCAGGAGCGCGTCGATCAGCTCGGGCGGGAGCTCCACGTAGCTGTCGCGCAGCAGCGCCACGAGGTCGTACTGGCGCGGCCCGAGCAGCGCGTCCTGGAAGTCGATGACCGCCTGCGCGCCGGCGGGCAGCACCATGATGTTGCGCGACTGGTAGTCGCGGTGGGTGAACCCGCGCGGCTCCGCCGCGAGCGCCGCCGCGATCCGGTCGAAGTCGCGGTCCACCACCGCGCGCTCCTCCGGCGAGAGCCGCGCGCCCTTCCAGGCCTCGAGCCCCCACTCCACGAAGTGGTCCAGCTCCCAGCGGTACAGCTCCTCGTCGAACGCGCGGGTGAACGCGACGCACCCGGCCGGCCGGGCCTCGGCCGCGGCGCGCAGCCGGGCGAGCTGGTCGATCGCGTCCTCGTACAGGCGCGCGCGGGGCGCGCCGGCGAGCAGGCGCGTCTCGAGCATGTCGTCGCCGAGATCCTCCAGCACCATCAGCCCCTCGGCCTCCTCGAACGCGAGGATGGCGGGGACGCGCACGCCCAGGCCGGACAGGTAGCGCTGCACGTCGACGAACGGGTTCACGGCGGGCGCGCCGCCCTTCGTGACCTCCTCCGGCTTCGCGTCCGGCGGCATCACCATGACGACGTGCGAGCGCGGGCGCTCGCCGACCCGCCAGTAGCTGCGCAGCGACGCGTGGCCGGCCAGGCGCCGCACGGGCGCGCGGGAGACGTCCTCGCCGGTGGCGCGCGCCACCGCCGCGCGGACGCGGGCCTCGGTCTCCAAGGGTTCGCTCATGCCGTGGGCCTCGCCTCTCCTAGGGGTCGCGCCGCGCCGGTCCGGCGCGTTGACGCGGGTCACGCCGCCTGCCTATAACGCCGGGATTCCCGTCGATCTTTCCGGATCCGGAGCCCCCATGGCCTACCACGAGACCGTCCTCTCCGCGATCGGGCACACGCCGCTCGTCCGCCTGCAGAAGCTCACCGGTCCCGACGACGCGACCGTGCTCGTGAAGCTCGAGTACCTGAACCCCGGCGGCTCCATCAAGGACCGCATGGCGGTGCACATCCTCGAGAAGGCGGAGCGCTCGGGGCTGCTGCGGCCGGGCGGCACCATCGTCGAGAACACCAGCGGCAACACCGGCGTGGGCCTGGCCATGGCGGCGGCGGTGAAGGGGTACCGCTGCGTGTTCACCATGCCGGACAAGATGTCGAAGGAGAAGCAGGACACGCTGAAGGCGTTCGGCGCGAAGGTGATCGTGACGCCGACCAACGTGCCGGCCGACTCGCCCGACAGCTACTACTCGGTGGCCAAGCGCATCGCGGCGGAGACGCCCAACAGCTTCTACGTGAACCAGTACCACAGCCTCGACAACGTCGAGGCCCACTACCAGCTCACCGCCCCCGAGATCTGGGAGCAGACCGGCGGCCGGCTCGACGCGTTCGTGGCCGGCCTGGGCACCGGCGGGACCATGAGCGGCTGCGGGAAGTTCTTCAAGGAGAAGGCCCCCGCCATCCTCAACGTCGGCGTGGACCCGATCGGCTCGGTGTACCACTCGATGTTCAAGACCGGGAAGCTCTCGCAGCCCCACGTCTACAAGGTGGAGGGCATCGGCGAGGACATGATGTGCGGCGCGATGGACCTCTCGGTCCTCGACGACGTCCGCCAGGTGAACGACGCCGAGGCGTTCGTGATGGCGCGCCGGCTCGCCCGCGAGGAGGGCGTCCTCGCCGGCGGCTCCTCCGGGGCGGCGGTGCACGTCGCGGTGAAGCTCGCGAAGGAGCTCGGCAAGGGCAAGGTGATCGTGGTGCCGCTGCCCGACGGCGGGCGCGCCTACATCTCCAAGTTCTACTCGGACGAGTGGATGCGCGACAACGGCTTCCCGGTGGGCGCGGGCGGCCCGGTGTCCGCCGCCACCGTGAAGGACGTGCTCGGCCGCCGCCGCGGCGAGGTCATCTCCGCGCGCAAGACCGACAAGGTCGAGGCGGTGGTGAAGAAGATGAAGGAGCACGACATCTCGCAGATGCCGGTGGTGGACGACACCGGCCGCGCCATCGGGATGATCCACGAGTACGACCTGCTCAACTTCCTCATCGAGGGGAAGCACCGCCTCACCGAGGTGGTCGAGCCGCTGGTGCAACCGCTGCAGGGCGTGGTGGAGCCGGAGACGGCGCTCTCGCGCCTCCGCGACATCTTCAACGACGATCACGTGGCGGTGGTGAAGGAGGGCGATCGGGTCACCGGCATCGTGACCAAGATCGACCTCATCGAGTTCCTGGCGCAGCGGCTCCGCTAGCCGCCCCGCCCTCCCACGGAGCGACCATGGCCGACGCCGAGACGAAGCCCGGGTTCGACACCCTCGCCATCCACGCCGGCCAGGCGCCGGATCCGACCACCGGCGCGATCATGACGCCGGTGTACCTGTCGTCCACCTACGTGCAGGCCTCGCCCGGCGTGCACAAGGGCTTCGAGTACTCGCGCACCCGCAACCCGACGCGCGACGCGCTCCAGGGCTGCCTGGCGGCGCTGGAGGGCGGCCGGCACGCGCTCGCGTTCGCCTCCGGCCTCGCCGCCACCGACGCGATCCTCCACCTGCTCCAGGCGGGCGACCACGTCCTCGCCTCGGACGACGTGTACGGCGGCACCTTCCGCATCTTCGACAAGGTGTTCCGCCGCCACGGGCTGGAGTTCTCGCACGTGGACATGAGCGACCCGCGCAACGTGGAGCGCGGGCTGCGCCCGAACACGCGGCTGGTGTGGATCGAGAGCCCCACCAACCCCATGCTGAAGATCGTGGACCTCGCCGAGGTGGCGCGGATGGCGCGGGCGCACGGGGCGCGCACGGTGGTGGACAACACCTTCGCCACGCCGTACTTCCAGCGTCCGCTCGAGCTCGGCATCGACCTCGTCGCCCACTCCACCACCAAGTACCTGAACGGCCACTCCGACGTGATCGGCGGGGCGCTGGTGACCTCGGACGACGCGCTGCACGAGCGGCTCGCGTTCCTGCAGAACGCGGTGGGCGGGGTGCCCGGGCCGCTCGACAGCTTCCTGGTGCTGCGCGGGCTGAAGACGCTGCACGTGCGCATGCAGCGCCACGCCGAGAACGCGCTCGCGCTGGCGCGCTTCCTGGAGGGCCACCCGCAGGTGGAGCGCGTCACCTACCCGGGCCTCGCCTCGCACCCGCAGCACGGGCTCGCGGCCCGGCAGATGAGGGGCTTCGGCGGCATGCTCACGTTCGTGATCCGCGGCGGCCTGCCGGCGGCGCGCGCCTTCCTCGAGCACGTGCGGATCTTCGCGTGCGCGGAGTCGCTCGGGGGCGTGGAGAGCCTCATCGAGCACCCGGCCATCATGACCCACGCGTCGGTGCCGAAGGAGACGCGCGAGGCGCTCGGGATCGCGGACGGCTTCATCCGCGTCTCCGCCGGGATCGAGGCGGTGGACGACCTCCGAGCCGACCTCGAGCGCGGCTTCGCCGCCGCGCGCCGCGCGTGACGGCGGCCCCGGTCCGTGCCACGCTCGCGGGCATGAGACCGCTCGCTGCCGCCTGCCTCGCCGCCGTCCTCGCCGTCACCGCGGCTCCGGCCGCCCGGGCCGACGACGAGGGCCTCGACGCGCAGGTGCTGGCGCTCCGGGTCGGCGCCTGGATCCCGGCCGGCCCTTCCATGGCCGGCCTCGAGCCCGGCCCGGAGGGTGAGCTCACCCTCGGCGTCCGCCTGCTCTCCTGGCTCGGCGCCGAGATGGGCGCGGGCGTCGCCCGCCCGTCCTCGACGTCGGCGGCCGTGCGCGACGCCGCCGGGGTGGCGCGCACGGTGGAGCCGCGGCTGTGGGACGTGCCGGTGGGCGGCGGGCTGCGCGCGTTCCTGGCCGCCGGCCCGGTGGAGCTCTCGGCAGCGGCCGGCGTCGCGGTGCACTTCGTCAGCGCCGAGCGCGACGTGGCGAGCAGCGCCACCACCGCGGTCACGACCGAGAAGGAGGAGGACGCGTCGCTCGGCGGCTGGGCCGCGGTCGCCGCCATGGTGCCGGTGGGACGCCACACCTCGCTCGGCGTGGAGGGCCGCTTCACCGTGCTGCGCCCGCACCTGTTCGGCGAGCGGCAGCGCCTCGACGCGTTCGCGGCCGGGCTGCGGATCGCGCAGGGGTTCTGATCCGCCTCGGCCCGCGCGCGCCGCTCGGAGCGCGTGAATCCATCCCCGGACCGAGCCAGGCGGTCGAGCCGCGAGCAGCGCGAGGCGCGACGACCGAGCATGCCCGTCGGCATGTGAGGGAGGAGCAACGACGCGATGCGACGCGGATCGGCCGCCGCGGCGACGGGAGGGGATGGGTTCACGTGCGCTTCAGCGCTCCTCGGGCGGGCGCAGCGCGCGGAAGCGCCGCCAGAGCAGCAGGTCGTACAGGACCTTGAGGCCGCCCGCGACCAGGAACGGGACGCTCGCCAGCGCGCCGGCGCCGGCGTAGAGCGGCCCCGCCACCGCCGGCGCGAGCGCCGAGCCCACCGTCCGCGCGATGCCCGTCACCCCCGCCGCGGCGGAGCGCTCGTCCGGGTCCACCACCGCGACCGTGTAGGACTGGCGCGTCGGGACGTCCATCTGCGAGATGGAGAAGCGCAGCAGCAGGACGCCGATGGCGAGCGGCAGCGTGGGCATGAGCGGGACGAGCGCCAGCAGCAGGTTCGAGGGCAGGTGCGTCGCCACCATCGTGTTCACGAGGCCGATGCGCCGTGCGATGGCGGAGGCGGACAGCGCCGAGATCCCGGCGAGCACGTTCGCGCCGAAGAAGATCGCGCCGATGGTGGCGGGGCTGGCGCCGAACCGGCGGTGGAACCACCAGGCCACGAAGCTCTGCACCACCAGGCCGCCCGCGAACGCATCCAGCGAGAACAGCGCGGAGAGCTCCAGCACGACGCGCCGGGAGCGGTGCAGGCCGAGGAGCGCGGCGCGCGGCGAGGCCGCGGGGCGCGGGGCGGTCTCCACGCGCGAGGTCAGGCGCAGGAACAGCGCCGCGAGCGCGAGGCCGAGCGCGCCGTAGAGCGCGGTGACGGCGCGGTAGGAGGCGAGCGGGGCGAGGCCGCGGCGCTGCAGGCCCCCGGCGAGCGCCCCGCCGGCGAGCGCGCCGAGCGCCGTCGCGACCGCGCCGGCCAGCTGGTACCAGGCGAACGTCGCGGTCCGGCGCCCCGCCGGCACCGCCTCGGTGAGCGCCGCCTGCTCGATGGCGAGGAACGGCCCCACCTCGTTGCCGGAGGGGCTCATCACGCCGACCGTCGCCGCGAGCAGCAGCAGCGGGAACGCGGTGGTGGCGGAGAACGCGGCGCCCGCGAGCACCATGAGCAGCGCGCCGGCCACGAGCATGCGGCGGCGGCCGATCCGGTCGGCGCGGGTGGTGATCCAGAGCGACAGGGCGGTGTCGCCGAGCAGCGTGAGCGTGAGCAGCGCGCCGATGCGCGGCTGGTCGAGCCCGGCGGCCTCGAGGTGCAGCACCAGCACCACCGAGAGCAGGCCGTACGCGAACAGCCGCACGGCGCGCGTCGCGAACAGCGTGACGACGTCGGCGGGGCGGCTCACGGGCGGTCCGGGGCCGGCGGCGCCCCGGCGCCGGCGCGCTCCGGGTTCCGCACCTCGAGCGCGAGGCGCGGGAAGCGCAGCGCCACCGCGAACGCCGCGCCGGCGATCACCGCCACCGCCGCGAAGATGCTGCCCATGGCGCCCTGCAGCGCCCCCGCCAGCGGCCCCAGGATGCTCGCGTCGATCGACGCCCGCTCCGGCCCGAGCAGCCGCGAGACCAGCGCCCCGTCGGCGCCGCCGCTCGCGAGCGCGTGCGCGAGCACGCCGCCGAGCACGCCCACCGAGAGCGTGCCGCCGATGGTGCGGAAGAACATGGTGGTGGCGGTCGCGACCCCGCGCCGGTTCCAGGGCACGCTCGCCTGCACCGCGATGACGAGCGGCGTGGAGGCGAAGCCCATGCCGGCGCCGTACGCGAACGCCAGCGCCTGGGGCACGAGGAGCGGCACGCCCGGGCGGAGCAGCAGCGCGAGCGCGACGGCGGCGAGCGCGGTCAGGCCCATGCCGGCCCGGACCAGCGCGCGGTAGCCGGTGCGCGGGAGGAGCCGCCCGGAGAGCGCGCTGCAGATCGGCCACCCCACCGCCATGGACGCGATGGCGCTGCCCGCCTGCGTGGGCGTCCCGCCGAGCACGCTCTGGACCCAGAGCGGCACGAACGTGACCATGCCCAGCATCGCCGCGCCGAGCAGCGCGTTCGCCGCGGAGGACACCGCGATGACGCGGTCGCGGAACAGGTCGAGCGGGAGGAGCGGCTCCGGCGCCCGCCGCTCCACCGCGAGGAAGGCCGCCAGCGCGACGGCGGCGAGCGGCAGGGCCACCAGCCCGGTGGCGGGCGAGCGCACCGCGAGGAGCGCGGAGACGACCGCGATCGAGAGCAGCGCCGCCCCGGCCACGTCGAGGCGGTGCGCGTGGCGCTCCGGCCGCTCGTGGTACACGAGCGCCAGCACCAGCGCCGAGCCGAGGCCGAACGGCACGTTCAGCCAGAACACCCAGCGCCAGGAGGCGAGGTGCACGATCGCCCCGCCGAGCAGCGGCCCGACCAGGCCGGCGATGCCCCAGACCGCGCCGAACACGCCCTGGATGCGCGCGCGCTCCTGCGGCTCGAACAGGTCGCCGGCGATGGTGAGCGTGACGGGCTGGATGGCGCCGGCGCCCAGCCCCTGCAGCGCCCGCGCGGCCACCAGCGCCTCCATCGACCGCGCCATCCCGCAGGCGATCGAGCTCGCCACGAACAGCGCGAGCCCGAACAGCATCACCACCTTGCGGCCCTTCAGGTCGGCGAGCTTGCCGTAGATGGGCACGCTCACCGTGGCGGTCAGCATGTAGGCGGCGAAGGCCCAGGCGTACAGCGCCAGCCCGCCCAGCTCCCCCACCACCGACGGCATGGCGGTCGAGACGACCGTCATCTCCATCGCGGCGAGGAACATCCCGAGGAGCAGGGCGACGACGGTGAGTCCGCGGTGGGTCCGGCGCATGGTCGTGAATCGGGAGGGGCCCCAGCCACAGGCTGGGGAGGGGCACTGCCCCTCCCCGCGGGGACCTCGCGAGCACCCGCGCAGCGGGCCGCGAGGTCACGGGCCCCGCGAAGCAGGGGTGGGGCCCCGACGGCTTTGCCGGCGGGGCGGGGACGCAGTCCTCGTCGTAGTGGAACTGGCCCGGCGCGTCAACGCGGAGCGCAGGCCGCGGCCCCCGGCCCGCCGGACGGCGGGCGGGACCGGGCCTGCGTGCGGCGGGAGCTCAGCGCTGCGACGACGCGGGGACGGCGGCGCCCCGCAGGCCCGCCTTCCGCATGATGATCTCGGCCGGGCAGAAGCCGGTGAAGCCGCTCTGGAACAGGTTCGCGCCCACGAACACGGTGAGCCAGAGCCAGCGGGCGTTCACGAAGAGCGGGCTCGCCTCGACGCCCAGCAGGAGCGATACGAGGATGAAGGTCCCGGCCAGGATGCGGACACCGCGTTCGGCGGTCATGACGAGTCTCCTTCGGGGCGTCCGGCGCCCCTCATTGCAGGCGTGAGAGGCCGGGAACGCCGGGAAGGGTTCGCGATAGAGTGCGCGGCCATGTCCATCGCCGCCGCGACCCTGATCGCCCTCGCCATGACCGCGACCCCGAAGCCCCCGCCCGCCCTCGCCCGCGCCGTCGATCGCTGCACCGCCGCCCTGGTCGCGAAGCACGGCGACGCCGAGCGGGATCGCGCCGCCCGCGGCGCCGCCCAGGCGGCCGCGTTCTGGCGGCCGTCGGACGGCGACGCGAAGGCGTTCGAGGCGCTCTGCGTCGAGCAGTTCCGCCCCCGCGGGAGCGACCTCGATCAGACCTTCAAGCGCTTCGAGGCGAGCTTCGAGGCGCTCGACGGCAACGGCCTGGAGATCGCCCGGACGCTCTCCTCCTTCGCGCAGCTGGACGTCGGGCCCATGCAGCCGGTGGACGGCCTGCTCGCCGCCTACGACCCGTCGGCGCACGTGGTGGACGACCTGTTCGACGGGAAGATCGCGTTCGCGGCGCTGCTCAACTTCCCGCTCACCACGCTCGACGAGCGGCTCCGCCAGGGCGAGGCCTGGTCCCGGCGCGAGTGGGCCGAGGCGCGGCTCGCGAACCGCTTCGCGCGCCGCGTGCCCGCGGCGGTGAACCGCGAGATCGCGAAGGCCGGCGCGGACGCCGACCTCTACATCGCCGACTACAACGTCTACGTGCACCACCTGGTGGACGACCAGGGGGCGCGCCTGTTCCCGAAGGGCAAGCGGCTCCTGTCGCACTGGAACCTGCGCGACGAGCTGAAGGCGCAGTACGCCGACCCGCAGGGCCTGGCGCGGCAGCGCGCCATCGCCAAGGTGATGGAGCGGATCGTGACGCAGACCATCCCGGC